>JAYWLB010000112.1:0-231887 GCA_035967665.1 Verrucomicrobiales bacterium BCK34
AAAAGCGACGCCCTTCGGCGACATACTCACCTCCGCAGGCGATCACGGTGCCGCCGTCGTATATGACGCGCCCGGCTTCGTTTCCAAGGAGATTGGCGTAGACGTATCCGCAGGAGAAAGCGCGTGATCCTTCGAGGACGAATCGCTCGCGAACAAGCTGTTTGCCGAAGGCGAAATGGCTCGCGCTGGGATTGAAAATGAGATCGACCCCGCGCCGGGCGAGACGGGTTCCGGGGCGGTTCGCGACCCAGGCGTCTTCGCAAATCTCGAAGCCGAGGCGAACGCCGCCGACGTCAAAAACAAGGTCGCCGACGGGCACGTTCTCTTTGCCTATTTGCAGGGTTTCGACGGCACCTTCGGGCCACGGCTTAAACCAGCGGGGCTCGTAATGGAGTCCGTCGCCTGCCAGATTCTGCTTCGCGACCAGTCCGACGATTTCGCCATCGGCGATGAGCGCGACGGCGTTGTAGACACTGCTTTCGAACCAGACGGGAAGGCCTACTGCGACGACGATGCCTTTGCATTCTTTCGCCAGTTTCGTGAGTGAACCGAGGGCTCTTTCGCCAAGTTCAGGGGAAAGAAACATGTCCTCGCAGCCGTAGCCGCTGATGGCGAGCTCAGGCAGGCAGAGCCATCCGATACCGGACTCGCGTGCCTCTTCAATCGCGACAACGGCGCGACGGCAGTTCCCGTCCCAGTCGAGCGGGATTTGGTTCAGTGCAGCGGCTCCGGCGACAATGCGATTCATGCGGTAGTTTCCGTCATATTGTGCGGCTTGCAAGGTGGATGCCTTTTGCCCAAAGGCAGCGGCAGCGGCAGCGGTGTCGGGGCGTCGCGGGATCCCGCGGGCGCATCCACCTCGCCGGTTGCTTAGGACTTGGGTAAGGTGTAGCAATTCCCCATGGCTGATCTTTACCCGCTCACGAGGCGCTTCCTTTTTGCTCTCGATGCTGAAACTGCACACCACGTCACTCTCTCGATGATGAAGGCGGCGGACAGTATGGGCGTTTTGGCGAATCTAACAGGGTCAGGTCCTACACCTAACCCTGTTGAATCCGGCGCCGTCGAGGTCATGGGGTTGAAATTTCCCAACCGGGTCGGTCTCGCGGCAGGTTTGGATAAAACGGGATCTGCGGTGAGTGCTTTTGGATCAATTGGATTTGGTCACGTTGAGGTCGGAACGGTGACGCCGCGTCCGCAGCCTGGAAATCCGAAGCCGCGTCTTTTCCGTCTTAAGGAACACGAGGCGATCATCAACCGGATGGGGTTCAACAATCCGGGTGTCGATGGTTTGTTGGAAAATGTCGCGAAGTCGAAGAGGAAATTCAGCGGCGTTCTCGGGATTAATATTGGTAAAAACTTCGATACACCGAATGAGAATGCTCTCGATGATTACCTGAAATGTTTCGAAGGCGTATACGGGGCGGCGGACTATGTGACTGCCAATCTTTCCTCACCGAACACGAAAGGTCTCCGCGATCTCCAGACCGAGGGTTTTTGTCGTGAACTCGTGACGCGCCTGCAGGAAGTGCGCGACCGGATTGCGCCGGACCACGGCGGCAAGCGCGTTCCTATCGTGATTAAAATTGCTCCCGATCTCGCGGAAGACGCGGTGAAGGCGCTCGCTTCGGTTTTCAGTGAAACGAAGATCGACGGGGTCATCACGACGAACACGACGATTGCACGCGACGCGGTCGCGGGTCATCCCGCCGCCGGTGAAGCGGGTGGATTGAGCGGGGCACCTCTCACGACACACTCGACCGAAATTCTCAGCCTTCTCCGCACCGAGATGGATGAGAGTATCCCTGTGATCGGCTCCGGCGGGGTCATGAGCGCTGCGGATGCTCAGGCCAAGTTCGATGCAGGGGCGGCACTTGTGCAGGTTTATACGGGGCTCGTCTATCGCGGTCCGGCTCTCGTGCGCGAGATTGCGGCATTGTAAGGTTCTATCGTTGGTGCGATGATTAGCGCTGCATGAGCCTTCGATTCCAATTTTCTATTGTTGCTGTTCTTTGGATCGCTTTCGGGAGCTCATTTGGGAATGCTGAGACATCTGAGCGTCCCGTGACGGATCAGTGGGCGGGAAAGCCGGTCGCGGGCAGTGCCCATGTTCACGACATGATTAAGTCGCGGCTTTTCAATGCTCCTGTCGTTGCTGAGAAAGCCCCTGAGACAGTTGTTGTCGATGCAAAGGGCGGAAAGGAAGTTCGTCTCTCTGATTTGCACCGGGAAAAGCCGGTCGTCCTGTTTTTTGCGAGTAATTCCTGCACCTGCTCTCAGGAGGCGGCTCCGGAGATGAGTAAGCTCGCGAAGACTTTCAGTGATCGTTTCCAGTTTGTTCTGATTTACATTCGGGAAGCGCATCCCCCGGAAAGCGTTGCGGACGGGGCTCCGGGAAAGCAATTTTCAATCGACGATCCGAATACGCTGAAGGGGCGCGCTCACCTCGCGCTTGAGTTTGCGAAGCAGCACTCGCTTGAGTTTCCGGTTTTGACCGACACGATCAATGACCGTCAGGCAGTTCAATGGGCGGCCTGGCCATCGCGTCTTTTTGTCGTCGATCAAAAAGGAACGGTCGTCTACGCAGGGCAACAGGGGCCGTGGTTTGTGAAGCCGACTCCCGGGTTCGATCTGGGGCTTGGCGGTGTGCCGGAATCGATACGTGATCTTGAAGGCTACAGCAGGGAGAGCCTCGAAACCTTTTTGACGAACTACCGGTAGTTTTTGAGTGTACGAATTCGATTCTCCTGTTTTGCCGTAATGCAGGTATGGTGACTGCGATGTCGGATTCCCGGATTACTTTCGTTGAGCATGCAGGGCATCGCATTGCCTGTATCGCGCACGAGAATGAAGAGGCTGACCGCCTGCCTGTTGTTTGGATACACGGGCTCACCATGAGCGTTCGCTTCTGGGAGAAGGCGATGTATGAGGATCTTGAGAATCACCGTTCGTGGTATTCGGTGAGTCTTCCGTTTCACTATCCGAGCACTTTTGACGGGGATGTTTCTAAACAGGAGATTACAGAATCGCTTCTCGCTGAACTGTTGGCGAAGCCGGTTGATGCTCTGATACCGGAGGGTAAATTTCATCTCGTGGGGCATTCGCTGGGTGGCTTTGTTGCCCTGAATTACGCGGCCAAGTTTCCGGACAGGGTCGCTTCGATTGTGTCGATTGGCGGTTTTGCGACGGGAAAGGCGAAGGGGCTGGAAGGCGCTTTGCAATTCCTCTCCGCGGGTAATCTCCTCCGCAAGGCTGCGTTTTTCACGGGGTGGTGGATTTTGAAGCGCCATGCGATCTTTCTAAAGTTGGCGTCGCTCACCTACGCGCGAAAGTGGAGGCGGATGCTGAGCTATCCACATTTTGATCCGACGATGCGGCTCGTTTTCCCGGATGTGCAAAAGCATCCCATTTGTGCGCTGCGTGCCTTTTTCCGCTATCTCATCCATATGAATATCCTCGATGAGGCAGATCAGATTCATCATCCTGTTCTGGTGATGGCAGGGTTGAAAGATCCCATCATTCCGGCTGAGCATCAGATCAACTACGCGGGGCGAATTCCGACGGCGACACTGGATCTGTTCGAAGGGGTCGGGCATCTTATTTTCGCGGAAGCGCCTGAAGAATTCGAGCGGCGGCTGATCGACTGGCTTGATCAATATGGGTGATCGGGGACCCGCGAATGCGTCTCGCGCAAAGCTGAAAATTATCCGTAGGTTTTTGGATGCTTTCCATTGCCGGTTCTGAAAACACGCGGTCGCGATTCTGTGATGGATTTTCACGTCGTGATATTTTGAAGATTGGGGCTCTCGGAATGGGCGGAGCTTCCCTGCCGCAATTGCTACAGGCCGAGCAACTTGCAGGGCTTCGCAATTCGAAGAAGTCGGTCATCATGATCTACATGGCGGGGGCACCCCCTCACCAGGACATGTATGACTTGAAAATGGATGCTCCCTCCGAGATCCGGGGAGAGTTTAAACCGATCCCGACAAGTCTGGATGGACTCGAGATCTGTGAGCTGATGCCGAAGATGGCGAAGATCATGCACAAGTGCGTTCCGATCCGTTCGCTCTACGGTGCGCCGAACGGCAGTCATGATTCATTCATGTGCTACACCGGAAAGGTCGGTTCGACACTGAATATGGTGGGGCAACCTCCGGGTGGCTGGCCATCGATCGGTTCGGTGATGTCAAATTTGATGGGGTCGAAGCACCCCAATATTCCGGGCTTTGTGGGCCTCGCGCCGAAAGCGGGACACCCGCCATACGGATCATCCGGTAAACCGGGATTTCTCGGGTTTGCGAACGGGCCATTTAAACCTTCCGGTCCCGGAAAAGAGGATCTCAATCTCAGTGCTATTTCCGCGTCGCGCCTCGATGAGCGGAAAGGGCTTCTTCAGTCTTTTGATCATTTCCGAAGGGAGGCGGATCGCACCGGGGTGATGTCGGGGCTCGATGAATTTCACGACCAGGCCTTTGGATTGCTGACGTCGAGTGAGCTGGCGCAGGCCCTCGATCTTGAGCGGGAGGATCCCAGGGTGCGTGAGCGCTACGGGAAAGGGGATCCGAAGAATGTCGGAGACGGTGCTCCGCGGAACCTCGAGCACTTTCTAATGGCCCGCCGTCTCGTCGAGGCCGGGGCCCGCTGCGTGACCCTGAACTTCGGGCGATGGGATTTTCACAGCAACAATTTCAAAGGGATGCGTTCTCATGCGCCGCTGTTTGATCAGGGGCTCAGCGCTCTGATCGAGGATCTCGATGAACGCGGGATGCTCGATGACACTCTCGTCGTTGCCTGGGGCGAATTCGGTCGAACTCCCATGATCAACAAAGATGCCGGCCGTGATCACTGGCCGCGTGTCGGTGGGGCGCTTCTCGCCGGTGGCGGCCTGAGAGCGGGACAGGTCATCGGGGCGACGGATCGTCTCGGAGGCGAGATCGACGAACGACCGGTTCACTTCGGCGAAGTTTTCGCGACGCTCTATCATCAGCTCGGGATCAACGCCAACGAGGTTACGATTGAGGACCTGTCAGGACGTCCGCACTACCTCGTCGACGGCTACAAGCCGATGCGGGAGTTGATATAAAAAAAAGCGCCCCCCGGAATGAGCCGGTGAGGCGCTTTAATCAAAAGGTATCGGCAGGAAAGCCTAGGCGGTCTTCTGCTGCGGCATCATGAAGCCGAGGAGTTGACCCAGTTTCTCGCGCATCTCGGCTCTCGGGACGATGACGTCGATGAGACCGTGATCGAGAAGGAACTCAGCGGTCTGGAAGCCGGCGGGGAGATCCTGGTGGGTTGTTTCCTTGATGACGCGTGGACCGGCGAAACCGATCATGCATTTTGGCTCGGCCATAATGATGTCGCCAATGGTGGCGAAACTCGCGGTGACACCACCGGTGGTGGGGTGCGTCAAAATGGAGATGTAGGGAAGTCCTGCCTGGTGATGGCGGGCGAGTGCGCCGCTTGTTTTAGCCATCTGCATCAGGCTGTAAATACCTTCGTGCATACGGGCGCCGCCGGAGGCGCTTACGATGATCGCGGCGCGCTTTTCAGCTGTGGCGACTTCGATTGCGCGGGTCAGTTTTTCCCCCACAGCGGAGTTGAGGCTGCCGCCGAGAAAGCGGAAGTCGATCACGCCGAGAGTGACGGGTTGGTCCAAAATGGTTCCGCGGCCGGTGAGAACTGCCTCCTTGAGGCCGGTCTTCTTCTGGTTCGCTTTGATTTTGTCAGCGTAGCCTTTGAAACCGAGGCAATCGACGCCTTCGACATTGGCGTCCATTTCTTCGAAAGTGTCTGCATCGAGCAGCATTTGAACCCGCTCCTGCGAGGTGAGAATGAAGTGATGCTCACATTTGTTACAAACGCGGTGACGCTGTTCGAGGGTGATTTCATCAATGATCGCGCCACAGGAAGGACATTTGTTCCACAGGCCTTCGGGCATGTCGGACTTCTTCTTTCCCAGTGATTTGATCGAGCGCTTTTTAAAAATCCCCATATCAGAAACGGTGCTAAATACGTGTATGCGTGTGTTCGGCTCACCCGTGCGAGCATCGGAAGTTTAAAGAAAAATGGTCAATTCACAACTGAATTCGTCATCCGCGCATCACGGAGACGGCTGCAATGACGTCGATATCGAGGGTTTCGCGCAGCACGAGAGCGCATTCTGAAACGGTTGTTCCCGTCGTAATGACGTCGTCGACAAGGAGGATGCTGACGCTTTCCTCCTCGACTGGAGCCCCCGGAATCAGCTCGAAAGCGCCCTGCAAATTCTCGAGGCGCTCTTTCCGGTCGAGCCGCGCCTGACGAATCGTGTGCCGGACCCGTTTCAGCATCGGCTGGAGGCGGAGGTCCGGCCCCGGGGTGCCGCATTTGACCATTTCGAGCGCTATTTCGTGGGATTGATTGAAGCCGCGCGTCCGCATTCGTTTTGGATGCAGGGGAACCGGAACGACGATCCAGTCCCGCCGGTGCAGCCGCTGATCGTTCCAAACCGGAGCCATGAGGGAGCCCATGAGCCGCGAAAGGTGCAGTTGTTTCCGGTATTTGTAGCGATGCATGAGATCGCGGGCGACTCCGGAGCTCCGGTAGGCGCTGACCGCGAAATCGATCCCGAGATTCCGCCCGCCGCAGTTGGCGCAGCGGAAAGCGCCGGTTTCACCCGATTCGTAACTTTGCCCACAAATCGAGCAGTAGTGGTTGCCGATGGTTTGCAGAGTTGCTTCGCACCTTTCGCAGAGGAAAGGCCTCATGATCTGCCGGTCGGCGGAGAGGGGTGTGTCGCAGGCGCCGCAGGCAGGCGGGAAAACCCAGCCTTTGACCGATTGCTTGAGGCGCAGGAAACGGCTCATCTTTGCGTTTCAGAAAAAGCGCGGCCGGGACGTTTTCGCAACCAGACAACGATCACTGCCCCTGTGAGGCAGAGGACGATGCAGGAAACGGCGCCGACCCGCAGGGAATCTCCGAGCCAGGGCATCATTTCGGCGGGGCCGAACGCCCGTGAGGTCGTCGAACTGAGCGTTTTCACTCCGAAAACCCATCCGGCGTGCAGCCCGATTCCAAGCCACAGCGACCTGGTTTTCATTCGGGTGTAGCCGAGGATGAGGCCGATCGCGAGGAGAACCGCAAATTCGGCGAAGAGGAAGTAGGGATTGGCGAACTGGCTGAAAAAGTGTTTGAAAATAGCCCCCACCATCCAGAAACCGGAGGTGGCGGTGATATCGGGGACTTCAAGGGTTTTGGGAGCGTTGAAAAAGTGGATCAGGGCGAAAAAGACAGCAATGACGGTGAATAACACCTTCGGTTTCAGCAGTTTGGCGAGAACGGCGTGGAGCGCGCCCCGGAAGACGAACTCCTCGAGAAAGCCCACCGCGAAGCCGGTGATGAGGGCGCTTACGAGAATGGAGGGGATAGACTTGGTGAGTTCGCCGGTCACATACCAGCCCTGCGCGACGTAGAACCAACCGAGAGCGAGCAGGCTGATCGCAGCGATGAGAAAGCCGATGAGGCAGTCCTTCCACCATCGGGGATCGCGTTTCAGGAGGAGGGCGTCATAGATCGACTGCTTCTTTTTCGTGCCGCCCGCGTTGAGCCATTTCAGGGTCGGCCATAGCATGATGAGTGCCCCCGCGAGAATTGAACGGTTGAAGTAGCGGGGGAATTTACCGCGCTCCATTGAGCCGTTGATGCTGTCGAGAATCCCGCCTTTGAGCCATTCTTCGCTCACGACATACTTTCCTCCCCAGTAGAGAAAGGGTGCCAGAATCGCCCCGATTACGACGGTGCCGGCGAGAAACACGGCGATCTTGAAAGCGGTGGAGCGGAAAAAGGAAGGGGAATCCATCAACCGCAGATACTCCCATAATTCGGACTTTTTGCAATTCCACTCGCCTAAATCCACCCCGAGTGCGTCAGACAAAAGACTTTAATGGCAACGCTTTTTGTGTAAGCTTTTGGCCCGAAACGGCAACTTTAGATTATTGCCCGCATTTGGCCCCGGCCTTCCAAACATTCTTATGATCTTTCTCCAGCAACTGACCTCCCGGTCGAAGTCTTCTCTCGCTCTTTTTCTGGCCGTCGTAACGCTTTTCAGCACAGGACAGAAATCCTATTCAGAAACGCAATACGGGGATCTCGCCCGGCGCGTTACCGGAATGCTTGAGGAGGAACACTTTCTCCGTCAGCCTTTCAACGACAAGATGTCGGCGCGTGTCCTCGAATCCTATCTTGAGATTCTCGATTACAGCCGGATTTACTTCACCAAAGAAGACGTCGATGGCTTTCGTCGTGATTATGAATTGTTGATCGACGATTACGTGCGAAACGAGTCGATTCCGGCGGCATACGAGATCTACGCGGTTTACGAAAAGCGCCTTCAGGACCGGGTTGAACTGGCGAAGAGCCTCGCGAAGCCTGACACGTTTACCTACGACTCGGACCGGTTCGTTGAAATTTCCCGCAAGGAGTCCGAATGGGCCACGGCCGGCGAAGCACATGATCAGCTCTGGAGAAACCTCATCGAGGGTGATCTCATTCGTGAAAAACTGATCGCTGACGCGGTGGCGAAAGAGGAGGCGAAGAAGGCAAAAGAAGCCGCTGAAAAAGGCGAGACGCTTCCTGAGAAAAAGAAGACGGATGAGGATAAGAAAACCATCTACGAGAAAGTATCCGATCGTTACGACCGAATTCTGAAGCGTATCGGCGAAAACGAGACTGAGGACGTCGCGACTCTTTTCATCAAATCGATTGCCCGTGCCTATGATCCGCACTCCGAGTATTTCTCGCAGCAGCAGTATGACAACTTCCGCATCGGGATGAACAAGTCCCTCACCGGAATCGGGGCGATGCTCCAGAAAGACGAAGAGCAGGGCGGCGCGACCATTGAGGGACTCGTTGTCGGCGGACCGGCCGCAAAAGGTGGTGTGCTCGAAGTGAAGGACCGCGTTATCGGGGTGGCTCAGGGAACCGACGGTGAATTCGTCGATGTCGTTGAGAAGAAACTTTCCGACATCGTTGATCTGATCCGCGGCGAAATCGGAACCACGGTTCGGCTTAAGGTCGTTCCTGCGGTGGAGGCGACAGATATTAAATTCATCGACATCGTGCGCGAAACGATTGATTTGAAGGACAGTCTCGCGACGGCGGATCTCATTATCACGAAAGATCCCATGGGCGAAGAGCAAAAGCTCGGCTGGATCACACTTCCCTCTTTCTACGCGGACATGGACGGCGGAAACACGAGCACAACGACAGACGTGCGTCGCCTCCTCACCCGTCTCGCGATCGAAGGTATGGACGGGCTCGTCGTTGATCTGCGTGACAATGGCGGTGGTTCCCTCGAAGAGGCGATCAATATGACCGGGCTTTTCATCCGCAAGGGACCTGTCGTTCAGTCGATCGACTGGCGCGGCAACCGTGAACAGAAATTTTCCCGCAATGCGAACGCGGTATACGGCGGTCCCATGATCGTGCTCATCAACCGCGCGAGTGCGAGTGCTTCCGAGATTTTTGCGGCAGCCTTGCAGGACACGGGACGGGCCGTCATCGTCGGTGGTCAGTCCAGCTTCGGTAAGGGAACTGTGCAGCAGCTCCGCCCCGTTCTTACGAATCGGATCATCCTGCCTTTCAATCGCGAGACGACTCAGCAGGGTGCCTTGAAACTGACAATTCAGACCTTCTATCGCATCAACGGTCACTCGACCCAGCGTGACGGTGTGGTTCCTGAAGTGCAGCTTCCGTCACTGCTCGACATTGCCGAGATCGGAGAGGCGACGCTTCCCAATGCGCTGGAGGTTGATCCGATTCAACCGAGTCGCTATGACCCCTTCTTTGAAAAGCCGCTGCCATACGATTCCCTGCAGCGGGCTTCGAATGCACGGGTCGCGTCCCGGACCGGTTTCGGTTACATTCTTCACGATGTTGAAACTGAGAAGGAGCGCATCGAGAACAACAAAATTTCGCTCAATCTTGAGGAGCGCAAAGCTGAGGCTGCAAAAGCTGAGGAGGATCGTGAAAAGCGGAAGCAGGAGCGGATCGAACGTTTTGCCGAGATTCGTGAGAAGGAAAAAGGTCTTTTCACGATTTACAAGCTGACCCAGGACAATGTTCTTGAGGAGGGACTTACCCTTCGGGACGAGCTTTCTCAGGAGGAACTCAGCGGAATGTCCCGCGGAGCGAATGAGGAGGAGGAGCCCGAAGACAAACTTCTCGAGTATCCTCACAAGTTTGATCCCTACGAGCGTGAGACGATTCAGATCATGCAGGATCTTATTGCGATCCGTAAGACCGGTAATCCCGTAAATATCTCCGAAGCAAAACCGGAGAAGCGTGATAAGACGATTCCGCTGCCTGTGGGTCAGCCTAACTAGGATCATTTACCATCTTATCCTGAAGCCGCTCGACTCGAGTCGGACGGTGGACGTATCCTTACCGTCATGGAAGGCGGATTGGCAGGGGCATTTGAAGGGTTGGAAGTTCAGTTGATCGTTCCTGATCTCTGGCAGCAGGATGCGATCCGGAAACTCCGCGAGGGCGTCGATGTGATCCTCTCGGCCCCGACGGGGTCGGGGAAGACCTTCATTTTTGAGCACCTCGCCGAGAGCGGGAAAAGCCACCATTCGGGGCGTCAGGCCGTTTACACCGTCCCGACGAGGGCGCTCGCGAATGATAAGTGGCGGGAATGGACCGCGCGCGGCTGGGACGTGGGGATTGCGACTGGTGATCTCGCGGAGAATCTGAAGGCGCCGATTCTTGTCGCGACGCTGGAAACACAGCGGGAGCGGCTTCTTTCCGGTGACGGGCCGGGGTTGCTTATCATCGACGAATACCAGATGATCGGGGATCGTCAGCGGGGCCTCAATTACGAGCTTGCGATCGCGCTCGCCCCGCCGGAAACACAGCTTCTTCTCATGAGCGGGAGTGTTGCCAATCCCGGAAAGGTGCGGGACTGGATGATTCGTCTGGGGCGAAATGCGGAAGTCGTGGAGACGAAGGAACGTGCCGTTCCGCAGGAGGAAATTCCGATCGAGGCGATGCCGAGGGTTGCCCCGCGGAAGTATCAGAATTTCTGGGAAAGGTTGGCGATTGGAGTACTCCTTTCGGAATACGGGCCGCTTCTCATTTTTGCGCCCCATCGCAAAGCGGCCGAGAAGATCGCGTGGAAAATTGCCGGGGCGATGCCGGAGGATGATCCGGTCAAGCTGGGTGGAAAGCAGCTCGAGCAACTGGCCTCCGCTGATTTGAGGCGGCTCCTCAAAAAGCGGGTCGCCTTTCACCACAGTGGAATGAGTTTTGGAGAGCGTTCCGCGATTGTTGAGCCGCTCGCCAAGGCGGGGCAGCTCCGGGTTGTTGTTGCAACGATGGGGCTCGCGGCGGGAATTAATTTCTCGGTTCGTTCCGTATTTATCGGCGAAACCAGTTATCAGGACGGGCCCTACCAGAGGCGAATCCGGGGAGATGAGTTGCTGCAAATGTATGGACGGGCGGGGCGTCGAGGTCTCGATAAGCGGGGCTACATCCTGACGGCGAGAACATCGCCCGGCCTCGGCGATGCGCGCC
This sequence comes from Verrucomicrobiales bacterium BCK34, assembly GCA_035967665.1. Taxonomy (GTDB): domain Bacteria; phylum Verrucomicrobiota; class Verrucomicrobiia; order Verrucomicrobiales; family DEV007; genus Arctic95D-9. The sequence continues at coordinate 11,551 of JAYWLB010000112.1, forward strand.
CCCTTGAACTTCGTCGGAAAAACGAGACAGACTGGCCGACGCTGATCCGTCGCATGCACCACGCCTCGCTCGCAGGGAAGTCGCCTTTTGAATCCGCCCGCGAGTTGAGAAACCGGCTCTTTTCGGTGCAATCCGTGCCTCTGGGATTTCAGCGTTCCACCGTGGAATCTCCGGATCAGAACGACTCGACCCTTTTCAATCTCAAGCCGACGAGACGGGAAATTTTGAATTCGAAAGGCGAATGGGAGACGTATGATTCCGCCAGGAGGATTGAGGCGCCGCTCGGAGAGGGGTGGCGTTTCGTTAAGGGGCGCTGTCGCCCCGCCGAGTCGGACAGCGAATACATATCGACCCTGCTTCCGCCGTCGGCGCGTCTCACGCGGCTAGATGAAAAAGGCTCGGGACCGAAGCGTTACGGAATGGAGCTCGCGGCGGCCAGTCTCGTCGGGGAAGATCAGTTTCGCATTTCAAAAGCAGCGCGGAAGCGACTCGGGGAAAGCGGTGGGCCGGTTCTCTACTCCCTGGATGAAGCAAAATCCTTCTTTCCCGAATTGTTTGAAACGATTATGGCTCCGGGCTCATTTGAGCGGGTCTCACTTCGCGGAAGCACCCTTTATCTTTCGGCGGGTTTTCAGGATCATCAGGTCAGTGCCTACCTTGACTCTCATGGTCAGTCGATTATGGAGCCGGAAGAGCGGAAAGTTGTCGTCGAGTCGGAAACCCACTACATCGATGAAACTTCCGGTGATTCATTCAACCCGGCACCCGGCTCTCCCGCTTATGCCTGGAGGAAGCTCGGCCTGATCGATGACGGAGGGGTTCCTACAACTCGAGGTGTCATTTTCAGCCTTTTCCAGGGCGGGGAGGGGCTCGCGGTTGCTGCGATGCTGGAGGATACCGGCTACCCGCTGGAGGAGGGGATTCGTCATCTCGCCAATTTGCGGGCGGGCTACCGGTTTGAGATTGATCATGCTTCCGGACCTCGTGAGGCAGTCGATTCTGCGGGGAGCGAGCGTCTCGCCCTGACCTGTCGTGAGGCTTTCGGTCCGGTCGATTACGAAGGTTACCTCTCTCTCGGGCTTCCCGCGGGATACGGGGAGGGCGCTGCCGAAGTCATCGCGATGCGGGAGGAGGGGCGTTTGTATCAACTCTTCGCCCGTGAAGGCGGGCATCTTGAATTCGGTCCCGGGGATGTCGAGCGTGCCTACATCGAGTGGTTGAGCCTCCTCCGTCATGTCCATTTTGCGCCGCAGTTTGAGAATGCCCGCTGGGAAGAGCTCAAGGATCTGGCGAAAAGCGAGCTGGATCGGCACGAGCGGAAAAGCCCTCTCAGTGACTTCCCTGCCTTGCCGACGACGACTCTCCAGCAACCGCCCAAAAACCGCATCCATTTCTCATCGATTCGATAGAACTTGAGAAGGTTGCCAAATTGGGGTACTCGTTCTTATGGAAACTCTTTCCCCAAACTCGGCCATCCTTGAAAAAACCCGTGAGCTTTGCTCTTTGATTCTCCAATCCGGTGAGTATCAGGAAAATGTCGCCAAGATTGACGCTTTTTTCAAAGACGACGATGCACAGGCTTCATATCGCGAATTCGCCCAGCTGGGTGAGGAACTGCACAAAAAGCAGCACGACGGTGCGCTTGAGCAGTCAGACATCGAAGGCTACGAAACAAAACTCGCCGCACTGAAAGCTGATCCTATCACAGGTGCATTCATGGGAGCTGAAGAAAACCTTAACGGCATTGTTCAGCAGGTTTCCAAGCAGGTTGGAAAGACCCTCGAGCTGGGCCGACTCCCTGAGCCTGAAGACCTTCAAGACAGTGGTTGCTGCAGCAGCGGTGGTTGCGGATGTGACTGACAGGAGCTGATACGCTCAATTTATACAAACAAAAGAGACTCCGCAGCCGGTGTCTCTTTTTTTGTGTGTTTGCATATATTGGTAATTATGGTATTTGTGAAATTACCATCATGAGATGGAGATTCATATATTTGCTTACCATATCCATTTTTCTTTTGGGTATTTGCCAGACAGGTAGGTCGCAGTACAGCGCAGAAATCATTGCGGCACGTATTGCTATGGACTCCAACGGAGTCGGAACTGCCGATGATTACATGGAGTACAGCAAAGGGCTTGCCTCACTCCTCAGCACCTATTCTCCCGACGCTTTGCAACGGATTATGGGGGTGAATTATGTGAAGCCCCCGACTTTGAATGATCAGTTGGATCTAGAGCCGATTAATTTCAAAGGAGGATCGCCTGAGTTTGCGGGCGATGCCCTCAAGGAGCTCGACAAGGTTGTCGAATACCTCAATGAAAATCCATCTGTTAAAATTGAGATTGGAGGGCACACCTCACTCGACAAGGTGGGTTTTGAACTGCTGTCCGAAAACAGGGCGATTGCTGCGAAATTGTATCTTGCTCAAAAAGGGATCGATCCTTCAAGGGTTACCGCGGTAGGCTATTCCCACAGCCAGCCGATTGCGGAAGGCTACGACAATCCGGAAAACCGGCGCATCGAGATTATCATCGATAACTAGCCGTCGCCTTCACGAGAGCCTCGACTGCAGAGGTGATTTGATCTTCGGTCGCGCAGAGTGGCGGCATCAAAGTGAGCGTATCGCGTACGGGGCGGGTCAGCAGCCCGAACTGGCGGGCGCGGCGACAGATTTTCGCACCGGTTTCCTCCTTCCAATCGAAAGGCGCATTCGTCGCAGGATTCACCAGATCAATTCCGGCGATGAGACCGACCTGACGAAAAGCTCCGAATTCGGGAGTCGACACCACTGCTGATTCGAGGCATTCGCGAAAGGTCTCGATTTTCTGTGGAAGCGAATCGAGGACTCCTTCCTCTTCAAAAACATCGAGACTTCCCATAGCGGAGGCGCAGGCGAGGGGATTGGCACAATAACTGTGCCCGTAGAAAAAGGTTTTCAGTTCTTCATATTCACCGAGAAACGCTTCGTAAACGGACTCTGTCGTCAGGGTCGCCGCGAGTGGCATGTAGCCGCCGGTAAGTCCTTTCGCGAGACAGAGGAAATCAGGAACGACTTCTTCGTGCTCACAGGCGAACATTTTCCCGGTGCGGCCGAATCCTGTCATGACCTCGTCGAGAATCAGAAAAGCGCCGTTCCTGTCGCACCAGCTGCGGAGTCGTTTCAGCATTCCGGTGGGCCACGTTTTCATGCCTGCGGCGCCCTGGATGAGCGGTTCGATTATGACGGCGTTCACGGTTGCTGCCTCATCTTCCGTCATCGCTTCAAGCGCTTCGATCTCCGCGCAGTGAATTGTTTCGTAGCCGCTCGTGGCGAAGCGGTCCTTGAAGACTTCGATTCCTCCCAGAGAGGCGGCGCCAACCGTGTCACCATGATAGGCACCGTCGAAGGCGACGATTTTTACTCTCTCCGTCTCGCCTTTCAAGTGGCGATACTGAACCGCCATGCGGCAGGCGCATTCGATCGCGGTGGAACCGTCGTCGGAGAAAAAGACCCGGTTCAAGGTTCCTTCGGGGAAAAACTTAACGAGTCGTTCGGCGAGACGAATCGCAGGTTCGTTGGAAAAACCGAGAGCGGAACAATGAGCGATTTCCTCGAGCTGCTTCTGAATCGCCGCATTGATCGTCGCATGGCAGTGGCCGTGAATATTGGTCCAGATCGAACTGTTCCCGTCAAAATACTCATTTCCCTCGCTGTCGGTGAGGATGGCACCCTTGCCCGAAGCAATAATGAGCGGGTCCTCCTCCGAGGCACACCAGTCTTTCATCTGAGTAAACGGATGCCAGAGATGAGCCTTGTCGAGAGCGCGCAGAGTGTCGGTATGAGAGTCCATTGCTGAAGCCGGTGAGCTCGTTTCAATCCGATTCACTCACCGTCTCCACGTTTCGCCTTTGGCAGAAAAGGATGCAACATTTGTCCGAAGTAGTTTTTCGAAATCGGCTCATTGATTCCGAACGCCTCCGGTTCGTGATCAGGGCATCGATAGGTGCCGAAAAGCAGATCCATGAGAGGGGAAAGATTCGCGTAATTGCCGGCGAGACGATCCTTGTCGTGGTGCCAGTGATGCAGCTCCGGAGCGCCAATGATCCAGCGGAGCGGACCGATAGGAAGTCTCACGTTCGAATGGATGTAAATGGCCCAGATTCCGCGAAAAGCGATGAACCCTGCAAGGAGCTCGAGCGGGAAGCCGAGAAGGAAGGCAGGTAGATTGATCAGGGTGACCGTGTAAACCGTGTCTAGAGGATGCTCGCGGTGAGCGGCGAGCCAGTCGAGATGTTCCGCCGAATGATGGATGGAATGGAATCCCCAGAGAACCGGAATGCGATGCTGAAGTCGATGCCCCCAGTAGATCAGGAGGTCGCTCAGGAGGATCACCTCAATGAACTGAACCCAGACCGGTTGCGAGCGAACCGCTTCATGAAGACCGCCTGGAATCCAGGAGCGAAGCGATTCGCCCCCGAGTTGAATGAGGCCGAAAACGAGTCCGCTCCAGAGGAGATACTGCCCGAGGAAAAAGAATAGATCGGTCCACCAGTGAGGACGGAAAAAGCGCTGCCCTTTCTTTGCCGGAAACATAAGTTCCAGCGGGCGAAAAAGGAGCACTAGAAACCCGAAGCTAATTGCGGTGGAGAGGAAAATCGCAAAGAGGTTCATTTCCGCTTTTCGCCCGACGGGTCATGAATCAGCGCGTCGATTTTGTTTTGCCCTTTCTTCAGATCCTTTGGGGTAAAGACCGGCATGTTGATGCTTTTGGACCCCGGCATTAAGACCGGCGAAGGTGCGACTTCGGAAACGGATTCAGGATCCTCAATTTCCCCGGGAGCGAGTGTTATGCCCAGATCAACCGGGCCCGATTTGCTCGTGCTGAAGAGCACAGGATCGACCGTGAGTTTGCCGGATTTACTTGTGTCGAAAAGCGTCGGGCTCGATGGCGTGATCGGAAATCCGGTCTCTTTATTGATCCGGAGCGTCGACCCCGCTTTCGGAGACACCGCCTGCTGGCGGGTCCAGACATAGCCACCGAGCATTCCGAGAGCGAGGAGCACAGCAAGGCACTTCAAGATCATTTGGATTCCATTGCTCATTTTTGCAGAGTATCAGCAGCGTATTAATTCCGCGAGCTGAAAAGGGAAGGGCGATTGTTCTTAATCGGAATCACTCCGATCGGTCTGTTCTCTGACGGTTGGAAGCCCCGAAAATGCGCCATGAATCGCAAGATTCGCGAAGACCCCGGGGAAAAATTGTGAAATGCTTGTGCTATGAATCCACAAATGTGCCGTGTCCTCAGTACGATCTTTTTTCAGGCGGGAGTGTTCTCCGTTCTGCTTTCTGTATTTATCTGGTGGTATCTCGGAAGCGAAGACCCTGTTGAGCAGGCCCATGCCGAGCGTTTCGGGATCTTCGTGGGACTCTGGGCCCCTACCCTGCTGATCCTGTCCAATCGATTCGATCGCTTCGCTGACAAAGCGGACAAGGTCCCCGGGCTGAAGCCGGAGACTCACGGGGAGGACTAGGCTGGCGCCGCTAGTCCTGCGAAAATTCCCACGCGGTTCGCATCACGTCGGCAACCAGCTTCGCATTTTCTTCGGAGACTTCGGACATGATCTCAATGGTGGCTTTACCGGCACGACGATTTTTCCAGTCGTCTTTGAGATGCGTTGCGATAAAACCGTTTTTTCGCGAATAGACTTTCCGGGCATGCTCGCGCGACTGAAAGAGTCTCGCTGTAAATTTTCCGGCGGCCTCATCGAGGTTGGCTCCGAGCCGCTTCGGTTCATACAAAACAAGATCGACTTCAACGCCCCTGCCATCGAGAGCCCAGATCAATGAAGCGGAGGAAGGATTGCCCTTCCAGCTGCCTTCCGGTTCCTGTAATTCAGGGAATTCATTTTCCAGTGCTTCGCGTTGATCGGCGTAGCCGTCCCAGACATGGTAGGGGGAAACACGGTCTTCGATCGCGTGGGCGAAGGCTCCGAGGTATTCGGCTGCATCGAGGTTGCGGCCTTCTTTGAAAGCCAGGGCGATGCGTTTAAAGTACCAGCGCGCACCGGCTTCTGCGAACGCCCTGTTCAGCTCCTCCGTTTTGAGCATGAAGTAGTGATAGGTTTTCGGGCGGGGGCCTTTGCTCGCTTTGTCAGGATCTGAGTAGGCGATCGGGGGCATAAATTTTCCGTCACGTTCCGCGTAGACAAATTGAGTAGCCCGCAGGCGTTCGGGAATGTCTTTTTCGTTGCGGCAGGGGCCGTCAACCGCATCAGGATGCATCGAAAAACGATGGGAGAGGAGCCATTGAGCGGTCCTGCCCTGTCCGTCACGATCCACAAAAGTCTTCGAAAAACGCGCCCTGAATTCCGGTGACTGCACACGGAATGCCGCTTCCGTCATCGGAACGTGAGCGGGTCCCCAGGCAAATGCCGATGAGGAAAAGAGGAGTAGCAATATCGCAACGGTTCTGAAATGGAATAGCGGTTTCACCATTGTATATTGAAGCTTACAGCGGTTTGAGGCAATAAGATGCCGCCCAATCCGAAATGGACGGACCCCGTGGGACACGCGATGAGCCGATGCGTGAAGGTATTTCGTGACCACGCGCGCTGAGATCAGGAATCAGAGGGCGACCGGGTTGGGTGTGCCCTGTTTGCACTTCCGCATCCTCACAAAAAAAGCCTTCTCCGTTTCCGGAGAAGGCTTCGAAAATGATTCGATTCTCTAACCGAATTTACCTGAGATATACCTTTCGGTTTCTTCGCAGTCCGGGGAGCGGAAAAGTTCTTTGGTATCTTTCATCTCGATCATTTTACCGAGGTAGAAGTAGGCGGTTTGATCGGAAACCCGGGTCGCCTGTTGCATGTTGTGGGTCACAATGATGACGGTGAACTGTTCTTTCAGTTTGCAGATCAAGTCCTCCACCTTGGCGGTTGAAATGGGATCCAGCGCAGAGCAGGGCTCGTCCATGAGGATGACCTGCGGCTTATTGGCAATCGCATGAGCAATGCTGAGACGCTGGGTTTGCCCGCCGGAAAGACCGAGAGCGCTGTCGTGAAGGCGATCTTTCACCTCGTCCCACAGGGCCGCATCTTTCAGGCTGGTTTCGACGACCTCGTCGAGCATTGCTTTGTTATTCCTTCCCGAGACCCGAAGGCTGTAGACAACATTTTCGTAGATCGATTTTGGAAACGGGTTCGGCTTTTGAAAGATCATCCGGATCCGCTTGCGGAGGGAGATAACCTCGAGTTTGCGATCAAAAATATCCTGCCCGTCAATGTGGATCGTCCCTTCGTGGCTGATCCCGGGGATGAGATCATTCATCCGGTTGAAGTTCCGCAACAAGGTTGTCTTGCCGCAACCCGATGGCCCGATGAAGGCTGTGACCTGCTTTTCGGGGATGCTCATGTTGATCCCCTTGAGGACGCGAACATCCGGTGTGTAGTTGAATGAGAAGTCCTTTACTTTGATGAAATCGGACTGCCCGCCCTGTGGGGAGCCGGAAGTTTTTTCCGTGATTGGATTTTCTAAGTCTGTAGTCATTGCGAAAATAGGTGAGATACGAATTCCGGGTGTTTTCGATTAAAACGCGCCTGTTTTGTATTTCCGGCGAAGGCGTTCGCGGATGAGGATGGCGAAACCGTTGAGGGCGATGACGAGTCCGATGAGAAGAAGGGTAGTTGCGAAAACCATGGGTTTCGCTGCTTCGGAATCCGGTGACTGGAAACCGAGGTCGTAGATGTGAAATCCGAGGTGCATGAACTTACGCTCCATGTGAATGAACGGGGCAATGGTATCAAGTGGAAGCGTTGGCGCCAGTTTTACCACGCCGACGAGCATGAGAGGAGCCACTTCACCGGCACCCCGTGCCATCGCGAGAATCAAACCGGTAATGATACCGGGGAGCGAAGCCGGGAGCACGATTCGCTGAATCGTCTGCCACTTTGAAGCACCGGCGGCAAGAGAGGCTTCTCTGACACCGCGTGGAACTGCGACCAATGCCTCCTCTGTCGAAACGATGACGACGGGCACCGTCATGAGGGCCAGTGTCAGGGCGGCCCAGAGCACGCCGCCGGTTCCGAAGGTCGGGGTGGGCAGTCTGTCGGAGAAGAGGAGTGAATCGATCGATCCTCCCATAAAATAGACGAAGAATCCGAGGCCGAAAACGCCGAAGACGATGGAGGGAACCCCGGCGAGGTTGTTCACCGCGATTCGCACCGCTCTCACGATAGGGCCCTGCTTCGCATATTCCCGCAGGTAGATCGCGGCAAGAACTCCGAAAGGGACCACGACAATGCTCATGAGAATGGTCATGACGAAGGTGCCGAAGATAGCGGGGAAGATTCCGCCCTCTGTGTTTGCCTCGCGGGGATCCTCAGTAACGAAATGCCCGATCCGTGCGAAGAAACGCCCTACCCTCTGGAACACGTTGAGTTGATTGGGGTAGTAGTAGTCGATCAGATTTCCGGTTCCGATGGAGCGCTCTTCTCCGGTTGGGATCGTGTAGAAGAGTGTGTTGACGGTCTGAAGGTCGCGCATCTCCTTCGCTTCTTTAGCGAGTTCTTCGTATTCGGCCTGGAGCTCTGCCTGTTTTTGATCCAGCTCTTTGTTCAGTGCTTCGTCGCCTTCACTGCGCGGTCGCTTCATCTTGATCGCTTCCATCGAGCGGTTGATTTTCCCGATAAGGTCTTTCTCGATGTGCTCGATTTCATCCCTGCGGTGATTTCCCTCTTTCACGATTTTGCTGAAGGTCGCGGCAAACTTCTCATCTGTGGCTGAAATGGTTTCGCCTCCGGAAAGTTCAAGTCGAACCGGGTAGCCGATCATATCGCCGTATTCGAGTCGCTCGGCCCGCATGATTCCCTTGGGAAAGCTCTTTTCGGCAATGTCGGATTCCATCACAAAACGGAAGGCGGTGTTGTAGGCCTCCCGGTTTCCGATGAAGAGCTGAATCTCATGGACATCCTCCCCGCTTTCTCCGGCGGTGGTGCGGACCTGTTCCTTGCGGACATCGCCGGCCAGCGTTGAAGAATTCTTGAGTCCTGCCTCACTGTTTTCCACCAGTTCCACCTGAACGACAGGAGAGGGCCAGAAGGAGGTGAGGCCGTTTTTGACGATGATCGAAAGCAACACGATGATCATCAGCATTCCGAAGCCAAGCCACATGGCGGAAAACCAGACCATGGGTTCCCCGCGGCCTTTGCGTTTACTGGTTTTTGAATCGCTAAATGGTGTCATAACAATTTAATTGGAAAGGTTGTAAATGGATTAAACGGTCTTGTATTTTTCGCGAAGGTGCTGGCGCAGTACTTCGGCGACTGTGTTAACCAGGAACGTCATGAGGAAGAGAACGACAGCGCCGAGGAACAGAGTCCGGTAGAGTGTGCTGTGGTGCGGGGCTTCAGGTAGCTCGACCGCAATGTTGGCTGAAAGGGTGCGCATCCCCGAGAAGATGTTCCATTCCATGATGGGGGTGTTTCCTGTCGCCATCACCACGATCATGGTTTCGCCGACAGCCCGTCCCAGTCCGATCATTATCGCGGAAAGGATACCGGCAGAGGCGGTGGGGAGGACGATTCTCCACGCGGTTTGCCAGCGACTTGCACCGAGGGCGAGTGAGCCGGTTCGGAGGTTGTCAGGAACATTGGAGAGGGAATCTTCCGCGATCGTAAAGACGATTGGAATGACCGCGAAGCCCATCATGAATCCAACGATGAGCGAGTTGCGCTGTTCATACACCGTATTGGTAGCAGCTGGCCACCAGCGGGCGAAATCGCCAATCCGTTCCCCGGTCGTGGGATCTTTAACCGTGAAGAGAATACTTTCGGCAAGAGGCCCAAGGTGCCATCCGATGAAAAGGAGCAGGAGCATGATGGGCGCGAAGTAGAGAAACTCGTATCCCTCTTTAATGTAGGACTTAATTTTCTGAGGCTGCTTGCTCCAGAAGGCACCGAAAAGGAATGCTCCGAGGGGAACAATAACGACGATGCAAAGAATCGAGGGCACGCGGTTTTCGATGAGAGGCGCAAGCCAGAGGGCCGCGAGGAAACCGAGGACAACCGATGGAAGCGAAGCCATGATCTCCATGGCGGGCTTGATAAAGACCTTGTTTTTGGGATTGAGGAATTCCGCCGTGTAGATTGCACCGAAAAGGGCGATCGGAACAGCGAAGAGCATCGCATAGAGAGTTCCTTTGAGGGTTCCGAAGATCAGCGGAACCAATGAGAGTTTCGATTCGAAGTCATCGGAGCCACCAGTGGACTGCCACTCATACTTCGGCTCGGGAGCACCTTCATAGAGGAGCTTTCCAAAGAAGGCTTTCATTCCGGCTTCGGGGTGCGGGTCTTCGACTGGAACCCTCACGAAGTGAAGGTCTTTGGTGAGAAAGAGAAGGGAGTCGGATTTTCGGGAAATCAGGCCGTGGGTTACTTCCCAGGGCAAAGTGGATTCCCAGCGAATCGCTTCTGTTGTTGCATAGCGAAGTGTCGCCGAATTGGCAGTTCCGGTGAGGAATGTTTTGTTACGAAAGCTCGCTGAGTAGTAGCTTGCTGAGGTCTCAAGTGCGGGAAATTCCTTTGTTTGATAGAACTGTCGAACCGGAGCGGATTCCGAGCGGTAGAGGCTGAAGATACGATTGGTTCCCGCCGGAGAGGTGAGGACCAGTGAAACGTCTCCGAGGAGAAAATCCACCTTCGCAATCGTCTTGTCCGCTTCGTCTTTAAAGGGGTGGAAAGTCTGACGCAATTCGGTTTCAAGCCCGCTTCCCTTGCGGAAGTGATAGTCGATTTCCCCGTTCTCAAAGATAACAAGGACGGAATCCGCGCGGTTCGTCACAAGGATTTCCTGAACGGCGACGTCTTTGCGAAGTGAGGCGGAGAGATCGGTTTTTCCGGCTTCTTTCCAGGAGCCTGAACTGATGAGGCTCTTTTTGCGCTGAACAAGATCGAGGGTGAGACGCGGACCGTCAGGTGATTCGGTCAGGACCGCGATCAGACGGGAGTCGCCCGCCTGGCCGCAGGATACTTTTTGAACGGCGCCGTCGAACTTGGCTGTGAAAACCAGATCCAATTCTTCATTCACGGTTCGCACGCCGTCTTTGAAGCTGGGTTTGTAGGAGAATTCCACGAGGTGAACCTCCCCGGTATCGGTTCCGGCAACGATCAGTTCCTCTCCTGACTCGATGTTCAGCGAGGTGAGTTGTGCCCCGTTGAGAAAATCGAGTTCCGAATTGACGATTTCACCGGTTACGAGGTCTGCGTAGACGATTTTTCCATCATCGCGAATCGCGAATGGCTTTTCCATCCATTCGTCGGCGGCGATGCCGAGGTATTTTCCGGGAGGAAGCGCCGTTTCACTGGTCGCGGCAGCATCGAGGTCGACAGAGGCTCCTTTAAAGAGAGGGATGACCTGTGAGGTGATAAAGACGAAGATGCCAACCACTGCGGCAACCACCATCACTCCCCCCAGTTTGATAAACCAGGTCATGAAACTATCGGTGAGAATGACCTTGCGCGACACATCGAATCGGGATTCGTCGAGGGCAACCCCGGTAGATTTGCTAGATTTAGACTCAGTTAACTGTTCCATGGCGTGGGTGATCAAAAAGATCGGGTGAGAAGTTAGAGTGGCGGTGAACCGGGATTGGCTCCTGCCGCCACTCTAATTCTTTGAATTTGTTCTGTTTTGAGAAAAACTGAAATTCTTACTTAAGTGAATTCAGTACTTCTTCAGCTACTTCGTTAGGCATAGGATAGTAACCGTCTTTGACAACTACTTCCTGACCTTCCTTGGAGAGAACGAATTTGATGAACTCGTGTGTGAGCTTGTCCATTTCGGACTCAGGATTCTTGTTCACGTATACGTAGAGGAAACGTGAAAGTGGGAAGTCACCTGAGAGGCAGTTCTCGTAGGTGGGCTCGAAGAGTGAATCTGCGTCGTCACCAAGTGCGATAGCGTTCACGCCGGATGTCTTGTATCCGATACCTGAGTATCCGATACCACCGAGATCACTTGCAACACCCTGAACAACTGCGGATGAACCGGGCTGCTCTTTAACTGCAGGAGAATAGTCTCCTTTGAGAAGTGCGTTGTCCTTGAAGAAACCGTAGGTTCCTGATGCGCTGTTACGTCCGTAGGCAGAGATTGCCTTGGAAACCCAGTCGCCTTCCATTCCAACTTCACCCCAGGTTTTGATTTCTTTGCCACCACGCTTGTAAGTGGAAGAGAAAATCGAGTCAACCTGCTCAAGAGTGAGACCTTTGATTGGGTTGTCCTTGTGTGTGTAAACAGCCAGTGCGTCGATCGCAACTTTGATTTCGAGTGGCTTGTAACCGAACTTTGCTTCGAAGGCGTCAAGCTCTTCAGCTTTCATGGCGCGGCTCATTGGTCCGAGCTGGCTTGTTGCTTCGATCAGTGCCGGAGGCGCAGTGGAAGAACCTTTACCTTCGATCTGAATGTTAACGTTTGGGTATTTGGCTTTGAAGCCCTCTGCCCAAAGTGTCATGAGGTTGTTGAGTGTGTCGGAACCGATTGAGTTGAGGTTTCCGGTAACACCGCTGACCTGCTCGTAGCTGGTGAGGTTTTCGTCGACCTTAACTTCGTCAGCAAGAACCATAGTGGAACATGCCAATGGGATTAAGGCGAGTGCCTTGAGGGAATTAAATGCGAGTTTCATTTGTTTTGATTTTTTTGATTCAAGTTTGCGTCTCCTGTTGGAGGCGACGGAAGCTTGCAGCGGGACGGCGAAACGACAACAAATCCAGAGCAACAGTTCTGTAACAGTAGTTCAAGGGTTGTTGAACTATCGAAAGCGGCAGGCGCTGAAATTCGCATCTGGCAAGCGCTTCTGTCTGACGAAAATGCCTCTTGATTGATTGGTGCTCTCCTACTTGGCTCCCTCTCTTTGCGTAATTTTTGACAAGGCCATGAAACTGGAAAATGCCGTTGCCATCCTGGGCTCATTAGCACAACCGACGAGGTTGATGGTATTCCGTCTTCTCGTTCTCGCGGCTGATCAGGGGATGTGCGCCGGGGATATTTCAACAAAGCTCAAGGTTTCCAAGCCGGCCCTGTCTTTTCACCTTAAGGAACTCGCAAATGCGGGGCTCATTGAATCGACCAGGGAAGGGCGGTCTATTATCTACCGGCTCCAGAGGCAAAAGGTGCGGGATGTGGTTTCCTTTTTAACGGATGACTGCGGGGCTGCGAATCTCCCGGGCAAAATCGGAATCAAAACCGATGTGGACAGTGAGTTGTCTCAGTAGGCTCCGGTCGGGGTTTAAGCGGGGCTGCGACGACACAAAAAAGCCTTCCCCGTTTCCGGAGAAGGCCTTTTTGAAAATCAAACCGGTGATCGACCGGCCGGGGAGGACAATCAGTCCTTCTTCTCGTCCTCTTTCTTCTGGAGGACCTGATCGATCAAACCGTATTTAGCGGCGACATCAGCAGGCATGTAGTTATCACGGTCTGCGTCGTTCTCGATCTCCTCAACGGTTTTCCCGGTATGGTAAGAGAGGATACTGTTGAGGCGCTTTTTGAGCGAATACATGAACTCAACGGTTCTCTCCACGTCGGAAGCGGTTCCCTGGGCGCCACCGGACACCTGGTGGATCATGATGTGGGAATTGGGAAGCGCGTAACGCTTGCCTTTCGTTCCTGCGGTGAGAAGCACAGCTCCCATGCTCGCAGCCATTCCCATGCAGTATGTGTTCACGTCACAGGTGACGAACTGCATCGTGTCATAAATCGCGAGACCGGCGGTCACAGAGCCACCGGGGCTGTTGATGTAAACGTTGATGTCTTTGTTCGGATCCTGCATTTGCAGGTAGAGCATCTGGGCGATGACGTAGTTCGCAAGCGGATCGCTGATACCTTCGCCGATGAAGATGATGCGATCCTTCATGAGACGGGACAGCAGATCAAACTGAACCATCGTGTTTCCTTCTTTCTCAATAACGCTCACGTTCTTCATTGGATCGATGATCCGCTGTTGAAGATGCGGGGGGAGCATCGGTGAGAGTTCCTGGACGTCGTCTAAATTATTCATGGCGGTGGGATTGGGTAAAAAAGGTGGCCGGGCCGTGTCATTCGACACGGTGACAGGCTAAGTCGTTCAAACGGGAGGAAACTTACGCTTCTTCGGCCGGTGCTTCGACTTCAGTGATTTTAGCATTCGAGCGGAGAAACTCAATCGTCTTGGAAATGAGGATGTCCTGGCGGATCTCGCCGAAAGCATTCCGGTCACGCAGTTCGCGGGCGACTTTCTTTGGCGGGCGCTGCTGCTGCATGGCCATCATCATGATGCGCTGGGAAACTTCCTCCTCGGCAACGGTGAGGCCTTCCTTCTTGGCGATCTCGTCGAGAATGAACATCGTCTTCACGTTGTTCTTCGCCTGTGTTTCGGCGCTCTTGACGAGGTCTTCCTGGCTGCCTTCGATATCGTTTTCATTCATTCCCTGCTCGTAGCTGCGGGAAACCATCTGATTGACCTGACGTTGTGTTTCGTTGAAAACGATGTGCTGTGGAAGCTCGATGTCGACGTCTTCGTTGAGGAATCCGAGGATTTGATTGTCGATCATCTGGTTGCGGTTCTGCTCCAGCTGCTGCGCGAACTGTCCGCGAACTTTCTCGCGGAGGTCGTCAACGGAAGGGGCGCCGATCGCGGCGGCAAAAGCGTCGTTAAGCTCGGGAAGCTCGCGCTCCTTAACCTGAGTCACTTCGATTTCGTAGGTGATTGTTTTACCTCCGACAAATTCGACGGGGAAATCTTCGGCATACTCAGCTTCGATGGTTTTCTTGTCTCCGGCGCTCATGCCGACGACAGCAGCGGCGAGACCCTGAATGAATTCGCGGGGCTCTTCGCCTTCTTCCGGAATGTCGACCCAGTGATCGTTTCCTTTTGCAAGCGGGCCTGCGTGTTCTTCGAGTTCGCTTTCGAAAGAAGCGCCATCAAGTGTTCCTGTGTAATTGACGACCGCAAGGTCACCGGCTCCTGCAGCGCGATCCACGTCGGTGGGAACAGCCTGCTGCTTGCGCATATTGGTGAGATAGCCATCCACCATTTCGTCGGTGACTTCGATTTTCTGGATCTCGACAGGGATTTCCTTGTAGTCTTTGATCTCCACGTCGGGCTCGACGATCACCTCGACAGCAAACATGTAGGAACCGTCTCCGGTGAACTCTTCGCGCTCAATCTGGGCAACGCCGAGGATGCCGAGTGACTCTTTTTCGTTTGCTTCAGCATAGGCGAAGCGAGCAAGACGGTCTTTCAATTCCTCCTCGATAGGGGTGGCGAAACGCTTTTCAATCACGGCCGAAGGAATCTTTCCGGCGCGGAATCCGGGCACTTTTGCCTGTGTTGAATAGGCTGAAACGATGGACTTGCGTGTTTTCTGCACGGTTTCCGCAGGAATCTCGGCTGAGAGGCGGGCTTTGCACTCGGGTAAACGTTCGACTGAAATGTTCATGAAAATCGAAATAAGGTATCTCTATTCGCCCTGCAGAACTGCTCTGCCTAGCGAGGGCGGGGAATCTAGAACAACGCCTCCGGTTTTGCACCCTATAAATTCAGGGACTTTCCATCTCAGTCACCGAGAAACGCCCTCATATCGGCCGGGAGGCGGCATTCCCAGTCGGTTTCACCCCATCCAAAGCCCGCTGCGTGGAGGGCCTGACGGTTCATGAGGAGGGTTTTTTCCAGCTCCGGGGTCCATCCCGTTTCGATAAAATCGAGGTAACAGCGCTCGTCGGGGCCGTAAATTTTGTCCCCGACGATGGAATGTCCCGCAAACTGTGCGTGAACTCTGATCTGGTGCATGCGTCCCGTCTGTGGAAGGCACTTCAAAAGCGAAAACCGTTTTCCGTTTGTCGTCTCCTTCTCAAATCGGCGTTCCACCTCAAAAATGGTGCAGGATTCTTTTCCCTCCGGGTGAACCATTTGTTTCACCCAGATCGGCGTCTCGGCGACTTCGCCTTTTCGTAAAAGCGGTCCGTCGACCGTGAATCGATCCTCCTCAGGCCAACCCCAGACGATGGCGCGGTAGGATTTGCGGTATTCGCGGCGCTCCATCGCTTTGCTCAACATCCGGGCTGCTTTTTTGTGCTTCGCGACGAGAACGATCCCGCTCGTTTCCCGGTCGAGCCTGTTGATCAGTGAGAGTTGGCCGCCGGTGGTCAGCTCGTAGACGCAAAGCGCTTCCAATCCATCCAGTAAAGTGGGGGGATTCCCCGGAACCGAGGGGTGTACCATGAGATGTGGAGGTTTATCAACGAGGAGAAAATCTTCATTTTCATCCACGATCTCGAATTCAGGTGTGTAGAGGCGAAGGTCGATAGATGGAGCTTAAACTTTATCTTTTTCTTTATCCTTATCTTTTTCTCGCCCACCTTGGTTGCCTTAACCCTTAAATACTACTTCTGGACTATCGCCCTATTTGCGCTAGTGGTTGCACCCTCAAAACGCTGAAAATCGAGAAATAATGTCGGCTCCGAAACAACAGACACTGGCCTCTCCCGCGACGGTCGCAGGAACTTCACTTCACACCGGGGAGAAAGTCTCTCTCACGATGAAACCTGCTCCGGTCAATTACGGGATTAAATTCCGTCGCGTGGATCTTGATGACCAACCGTTTATCGACGCGCACGTTTCCAAGGTGCAAACCGTCGAGCGTGCTACCACTCTCGCCGAGGGATCGGTCAAAGTTCACACCGTTGAGCACGTCATTTCCGCCCTTGTGGGAATGAACGTCGACAACGCGCTTATCGAAATGGACGCCAACGAGCCGCCCATCGGTGATGGTTCCGCCCGTCCTTTTGTGGATTGCATCAAAAAGGCGGGAATCAAAGAGCAGGACGCCAACCGCAGCGTATACGAAGTGCGTGAGCCCATTCACCTCGAGACGAAGAACGGATCGCTCATCACGATTGTCCCCGATAAAGAGTTCCGTATTTCCTGCACCCAGGTCGGTCCTGACGGTCGCATGACTCAGTATTTTTCCACGGTGATCAATCCCGAGACCTACGAAAAGGAAATCGCCGACGCCCGCACCTTTGTTTTCTACGAAGACGTTGAGCCGCTTCTTGAAAAAGGGCTCATCAAAGGGGGCAGCCTTGAAAACGCGATCGTCGTCAAAGGCGAATCTGTCATGAGCAAAGAATCCCTCCGTTTCAAAGAGGAGTTCGCCCGTCACAAGATTCTCGATCTCGTCGGGGACCTCATGCTGAGCGGAAAGCGCATCATGGGACACGTCATCGCTGTGAAACCCGGGCACGGTCCGAACACGCAAATGGCGGCTAAAATTGCCAAGACCTACGCGGAGACCATGTCGATGGTCCCGAACGTGAATATCCCGACCGGCGAGGCTGTGATGGACAATCTCGAAGTTCAGAACGTGCTTCCTCACCGCTACCCGTTCCTCATGGTCGATCGCATTGTCGGATTCGACGGTGAATGGAAGTGCACCGGCGTGAAGCAGGTCACGATTAACGAACCCTACTTCCAGGGACATTTCCCGGGACATCCTGTCATGCCCGGGGTGCTTCAGATTGAGGCAATGGCACAGGTCTCCAGTATCTGCCTGCTCCGCCAACCGGAAAATCAGGGCAAGATCGGTTACTTTATGAGTGCGGATAAGGTTAAATTCCGTAAGCCGGTTATGCCCGGTGACACGCTCATGATTGAGTCAGAGCTTCTTAAAATTCGACGCAACATCGGTTACGCGAAATGCCGCTGCAGCGTCAACGGACAAACCACATCCGAATGCGAATTGAAATTCGCACTCATGGATTAACGGTTTAAGCTCTTCCGAAAACCCGAGAGGGATTCCTGTCATGGCGAATCAAATTCACTCCAGCGCGATAGTCGATCCGGGTGCCGAGCTCGGGGATGACATCGAGATCGGTCCCTACTGTGTGATCAATGCGGGGGTGAAGCTGGGAAACGGCTGTATCCTTAAAAGCCACGTGACGATGGATGGCCCCACCGAGATCGGAGAGGGCAATACCTTTTATCCCTTCGCCTCAATCGGACAGCGGACCCAGGATCTGAAATACGACGCAGAGCCGACCTACCTCCGCATCGGCGATGGCAACACCTTCCGCGAGTTTTGCACGATCAACCGCGCCACCAGTGCCGGCGACGCCACCATCATAGGCAGTCACGGCAATTTCCTTTCCTACAGTCACGTCGGTCATGACTGTATCGTCGGGGATCATGTCATTTTCTCCAACAACGGTACCCTTGGCGGCCATGTCATCATGGGGGATTACGCGATCATCAGCGGTCTCACCGCAGTGCATCAGTTTTGCAAAATCGGAGCTCACGCGATCATTGGCGGCTGTTCCAAAGTCGTTAAAGACATCCCGCCCTACATGACCGCTGACGGAAACCCTGCGAAGACCCGGGCGATCAATGCAATCGGACTCTCGCGGAGAGGCTTTTCAGACGAGGCGATCGCCGCGATTAAATCAGCCCATCGCACCCTCTACCGCGAAAAGCGCATCGTCAGCGAGGCTGTCGAGATTCTGAAGTCGGCGGATACGATCCTTCCCGAAGTTCAGGAACTGATTGATTTCGTCGGCACGAGCGAGCGGGGAATTTGTTGATTGTTTTTAGTGAATAGTTTCGCGAGATCCGGGCGGGACCGAACCATCCGTGTTATGATTGGGTGCTGACGAGGGCGGAGAGCTTTCACGCCGCTTTTATTTCTTTCGAGTCTCCGCTCCTGAACACGCAAATCTCCGGAATTTTCATGGCCACGCGGGAGGTGCTGGGCGAAACTTTATCGAAGCCCATCCGAACCTTTTTCCCTTCCCACCTTTTACGGCGCGAAGCGCCAAATCGTTTCCCATGCCTGAACTCGCTGAAGTTGAATTTTTCTGTAAACAATGGGACCCCGGTCTCGGTGGTGAAATCGGTGAAGTCCTGACTCATCCTGCTGCGCGGATTTACCGCGATATTTCAGCAATGGCGGTTGAACACGGACTCACGGGGCGAACACTGGTCGGGAGTGAAACGCACGGGAAGCAGATGCTTTTTGAGTTTTCCGGCGGCGCATGGTTGGGGTTGCATCTCGGAATGACGGGGCGGCTTTACGTGGCGCCTCTCGATCACGAGGAGGAGAAACGCGATCATCTCATCCTCGTTCAGTCCGGGCAAAAGCTGATCTTCAGCGACTACCGTATGTTCGGGAAGCTCACCCTCGATCTCACCGATGACGGCGAACGCCCTCAATGGTGGCAGGCGCTTCCGCCCCGTACTACAGAGTCCGGATTTACGAAGTCCCACCATCGAACCTTCGTGAAGCGCTTTCCGAAAACGCCGCTGAAAACACTCCTGCTCGATCAACGTTGTTATCCCGGAATCGGGAACTGGATGGCGGATGAAATATGCTGGCAACTTCGCCTCCCGCCTCAGACGAGAGTGGGAGAACTCTCCGATGAAGAGATTGATGCGGTCTGGAAAGTGACCCGCAAGGTATCGCGCGATGCGATAAAGGTCATCAGGCCGGACTGGGGAAGGCTTCCCGACAGTTGGCTCATGAACCATCGATGGAAGGACGGGGGCGTTTGTCCGCGTAAAGAATGTCGCACTGATCTCGTGAGGGCTGACCTGCGTGGCCGGACGACCTGCTGGTGTCCGAGTTGTCAAAAGTAGACGGTAGCGGAATGACGCTCAATCCGTGCGCAGCCTATCCGCTGTGGAAGTTGCCCGTCATTTTGTAATCGCTCTCCGGTGTCGCGTATCTTATTCTGAATTCAATGAATCAGAACGCAGAAGAACCCGATATTCCGTTCGCTCTCGATATCCTTACCTACCCGTTTCACAAATCGGGATATCCGCTGTTCTTTGTCGGAGTGATTCTGATTCTCCTTTCGAATTTCGCCAGTGTCATGCCGGTGGTAGGAGGTTTCGCATCGATATTCATTTTTGCCTATCTCTCCGGTCTCTTTTTTGAGCTGGTCAATCTCTCGGCAACGGATCAGGAGGAGCTCTATTCGTTTCCGGATCTGAGTGATCCCTGGGAGGACATCGCGCTTCCTGCGATCAAGGTTGTTGGTGTTGTTGCGATTTCTTTTCTCCCGTTGATCGCGTGGGAAGTGTGGGGGGATCCTGAAACGCCGAATGCCGGGGCGATCTGGTATGCCTCGGTCGCGTGGGCCGCACTTTATTTTCCCATGGCAATGCTCGCAACGGTGATTTTCGGCAGCCTCTTCGGCGCGAGTCCGCACATCGTCTTTCCGGCGATTTTCCGATCCGGAGGACTTTATATCGTCGCGGCGCTACTCGTCTTTGCTCTCATCGCCCTGGAGACCTTTTCCGGTTATTTCCTGCCGGAGGGAATAACCGGGCTAATCGTTTCAGCGTTCATCGTCATGTTTGTCATGATGACGACCGCCCGCACTCTCGGGCTGCTTTATCTTCGACGTGAAGACGAACTTGGCTGGGTTTACCAGCGGGAAACCGGGACGGTGATGGACGATGAATTGCCGACCAAACAGGGTTAGGTGATTGACCTAACCCTGTTCAATCGGGGAGGAAGAGGGTCCCCGGCAATGCAAGGTGTTAACCCCGCAGAGAATTTAAAATGTATTCACTGGGTCGGAAATTCTGGATGATGATTTCCTGCTGTGCTCCGCGTTTCATCCGCACCTCGCTGATGTTGAAATTCGGTGTTTTGTGAGGCGCGAAAAGAATGTCGTCGTGAGTGGAGTTCTCGTGCTTTTTAAACATGTCAGGAACGATATCGCCGCCGAGATGGTCATCGCGGCCTGTCGCGAGGTGGCAGGTTCCGAGAACCTTCTCATCCTGAATATCGGCACCGGATACCGGCAACACCTGAGTTCCGAATCCTAGTTCACCGAGGGTTCCTGTCATGGGGTCGTCGGCCAGTCTGGCATTGTGAGCGTCGATCGTGGCCTGGTCACCTTCGATGAGCGTTGAGCGAATGATGTTCCGGTTTTCCACATCGAGAACGCCGAGAGTGCCGTCTTCGTATTTCATCGGAAACTGACCGTTCGCATCGACGGGCACAAAGTAGATTTCCCCGGCGGGAAGGTTGGCGATGTCGGGTTTGGTGCCCTGACAGAGTCCGTGTGATTTCTGGGCGTCCTGTCCGTCGAGATCGAGTGAGGCGGTGAGAACACGGCCGTCTTCGAGGGTGAAGTCGATTTCGATGGTGTCGGGATTGTTCATCGCGAGACGCATTTTCTCCGCATCGGCACTGACGGCGTGATAGTCGACAGCGAGGCCGGAACCGAGAATGACATCGTTGACCCCGTGCAGCGTCGCTCCGCGGAACCCGTACTCTTTGCACTTCGCCGTGAGAGGGGCGGTTGCCGAGTAGGTCGAAATACAGAGAATGATATCGTAGTTCGTGTAGATGTCGCGATCGAGGCTGAGCTCGTTTCCGTCGACGTCGTAGACTTCATCCTTGAGATCAAGGTTCGAGCCGTAGGTCATCGGAAAAGCGAAAAGCTCGCCGCCGGTCATTCCGAGCGCTTCGAGTCCGCCGTCTTTGAGGCCGAGGTAGAATTCCTCGTAAGCTTTTTTCTGAATCTCGTGACCGTCGGAGTTGAGGAAGCCATAGCCTTTCATCAGGCTCATGTCTTCGAGGTCGATAAGAACGCAGACCTTCGCTCCCTGAGTGGGTTCGAAGACGGTCCCGAGGAGACGCTCAAGGCTGAAATCGGGGAATACCCGGTTTTCAGGGTTCAAAATGGTATCGTGGTCGAGGCTGGCTACTGACATGATTGGTTAGCTTGGTGTTCAATAAGTCTGGGAAAAGTGACGCGAAATTAAGCGTTTCCTTACACCATTGGAATATTTGATCCCGTAATATTTACGCTGGTCGGGAAGATTCAGTTAGAAAAATTTATGACAATTTTTATACGAGGCTGGAGCGCCATTGGCTCAATTGTTCAGGAAAGGGACAATTTTCACAATTAGAGGCATCTTCGAGGCAGAAATCCTGGTAGATCTGGAGAAGTCCCTGCTGCTGGTGGTAATAACTTGTGAATAACTTTTTCCTGTCCTTTTCCGCCCCGAATAACCGAAGTCCGGCACGTCGTAATTTCTGGTTCATGGCAGCCCCTCTTAACTGTGTATAACTGACCCACGCCGAGTTCTCTCTGTCGTCTCCAAGCCCCACTACACCTGGGAGGATGACATTTCCGAGGATGTCACGCTGCCGGTCTTTGCCAATCAATTTGATGGGGATTTCAGAGGCCGCCGAGCTCAAAGTGTAGTGATGGTTCCAATAGGTTTCAGTCGAGTTATTCAGGAAGTTATTCACATCTTTTTCAAAGTTATTCACATGTTGTACCCAAATCTTCCTGAGTTGTTCCCATTGATTGATGATTTCGGCGAGAGCGGCAACACGGCGTTGCGGATGATTGAGCGGGCGGCTTCCGTGAAAGCACCAGGGAATCGCCCGTGAGGGATCCAGCTGAACATCGTCCCGCATCATCCACCACCGATCCCAGAGTTCACGAAGGTAGGTTTTCGAGTCATCCTCATTGATCGTTTCAAAGGCGGCGTGATCGAGAAAACCGGCGGCACCGAAGAGCCGGGCCTCCCGGTCGGTTGGCGACAACTTGAGAAGTTTTCGAACGGGGCACCGCTGGGCGAGAATCGCCATCGCGGTTTTGTTCATGCGAAATCCGAGGGCCTCCGCAATCGCCTGAAACATGGCCTGATCGGGATCGGTGGCGTTCATCATCACCGAGAGCCGTTCGCTTTTCAGCCGGAGTCGATACTGAGCGGCGCAATCGAGGAGTTCGCTGACTTCGAGATCGCCCATTTCCGCAAGTGGTGCGATGCAGCGACCGGGGCGGGCCTCGGGTAGAAAGTCAGGAGGGCCTTCGAGTCCGGTAAACTGGGGCAGGAGCAGTTGAGGAATGTTCCGGTGCTCCTCCGAGCAGGTGAAGTAGCGGTTCAGGGCGGGCCGGTCTTTGAAGACATGGAGAACGACGTCGTTGAAATTCCGGTTGGATCCGTGGCCGTGAGATTCCCAGCTTCTCACATCGAGGTCGATCTCGATGGAGCCCCGTCTGAGTTCCCCGTCGATGCGGACTGCGGATTCGGTGAAATCAGGTCCGGCTCCCCGGTTCCAGTGCCCGAACTGGACGATTTCGATTTTTTCCCCATCGGTCCCCGTAAAAACTTTCCCGAACTCGCCCCCGAACCACTGCGCCTGAAGATCGAGTTCGATGTTTTGACGCGTTTCATTGAGTGCAAACCGACTCTCCGAACGGGAAGCGACAAGAAAGTTGCTCCGGCCCCGGACCCGGGCACGGAACGCTTCGTAGCGTTCCGCGGCGGCTGGGAAAGGGGGCGTCATGAGTATACAAGTACCTGAAACTGTTCAAAATACCAGTATATTTTTAAGGGTGACAATGGGTGAATTAATTGCCAGCCTGATTTCATGTTCTCCCGCCTTCAACGGATTGTATTGGTGTGCTTCCTCGTTGGGTTCAGGGGAGATGTCAGTAATGCCGGCGATTCGGGAAAGCCGGCCTCTCCCATAGAAGTTGCCGATTTTGAAGAGGTCGCGGGGATTCTTGCCTGGAGTTTCCGCCTGCCGGAAGATGTCGCGCCTCATGAGTATGCGAGGCTGGAATGGCATATATTCCCTGAGGACGCTCCGGGAAGGATTGAACCGTGTGGGATTGGTTTTCCCGGGTTGGGGAGCGATGGTGAGGTTGAAATTTTCCTCCGGGTTGAAGATTTCGGGGCGTGGCGGGATTCTGAGACGCGATCGATTCGCTACTGTGTGAAAACAAGGGGAATCGGGGGAGTATGGA
The DNA here is from genome assembly GCA_035967665.1 of Verrucomicrobiales bacterium BCK34. Taxonomy (GTDB): domain Bacteria; phylum Verrucomicrobiota; class Verrucomicrobiia; order Verrucomicrobiales; family DEV007; genus Arctic95D-9. Next base: position 35,331 of record JAYWLB010000112.1, read on the forward strand.
AGACCCGGAAAGGTTCTCTTCAACTCCCTGAAGGAATCGATGAGCTCTACGGGCATGAAAAAAGCGGGGCCAGTGATCTGAACTGGTTTCTGATGTTGATCAACCCCGGGAATGATAAGGAAATTGCCTATCTGAACCTGGGCTATGCGCCCCATAAAAAAGACTAACATCAAACCATAGAATAGTATGTCAACGCCACCGCCTGTCCCTGATCAGAGACCCGTCCAGCGGGCTGTTTTCAAAGAAGAGAAGAAGCTCCGCATGGGGAACGTTACCTTCGACTACGGCCTGATTGAAGAATCTCACGCTAAAGCGGAGGCGTGGATCAATGCAAATCCGGGAATCGAGATCGTTCAGATCCAGACCTTCAACTCTTCGATGTCCGGGATCACCGTGGTTTGGTACCGGTGATTCAGGCGGCCGTGAAGGACCCGACCGCTCGAATGTTGCGGCCCCCTCAGAGCCGCTCAACCTGACGGTTTTCAGCCCCCGGCGTTTCGTTATCCGTCATGCCGGGCTGAATGCGTTGGAGCCTCCTGCTCCGGAGGGAACTGAATTTACCTACACAGCACGGCGTTTGAAAAACACTGTTGCCAGTGGCGGAATATCCACCTGGATAGACTGGGGCTTACCGTGCGCAGGGTGATCGCAGCTTGGAATGCCGCCGCCGGATCCGATATTGGAACCGCCGTAGACCTGCGCATCGGAATTCAATATCTCCTCGTAGTAGCCTCCTTCAGGGACACCGAGATGGTAGCCTGTCCGTGGAACCGGGGTTGCGTTTGTCACGACGACGATGCTGTTTCCGGCCCGGTCACGCCGGATGAATGAAAAGAGACTGTTCTCCGCGTCGCTGTGGTCGATCCATTCAAAACCACCTTCTTCGTGGTCGAGCTGGTGAAGGGCGGACTCATTGACGTAGACGCGGTTCAGATCGCGCACGAGTGACTGGGTGCCTTTGTGCTCGTCGTATTCAAGGAGGTGCCAGGGAAGGCTCTGGTCGTGTTTCCACTCTTCGCCCTGACCGATGTCGATGCCCTGGAAAAGTAGCTTTTTGCCGGGGTGGGCAAACATCCACGAGAGGAACATGCGGACATTGGCGGCCTGCTGCCAGCGGTCACCGGGCATTTTCTGAATGAGCGAACCTTTTCCGTGAACGACTTCATCGTGACTGAGCACGAGGACATAGTTCTCGTGATAGGCGTAGATCATGGAGAAAGTGGCCTTCCCGTGGTGATACTTCCGGTGGATTGGCTCATTTGCCATGTAGGAAAGTGAATCGTTCATCCACCCCATGTTCCATTTGAAACCGAACCCGAGTCCGCCACCGCTGACGGGGCGTGAGACTCCCGGGAACGCGGTGGACTCCTCGGCGATTGTCATGATGCCGGGGTTTTCTTCGTAGCAGGTCTGGTTGAGCTGCTTGAGGAATTCGATCGCCTCAAGGTTTTCGCGACCGCCGAACTTGTTGGGCACCCATTCGCCGGCTTCCTTCGAGTAATCGAGGTAGAGGATCGAAGCCACTGCATCGACGCGGAGTCCGTCGATGTGGTATTCGCGGAGCCAGAACATTGCGTTGCTGATGAGGAAGTTGCGAACCTCATTCCGGCCGAAGTTGAAGATCAATGTTCCCCAGTCCGCGTGTTCCCCCTGACGCGGGTCAGCGTGCTCGTAAAGTGCGGTGCCGTCGAATTTGGCAAGACCGTGGGCATCTTTCGGAAAGTGAGCGGGGACCCAGTCGACGATGACTCCGATGTCTTTCTGGTGGCAGCGATCGATGAGCATCCGGAACTCGTCCGGTGTTCCGAAACGACTTGTCGGTGCGAAATAGCCACAGACCTGATAGCCCCAGGAACCGTCAAAGGGGAACTCCGCGACGGCCATCAATTCGATGTGGGTGTATCCCATGTCGACGACGTAGTCGACGAGTTCGTCAGCGAATTCGACGTAGCTGAGAAAGCGATTGTCCTCTTCAAATTTGCGCTTCCAGGAACCGAGATGAACCTCGTAGATCGACATCGGCGTGTGATATTGATCGTGCGTGGCCCGCTTTTCCATCCACTCGCTGTCCTTCCACTCGTAGCGATTGAGGTCGTAGATGATGCTCGCGGTCTCAGTGCCGTGTTGTGAGAAGAATGCGTAGGGATCGCTCTTTTTGAAAAGGCTTCCATCGGCTCCGACCAGTTCGAATTTGTAGTGATCCCCCTGACCGATGTGCGGGATGAAAATCTCCCAGATGCCGTTGCGGTTGCGCATCGGGTGAACGCGACCATCCCAGGCGTTGAAATCACCGACCACACTGACTCGATGAGCGTTTGGTGCCCACACTGAAAAGCTCACACCGCTGACTCCGCCGAACTCTTTGGGATGGGCTCCCATCGTTTCCCAGAGGCGACGGTGATTCCCCTCGCTGAAATAGTGGAGATCCTGGTCTCCAAGGACAGAGCCGAAAGAATAGGCATCGGACTGCCAGTCGGTGAGAATCTCGCCGAACTGGTATTTCAGCTGATAGTTGAAGCGTTCTTTCGCGTCCGGAAAAACGTGCTCGTAGAATCCATCGCGATTGAGGCAGCTCATCTCGATTTCGGACCCGCCTTCGGGAAGGACGATTACTTTTCCTGTCTGAGGACGAAACACTCTAAGCACAAATCCGTCGCCGGCCGGGTTGCTGTGAAGGCCTAAAAATCCGAAGGGATCACCATGCGCGGCCCCGAGAATCAACTTGAGGGCATTGGGATCAGTGGTGAATGACGGGTTTTTTGATGGCATAGCGATTCAGTGTAATAGAAAAAGGACTTTGCGAAAGTCTACTTCTCACAGAATAGATACCCTGAAAGCACATTTCAAGCCATGCCTAAAGCACCTCGAAAATTCAATCCTGAGCCCTTCGCCTACCATCACGAGCTCGAGCTCACTATTGAGTCGATTACCAACCTTGGGAAAGGGGTTGGCAGAGTCGATGACTGGGTTGTTTTTGTGCCTTATGTGCTCCCCGGGGAAAAGGTTCGTGCCCGGGTTTTTCGTAATTTTTCCACCTACTCAGAGGCTGACCTCATCGAAGTTCTCGTGCCTAGCCCCGACCGGGTTGAGCCGGTTTGCCCGCACTTCGGCGAGTGTGGTGGCTGTCAGTATCAGAACCTCTCCTACGAGGCTCAGCTCCAGTGGAAGCAGGATCAGGTCGGTCAGCTTCTCCAGCGAATGGCTGGAATTGAGTTTCCGGTCGATCCGGTTGTTCCATCGCCTTTGACCTACGGGTACCGTTCCAAAATCACGCCTCATTTTCAGAAACCGAAGAACGGCGTGATGGGGCCGATCGGATTTCTCCTCCAGGGGCGGCGGCAGCAGCTTATCGATGTCGCGTCCTGTCCGATCGCCTCGGATACGATCAATGCGAAGCTTCCTGAAATACGCCGCGAATGTAAGTCTCAGGCGAAGCATTATAAAAAGGGCGTGACCCTTTTGCTTCGCGATTCGCTCAATGGGTATGTTTGCACTGATTCCACTGAGATGTGTGAGCAAATGGTCGGTGATCTCCGGTTTTCGTTTCACGCCGGTGAGTTTTTCCAGAACAACCCCCACATTCTCCCTGCTTTCGCGGACCACGTGACCAGCGAAGCGAGAGGGGACGGGAAAGTGACTCATCTCGTCGATGCCTACTGCGGCTCCGGATTGTTCTGCCTCAGTGCTGCGGGGCAATTCGAAGAGGCCGCCGGGATTGAGATCAGCGAGTCCTCAATCGACTGGGCGAAGCGAAACGCGAAACAAAACAATATTGAGAACTGCCGTTTCATTCAGGGGGATGCGACTAACATTTTTGCCGAAGTGACCTTCCCCGCATCGAAGACTGCGGTTGTGATTGATCCTCCGCGCAAAGGGAGCAGCCCCGAGTTTCTGGCCCAGCTTATTTCTTTTGGTCCGAAGCGTGTTGTCTACGTGAGCTGCAACCCCTCGACTCAGATCCGCGACCTTGAGATTCTGAAGGATGATTACAACATCACTCGAATTCAACCCTTTGATCTGTTCCCGCAGACGAAGCATCTCGAATGCGTCGTGACATTGGAGCGGAAGGGGTAGATGCCTTTTTGTCCAAAGGCGTTCACGACCTTCTTGAATCACGGGGGCGCCGCGGGCAACAGTCGTGGGCGATCCGTGCACGCTGCGTCCCGGCGAGACGCAGCTGCGATGCGCTGAGATCAAAGCGTCCTCACCCTGATATCCCGGAAGGCGACGCGGCCACTGTTGAGTTGCAACCCGATGCGGTTGCCACGGGAAGGTGAATCGGCGTCGTAGTTGACGATTTCCTTCCCGTTGAGTTTGACGATTACCCGGGCGCCTTCGACCCGGATGTCGAACTCCCGCCAGTCGTCGCTCTCGCCGGCGTCTGTGTATTTCGCACGGGCGACGAGGCTGCCGGTGGGGAAGGGGTTCTCCGGCGGTGCGATGTTCAGTTCGTAACAGTCGCGAGTGAGGTCTTCGGGGTTTGGTTTGGTGTTGAGGAAGACACCGCTGTTGGTTTCCCGGTCGGCCTTGAACTCCACGTGAAGTTCGAAATTTGTGTAGGTGTCTTCGTGGAGTAGGAATCCTTTTTCACCGGCGTCGACGACGATTGCGCCGTTCTCGACCCGCCAGTTTGCCCGGCTTGTGGCTTCCCATCCATCGAGCGTTTCTCCATCGAAAAGAGTGGCCCCGTTGCCTGCGGTCGAGGCGCTTTTCAACCCGACGGTATTCACGGTGATGACTTCGTATCTATGCGCCTTTCCTTCGACGGCATCCTTGTCCGTATAGTGCATTTCGACGAGCGGTTGGAGCGGCGTGTCGCTGTATTGAAGGCCCTGAAAGATCTGGCGTCCGAAAGGGTTCTTGGTTTTCTCTCCAACCGTGGTGAGAAACTTGCCGTCCCGCTCAATGATGAAATGGCTGATTCCACTTTCGAGGTCGGCTTCGGCATTCCATGTTATTTCCGCTCCATTTACCTGTATGTCAGTGGGGGCGGGAGGGGGTGTCGTGTCAGGAATCCGGGTGTCTTTCACGTAAGCCATCCAGGCTTTTGCGATCGGTTCATTCGGCAGCCAGATAGCGGTCTCTGCGTTGCCGGTGAATTCGGAGGCGGGAACAGCTGTTTTTCCTGTGAGCGGTGCAAGCCATGGCGACTCATCGGGCATAGAGTTGAGGGTCTTTCCTCCGCCGGACGGGAGTCGAGCGGCGAGACAATAATCGAGCCACGGAATCGCGAGATAGCGTTGGTTGCCACATTCGTGGGCGGTGAGGGGATCGATGGCGGCGCCGATGAGGCTGCCTTTGGATCTCATCGTGGTGAAAAAGGTTTCATTAGCCGGCCAGACGCCGGCAAATCGTCCGTCTTTAACTGTAAAGCCTTCTTTGGTTCCGGGGTTGCACATCAGGGGGACTTTGAGGGCGGCGTCGGAGACGGTGTGGGGTTTGATAGCCGGGCGGGATTCGTTCGCTTCGAGAAGTGGCACGCCGGAACGAAGCCACGCGGCGGCAACTCTTTCGGGGTAAAGAAGCGTCATGCCGCCGGCCCAATGTCCACCGCCGCTGTGTCCCCATAGTGCCCATGGAACTTCATCGAGCTCGGGATGTCCTGACATTTTTCCGAGATCGGTCAGCGCTTTGATGAAGGCGTCTCCGGACCCGTTTCGGGGATCGCACCAGAGCTGGCAATCGGCGTCCTGCGGTTGCTCGTAGGAAGGTGCCAGCAGTGCGCAATTGTGTTTTTCTGCGAGAGCCTGCCAGTGGAGGTCGAATGCTCCCGTGAGACCCGATTTGCAGGAGCCTTCACCGCAGCCGTGTTGGTGAACGATGACACCTTTCAGCTCCCCGGTGTTCTCCGAGATCCAGATGGTGTATTTGACGGGAAAAGCGAGTTCACCGGGGGTTTCCGACGCTTCATAGCGAACCCGGAAGTAGGGAGGTTCCGCTTCCGGGAAGACGTCGTAGGGCGCCTCCTGCGCCGCAAGTGTTGTCACAATTAGAAGTGGAAAAAGTAATGAAAATCTCATGGTAAGCTATGGGGAATCGTTGAGGAAATATGGTCTCCAATCAAGTCCGAGATCGTGGGGAAACGAGGGCGGGGAGCCTCTATTTCGATCGCCAAGAAGGGGCGAATTCTTTTTCAAGGGCGCAGTATCGTGATTGAAGTGCTTCCGGGAATGTGATTGTATCTGACTGTGCGTGTTTCCTCCTCCATTGTTGCGCTTCTGGCATTTTGTCAGGTTTTCGTGTTTTGTGTTTCGGCTCAGGACTCGAATAAGCTGCCGTTGCGTCCTGTTTTTGAGGCGGGCAATACCTATCGCTTTGTCACAACGACGGAAGTTCACATGCAGATGACGCCACAGTCGGTGCGTAAGGTTGTGGTCGAGCAACAGGCTCGTTTTGATGCCTCTGTTAGGGGTGATGGAAAAAAGGGGGTGAAGCTGAAAGGGCTCACGGAAAAGCTTTCGGTCAAGCTGCAGTCGGGTGACCGGAAACTGAGTTATGATTCACTCAAGCCGGAGGACAAAGCGACCACATTGGGGCGCCACTTCCAGGCCTCCCTGAATCGCTGGGTGGATTTGACCCTCGACGATGATATGCGGGTAGTGGCATCGGAGGAACACGGTCGGGCCGGCGTTGCCACTCCTTTGCCGGGATTGCCTCAATTCGGCCCTGATGAACTGAAGCAGCTGGTTTCAAATATCAGTCAGGGGTTCACCGAGCCGAACGCTTCGGAAGGGGATGAGTGGGTGCTTCAGGGGAGTCGCAAGGTGGGCGATGTTGGAGAACTCATTTTCGAAATCACGTATCGCCATCGTGGTCCTGCTGAGTTTGAAGAGCATCGCTGCATCACTATCGAATTCGGGGGGCAGATGAACGGGGATGTCGAACTTCCCGGGAGCGGTGCCAGTGTCTTCTCGAAAGGAAAAATGGACTTTCAGGGGAACGGTCTCGAGGGGCGCATTTTCTTTGATCCCTCTGTGAAAATGGTGCGCCATTCCGAGCAGAATATTGTGATGAGACTGCAGATACCGGGAAAGGCGGGAGATGCCCCGCGCCAAATTCCAATGCAGCAGCGCGCCATTGTAAGGCTGCTTCACGTTGTGCCGGCTCAGTGAGCTGAGTGCCGGTGATCGAGACAGAAGCGGACGATTTTTTCGTAAAGTTCGTCTCCTCCCTCCCTTAGCACATCGGAGTGATAGGCGGTTGGTATCTCAATATACTGCCTCGGCTCAGGGGAGGCTTCGAAGAGACGGTGGGAATGCTCGACGGGAATGACACCGTCGCGTTTGCCGTGGATTAGAAAAAGCGGAGTCGTGCTGACTTCAACGCTCCGGATCGGTTCGATAAGGAAAGGGTCGAAGTCTGCGATACGCCCGCCCCGTTTGATTGCGAGGTGGCGAATCCAACGGGGGAGTTTGGGGTGGATTTTCCGATTGATGGACCGCTCAATGACGGGCCGCAACTCGGCGAAGGGTGCCGTCGCGATGGCGACATCGATGGCGGTTTCGCCCTCCAGTGACTGGAGAATAACGGCGGCTCCGAGTGAGTTTCCGAAGGCGCAGAGCTGCCCGAAGTCTTTGCCCTGCTCTTTGATTTTTGTGCGGTAAAACTGGATCATGGCGTTGAGATCCTCTTTCTCCTTTTTGCCGAAGGTGCAGTATTTTCCTTCGCTGGACCCGTGGGCGCGGGCGTCATAGACGACGCAGCGGTAGCGCGCGGCGACAAATCGCTGAGCAACTGAGAGCATGTTTTCTTTCAGGCCGCCGCGGCCGTGAAGCAGGATGACGGTTCCGGGGCAGTCTTCCGGTAGTGCCACCCGGTGTGCCTTGAGTCGTTCCTCGAGGCGGGTGGTGTTCGCGGCTGTCCCCGGAATGGTGGAGCGGGATGCGAGAATGGATCGCAAAACGACCCCGTCGGCCATGGTGACGTCATGTCGTTCGAGAGCGAGCCCGTATTCCGAAGGCGTTGCAAGAAGTTGGTGATGGCGGGTTTCGAGCGGACGTCGTTTCGGTGTGATGAGTTGAGACGCGCCGACGTGAATCATCGCGAAGATGGCAAATGCTGCCAATGCAACGACGATCAGGAAAGCAGTGAGCATTGATCTAAGAAAAGGGGAGGGGAATTTGAAACACATGGGTGGCGATACGAATCGAACCGGTCTCTTCTTTCACCCTCACCCCATGAGTTCGTATCCGACAATGCTGAGCGCGTAGATGGCGGCTGTTTCGCTGCGAAGGATAATGGGGCCGAGGGACAGCGCCGCGAACCCTTCCTCTGCGGCACGCGACATTTCGGCCTGAGTGAAATCACCTTCCGGCCCGATCAGGAGGGTCGCAGTGTCGGGACGCGGCCGGGTGCCGTTCCGTATTTCAGAGGTGATCGCCTTGAGGCTTTCCGCCTCGGGGCTGATTGCCGCGATGAGTCGCAGGCCGTCCCTTCTCTCACGGGTGAAGGTGGCAACATCGACCGGCGTTTCAACAGAGGGGAGCCAGTTCTGGCCGCATTGCTTGCAGGCCTCAATCGCGATGCGCTGCCATTTCAGGCGCTTCTTCTCGAGATCGCGCGGGTTGAGTTGAACCACGGTGCGGTCGGAGAGGAGGGGGACAATTTTCGAAACGCCGAGCTCGGTGGCTTTCTGGATGATCAAATCCATGTTTTTTCCCTTCGGGATGGCCTGACCGAGTGTGATTGCGGCAGAGGGTCTCGTCGTCTCTGTGACTTTCACCGTTTTCAGGGTGGCGTTGCGCTTGTTGGCTGAGATGATCTCTGCCTCGGCTTCGATGCCTTCCCCGTTGAAGGTAATAATGCGATCACCTTCCCTGCCTCTCATGACGTCAAAGCAGTGATGCGCCTCGTCCCCGGACAGGGTCAGGTTTTCCGGGTCCCATTCAGATGCGGGGATATAAAATCGATGCTTTGCCATTTGAAAATCAATGTCAGCTTGTCGTGTATTTAATCAACTCTCTCCTCTCACGGCTATTCATTGACCTGTCTCTTTTTCATGGCGCATCCAGTTCCCTCCTCCTCCATCCCCCCTCTTGATCGCCTTCGGCAAATTATGCATATTCTGCGGGCTCCGGGTGGATGCCCCTGGGATGCCGAGCAGTCCCACGAGAGTTTGAGAAAGCATCTCATTGAGGAGGCTTATGAAGTGGTCGAGGCGATTGAGTCGGGCGACCGTGATGCGATCGTGGATGAGCTCGGTGACCTGTTGCTGCAACCGGTCTTTCACGCGGAGATTGCGTCCGAGTCGGGAGCATTTGATCTCGATGATGTCGCCACTGCTATTTGTGAGAAGCTGATTCGCCGCCATCCCCATGTATTCGGTGATTCGGAAGTGGAGGATTCAGAGGGCGTTCTGTCTCAGTGGGAGCAAATTAAAGCGGGAGAAAAAGGGGCCGCGAAATCGGAATCAATTCTAAAAAGTGCAAACGGGGGGCTTCCGTCGTTGATGGCTGCACAGAAGATTCAGGCGAAGGTGGCAAAGGTCGGATTCGACTGGCCGGATCTGGGGCCGGTAATTGCGAAGATCAGGGAGGAACTGGATGAAGTGGAAGAGGCCCTCGAATCGGGAACGCAGGAAGAGGTGTCTCTCGAGATTGGTGACTTGTTGTTCGCAGTCGTTAACCTGGCGCGGAAGACGGGAAACGAGGCTGAATTGAGTCTTCATCAAACAAATCGGAAATTCGTGGATCGGTTTCAGCAAGTCGAAAGCACGATTGCTGATCGTGGAAGTTCTCTGGAAGACTCAACGCTTGAGGAAATGGATGCAGCCTGGGAGCTGGCGAAGCTGTCGGAGAGACAAAACGCGGGAAAAAAATGAAGAAGTGGTCGGGAAATATCACGTTTTTCTACGTGACAAGGCAGGTAACTGGAAGAAAGCTATGAGCTGTCGCTGAAAGGATGAAGTCAGGAAGCCCCGTATCTCTTTTTACCCCCCTAATCGTCGCAATTGTTGCGCTCGTCGGGTGTTCTGTTCCCAAAGAAGGACCTGCAACGATCACGAAAGTGAATCCGGATCATTTTTATCCCGGAAAGGTTGTGAAAACCACCGACCGGATGGTTGAGTTTGAGAGTCTGCGGAGATCGCATGGATTGCTCAATACGGCTGATTACAAAGAGGCTTACGGAAATTATTTCTCGGTATTCTGGGTGAGTGAAGACAAGCGACCTGTCACGGTTCGCTTTGACTATCGCCTCGGAAAGACTGCATCACAGGTTCACTCGAAAGAGTTAGTGATCGATTCACCGAAGTCGAAGAACGTAACTAAATTTCAAGTCACCGGCGACGAATACGCAGATCAGGGCCCCGTTACCCAATGGAAGTTCTCTGTTCTTGACGGTGACTCGGTCATTACCGAGTACAAGTCGTATCTTTGGAAATAATAACCCCACCCCGTTTCGAACTTTGAATTTGTTGTTTTCTTCAGCCGCGGTTGGAGAAGCGCCTCTCCTCAGTTTTAGAAATTCTCCCCCCTGCCTTTGGGAATGATGTGTGATCACTTTCTGAAGAGCTTGTTTAGATTTTGAGTGCTAAAGGTTCCATCCTTGTTGGTTGTTTAGGTTCAGTAGCCTGGGTTCGCATTTCCGGTGCCGCAAATCACCACAATGCCGGGTGTGTACGGGATTTTCTTTCGAGCTGTTTCGAAAAGGGATGGCGCAGTTTTGTCGTCGACCTCGACGATAACAAAGGGATCGACTCGACCTTCATCGGGATGCTTTACCGTCTTGCCTGCAGGGTGGAGGGCGATGAGAGAAAGGGGACTGTGGATGTTATCAATCCGGGAGAGCGCAATGCTTCTTCGATTCGAAAGCTGGGTTTGGACCGGCTCATCAATGTGGATGGGAAGAACGAACGCTGGCTCGATGAGCGAAAGCTCGTGGAGCAAAATTTGATGCAGCCTTTGCCCTGTTCGCCGCTGGATAAGACAGAGCATACAGAGATGGTCCTCGATGCGCATGAGGCACTCGTTGCTGCGAATGAAGAAAATCGAAGCCGGTTCTGCGACGTTATTGAGTTCCTGAAGCAGGATCTTCAGGCGGACGAGGAAGATTGATATCCGGAATGGAACATGTGATCTACATTTTCCTTTTTGTGATACTTGCCATTATCGCGCTTTTGGTCTGGAGGCGTGAGCATGGCGTCGCCGTTGCCGCGAAGGGGGAGAAGGATGCGATCGAAGTGGAGGAGCGGCGTATGTTCAACTTTTTGCACGGGTTGGGCGAGACCTTGCAGAAAGACAATTCGCCGCCAAGCATGCACCGCTACATCGTTGACGGTGTTATTGATGTGGTGGGAGCCGAGGCGGGAATTCTTTATCTGCTCGATGGAATCACGAAACACCTCGTGGTTGTCTATCAGAGCTCGGGGGTCGTAGTTCCGGTTCTGCGAATTCCTGATGCGATAGCAGCCATTCAGGAAACGGAAGAGAGGGAGCACCAGTATCGAACCTTCGTCCGGCTTTCTGCTCTTGAGAAATCCGATCCTTTAATCGGGCGCATTATCAGCAAGGTTGAGCACCTTGCTATTGATGATCTTTCCACCTACGAGGGGTTCGGGGATGCCGCGGTCGACTTGCAGGACGGTGTCAGTTTCATGGGGTCGCCTCTCATCTACGGAAGAAAGAAGGTGGGGGTTATTGTTGTGACCAGAGGCGGGAACCGTCCTTTCTCCCAGAATGATAAGGAAGTTTTCGAAAGTGTTTCAGAGCAAAGCTCATTCGCCCTCGGGGGAGCCATCATTCATGCGGATGCAGCGGAAAAAAGACGTCTCGAGCGTGAACTGAATCAGGCGAGCGAGATTCAACGCGTTTTGCTGCCGCAAAGTGCTCCGGAACTTTCCGATTATGATGTCGCCGCGGATTATATTGCAGCGCGCATCGTAAGTGGTGACTACTACGATTATATTCGGGTGGATGATGATCGCTATGGAATCGCGATCGGAGATGTGTGCGGAAAGGGGATCGCCGCGTCACTGATTATGGCGATGTGTCGTTCGAATTTACGAAGCCGCGCTCCGGAGAACCTGTCGCCGGCATCGGTCCTGCACGCGGTGAACCGATCCATTTTTCCCGATATCACCGGGGATAAATTTGTGAGCCTGCTCTATCTCATTGCGGAGCGTGGTTCGAATGAGATTACAATGGCGAGAGCGGGGCATGAGCCTCCGATTCTCTTTCGCAAAGAGACAGGGGAAATCGAAGTGCTTGAGCCTCCCGGACTTGCCGCGGGAATTGACGCGGGTCCTGTCTTCAAAAGATCGGTTAAGGACCACAGGTTCAATTTGTTCCCCGGTGATATTCTGGTTCTCTACACCGACGGGATTAACGAATGTGAAAATCCCGATGGCGATGAGTATGGGATCGAGCGGCTCTGCGACGTGATTCGTGCGAACAGCGAGCTGTCTTCACAGAGTCTCGTTGATACCATTATCAGGGATGTGAAAGATTTCTCGGATGGAATGGCTCAAATTGACGACATCACCTTGATTGCGATTGAGAAACGGTGAATAGTCCCGCCCCGCGCTCATCGAGGTGAGCGGGAGTAAGAAATTCATCGTTTTTCAAACCTATGAGTGAAGTCGAAAACAGTACCGAATCCGAAGAAATCGAAGAGACCCCGGAGATTGATGAGATCATCGATACTTTAGCGGAGGACTCTGTCGAAGAAGTTGAAAGTGTCGAGCCTGAGGTTCTCAGCGTCGACGAGCAGGTCAACAAGTGGAAGGACGTTGCAGCCCGTTCGCAGGCTGATCTTGATAATTTTCGCAAGCGCATGGCGCGGGAAAAGAGCGAGGCGATTCAATACGCGAACCGTTCCCTTCTTGAGCAGTTGCTTCCTATTATCGATAATTTCGAAATGGGCCTGAAAGCGGCGACTGCGTCCGAGGGCGATTCGTCTGTTATTCTCACGGGAATGAGCATGGTGTTTAAGCAGATCAACGATTTTCTTACCGAGCAGGGGGTTGAGGTGATTGAGTCCGACGGAAAGGCTTTTGATCCGAATGTTCACGAGGCATTGAAACAAGAGCCCAGCGCGGACATTCCGGAGGGTCAGGTCATCTACACGATGCGGCGTGGTTTCCGGATGAAAGACCGTGTTCTTCGCGCTGCGAACGTGGTCGTCTCTTCCGGTCCTGCTGAAGAGGGATAGTCTCTGGTATTTGATTCGAACCGCAAGAATTCGACATGGAAAAACGTTGTTATTACGAAGTGCTCAGTGTCAGCAAGGACGCTGACACGACGGTAATCAAAAAATCATATCGCAAGCTTGCGGTGAAGTATCATCCGGACAAAAACCCGGATGATAAGGAAGCCGAGGAGAAGTTTAAGGAGCTCGGCGAAGCCTATGCGATCCTCATGGACGATCAGAAGCGGGCTGCTTATGATCGCTATGGCCACAGGGCCTTCAGTCAGGGGACAGGTCCTTCGGCTTCCGGTGGTGGTTTCGGCGGTGCTGATCCGTTCGATATTTTTCGCGAAGTATTCAGCGGTGGCGGCGGCGGTGGTGCCGGCAGTATTTTTGAAGAAATGTTTGGCGGCGGAGGCGGAGGGCGTGGTCGCTCCGAGCGTCGTAAGCGGGGATCTGATCTCCGCTACGATTTGCAGATCACTCTCGAAGAAGCTGCCTTCGGCGTAGAGAAAGAGCTCAAAATTGAGCGACTCGTCGGATGTGAAAGCTGCGATGGCAAAGGCGCGAGCGGCGGAAGTGCTGATATTCGCTCCTGCGCGACCTGTGGCGGAGTTGGTCAGGTTATTACGAGCCGTGGATTTTTCCAGGTTCAGCAGCCGTGCCCTACCTGCGAAGGCACTGGTGAGTCCATTTCCAACCCCTGCCCCAAATGTTCCGGGGACGGGCGCACCGACGGGAGCAGCCGTATCAAATTGAAAATTCCCGCCGGAATCATGGAGGGTGCGAGGCTGCGTTCTGTCGGGCACGGCGATTCGGGGCGTCAGGGTGCTTCATCCGGTGATCTTTATGTCGTGATTCACATCAAGGATCACGAGGTTTTCGAACGTGATGACACGGATCTCTATTGCGAGGTTCCCCTGCCGTTCACGCTCGCCGCTCTGGGTGGTGAGTTGAAAGTGCCTACTCTGAACGGGGAGGCTAAAGTCAAAGTGCCGGCCGGAACGCAGACGAACACCTCTTTCCGTCTCAAGGACAAAGGAATCCCACACCTTCAGTCAGGACGGAAAGGTGATCTTCTCGTGAATGTGCAGGTCGAAGTGCCGGTGAAGCTCAGCAAGTCTCAGGAGAAATTGCTCGAAGAATTCGCGGAAACGATCACCGGAAAGAATCAGCCGCTCGGTGGAAGCTTCTTCGAAAAAGCGAAGCGCTTTTTCGGGGGGTAGATTCCCTTTCGGGTTTCCCGGCTTCTTCCGGGGCTCTCAGCTATTTAGCGACCCTCGGGACGATTCCAAGAAAATTGCGAACCGTCTTGAAGGGCTCGACATGAATGGGCGGGTAGCTTTCCCCGCGATTGATGTAGAGCCCGCTTGAGGTGCCGCCATCGAGATTCAACCCCCGATGGATCTTTCTCGCGGGGGAGAAAGATTTGTGTGCAAGGACCTCGGCAAGTTGCGCCAGGGTCAGTGCGTCGCTCAGTCCGATCGCAAATCCGTTGTCGCCATCGTGGAGTACGAAAGTGCGTCGGCGGGCATTCTCTTTTGAGAGGCCGGCAACCGGCTTTCCCTGATCAACGAGAAAGGGGCCGGTTTGAATCAGATCGGTGGGTTTGTATTTGGGGCCATACTCGGCGCGCCTCAGGACATAGGGGTTGATGTTCCCGCTGGAAAGAATCACCCCGCTGAGGAGACCTCCCTGGCCGAAGCGCCCTGTCGATTGTCCGCCGGCGATCATGAGGCCGGAGGGGGAGTGGTCCTTAAGGAAAAATCCCCCGTTGCAGCCAGCGAGGCAGCCGTGGGTCGTCATTGCCGCAGCAAGGTTGGGGAAAACGGTTGCGTCGGCTGGGCCGTTGTCGATTACCTTGAAGGTGTGTTTCCGGGAATTGAACCAGACCAGATCGATGCGCTTCGTAGCGAAAAAGCTGGTGTCTCCCACCTCTGAGACGGTGAACCGTTCGTAGATCAGGGGGGAGTCGCTGCTCTGAGCGGGCGAATTGTCGGTCACTTTCCAGTCCGCGTAGCTGAATGTTGCCGAAAAAAGGGAGAGGGAAAGGAGGGTGAAAAATTTCATTCAGTCAGCTCAGTCTCATGAAACTTTCGTTCCAAGAGCCATGATCGTCTGAAAGTGCGGTGGATCGGCCTCCCGATCAACTACGGAGATCTCAATATCACAAAACCCCTCACTTTTCAGGAAGCGGGAAATATCCAGTTCCGAAAATCCCAGCCAGGTATCGGCATAGAGATCGCGGGCATCTTCGAATTGATGCTTGAGGAGATCCATGATCACGATTTTGCCACCCGGTTTGAGGATGCGGTGCGCTTCGGAGATCGCGCGGGCGGGCTTTTCGGCGTGGTGCAGTGCCTGACTGAAAAAGGCGATGTCGACGGTATTGGAATCAATCGGAGCCTCGTCGAGGCTGCCGAAGCGGTATTCGAGGTTCTCGTAACCGTTCTCGCGGGCGACTCTGGTGCCGAATTCGACCATCTTTTCGGAATTGTCGATCGCAATGACCTTCTCGGCGCGCTGCGCGAGAAGTTGGGAAAAGGTGCCCTCACCGGCTCCGAGATCGGCAATGACCATCGGCGGCATCAATTTGAGAAGCGTTTCGGCAAGTGCTTTCCAGGAGCGGCCGGGGCAGTAGGTTTTGCCGAACTTTCCGGCAAGTTCATCGAAGTAGGCGCGCGCCTTGTCGGAACGTTTTTTAATTGCGAGTGTGAGAGCGTCGCGATCGTCCTCGATTTCCTCGATGTCGGAGGCAGCCAGCTCGAGAGTCTGGATCATCCGTTCGTCCACGGGGGCACTTTCAATCCCGAAGGCGTAAATGATATTTTTCCCGGAACGGCGATCCGATACGAGTTCCGCTTCCTTGAGTTTGGATAAATGCGAGGAAATACGTGATTGTCCCATCCCCAGAATATCCTGAAGTTCAACCACAGAGAGATCTTCCTGCCGGAGGAGGCAGAGCATCCTCACGCGGGTTGGATCGGCGATGAGCCTGAGGGATTTTAAAATTGACGGCATAAACGCAGGGTTTAATGTATCAACCAATCAAGATTTGTAAATACGACATGGCAAACTCCTATATTTTCTCGTCAGAATCCGTTACTGAAGGTCATCCCGACAAGGTGTGTGATACGATTTCCGATTCCATTCTCGACGCATGCTTTGAGCAGGATACGGCAAGCCGCGTGGCTTGTGAAACGATGGTGAAAGACAATGCTGTTATCCTCGGCGGCGAGATCACCACTTCCGCTGAATTTGACTACGAGAAGATCGTTAAGGACGCTCTTGTAGAGATCAACTACGACAGCAAGTATGCCGAAGGCACTGATTACAGCTATACCTGTAAGTTTGATGCGCAGAATTTCTTCTTCATGAATCTGCTCGGTCAGCAGAGCCCCGACATCGCTCAGGGAGTTGACGCCGCCGCAGCAAATGACAAGGAAACGGAAGAGCAGGGCGCCGGTGATCAGGGGATCATGTTCGGTTACGCCTGCAATGAGACGCCTGAGCTCATGCCGGTTCCTATCGCCTACAGCCACCGCCTCGGTGAGAACATTACGAAGCTTCGCAAAGACCGTTCACAGACCTGGCTCCGCCCCGATTCCAAGACTCAGGTTTCAGTTGAGTATGTTGACGGAAAGCCAAATCGCATCACTGCTGTGGTTGTTTCTACTATGCACGCCGCTGAGATCACGACTGCTGAGATTCGTGAGATCCTGAAAAAGGAGCTCATCGAGAAGACGCTTCCGACTGAACTTCTCACAGACGAGACTGCCTATCACATCAACCCGACCGGTCTTTTCATCATTGGCGGACCTGAAGGTGACTGTGGATTGACCGGGCGTAAGATCATCGTCGACACCTACGGTGGCATGGGCCGTCACGGTGGCGGAGCTTTCTCCGGAAAAGACCCGAGCAAGGTGGATCGCTCCGCTGCATACATGGCCCGATACGTTGCTAAAAACGTCGTCGCTGCCGGTCTTGCTGATCGTTGCGAACTCCAGCTCGCCTACGCGATCGGATTCCCCGACCCGGTTTCCATTCACGTTGACACTTTCGGAACCAGCCACGTCGACGAAGCAAAAATCGTTTCAGCAGTCAAAGATGTCTTCTCATTCAAGCCTGCTGATTTCATCCGCGATCTTGATCTGCTCCGCCCAATCTACCGCAAGTCGACCAACTACGGTCACTTCGGCCGTGAAGACGACACCGCTTCCCTTACCTGGGAGAAGACCGACAAAGTCGACGACCTCAAGAGTGCCTGCTCATAATTCGAGACCCTTTAAAAAACAAAACAGATGGCTACAGCAATCACAGAATCATATAAAGTCGCGGACATCAGTCTCGCTGACTTTGGACGCAAAGAAATCGAAGTCGCTCAGCACGAGATGCCGGGCCTCATGGCAACCCGTGCCAAATATGCAGCCGAGAAGCCTCTCGACGGTGTCCGGGTCATGGGTTCTCTTCACATGACAATCCAGACTGCCGTTCTTATCGAGACTCTCGTAGATCTCGGTGCGGATGTTCGCTGGTGCAGTTGTAACATTTTCTCGACTCAGGATCACGCCGCCGCTGCTATCGCTGCTGCGGGAGTTCCCGTTTTCGCCTGGAAAGGTGAGTCTCTCGAGGAATACTGGGACTGCACCGAGGCAGCCCTCACCTGGCCTGACGGCAGCGGTCCAGAGATGATCGTTGATGATGGCGGTGACGCGACTCTCCTCATCCACAAAGGAGCTGAGCTCGAAGAGGGTGACACCAGCTTCATCGATTCCGAAAGCGAGAGCGAAGAGGAAGAAGTTATCAAAAACCTCCTTCGCCGCATCCACGGTCATTCTCCACAGAAGTGGACGAATTACATGAAGGACTGGAAAGGTGTTTCCGAGGAAACCACCACCGGTGTTCACCGTCTCTATCAAATGTCCGAAGCTGGTAAGCTCCGCGTTCCTGCGATCAACGTGAACGATTCCGTTACCAAGTCCAAATTCGACAACCTCTACGGTTGCCGCGAGTCACTCGTTGACGGTATCAAGCGTGCCACCGACGTCATGGTCGCCGGTAAGGTTGCCGTTGTCTGCGGATACGGGGACGTTGGCAAAGGTTGTGCGCAGACTCTGCGCGGTTTCGGTGCTCAGGTCGTTGTAACGGAAATCGATCCGATTTGTGCGCTTCAGGCGGCAATGGAAGGATACCGTGTTCTCCCTGTCGAAGACACCCTCGGCTGGGCTGATATCTACGTCACCACGACCGGTAACAAAGACATCATCCGACTTGATCACATGTTGAACATGAAAGATCAGGCAGTTGTTTGTAACATCGGTCACTTCGACAACGAAATTCAGGTCGCCAAGCTCAACAGCCACGAGGGCGTTACCAGAGAAGAGATCAAGCCACAGGTGGATCGCTACACCGTTCCCGGTGGAAATCAGCTCTTCATGCTTGCTGAAGGTCGCCTCGTGAACCTCGGTTGTGCCACCGGTCACCCGAGCTTTGTGATGTCCAACAGCTTCACGAACCAGACACTTGCTCAGATCGATCTTTGGAAAAACAAAGAGAACTACGCTCCCGGCGTTTACGTGCTTCCCAAGAAGCTCGACGAAGAGGTGGCAAGACTTCACCTCGAGAAGATCGGTGCCAAGCTCACCCAGCTCACACCGGAGCAGGCCAGCTACATCGGCGTTCCACAGGAAGGCCCATACAAGCCTGAGTTGTATCGCTACTAGTCGTTTCGGATACTAACGAATTCACAAAATGGGCCGACGGAAAACCGTCGGCCTTTTTTGTTCCAGTCGAAATGAGATCTCACTGAGAGCACTGTTTCGGAACTACTGATTAAGATTCCGGCTCCAATGCCTTTGCGAGCGGGCATTGGGGAGGTCGCTGCGCGCCGTTTCGATAGTCATTTAAAAGCTGCTTGGAACGTTTCGCCAGTGCCCGTCGCACTTCGCGGCGTTTTCCTTTTTGCCGCGGAATGATCATGTCGTCGTAGGCGGTGGTTTGGTGCCGCATCCAGGCGATTGTGGCGGCTTCGGCCCGTCGTTCGATCGGGATCTGTTTGGTCCGGGCGACGGTCCCGCTGCCGACCGGGGTGGCGTGTGCGGCGATCCTGTTGGCCATCTGTTTCTCGAACTCTTCGTATTGAGGGGCGAAGGCGAGGTAGTCGAAAACGGAGCGTTCGAAGTCGGCCGCGTAGGCGACTTGCTCTTTGGCGCGGCGGGCCCGCCCCGCATCGATTTTCTTCTGGTAGGCGGGGTCTTTGCGTTCCTCTTCGAGGGCTGCGCGCAATGCTTCGATTCGTTCGGCGGGAGCCCAGATCCCCTGTGAGAAGGTGCGACGTCCTTTCTTTTCTTTGACTGTCCAGGTGGGGCCGTCCTTTTTGATCCGGCGGGTCAGGGCGGCGTCGCCGGGAGGAAGTAGCGCCCAGCCCCGCGGAACCTTGAGCTCCTTTCCGTCTCTGGTGACAACGTGCCCTTTTTTAGAGGAGGGGCGAACTTCGGCAATCGTTTCAAAAGTCTCTGACATGGGAACTCGATCAGGTCATCAGGCTCTGGCGGCAGAGCATCGCGTAGATGCCATCCTCCTTTATCAAATTGTCGTGGGTGCCTTCCTCTGCAACCTGTCCGTGGTCGAGCACGTAGATGCGGTCGGCGTTGCGGACCGTTGAGAGGCGGTGCGCGATCACGAAACTGGTCCGGTTTGCCATCAGTTTTTCGAGGGCGGCCTGAATCAGTTTTTCCGTCTCGGTATCAACGCTGGCGGTGGCCTCGTCGAGGAGGAGGATGGGCGGGTTCTTGAGGATAACGCGGGCGATCGCGACGCGTTGTTTTTCCCCTACGGAAAGTTTTACCCCGCGCTCCCCGACATTGGTGTCGAGTTGTTGCGGCAGGGCCTTCACAAATTCCTCTGCGTTGGCGGCGCGGAGGACTTCCCACATTTCCTCGTCTGTGGCACCGTGCTTAGCGAGTTCGAGGTTTTCCCGCATCGATCCGTTGAAGAGAAAGCTCTCCTGAGTGACGTATCCCATGGCGTCGCGGAGGGATGATTTCTTGAGGTCATTGATCGCCTGGCCATCGATCGAGATCGTTCCGCTGTCGGCTTCGTAGAAACGTGTCAGGAGATTGATGATCGTGGATTTTCCTGCTCCGGTATGTCCCACCAGCGCGATCATTTGGCCCGGTTCGGCTCGCATCGCGACGCCCTTGAGGGTTGAAATATCTTCACCGTAGGAAAAGTGAACATCGTCGAGGATGACCTCGCCTTTGATGGGATGTTTCAGATCTTCGCCGATGTCGATGTCCGGTTCCTCTTCAGCGTCGACGATTTCGAAGACGCGTTCCCCTGCGGCCCGGCCGGCCTGGAAAATCTGGTTCAGGCCGTGGAGCCGTGTGATCGGTTCGTAGAAAAGCGAGAGGGCTACGAGAAAGGCGACGAAGACGCCTGTTTCCTTTTCCAGAGTGGCCTGATCGGGCGCCTGCATCACGGACCAGGCTCCGAATCCGACGACGAGAACGTAGCCGAGATTCCGGCAGAATTCCATGCTCGGGCTGTAGGTCGCCCAGACCCGCATGAGCCGCAGCGTTGCCTGTCTAACGAGATCACTTGCCTCGTTGAAACGACTGAGCTCCGCTTCTTCGCGGGTGAAGGTTTTGATCTGCTGAATACCGTCGATGTTGTCATGTAGGAGCGAATTCATGTCACTCGTGGCGTTGCGGACGCGACGGTGGCGGGCCGGCGCTGTTTTGGTGTAGGTCCAGGCCCCGACGATGAGAAACGGCATCGGGATCATCGCGATGAAGGCGAGGGTCACATTTTCTTTAAAGAGGAAAAATCCCACCACGAGAATTTGAAGGATGGCGACAACGCCCTGTTCGATTCCGTCGATGAGAACGCGCTCCATCGCGGTGACGTCCTCAGTGACGCGGGTCATGACGTCTCCGGTTCGTTTGTTATCAAACCAGCGCATCGGGAGTCGCTGGATTTTCTCATACAAATCGGACCGAATATCAAAGATCACACTCTGTTCGAACGTATTGTTGAGAATAATGCGCAGAGCATTGAACAGATTGGTGACGAAGAAAGCACCCGCGGCGATGAGCGCCAACGGAATGAGGCGATCGAAATCACGGTTCGGGATCACTTCCCCGGTTATGGTTTTCGTGACCTCCGGAAAGACAATCACCATCATAGTCATGATGACAGCGCAGGATAGCTGCGAAATGGCGAGAACCGGATAACGTTTTAAGTAAGAGAAGATTCGCGGAATCGTCTTCATAAAGAGGTATTTGGATTGAAAAGAGGGATTTTAAGGAAATGTTAAGTATCGTTCGCCATTTCGGCGCGAATGCAGATTGAATCATGCCCCGCAAACGTAAGCGCTCTATCTTTTTCTGGCTTGTTACGCTTCCGCTTCTTCTATTGGTGGCGTTTGTGGTGGTTTGCAATCTCTGGATCGTCGGATCGACGAGAGAGAGGGTTTTCGCAACGGTTACGGAGGTTACTGCCGCACCTGTCGGCCTCGTTCTTGGGACGTCAAAAAAGGTTTCGCCTGACACCCTGAATTTGCATTTTCAAAACCGGGTTAAAGCGGCTGCCGAGTTGATCAAGTCGGGGCGGGTTGAGACCTTGCTCGTGAGCGGTTACCGGGACTCACAATACTACGACGAAACCCGCGATATGATCAAAGGACTCACGGAGATGGGCGTCCCGGAGGCAAGTATCATCGCGGATGACAAGGGGGCGAGAACGCTCGATTCCCTGAGCCGGGCGAAGTCCGTCTTCGGATTCGAAGACGTCGTCATTGTTTCCGACGACTTTCACGTGAACCGGGCCCTCTTTATCGCTGATCATGTCGGCGTCAAGGCGGTCGCTCTCGAAAGTGCAGAAGTCGACCGGATGGATTCCCGGAGTGTTCGAATTCGCGAATGCTTTGCCCGTGTCAAAGCGGTCATCGATCTCTATTTCGTCAGACCGGAAGCCCAGCGTAAGGAGCTTGTCGATTCTAAAGCCGGGTAGACGCGTGACCTGTTCAGGTCCTGTCACTATCGTTTGAGCAAACGGCCATATCTGTGTAGGGTCACTTCATCGCTAAAAAAGGATGAAGTGCTTTTCAATTTTCGCCCTCGGCCTGAGCCTTCTGAATTCAACCTGCCTCGTAAAAGCTTTCGACACGGGGCATCACTGGGAAGTTACGAGTCAGGTTCTTCGCGAAATGGGATTCAGCGATGATGCCCGTCAGACAGCCTGCGTCTCAAACTGGCTGCTCGATTACTATTCATCCAGTCCAACGGGATCGAAGAAGGTCCGGGAGAATTTATCCAGGTTGCATTGTGATAACCTCGGAGATGCTGCCGCGGTGAAGCGCTACCTTGATCGATTTCTGTTTAATTCCAGAGAGGCGGTGGTGGCGGAGGCGGCCCGGACGAGTCCGTCCAGCGACCGGGAGTTACTGCTTCTCATTGGTGCGATCCTGCATGTCACACAGGATTTGTATTCTCACAGCAACTGGCCCGAAATCTATGCGGGGAAGAATCGACTTTCGGACAGGACCTGGTTCAAGACTCGTGGAAATGTGCCTCCGGATCTGATTACGGGGGCGTATCACCCACCTCATTATGTCGAAGATCAGATCCCGCATGATCATCCCGAGCACGGTTCCTACGAAGGCGGCTTGCATAAAGATTCTCATGAAAGGGAGTACTGGGCCCAGGCCTATTATCTCGCCTACTGCGCGACGCATGAGATCATGAAAGGCATCGAAACCTGGATTCCTCAGGAGCGGTGGACGCGGCTACAGAAGTTAAAACTCATGCCGATGGCAAAGGCGGAGCTGAACCGTGAAATCAAAGCCGCCTACGGGATTTCCCAGTGGATTGATGTGGCGGGGGAGCATGGGCACTGGAAAGGCGGGCAAAGCGGCGACAAGGCTCATTTCCTCAAGAGCGCGATTCAGTTCATTGGAGGGGTTTCCCGCAATTCGCGCTGGTATCGCATGAAGCACGGTTTTGAACCCCTGCTTCCCGGGCTCTATGATTTGCAAAACGACCAATTCGTCGAGATTCCCCGGGGCGTTCCGCTTTCGCGGAAAACCTTCGAACTGGAAGTCAATCGGGTCGAAGCATTGGGGAGCCGTCTTGATGGGGGAAACCTCTATGGTGACCCCGATATGTATCTTCTCGGAGCCATCTATTATGGGAAGGTAACTCCTCTGGAAGGATCGAGAGAGGAAAGAACTCTCTTTGGAAAGCTTGAACCAGCGCCACCGGTGAGCGGAGATATCTGTGCGCTTTTCCGTGACAGGGTTCAGCAGGAACAGTCAAGCCTCATCGATCCCTGGCGAATTCTTATCATCGCCGATTCGGAGCGATTGAAGCGTGCCGGGGGAATTCTAAGTCTCTATTTTAACATCGGTGAGGAAGATCCCGGGCCCGACATTCTCGCTGACATTTCCCCGCTGGAAAACAGCAGAGGGCTCCTTGTTGAGTATCATCCCGCGAGTGGGACGATTGTGATTCCCCGCATGAATACATCCTTCAACACAAAGCCCGGGACCGTTACCGTGAAAGGCGATGATCCCCGCGCACACGTCGAGATGACTTTCTCGATCCGGGAGTGGAAAAACTAGCTGTTCAGCTCGGCGACGACTTTCTCAAGTCCTTCGACGTCAGCAAAACTGAGGCAGGTTTTCTTGCGGTCGATGCGGCGCATCATTCCGGCGAGAACGCGTCCGGGGCCGAGCTCGATGAAGAGTTCCTCGCCCTTGTCGATGAATGCCTGAACGCTTTCGCCCCAGCGAACCGAGCCGCTCACCTGAGCTTCGAGCGTTTTGCGAATGTCATCCGCTTCGCTGACCTCTCTCGCTTCGACGTTGCAAAAGACAGGGACCTTCGGCGTATTCAGTTCCAGGCTTTGCAGCACTGCCGCCAGTTTTTCCTGCGCCGGAAGCATGAGTCGTGAGTGATACGCGCCGGCCACTTCCAGCTCCTGTGCGATGCGAACGCCAAAATCATTGGCGCAGGCAACGGCCGCCTCGATACCTTCTTTCGTTCCGGAAATCACAATCTGTCCCGGGCAATTGAGATTTGCGACATCGACGTCGCATTTCTCCGCGAGCTTGTAGATGTCAGCTTCCTCGCCGCCGATGAGCGCTGCCATCGAGCCTTTGGTCGCGCTTGTGGCCTCTTCCATGAAAGTGCCGCGCTTCGCGACGAGATCGAGACCGGTTTCAAAATCAAAGGTTCCCGCTGCGGCGTGAGCGGTAAATTCCCCGAGAGAAAGACCCGCGCACCCCGCAATTTCGAGGTCAGGCACCTGTGCCTTGAGCAGTTCGAGGCAGGCGAGGCCATGGGCGTAGAGTGCCGGTTGGCAGATCGAGGTGCGGGTGAGCTCGTCGGCGGGGCCGTTGAACATTTTCTCACTGAGGGAAAATCCGAGCTGCGCATCAGCCTTGTCGAAAAGCGCTTTCGCTGCGTCAAATTGCTCCGCGAGGTCGCTTCCCATCCCTACGGATTGTGCTCCCTGCCCGGCGAATAAAAGTACTGCTCGTTTTCCCATAATCAGGTCGCAACTCAATCGCGAATCAGACGAACTGCAAGCCTTTTCGGTGGAGGTTGTCGGGACGGCACGACGCTTCTTGCTGATCGCGGAGAGATTTGATAGCGTTTTTGAAATGGAAGTTCACGCAAAATGAAATCGATGTGGATTTGGATTGGCTGCGTCGGTCTTTTCCTTGTCGCGTTGGTCACAGTGGTAAGTCGTGTTGCAAAGCCGGAGCCCAAAGTCGTTCTCTGGTCGGATTTGCAATACGGAGATGCATCGGATCGAAGTAAAATTCGAGTTACAGAAGAGCTTCTGAAAGACACTATCATTCCCGAGATCGATTTTACGGACGAATTGTTTCAGGATTGCGTCGATGTGATTGGAAGAGCAATCAATGAAAATGTGAGCGGATCAGAGGCGCTACGAATCGTTTTAGAGGATTCGGTTAGTGCTGTGAATGTACCGATTAAATTGAAGCTCGCCAATGTTCCGGCGGCGGAAGGGTTGCGATATCTGACAGCTCTAGCTGAATTGAAATACCGCGTCACGAATGAAGGTGATGTCGAGATAGTTTCGCTACGCGACAAGGATTTATTCGAAGAAGGCTGGTTTAAGCCGGGTTCGTCTTTCTTTCTGGGTGATGGGGATGTAATTGAAGAAAAAGTGGATGTGCGAGAGCTTTTGGAGGTAGCTGGCATTGATTTCTCTGTTGGGTCGGTTGCTGAATACTATCCGAAAAAAGGATTGATGTGGGTCCGCAATACAAGAGAGCAGCTGGAGATTATCGACGCCTACATTTCCTCTACGTGTTATCTACCGGCTCCCACTTGGAGGGATCGAGTTTACGACTATTGGATTCTCCTAACGGAAGGATATCCTCCGGCACCAAGTTCCTCGCCGGTTTCAGCGCCGCTCGCGCCTGATCCGTTTGCCGGTGGGAGATCTTCAGGTGGAGGTGAGCCAGACCCCTTCGGCGGTGGCGGGACTTTGAGAAGTGTTGAGCCCGGTCCGTTTAAGTGAAGTTGTATACTTTGTGCCCATGAAGAGGTTGTATCCTGTTATCTGCGGAGACTCCGGGCGGAGCCGGAGCCGGCGGCTGGAAGCACGCTACTCCATGGGGGGGGGATTCGGTTGTCGGTTCAGCCCGTTAGTCGGAGATATAGCGAACGTAGGCTCTTGTTTTGGCTTCATTTGCGGAAACCAGGCAACCGGAGGAAAACCACGAGCGAGATACGTTGAGGGGCCTCAGCTTGAGGTAGGCATCGCTTTCGACTCTTTCCGGAAAATACTTTTTCTCGCTGAAGTTTCTCCCGCTTAGCAGCTTATCAAAATGATCGGGGGAAATTGTGAGGTCTGCTACAAACAGGTAATCGGTCCAGCTTTCGCCCCCAGCTCCGACAATTCTCGTTGTTGGAGGAAGCTGCCTTAAGTTCAGAGCGTGGCGCAGTTTTGAGCGATCCAATTGTGATCGGCGGATGAAGGCGACAGCGAGAATCGCGCAGATGATGGCAAGAATCCGTATGTATCGCTTTTTCATTTCACAACTGGCAGTCAGGCCTTACGCGGTTTCAATTATACCTTGGAGCAGAATCAGAGTGCCGGAATTAACCGGGGTGGGAAAGAGAAAATCCACATTCCCATCTCCGCCGGGTTCTGGTATGGGATAGGCATCTTATGAATTTCCTTTCCTGTAATTTTCGCAGACTCAACCCTGTCAGGTCACTGATCATACCCTGTTGGGTCGCGGTTTTTCTGCTGCTCCAGCAGTCGGCTTTCGCTGATTCGAAGAAGCCGAACGTCCTGTTTATCTCGGTCGATGACCTTGCGAGCTCGCTGGGTTGTTATGGTGATCTTATCGCGCAGACGCCGAACATCGACCGGCTCGCGGCGTCGGGGGTGCGATTTGACCGGGCCTACAACCAGCTCCCGCTTTGCAATCCGACGCGGGCAAGCATCATGACGGGGCTGCGCCCGGATACAATCAAGGTTTACGATCTCGACCAGCATTTCCGCGATGCGGTTCCGGATGTGGTGACGCTGTCGCAGCTTTTTATGAAGGCGGATTATTTCTCTGCCCGGGTTGGGAAAATCTATCATTACAATGTTCCGGCGAGCATCGGGACGGATGGATTCGATGATCCTCCTTCCTGGGAGCGAACCGTGAATCCGAAGGGCCGCGATAAGGATGAAGAGGATCTCATTTTCAATGCAGAGCCGCATCGCAAAATCAGTGCAGCCCTGAGCTGGCTTGCCGCTGAAGGAACGGACGGGGAGCAAACCGACGGGATGATTACGACGGAGGCGATTAAGATCATGGAGGAGAAAAAGGACGAGCCCTTTTTTCTCGGGGTGGGATTTTTCCGGCCCCATACGCCGTATGTCGCTCCGAAAAAGTACTTCGATCTTTATCCAAAGGAGAGTCTGAGACTTCCCTATGCGCCGAAAGATGACCGGGATGACATTCCGGTTCCCGGCTTTGCTCACAACTGTCCGATTCCGAATTACGGTCTTGAGGAGCCGGTTTTGCTTGGCGCTCTGCAGGCTTATTATGCCTGTGTCTCCTTCATTGATGCGCAGGTCGGTCGGCTTCTTGATGCGCTGGAGAGGCTTGAGTTGACGGATGATACCATCGTGGTGTTCTGGAGTGATCACGGCTATCACCTCGGTGAGCACAACGGGGTGTGGCAAAAGCGTACTCTTTTTGAAGAATGCTCACGCACCCCGCTCATCATTCGCGTTCCCGGTGCCGCGGGCAATGCGCAGGATTGCAGCAGTATTGTCGAGTTTGTCGACATTTACCCGACGATCGCCGAGGCGGCAGGGCTGACTCTACCTGATGGGCTGGAGGGAAAAAGTCTCGTGCCTTTGTTAGAGGATCCCATCGCGGAGTGGGAGGGCTATGCAGTTACGCAGATTTTGCGTCCTCAGGATGACCGGCTCGACACGCCGGTGATGGGGTGCAGTATCCGGACGGATCGCTGGCGCTTTACAGAGTGGGCGGAAGGCGCGTCGGGCGTGGAGCTTTACGATCACTGGGCGGACCCGATGGAGTTTGATAATCTCGCGGTCGATCCCTCGCCTGCGGATAAGGCGGTCATGGACGAGTTGAGACCGCTCCTGAGAGCCAAAGCGAGTGGGAAGGTCCCGACGACGCCGTTTAACGAGCCGAGGTTGTGACGTGCCCTGCTTTCGGGAGTCCTGCCCCGTCCTACTTTGGACTCGATTGCGTTTCCGGCGCTGATCGAATTACGAGAGGGGGGCGTGACTGGTCGTCTTTTTCGTAGTCGATCGTGGAGCGATACGATTTCTTTGCTGCTGGAATGTGATAAATGCTGGAACGGGGGAGCTTGGGAAGGCCGACAGAGTTAACGCTTCCGGCCGGGCTGATGATTTGTTGATTTGCCATCTCCGGGCTGGTTGAAGCGGTTTTGCCTGCGTTGAAACGTGACTCATCGAGTCGGATTTCATCACTCGCACGGGAGGAATCATCGATCGACACCGGCTTGGGAACCAGTTTTCGTTCGTCCACATTGTCGACGGGAAACGCATTATCCATGAATGATTCGTCAGCATTGGCGCTGGCGCGCGATACGCGGACTTCGTCACGGGTTTTGTATTTCACCGGCTTTTCGGAGAGTTTCTGCTCGGGCCAGTTTTTGCCCTCTACTCTGGCGGTCATGCGGGCGATGGCCTCGCGAATGTCTTCGTCCATCTCCATTGCTTCGGGCGGAAGTTCAGTGTTGGCGCGGGTCGCATCGGCAAGGGTTTTGGTGACGACCGCTTCATCTGCGGTGAATGCGTCCCGAATGATATTTCCGAATTCCGGCGCAGCGAGTAGCACCGCTTCCGCAATTGAGTTGTCTTCGTTCGGGAATTCGTTCCGGGCGACATAGATGAGCTGGGTGAGTAGATTCGAATCCGGATTTGAAGATTCGATCGCTTTGATCATAAGATCGCGCCGGCAACCCGGATTGGTTTGCAGCGCATCCTGGAAGAACATGAGGACGTGATCGGGTTGAGCCTTTATTCCCGCGACGAGAGTTTCAATGGCGCTACTGCAATCCTCAGCGGATTCAGAAGCGGTCGACCATGTGGGAAGAATGGTGCCAATGGTCAAGGCAATCAGAGGGATAGCGAGCTTCATAAGAATCGATTTGAAGTGGAGCGGGTAGTGGGAATCGAACCCACATAACTAGCTTGGAAGGCTAGGGCTTTACCACTAAGCTATACCCGCAGTCGCTATAACATCTCAAAGTTTTATAAACTTTCAATTAAATTTTAATAAACTTAATCTTTAACTGAGTTTTAATAAACTGAGCTGTTCCTCACGGAGTGACCCGCGAGGGATGTGAATTTAGCGATGTCTTGGGAAATGCCAACCTGAATTTTAGAGAAAATTACCGATTCGTGAAAAAGACCCTGAATTGCTGGAGAAAACGAGGAGGTGAGTTGCTCATTTTGGCACCGCTTTTCGTGATCTGCCTTTTTGCGATGGTGGGAATTGTTGCGGTGGACCTGCATTTATTCTGGTTGGCAGGGCTTGTGATTGTTTCTTTGGCAGGGCTTTCGACGCTCTCGTGGAAAAGGGAAGGCACCTTTGTTTCCCTCTTCGTTGCTTCCATCGTGGGTTTGCTTGTTGCCGGAGGCGTTCACGAGCACCGTCTCAGGCAGATCGAGTCATTTCCTTTTGCGGCGAGCCTTGGCGAAGGGCATTCCTTTGAGGTGGAGATTGCAGGATGGGTTGCTTCGCGGCCGAATTCCCGGGCGAGTTCGACTCAGGTCATCGTTGAAATTGAAGAGGTTTCGGTTTCCGGTGATCTTTTTGAGACCGGGCATCGGGTTCCCGCTTTGATTCGAAAAGGGGAGCTACCGCTGGAATACGGGGATCGGATCCGTGCGACCGGGGTGCTCTCTCCGCTGGAACCCCCGATGGTTCCGGGTGGCTTTGATGCACGGGAGTTCTATTTCCGGCAATCCGGTTCCCCGGGGCAGTTTGAGGTCCGTTCGGGGGACGGGTTTGAAATGCTGGAGGGCCGCCGCGGCTGGGAGCTGATCCGGTTTGCCCATCGTTCGAGAGCGGTCATGGAGAAGGGGTTGCTCAGGGGGCTGACTTCCGCTGATCTGCCATACGCGGGCCTGATCGCTGCGATGTCGTTGGGAGCACGTGAGAGCGCCCCGGCGGATATAGAAGAGCTGTTTAAACTTTCCGGGACGACGCACCTGTTTGCGGTTTCGGGAATGCATGTCGCGATTGTGGGAGGGCTCTTTCTCGGTCTGGCGCTCCTTCTGAGGATTCCAAAACGGCGGGCAATCTGGATCGTGATTCCGTTGATTCTTTTTTACGCGGTTCTCACGGGACTCCGTCCTTCCGCGGTTCGCGCGGCGGTGATGTTTTCGATTTTCCTGTTGGGATTTGGAATCAAAGAAAGCCCGAGGCTCTTCAATCTCCTCGGGTTTGCGGCGCTCCTGATTTTGCTCGTCGACACGCAGCAACTTTTCCTTCCCGGGTTTCAGCTTTCCTTCACCGTGCTGTTTTTCATCGCCTTGTTCGGAAACGGTTTGAGAAAGCTGATCGAGGCGCCCTTCCGGTCTGATCCCTTCATTCCCCGGCGGCTCATCAATCCAGTGCGCCATTCCTTCAACGCCGGTATCTCGTGGTTCGCCGCGATTCTTGCGATATCGGTGACCTCCTGGATAGGTTCTGCGGGCTGGCTGAGCTGGCACTTTCACAGTCTCGCGCCGGTTGGGGTGATCGCGAACCTGTTCATGGTGCCGCTCGCCGGGCTCGTTATCATGATTGCGTTCGCCTCGCTCGTCTTTTCGGCTCTGCAGCTCGGGCCGGTCGTGGCTTTGCTCAATCAGTTGAATGTCGGCGCCGCGATTCTCCTGACAAGCTGGGCGCAGTTTTTCGCGACGCTTCCGGGAGCGACCCATCACGTGGGTCGCCACGATCTTCCCGCCGCTTTCCAATCAGGTGACACCTTGCGAATCGATAGTATGGGCGCCTTCGGGGCGGCGGCGAATCTGATTCAAATGCCTTTGTCAGCCGTGGCGGGCGACCAGACCTGGGTGATCGACAGCGGTGACGATATCACCTTCAGAAATCAACTGCTTCCGCTTCTTCGCTATCGGGGAGTCAATCATATCGAGTCGCTTGTGCTCACGCACGGGGATATGGCCCACATCGGCGCCGCGCCCGGGATGATTGCTCATTTTCGTCCCGGACTCATTCTGGAATCGACCGCAAAAAATCGTTCACCGGTCTACGCTGATATTCGAGCCTTGTGTGATCTTCATTCGATTCAGCGATTGGGCGTTTCTGCAGGGGCGCGGATTGAACCGGGCGAAGGTCTCTACATCGAGGTGTTGGCTCCTCAAGAGGGCAATAATGGGCGACTCGCCGATGACAGGGTTCTCGTCTTGAAGCTGATTTACGGCGACTGGTCGGTATTGTTCACCTCCGACTCCGGGTTTGAAACGGAAAAGAAACTGCTCGAAGCGGGAGTAAATCTTAAGGCGGATGTCTGGATTCGTGGCCAGCACAGCGCCTCGCCGTCAGGGCTTCCCGCCTTCCTCGAAGCGATTTCCCCGCAGGTTGTCATCTCGAGTCATGCTGATTTCCCGGTGAATGAAGCGATCCCGGAACGCCTGAGAGAAAATTTGCGTGAACTGGGGATTCCGCTCTTTGATTATCAACGACACGGAATGATCAGTCTCTTTATCGAACCTGGAAAAATGAGGGTAAGCCCGTTCAAGGTTCCCGGAGAGGGGATGAATCTTTTTAAAAAATAAGCTAAGAGATCCTCACCGGATCCGTGTTATACAGAACAAATTCCTCATTTATTTTTACGATTGAGCTATAAAAATTATAGTATTCTAAATCAAATCGTGATACTTTAAGTCTGGAACCGCAGAGCATGTTGACTAATCGTGTTTTTTGCGTCATTGAAAGAGTTCATAAACATGCGAAGCACAGTTCCCATACGCTCCCGGTTTTTTCTCCTTTTAGGAGGTGCATCCCTTTTGCTTTCAACGAGTTGCACGACGACGTCCAACCTTTCAGGTGTGACCGCATCCAACATCAACGCGGTGAACCGCATTGCGGATGAAGATGTTCAGGAGGTGGCTTCCCCCGGTGACGTCAGTGACCCGACACCAGCGGAATCCATCGTCGGTGCGCCCGCAGTTGAGCAGCCTGCTCAGTTGGAGCAAGTGGCTCAGAAGCGGGATTATGAGCCCAAGCCCGTCGTGAGTTTGACCACCGTTCCCCGTACTTCCGTAGGGAACCGACCCACCAATCAGATCATGATGGTGAGAACAACCGCCTACAGCCATCTTCAGGCGGACAGTTTGCAATACGGTCGCCTCAGCGCTGCCGGAAACACTCTCCAGTATGGCAATCAGGTTCGAAGCGCCGCCGCTGACTGGTCCAAGTATCCTCTCGGAACCCGCTTCGTGATTGAGGGACTTCCTTATCAGTATGTTGTCGATGATTACGGCAGCGCGCTTTGCGGCACAGAGACCATTGACATTTATAAGCCCAATCTAAGCGGCATCGGTGACTGGGGCGTTCGCAATGTTCCTATTCGCGTTCTTGAGTGGGGCTCTTTTGAGGAGAGTGCTAAAATTCTCAACGAGCGCAAGCACGTGAAACATGCCAATCACGTTCGCAAGATGCTCAGCGATATTGAGCGCAAGGGGCTTGCCGGCTACAAGAAATCCGGTGGTAGCGCCTAGTTTTTCTTTTTCTGCGTCGCATGACGAAAGCGGAGCGCGCAGCGTTTGTTCTCACCGAGCTTGAACGGCTCTATCCGGAGACGCCGATCCCGCTGGATCACACGAGTTCCTACACCCTGCTGATTGCGGTTTTGCTATCCGCGCAATGCACCGACGAACGCGTCAACACGGTGACCCCCGCTCTTTTCGCTCTCGCTGATAACCCGGCGGACATGGCGAAAGTCCCCGTCGAAGAGATCAAGGCAATCATCCGTCCCTGTGGGTTGTCACCACGCAAGTCGGCCGCCATCTCGGAGCTCTCAAAAATTCTCGTCGATCAGCACGGCGGGGAAGTTCCCGCTGACTTTGCCGCGCTCGAAGCCCTTCCCGGAGTCGGGCACAAAACCGCATCCGTCGTCATGGCCCAGGCCTTCGGATTTCCAGCCTTCCCTGTTGATACGCACATTCACCGCCTCGCGCAGCGATGGAAACTAACTTCAGGGAAAAACGTCGTTCAGACCGAGAAAGATCTGAAGCGCGCCTTTCCTGAAGAAACCTGGAACAAGCTGCACCTTCAGTTCATTTTTTACGGTCGCGAGCATTGCACTGCCCGCGGTTGCGACGGCACCGTGTGTGGTTTCTGCCGGACCCTTTTTCCGGATCGGAAACGGGCTGTGAAAACGAAGAAGTGAGGCAGCGGGGCCTTACTTGCTCAGGTAAACCCACGGGCGTTCCCGCAGTTCTTTTGTTTCGTCTCCCTGAGTTTCTGAAACCCAAAATGAGACCGGGCTGCGGTTGAAATTGCGTTCGCTGATGCCGCGAAGAACGGCGGTGCTGTCCATAATCAGGAAAGCGGGAACGTCTTCGTCCCAACCCGTATTCGAGTAGAGAAAGAGGCCGTTCACCTCGGTGAGCCCGCCGTTGGTGGTTTCGATGATCGTGCCGACATTTTCAGTCTTCATGCCGAGAATCCAGAGTTTGCCTCCTGTGTTGCGGCATTTCGTGCCCTTTCGTTCGCTGTTGAGCTGGCGACACCAGGCGCTTTGATCGGGGGCGACCCGGTCGAGATGACCGCTGAAATCTTCGAGAAAAAGGTCGCCCGTGTTGTGGCCTTCGACGTTAAAGCCCATGGTTGAGCTCATAATCAGCGTTCGCTTGCTCTCGTGGCGTATCAGCATTCCCGGGGCACCGCTGCGACCGCTCATGCGTTCAATAATCACGGCGGGGGAATCTTTGAGTCCGGCGGGGTGATTGTTGTCGACGAGTTTCCAAACGGGATTCCCCTCGGCCGTGAAGCGTCCTTCAAGGCCGATGATTCTCTGGACGGGGCCGCGGATTCGCACTTCGGAATCAAAGCGGAAGGTAGCTCCGGCAGGGAGGTAGACCGTTTTGGCTCCGGAGTCGATCGCCCGTTGCAGGGCGGGGCTGGAATCTTTCCCGCCTGTAGGGTCAGCGCCGAAACCGTTCAAATTTGCCCAGTCTTTGGAGGGATCTCCCCAGGCGATCGTCGGCGTTTCTTTAACCGGCAGAGAAGGAAGTTCTTCAATGCCGTCGAAGGAGTTGTCTTTCAGTTCTCGAAAAAGAGAGACAACATTGCGGTGGGAGGTGTCGTTTGTGATGAGGTCCTCCCGATCAACGTCGCCTTTGTCCCTGTTCTTATCGGAATGATCGACGGGTTTTTTATAGTCGAAGATTTCGACGTTTTGAAAGACCATTTGCCGCTGATTGAGAATCCCGGGGATATGGTGAGGTGCTTTGATTCCGTGAAGGTGGGAATCCATGAGGACGACCGCTCCCCAGGAATTGCGTTCGTTGTAGAGCGCGGTGACGCGACTCTCGCTGATGAGTTTTCGCACGAAAATCATCTGGTGATAGTTCCACCAGCCGAACTTTCGCTGATCCGTTAGAGTG
Organism: Verrucomicrobiales bacterium BCK34; assembly: GCA_035967665.1. Classification (GTDB taxonomy): domain Bacteria; phylum Verrucomicrobiota; class Verrucomicrobiia; order Verrucomicrobiales; family DEV007; genus Arctic95D-9. Next base: position 69,618 of record JAYWLB010000112.1, read on the forward strand.
ATATTTTCAAAGGTGGCGGAGTTCACCGGCCACTTCGTGCTGATCCCGAGTTCGAAGCCATCGACGGTGAGGTTTTTGACTAGCAAAGGGCCAATCTCATCGGTATGGCCGAGATCGAGCCCAATCTTGCCCGAGCCGTTTTCCGATTCGATTGTGACATTCCGGATCCCTCCCTGATTGCTCGCGTTGAACTGCATACCGATCGCGTTCCAGTTGTCTTTCCGTATCCTGATCGTGAGATCACGGACCGCGTTGCGAAACCGCTGCGCCGGCTTGTTGCCGGTCCAGATCACCGGTGAATACTGGCCTTCGGTGAACTTTTTCGTCTTTTCGGGAACTTCGAGAACGCTGAGGGCCTCGCCGGCTCCCTGAAGAATCGTCCGCTTTTGAGCCACTCCGGGATGATCGCCCTCGGGCCATTTCAAGGTGTCGGTGATCCTGTAGATGCCGGGTGGAAGGTAAATGATGCGATTTCCGGCGGGGTGGAGATTCAGGGCCTCCTGGATCGCTTTGGTATCGTCCTTGTCGTCGTCAGGAATGGCACCGAAATCGAGGACATTGATGATTCCACCATCGGCAGGGAAAACAATCGGCACCGGAGTTTCCTGGGCCGGCAGAAGTGTGAGGCTCAGGAGAGTTAAGAGTGCGATGTAACAGGGGCGAATCATAAACCAGACAGAGAGCAGCCGGTGATTTAACAGGGTTGGGTCACAGACTATACCCTATTGAATGCGATGTCCGGTGCGGATCGGCGTAAGAATGAGAGCGACTAATAGACGCGTGAAACCGACCCGTTGCCCTCACTAATTTTCGCATTGCTGGGATTGCCAGTGCGTTTAGCTTTCTTTGCTGCGGCTTCGATTTGACGATCTCTTTTCTTTTGCGACGAGTTTTGGGCAATTTTTTTCACGGGTTCTGGCACGTTTTTTAACCTTTCATGAGCGGTGATGCAATCGTCACAAGTATAGGCTGCGAATGAGAGCGTTTGACTGAACTCTTCGTTGTAAGTTGGGGAGAAATTCGGTCCAATCACATTCGGATATCGGCTTGCTGCAAATTCAAATTCTTCGGTTCCTCGAATGAAGCCGTTGAAAATAAACCCTTCGTGCGGAGTGAGTTCAGTTCCGTGGACCCCACACGTCTTTTTTCCTGATGGTGATGTTTTGACTGGCTTCCCGTAGTATGGGGCACTGAGACAGCTGGAGAGAAGAAAGGCGAGGCAGGTTGACCAGGATGCAACTTTCATAGAATCAAAGTTACGCGGCGAGAATAGCAATCTTCTCAAAAGGCATACAAAGAGCATTAAGTTATCACGAAGCCCGCACCTCTGGCTTCCTCGTGACACTTGATCCATACAACGCGATTACGACGAAACAGATCGCGGGGAGGATGAAGGAAGCACGGGCGCCCATGATCCCGAGAAAAGTCTCCTGATCGATGATCATGGCCTGCAGGGGCGGCATGAGACAGCCGCCGCCGATTGCGAGAATGAGTCCGGCGGAACCGAGTTTGGCATCATCGCCGAGGCCGTCGAGAGCCAGTCCGTAGATCGTCGGGAACATGAGGGACATGCAGGCCGAAATCCCGACAAGGCACCCGAGTCCGATCATGCCGGGCAGAAACACGGTTCCGAGTGAGAGGGCTCCACCCCCGATCGCAAGCCCGAGGAGAAGGCGGCCGGGACTCGTGTAATGCAGGAGAAAGGTGCAGATAAAGCGACTCGAAACGAAAATGATCATCGCGACGATGTTGTAGCCCTGCGCGGCTTCCTTGCCCATTCCCATGGTCGCTCCGGCGTACTGAATGATGAAGGTCCAGCACATGATCTGTGCTCCGACGTAAAAGGCTTGAGCGATGACGCCACCCCTATAACGGCGGTTTGCGATGAGGCGTTTGATAGTGCCCCCTATATCCAGTTTTCCGGGACCGCTTTCGCCGGTTCGCGGAAGGCGTGCGATTGCGAAGACGATGAAGGCGACTGAGACGACGACACCGAGGATCAAATAGGGGCCGACGATAACATCGAGGTCGCTCTTCGCGATTGCGGCAAAAGCCTCGGGATCAGCCTCCAGCATTTCGCGCCGCGACGCTTCGTCCGTTTTGTCGAGGCGGGCGAGGATGAACTCTTTGGCGACGAACATTCCGGTGATCGATCCGATGGGGTTGAACGCCTGAGCGAGATTGAGACGTCGCGTTGCGGTTTCCTCCGGCCCCATTGAGAGAATGTAGGGATTTGCGCTCGTTTCGAGAAAGGAGAGACCGCAGGTCATCACGAAGTAGGCGAGAAGAAAGGGGGCGAATTGTTGCAGGTTACCCGCCGGAATGAAAAGGAGGCAGCCGAGTGCGTAGAGCCCCAGCCCCATGAGAATCCCGCTCTTGTAGGTGAAGCGCTTGATGAAGATCGCGGCGGGGATTGCCATAACGCAGTAGCCCCCGTAGAAAGCGGACTGGACCAGCGAGCTTTGGGTGTTGGTCAGGAGCAAAATATTCTTAAATGCCGCGACCATGGGGTTCGTTACGTCGTTGGCGAATCCCCAAAGCGAGAACAATGTCGTCACGAGGATAAAGCCGAAAAGGTAGGATTTCGGGATGGTTCGCGGGGAAGTGGCTGATTGGGACATGGGTCAGGGCTTGAAGACTCTGCATCCAATCGCTTTTGCCCGGGAAAGGCAAGTGCGCAATGAATGGCCGGCAGCCCGTTCCTCTACGCGCGTTGAAAAGCGGATCGAGGGTAGAGGAAGGAGAATTCCTTCCATGCGGATGCCGCGGGGTTAGAAGTCGTGATACTTTGAAATGGAACGAGTTTCGTTCCTCTACGCACGCGGAAAGCGAATCGAGGGTAGAGGAAGGAGAATTCCCTTACTCGCGGTTCCGCGAGTCGATCATGATCGTGACGGGGCCGTCGTTGACGAGGGCGACATCCATCATTGCTCCGAACCGGCCGGTGGGAACGGGGCGTCCGAGTCCTTTCTCAAGCTCGCTGACGAATTTTTCGTAGAGCGGAATCGCCTGTTCGGGTCTCGCGGCGCGTTCAAAGCTGGGGCGATTGCCCTTTTTCACCCGGGCGTGGAGGGTAAACTGGCTGACGACAAGGGCATCTCCGCCCGTTTCGAGGATGGAAAGGTTCATTTTGCCGGCTTCATCTTCGAAAATCCGCATTCCGAGGATCTTTTTGACGAGCCAATCGATGTCAGATTCGTCGTCAACCTGCTCGATCCCGAGCAAAATGAGAAAGCCGGGGCCTATCTCGCCGTTTACGGTGCTGTCGATCGTGACAGAAGCTTCACTCACTCGTTGTAGCAGGGCTCGCATGATGATTTAATTCTTTGTAAAATTTAGATTTACTAGACTTTGCCTCTCCGGCTGGCGGTGTTATATTCCGCTCCCTTCGATTTGGGGCTCCCATTCACTTTACCTTACTTTATGGACATTCTCGTTTCCGTTTTACGTTTCATCGGCATTCTTTTCCTCGTGATCATGATGTTCAATATCATGATTGTGGTTCATGAGTGGGGCCATTTTCTCGCCGGTCGCTGGCGCGGACTCTACATTGATCGCTTTCAGATCTGGTTCGGCAAGCCTATTTGGAAAAAGACTTACAATGGCGTCCAGTATGGGCTCGGATCTATCCCTGCAGGTGGTTTTGTATCGCTTCCCCAGATGGCACCGATGGAGAGTATCGAAGGTAAAGTCGATGACGGTGAGGGAGACGGGACTCCGAAAAATCTGCCGCCGATTTCAGCGCTCGACAAGATCATCGTTGCCGCGGCAGGTCCACTTTTCAGTTTTCTTCTCGCCTGTGTCTTCGCCTGTATCGTCTGGGCAGTAAAGAAGCCGGTTTCGGAGTCGGTTGCGACGACCACGGTTGGGATGGTCGCGCCGGGGACTCCTGCGGAAAAGGCCGGTCTCCTTCCCGGAGACAAGATTACTTTTGTCGATGGCAAAGAGGTGAAGCGCTTTCAGGGAATGGATCGCTCCATCATGTGGACGATTATTTCGAGTGATAACAAAGACATCGAGGTCGATTTCATCCGTCCCGGAAAAGGCGAGATGAGCGTCATTGTGGAGCGACCTGAAGCGGCGGAAGTCGCGGTGGTGGAAGGATCTGCTTTGCGAAAATTCTGGTCAAAAATCAGTTCCCGCCCGCCGCTCAGAACGATTGGCATTCGTCCTCAGCTCTCCGCCGTGGTCGGACGCGTCATGGAGAACAGCCCTGCGGCCGATGCAGGTCTTGAGACCGGCGACATCATCACTCACTTGAATGGAGAGCCTTCTGTCAGTCAGATGAGCGTGAGTAACTTCGACTGGAAAGCCGGAGAAAAAGTGAACCTGACTCTGAAGCGCGGCGACGAGACTCTTGAAAAGGAAATCACTCCCCGTGTCCCGGAAGTTGATGGAAGCAAAGCGATGCTCGGCGTCGCCTGGGACGGTGATGGTATCCGCACTCTCGTTCGTGAGAATCCGGTGACTCAGGTCGTGAACAGCTTCAAGTCGATCACGAAAACGCTTCAGGCGGTTTTCTCTCCGAAGTCAGATGTGAAAGCGGGACACCTCAGTGGGCCGGTTGGCATCATGGGGCTCTATTACGATCTTTTCCAGCACAGCGAAGGCTGGCGTCTTGCTCTGTGGTTCAGTGTTCTTCTCAATGTGAACCTCGCGATTTTGAACATGCTGCCATTCCCGGTTCTCGATGGAGGTCACATCGTCATGGCCCTGCTGGAAGCCGCTCGCCGCAAACCGATTCCATTCAAGGTTCTCGAAGTGGTTCAAACCGCATTTGTTCTCATGTTGCTTGGATTCATGGCCTTCGTGACCCTGAAAGATGTCGGCGACCGGGTGCCCGATGGCGCTGCGCCGGTGGAGCAGAAGGTTCCGAAATTTCTCCCTCTGAAAAAATAGGGATTGGCGTAGCGTAGAGAGTTGTTTGATCATTGAAATATGAGCCGCTACTACGCTCCTTCCCCTCTTACCTCGAAACGCCGTCCCACCCGATCCGTTGCGATCGGGCCGGTTGGTGTCGGTGGTGAAAATCCGATTCGGGTTCAGTCCATGCTCACGAGTGATACCCGTGAAACGGACGATTGTGTTGCTGAAACGATGGGCCTTGTCGAGGCTGGTTGTGAGATTGTCAGGGTTACCGCGCAGACGAAAAAGATTGCTGCCAATCTGGAGAACATCGTCGCCGGTGTTCGTGCAAAGGGGAGTGATGTGCCTATTGTTGCCGATATTCATTTCAAGCCCGATGCGGCGATGGAGGCGGTGAAGTGGGTGGAAAAGGTGCGCGTCAATCCGGGGAACTACGCGGATAAAAAGAAGTTTCAGGTTCGTGAATACACCGATGCGGAATACGCGGAAGAGCTTGAGCGTCTCGTCGAAGATTTCGGACCGCTCGTCGATGAGGCGATCCGGCGGGGAGCCGCGATGCGGATCGGGACCAACCATGGTTCGCTGAGTGATCGTATCATGAACCGCTTCGGCGACACCCCGCTGGGGATGGTCGAGAGCGCACTCGAATTTGCCCGTATCGCGCGGGACCGCGGCTATCACGACTTCGTCTTTTCGATGAAGGCGAGCAATCCGAAAGTGATGATCGAGGCCTACCGGCTTCTCGTGGCCCGCCTCAGTGAGTTGGGTGAGGACTGGAATTATCCGATTCACCTTGGCGTGACAGAAGCGGGTGACGGTGAGGACGGTCGCATCAAGAGTGCCATTGGAATCGGTTCGCTTCTCGCCGACGGGGTCGGCGACACGATTCGTGTGAGTCTGACCGAGGACGCGGTGTATGAAATTCCCGTGGCTCGTGCTCTCGTTGATTTGATCGGGGAAATGCGCAGCAGCACGGATGATATTTCCGATACGCTGAGCTGGGATGAAGTGACCTGGAACCCTTTTGAATACGAGCGTCGATCCACTGAAAAGCTTTCCATCCAGGGAATCGATCTCGGTGGTGATGAAACGATTCGCGTTTTTACCTCACAGGAAAAGTGGAACGCTCTGGCTCACAAGCTTGCCAAACTGGGTGATTTTCAGCCGGAGATTGTCGTCGAACAATCCGGTGTCGAGGCGATTGATCCTCGTGATATGGATGCGATTGCCGCTATTAATGCCAACACGGATCCAAAGCTGGTCACGGTTGCCGACGGTCTCAAAATTCCCGTGATCTCCGCGTTTCGCCTTCTTGCCTCGCGTCTTGATGCGCGGCATCCGATTTTACTGAAGGACACCCTTCACCCCTCGACCGACCCGGACAAAGATTTTCTCCCGACGCTGCTGACTGCAGGGATGAATATCGGATCGCTTATTTGCGATGGTATTGGTGATGCGATTCTGATTCAGGGCGAGCAGGCACCGGGGCAGTCACTGCGGCTCGCTTACAATGTGCTTCAGGCGTCAGGAGCGAGGATTTTTAAAACTGACTACGTGGCCTGCCCGAGTTGTGGCCGGACCCTTTTCAACCTGCAGACAACGACGCAGAAAATTCGCAGCGCGACCGGTCACCTCAAAGGGGTTCGTATCGCTGTGATGGGCTGCATCGTAAACGGTCCCGGCGAAATGGCGGATGCCGATTTCGGTTACGTCGGCGGTGCTCCCGGGAAGATTAATCTCTACGTCGGGAAAGAAGCGGTGAAGTTCAACATTCCTGAAGACGAAGCGGTCGATAAGCTCATTGACCTCATCAAAGAGCACGATCGCTGGATCGAAGCCCCTACTGAGGTGGTGGAGATTGCGGATTGAGCGGTGGTGATCCAAGGGTAAAAGGTGGCGTTCCGGCGCGTTGTTTCACGGTTCATCATGGCAGTGGATTAACCGTCCCGTCGGGGAACAGAGCGTCAAAAACGTTTACTAATTCACCGATTCCCGCGCGTGACTAAAGATTGAAATTGTGGAAGAATTCGCGATGCGAATTTTTTCGGCCTTTTTGGCTTCATTACTGGTTTTGGTGATATCAGCTCAGAGCGAAGAGCTCCCTTCCATTTACAAGGATGACTTCTCCAAAGGAGCGGAAAACTGGACGCCGACGGACGCGAAGGCCTGGAAGATCACAGAAGTTGACGGGAATCAGGTTTTCGAGAATCTCGGCGGCTCGAAATATGAAGCCCCCTATCGCAGCCCGCATAACATTGCGCTACTCAACGAGCATATTGTCGGCGATTTTGTGCTCACAGCCCGGGTTCAGTCAAAGCAGGAGCCGCGTGACCACCGCGATATGTGCCTCTTTTTCGGGTATCAGGATCCGGCGAATTTTTACTACGTCCATCTCGGGCAGAAGGCCGATCCTCACGCCAATCAGATTTTTCTCGTAAATGAAGCGCCACGCATCGCCATTTCAGAAAAGTATTCGGAAGGCACCCCATGGAAGAGCGATATCTGGCATGAGGTGAAGATCGTCCGCACTGTCGCTACCGGTCTAATTGAGATCTACTTCGACGACATGGAAAATCCCAGCCACGTCGCTCATGATAAGACGTTTGCGTGGGGCCAAATCGGAATCGGAACCTTCGACGACAAAGGTCTCTGGGATGATATCGAATTGCGGGGCGTGAAGGTGGTGCCGCCGAAAAGCGAACAGGCGAGCCCGAAGCAACTCAAGTTCACCAAGTGGACTCCGGATTTTCAGGTTCCTGATCCGGTTGCCATCAGTTTTGATCCTCAGGGGCGGGCCTACGTCACTCAGACTCAACGTCGTAAGGCAAATGACCTCGATATCCGGCAGAACGCGGATTGGATTCCCGACGATCTCAGCTTTACTTCACCGAAGGATAAGGAGGATTTTTACAAAGCCAAATTTACGGAAGCGAACAGCACTGGGAACGCTCATCGGGTCAAAGATTTTACCGGTGATGGCATTCACGATATCCGCGACCTGACCGCTTTGAGCGAACGGATCCATTTCATTGCGGATGAGGATGGTGACGGGTTTGCCGACACGATTCAGACCTACGCGGAGGATCTCGATCATCTCATTGGCGGTGTCGCCGGTGGTGTCCTGTTTCATGAGGGCAGTGTCTACACCTGTCCGGTGCCTGAGATGGTCCGGTTTCGCGATACCGATGGCGATGGAAAAGCGGACGAGAAGAAGGTGATGGCCTCCGGGTTCGGGGTTCACCTTGCCTACGCGGGACACGATATGCACGGTCTTCGGGTCGGTCCGGATGGGCGCATTTATTGGTCAGTGGGCGACAAAGGAATTCGCGTGAAGACGGCGGACGGTCTCGACTACCGTTTTCCCAATCAGGGTGGTCTGATGCGCTGCGAGCCCGACGGATCAAATTTTGAAGTTTATGCTCACGGGCAGCGCAATATTCAGGAGGTGGATTTTGATCAATACGGGAACTTTTTCGGAGTCGATAATGATGCGGATCTGGCCGGTGAAAATGAGCGACTGGTATTCATCGAGCAGTACCTCGAAACGGGATGGCGTTCGAACTGGCAGTATCTGAAGGAGGATTATAATCCGTGGGACGATGACCTCATGCACAAGCCCTGGCACGAGGAGCAACCGCGCTGGTTCACGCCGCCTTTGAGCAATTACGAAAACGGCCCTGCAGGTTTCAAGTTTAATCCCGGCACTGCCCTCGGTGGCGATTATCAGAACTACTTTTTCCTGACAAGCGCACCACGTGGTGAGCAGTGGGCCTTCCAGGTGCGCCCTCATGGGGACAGTTTTAAGATGGTAAATGATCATAAGATTGCGGAAGGCGTTCCGCTCGTCGGGCTGAACTTCGCTCCCGACGGAGCCCTCTACGGTGTCGACTGGGGTGGAGGGTATCCACTGAATGAAGAGGGTGGCATTTGGCGAATCGATGTGGCGAAGGAAGAGGCCAATGTTCGCCGTGGAAAAACGAAAGCTCTCATCGCTGCTGACTTCTCCAAAATGGAGGTTGGGGAACTCGTCGCTCTGCTGGCTGACCCCGATCAGCGAATCCGGCTCAAGGCCCAATTTCAGCTCGCGACGCTTAAAGAGAGCGAAACCCTCATGGCGCAGGCTGCGAAAGTGGAAGCCGATCAATTCAGTCGAATTCATGCAATCTGGGGTGTGGGACAGTTGATCCGCGCCGGTGAGGCTGATCCTGAATTATTGACCGCTTTGTTCACTGACCCTGATCCTGAGATCCGTGCCCAGGCGATCAAGACGGCGACCGACGGATTCGGTGTTAGACTCGGTTTGGATCGTATTCCGGCTCCGGGCGGAAAGGCCCATCCACTTACCGAATTGCTCGTTGCCCGGTTGAATGATCCTTCGCAAAAGGTCCGGATGCAGGCGCTGATTGGATTGGGACGCCTTGGTGATGTTTCGTCTTCAGAGGCAATCCTTGAAATGCTTCGACGTAAAGAGCATCAGCATTCCATGGTTTACGCGCGCCATGCCGGAGTCATGGCCATGGCAGGAGCAATTCCGACGGAGAAGTTGGCCGGACTGAAAGAGGATAAATCGGACTTTGTGAGGGCCTGTGCGGTCGTGGCGCTTCGTCGCCGTGGCGATGCGGCAGTGACTGCCTTTCTCACTGACAAAGACCCCGTTACCGCAGGCGATGCGGCCCGCGCTATTCACGACGACTGGATGATCCCCGAAGCATTGCCGTCTCTCGCTGCAGCGCTTGGGACTCATTCGGGAAATGAAGCCTTCACGCGGCGTGCCATCAATGCGAATTTCCGGATCGGTGATGCGAAGTCAGCTGATCGTGTTGCTGCGTTCATTGCGGCCGGCAAAGGCGGAGAGGTCAATCTCGAAGCGGGGCTGGAAGCGCTTCAGAACTGGACGAAGCCGGGTAAGCTCGATCTCGTTGTCGGTCGCTCCCGTCCTCTCGAGCCGCGTGATGCTGCGGTGGCCTCCGGTGCGATTAAGAAGCACATCGATGCATTGTTGACCTCGGAATTTGCTTCAGTTCGCACCACGACGATGAAGTTGGCCCGACAGGCGGATCTGACGATTAAGAATGAAACGCTCGAGACCGTTTTCTCAAATCAGTCGATCAGCGCGAAACTGCGGGCTGAGGCGTTGCGGACACTTGCTTCTCAGAAGGCACCCGGCTTGGATAAGTCGGTCACGGCGGGACTGGGGGATCAGGAGGACACGGTGCGAATGGCAGCGCTCGATATCCTGGTTTCGATCAACCCTAAGAAAGCGGTCGAAGCGATTAAGGGGAGAGTTGAGGGCGATGGTTCGGTCCTCTTGAAGCAGCATGCGATTCGTCAGCTTCCAAAGGTCAAGGCATCTGCGCTGATGAATGCGCTTGTGGATGATCTCGCTGCCGGGACTCTGGCCCCTGCGCTTCAGCTTGATGTTTTTGAGGCTGCGGGCGAAGGGCCTTTCGCTCAGGATGAGAAAGTCGCCGCCAAGCTTTCCGCTCTCTCCGCAAAATGGACGGAAGCGGCGGCGGGCGATATGCTGGCGCCCTTTCAGATCACCAAAGAAGGTGGCGATGCGCAGCGGGGTGAGTCGGTTTTTATGAACCATGAAGCAGCGCAATGCATCCGCTGTCATAAGGTGGAAGACGGCAAAGGTAGCAACGTGGGCCCGAATTTGAAATCGATCGGAGCGAAAAAAGACCGGCAGTATATTCTGGAGAGCCTCGTTGATCCGCAAAAGGTGATCGCGAAAGGATACGGTAATATCTCCCTGACGTTGAAGGACGGCAGCTCGGTTGCCGGTCAGTTTCGCAGTGAGAAAGACGGTGCGGTGACGATTCGGGACATCGAAAACAAAGAGACTGTGATCGCTGCTGATAAGATTGAGTCCCGCAGTCCTGTCGTCTCAACAATGCCGCCGATGGCCTTCATTCTGCAGAAGGGTGAATTGCGCGACGTCATCGCCTACCTCGCGAGCTTGAAAGCGGAATGAGGGAACCCCGACGGGGTTCGGTCTAACAGCCCGGGGTTCTTGAACCCCGGGGCGGCAAATCGGGATTAAGGGGCAACCCCGACGGGGTTGTGTAGGGGAAAGATGTCCGGCTTTTGTGACATTCCCCGAAGGTGTCTAAAGGTGCGACCGCTCGCGCCGTTAACGAAAAAACCCGCACCCATAAAATGAGCGCGGGTTTGTGAAAAATTAAGCCTGACGCCGGCTTAGCCGCGCTCCGCAATGGGAGTGATCGGCTGATCCTCGGTAGGACCTGTGTAAAGGGTGAGCGGGCGATAGAGACGGTTGTCGTCAAGCTGCTCGAGGACCTGGGCTGTCCACCCTGCCGCGCGGGAAATCGCGAAAATAGGAGTGAAAAGATCAGTGGGGATTCCCAGTGAATAATAAACGGTCGCTGAGTAAAAATCGACGTTCGCGTTGAGGCCCTTTTTCTCACGCATCAGTTCGGCAATACGCTCTGACATCGCGATCCACTTGGATTCACCCAGTTCGTCGGTCAGCTGAATCGCCATCTTCTGAAGGTGTGGAGCACGTGGATCGAGGGTGCGATAAACGCGGTGCCCGATTCCCATGATCTTCTTCTTGTTAGCGAGGCAGTCCTCAACGTAGGCATCGACTTTGTCGAGGCTTCCGATCTTCTTAAGCATTCTGATGACACCTTCGTTGGCACCGCCGTGCAGAGGTCCTTTGAGGGTGCCGACGGCTGAAGTGATCGCGGAATACATGTCAGACAGCGTCGCGATGGTGACGCGGGCGCTGAAAGTGGAGGCATTCATTCCGTGGTCGGCGTGAATGATGTAGGCAACGTCGAGAGTCTTCGTCGCGCTTGCTCCGGGAATTTCCCCGTTGATGAGATAAAGAAAGTGACCGGCTTCGGAAAGATCGTCGCGGATCTCGGGGAGATCGAGTCCCTGGCGGGCGCGGTGGAAGTAGGCGACGATGATTGGAATCTTCGCGCAAATCGCGAGAGCACGCTCTTCGTTGATTTCACGATTTTGATCTTCGCCGCGATTGTCGTAAAGGCCGAGCATGCTCACGCCTGTACGAATCACGTCCATTGGACCTGCGTCCTTCGGAGCGTTCTTGATAAACTCAATCACGCCATCTGGAAGAGAGCGTTGAGCTCGAAGATTGGCAGTGAAGGTGTCCAGCTGCGCCTGGGTCGGGAGGCTGCGGCGATGAAGCAAGTAGGCTACTTCCTCAAAGGTGCAATTCTCGACGAGATCGTCGATGTTGTAGCCGAGATAGCGAAGGTTTCCCTGCTCCCCCAGCACTTCACTGAGGCATGATTCATTCGCAATTACTCCTGCGAGTCCCCTGGCATATTCCGGTTTTTCCGACATCACTTTCTTTTCTATAGATAATCTACGCTTAGTTCAATTCCAAGGTTTGGAATTGAGCGTTTTTATGGTGCCTCCCGGTTAGTGGGAGGCGCTTTTAAATTCAACCCATCGCGCGGACGAGTGCTGCGCCCATATCGGACGGATTCTGTGCAACTTCAATACCGGCATCACGCATTGCTTCCATTTTTGCCTCAGCGGTTCCCATTCCACCGGAAACAATCGCTCCTGCGTGTCCCATGCGGCGGCCCGGAGGCGCTGTTGCACCGGCGATAAACCCGGCGATTGGCTTGTCGCAATTGTCTTTTGCCCAGGCAGCAGCTTCTTCCTCAGCGGTTCCGCCGATTTCACCGATCATGATGATCGCTTCAGTCTCAGGGTCCTCGTTGAACATCTTCATGATGTCGAGGTGTGAGGTGCCATTGATGGGATCGCCACCGATACCGACACAGGTGCTCTGACCGAGGCCGAGGTTGGTAAGCTGGTAAACGGCTTCGTAGGTGAGTGTTCCGCTTCGTGAAACAACACCGACTTTACCACGCTTGTGGATGTAGCCGGGAGCGATTCCGATACGGCAGCCACCGTGTGAATCTTTGCCAAGACCGGGGGTCACTACGCCGGGGCAGTTAGGTCCGATAAGACGGGTCTTTGAACCGAGCATTGCGGCGCGGACACGCATCATGTCCATGACAGGAATGCCTTCTGTAATCGCCACCGCGAGATCGACACCCGCATCAACAGACTCAAGAATCGCATCAGCTGCGAAGGGCGGGGGAACGAAGATCGCGGAAACGGTCGCTCCGGTCTCGGCAACCGCTTCTTCGACGGTGTCGAAAATCGGAACGCTTCCGCCGAATGTTTGCCCGCCTTTGCCCGGAGTAACACCGGCAACGAGTTGAGTGCCGTAGTCAAGACTCAGCTGTGCGTGTCGTCCTCCAAAAGATCCCGTGATCCCCTGAATCAAAACCTTTGTATTTTCGTCTACGAGAATAGCCATGGTATTTTAGTGTAAAATTTTAAGTATTCGGGGTTAGGAAATGGCGGCAACAGCTTTTTCAGCGGCGTCAGCCAGGGTGTCCGCAGCGATGAGATCGACGTCGGAGTTGGCGAGTGTTTCTTTGCCGGCGGCAACGTTGTTTCCTTCGAGGCGAACGACGAGTGGAATGTTGAGGTTCACTTCGCCGCAGGCAGCGACGATCCCCTTGGCGATCACGTCGCAATCCATGATACCACCGAAGATGTTCACGAGGATACCCTTCACGTTGGGATCGCCGAGGATGATTTTGAAAGCGTTGCGGACCTGTTCCTGTGTCGCGCCGCCCCCTACGTCGAGGAAGTTGGCCGGTTCGCCACCGCAGTGTTTGATGATGTCCATCGTCGCCATGGCGAGTCCGGCTCCGTTCACGAGGCAGGCGATGTTTCCGTCGAGCCCGATGTAGTTGAGGTCATATTTCGCAGCCTCGACTTCGCGGGGATCTTCTTCGGTGGGATCGTGCAGCTCCTGAATGTCAGGGTGACGGTAAAGAGCATTGTCGTCGAAATCGAACTTCGCATCGAGTGCGAGAACCTGTCCGTCGGGGGTGGTGACGAGCGGGTTGATCTCGACCATGGAGCAATCGCATTCCATGAACAATTTGAAGAGGCCCTTGAGCAACTTCGCAAACTGTTTCGCGGTGTCGCCGGAAAATCCGAGCTTGGAGGCGACGTTGCGGATCTCGTATGGCTGAAGGCCGAGGAGAGGGTGAATCTTTTCGTTGTGAATCAGTTCAGGAGTCTTTTCAGCGACTTCCTCAATGTTCACTCCGCCTTCGGTGCTCGCTACGATGACCGGTGAGCGGCTTTCACGATCCATCAGAATCGCGAGGTAATATTCTTTCTCAATGTCAACCGCGTCAGCGATCATGACTTTGCTGACGAGCTTGCCTTCTTCGCCGGTTTGATGGGTGACTAGCGTCTGACCGATCATTTTTTCAGCGATGGTCGCTGCTTCGTCCGCGTTCTTTACGAGGTGAACACCACCCTGGAAACCGTTTTTAAAAGTTCCTTTTCCGCGACCCCCGGCATGAACCTGGGCTTTTACAACGATTTCAGAACCTAAGCCTTGTGCCGCTTCGCGGGCAGCTTCAGGAGTGTCGGCGACTTGGCCCTTCGGGGTGGGAACTCCGAATTTTTCGAAAAGTTCTTTGGCTTGATACTCGTGGATATTCATTGACTGGCGTGACTTTTTAGCCGGGGCGCCAACTTAAAGGGCGGCCCCGAGAGGTCAAGGTGGAACTCGCATATCCGGCATGAATACGCATCTCCGTAACCATGAAAAACGCTCACCTTGATTCGCTGACTTGTAAGCGCTCAAACTGTGCCAAATTCGGCAGGAAAAGTAGACAGCTGATTCCCGTGATCAGGGACTCCTCCGAGTGAGGGGGCCTCCATCATTTGCAGAAAAGAAATGATGGAGGCGAGGGCGGGAATCGAACCCGCGATAGAGCTTTTGCAGAGCCCGGCCTTACCACTTGGCTACCTCGCCGAAACCGTCCGATTTTGAACGGGCCGAACTAAAAACCCGAAGTCCTGTTCTGTCAACGTGCTTCGCACGGTAAAAAGGTGGGAAGGTCAGAAAGTAGAAAGGGCGGATGGGCTTCGGGCCACGTTTTTGGCAAACGCGGCTACTTGATCAGTAGCTGCCGTTGCGAAACGGTGGTTCGGACTGGCTGACCTTCTTACCTTCTCACGTTTCTACTTTCTGACGCGGCCCCGGGCCGCTACACGATCATCCCTGCGGCAACGGTTTCGTTGGTCTGGGCGTCGATAAGGATGAAACTTCCGGTGTTGCGGTTGCGGCGATAGGAATCATACAGCAACGGTGCGGAGGTGCGGAGCGTGATGCGTCCGATCTCGTTGAGCCCGAAGGTGGTGTCGTCTTCGATTTTGTGCAGGGTGTTGATGTTCACCTTGTATTTAATCTCCTGGACGATCGCTTTTACCTCTTTGCTGGTGTGGCGGAGGATGTATTTACCGCGCGGCGTGAGCTGCTTGTTTTCCGAAAACCAGCACACCATTGCCTCGATCTCCTGCCCTTTTTCGGGCGGATTGTTGGCTTTGACGATCATGTCGCCACGGCTGATGTCGATTTCGTCTTCGAGTGTGATCACTGCGGAAAGAGGGGCGAAAACCTCCTCCATCTGTTCGCCGTTCGTTTCGATCGTTTTGATTTTCGTGGTGAAGCCGGATGGCTGCACAGTGACTTCGTCACCGGGTTTAAAAACACCCCCTGCAACACGACCGGCGTAGCCGCGGAAGTCGTGATATTCGTCAGAATGCGGGCGGATGACCCATTGAACGGGGAAGCGGGCGTCGACGTGGTTGTGATCGGAGCCGATGTAGACAGACTCAAGATGGTAAAGCATCGTCGGGCCGTCATACCAGGGCATGTTCTCTGATTTGTCGACGACGTTGTCCCCGTGAAGGGCGCTGATTGGAATTGTGACCATGTCGACGATGTTGTCGAGGCGCGAGGCAAACTCTTCGAATTCGGACTGAATCTCGTTGAAGCGTTCTTCGCTGTAGTCGACGAGGTCCATTTTGTTCACGGCTACGATAACGTGGCGGATTCGCAGGAGATTCGCGATAAAGGCGTGGCGGCAGGTTTGCTCGATCACTCCGGTGCGGGCATCGACCAGGATGATAGCCAGGTTTGCGGTTGAGGCACCTGTGACCATGTTCCGGGTGTACTGGATGTGTCCGGGAGTATCGGCGATGATGAATTTTCTCTTTGGAGTCGCGAAGTAGCGGTAGGCCACGTCGATGGTGATTCCCTGCTCCCGTTCAGCGCGAAGGCCGTCGGTGAGAAGGGCGAGGTTGACGTGCTCGTCGCCGCGTTTTTTGGAATCGGCTTCAACAGCCATCATCTGATCATCGAAGGTGTTCTTCGAATCATAGAGGAGGCGGCCAATGAGGGTGGACTTGCCATCGTCGACGCTGCCTGCTGTCGTGAAACGCAGAAGGTCCATGTCGAGGTAACCGTCGTCGGTGGGCGGGGTGAGGGGTGAAGGTGTTGTCATGATTCGGGCGGTTCGCGCTGCGCGCGGTAAAAGGTGGGAAAGTGGGAAAGTGGGAAAGTGGGAAAGTGGGAAAGTGGCTAATTTAGGTTCTTTCGGATGCTGGATTCGAGGGCTGAGAGGCTGCGAGAGAGTTTTTCAGAGTTGTTGCGGTGCAGTTCGGCTTTTTCGGAATTGAGGTAGCCAAGGTCTTCTGCCAAGTAGAGCATTGAGCGGACTTCTCCGCAGGAGGCTTTTGCTATTTTGAGGAATCTGGCAAATTCGGTTTGATAACCTCGCTCAAATCCTTCAGAGATATTGTTCATCACGGAAACTGAGGCTCGCTGAATTTGATCGCGGAATCCAAAATCTCTTGCTGCAGCAGTTTGGTCACCAAATTCACGGTAAAGTTCGCCTGCCTGAGTTCGGGCATCCTGCCAAACTCTAAGATCTTCAAAACGCTCTGCAAAGTTCGATTGGCTCATCACCTTCTCACTTTCCTACTTTCACACATTCCTACTCGTGCGGCGCGAAGCGCCTTCTAGAAGTAGCCCTCCTTCTTACGGTCTTCCATGGCGGTTTCGGAGCGCTTGTCGTCGGCTCTTGTTCCCCGTTCGGTTTCGCGGGCGGTGGCGACTTCCTGAATAATGGCGTCGAGATCGCTTGCTTCGGAATAAACGGCTCCGGTGCAGGTCATGTCCCCGATAGTGCGGAATCGGACGGTTGCGTCTTTTTCGACTCGCTCACCTTCCTGGGGGACGACGACGTCTGAGATCGCGAGCATTGCTCCGGCGCGGTGAACGACGTCACGTTTGTGGGAGAAATAGAGGTTCGGAAGCGGGATGTTCTCGGCTTTGATGTATTGCCAGATGTCCATCTCAGTCCAGTTGGAGAGGGGGAAGACACGGAAGTTTTCGCCGTGGTGCTTCCGGCCGTTGAAGAGATTCCAGAGCTCGGGGCGCTGGTTTTTGGGATCCCACTGACCGAAGTCATCGCGGTGGGAGAAGAAGCGTTCCTTGGCGCGGGCTTTTTCCTCGTCGCGGCGACCACCGCCGAGGCAGGCGTCGTAATTGTTGTCCTCGATGGCATCGAGAAGCGTCACGGTCTGAAGTGCGTTGCGGCTCGCAAAGGGGCCTTTCTCCTCCTGGACGCGGCCCTGATCGATCGAGTCCTGAACCAGTGCCACTTTCAAATCGGCACGAATTTCTTCAGCGTAACTGTCGCGGTATTCGAGCGTTTCGTCGAAGTTGTGGCCGGTGTCGACGTGCAGCAGGGGGAAAGGAAGGCGGGATGGGAAGAAGGCTTTCTTCGCCAGGTAGGCCATGACGATGGAATCTTTACCTCCTGAGAAAAGCAGGGCGGGGCGTTCGAATTGCGCCGCAGTTTCCCGCAGGATGAAGATGGCCTCGGACTCAAGTTGGGCGAGGTGATTGACTCGGTAGGAATGTCGTTTTTCCATAGTGGTTTGGCGCTGCGCGCCGTAAAAGGTGAAAAGTTACAGGTAAAAGGTGGGGTGGGCTTTTTCGCGCTGCGCGCGGTGGGAATGTTCGAAAGTAAGAAGGTGGGAATGTCGGGGGGGGGCTGCGTAGCGGATCGGGAATCGTTCCGTCCCGGGCGGCGGGCTCAGGCTCTGGATGCGGCTTCGATTAAGATTTTGAGGCTTTCCTCCTCGCTGTGGGCTTCGGTGTCGATGATGAGATCGGCCCGGTCGGGCTCTTCGAATCCGGAGTCTTTTCCGGTGAACTGCTTTACCTCGCCTGCCTTCACTTTCGCGTAAAGCCCTTTGGGATCGCGTTCGGCGCAGGCTTCGAAGGAGGCTTTTACGTAGACTTCGAGGAGGTCTTCGTCGCCGATGATATCGCGGGCGAGCTTTCGGAGCTCGTTATTCGGGGTGATAAAAGAGGCTATTACGATGGCCCCGGTTTCAGCGAAGAGCTTGGCGACTTCGGCAACGCGCCGGATGTTTTCGAGTCGGTCCTCGTCGGAGAATCCGAGATTCTGATTGAGTCCGCTGCGGATGTTGTCGCCGTCGAGAACTTTGACGAGGCGGCCGTCGGCGTGGAATTGACGCTCAAGCAGGTTGGCGAGGGTGCTCTTACCGGACCCGCTGAGACCATACATCCAAATGACGCGGCCGCGCTGCCCCAGCAGTTCCTCCTTTGCTTCACGGGGAAGCATTTTGTCGAAGACGGGGTAGATGTGGTCCAGATGGGAGCTCATGGTCGGAAAGCGGAACAGTGTCAGGCTTTAAATAACAAAGTCGAGGTCTTCGTTCAGTCCGCACTCGCGTTTGAGTCCGAAAAAGCGGCTCTCTTCAGCGGACATGCCGTCGGTGAGTTTCCGTGAAGTGTGCCAGTCGCCAATCGAAACGTATCCCTCATCCCAGAGAGGGTGGTAGGGGAGATTGTTCTTTGTCAGGTATTCGCCCACATCCATATCAGTCCAGTCGATGATGGGATGAACCTTTACGCTGCCTTTTCGGGAGGCGAGGATGGGGAGGCTTTCCCGGGTGCTGCTCTGCTGTCGGCGGATACCGGAAATGGTCGCATTGAGTCCGAGTTCATTGATGGCCCGCTCCATCGGCTCGACCTTATTCATCTGATTGTATTTCTCGATGCCCTCGACTCCGTTCTCCCAGAGTTTTCCCCAGCGGGCTTCCTGCCAGGCTGACGAAAGCGGGGAGCGGTAAACTTTGAGATTGAGGCCGAGTCGCTCCGTCAGTTGGTCGACAAATTCGTAGGTCTCTTTAAAAAGGTAACCGGTATCGAGAAAGACAACGGGAACATCGGCCTGCTGGCGTGTCACCATGTGAAGCAAGACTGCCGACTGGGCACCGAAGCTTGAGCTCAGGGCGATGGAGCCTTTGAAATGCTCAAGTCCCCAGGCAACACGGTCCTCAGCAGTGCGTGAGTCGAGATCACGGGACGCTGCGGCGAGCTCTTCCATCGAAAGGGAAGGGGGAGCTGCGGGCGTTTGAATCGTTGTGGGTGCTTCTGACATGTTAAACTACCTATTCTTGATAGGATTGGTAGGGAATTGATCTTTCTCAACAAAACGCAGAAGAGCGTAAAGGTCAACCGCTTCGATGAAAATTAATAAAATACTTTTTGTAAGGTTGAGACGCTTTTCTTTGAGGGGTGCCTGGCTTTGTGGGTGGCGGAAGGGCTCTGCGAATCTCTCGGAGCGAGATGGTTACAATGTTTTGATGAGTGTCTTTCAGCACCCGTTGGCGGTTGGCTTTCCCGCTGTATTTTGAAAACTCCGGCCGTTTCCATGGTTGACTGCGCCGAGTATCGATTCATTTTGCGCGGTCGATGGGACGCTGTTTTGATTCAGTCCGTCGACACCCGAAACTAACCTTCTTAAATTATGTCAGTACTCGTAGGAAAATCCGCTCCCAGCTTCAGTGCCAACGCTGTGGTAAATGGTCATATCGTCGAAAATTTCTCTCTCGATCAGTATAAAGATTCGAAATACGTTCTTTTCTTCTTCTACCCGAAAGACTTCACATTCGTTTGTCCGACAGAGCTTCATGCTTTTCAGGACAACCTCGCTGAGTTCGAGAAGCGCAATGTGGCCGTGGTAGGTTGCTCAACGGACACCGAAATGTCCCACTGGGGCTGGCTCCAGGTTCCACGCAGCAAAGGTGGTATCGAAGGTATTACCTACCCGCTCGTGGCTGACACCAATAAAACGATCTCCGCTGCATACGACGTGCTCGTCGGTGACTATGGTTTCGATGAGTATGGTGATCTTGCTGTTGAAGGTGAGCTTATCGCATACCGCGGTCTTTTCCTGATGGACAAAGAAGGCGTCGTTCAGCACCAGCTCGTGAACAATCTTCCTCTCGGTCGCTCTATCAAAGAGGCGCTCCGCATGGTTGATGCGCTCCAGCACTTTGAGGAAAACGGTGAAGTTTGCCCGATGGATTGGGATCTTGGTTCCGATGCAATGGAGGCGAACCACGAAAGCACCGCCGCGTATCTCGCGAAGGGCTGATCTTTTAACATTCAACCCTGTCTGATCTCAGATCAAACAGGGTCAAGTCTCTGAATCGACAGGGTTGGGCACCACGCCTGACCCTGTTTGATGTACGGGCGGGCGTTGTCGAAAGCGCCTTTATCCATTCTCCGGGTGAGACCGTCGGAGTGTTTGTCATGATTTGTCCGCGCCGGACCTGATTGCGTTCCGGTGCGATTTTTTGAGGATTGCGGCACGTTTCGGGGTGATTGACGATAGCATTGCCGTCGCTTATCGTCTCTTGTATTGGCTTATTCCCCTCGTGATCTCTCAACCTGACTGTCAATTTTCCACTTCCTTGAGCCGATCTGTTTTCGCGGCGCTCTGGTTGTTGTTTGTCACGGTGATTCCCGGGGTTCCCTTTGCTCAGGATGAGGTGGAGGAATCCATCGTCGAGCCGTGGACGCAGGCGGACACTCGTCTCGCGAATCATTACATGCAGATTCTGCAAAAGGATCCGCAATACGGGAATGTTCTTAATTTGCTCTGGGATCTTTATGCAAAGAAAAATCAGACGCCTTTGCTGCTCGGCTATTTTGAGGGAATCGCGAAACCGGGGGTTCCGGTCGCGTCGCTGATTTACGCGCATCTCTTACGTAAGAACGACCAGATCGACGAGGCGCGGGATTTCTATGACATCGTTCTCGATGAGGACGAGGCAAACCTCCCTGCTCTCAAAGCGCTCGCGGAGATCGCTGATCAGCAGGACCGCGAGGGTAAGGCGCTGTCTCTCTACACGCGGCTCGCGGCGCTGATGCCGGTGACCGATGAGGAGGGACTCGCTGTTCACTTGCGACTGGCTGCTTTGTATCAGCAGCGGGGGCAGCCGGAGGAGGCCGTCGCGATTTGGAATGAGCTCCTGCGGTTGCATGCTTCCGATCAGGCGCTGCGAGGTCAGATCACTTCACTGCTTCTGGAATCCGGTGAGACGGAAAGCGCGATTCAGGCTCTCGTGGCGGAACGTGATTCGGGGGATCCGCGCCGCAAGCTTGATGCGCTAATCGAGCTGAACCGGCTTTACGAATTTATCAGTGATTTTGAGGGGGCGGTGGCTTCGGCGAAAGAGGGAATGGGGCTTCTCCATTTTCGAAATCATCAGTATGGCCAGCTATTCTCCCGCCTTGTCCGGGTGCATGAGCGTTTTGATCGCCTCGACGGGCTTGAGGCCGATTTGCTCGCTGTCGCTGATCAGGAGAAGGCGAGTGAAAAAGCCCTTTATGATCTCGCGGGGTTCTACCGGCTTTCGGCCAATCTGGAAAAGGAGGAATCGGCTCTTTCCCGACTCGTAGCGATCCTGCCAAAACAACTCGAGTATCGGATTCGGCTCACGGAATTGCAGATGCGAAATGATCATTATGCGCTCGCGGCGGCGACGTTGGATGAAGTTCTGACGCCCGACAGCAACCCGCCGCTCCATTTGATTTTGCTCCGCTCGGAGATTGCGTTGCGAGGCGAAAGTCGCGAGGCGGCAGCGGGCCGGCTCAGTCAGCATCTCGACAACCATTCGGTTTCCAATGATGAGCGGTCTGAAGTGCTGGCTTTTGCCCGCACTCACTATCTCGATGAACTCGTCGAGCGGCTGCTGAAGAAAGACGCGATGGAAACAGGGACGAAAACGGGTACTTCTCCGATCGATCTGGCTCGATTTCTCCATGAGCGGGGCCGAACGGAAGAGGCAAGGGCGACCCTCGATGATTATGTCGAAGCGGCGGAGGATGGATCTTTGGAGCGGGGGCGGCGTTTGCAGGAAACGGTTTTGATTCTTCGCGATCTTGGTGAGGAAGAGGCGGCGATTGTGGCGATTGAGGAGGCGTTGAAGATCACTCCGAACAACGACAGTCTTCTTCTTGCGAGGGCGGAGATTTTTGTGGATCAAAAGGAGATCGAAGCTGCGATTGAACAGTATGAGGTGATCTGGAATCTCCGGGAGACTTTTGCGGATCGAGCCGATATCGATCAGCGGATTTTCAGTCTCATGCGCGGGCATTATTCGACCGCGGCTCCGGTGGCGGGGGGCTCCAGCTTGCTGAACAGCAAAGGGGAAATCAGAACGAATGCCGAGTTTCGCCGTCTCGCGATGGCGGCATCCCAGTCGGGACGCAGCGCTGACGAGCCGCCGCCGCAGGAACTTCTGGCGTATTACGATGGGATTAAGAAGACGGCCAATCGGTCGAAAGCGACCTCGGATCGTTATCGTGCCGCCTGGTGGGCTTTCAAGCTGCAGCAGAATCAGGAATGCTATTTTCAGCTGAAGTCAGCGAATGAGGAGGCGGGCACTCCGGTTCTTGAAGTGGAGGAAATGCTGCTCGAGCTCGCCGAGTTGAACGAGCGGCCTACGCTGATGGTTGATCACCTGTCGACGCTCATTGATATCGATCCGGAGAACGCAGATGAATATCGCCAGCGTCGCGCTGAGATGAGATTTGAGCTTGGCTTCGAAGATGAGGCGGTGCGGGAGCTGAAGATTCTCGCAGCGAAGCCGGATGCGTCATTGAGCACTTTAAGCACTCTGGCGCGGGTCTACGAACGTCAGGGGAGTTCGCAGCGGCAGTCCGAAGTGTGGAAGCGGGCCTACCGCGAAGCGAACGTTTTTGAAAAGCGCAGCATCATCAAACAGCTTTCCAGTGTCCTCATTGAAACGGGAAAACCGGAAGAGGCCCTCGAAGCGCAGATCGAATTGCTCGCCCGCGAGAGCGACCCGGTGCAGCGGCGGAAGCAGCTCGATACTCAACTCACCCTGGCAAAAGCACACTTCCTTCTCGACTGGATGCTGGAGGAATATAAAGAGCTCATCCAGCAACACCCTTTTGACCGGTTCTATCCTGAGGCGCTTGCGCGGGTTTATCGTGCTGCGGGGAACGATAGCGAGGCCTTCGCGATGATGAAGAAGGCTTACTACATGTCGAATCAGAATGAGAATCTGTTAGGCGAACTCGGGGAGCTTGCCGATCAGCTCGGGGATCTCAAATCCGCGATCTACTACCGTCGTCAGCTTCTTGCCCGCGGGGAGGGGGATACCCTCGAGAACTGGCAGAGTTTAGTGGATATGTTAGAAAAAGATTTGCGGGTAGGGGAGGCGGATCTGCTTCGTCGCCGCCTCGAATCCAAGTTCGGGACCGATCCTGATTTCCTGACCGGTCTGGCCGCCTTCTATGTCAAAGGCAGTCAGCTCACTGATGCGGATCGCGTCTTCCGCCGCCTCGTGGAGCTGCGGGAGTGGGATTTGGAAGCCTGTTTTCAGCTCGCTCTGATTCAGAGGGCGCGCGGGGAATTTCGTGAGTCGTTTGAGAGTTTTAAAGCGCTCATTGCGAAGACGGATTCGGTGGCTTATCCGGTGAATTTCGGCGAGCAGCACATGCCTCTGATTCGCACCGAACTGCTCGACGCGGATCAGAAAGTCAGTCACGGAACGGAACTCGATAAGTTTGTCTACACGGTGGAGAGCTACCCGTTTGTGGGAGGGGATTTGCAGGATGAAATCGCGGATCGTCTTCAGGAGCCGCATTCCGAATTTCGCTATCTGCCGAAGACGGATCACCTCATCCGAATTCGTTCAATCGAGGAGGCCGCTTCGCTCGCAGCGGAATTGGGAGTCGCGGGCCAATGGAAGGATGAGTGGCTCGATGATGAGATTCCGCTGGTTGAGCGGCTCTGGGCGATGCGCTACTCCGGTGCGATGACAGAGTTCGCGGGATTGCTCGGGGAATACGCGGATTCGGGTTCTCATTTTGATCAGCTCTTTCTCGCCTACGGGCATATTCTTTCCGGAGACCGGGGGCGCCTCGATGAATGGATGGAGCAGGAAAATGTTCTCGTTGAGACGCCGCAGGCCCGTTCGCTCTATGTGGGAATCGCAGCGCTTCTCCTTCTCAAAGACAATGCGGAAGATCCGCAGTTTGATGCCGAATTCATCTATGACCTGCTCGAAGAGTTGCCGATGACGCAAACGGTGGCGCTGCACTTTTTCACCGAGCTTCGCAAGGAGGCGCGTTTTGAAATGGCGTATCAGGTGGGTGAGTCGCTTTTGAAAAACAACGCTCAGGGCGAAGGGCTTTCCACTCACGGTAATTTCGTTTTCGTTCTTTCTCAGGTCGCGGGATGGGCGGGGCGGGAGGCTGAGCGCGCCGACCTGCTTGATCGGTCGCTCGCGATTATGGCTGAACAAAAGCAGTCGAGGACGCCGGATCAGTTCTTCACTGCTTTGACTGAAAAGCTGAGCCTCTTTTCCGATGATGCGGAAAGGGCGCTGTATCTGAAGAGGCTTTCAGATGACTACCTTTTGCGACATGGATCATATGATTCCGATGATCTCGAACGGGAGATCCTTTTCGAGATGGCGGGGCGCAGAGACGACGAGGTGATTCGGAAATTGAAGACTCTCGCCAGTCGACAGATTGCGACGATTCGTCCGCGTGACGACGAGGAGGAGCAGATTCGTTTTCAGCAGTCGAAGAGCTGGCAGCGCATGAGCGCGATGCTTCATTACTACGAGGATCGGATTCAGTTCAACGCGGAGCGCGGGCAGACTTTCGTCGATGCGATCGGAGGGCATCCCCTGGCACCTCCGTCGGAGCCTTCAGTGATTGCCGCTTTTGAGCAGTTTAAAATTGATCAGGTCTGCGTCGAACTGAACTGGCTCAATGCTCCCGAGCGTCTTGCCCGCGTCGAGCAGGTGCACAGCCTTTTTCACGACCGTGAGAGCACGATGGAACTCGGAAAGACGCTGGAGCAGAATGGCTTCCACCGCGAGGCTATTTCGGTTTATGAAGTCGAGGCGCTTCAGCGGGATCGCGATTACGCGCCGCTTCAGGGGCTTTTCGAAGCCTGTCTCGAAGCGCTTGAGCCGTCCGCTGGTATCGACATCATTCGGCGAATTGATTCACGTGATTTTCCGGCACCGCCGGGCTTGACTGCGGATTATCTGAACGAGCAGAACGCGCGCTTTCTCCTCATTTCGCGGGACATCGAGCGGCTTTCCCAGCTCAGTCGTTTCCCCGCTTCGGTGAATGATAAAATTCCGGTGACGGCCCGGAGCCACCTTCCGTTTCAGGATGCGCTGGTTGAGGCCTATCGCCAGCGCGGCGATGATGAACCGTTGCTGCGGTTGCTCCGGCACATGAGGAATAAGGAATACGCCAGCCACGAGCAATTGCTTCTCGGAGCCGATTTGTTGAGAAAAACGGGACGACACGAAGAGGCCTTTGAATGGCTGCAGGAAGTGCTTGATGCATCGCCTGAGCCCGAACATGAAAAAACGGCAGGTCGCTCCTATCTTGCGCTGCTTCGGGAGCAGGGCTGGCCGGATAACGATTGGATTGTTGAATTCGCGAAAACGAGTCTTTCAAGGCAGCCGGCTTCCTTTGTCATGGAAATTTCTGATGCACTGGTTGAAGCGGGAGCTTCGGATCAGGCGACGAGTTTGTTGCAGCTTCTTTATCGGAATTCGTCCAGGCCTGTCCAGCGAACGGAATTGAATCTCGATCTCCTCAAGCTCTCAGGAGGGGAGATAACGGTCGATGAGTTGTCCGCGAGACTGGAGATGCTCTTCCATGATTTTGAATATGAGGTCGAGCCGAAAAGGGACAGGAAGAGCTTCCCGCAGGTGAAGCCTGAAATGGTTTCTCCGAACGGATTTCGCATTGCGGAATGGATCGCAGGTCTGGGAGAGGATGAGGAGGTCGCGGCACGGGTCGCGGAAAGTCTCGCGATGGTCTATGCGCCCGCAAAGTCGCATTGGTTGAAGCAGCTTCTTCTCGCGCATTTGAATGGGAATCTTGAGGCGGAGGTAATCCCGCTTTTTGCCGATGCAGGGCCTGAAATTGAGAGTCGGATTCTCGAGACGCTCCCCGGTTTCGGCGCCGTCGGGATCGAAGTCGCTCAGGCGATGGTGAATGAAAGCGCAGTCCCGGGGACCTCGCTTTTTACTCATGAGCCGGTTCGGCAGATTTCATTTTTTCACCGGATCGGTGACCGGTCACGGCTCATTGAGGTCTGTGATCAGATCGTCGAGCAGTCTCAAACGGACATCTTTCATCAGAACGGTCTCGATTCGATTTATCCCACGCTGATGTCAAATCAGGCGTTGCCCGCTCTGCTCGCGGAGCTCGGGGAAACGGGGTTGGCGTCACGTATGTTCCGACAGTTCCACGGGGCCATCAGTCATTATCAGTGGAATCACGAATGGTTCCTCGAGGCCTATGCCCGCTTCCTTATTGAAAATGGTGACTTCGATGAGGCGTCACTTTTGCTGGAGCGAGTCCTGAGGAAAACGATCCAGTTTGATCTCCGATTGCTCGTGAAATTCTACGAGGCAACGGGGAAACTCGACCGGTGGGAAGAGGAATCGGCGGGGCTTTTTCTCAGTGAGGGGCAACAGGTTCTGATTCGGGATTGGAGGACGGCGCTTGCTGAAGGTCGTGAAATGGTGGAAAGTAAAAATTCATGGTAAGCTTTCCCCGTCAATGCGCGCGACTTCTCGCGATGGCTCTTCTGCCTGTGTTGCTGTGTCAGTGCAAGACGCAGCGAACCGTATTGGGAACCCGTCCGGGGTCGGTGACGTTCGCAGGCGGGGAGAAGACCGGTGACACGACTGAGATCCGGAAAAAGTGGGCGGACAAAGGCTACAAGATCGACGAGAACGGTATGATTAAGGCCGATAATACGGATCTGTATTCCGGTGACAAAGCCGAGGGGATCAGCAAAGAATTCGGTAAAAAGCAGGCGAAGCTCGGAAAGTCTCAATCTTTCAACAAAGAGTTTAAAACGCCGGAGTTCATCAAGCGCCAGGAGTTCGATGGCGTTTCTGAAGCCCGTGAGTCCGGTGATGCCGCCCGCGAAAGCAACAAGAGCAACAAAGCGGGAAGCAAGCTCTTCGGTAGCAAGTCTAAAGCGACCTCCTCCATGTCGGCATTGGACACGAAGGGGTTCGAGGATTCGAACAAGGTTTTCGGCACCTCGGATAATGCCCCGGTCAGCCGGGCTCTGGAGAATTCCCCCCGGGCGACCGGTTCGCCGGCTCAGATGGGATACCGCGACAACGCTGCGATGTCCTTTGACGACGTGAAGAAAATGCTCAACCCCGGTTCCTACGCGAGGAACGCGGAGTTAAGTGATTGAGAGTTACCTCAGTAGAGCTCAACCGGGGAGCGCTTCCCGTCTTCGACGGAAAGGTTTTTTGCTTCCTCGAGTCCGAGGGTATCGACGCGGAGATCCCAGATCTGGCCGTCGATCTCCTTGAAGCGATCCATTGACCAATCGTAGGGCGATTTAATCTTTTTCTTGGCAGCCTCGATCCTGACAAGGGCATCGTCGATGACTGGATTGGGAAGCGTCGCGATGACTTCAGCGGCTTTCTCGACGAGTTCGACACGGTGGCAAATCATCGCGAGATCATTTCCCGCCTCGATGCAGGCGCGGATCGTTTCTTCGAAGGTGACCTCGTTGAGAACCGCCCCCATGTCGAGGTCGTCTGTCATGACGAGACCTTCGTAGGCGAGTTGGTTGCGGAGGAACCCGGTAATGATGTTTTTCGAAAGAGAGGCAGGCCAGCGGGGGCGATCCGCATCCCAGCACGGGTAGTGCGAGTGACAGGTCATGAGACTGTCGAGGTCGGGGAGGAGCGCGCGAAACGGCTTCAGTTCGTCCGCTTCCATTTCCTCGAGCGTTTTGTTGATGACGGGAAGCTCATGGTGGGGGTCACATTCGGCTGAGGCGTATCCGGGGAAGTGCTTTCCACAACTCAGGATGCCCTCGCCGCGCAGGCCCATATTGAAAACCGATGCGTTGTGAATCACTTCTTTCGCGGTGGTGCCCCAGCAGCGGCCTTTGAGTGAGTTGTCCGCCTCGTCGTCGAAGGAGAGGTCGAGAACGGGGCAGAGATCAAGGTTGAAGCCGAACATCCGGAGGATTTGGCCGGTGAGGATTCCATGGCGTTCGATCAACTTGAGATCACCTTTCTTGCGAAGAGCCTGCGCATTAGGCGGTTCACTTCCAATGAGGCGGAGACGGGAGACGCGTCCGCCTTCCTGGTCGATTGTGATAAAAGGCTCGATGTCGCTGAGGTCGCGGAGATCGTCGATCAGCTTGCGGAGCTGCTCGGGTGATTTGATATTCCGGCCGAAGAGAATGAATCCGCCGGGCTGGAGTTTTTTGAAGCGGGCCGCGGTTTCGGGATCGAGTTCGGTGCCGGGAACTCCGGTGAGCAGTAATTGACCTAAAGGTGCGCTGGAAGACATTCCGAAGACTAAACCGGAACAGTGAAAATGCTCAACGGCTTTTTGCGGATTCGCCGGGGTGATAGATATCCCCAACGGTGTTTCGCCGGGCTCCTATTTGTGGGTCACAAAGACGCTTTTGAACGCGGTCTCGCCATAGGAGTCCGGCTTGTCGCCTTTATCGGGATCGGACAGCGTGTAGCAACCGACTCTGAAAAAGAGGCCGTCGCGTTCCACCTGCCATTCCATGATTTGCTTCCGCTCGTAGAGGGCGCGAATCCTTCCGTTGTCAGCGATGATCATGAGATTGAAAAACGTTCCCGGTTCGTAGTCTTCATCGAGGATGACAGGTTCCGCATCCTCCCGGTCAATGAGCAGTTTCCTGCCCTTGAGGCGCACCTTGAGGAGATCCTTTTCGGAATCGGCGATCCGGGCGCAGACGACGTCTTTCGATTTGTCAGGCACCGCGAGAAACGCGGCTGAGAAAGTAAGGTTGTGAACTTTCCCGTCGTTGGTTCCCCAGCTGGTTTCGCCGGTTCCGCCTTTCTTCATTTCCCGCAATTCACTGCGGGGATACTTCGAACCTTCTGACTTCGGAGCGTCGCATCGTGCGCGGAAAACGACGCTGTCTTTGTCGTCCGAGAGGTGAAAGAAATCCGGATCCTCAAAGAGCCGGAGAGTGGGCATGGAGACCTCGTCGGCCACTTCGTCACCGTTGTCATCCATCGGGATGATCAGTTTCCAAATCGAAAGATTGATGACGTCACCGGCGTCTTTGGCCGCGACGTCACCTGTCAATCCGAGAGCTAGAATTGCGGGGAGCCACCTGTTCATTCTGAGCAGGTTAGCAGAAAACTTTGCAGTTCTCAAAGGCGTCTCCATTCGTTGCCGTCGTGCTCAAGAAGCTCATCCGCTTCTTTGGGCCCCCAGGAACCGGCAGGATATTCCGCCATTTTCGGTGGGGTCGGAGACTTGTGCCAGGCATCTTCGATCTGATCGATGTATTTCCACGCGGTCTCGACTTCGTCTTTTCGGGCAAAGAGGGTTGCATCGCCGGCCATCGCATCGAGGAGAAGGCGCTCGTAGGCTTCCGGACTGCTTTTGCCAAAGCTGGTCTGGTAGCGGAAATCCATTTTCACCGGCTGTAGAGTCGCGGCAGGCCCGGGGCGCTTCGAACGCATTCCGAGAGAAATACCTTCGTTCGGCTGAATCCGAATCACGAGGACGTTCCCGGGCATCGCTTCGGCGCCGACTGAAGCGTTGTAGAGAACGTTGGGACCCTGTTTGTAGTGGATCGAAATTTCGGTTCCCTTCTTCGGAAGGCGTTTACCCATGCGGACATAGAAGGGGACTCCCTCCCAGCGCCAGTTGTCGATCATGACTTTGAGAGCGACGTAGCTTTCCGTCATTGAGCCCGGATTGACGCGATCTTCGCGGCGGTAGCCGACGACTTCTTCGCCGTTCACGGTTCCGGCGGTGTACTGGGCGCGGACGACGTTTTCACCGACATCATCGGCGTCTTCAAAGGGGCGAAGTGATTTGAGCACTTTCACTTTTTCATCACGAATGCCGTCTGCGGTAAGATCGGCTGGTGGTTCCATCGCGATGAGACTGAGGAGCTGCAGAAGGTGGTTCTGGACCATGTCACGCAGGGCTCCCGATTTCTCGTAGTAGCCTCCTCGACCGCCTTCCATCCCGAGTGGTTCGGCGCAGGTAATCTGAATGTGATCAATGAAACGATTGCTCCAGAGAACTTCGAAAAGGTTGTTCGCGAAGCGCAGCACCATGATGTTTTGCGCGGTCTCCTTGCCGAGATAGTGATCGATACGGTAGGTGTCCTTTTCAGGGAAAACATCATTCACGACCTGGTTGAGATGCTGCGCCGTAGCGAGATCAGTTCCGAAAGGCTTTTCGACGACGGCACGGCACCAGCCGGTTTTCGACTGATTGAGACCCGCTCCGCGAATGTGCAGGAGAATGTCGTCGAAGAATTCGGGCGCAGAGGCGAGGTAAAACATCCGGTTCGGGCTTGCGCCGTTTGCCTCCATCTCATCGAGACGTTCTTTGAGGGCTGCATAGCCGTCGGCGTCGTTAAAATTGCTCTCGTGGTAAGTGATGCTTTGCGAAAACTGCTCCCAGAGGTCGTCGTTGTGGCCCTGACGGGACACTTCTTTGTTCAGTTTTTCGAGACCCTCACGAAATTCTTCGTCAGATTTCTCACGACGGGCAAAACCCACCACTTTCAGACCGGGAGGCAGATCGCCGTCTGCGGCCATGTTGTAGAGCGCAGGGATTAGCTTCCGGTGCGTGAGGTCTCCGGTCGCTCCGAAGATTACGAGGACACAGGACTCGGGGTGATTGCGCAGACTGAGATCTGCTTCTCGAAAAGGATTCGCTTCCATCTCCCGCACGAATCCGTAGTTTTCCGTCCATTGCAACCAATTAGGCTGTCGATTTTGAGTAAAAGAATTCATTCAAATAACGGCAATTTGTCATGAGAGGGGAATTCTGTTCGTCCAGATCTCATTAACGACACAAAGATACGCGGGACAGGGCGGTCGTTTTTTGCCTATTCTGTCCGGGTCGTTTCTGCAAATCCAACACCCACTTGTTTTGATATGAAATCTATTCGCACTCTTATTCTCATCGCTGCATTTTCACTATCCGTCCTGTCGGTTCGGGCAGCGACTCCGATCGGCGGCCTCACCGTCGCGGTTTCTGAAGACGGAACCCAACTCGTTGCCGGCGGGGATACCCGCACCCTGCTGGTTCTCGATCCGGAAACGCTCGAGGTGAAGTCACGTCAGTGGGTCGGCACTTCGATTGTCGACCTGATCTTCAATGGAGATGGCAGCGTTCTCGCCGTGGTTGACAGCTCGGACAGCGTTTTCCTCTATTCCACGGCTGACTGGAGCCTGATCAAAGAGGTCGCGAAAGTCGCTAATTTTTCCGCGGCTCCCGAAGCGGGGCTTTTTGCAGGGCGCGCGGGAAGCTACAACGAGCCGAACCTGGAAGTCTACAGTTTCGCCGATGGCACCGTGAAGACGTCCATCCCTGTTTCGAAAGATACTAAAGTGGCCATGCTCGCGCTGAAGGGCGACGGATCGAAGATCGCGGTTCTCACACAGGGGGATACCGATCCTGATGAGCCGAAAGTGGAGCGTGCCGATATCCCTAAAGAACTGAAAGGTTTCGAACTGAAGGAGTTCGAGCAGCGCAATGACGGCAGAACTTCATCCTACCTCATCTTTGATGTCGCCGGGGGTGCGATTGAAAGTGAGTCGAAGACCTTCTACGAGGAGCGGTCCGGATTGATGGCCTACAACGGGGACACCGTGCTTATCGTCGCCTATGGAAACGAAAATGCCTCGATCAGCCCCGAGGGTGAGTTCACACTTTTCGAGTTGGAAAACAGTTACAACTACGGGCGCGGATTGACACGCGGCAACGGCATGATTCTTACCGGCGGTCTTGCCAACTACAGTTTTACACCGGTGGATACGATGCAGGCGGTCACAGGAAAAATCGACAAGCTCCCCGGTTGGCCTGAATACTGGAAAGGCTTCAGCGGCACAGCCGACGGGAAATCCCTATACGGAGGCTCATCCGCCTATCGGGTCGTAAAATTCAATACCGACGGCACCGTCGCAGCGAAAATGGAGGGGCATTGATCGGTGCTTGATTCCTTCGCCTGATTGTTCACCATTCGAATTATGAAAGTAAACGAAATCGCCTTTTCCTGTTATCCCGTTACTGACATGGCCCGGTCGAAAGCTTTTTATGAGGGCGTTCTCGGGTTGGAAGTAACGATGGATCACGAGATGGAGGGCGGTCACTGGGTGGAGTTCGATATAGGAACCGGAACTCTCGCGATCGGGATCGCCCCGGGAATGGACCCGAGTCCGGATGGCTGCAGCGTTGCCCTGGAGGTCGACGATTTCGATGCCGCCGTTGCTGAATTGAAAGCTGCGGAGGTGGAGTTTAATTTCGGACCGATTGAAACCCCGGTGTGCCACATGGCCTTTGTCCGTGATCCCGACGGCAATTCCATCGGGATTCACAAGCGCAAGGAAGGGCATTCGTAGGATTGATCGAAAGGGAAGAAAGTGTCTCGCTCACACCACTCGCGGTTCTTCAGGGATCTTCGTGATCACCTGGGGAATTACGGTGTGGCATACCTTTTAATACCAATAATTGCCGGTTTCCTTTGGTTTTCACAACAGGGGAAAAGACACACGATCGCTTCATTGGACTGGCCGGTTGTGACTGCGGTTATTTTACAATCTGAAGTTAACGAGCGCTCTAAATCCAGTCAAACAAGCGTCGGAACCCGAATGGCGATTTCGCTTCTCGTGGCGTATTCAGTGGACGGAATCGACTACAGAGAGCCTGTCACAAGATTGTTTCCACGAACTAACGATAGCGATTACAAAAATCTCTTTCGCGAAGGCGGGCAAATTTCATTGCGATACGACCCTGCGGACCCGTCTTCATTTTCGACGGCTTCGCTCATGCCTGATTGAAGTCCGGAAAGCGAATCGGTAAGATGTTTCATCGACGGAGAGAATTGAGCCGGAGGTGAAACGATGTGAAGCCTCCGGCTCTTCGGCTTCGCCTGATGGGCTATGCGGAGAAATGCTTACGCAATTCCTCTACTGTTTCGGGTGTAGAGGAATCCGTGAGGATTTCCATGATCTGCCCCGGTTGATTTCAATTTCGAGAACCTGGGTGGCTCAAAGCGCCTCCCGAATCGACGACTCGGGGAAATCCTTCGGCGTTCGAATTTCTCTCGCAAGTCCCGTGCGCTCTAACAGGGAAATAAACCACCATCCCGGATCGTGTTGTTTGGGGCTGTGGCCGAGGCGGGCCGATCCGGGGAAGGCGTGGTGATTGTTGTGCCAGCTTTCACCCATCGTAAGCAGTCCGAGGTGTCTGACGTTGTAACCCTGGACTGCCTGATTCTTCATGTGCCAGATGCGATCTCCCGTATTGTGGGCAATGTAGCCGACAAGCCAATGGCCGGTCAGCGACATCGTGATGCGAACACTGATTCCCCAGACAACCCAGCTGATACCGCCTCCGGCGAAGAGCAGCAGGGCGAGTGGGAGTTGCTGCCAGCGATCCGTTTTCTCGAGAAATCTGAACACGGGATCCCCGGCGACCTCGGGCTCAATGTGAATTTCCGGAGGATGCTCGAGAGCAATGCGGCTGTGCAGGTTTGCGATCCAGTCGCGGAAGAGAGTGTTTTGATGAATGAAAAACGGGTGGCACCGTTCGTGGCGCTGTGACCAGTCACGCAGGTCGTGAAGGCGGATCATCGTGAACGGGCCGCCCATTCCCACGAGCGTCCCCAGATAAACGAGGGACCGCTTCAGCCACAGGGGCGTTGCAAAGCTCCGGTGGATGAGGAGTCTGTGGAGTCCAACGCTGTGTCCGCAGCAGAGTGTCAGGACAGTGAGGGCTCCGCAAATCAGGCTTGCCGACCACGTCCAGGTGAGAGGCCCCGCGAGGAATGCGATGAGAAGGTGTGTGGAATACCAGATCGATTTTGAAGGGGCCCAGCTTACCGTTCCGTCGAGCGGATTCGTTTCAGGGCGGGGGCATTTGGTTCTTTCAGTTTCGATCATGGTTGTGCCTTTCTGTGGTGGGTTTCTAAGTGGCGGGATGAGGGCGCCCCATCCAGACGCCTTCGACGCCGCGGGTAAAATGGCCGCCTGCAAGGGTGGCGGTGCGGCTCCACGGGGCAGTCCCGTTTCGAACGAGGTCATCGCGGAGGAGCTGCAGATTTGTGAGCGGTTGAACCTTCCAGGGCTCGTGCCAGACCCGGAAAAATTTCGGCCGGCGTCCTGCGTTGGTGAAGGCAGTGTATCGCTCGAGGAGAAACGCGTCGCGAGTCCCTCCCGACGCCGGTGCGGGGATTCCCTCAGGGGTGGCCCCATATTGAAGTGCTTTGCCGCCTGCGACCACCGTGCCGCAGACTTCATGCCCGCTGTGCTCGTAGGCAATTTCCGCCTTGTGATAGGGGAGCCCGAAGGTGAGCGGCCCAAGCTTCACTGCGAGCGAATCGTTGAGCCATTCCTTCATGAAGAAAATCCCGAACCGGCCACGATGCTTCACGTAGGTTCTCAGGTTGAGGAACTGGTGCGTCGCAATCGGGGCTGTGAGCCATCGCGTCGCGCGGCCGCCCCGCTTCGGACGCATCCCGCGCATCGTGAAGGCGACGAGACTGATGTAGGCTTTGCCCTCGTGGGTATCGAGAGGAAAGGGGACCGCTTCGGCGAGCGCTTTCGGATCGACTTCGTAATGGATGAAGACCGCATCGAGCCAGTCAGCGACGAAGGGCGCTTCGAACGGGCGAGTCTCGATTTCGTGCTTCGCGGTGACACTGTCAGGGCGACCCGGGAGGGTTGGGTCATCGATGATACCCTGTTGAGTCGCCTCTTCTCTACGGTTGGGGCCCGTTGTCCCGGTAGGGATGACCTGCGGCGAAAGGCCGCTCTGAACGGGATTGAAGTTTTCCTCTAGAGGAGAGCGAGTGAGCTTCCTTTTCTCGTTGCCCCGGATTTTCGGGATTCGGTAAAGGTCGCTCAGGATGGTCATGTCAGTGTCAGTTTGCGGTGTTCTCTGCCCAGGCTCGTTCGGGCTGACGTTCCGGTTTTCGGAGTAAGTCGGCGAGAGCTTTGCCCAGCTCTTGAAAGCGGAAGTGAAATCCCTGTCCGTGGATGCGGGTGGGAAGGCCGCGGCGCCCATTCAGTGCGAGGTCGGGGTCGGCTCCGATGACGGGGCCGGCGAGTCTCACGAGCGGGGCGGGAGCGGGGATTCCGAATGGCATTCCAAGCGTTTCCCGCAGCGTTCTCATGAATTCCTCGTTCGTGACCGGTTGCATTCCGGTGGCGTTGTAGATCCCGTGGGTGGCTGGATTCTCGATCGCGTCGAGGAAGAGTTTCATCATGTCGTTGATGTGGATCCAGCTGATCCACTGGCGGCCGCTTCCGATTTTTCCGCCGAGTCCGGCTCTGGCCAAGCCCGCGAGCGTCGGGAGAGCGCCTCCGTCATTCGCGAGGACGAAGCCGATTCTCAGCATCGCCCAGCGCATTTCCGGGCGGATTGCGCGTCCGAGTGCCTCCTCCCAGGCGACGCAGACATCGGTGGGGTATTCGTCAGGGACAAAGGCGGCTTCGGTGCAGACGGTGTCGCCGGCATTTCCGTAGATAGCGAGGCTGCCGGCCTGAATCCAGACCGCGGGAGGTCGATACGTTTTGAGAAGCGCGTCCCCAAGGGCCTCAACGGCATCGACTCGACTGCGGAGGATCTCCTTGCGATTCGCTTTCGTCTGGCGGCAGTTCACGTTTTTGCCGGTCAGGTTCACCAGTGCTGTCGCTTCGTTGAGATGGATGGCCCAGTTTTCGTCGTATGTTTTTCCGTCCCAGAAGACAGCTTTTCCGGCACCGTCGTATCTCTCAGGATTGCGGGTCAGGACGACGACTTCGTAGCTTCGGTCGACGAGCGTTTGCGCGAGATGTTTGCCGAGAAAGCCACTTCCTCCTGCGAGGACGACGCGTTTCTTAAGTTTCTTTGTTTCAGTCATTTCTGTCGGGAGAGAAATTGAGGTTCAAATAAAAAGAGAGCTATTTGCCGATGGCGCCGAGTGACTTCGCGATTTTGTCACCCATGCGGATCGCTTTCACGGCTGACTTGGTCGGCAGCTTGTCCATTTTGTTGTAAAAGTCGCTTACGAGTTCGAAGAAACCGAGAAGGTCTTCGAGGCGCTCTTTGGCGTAGGCGTCGCCGGGATCATCGCTTTCAGCGGCTTCATCGGCCGAGTTTCTCAGGTTCCGGAGGGTGGGGTCAATCTCGCGACGCTTCCGCTCCGCGGCGATAGTGCGGAACATTTCGTAGACGTCTTTGGTCGAGGTGAAATGGTCGCGACGGTCGCCGGCGAGGTGCACGACATTGACGATTCCCCAGTTTTGCAACTCCTTGAGGCTGTTGCTCACGTTTGACCTCGCAACTCCCAGTTGGGTGCAGATGTCCTCGGCATTGAGCGGGGGCTCGCTGATAAAGAGCAGCGCGTGGATCTGTGCCACGGTGCGGTTGATTCCCCACTTCGTGCCCATCTCTCCCCAATGGAGGATGAACTGCTGTGCAAATGGAGGAAGTTCCGTCATTTCATAGATTTCTGTCATTACAGAAATCTATGAAATGACTTTGTGCAAGGACATTTTGATGAAAAAGGGGCAATCATCGCAGTTTACGACGGGAAATCGTGCCCTTATAGTTCCTCCACATGGACACTATCAAAACGATCCTGACGCATTGGTTTTTCTGGGGATTCCTACTCGGTTTCTTTCTTTGCGTGCTTTCTCTCGTCGCGCATTCCAAAACGAAGCGTGAGCTGCGACGTCTTAAAGGCCACCTCAGCGACAAGCTCGAGATCGAGGCGGAAAAGATGTCCGAGATGAAGGAGAAGATCGACAGTCTGAAGGGCGAGAACGAGAATCTCCGGATGAAGGTGAACTCCGGCCGGGTCCAGGATGATTACCAGTCGCTTGAGCGTGAGCTCGAAATTTACGCGCGTGCCGAGAAGGCCATGGTTGTGAATGCACCCGGTTTTGCCCAGGCATGGGAAAAGGCGAAAGAGGCCGCTCTCTGTGAACTCGAAGCGGAGGAATCCGGTAAGAGCCTCCCCCGCCGCATCTTTAAGAAATTTTTCACTAAAGGCAGCACGACAATTGACGGAGAAGTCGTTGACGCATTGCCATCGGAGTCTTCCAATAAGAAAGCTTCCTCTGAAGGCTGATTCGGATACTGCGACTTCAGCAATACTGCTATGATTCTGGAATTACCCGATCGCGAGTTCGGTGGATACATCTTTGACTGCGACGGAACTCTCGTCGATTCAATGCCGCTTCACTACAAAGCCTGGACCGCCAGCTTTGTTCATAATAATGCCCCGTGGGTGTGGGATGAGGACGAGTTTTACGCCGCCGCCGGGGTGCCCGATCGCGACACGGTCATGAAGCTGAATGCGCGATTCAACGCGAACATTGATCCCGATCTCGTTCACGAATATAAAGCGGAGTGGTATGCAGAGAAATTGCACGAACTCCAGCCGGTCGATGCGGTCGCGAAGCTGGCTCACCAATATCATGCTGCGGGTCTGCCGATTTCGGTCGCTTCCGGGAGTGATCTTTCCCTCGTTGCCCCTTCATTGGAAGTGACCGGCTTGAGCGGGCTTTTCGATATCGTGATCACACCAGCGGATGTCGAGCGCGGTAAGCCGGCCCCTGACATGTTTCTACTCGCCGCCGAGCGGATGGGCGTAGCTCCGGAAGACTGTCTTGTTTTCGAAGACGGTCAGGCCGGTATTGATGCCGCCAATGCAGCGGGCATGCAAAGCGTGTTCGTCGCGAGCCGGGGTTAGGCCGGAGTTTCAGATCCGGGCGGGAAGATCGGGATTCTGCGCGATCCCGTAGCTCAAATTCCGGGAAAAAGATCTGTCGGTGGAGTGTCTCTCGACTATCATTCCGGCATGGCATCATCTCTCCCATTTCGATCACTTTTCTGCGCGCTGTTTCTGGCGGTAAATTTTTCTCATGCAGGCGAAGATGTGAACATTCTTTTCCTCGGGAACAGTTTTACCTTTCGTCACGAGCTGCCCAACCTCGTTGAGACGGTTCTCGAAGAAGGAGATCCTGACACGAATGTAAACGTGAAGCGCATTACCTACGGGGGGCAGAACATGTTCAAGCATTCGACCTACTACTTCAGCCAGTCCTTCATCGAACAGAGCACGATTACGAATGAGGAAATCGAGGCCCGCATCGAAAAGATGAAGGCGTTTCTCGAATTGAATGAGCCACCGAATCCGGAAGAATGGAACGCCCATTCGAAGGCGCTTCATCCCGGAAAGGTTCCTCCGTTTGAGGGGATTCACAGTCACATTCGCTCGGCCATCCGAAATCACGAAGCTCTTCTCAAGGACAATCCGAAAACGAAATGGGATTACGTCGTCATGCAAAGCTATCAGGATGTTTCTGCTGATCCAACACAGGCCTACGGAAAATATGCCACCCTGCTCGCGAAGACAATTCGCGACAATGGCGCGCAAGTGATTCTCTACATGACCTCTCCGAAAACGCAGAATGCGGAGCCGGTCACGGAGCCGCTGAAGGTGGAGGAAGCGGAAAAGGATATCGCTGTGGGACTCGCCCTCGCGAAAAGCCTCAGGCCCCGTGCGATTGTCAGTGTACCACTCGCAATCAAGATGATTCAAACCGGTGGAACCGATCTTACCTTTCGCTACGTGAAAGACGGGCATCCGAATCAAACTGGTGCCTTTTTGACTTCGAATTTGTTTTACGCAGCAATGACAGGCAAGAGCCCGGAGGGCTTTTCCTATGACACTGTCGTTGAGACGAAAGTGAAGAACGGTAAAAATCCCGACGGTGGCGAACTTGAGAAAGTGTTCGATGAGGCGACGAAACTGAAGATTCAAAAAGCCGCTTTCGATGCCGTGCAGGAATTTAACTGGCTCGCCACCGCCGAGTAGTTGCTACTGAACCTTACGATACCGATTTTATGAATTCTCGAATCACATCCTGTTTTGTTTTTCCCTTCGCGTTGGCTCTTGTTCTCAGTTCCGGTTCCCCGGGGATTGGGGCGGAGAAGAAGAGATCGCGTCCCGCTCCGGTGGTTTCCCCGACGATTCACGATGACGGAAGCGTGACCTTCCGGATCCAGGCGCGCGGCGCGGAGAAGGTTTCCGTTTCGGGGGATATGCTCAAAGGAAAACTCGAACTCGTCAAAGGCGGGGATGAGATCTGGTCAGGCAAAATGGACACGGTCGAGCCGGGGCTCCATGGCTACAGCTTCACCGTCGACGGTGTGAAAATGCTCGATCCGGGCAACCCGAAACTGAAGCCGATGCGCTCTCCGAGAACGAGTCTTCTCTACATTCCCGGTGATGCTCCCTGGGATTTCAAAGATGTTCCGCACGGAACGGTTCACTATCACGGCTATCATTCCAGGCCTATCAATCGCTTCCGCGAGATGAATGTTTACACGCCGCCCGGATATGAAACGGGGGATGAATCGTATCCGGTGCTGGTTCTCCAACACGGCCACGGCGACAGTTTTGCGACCTGGGCAGAGTTCGGAAAAGCGCATTGGATTCTCGATAATCTTATCGCTGAAGGAAAGGCGAAGCCGATGATCGTGGTCATGCTCGACGGACATCCTATTCCTGAATCCTATGGAGGACGTTCTCCGGCGAATACGGAGGAACTTCGTAAAGACCTGATCGAAGCGGCGTTACCGATGGTGGAGAAGCTGTATCGAACCAAGGCAGGCCGTGAGAACCGGGCTATTGTCGGGCTCTCGATGGGAGGGGGGCAATCGCTCACGATTGGATTGAATGAAATGGATACTTTTTCTCAAATCGGTGCGTTTAGTGCAGCGGTTCCTTCAGCGGATGTGATCGGCGATGCCCTCGCTGATGCCGCGAAAACGAACGAACAAATCAAGCTTCTCTGGATTGCGATCGGGAAGGACGACTTCCTGCTCGAAAGGAATACCGAGATGACCGCCACGCTCGACG
The DNA here is from genome assembly GCA_035967665.1 of Verrucomicrobiales bacterium BCK34. Lineage (GTDB taxonomy): Bacteria > Verrucomicrobiota > Verrucomicrobiia > Verrucomicrobiales > DEV007 > Arctic95D-9. The sequence goes on from JAYWLB010000112.1 coordinate 109,685, forward strand.
AAGCGGGAATCAAATACGATTACACCCTCACCGAAGGCGGTCACAGTTGGCCGGTGTGGCGTGACTACCTCGCGGAATTCGCGCCGCTTTTGTTTCAGTGAGGAAGAGGTGTGGTCGCTCCCCTGCATTCGGGGAGCGAAACAGCCTCAGGGGTTTTCTTTTCTCAATACGACACGGAATCCGATGTAGGGATTTCCAAAACTGCCGTTTGAACTGGGAACGCGATCGGATGCGAGGGCACCTCTCCCTGAACTGCTCCAGTTTTCACCGAAGATCGCGATCCCTGCGGGCTTATTGTGGCACCATTCGCCGACGTTGCCGATGAGGTCGTAGACACCGGATGCGGCCGCTGGAAATGATCCTGCCGGCGCTGTCTTGATGTGCCCGTCGTTGTAATCCTGGATGACTGGTCTGTTTCCGAGAGGATCACTCTCGCTCTCCATCCCGTAGAGGTTCCCGATGACCTTTGAAGGCGGCCATTCGTCTCCCCACAGGAACGGTTTCAAGAAAGGGGCCCCTTCCGGGGCATCGGGCGCGATCAGTCCCAGAGCGATTCGATTCTCGGTCAGAGTCGGTAGGTCATAGCGATCCGTCTTCTCGATCACCCGGCGGGTGATTTCCTTTTTGGTCAGCCATTTGCAATAGGCGATCGCATCTTCATAGGACACCTGAATGGCGGGGTGGTCGTCTCCCTGAGGGAAATCGATTCTCGGCGGGTTCCGGTCTCTGTCGTCACGAAGGAAGGGTTCGTAGTCTTTTACCCGTGTTTCCCAAATGCTGAATAGAAGGGTTGTGTCGCCCGATTGAATCGGAACAAATTTCATGCCGAGACTGTTTTCGAACTCTCCTTCCTGATTCGGGGTGTTCGTCATTTTTTCCGCCGTTTCGGTAGCGCCGTCTGATCCTCCGGCGCTTTGCGCCTCCTGCAGATTCAGCTCGACGCTGAGATTTTTGACTTTGGTGGCGTTGGTCAAATCGGCCGATTTCGTCAGCTCGATTTCCAGGGCCTTGAGGGACTGGGCGAGATTCGAATCCAGTTCAGAGCGTATTTTTTTGCGTTCGGTTGTCCAGATAGCTCTCAATTCCGTGAGGCCGGAGGGCGCTGAATCCGACAGGGCATCGAGAGTGCTGCCGGCTTTGATTTGATCAAGAGCGCTCTTCCCGTTGTTGCTCAGGGATTCGAGGAGTTTTGCGACTGATTTCTTTTCCTCCTGAAACGCCTGCGCGAGATCCAGATTGCCCTCTTTGATCGCGGCATTGAAGCGCAGGTCGAGTGCCTTCAGGTAGTTCTCAATCAAGGTGGTCACCCGCGTGTTTCGCAGCTTGAGGTAAGCGGCGAACCTGGTTTCAAGGCCGGGGATCTCAATGGAGGGATCGGGAGTCGCTGCGGCTGCATCCGCCGGGGGAGAGGTGGATGCGAGGTCGCCTGGAGGATCGGTCGAATCCTCCGGGGCGGGTGGAGTCTCTGTCTTTGTCAGTTGCGGGGGCGTTTGGGCGGGGGCTTCCTGATTCAGGTCGAGAATGACCCGGAACCCGATTGTATCGGAATTTGCCGATGGCAGAATAAGGGCGCGCGCCGAAGAGAGAAAGAAGCCACCGGGGGTGTTCGTCCAGCTGGAACTGCGGACCACGCGTCTCTTTTGAGCAGGGGAGTCCCAGTCCGAGCTCCATTCGGCGACATTGCCGGTCATTTCAAAAAGCCCGTAGTTCCCTCCGGGGAAAGTTCCGACCGGGGCTGTTCGTGGAAATCCGTCGGAGTAGTTGGTCACGAACGGTTTTTGTTTGCCGGAGAACATCATCGGGTTGTCCTTGTTTTCTGAACCGTAGATATTGCAGGTGTTGTTCGGCGGGGGCCAGGTTTCCCCCCACGGCCAGAGCCGGTCAAGCGCTCTGTCTTTGGATTCGGGCGTCGCCATGGGATCTTCCAGGTGCGAGATGCCGATCGCACAGCTCCATTCATGATCAGTCGGAAGCCGGTATGCCTGACCCTCCGCTATGGATCCGTTGTTGATTTCTGTTTCTGTCAGCCATTCACAGAATTCAACCGCGTTTTCAAACGGGACAAAAACAGCGGGATGATCAGGTCCCTGTTCGAAATCCGGTGTTCTCCAGTTGAGTGAAGGATTGGCATCAATAAATTTCTGATAGTCCTGCACACGGGTCTCCCAAATGCTGAAGAGGATGTGTTTTCCATCCGAAGGTCCGCCGTCGATGGGGACGGGGGAAAACTTCATTCCGAGAGAGTTTTCAAACGGCGCCTCGACGGTGGCATTGCTCGCGCTCGCCGCTGGGAAGTCGTCGGATGCGGATTCCGGAGTGGCGGCTAAGGCAGGCTTTTCAGGTTCGCCTCCGGCTTCAGGAGGGGGCGCAGGGGTGTTGCTGTCAGGTTGAGTGTCCGGGGGCGTGGAAGGAGGGCTGGAGGCGGGCTCCTGAGGGGAAATCCCGGGTTCGATCACGTTTGTTTGCAACCCGGCGGGGGCGGCCGTGCTTTCTGTCTTAAAAAAGGAAAAGTAAACGTAGGCGACAATTCCAACCGCCAGAACCGTCAGCACTAAAGAAATCTTCCCTGCATTTCCGGTGCTCTTTGTGGCTTTGACTTCTTTTCGCGGAGCGGTTTTTCGAGCGGGTGATAGAGCCTTTTTCTCACTTTCGATCACCTTCATTCGGCTCATTGGCGAAGTCACGATTGGATCAAGTGCGAGTCTCATGGAGTTGGCGGAGTCGTAGCGTTCGTCAGGGTCGCTTTGCAGTGAAATTTGAATGATATTATCGAGTCGGGGGTCGAGTGAGGGAAGGAGTTCTCCCGGCATCTTGAAACTGCCACGGGGCAATTTCCCGGTGAGCAATTGATAGAGCATCACGCCTACGGCGTAGAGGTCGGCACGGTGATCCGGGACCGCACTGCCATCGATGGCCTCCGGTGCCACGAAGTCGGGAGTTCCCAGCGCGACATTGGACATTGTCAGGGCGGGGTGATCTGCATCGCCCTCATCGCGAATGACCTTGGCGAGTCCGAAGTCGGCGATTTTTACCTGTCCTTCAAGATTGAGCAGAACATTGGCCGGTTTGATGTCGCGGTGCACGATTCCGCGGGAATGTGCGTATTCGAGTGCGTCGAGTACGTGGGCGGTGATTGAGAGTGCATAGTCCTGCGGGAGTTGGCCGCCGCTCTTCTGCAGATACTGGTAAATATCCATTCCCTCGACGAACTCCATCACAAAGTAGAGTTGACCTTCTGACGTTTCTCCAAAATCGAACACGGAAACAATGGAGGGGTGATTGAACTTCGCCATGGCCCGGGCCTCCAGCTCAAACCTTTCAGCGAACTTGAGTTCGTCTTCCCCGCCTTTTGTCAGCGTCTCAGGGAGCACTTTGATGGCGACATCCCGATCGAGCCGGCTTTGTCGCCCGCGATAGACCGCTCCCATTCCACCGCGTCCCAGAAATCCAATGATTTCGTATTGGGGAAGCATAGCTTGAAGTTCTTCCGGGGAAGGTGGTTCCCATCCTCCGCCTCCTGCAGATGTACTCATAATTCGATAGTAAAGGTTACTACCGTATAATGTAGTTCAGATAGAATGAAACTGAATATTCAAATGCATCTTTCGATGCTTCGTTACAATACCGGAATGGATCCGGATGTAGTGATGTGAGACCGGTGCGTGAACTGCCTACAATTGCTCGTAAGGCAACTTGTAGAGCTGTTCGCCGATCTGCAGGTCGCCGGACTCGAGTCCCATTTTGAACCACTTGGCCCGCTGCGCGGATGAACCGTGGGTGAAGGAATCGGGGTCGACGTAGCCGGGGCCGAGTTCTTTCTGAATCCGGTCATCGCCGATGGCCTCTGCGCAGCGCATCGCTTCTTCAATGTCCCCTTGTTCGAGAAATTCCCCGAAGGTTTCCTGTGCATTGCGGGCGAAGACGCCTGAGAGAAAATCGGCGTGGAGTTCAACCCTGACTGACTTCTTGTTGTAGTCGGTTTTGGAAAGACGTCCGCGGTATTTGTGAAGTTCGTCGAGGCGACCGAGAATGTTCTCGATGTGGTGACCATACTCATGGGCGACAACGTAGGCTTCTGCGAAATCACCGGTGGCACCGAACTTCTGTTTCAGCTCATTGAAAAAGGTCGGGTCAATGTAGATCGTTTCGTCACCGGGGGAGTAGAATGGTCCCATTCTCGCATCGGCAAGCCCTCCCGGAGTTCGGGTGCGTTCGCTGTAAATCACCATCTTGCAGGGGCGGAATTTCACGCCGTATTTCGGAAGAATCTGCGACCAGACTTGCTCATTGTCAGCCATCATCGTGCTGAGATAAGCCTTCATCTCGTCATTCCGGCCGGCGTTTCCGCTGGTCTGTTCGATGCGTGGTCCGGTTGAAACGTTACTCGAAAGCCCCAGGATCTGCATGAGCGGCTCCCGGAAAAACATGAATGCGAAGAGGGCGACAACGATCATGACGACGCGCGTTTTGCCGCTCGCTCTCATGAATCCCATGAGGAGAAGGTTCAGGATTCCGCCGCCTGCCCGCCTTGCTCCTCCGCTCGATGCGGAGACGCTTTGTCCGCGGCGATCTTCGACGTTGCTACTTTGTCTTCTACCTTTCCAGCGCATGATTTGAGGATAGTTACTTATGAGACTACTGCCAAGAGGGAAAGTGTCACAAGGATGATGAAAACCTTTCATGCCCTGACGAGGCAGGGGCGGCTCCCGCAGGCGATCCGGACGGTCTCTTTTGTGTCTGGCAGGATTGCGAGGGGGAAATGCCCTTCTACTTGCTACCCTTCGCCCGAGCTGCAGCTTCCCTGAGCTTGTCTTTTTTGCTCTTGCGGCGCCCTTTGATTCCTCCATTTCCGGGGGGAGCGAGAGGAACCTCAGTGGGTTCGAAGCTCTCGATTTCCTCCATTGTCAGGGCGAGATCGAGGCGCTTCCCGATCAGAGAAAAATGGGCATGGGACTCTTCGGTGATAAAGCTGATCGCGAGACCGGTTTCACCTGCCCGGCCGGTTCTGCCGATGCGGTGGGTGTAGTCGACGGGGGACCGGGGAAGGTCGTAGTTTACAACGACTGGGAGCAGCTGGATATCGAGTCCACGTGCGGCGAGATCCGTCGCGACGAGGACCCGGATTTTCGAGTTTTTGAAATCATTCAGAGCCTCCTCCCGGGCTCCCTGAGAGAGGTCGCCGTGGAATGAAAGCGCTTCGATTCCGTTGACCCGCAATTTCCCTGCGACGTGTTCAGAGGCGTATTGGGTTGCCACAAAAACGAGAACCCGTTCCCACTTTTCCGTTTTGATGAGATGGCGGAGAAGCGGGGCCCGCTTTGCTTTGTCGACGCGGATGGCGCGTTGTTCGATCGCGGCGGTTTCGGTCGGTTCGGATTCGATTTCGATGCGAACGGAATCCCTTTGAAAACGGGTCGCGAGCGCTTCGACGCGAGGGGGGAAGGTCGCCGAAAAAAGTAGATTCTGTCGCTTCGGGGGAAGGAGACCGAGTAGTTTCTGAAGCTCCTCTTCGAATCCGAGGTCGAGAAGGCGGTCTGCCTCGTCGAGGACGAGGGCCTGCACTTCTGATAGAGTGACCGCATTTCGATCGACGAGATCGAGGAGACGTCCCGGTGTGGCAACAACAATGTCGGCTCCTCCGCGAAGGGCCATCATTTGCGGGTTGATCGAAAGGCCTCCCACTGCGCTGACGACTTTAATCCGTTCGGGGAGATCGCGCGCGCACTGCTGAATGACGTCTCTGACTTGAGCGGCGAGCTCGCGGGTCGGGACGAGGATCAAAGCAAAAACGGGTCGTGGCTTTCTGCGTTTCTCCCCGAGCCAGCGTTGGAGCAGGGGGAGGACAAAGGCGGTCGTTTTTCCCGATCCGGTCGGTGCAATGGCGAGGATATCACGAGCGTCGAGCGCCGCGGGAATCGCCGCCTCCTGGACAGGCGTAGGCGCAGGGAAATCACTAACCGCGCGGGTCAGGTTTTCGTCGAGACCGAATGAGGAAAAGGGCATCTTCATCAGTAAGCGCATTCGCCTCTCAGAGCCAGCGACGAAAGCGATGGAAGGTGGCAATCTCGCTCCGGGAGATTTTCAGAAGCCCGGGCCTCATTAATCGTGGATCAGGATTGCATCGTGTTGGCGTAGCCTCTGCCGCTTGCCTCGAGCGGCTGGGCAACTCAACCCTATCATGTCGACCGCTTGACCCTGTTATGTTATAAAACGGGGATGATGCGTATTAAATCCTGGTTGGTGGTCGTGTTTTTCTCGATGAGTGGCCCTGCGGAGGCTCAGAAGTCCATTTCCCCGAAGGGTTCGGAGACGAATTGGCATCAGGCGGCGGGCCCGAACGGGAACTGGCAGGTCGAAGGTGAGCCTCCCGTGAAATGGAGCGTGACCCGCGATGAAAACATCCGGTGGCGGACGCCTTTGCCGGAGGCGGGGATGAGCAATGTTACGGTGTGGGGCGACCGGGTTTTCGTGACGACTCATGTCCCTATCAAAACGCTGGAGGAAAAGAACGGCGTCACGGACATCATCGGATTCTGCCTCGATGCAAACACGGGTGAGATTCTCTGGCAGGTCGAGTTGCCGGGAACAGCGTTCATTTCGCTCGCGGGGGGCTTTTCGGATGGGACGGTATTTGCTCCGATCACTGACGGGAAGCGGGTCTGGTTTTTCAACCGGTGCGGTTCGATGGGATGTTACAATTTCTCGGGAAAGCAGCTTTGGTTTCGTGAGTGGACGCCGCGTTTCAAGCACAACAACCGGCAGGCCGAGCCGTTTCTTATCGGGGGAATGATTCTCAATGTCGAGGTCGCGAATAAGGAGGAAGGGGCCAAAATGCGGAAATGGGATGCTCCCGGAGTGAAGTCGGAAAATGGAACAGCGATTCCGGAGGGCGTTGCTGAGGAGGAGGTCTGGACCTACCTGCACGCGATCAACAAGTTATCCGGGGAGATTGTCTGGCGGGCGCATGCGGGAACATCGATTCACACAACGCCGATGGTGGGGATCACCGCGGAGGGGAAGCCTGCTGTTTCCCACGCACGGGGCGGACCGCATGGTCCCATCGAAAAGCCCTATGGCCACACTCTCACCAGCCTCGCTCATGGCGAAGCCGGGCAAACGCTCTGGAGCACCGATATCGCGGGCTATGACCCTTCTTTTGCCTGCCACTGGAACCGCAGGTATGTCTTCGGTTTCACTAAGGGGAGGCATCTCGTCATGGATGCGTCGTCGGGAATCATTTTGCGGGATCAGCCGCTCTATACCGGGGCGGGGCTTTGGAAATATGATCCCGGGAAAAGTGACTGGTCGTTTCAGGAGGGTGTCGCGATCAAGGCGGGGAAAAGTCATCCGAATACCAATCAGGCGAATCTTGCCTTCGGTGACTGGCATTGGTTTCTCTCTCATAACATGCCCTACCTCGGGCGGGTTAATGTCGAGAACGGCCGCGTGGAGTATCTCGAGTTGCCGGCGCAGCTGATAGCGTCCGGGGAGTCGAGGTCAGAGGATGTTTTGCTCTGGGAAAAAGGAAACCCTGCGAACAAGCCGTTAAATGCTTCCGGATTTGCCGTCGGTGATCACGGTCATACCGGTATCGGCTGGGGGCATATTTCGGCGGCGAGCCCGACGCGGGTGGGGCGCTACCTTTTTCTTCCTGTCGTTACGGGAACGGTTTACGTGATCGATACGAAGGTCGAGTCGCTCTCTCCCGGGGCCATCGTAGCGGTGAATGATCTCGGAATCGGCGGAGAGACCTGGAGCCTCGCTTCGCTCACGTTTGCCAACGGGCGTCTTTATGCTCACACGATGAAGGAGATTGTCTGCATTGAAAATACGCAGCCCTGACCGGACAATCCTGACCTCATGAAACCTTTTCTTATACTACTGACGATTTGTTGCTATTCGCTATCCTTCGCTGATGAGGGATTCACCTCTTTGTTCAACGGGAAAGATCTCAGCGGCTGGGATGGCGATCCTGCGCTGTGGAAAGTGAAGGATGGAGTGATCGTGGGAACCTGTGAGGGGCCGGATGCATTTGCGAGTAACACCTTCCTGATTTGGCGGGATGGCATCGTGAAGGATTTTGAAATTCGCGCTACGATTCGGGTCATCGGCGACAACAATTCGGGAATCCAATACCGCAGCCGTGAAATGCCGGATGTGGGTAAATGGGCGATTACGGGCTACCAGTGCGATGTGCATCCCGCGATTCAGCACACGGGAATGACTTACGAGGAAAAAGGCCGCGGCATGTTCGGGCTGAACGGGAACAACGTTCTTCTTGATCCTGAGGGAGAGCGCTGGCTCATCTCGCAGCAGGAGCCGGTGAAAGCGGATACCTCCGAGTGGAATGAATTCACCGTGATCGCCAGGGGCAATCATCTTATTCACAAGGTGAACGGCAAGATGACTTCCGAGTTCTTTGACTATCACGAAGGGCGCGCCCTCGAGGGACTTCTCGCGATCCAGTTGCATCGCGGTAATGCGCATCGCGTTGAGATCAAAGAGGTGAAGATCAAGACGCTCGACGATGGCGAAGTGTTGGAATTTGATCCCGGGATGATTTCAGGTAAGGAAAAAGTTGAGCGTCCCACCACTTCGAACCCACAGGGCACCGGGCCGATTACCCCGAAGAAAAAATAGGAAACGCGGAAGGGCGGGGATCGATACAGGATATTTAAGGCAATGCAATTGTGCTTTCCGCGAAGCCTCTCATCAGCGACTATTAGCGTTCATCAGTGGTTCCGTTTTAACCGGCAACTCAGTCCAATTTTTATTGTTCAATCGATATGTATTTACGACTCCTTCTGATCAGTTCTCTGCTTCTCTTCGCAAGTTCCGGCTTTGCTCAGAAGGGCAAAGGCAAAGGCAAAAGTAAGGGCGGTGGTTCCCGTTTTTCGGAAGTAGAGGCAGCTGCGATTGCGGAGCCTTTTGTCGGCGTGACCGCTGACGGTGAAGTTGAAAAAGGGCTTTATGAGATCAAGTCCACCGGAGTCGGAACGGGGGAGGTCAAAGACGCCGCGATTGCCTTCCTCGCGGGGCTCACAGAGGAGCAGCGGGTTAAAACCAAGTTCCCCGTCGATGACAACGAGTGGCGTCGCTGGGCGAATCAGCACAGCCTCCCGCGTCAGGGTGTTTCTTTCGAGGAAATGAGCGAGGAGCAACGCCAGTTGGCTTTTGCTCTCATTGGTGCCGGACTGAGTGCGAAAGGGCTCAAGACGACAAAAGACATCATGAAGCTCAACCACACCATCGCCGAGCTGAGCAATCGCGAGGGCGAATATGGTTACGGGCGCTGGGCGTATTTCATCACGGTCATGGGTGAACCGTCCGACACCGAGCCGTGGGGTTTTCAGTTCGATGGGCACCACTGTGTGATCAACTACTTCATCCTCGCCGATCAGGTCGTGATGACTCCGCTTTTCCTCGGTTCGGAACCCGTCTGGGCGGATGAAGGAAAATATAAAGGAACGATTATTTTGCAGGAGGAACAGAATGACGCTCTCGCCTTCGTGAACTCGCTAACGGACGCACAAAAAGAGAAGGCGGTTTTGAAATCGGAGAAAGACGGAACCAATTCCAACACCGAAGCGTTTCACGATAACGTCGTGATTCCCTACGAGGGACTTCCGGTTTCAGAGATGACGGCGGAGCAGAAAGAAGCGTTCCTGAAACTGATCGGCCTCTGGATTCACAATCTCAAAGAGGGTCATGCGAGGGTGAAAATGGAGGAGGTCGAGAAGCATCTCGATAGAACCCGTTTCGCCTGGATCGGGGGAATGGACGAGGATTCGGTTTTCTATTATCGTATCCACAGTCCCGTTGTCCTGATCGAATTCGATCATCAGCGTCCCATTGCGCTCGGTCGGGACGGCATTGCAACAAAGAATCACATTCATGCCACGGTCCGGACTCCGAATGGTAATGACTACGGGAAAGATCTTTTACGTCAGCATCTCGAAAGTCACCCGCACCCGCATTGATTGGGTTTCAGTTTTTCTTAATGAATAGATTCCTCTCTTTCGTCTTTTTCTTTTTGCATCCGGGCGCGGCGGAGGAATTTCTCGTCGGCAATCCGGGGGATTTTGACAAAGCGGCTAAAAAGGCTGCGAGCGGCGATGTTATCGTGCTGAAAGACGGAACGTGGAATGACTCCCGTTTGGAGATCAAAGCGTCCGGTGAGTTGGATGCTCCGATTGCGATCAGGGCGGAGACTCCCGGGAAAGTGATTTTCACAGGGGATTCGCGAATTTCGCTGGGAGGGCGGCATCTCATCGTCGAGGGGATCTGGTTTCAGAATCCAACCGGAGAGGAATCAATTGAGTTGCGAGCCGATTCGAAAAATCCCGCCCGTGATTGCCGGGTTACGAATTGTGCGGTCACGAACGACGATGCGAAATTCGGGATGAAGGGGACTTCCCGTTTTCTGTCCGTCTATGGATCGGGTCATCGCATTGACCAATGTTATTTTGCGGGGAAAACCACCGGGGGGCCGACCGTGGTGGTTTGGCTGGCCGAAGATACAGATACGCCCGCTTCACATCGAATCGATCACAATCACTTCGGGCCGCGCGAAAAGCTCGGTAAAAATGGCGGTGAGACGATTCGCCTGGGAGACAGCAGCACTTCAATGATGACCGCAGCGTGTCTCGTCGAAGACAACCTGTTCGAAAAATGCAACGGGGAGGCCGAGTGCATTTCGAATAAGTCCTGCGGAAATACTTATCGGGGGAATTATTTTGTCGAGGTGTCAGGAGCTCTGACATTGCGCCACGGAAATGACTGTCTCGTTGAAGGAAATGTCTTTCTCGGTGGCGGGGCAAAAGGCACCGGAGGTGTTCGGGTCATTGGGGAAAGGCACCATGTCACCGGAAATCATTTTCAGGATCTCAGCGGGGATGACGAACGCAGTGCTCTGAGTATCATGTTGGGGATTCCCGATTCTCCGGCTAACGGGTATTTCCAGGTCAAGGAGGCGAAGATTACGAAGAACCGTTTCCTGAACTGTAAGGAGAATTTTCTGATCGGTTTGAAAGGTGACTCGAAAGCGAAACTACCTCCGATCGAAAGCATCATTTCGGAGAATCGCATCCAGACAAACCGGGGAAAGGCGTTCGACATTCAATGCGATTCCAGTGGCGTCAAAATGGACGGGAATACCGTTAGTGAAAAGCCGTTCGAGGTGGCGGTGAAAGCTGTCGATCGAAGCTCAGTGGGACCGGAGTGGTGGAAGGATTGATCGGGCGGGGCGGCACGCCTTTATTCCCAGGCCTTGTAGTCGCTCGATACGATGTTGCAGGTCTTCGAATCTTCGTCGTAGTGCAATCGGGCTCTTCCACTCTCGAGTTGTTTCAGGACCGCTTCGATTCGTGCCTCCACTGAGGAAAGATCACTTCCGTCGCGAGTCACAAATTCCTCAACCACCTTTCGCAAGGTGGCGGGCTCGAGTTCGTTGTGGGGGATTAGCATGAGGCGTGCGCTACTGGACATCCTCGCAGGGGAGCTTGCATCTTCTTTTTGTGAGGCACGAAAGGGCGGGCCATGAGAAAACTAACAGGGTTGAATATGCGATGAGACCCTGTTACCTCACGCTGCGGAGAGCTCGGAGTGTCCTGCTCCCTGATCCGGCCACGACCTTCATGTATCTCGACCCCAAATGGAGAATCCTCACCATCGGCGATGGAGACCTTTCGTTCTCCAGAGCGTTGCTGACTTATCATCGCCCGCGATTGCTTGAAGCTTCCATCTATGACAGCGAAGCGACGCTCCTGAGCAAGTATCCTGAGAACGAGTTGGAGGCGCTTCGCGAAAGTAATATTCAGGTGCACACCGGACTCGACATCACCGATTCCGGGTCAGTGCAGTCTATCGAAAAGAAGTTCGATCTCGTCATCTTCCAGTTTCCCCTCATTCCTTCGTTCGCGACTCTGGATGACTTCGAGCGGCAATCCGTCGGCGCGAGCACAAACACGCTCAACCGGAAATTGTTAAGGCAGTTTCTGATTCACAGCTTCCGCTACCTTCTCGACGAAGCCGGGCCCCGGCTTTGCTACATCACGTCGAAAGAGGTAAAACCCTACCGGGATTGGAACCTTGAGACGTCGCTCAATCGCGGGCTCCGGATCCCCTGCCTGGGGTCGATGCCTTTTGAGTATAGCGAGTTCCCCGGGTATCGAATTCGCAACGTGAACCGGGATATGGTCGTCCCCGACACCGAAAGCCGCACCTTTGCCTGGGGAATCAATCCACCTCAAAAGCTCAGCGCGAAACTGGAGACAACGGCCTGTGTCGGTGCCGCCTACTGCGAGATCTGCAGGGTTGGTCCCTTCGTCGCCGACGAAGACCGGAGCAAGCATCTCCGCTCGAAACGTCACCGGAAAATGCAGGCCTTCGAAGATCAGTGGACGAAGTATCTCGAGTCAGCAGTGCCCCTGCAGGAGAATTGCGGTCGGGGCGGGAATTGAGAATTTCAGCCATTTGCGGGGAATAACGCCCTTAATCTCCGCAAAAGGTGCGGGGAATATTGCTTTTGCGGGGAAAGTTGACTATAATCTCCGCAAGAAGTGCGGAGATTATGGCGTATATCCACGAACTGGCTGACTGGCCGAATTTAAGTTGGGACGACTCTGAGCTCTCGGCCCTGCTCGCGGATGTGAGGCATCGGCAGGGGCGTTTGCTCGGTCGAATGGAGGGGCTTGGATTTTCACTTCGCACTGAAGCCAGGCTTTCGACTCATACCGCAGACGTTGTTAAGTCCAGCGCGATTGAAGGTGAGATCCTGGATCCTGAAGAGGTTCGTTCTTCGGTTGCCCGTCGACTCGGTCTGGAATATGCCGGGGCCACAGTCGCGAGTCGCGATGTTGAGGGCACAGTCGAAATGATGTTGGATGCGACGCAGAACTATTCCCTGCCACTGACGGCTGATCGTTTTTTTGCCTGGCATGCCGCCTTGTTTCCAACGGGTCGAAGCGGAATGCACTCTATCACCGTCGGAGCCTGGCGGCCGGTTGAGGCCGGCGTGATGCGGGTCGTCTCCGGTCCGGTTGGTCGCGAAAAAGTTCATTTTGAGGCGCCACCTGCCGGAAGAATGGATCATGAGATGACCGGCTTTATCGGATGGCTTGAAGCAGAGAATGGCCTCGATCCAGTTTTGAAAGCAGGGCTGGCGCATCTCCGGTTTGTGACGATCCACCCCTTTGAGGATGGCAATGGGCGCATTGGCCGCGCGATTGTCGACCGGGAACTCGCAAAAGCCGATCGCACGTCAGAGCGATTCTACAGCATGTCATCACAACTCGAAGCCGAGAGAAAGGACTACTATCGGCAGCTTGAAATGGGGCAGCGCAGCGGACTTGATGTGACCGACTGGCTGAGCTGGTTCACTGCCTGCCTCGGTCGAGCCATCGATGCGGCGGATGGCACCCTTTCAAACGTGATGCACAAGGCTAACGTCTGGAAGAAGGTGAATCAGAAGCCGGTGAACGAGCGGCAGCGGAAAATGATCAATAGGCTGCTCGACGGCTTTGAAGGAAAGCTCACTTCATCAAAATACGCCGCGATAGCGAAGTGCTCAGAAGACACCGCGCTGCGCGATATTCGTGTTTTGATAGAGCGTGAAATTCTCGTGAAGAACGAGGGTGGCGGGCGGAGTACGAGTTATGGGTTGGTTGAGGGGTGAGATTATGATTACGTAGCTACTCTATTCCCCATCAAGAATCTCGAGGACCTGCGGGATGATCTTTGCGGCGAAATTGGCGTGACCTCTGTCGTTGGGGTGGAGGCCGCCGAAGATCCCGCTTTTTCCTGAAAGGTTTCTCGGCACTTTGGGGCCGAGATCGATGATGGCCACTTTTTGATCTTCGGGATGGGTTTGCCTGTGGGAGGCGACGGCCTGCTTCAGCTCGGTTGCAAAATACTGGCCGAAGGGGATGAGGATGATGATCTGTGCTTCGGGAGCACTTTTGCGCAGGGCGGCGAGAGATTGGGTCATGCTCGCGAGGGTGTCGCCCGGGTCTGACTTGTGGAGTTTGTCGTTGGTGCCGTAATTGATCATGATCAGGGCGGGTTCCTGATTGGTATCTCCGTAGGCGCTGAGTCTGCCTTCTGAATCGAGGAGAGAGTGGCCGTTGCCGTCGATCTTATTCCACCGGCTCGCTGAGTCATCGTAGTCACCTCCGGTTCCGCCGGTTGAGTTGGTAATCACATAGTAGCCGGGAACATCACCGGGAGGGTTGTCGCCTTTGTTGATCCAACCGCTCCAGCCGCATGCGCTGATGGCGTAGTCGTAGCCGCGGGTTTGCAGGGCCTGTCCCACGAGATGAGAGTAGCCGGCCAGTTCGGAGGCGCCGATTCCCTCAGTGATGCTGTCGCCGACAATGAGAGCCCACTTTTCAGCAGGAGTGTCTTCAATTGGTTTGCTTCCGGCGTCGACTTTGAGGCCGAGGAGGCGCGCAACGTTGACGCCGCTTTTACCTTCGCTTCCCCAGCGCTGTTCCTGACGCGATGACTGAAAGTAGACGACGAGTTCATGTTTCCCGGCACCTTGAAGATTCTCGATCACGATCTCATCGGCACAGCCTACGTTGGATTTCCAGTATCCGTCGATGTTGTAAGCGAGGCGGGGGCGGCTGAAGCCTTCGGGATAACCGGAGGTGTCGAAGAGAAGTGTCGCTTCCGGGGTGTCACTCGATGTCTCCCAGCTCACCCGGAAGTAGGCACCGGAATACCAGGTCTGGCGGAACTCTTCGCCTCCCCGTCCGGCGTCCCCTGTCCAGTTGGCAGGAGAAAAAACGAAAGCGGGGGAATCAACCGCGATCGTTTCGGCTTCCGCTGCTTCGAGAATGAAAAAGGGAAGGAGGAGAACGGCGGCGAGGAAAATGTGAGGTTTGGTCATCGTTTCAAAAAGCGTTTACTCAACTAGCATGGAGGCGGGACTTCCGCAGAGGCGCAAAGGCGCGGAGTTTTTCTCCTCGATTTTCTGAGGTTCCAAGGGAGAGGGATATCGAACAGGCTGGTACCCTCTTCTTCCGCCCCGCGGGGTCAAAGAGTCTGGACACAGGTCGAAAACGATTGCCGCTTTTCCCGGGGGATGATGATTCGTTTTCCGGTCACGGCTACCCACCCGTAATAATTTTGCGTCGGCCGGCGCTGCTTTCGTCACTTTCCCATCCCGAATTGGAATCCCCACGGTTTCCGTCGTCAGGGTTCGGCTCACTGAAAGGGACGTGCCTTCGGATGGCTTTCCGGGGTCACTGTGGTTGTCTGAAAAATGAGGGCTCGCGGTGTCGGTGTTCCAATGTTCCTGCGCGGCTTCGTTGACAACTCGTTGAGCTTTGTAGAACCAGGTTTCACCGCCATCATCTGAGGCCTCTTTCCGGACGGGGTCCCCATACTTTTCGATAAGGCTCGATGTGGTCATGCCTGAATAGATCAGATTTTTCGGCTTCGACCCGCATCCTGTCAGAAACAGGAGTGGCATGAGAATGGCGGGAAATGTCTGCTTTCTCATTCAGTTTTCAGGTTCGTTGTCGATTCTGTGCATCGTTCACAAAACCGGAGGGGGGCCGCTGAGTTCTCCGGTTGCTTTCACTTTGGGATATTTGGGCTTCCAGGTGGGATGCTCCCGGGTCAGCCAGGCATGGATCTTCTTCGAGAGGATGGAGGCAATCCCCGGTTCGCTTGCAATGAGGTTGTTCGCTTCCGACTGGTCGTCGCTCAGGCAGTAGAGCTCCCACGCGTCGGCTTCGTATTCGTAGTAAAGCTTGTAGCGTTTCCCTTCGATGTCGTCGATCACGGCGGCGGCGGGCTGGGCCCGGGTGTCCATGTAGCCGGGGAAGAAGTAGAAGATCGGTTCGCGGGGCTTGATGCTTTCTGAACCGGGATCACGCAGGACGCCTGCGAAGGATTTGCCGTCGAGTGGGTGTGTGTCAGGATCCGGGGTCCACTTGCTTCCGGCGAGTTCGAGACAGGTGGGATAAAAATCGAGGCAGTGGGTTTTGTGACCGGTCACGGTTCCGGCGGGGATGACTCCGGGCCAGCAGGCGATGAGAGGCACGCGAATTCCGCCTTCGGTGAGCATGCCTTTCTCGCCGCGCAGGGGAGTGTTCTCCGCATGGGTGCCTCCGTTGTCGGAGGTGAAAAGGATGAGGGTGTTTTCGGCAATACTGTCAGAGGTATCGCCGTCTCCGTTGGGATCCCCGATCACCTCCCGCATCCGGCGCAGGTTCTCGTCGACGCTCGCGATGAAACCGGAATATTCGGCTTTGGTCCCGGCGTATTTTTTGGCGGCAGCGAGGAGATCGGGGCGGGCTTTGACGGGGCCATGAACCGCGTAGGTGTGGAACTGAAGGTAGAAAGGTTTCTGTCCTCCCGCCAATGTGGCAACTGTGCTTTCGAGGGCATCGCCGACCGCGTCGCTGATATGTTTGGGGGAGCCGACGAGGGCTTTTGGCAGTTTGTGTTTTTTCACGTAGTCATCGTCGTAGGGCGCTGCCCACTGATCGAAGTGCCCGCGACCCACTTTGTTGAAGATCCACTTTCCGTCTTTCTGCGAAGAGAAACAGGTCGGCTGGTGCCCCTGGCTGAAGCCCCCTATGTTGATGTCAAAACCGGAGTTTTCAGGCATGGTCGCATCCCCTTCGTGGCCACCGACGTGGTATTTTCCAATGTGGGCGGTGGTGTAGCCGTTCTCTTTCATCGCCTCGGCAATCGTGATGGCTTCGGGCGCGACGTCTTCGGTTTGCTTCGGGGGGATGAACGCTGCGGTCTTTTGGGTGAATCCCTTTTTCGCTGATTTGTTAAAGCGGCTCAGGCTGGAAACGACGTAGACGTCGTTGTGGATGCGTGCGGGATACTGGCCCGAAAGCATCGCGGCGCGGGTCGGGGCGCAGTTCGGTTGTGCGTAGGCGTGGGTGAAGCTGAGGCCTTCACTCGCAAGCTTTTCCAGATTGGGGGTTCGGTACTGGCTGCCGTGAGTGCCCATGGTCGCAGCGTTCACGCTGATGTGATTCCACCCGAGGTCATCGACCATGTAGATGATGATGTTGGGCTGTTCTGCAGCCGGGGCGATTTCAGGGGAAAAGCAAAGCAGGCCGAGAAGCGGAATCAGGGAAAATAATCTCATACGAAGAACAAAGGGGAATGATATGACAACATTTAGCCGGACATATTGCAATGCCATCATCATGCTTCGGGCCGTATTTCCGGTCTCGTGTGCATGAGGGGAGGCAGTGAGTCCGCAAAAGAAACGCAATCCTGTTCTTTTCAGTTTGAGGCAGAACAGTAATGCTATCGGGATGATTCGAATTTCATTCATGGTGCCCCTTTTCGCTGCGATCGGAATCGCTTTCTCCCAGGCCGGTGAGCAAAAGCCGAATGTTTTGCTCTTCATGGCGGATGATCTCAACACTGCCCTGAGCGGATACGGGCATCCTCAGTGTAAAACCCCGAGGCTTGACGAGCTCGCCGCGCGAGGGGTGCGTTTTGAGAGTATGCATTGTCAGTATCCGGTGTGTGGGGCGTCCCGCGCTTCGATGCTGACAGGACTCTATCCTTACACCAATGGAATGCTTGGAAACGAAGGGGATCTCCGTGAGAATCTGCCTGACGTTGTGACGCTGCCGCAACTCTTCCGAAACAACGGGTATCGCGTCGGGCGGGTTAGCAAAATGTATCATGTGGGGATTCCCCATGAAATTATCGCCGGAACCTCTGATCACGATGACGCCGAATCGTGGGATGAAGTCGTGAATATCACCGCTCCCGAGCAGAACGCCCCCGGTATCCGGACGGAGTGGTCACCGAAAGATACAGGGTCTCAAACATTCACCGGGGTGGAAGCCTCGACCGGTGATCTTGAGCACGCCGATGGCATGGCGGCGGAAGCGGCGATCGAATTCCTGAAGCGAAACCGGGATAAGCCGTTTTTCCTCGGGTGTGGATTTGTCCGTCCTCATGTGCCACTCGTGGCGCCGTCGAAGTATTTTGATCTCTATGACAGGGATGCCATGATCGCACCGGTTGTTCCCAAGGACGATCTCGATGATGTTCCGGGAGTGATTCGTGAGTACAAGGCAAATTCCCGCTATGGGGTTACCCCTGAGTTGCACAAGGGACTCCTCGAAGCCTATTACTCCAGCGTTTCCTACATGGATGCGCAGGTCGGCCGGGTTCTTGATGCGCTCGATGAGTTGGGGTTGCGGGAAAATACCATCATTATTTTCTCCAGTGATCATGGTTATTTGTTAGGCGAACACAATAAGTTTCAAAAGCAGCATCTGTTCGAGGAGGCGACCCGTGTCCCCTTCATTCTCAGTGCTCCGTGGATGAAGGATTCCCATGGAAAGGCGACTGAAGAAATCACCGAGCTGGTCGATCTCTATCCGACAGTGGCGGAGCTCGCAGGATTGACGCCGCCGTCTCAACTGCAGGGCCAGAGTTTCGTTCCTCTACTGGAGAATGTTGAAACCGGCAGCTGGGCCAAAGACCTCGCCTTTTCGATCAGTCGCAATGGCGGGGAGTCGATTCGTACGGAAGGCTGGCGCTACACCCATTGGGGATATGGAAAAAAGGGTGACGAGCTTTATGACCGGAGCAGCGATCCCGGAGAGTTCAAAAATCTCGCTTCAGATCCCCGGTATGCCGAACAGTTGGAGCGCATGAAATCCCTCCTCATTGAGAAGCGCGTTGCCGCTGGATACGACCCGAAACGATACCGGTAAGTGGAGGGGTGACCCCTTCCGGGGAGAACGGGGGTAAAAGGAAAGCTGGATATCAGAAGGCCGTCCTGATAGAAATATTGTTCATGAAGTTGTCTGCCCTTGGACTTGTTGCCTGCGTTTTTATTCCATTCTTCAACGTGGAGGCGGAGGAGAAAGGGGAACTTCCAAAAGGCAAAGTCTACACCTATAAAGAAGTGAAGGGTGTCGCGAGGGAGATCGAGATCTTTTTTCCCGAAGGGCATCAGGTGTCCGGCGAAGCGAGGCCGGGAATCATTCTTTTCCACGGCGGAGGATGGGGCGGAGGAAAGCGGGAGGCCTTCAGTTATCAATGTGATTATTTTGCGAGTCGCGGCCTTGTTGCGGCGACGGTTACTTATCGTCTCGCAACGAAAGAGGCTGCCGCAAAAATGAAGGAAGGGCGCTCGCGGAAGCGTCTTTGTATTCCGGACGCGAAGAGTGCGGTTCGGTGGTTCAAGGAAAATGCCGGAGAGCTCGGTGTTGATCCGAAGCGCATCATCGCCGGCGGCGGGTCTGCCGGCGGGCATATCAGCCTGATCGCGACAACCAGTCCCTGCATGGATGATCGCAATGATTCAAAGGAGATCGATACTTCGGTGGCCGCGTATGTTTTGTTCAATCCGGCTCTGAGTGAGGCGGACGCCGAAGATCCGATGATTGATGTGCTTCCCCACCTCTGTGTGGGATTTCCACCGGCGATTGCTTTTTTCGGAAGTGAGGACACCTGGTTGAAAGGTTGGTATCCCGCATACGAAAAGTTGAAGACGTTGGGAAACCGTTCGGTGGAATTCCATATCGCGGAGGGGGAGAAACACGCGTTTTTTAATCACCAACCGTGGAGGGATATCACCCTGGCGGCCGCGGACCGGTTTCTGGTCAACCTCGGCTATCTCGAGGGCGAACCCACTTTACCTGCCCCGGAAAACGGGGAGGTTCTTGTTAAGCAGCCTTAGCGGGATTTTTGTTTTCGAAGATTGATATGAAATTGAACCTTCTGGTTTTGACCTTTTTTGTTGCTCTCGTCGTTCCTGTAGGAGCGGACGAGCGTCCTAATATTCTGCTTTTCACAGCTGATGATCTTCATGCGGAATCGCTCGGCGTTTATGGTGGTAAGCCTCTGGACCTGACGCCGAATCTCGATGCCTTTGCAGCTGAAAGCATGCTTTTTAACCGGGCGCATGTGAACGCCGCTATTTGCGCTCCCTGTCGTGCCATCATTGCGACGGGACGATACAGCCACCGGTCAGGAGCGATGGGGTTCATGCCGGCCCGTGAAGATGTGCCTGACATTGTCACAACGTTGAAGGCGGGCGGTTATCGCGCGGGGATTCTCGGAAAGGTCGGCCATTCGACTCCGAAGACGTCGATGAAGTGGGACTTCGAGGTGGATCAGGGAGGTCTTGGTAACGGTCGTGATCCGGCGATGTATGCCCGGCAATGTGAGACCTTTTTTCAGCAGTGCAAAGAGGAGGGGAAACCGTTTTATTTCATGGTGAATTCACACGATCCGCATCGGCCTTATTGCGATCCGGAGAAGTTGTTGAGAGGCGCGGAGATGCCCTCCCGCGTTTATGATCCTGCCGAGGTCGATGTTCCGGGGTTTCTCCCTGATCTTCCCGGTGTTCGTAAAGAGCTGGCTCAGTATTTGAATTCGACCCGTCGACTCGATGATACTTTTGGCAGTGTTATGCAAGCGTTGGAAGACTCCGGATTTGCCGGTAACACCCTGGTTCTTTTTATCACTGACAATGGAATCGCGGTTCCCTTCGCGAAATGTAATGCGTGGTTTCACAGCACGCGGAGCCCTCTTCTCGCCCGCTGGCCGGGGACGATTGAGGCGGGGGCGCGAGACGGGGAACATTTCGTTTCCGTGGTGGATTTTTTTCCGACTTTTCTCGAGGTCACCGGAGTTCAGGGTCCGGCGGGGCTGGATGGGCGTTCGTTTTTACCGCTGCTTAAAGGTGGGCAGCAGGATCAGCGGGACTTCGTTTATACACAGATCGATTCAAAGGCCGGGGGCGCTGCTGTACCGATGCGGGCGGTTCAGAATGCAAAGTATGGCTATATCTACAACCCCTTCAGCGATGGCGAATATTACTACCGCAATAACAATGAGGGCGCGACGATGGCGGCGATGAACAAGGCGGCGAAGTCGGACCCTGCGATTGCCGCCCGTGTTGATGTCTTTCGCTACCGGGTTCCTGAAGAGTTCTATGATCTGGAAGCCGATCCCAACTGCCTTGTGAATTTGATCGATGAACCCGGACTTGAGTCAGTGATTCAATCTTTCCAGGCTAAGCTCGTCGCCCAGATGGAAAAGACCGATGACCCGATCCTGAAAGCTTTCAAAAACAGAGGCGATCGCGCCGTCGTCGATGCGGTTATTGCAGAGACATACGGGCCGCAAAAGTCGACCAAGCCCAAGCAGCGGAAGGGTCCGCCCGGAAAGAAGTCGAAGAAGTGATTTAAAAGGGGCGCTCCCTTTACCGCCTGCCGTAATCCCTTGTTGTTTCGGGGGAAATGCTCTTAACTGTTAGTAGAAATGGGAACAGAGAATCGAGATAAGAGGAAAGATTCGAGCGGGGACGACGTCATCAATCTGAATGAGGTTTTTGCCCTGCTCGCGAAACTGATGGTGGTATTTGTGCTCCTCGTTGTGAGTCTTCGTTTTCCGCTTGTCTGGATTAAGTTTCCTCTGTCCTTTGTCATTCTTGCATTAGGGTGGCGCTGGATTTTCAGAGGGAAGAAAGAGCAGAAAGTTTCCGCAGGCCGTTCCACCGTTTCACGAAAAGTGACGGTGATGGAGCCGTCCGGTGGGGGTCTCTCAGGGGTGAAGACGGTGAAGGCTCAGGATCATGAGACGGTGCGGGCGCTCATCGCTCTCGATGCGGCGGGGGAGTTTGGAAAAGCAAAAACGCTCATTCAGCGACTCGACGGCGAAGAGTTTTCCGGGCCGGTGGGTAAGGAACTCGCGGTCGTTGCGGGAAATTACTTCCCGATCGAACTTGAGCCGACTGAAAACGGGGTTCGCTTTAAGCTCGTCTGAGCGGGGGCGATACCGGTTCAAAAACTCTTTCACTCGCGAATGGACGGGAGTTGCGCCTGCGCTAGAGTTGGGCTTTGAAAACGTCGGGAAATATTGCGGTCGTCGGAGGAGGGCCTGCCGGTCTGAGGGCGGCTGAAGTAGCCGCTGCTGCCGGAGCGCGGGTCACGGTCTATGAGGCGATGCGTTCCGTCGGACGTAAGTTTCTCGTTGCGGGGAAAAGCGGCTTGAATCTCACCAATGACGAGGATTGGGAAGCGTTTCTGATGCGGTACAGTGGCACAGAATTTCCGGTGCTGTTATGGAAGGAGATCCTTTCCGATTTTGATAACAGGGCCATTCGGCAATGGGCATCCGGGCTCGGGATTGAAACCTTTGCCGCCAGCAGTGGAAAGGTCTTTCCTGTTCCCGTTAGTGGCACTATCAAGGCAGCACCGTTGTTGCGTCGTTGGGTCGAGCGACTGCGGGCGCTCGGTGTTAGTTTTCAAACAGGGCATCGGTGGGCTGAAATCGATGCGGCGGGGAATCTCACTTTTCGGCACGGAACTGATAGGATTAGTCCGCAGCACGATGCGACGATTCTCGCGCTGGGCGGAGCCTCGTGGCCGCAGACGGGCTCGACGGGGACCTGGGTTGAGATTCTGAATTCGAAGGGAATAGAGGTCGCTCCGTTGTCATCGGCTAACTGCGGCTGGGAAGTGGATTGGCCGAACGAGCTCCTCGCTGAAGCGGAGGGATTACCCCTGAAAAATCTCGAATTGTTCGCGGGTGAGACGAGCCGGCGCGGGGAGTTGGTCATTACCCGATATGGGTTGGAAGGTGGACCGGTTTATCATTTGGGGCCTGCGCTTCGAGCGCTCGCGGTTCCGGAGTTGGTTGTCGATTTTAAGCCTGACCTTACCGTAGAGGAACTCACGGAACGACTCGGCCCGGTGAAGCGAAATTTTGTCCGCGAGGCAGGACGCCGATGGAAGCTCGACCCGGCGGTTGGTGCGTTGCTAAAGTATCTTCCTGAGCGGGGCCCTTGGAAATCGGCAGAACAGCTTGCCCGTGAAGTGAAGCGGTGTCGTATCCCGCTGACCGGGCCTCGCCCGATTGCAGAGGCTATTTCGTCGGCGGGCGGAGTGAGTTGGAGCGAGCTCGATGAAGGGCTCATGCTGAAAAAGATTCCCGGTGTTTTTGTCGCCGGTGAGATGATCGATTGGGATGCTCCCACGGGTGGCTATCTGATGCAGGGTTGTTTTGCGACAGGGAGCCGCGCGGGAACGTCGGCTATTGATCGACTGAGAACACAGCTGAGCTGATAGAGTGCTCTGAGCGAACACCACTGCTTGTTTTACTTTTCCTGCCACCAGCTCTTACTGCCCTGACAAATCGCGAAAGACGATGATGGAAGGATTCCCAACCGGGGTGTAGTGACCGGTGAAATCAAGAGCGCCCGATTCCCGGTTCACGCGGAAAGCGGCGATATGGTCTGCTCGTTGATTGCAGGAATAAAGAAATTTTCCGGTGGGGTCAAAGTTGAAGCTGCGCGGGTAGTTGCCGCGAGTCCATTCATCGGCGACGAAGCTGAGTTCCCCGTTCTCAGCGACCGCAAAAATGCCGATGCTGTCATGGAGGCGGTTGCCGACATAGACAAAACGCCCGTCTTCGGAAAGCATGATTCCGGAGCAGAAGTTGCTTCCTGCGTAACCGGTCGGCAGGCTGGAGATAGTCTTTCGTTCGGTGAGATGCCCGTTCTCCGAATTGTAGTCGAAGAGGGCAATGGTCGAACCTTCCTCCTGGAGTGAGTAAAGCCATTTCCCGTTGGGGTGAAAATGAAAGTGACGCGGGCCGTCGCCGGGTGGCAGGGAAACGAAAGGCTGGTCGCCGGGCGAGAGGGTTCCGCTCTCCTCGTCGAACTTCCAGATGTAGATTCTATCCTGACCGAGATCGACATGGAGAACGAAATTTCCCGATGGATCGGACTCTATCATGTGCGCATGAGGTTGATCGTGTCCGCTGAAGGCGAAGCTGCCCGGAGGGGCGTTGGTCGCTTTGGCAGGGCCGACTTCCGCGGTGTCCTCCTTGACGTCGCTGGCCTCCCCGAGGCTGCCGTCGGGTTGAATCGGCAGAACCGCGACGGACCCACCGAAGTAGTTGGCGACGAGGACGTGTTTTCCGGAAGGGTGGACGCTGAGATGGGCGGGGCCTTTCCCTTTTGAACTGACCGAGTTGAGCAGCGTGAGTTTGCCGTCAGTGGGGTTGATTGAAAAGGCGCTGACTGATCCGGCTTCTTTATCGCCGATTCGCTCCGTTTCATTGGCTGAATAGAGAATCGTCCTGTCGGCGTTGAACGCCAGGGCACTGGGGCTGGTGCCCATTTCGTGCACGCCTGCCGGAGTCAACGCCCCTGTGGTGCGGTCGACGTGGAAGAGGTGAATGCCGCGGCCGTTTCCGGGGGGCAGGTCCACCTGGGTATCGAGCATGTTTTTGAGCGGCGAGGTGTAGGTGCCGACGTAGGCGACTAAGGGCGGTTCTTCACTTTCCGCCATCGTCGCGAACGGTGAAAGTGACACGAGAGATAGAAGCGTGAGGAGGAATCCTGTGATTGATTTCATGAGTTCTGAAGCGATAGGAATTTGGTTTTATACCGGCTCCTCTGTCGGACCGAAGGGTTCGATTTGAGTCAGTTGTTTCGACTTGAGCGCTTCGTAGCACTGGGGGAGGTCGAAGATCTTGAGAACTCCGGGAATGAAGATGGAGTTCGGCCAGCCGTAGAGTTCCGTCGTGGCGATGTCTTCGTAGCTTGAGAGTGAGTTTTTGAGGGTCACCTCTTTCACCGCAGGAGAGAGTAGTGCAGCGAAAGTCGCGGGAATCGTTCCCCGGCCCTTGGCAACAAGGTGGACTTCGTTGTAGCCGAATGCGCCGAGCCAGTCGATGACGCGCAGCACGTCGAGGGTTTTGCCTCCGATGTAGGGCTTGCCTAACATGTTGGCATAAACGGTGTAGAAATAGTCGGGGCCGTAGTAGCTGAGTGGGGCACTCGTGGTTGTGCCGGGGAGTGATTCGCCGACACCGCGCACGTCGACTGCGAAAATGCCGGTGCTCTCTTCGGCGGCCTCAATGGTTTCGCGGAGGAGCGAATCGTCGCGAAGATCTGCGTCAGCTGAGAGGTGGGATACGTGAAGGATGGCGCGCCCTTTCCCTGTGGCCTGAGGCGGGCGTGAATTCCAGCGTTCCTGCGTCAACATGGTCACGAGCGCCTGGATCCCGGGTTCGGTCTCAATCGCGTAGTTCATGAAGTAGGGCGCGGGGTAGCCGCGTTTCAGAGAGGAGGGACGGAGGTTCCGGAAATGAGGCGCACCATCTTCGACCGCGTTCATCTGGAGAGAGGTTCGCACGGCCTCTTTGAGCCTTTCGCCGTCGAGCGGCTTTCGGGTCGCTGCAAGATGCTTCGCTACTGTTGAAGTGAAATCGAATACGGTGCGACTCTCGAGATTGGTAGCCTGGCCGCCGGGACAACACCAGAGCGTTTCGTCTTTTTCGATCGTGATTTCAGGTTCGGCTTCGACCTCCGGCCCTTCGGTTGCCTCATTGAACCAGCGATACATGGACTCGCGATTTTCCTGTGTAAAACCATGGGGTGTCGGCCCTGCTTTGAGCGCGATGTTTTCCCCGGCTCCGAGGAGTTTGTAGAGTTTTTTGAGGCGGGAAAGGGCCTCGAATGATCCGCGGATATCGAAGTAGTCTTTCTCTTTCGGCAGAATCATGACCGGTTTCGGTGCCATCGCGGCGAGGAAGTCATCGTGATCAAGATCGTTGGCGAGCGCGAGGGGTGGGCATTGCTCGCTGTCCTGAGGGAGTTCGTTCTCCATGTTGTGACGCCACGTCGTGACGAAACAAGAGGGAGCTGCCATCGACCAGCGATGGTCGACTCCGCAAAGCCAGGTGGTCATGGTTCCGCCTCCGGAGTTTCCGGTGACCCCAATCTGATCGGGATCGACGTCGGAGCGTGTCAAAAGATAATCGAGGGCGCGTATTCCGTCCCAGGCTCGCCAGGTTCCGAAGAACTCACCGAGAAGGGTTTGCTGGTTCCCGATGAGATTGTGTTGGCGGGTGCCCATCGCAACAGCGTCCCTGCCGTCCTTTTTGATGTACTGTGAACGTTCTCCCTGACCGATCGGGTCGTAGATCAGGCAGACGTAGCCGAGGCGGGCCAGTCCCTGTGCGAAGGCCTGGTAGGATTCAGCGGCTTTTCCGTTGGTCGAGTGGCCGCAGGTGCCGACGACTGCAGGCATGGGCAGGTCTCTGCCTTTTGGAACGTAGAGGTTCGCTGTGACGAGAAACCCGGGGCGGCTTTCGAAAATGAGGTTCTCAATGTTATAGGTTTCCCGCTCGACGACACTGGTGACCCTGGCGTTGAGCGGGCACTTCTCTGCGGGGAACGGGGCGAAGCAGGCTTGAATTCTCTCCCGCACATCCGCGACGTAGGCTTCCGCGTCCGCTTTCGTTTTGATGGCTGCTTTGCGGGCGGAGCCGCGGCGCTCAGACTCGATTACCAGATCGAGGTAGTAATTGTGAACCATTCGCGGAAAGCGGTTCAGCGGCTCCAGGTCCTCGCTTGAGGCTCCGGCTGCCAGAGCATCGAAAGGACTCAGCTGATGTGCTGCGGCGGTTACACCGGCAAGTTGAAGGAATCGGCGACGGGCGGTTCTGTTTTGATTATGGCTCTCTTTCATCTCGGGAAAGAGAGCGTATTCAATTTACGAACGAAGGGGAGTCAATTCGCCTCCCCTCTTCGTGGGAGTCCGGGGCGACAGATCTGCCCGTGCTACTCTTTGATTTTCTTCGAAAAGTCCTTTTTAGCAGACTCTATAGTATCCTCGATTGCCTGATTGGCAGAGTTCGTCACTTTGTTGACCTGTTTGGATACGGTTTTCTTTATCGAGTCTGTGTTGCCGGGGAACTCCTTGCCGGTGAAGTGCAGATAGGCGGCAAAGGCAACCAGGGCAATTGCGAGAATGACGATCAATTTCAGGATCTTTTTGAAAATTCCGACTACGAGAATGATCGCGAGAACGGCGGCGATGACGAGATGCAGTGGATTCGACGACAGTTGGTTAAAGAGGTCTTGCATAAGGGGTTAGAGGATCGGATTGCGGACTTATTCACTAACGTGGTTGTTAATCGATGCAAATTGAAAGGTGGCGGAGTTTTCCGGGGTTTTTGAATACACGATCACGGATCACTCCACCGGTTCGAAACTTGACCTTGGTTCCCCTATCATCTGGACTGACAGAGCGCCTGAAATCGAGAGTCCATGCCAGTTACCTATCATGAATTGAGTTGCGACATTCTCGTCGCGGGAGGAGGGCCTGCGGGAGTGCCCTGTGCGCTTGCTGCGGCCCGGAGCGGTGCCAAAGTGATTCTTTGTCAGGATCGACCGGTCCTCGGGGGGAATGCTTCCAGCGAGGTTCGGATGCATATCGTCGGCGCGAACGGGACGGGTAAGTTCGACCGGGGTGAGGAACTGGTTACGGAGGCAAGAGAGGGTGGAATCATTGAAGAGATCCGTCTGGAGAACGCGGTGCAGAATCCCCAGCGGTCCGCCTCGATCTTTGACCTGATTCTCTACGACAAATGCCGCGTGGAGCCGAATTTGGAGCTGATGCTGAATACCACTGTGGTTGGCTGTGAAATGGATGGCTCAACGATTATTGCGGCCTTGGCGGAGCGGCCTTCGACGGAAGACAGTTTCCGGATCAGGGCGGAGGTTTTTGTGGATTGCACCGGTGACGGTCGCCCCGGTCTTGAGGCGGGAGCCGCTTTTATGGAGGGGCGGGAGAGCCGCGAGGCATTTGGTGAAGCCCTCGCGGTGGAGGAAGCCGATGATCAGCGCCTCGGATCCACGATTCTACTTCAGGCGCGAAAGCATCCAACGGCGATGCCTTTTGTCGCTCCTTCGTGGGCGCGTCCTTTTTCAAAAGAGGATCTCAAGCTTCGGCTTTACGCCAATCCCGGGGAAGAAGAGCCGACCCATGAGTATGGATACTGGTGGGCGGAGTGGGGTGGCACACGTGATACGATCAAGGACAACGAAGCAATTCGTGACGAGCTTCTCGCGATTTCATTGGGGATCTGGGATCACATTAAAAACGGTCCCGGAGCGGAACGTTTTCAGGCCGATGACTGGGCGCTCGACTGGATCGGGTTTCTTCCCGGAAAACGCGAAAGCCGCCGTTTTATCGGTCAGTATATCCTGACGGAAGACGATTTGCTGTCGTCGAGATCCTTTCCTGATGCGATTGCCTACGGTGGCTGGTCGCTCGATCTGCATCCACCGGAAGGGGTCGACGCTCCTGATATCGAGCCCTGCGTTCAACATCCCGTGCCGCAATTGTATGATATTCCGCTGCGTTCCTGCATTGCCCGTGATATTGGGAATTTGATGTTTGCGGGGCGGAATCTTTCCGCAACTCACATCGCTTTTTCCTCCACCCGCGTCATGGCGACCTGCGCCGCGGTTGGCCAGGGAGTGGGGACCGCTGCTGCGGTGGCGGTGTCACAGGGGAGAAAGATCTCTGAAGTCGCGGGGGACAGCGAGTGCATCGAAGCGATTCAGCGCCGTCTTCTTGATGACGATTGCTTTTTGATAGGACGCGATCAGATCGCTGAAACGGACCCGGTTCGTTCAGCCCGGATTACGGCGTCGAGTGAGCAACCCGGCGGGGCGGTAGCTAACGTTATCTCGGAGCAAACCCGCAGTGCGCATGGTTCCGCCGGTTCTTCTTTGAGCCCTCCCGGCACCCATCGCTGGATGTCGGATCCTGTTTCCGGCTTTCCGGCCTGGATTCAATTTGAGTGGCCTGATCCGATCTCCCTGAACCGGATCCAATTGATTTTTGATACTGGGCTTCACCGTCACCTCACCTTGAGCCATCACGATGGCTACACTTCTAAAATGCAGTGGGGACGTCCTCAGGAGGAGACGGTTCGTGATTATGAAATAGAGATCAGGGCCGGTGGCGAATGGCGCTGCGTGAAAAAGGTCAGCGGAAACTATCAGCGTCTCAACCGGCATGAACTGGGAGATTTGTCCGGCATCGAGGCTGTGAGGATTGTGGTTCAGAAAACGAACGGGCTCGATCATGTCCGCATAGCCGCCGTACAAATAGGCTAGACAGGGGCGGTCGCGCTTCGCACACTTGCGTTTTTATCATGGCACCGGTTGATTGGATTATTCTTTGTCTCTACGCAATTTCCACGGTTGGGCTTGGCTGGTATTTCGGTCGTAAGCAATCTGACACGAGCGAGTATTTTGTGGGATCGGGGAATATGAATCCCCTCCTGATAGGGATTTCTCTTTTCGCAACCTTGCTCAGTACGATCACCTACCTGGCGCTTCCGGGGGAAACTCTGGGAAAAGGACCGATCTATTTAACCAACTACCTCGCCTATCCGTTCATTTATCTGGTGATTGGTTTTGTGATTCTGCCAGTCTATATGCGGCTGCGCGTTACCAGTGCGTATGAACTGCTGGAAAACCGGCTTGGCCTCAGTATTCGGGTTCTCGGGGCGGCTTTGTTTCTCCTTCTGCGGCTTGTCTGGATGTCCCTTCTCGTCTATCTGACCGCAAAGGCGATTGCGATCATGATCGGGGCGGGAGAGGAAATGGTTCCCTGGATTATTGTCGTGACAGGAATTTTTGCTATCACCTACACGTCACTGGGAGGGCTTAAAGCGGTTGTCATTACCGATTTGATGCAGACGATCCTGCTCTACGGCGGAGCCTTGCTGGTTATTGGAACGATCACCTGGAAGATGGGAGGTTTCGGATGGTTCCCCACTGAGTGGCAGGGCGATGTCTGGGACAGTCAGCCGCTTTTCAGTTTCGATCCCTCGACCCGTGTCACAGTGATAGGGTCGATTCTCTCTGTATTTCTCTGGGTTGTCTGCACTTCGGCCGGAGATCAGGTTTCGGTGCAGCGGTTCATGGCAACGAAGGATGCTAAAACAGCACGCAGGGCCACGGCGATGCAGTTGACGATCGGGATGGTTGTGGGGCTCACCCTCGGAGTGGTGGGGATGGCCCTTCTCGGATACTTTCAGGCTCATCCGGACCTGCTCCCGGAAGAAGGGAGCATTGGAAGTCAGGCGGATAAGATTTTTCCCCATTTTATCGCTTTTCACCTACCTCCAGTGGTAACGGGGCTGGTTGTCTCGGGACTTTTCGCCGCCGCGATGTCGAGTATTGATTCGGGGGTCAATTCGATCACTGCTGTCGTCATGACCGACTTTCTCGACCGCTTCGGGATGAAGCCTGATACCGGGGAAAAGCACATTCGCTTTGCGCGTATCCTCGCGATCGTGATTGGCGTGGTCGTAGTCCTCTTGAGCGCGATTGTGAAATACATTCCCGGAAATTTTATGGCGGTGACTAACAAAACGGTCAATTTGTTAACCGTTCCGATTGCGCTTCTTTTCTTCTTTGCATTGTGGGTGCCGTTCTCCAATGCCCGGGGAGTGTGGATCGGGACGATTGCCAGTGTCGGTTCGGCGCTTCTCGTCGCTTTTTCAGGTAGCTTTTTCGGGGTGAACCCGGCGACGGGTTGGTTCGCTTTTTCGTTTGGCGCTGAAGGGATCGATCTCGCCCCCGTCAGTTTTCAATGGATCGCACCGGTTGCACTCGTCGTCGGCGTCAGCGTGGGGCTGGTTGCCTGCAAGGTATTTTCTCCGAGGGCATCAGCATGATATTAAAACGAATTTTTCTGCCTGCTGTGCTCCTTGCCTTTTCACTGATGGCGCAGGGTAAAGACGAGTGGACGCTTGATCCCGGAGTCAGGGTGAAGTGTCTCAAGGTTCTTCGTGAAGGATTGGCATCCGAAGAATTCTGGCCTTCAATGCATGCGGCGGAGGCGCTGAGCGTAGCGGGCTTCGGGAAAGAAGTGCAGGAATTCCTATCCCCGAAACTGGAAACCGAGAATGACGATCAGCGCAGGTGTGGG
This sequence comes from Verrucomicrobiales bacterium BCK34, assembly GCA_035967665.1. Taxonomy (GTDB): domain Bacteria; phylum Verrucomicrobiota; class Verrucomicrobiia; order Verrucomicrobiales; family DEV007; genus Arctic95D-9. Next base: position 140,449 of record JAYWLB010000112.1, read on the forward strand.
CTTGCCCGGGAGTTGGTTCGTTCCGGTGATAAGGCGAAGAGCACCGTGATGATGGATATTCTTCAGAAGGAAGATGCTCATGGTCATGTGCATGCGGCGGAGAGTCTTTACAAAGTGGGCTGGAGTGGCGGCTTTGATCCTCTCAAAACAGCATTCTCTGAGACGGATCAAATGCCCTTGAAAATCATGGCGGCGTCTGCGCTGGCCAAATACGATCGGGAAGGTTCCGGAAAAGAGGCGATCGCGTTTCTGCGTAACACCCTTAAACGGGAAGAAGATCCGGCTGTTTTTCGACTCCCTGCCTGGGTGCTCTCCCGGATCGGCGTCGAAAGCGACCGCGAACTGATTCGCTCACGATTGAAGGATGCGGGCGATCCTCTCGTTCATGCTTTTCTTGAGCACGCTCTCGCTGCTCTCGGTGACGATGATGGGAAAAAAGCATTATTGGAAAACCTTAAATCTGACGATCCTGTCATTCGCACTTATGCTGCTGTGTTTGCGGGAGAGTCCGGAATTTTTGAAGCGGTGCCCGATCTCGTCGGGCAGCTGGATCATGAGAATCTCGATGCCCGAATTCGCGCTGCTCAGGCCCTTTTGACCCTCGATTTGTAACCATTTATTATCTATGAGAAAAAGTAAAACACTCGCCCGGATTCGGGCCGGAGAAGTTATTCGAACCTGTGTTCTCGGCCACTTCGTTCCCGCCTATGTCTTTCAAGCGGCCCGTGCCGGCTATGACTGCATTTGGCTCGACCTCGAGCACCGCGCTATAACGATTCGCGAGATTCAGGTGCTGCTGACCTACTCGCATTTGTATGACATCGACATCATGCTGAGGCCTGCCACGCTCGAGAAAACGGGACTCTACCGCTATCTCGAAGAGGGCGCTGCGGGATTGCTCATCCCGCATGTATCGACCGCGGAAAAGGCGGCTATGTTAGTCGATGCGGTGAAGTTCCCTCCAATCGGCGATCGCGGAATCGATAACGCGGGAATTGATTCCGATTTCAATACTCACAGTGTCGATGATTACGTGAAGTGGGCGAACAATGAGACCTTTCTCGCGGTTCAAATCGAAACGCCGGAGGGAGTTCGGAACGTTGACGCAATTGCTGCAACGGAGGGGGTTGACGTTCTCTTCGTTGGACCCGGCGATCTGGGCTTACGTCTCAGCCAGACCGGCGAGATGACTTTGGATGAAGCATGGGAGCTTGTCGCTGCCGCTTGTAAGAAACATGGAAAAGCGTTTGGCGGTCCGACTCTTCCGATGGAGGAAATGCAGAAGCGGAAAGATCAGGGGGCTCAGCTTTTGATTAACAACAGCGAGTTTCAGGCGATCCGCTCCGGGCTTGCCGAAAATATTGGCAAGTTTGATGAGCTTAGCTGAATTGATCAGGCTCGACGGCAAGCGGGCCCTCGTCACCGGCGGGACGAACGGGATCGGCAAAGGCTGCGTTCTCGAACTCGCCGGAGCCGGGGCCGATATCATTCTAAATGACAGACCGGGGAGCAGCAGCCTCAGTCAGGTTGCTGATGAGATTCGCGCGCTCGGCCGGGAATGCTGGACCGTGGAGGAAGATGCCTTTACCCGGGAGGGATGTGAGTCGCTCGTTGAAAAAGCAATCGATGCGGCGGGACGGATCGACATTCTCGTGAGCAATCCTGCCTACGGAAAACGCTGCGACTTTGTCGATTTTCCGGCGGATGAATTCGACAAGGTGATCGATGCGACTTTTAAAGCGGGCTTTCACCTCAGTCGTGCCGTTGCCCGTCATATGATTGAAGCAAAAATTCGCGGGAGCATTTTGTTCATCAGCAGTGTTCAGGCCGGGATGCCGTTTGCACGTTGTGCTCCTTATGGCGCGGCAAAGGCGGCCTTAAATCATCTCACGCAGAGCATCGCCGTGGAAATGTTTCCCTATCGGATCAATGTCAATGCGATCGAACCCGGTTGGATCGACACACCGAATGAGCGCCGTGAATTCACCGAAGAGACGATTCAGCGTGAAGGTGGAAAACTTCCCTGGGGACGTCTCGGGTTGCCATCGGATATCGGGAGGGCCGCAGCCTTCCTTGCTTCAGAAGCGGCTGACTATATCACCGGAACGATTCTTCCGGTCGACGGTGGTTTCCGTTTTAAGGACCTGCAGGCGGATGCGGTGAAGGACATCCGGGATTAAAAGCAGTCGGGAATCCCGGGATCAGGAAATGCCGAGAATCTCGAATGCGTCACGGTGGATCAGTTTCTCAATTTCCTCTTCGTTAAGCCGCGGAAGCGCAGTGCCTTCAAGTTGGCTGTTGAGATTTCGCAGCCCGTCTATGGATTCATTGACGGTTGTGAAGGGGTAGTCGGAACCAAAAAGCAGCTTGTTCCAGACTCCGTATTCCTGCACTAACATGAGACTGTTGTATAGCTGCCACGGACGGTAGTGGAGTGCGCTGATGTCGGCGTAGACGTTGGGGTGCTTCCGTATCGTGGCGACACATTCCCCTTCGTAGGGATGGCTGAGGTGCGCGAGGATAAACCGGATCCCGGGGTAGCGTGTTGCGACCGGTTCAATTAACCGGGGGAGAGTGCATGCCAGTGGTGCCTGTTTCACAAAGGTGGTTCCGGTGTGAAGAAGAACGGGGAGGTTGTGTTTGTCACAATACTTCCAAAGGGGTTCGAGGCGGGGATCGTCGGCTCCGAAACCGGCGTACATGGGGAGAAGCTTTACGCCGCGAAGTCCGAGTTCCTCGTGGCCATGTCGCATCTCGTCTTCCCAGCCTTCCTGGGTAGGGTCGATCGATAGAAAGCCCACGAGATGCTCGGGATCCCGGGCGACGTAGGAGGCGACGTATTTATCATCGACCCACATGCCGCTGAGTTTCGCTTTTCCGCCAAAGACGGCGGCCCTCGTCCCGGCAGGAGCGGAGTTTTGATAGTCTTCCAGTCGAATCGTGAGATCGACGGTTTCACCCGCTCTCGCTGCAGTGGCCTGCTTGATGAAGTCCTCGTTGAACGCTTCGGGAAAGGGCCAGGTGTGGCTGTGTATGTCGGTGATCATGCTTAGTCTTCGAGAGTTGCTTCTATCATCAAATCGAAAAGGCGGTCGACCTCATTCCGTGTTTCTTCGTCGATTACGAAACCTCTCGGTCCGCGCACGAGTTCGTTGGAAAAGATGCCCTGACGAACCAATAAATGTTTCTCGACAGCGAGGAAGCCATCGAGGCTCGTTTGCATGCTGATGAGCGAGCTGAGTGGCCCGTGGATCCGGCTGGCCCGAGTCATGTCACCTTTTTCGAGTGCTTCCCAGAGCGGGACGATTCCCCGGATGAGGTCGGCACCCGGCATCGTTCCGCAGATGCCGCGCTCATAGGAATCGACGAGGGAGATTCCGCCGGTACCTTCGAAAATGCGAGCCCGGGAATTGGTGGCATCGCGCAGTGCGGAAAGTCTCGGGCCAATCGGAACGGCCTCCGGTTTGAACCAGACGCGATCCGCTCCGAAGGCATCGAGAAGCCCCGCCTGAAACTCGATCGACATGGGAAGTCCGACGTAGCCACTTGCATCCTGTACCACGATGGGGATCTCCACTGCCTTGAAGAGTCGTTCGTAGTATCCTCCCAGCTCATCGGGCGTTGCTCCGATGGCGACCGGTGGGATTGCCATGAGGGCGGTCGCTCCCGCCGATTCGGCCTGTTTTGCAAAGGCCTCCGCCTGTCGGGAGGACTCGGCGCCCACGCTGATAATAGCAGCGCCCCGTCCGTTGGCCAGTTCGCAGGCTTCCTCCGTGAGTGCGTGTCGTTCGTGGTCTGAGAGTCGAAGCACCTCGGAAACCATTGCGAGGACGATGCCGTCGGCACCTTCATTGAAAAGCCAGTCGATTTCGCGGGCCAGTGTCTCGAAATCGATACTCTCGTCCAGATGAAAAGGAGTCTGAAATACGGGGAGCACACCCGTGACAGTTTTTGGATTTTCGTTCATGGTGGGTTCCGATTATCTCTATCGAACTTATCTGAATTGGAAAAGAAATGAATTCTCCTATGTCCGGCTCTAACCGTATTTTGATCATTGGCGTGGGTTCAATCGGAGAGCGTCATTTGCGCTGCTTCCAGACGACGGGGCGATGCGAGGTCGCTTTTTGCGAGCCGAATGAGGAACGCCGCAATGAAGTTGCGGCGCGGTATGATGCGATTGGATACGACTCCTGGGAGGGCGCTCTCGAAGCGGAGACGCTTTCGGCGGCGGTGATTGCTTCGCCGGCACCCTGGCATATCCCCACCGCGCAGGCTCTTTCCGGGCGCGGGATCGATTTGTTGATCGAAAAACCGTTGAGCCTGAATACCGGCGGCATTGCTGAACTGGTCGAAACGATAGAGAAATACAAGACACGCGTCGCGGTCGGGTACGTCTACCGGGCACTTCCCGCGCTACAGAAAATGCGGGCTGCGGTACTTTCAGGACGTTTCGGGGGGATTGTTCAGGTTCAGGTCCAGGCCGGTCAAAATTTCCCGTTCTATCGTCCTGCCTACCGGGATATTTACTATGCCGTTCCCGAGCAGGGGGGCGGGTTGATTCAGGATATGTTGCCCCACTCGCTCAATGCGGTGGAGTGGATTGCGGGGCCGGCGACCCGACTTGTGGTTGATGCAGAGCACAAGGTTCTGGAGGGAGTCACGGTTGAAGACACCGTCAACCTCATGGCGCGGCACGGGGAGGTCATGTCCAATTTCACGGTGAACCAGCACCAGCCCGTGAATGAATTTGTGATGACGGTGGTTTGTGAAAAAGGTGCGGCCCGCTGGGAGCTTTCCGGACAGCGTTGGCTCTCCGCTTCTGAGAACGGAGGCGATTGGATCGAGGAGGAGGCTTTTGTTCACGAACGCGATGATTACTACATTCTTCAGGCCAATGCGTTTCTTGATCTTCTCGATGGCAAAGCGGATGCGCTCTGTCCGCTCGAGGATGGAATCAAGACACTTCACAGCACTCTCGCGATTCTCGAGTCCCGGAAAACCGGAGCGTGGGTCGACGTTGCTCAATTCAAGTAGATCACTATGAATAATCCCACAGTTCACGAACTTTTTGATCTCTCTGGTCGGGTCGCTTTGATTTCCGGCGCTTCGGGGTGGCTCGGCAGTGCCATGGCGGCGGCGCTGGCGGAGGCCGGGGCCAATGTCGTAGTCGCAAGTCGCGATGCTGCCTCGGGAAAGGCGGCGGCGGAGGCGCTCAGTAAGGAAAAGGGGAATCGTCATTTCTCGGTGGTGATCGATCAGCTCGATGAAGATTCAATTGCTGACGGCTTTGCCGCGGCGGTCGCTTTGGCCGGAAAGGTCGACATTTTAATCAACAACGGCCACGCCGCCGACGGGCATGATTTGTCTGATGTGACCGGCGAGCAGTTCAATCGGGTTCTCTCAAATTCGACGGGCTGGTTTCTGCTTTCCCGCTGTCTGCGGGACCATCTCGTGGAGCGAAAGGCGCCCGGTAATATCGTGATGATAGGATCGATGTATGGTCAGGTCGCTTCCTATCCGGATGCCTATGAGGATATTTGTGCAGCGAGCCCTGTCTCCTACCATGCTCTCAAAGGGGGAATTATCCATATGACCCGTCATCTCGCAGTTTACTGGGCGCGTGACAATGTCAGGGTGAACTGCCTCAGTCCCGGGCCCTTTCCGGGCACCGGTGTTTCGGAGGCTCTCAAGGAGCGACTCGAGTCGAAATCACCAATGGGCCGGATGGGGGCACCACATGAGCTCAAGGGCGCTCTACTTCTTCTCGCGAGTGACGCGGGAAGTTACATCACAGGGCAGAACCTCACCGTCGACGGTGGCTGGACCGCCTGGTAGCGAAATTACTTCAGCATTGCTTCGGTCATCCGGAGCGCTTCAAAGTTGGGCTTCACACTGTGGACGCGATGGAGGGGGACTCCGAGCTCCCGCGCGTGGGAGGTGATCGCCACGGTGGGCCATTCGCGGTCTTCGATGGAATCGGAACCGATCGCTTTTCCGATAAACGATTTACGTGAAACACCGAGAAGGAGCGGTCGGCCTTCGACCGTGAGTTGATCAAGATGCTTCAGCAAGGTGAGATTGTGCTCCTGTGTTTTGCCGAATCCGATTCCGGGGTCATAAACGATGGCTTCGGGGGCGACACCAGCCTCGATGAAGGAAGCATGGCGCTCCGAGAAAAAGGTTCTGATTTCAGCGACGACATCGTCATAGACGGGCGCGGCCTGCATTGTTCGCGGGGTGCCCTGCATGTGCATGACGACGAGCCCGGCACCCGTTTTCGCGGCGAGTGCGATCATCTCAGGATCACGAAAACCGGTCACATCGTTGATGATTTTCGCTCCGGCATCGATGGCTTTTTCGGCAACTTCGGGTTTGGAGGTGTCGATCGAAATGATCACTTCAGGATTCGATCGGGTTAGCGCTTCGATCACGGGGATGACGCGGGAACACTCCTCTTTGCCGGAGACTTCGGGTGCTCCGGGACGGGTCGACTCGCCGCCGATATCGATGATGGCGGCGCCCTCGCTGATCAGGATCAGGGCCCGTTCGACGGCGGCGGAAACCGAGTCATAGCGTCCGCCATCGGAAAAAGAATCCGGAGTGACGTTGAGAATGCCCATGATCTCACCCCGCTTCGAAAAGTCGAAGGTGTGATCTGCGCAACGCCACTTCATGAGAAATTAGACGTTTGAACTTCGGGTTGCTCCGCCAATCTAGGCGAGAGCGGGCTCGCGGGGACGGGTGTCTTCCGCTTCCGGCGAATCCTGTCCGCGGTTTGGCTTCTGAGGCTCGAGGCCCAGCTTTTTGAGAAGATTCAAATCCGCCTGTGACTGAGGATTCCCCGTTGTAAGCAGTTTGTCTCCGTAGAAAATGGAGTTCGCACCGGCAAAGAAACAAAGGGTTTGGAGCTCTTCGCTCATTTGCTTGCGACCGGCGGAAAGACGGACTTTCGCCCTGGGAATAGCGATACGGGCGATCGCGATCATGCGAACGACTTCGAACGAATCAACGCCCTGGGATTCCGCGAGCGGCGTGCCGGGAATCGGAACCAGTGAGTTGATCGGAACGCTCTCGGGCTGAGGATTGAAATTGCTGAGGATCTCGAGCATTTTGATGCGGTCATCGGTTGATTCGCCGAGGCCGAGAATCCCGCCGGAGCAAACTGACATCCCCGCGTCCTGAACGTGGCGAAGTGTATTGAGCCGGTCCTGAAAGGTGTGCGTCGAAACGATGTTCTTGTAGTGCTCAGGAGAGGTGTCGATGTTGTGATTGTATGCGGTGACACCAGCCTCTTTCAGCTTTTGTGCTTCGACTTCACCGAGTTCGCCGAGTGTGGTGCAGACCTCCATGCCGAGTTCGCTGACACTTTCAACGATGTCGAGGACCTGATCGAAACGCTTCGTTCCGTCGCGAACGCCCTTCCAGGCAGCGCCCATACAGAAACGGGTTGAGCCGTTCTCGAGAGCCTCTTTGGCGCGCTCCATGATATCGCACTTTTCCATGAGTCGCTCAGCACCCACTTCGGTGGTGTAGCGGGCTGACTGTGCGCAATAGGAGCAATCCTCGGAGCAACCGCCTGTCTTGATGCTGAGAAGCGTGCAAAGTTGAACTTCGTTCTCGGGCCAGTTGGCCTCGTGAACTTTTCGTGATCGTTGGATCAGGTCGAAAAAGGGAAGATCGTAAAGCTTTTTGAGTTCGTCGAACTGCATGATGTCAGGGCCGTAGCCGGTTGGTTTCGAATTACCGGCAAGATCACCGATTATCGACAAAATGAGACCACGAAATTGGCAAAAATCACCCTTTTGTTGCAAAAAAGACCCTCCCCGAGGTGTTGCGTGAGCATTTGGGAGTGATTCTCAACAGGGTTGAGTGTCGAACTTAACCCTGTCAGGTCGGTGCGGGGGAGGTTGAAAGGGTGCGGAATCGATCTGTAATGAGGCTTCTATCCGTAGAGTTGCGGGTTGAAATGGGGGCGTCATTTGAAGAAGTTCCGCCGACACTTTCGACTCACATGAAATCACCGCTTCTTTTTGCTCTCACCCTGATTTTCACTGTATTGGCTCCGTTGCATGGCGCTGATACCCCTTCGGAGATACCTCTATGGAGGGACGGCGCTCCGGGCTCAGAGGCGCGGAAAGGTGAGGCGGAGAAGGTTGAGGGCACGAATATCACGAATGTTCACAATCCGTCTCTGACACCCTACTTGCCCGATGCGGACAAGGCGACGGGCACGGCGGTGATCGTCTGCCCGGGCGGCGGTCACCGGAAGCTTTGCGTGGGGCACGAGGGCTATGCCTTGTGCGAGTGGTTTCGCGATCAGGGCATTGCCGCTTTCCTTTTCAAATACCGTCTCTCCAACGAAGAGGGCACTCCCTACACGCTCGAAGGGGATGCGATGGACGACACCCGTCGGGCGATTCGGACGGTGCGAAGCCGCGCGAAAGAGTGGAATATCAACCCCGACCGGATCGGAATCGTGGGGTTTTCCGCCGGAGGCGAACTCGCGGCCTACGCAGCGATGTGGCCGGAAGCGGGCGATCCGAAAGCGACCGATCCGATTGAGAAAGTGAGCAGCCGCCCCGATTTTCAGGGACTGATTTATCCGGGTAAATCCGATACTTTTACCGTCGAAGAGGGCATGCCTCCGGTCTTTATTGCCTGTGGATACGGCGATCGTCCTGACATCGCCAAGGGCATGGCGTCGGTTTATTTGAAATACAAGGAAGTCGGCGTGAAGGCGGAGCTTCACATTTACTCGAATGCCGGTCATGGATTCGGGTATCGCCCTGACTCGACCAATGCGGCGGGCAAGTGGGTCGACCGGTTTAAGGAATGGCTCATCGACAGTGAATTGCTTTGAGGCAGCTGTTTTGGAATGTTGACTCGCGGGCACCAAGCTCCGTAGGCTGGTGTTAACCGGCTCGTGAATGAAATTCGATTATAACTTTCCTCTTCCTGATTGGCTTCAACTATTGGCGGTGATCTACGCCGGCATACTCGGCCTCGCCTGGTTGATATTGTCTTTCGGGGTCTGGTTGGACGCGATTCGGCTGGTGGAAAATGGCTACAATCTCCGATTCGCAGGGTCCTTCTGGTGGTTTCTAATTGTGCTGGGATTCAGTGTTCCGGCGGCGGCTTTATATTGGGCCGCGCACCATTCCGCCTTCGCGAATATCGAAAAGCGTGATGAGGACGGGGCTGTGACCTAGTGCTGTTCCCTGTGCATACCCCGGGGCAGAATTTGTGTCGATTTGATGTGTACCTGTCATTATGCTCCGCGATTATGAAATGTTTTTCGGTCCTCCTGTTTTGTTTTCTCTCATTCGCGGTCAGTTCAGAGGGCCAAGTTAAAAAGGGTTCGAATGTTTATCGTTTGCCCGAAGCGGAGGCGGCGAAAACGATCTCGCTCAATCCGGACTTTCTTGTCTTCGGGGAGGCACTTGCAACCGGGGAGGAGAAACTCCCGCTTCTCATTGTTCTCCACGGCGGCGGTGATCCGGGGCTGGATATCGAAAAGATAAGAGGTTTTTCCAATCGATTTGCGAGGGCGGTCGATCAAGCGGGGATTGAGGCCATTGTTGTCGGGCCACAGGCATCGAAGAGTCCTGCTAAGGAGGGGGCCAAAGGCGGTTGGATTCCGGCTGATCTTGATGTCCTCTTAGATCATCTTCTCAAGACGTTTCCCATTGATCCCGAGCGCGTCTATCTGACGGGTAACAGCATGGGCGGGTATGGGACCTATGCCTGGGCCGGAGTCAATCCGGGGCGTTTCGCGGCGATAGCTCCCACCGTGGGCGGACTCGGTGCGCTCGGTCCAAAGGATATCACTCCTGATTTGGACTTGTGGGGAAAGAATCTCGCAACGCTTCCCATGAAAACTTATTATGGTGCGCTGGACAAAACCGTTCCGGCGGATCGGGGCGAGATGATTCTCAAGGCGATCAAAAACGCAGGAGGAACAAAGGCTGAATTGATTGTTTATGATGACCTCGGGCACGATGCGGCGCGGCGTCCCTATTCAGATCCGGAATTCTATCTCTGGCTTTTCAGCCACAGGCGGACGGGAAAGTAGGCGCGATCAGGCGTTCTCCTTTTCACGGTTCTTTTAGCTCTTTTTAGATAACGTCAGGGGAATTCTTTCCGCATGTAGTCACCTTGACCGCGGAAGCGCTGCCTCCTACGGTCGCTCCTGTGAATTTTACTACGCCTTTAAATCCAATGAAGCTCTCCGCTATCAAAGCACTTGTCCTTTCTCTATTCGCCTTCTCTGTCGTCGGCCAGGCGAATGCCGATGTCACGGTCGGTAAGATTTTCGCCAGCAACATGGTGGTTCAGCGCGATACCGAGGCACCATTCTGGGGAACCGCTGACGCCGGGGAGAAAGTGGCACTTTCGGCTTCGTGGGGAGCCAAAGCGGAAACCACTGCTGATGCCGACGGACGCTGGCGGGTGAAGCTGGATACACCTCCTGCAGGTGGTCCATTCACGATTACGATTCAGGGCAACAATAAGGTCGAATTGACCAACGTGTTGTCGGGCGAAGTCTGGCTGTGTTCGGGGCAGTCGAACATGCAGTGGAGCGTGGCGAATTCGAACAATTCCAAAGAGGAAATCGCGAACGCGAATCACCCTGAGATTCGGCTCTTTACAGTGCAAAATGATGCCCGGAACGAAGCGGTTGAGGAGCTGGTGCGTGTTACGAGCTGGGTGCCGTGCTCGCCCGAGAGTGTTCCGGGATTCAGCGCTGCCGGCTATTATTTCGGTCGCAAGCTGCAAGAGGATCTGAAGGTTCCGATCGGTCTGATCAACTCTTCCTGGGGCGGCACCGGTGTGGAGGCGTGGACTCCCTTGTGGGGGCAGGAGGATGACGAAGTGGCTCAGCGCATCAAAGAGAATTGGGACAAGCGTGACGCGGAATACACGCCTGAAAAGGAGCAGGCCCTCTTCGATAAGCAGACTGAAGAATATAAGGTCAAATACGAGGAGTGGGTTGCTGGCGGCAAGCAGGGCAATGCACCTCGCAAACCCCGCAAGGAAGGTCAGCCCCACGACAACCGGAACTATCCCGCCAATCTCTACAACTCGATGATTCATCCCATCCGGACCTTCGCGATTCGCGGGGCGATCTGGTATCAGGGCGAACACAACTCGGGGCAGGGGGCTCACTATCAAGTGATGTTGACCAACCTTATCCAATCCTGGCGTAAGGACTGGGGCTATGACTTCCCCTTTTATGCCGTCCAGCTGCCTAATTTCATGAGTCCCTGGAAATCGGCGGTCGAGGATAGCGGTTGGGCTCAGACTCGCGAAGCCTTTATTCGTGTAGGGCAGAACGTGCCCAACACCGGCATCGCGATTACCATTGATATCGGTGAAGCGGACGATATTCACCCCGCGAACAAGCAGGACGTCGGAGATCGTCTCGGGCGCCTTGCCCTGCACAAGACCTATGGCAAAGAGGGCTTCGCCTGGTCCGGTCCGATTCCTGAAGATTGTCAATTCAGTGATGGGAAAGCCGTCGTCACTTTTGAGACCGGGGGCGCTCCTCTGAGTGTCCGTGACGGTGAGACTCTGGTTGGTTTTGCTCTCAGTGGTGATGATGGCGTTCCCTACCCTGCCAAAGCAATGATCGAGGGGGAAAACAAGGTGGTCGTGAGTTGTGAGGACGTTCCTGAGCCCTACTTGATCCACTACGCCTGGGCCAACAATCCGATCGATCCCGGGGGGCCGATCGGCGCAGCGAATCTCATCAACAAAGGTAACCTCCCTGCGACGCCGTTCCGGTTCGGCTCGATCCCGCCTTTCAATACCTTCGCCAAACAACTCCCCGAAGAGGCCGGTAATTACGAATTGCTTTATGCCTTCGATCCCTTGAAAGCCACGCTTGTCGGTGGGGAGGACTTTGTCTATGAGGTGGACAATTCAACAAAACTGCAAGGCCCCGTCAAAAAGGTCGCTTACTTTCTTGCGACACAGGATATGGAAGGGAAAATCACCTACGCCTTTGTGAGCATGGATCCCTTCGATTCGGATCTGAAAAAATTGGGTGTGCCTACCAAAGGAAGCGGGGCACGGTTTCAGCAGAAAGTGACGGGGGTGACGGTGAAAACCAACGCCGGAAATGTCGCCGCCGGTCAATTCCCGGAAGGTTGTAACATCGAGTTCTGGGACTGCAATTACGGCCCCGGAAACCAGACCGGCATTGAGGGCGGCGATAACAAGCTGTTCGATTTCGGAGATCAGATCAGCCCGGATGCGTCGCCGGGTTACAGCTGTATGCAGATCCACAACTGGCAGAAAAAGCAGACCGTGATCGCTTTTAATAAATTCGGATCCGGCAGGAACTGTGATCTAGGGATAGGCAGTTGTGAGATTCCCGGAAAGAACCCTGACTGGACTTTCACTTCCAGCGGCAATCAGACCGCCCGGGCTGAGTTCAAGGTGTTGATTCTCCGGTAGGGTGACAGGAGCACCGGGGAGTAGGCGTGGTCAGGTAGTTTCCTTTGCCAATTCCTTTTCCAATCCGTTGCAAATCGTCTCGAGCACTTTGATTCGGGCGTAGCGTTTGTCGTTGGCCTCGACGAGAGTCCAGCGGGCCCGGAAGGTACTGGTGCGCTCGACCATTTCATTGACGGCTGCTTCGTAGGCGTCCCATTTTTCACGGTTCCTCCAGTCTTCCTCGGTGAGTTTCCACTTTTTATGGGGGAGCTGTTTGCGGCGCTCGAATCGCTGGCCCTGTTCCTCCTTGGTGATGTTCATCCAGAACTTGCAAACGACAGTTCGATTGCCGACGAGCTGTGCTTCGAAGTCATTGATCTCAGCGTAGGCGCGTCTCCACTCGTCCTCGGTGGCGAAGCCCTCGACGCGTTCGACGAGAACCCGGCCATACCACGACCGGTCGAAGATGGTGACACGTCCGGCGAGAGGAATGTGACGCCAGAAACGCCAGAGGTAGTGGTAGGAAAATTCCTCGGCTGTCGGTGCCATGATGGGAATGACCTGTGAAAGTCGTGAATCCAGCCCGGGGATAATTCGGCGGATCGCGCCGCCTTTTCCGGCTGCGTCCCATCCTTCAAAGGCGATGACGGTTGAGATTCCGGCATCCTGCGCCTGACGGGAAAGCTGATTGAGACGACCCTGCAATTCCTCGAGTCGTTCGGCATACTCCGGTTTGGGCAAACTCAGGGTCATGTCGAGCTGGCTCAGGATCGTGACTCCCGGGGTGGGATTGTAGGAGAGATCGGAAATGGGTTCCGTTTCTATTTTGGCAGCTTTTGCTTCATTCCCGGATGGCATTGCCTGTTGAATGTGGCGGCGAATACGCTCGAGAAGGGTTCCGGCGACTGAGAGTGTCCGGTAGCGCTCATCGGCTCCCTCGACGATATGCCACGGGGACTGGCCGCGGCTCGTTTTGGTGATGGCTCTTTCGCTCGCCTCGGTGAAATCGTCGAACTTTTCCCAGTTCTCCCAGTCTTTCTCTTTTACACGCCAGCTCGTGAGAGGATCCTCTTCGAGCTGTTGAAAGCGTTCTTTTTGCGCATCGCGACCCAGGTGCATCCAGAACTTCACGATGAGGACACCGTCGTCGGTGAGAGCTTTCTCAAAGTTCAGGATCTGGTCGAGTTCCTCGTCGAATTCCGCGTCAGATGTTTTGTTATAAACCCGGTTGAGAATGGGGTCTGAGTACCAGGCGCTGAGAAAGAAACCGATACGGCCGAATGCGGGGAGGTCTCTCCAGTAGCGCCAGAAGGGCGGGCGCTGCGCCACTTCTTCGGTCGGCTTTCCGTAGGCCCGGGCGATGAGTCCGCGGGGGTCGAGCCACTCGTGAAGGAGATTGATCGTCTCACTTTTTCCCGCACCGTCGACTCCGCCGAAAAGGACGATGACGGGGAAGGGGGCCTTTCTCAGGGCAACCTGGGTCTCGAGAAGTTGCTGCCTCAGAGGAGGGGCCTTTTCGGCGTAGTCTTCTTTTGAAACTTTGCGATCAAGCTCGGCTGTATCAAACATAATAAGGTCGGATGGTAATTGACCATATTCCGATTGAGCGGCACAGACATCTGAAAAGATGAAAAATCGGGTTTTCCCCGGTTCGGGGGGAAGGTATTCTCAACCGGACGTGACGACCTGCGACCCGGTTCCGGAGGGCCTTGATTATCAGGGAACTCCGGACTCCCTCTCAGGTGCTGAATGAAATAACCCTTTTCAAAAATGACGATTCGATGTGCCACAGCCAATGATGAAACGGCGATTCGTGAGCTTGTTTTCGGTATTCTCGGGGCATACGGGCTGAAACCTTCGCCTGAAGATACAGATGCGGATCTATACGATCTAAAGGGGCACTATTTTGACTGCGGGGGAGATTTTTCGGTCCTGCTCGATAAGGGGCGTATCATCGGAACAGTCGCGATTCACAACTCGGGAGACGGAATCTGTGAATTGAGAAAGATGTATCTCGACCCTGAATATCATCGTCGAGGCCTCGGGCGACAGCTGTTTGATTACAGCCTCGGGAGGGCCCGTGAACTCGGGTTCCGGCGAATGACGCTCGAGACAGCGTCGGCGTTGAAGGAGGCGATCGCCCTCTACGAAAGCTACGGCTTCAAACGAATAGAACCGGAGCACCTCGCACCGCGATGTGATATCGCGATGGCTCTGGACCTCTAGTTCACGCTAGCTGCTCCAGCGTCCACCCGGAGAGACGAAGGGGAGCATCTGGCGCCACGTCTCGGAGTAGTCCGTTTTGCCGATCGCACCGATCATTTTCTGGCCGGTTTGGCGCTTCCACTCTTTGGTGAAAGACTCAGCGCTGTGGCAGCCCCAGCTTTTGCAGTAGGCACCTTTGGCGAAAATCTTGCGATCGATTTTCCTGATGTCACGCTGGTGCAGAAACACTTTCGAGGCCCCGAGGATGTGATTGCTGTAGTCGAGGACGAAGCAGTACTTGTTGGAGTGGCCGAAATACTCAAATCCTGAAACCTTGACCTGCTTGCGATTCTGGCCGGCGTTGAGGTAGTTGATGAGCTGATCGGTGGTGTCGTACCAGACCAGCTTGATTTTGTATTTGTCGCGAACGCTCTCGATGTTGGCGATGAGTGGATCACCGTCCTCTTTCTCGCGGGAAACGTAACCGGGGCGATAGACGAGCCAGGTGATGTTGATCTGGTCGTTTGTCGCCTTCTGAAGCTGTTGCACGCGAATGCGGGCTGTGCGGATGAAATTGCCCCACCATTGATCGTGTCTGTGTGCTTCGCGGCGGTAGTTCTCCCAGTAGCGAAGTGCCGGGCCGCCCGATACGAGGATGTATTCGTCGTTTGGATCGAGTGCCGCCTCAGCGGATTGATCGAAACTGCAGAAGAGGAGCAATGCCGCGAGAAAAACGGTGAAGAGGCTGGAAGATTTCAGAAACATGATCCCTTGGTGGGTGGGTGTTTGATTTTCGGCAGGTGCCAATATTACCGTTTCCTGTCGCAAACGCAACCGGCGCAAAAGAATCAGCTCAGGCCGATCCATTGAGTGACGCGATTTCCGAGACGGTCGATGAATTGATGGACCATACGCTTGCGTCGTTCTTCTTCTTTCTGTTTTTCCTCCTGTTCGCGAACTTGAGCATCAAATTTCACGAGTTTTTGATGGTGACGATTGATGCGTCCGACAAACCAGCGCCAGGTGCCTCCGGGTTGTCCGTTTTCCATGAGGAAATGCGGGCAGTTTTTGTTGGGAGTGTCATATCCCTCACGCGGCCAGTGGTAGTGGGCACGAATGTTCTCAATCGGAATATTGTGATGATACATCAATGATGCGGCCAGTTTCGCGGTGCGATCCATTGTTGCGAGCTGGTTGTTTCCGTTGTGCTCGCACATTTCAATGCCGATCGAATAAGTGTTACCGGGGCCGTCGAAATCGGCGTGCTCGCCACGCTCGTCCGTGGGAATGTGCTGAATCACGGTGTCGTCCTGAACTGTGAAGTGCCAGCAAAGGTAACCACAAACTCCGCCGCGGAGGGCGCCCCGCTTCAGGGCTTTGGCGTGGGCATAGGCGTCGCCGGTGTAGTTCTGTGTGCTGTGAATCGTGATGTATTTGGGATCCAGCTTGCGGAAGAGACGACGACCGTATTTCCCTTTCTCAATGAGATCCACTTTCAGGTTCAGCTCCTTGTTGGCGTCATTCGGATTCAAAGGAACGTCGGCAATCGCTCCCATTTCGCGTTCCCAAATTTGACTCTTGGAACTCGATGAAGTGGAGGTGGTATTGCAGGCGGGAAGTGCAATGAAAATACAGAGAAGACTGGCTGCCGTGAGGGCGTGAACAAGTTTTTTCATGAAGTGGGATGATTCAAGAACGGAGCAGTAACTTACGATCACAGAGATAAATTCGCAAATTTATTTAACAAAAATTAAAAACTTATCGGCATTGATAGTCAGATTTGCTATAAAACAGGTGCGGGTAGCCCTTTTTTTATAAAAATAACGAATCTATCGCTCCAGAATCTCGACTTCGTAGCCGTCGGGATCGGTCACGAACGCCATTTTTGACTTGGCACCGGAAGGGAACGCTTCGCGCCAGTCTTCGGGCCAGATTTCGACGCCGTCCTTTTCGAGCTTGTCGCAATATTCCATGATGTCTTCGACACCGACAGCGGTGTGCATGAGGTCTTCAGGGAAGTCGACTTTGAAGTCAGGGGAGTAGCAAAGTTCGAGAAAGTGATCATTTCCTTCGAGTTCGAGGAAGGCCAGTTCATTCCCGGCAGGGGATTTGTCGGTGCGGCGTGTGAGCTTGAACCCCAGCTTTTCGTAGAACTTGGTCGTGGCATCGATGTTACTGACCCGGATGCGAGTGTGGAGAAATTTGATCATGCGAAACGATGCGGTGAAACCTGAAAATCGCAAGTGGGCATAGAGGAGCCTCAATGGCATTTTTGCGTGGTAATTTGGCGCGGGAGGACGACGATTGAGCTGAATCAAAGGCGTCTGCCCGTACTGGCGTCGATCGCGAAAATATGAGACTGTGGATGATGCTTCGCTTCTTTGTGAAAGGTGGATTGATCACTTTTTCTCTCGCTGTTTTGAATCTCCCCGTAACAGGTCTGTCTCAGCTCGCGTCGAGTTCGATCGAGGCGGCGCAGAAATACTCGGCGTCCCACAACGGAATCGGGATGATCGTTCAGGAGCGTGGGCAGTTGCGCTACGAAAACTACTACAACGGGTATTCCGGCGCTCCCCTGCATATCTATTCGGGGACGAAGTCCTTTTTCGGAGTGCTCGGGGTGATGGCGCAGGAGGACGGGCTTTTCAAACTCGACGATAAGGCTTCCGACACGCTGGAGGAGTGGCGCGGCGATCCACGCAAGAGCGAGATCCGAATTCGTGATCTGTTGAATTTCACCTCGGGTCTCGAAACGGGATTCGAGGAAATCTACGGGAGGTCGTCGGCGGATAGAATCACCCTCGCGGTCTCGCTCGATGCAACCCGCGACCGGGGGCAGAGCTTTGTTTACGGTCCGGGGCACATCAACGCGTTTTGTGAAATCCTGCGGCGGAAATTGAAATCGAAGCGAATGAGCTACGAGCAGTATCTGGAAAAGAAACTGCTTGGTCCGCTCGGAATCAAAATGAGCCGGTGGCGTGAGGATCCTGCCGGGAATCCGATTCCATCGGCGGGGATGTACATGACGGGGAAAGAGTGGCTCAAGTTCGGCGAATTCATCAATGCAGGCGGGGTGGCCAAAGGCCGGACCCTCGTGAAAACGGACAGCCTCGCCGAGTGTTTTCGCGGCACTTCGATCAATCCGGCTTTCGGGTTGTGCTTCTGGCTGAACGGCTATGCCCCTCAAAGCAATTCCCGCGAAGTGGATGTCGAAGAGGATCTTGAGCTCGATCCGATGCCGGAGAACTGGAGCGATGCCTGTCTCGCGAAGGGGGCTCCGGCGGACCTGGTGGTCTCCCTGGGTTCGACCTTTCAGAGACTGTATCTCGTTCCATCGATGGACCTGATCGTGGTCCATCACGGAAAGCCGGGGCATGAGTTCAGAGATTTCGATTTTCTGCGGATCCTTTTTGCTGATGCTGCGGCGGCTCCGGAGCCGGAACCGCAAAAACGAAAGATTAAGCCGCTTTTTCCGGGGCTTTTTAAAGGGCGGAAGCAGGCTCAGTAGTTTCCTCTTCTGCCGGCGCGCCGGTTTCGGCAGATGGTTCCGTTGTCTCAGCCGGGGCTTCGGTCGCAGCGGGTGTTCCGGTCGCGGCAGGCGTTCCGGTTTCCGGTTTTACTTCAGGTAGTTCTTTCGCTTTCTCCTCAATTTCAGCGAGCGCATCCTGTCTCACAAATCGCATCAAATTGGATTCCCCTTTTCTCCATTTGTAACCGGTTCCGAAGGCGAGAGGGCGCTGGCGGGCCCGGTAGGCAGCGCGAAGGTCCGATTGGTAGTGTTCGGAAAAGAGGTCGATCGGGCCGGTGTAGGTTCCGAAAAGATCGGCATACCAGAGGTCGGCTTTGAAGTGTCGAAAGGGGATGCCGGAATCGTCTTCAACGATCTGAACACTGTGATCGAGGAGATGGTTCCGAATCTCTTTGAAATAGCTTTCGTGCATGAGGAAGGAGGCCGCTTTGAGATAGGCATTTCCTTTCGGGAGGCCTTCAAGCCAGGTTTTGAAACCGCTTTTCGGGAAGCCCCCGTCGGAGAGATCCGATGAAAAATAGTAGAGTGTCTTCTTTTTCTCGAATCGAAGGGGGGAGAATTCGATTTTAACCCCGTCGGCTCCTTTGGCATCGAGGCCCTTTGAGGTGAGGGTGCCGTCTTCGTTCAGTTTGAGGAAGTCGACCCCTTTGATATACTGACCGGAACGGGTCAGGAAAATCATCATGATGGGTGTCGTTCCGTGGAAGGTGGAGAACTGGAGATCGTCCTTCATGTCCTTGGTTCGGAAGAAGCTGAAATTGATGATTTCGCCGAGAGCATTGCGGACTTCCCCGAGGGCGCGTCCCGCATTGCCAGCCGAGAGCTCGTTCAATTCGGGGATCTCACCGACCGGTTCGAGTCCGCAGAGAACGAAGGTATCAGCGGAGGGAAACATGTGAAAAGCGTGCAGAATATCCGGTCCGCTGAACATGTAGCGAACCGTCGAGTCAATCGTCAGCTCCGGAGTAAGTTCTGCATTGGACCATTCGCTCATGGGGAACAAAACCCGTTCCCGGTGGCTCTCGAATTCAGCGTCGAGTGTCTTGACGTGAGTGGCCCACGAATTTGTTTTCGTGAGAGGATGATCTGTCTGGTGGGGCAGCTCAGTCCCCGCGAGGAAAGCGACGGCGTCGTTGATGAGGTCGAGTGAGATCGCGGACTCTTCGCTTTTGCCCCCGTGCGGGATGATCAGAGTGAGGAGAAGCAGGGAAATTGAAGCGATTTTCATTCTGAGCGGTCAGTTTCTGGAACAATCTATCGGTCCGGAGAGAATTAAGCAATGAGACAGACGAATCAATGTGTGACGAACCGGTCACTGCTGTATTCAACTCAAACAGGCCGGATAGCCAATAATACGAATGTCGGGGCCTGACATGGTTACATCGACATCGTCGAGTCGGGCCGCAAAGTCCTGAACGGGGATCGTCTTGCTGCCTCCTCCCCCGATGATGGGCGCGAGGTAGAGGACGAGCTCGTCGATGAGGCCTTCCTCAAGGGCGTGGGCAAGAAGTCGTCCCCCGGATTCGAGAAGGACGGAAGTAACTCCCTCTGCCCCCAGCTGGGTTAGAGATTCCAGGAGGGTGACGCCGGCGTGCACGGTGGTGCGATCGCGAAACTCATCAGTGAAAAGATGATGCGTTTGAACCAGTTGGGAATCGGAGGAGAGAACGATGCGGCGGGGCTGGTCCCGGCCTTCGGCCCATTTGCCACGGAGGGTCAGAGACGGGTTGTCGATTCGGAAGGTCTCGCCGCCGATGAGGATGGCGTCGCATTGACGGCGGATACGCTGAACGTCTTCCCTCGAAGCGGGGGAGGAGATCCATTGTCCTTCGCCTTGTGGCAGCGTGGTGTGTCCGCTCAGAGTTGCGGCGGTTTTGCCTATGACCCAGGGGCGGCCCGTCGTGATGTGTTTACGGAAAAAGCGGAGCAGATGATCGGCTTCTTTTTCGGCGATGCCTGTGACGACTTCGATACCGGCGGTTCTTAAAAGGTCGAAGCCGCCTCCAACGTGATCGGGGTTCGGATCGGTCGAGCCGACTACGACCCGTGAGATTCCGGCGTCCTGAATTGCCGAGGTGCAGGGCGGGGTTCGCCCGTGCGTCGAGCAGGGTTCGAGGGTGACGTAGATCGTAGCGCCCCGGGTGCTTTCAGGGCCGTGCTTTTCGTGGGCGTCACGGATCGCATGGACTTCGGCATGAGGTCCTCCCGCTTTCTTGTGCCAGCCCTCGCCGATGACGACTCCTTCGCGAACGACGATGGCTCCGACCGCGGGGTTCGGACTCGTCATCCCGAGGCCGTGAAACCCGAGATCGATCGCGAGTCGCATGAACTGTTCATCCGTGTCGGGAGTGATCATTTTTTCATTGTGCCCTGTCTCTTCGAAAGGTGCTCTCGAAGAGATCGTTTCACAGGCGGATTTTCAGGGCAAGGCTGTAATCGGTGTCAGATGCGAACTCCTTAAATCCGGGAGATCATCTGATCTTTGGAAAATCTGACTTTGGGGAGTTGCGCGTATTTGTCCCCGTCGGCGCGGTAGCCTGCGGGGCAAAGAACGGATGCGGTGAGGTTCCGCTCTGTCAGACCCAGAATCTCATCGTATTTGGCGGGCACGAAACCTTCCATCGGACAGGCGTCGATTTCCATGAGCGCGGCGCAGGTCATGAACTGGCCGAGCGCAATATAGGTCTGTTGCTTGGCCCACTGCTTTCGTCCGTCTTCGTCCAGGTTGGTGATGAAACCTGCCATCATATCGCGGTAGCCGGTAAAGGATCCCTGATCGCCGCGAATCTCTTCGATACGGCCTACGAAATGGTCGACCCAGTTCTCGTCGATGTCGGTGCGAATTGCGATGATGAGAAGGTGCGATGCATCGGCAACCTGGCGTTGATTCCAGGAAAATTCGACGAGTTGCTCCCTGATTTCAGGGTTCTCAACAATGATGAATTCCCAGGGTTGGAGGCCGAAGGAGGATGGTGTCAAAACGAGGGATTCTTCGAGAGCGCTCCAATCTTCGTCGCTGATCTTCTTTTCGGGATCGAAAACCTTCGTCGCGTATCGCCAGTTGAGTGAATCGAGGATTTGTTGTGAGGGAATCGTAGCCATAAAGGGGGACTTTACCCGTGAATGCCCGAAGTGAAACCTCCGGACCGGGAATTTTGAAAGAAGCGGACGGGTTCTCCGGGCCGGGATTGTTTTGGAAAACAGAGGAAATCCAACCCTGTTGAATGCATCACCTAACCCTGTCTGGTGGGATTTAAGGGGCGTTCGGACTTGTAAAAGAAAGACGAACTATGGTTTTCTGGAGGCATGCGATTTCGGTGGTTCCTCCTCTTAGTTTTCATTTCCTCTGCGACCTTTTGTGATGCGCAGAGTCCCGCGCAAAAGCTTCAGTCGATCATTTTTCCATCCATAGAATTCAATGACGCGGCCCTGCACGAGGTCCTGGATTTTCTACAGGCGGGCAGCGCTGAGATTTCAGGAAGTCCTTCCGGAGGGGTGAATTTTATTCTCAACGGTGACGACGAGCTTCGAAATCTACCCATTGCCCTGAAGCTGCAGAATGTTTCGCTGGGGCAGGCGCTTTGGTTTCTTTTGGAAATGGCAAAGCTTGATATCAAAATCGATCAGCACGCCGTGATGCTCAGTGAGGCGGAAGAATGGACGAGGAGGCCGACGAAGCCTTCGGCTGCCGATAAAGCGGTTGCTCAAAAGTTGCGTGAAATGGTGGTCCCGGGGGTGGAGTTCTCCAGTGTCCCTTTGAGTGATGCGATCGACCTGATGCGAGCCTATTCCAGTCAGCTGGATACGAGTGAGCCGGCTCCGAAAAAGCGCGGGATTAATTTTGTCTACATTCCTGATTCTGCCGCCGGGGAGGAACCCGGGATCACTTTTACCCTGACTCAAGTGCCCTTGATGGAGGTGCTTCGTTACACCGCTGAGCTTTCCGGTTTCGAAGCGAGGATTGAAAAGGGTGTTGTTGTCATCGCTCCCAAAGTCGTTGCATCTCAATAGGCATGGGGGGCTCGTCATAAATTGAGCCGCAGAGAGGGCGTGGCTGCCGGAGTCAGAGAGGGAGACTTGGAGGAATCGTCTCTTGCTCTGGCATGAAATGTGCCTATGCATCTGGATGATGATTCCAGAGATGGCAGAAACCTGGCAGGGGTGGCGCGAGGCACACCCGGTGGCACTTGATTTGCTGCTCATGAGTGTTGTCGCTCTGGTCGGTATCGGGATTGGGCGAATTTCGATTCGCGGGATTCGGCCGGGAATTGCCGGGGTCCTCTTTTCCGGCCTGATCATTTCTCATTTTGGCTTTCGCCCCGATCCACACGTGGCGCATTTTATCAAAGAATTCGGTCTCATTCTCTTCGTCTTCTCGCTGGGGCTGCAGATGGGAGGGGGCTTTTTTGCCTCGCTGCGCAAAGTGGGGCTCAAGCTGAATCTCTACGCGGCAGGGATTATTGTTCTCGGAGCAGTCATTACCATGATCGGGGCAAGAGCTATGGGGCTCTCGATGGCCGCTGCTGCAGGTGTCTTCTCAGGTGGGACTACGAATACGCCTTCATTAGGGGCGGCGCAGCAGGCTCTCGCTGCGGTGGAAGGTGGTAGGCCGGAACTGGCTGCGATGGCTTATGCGGCGGCCTATCCTCTTGCGGTGGTTGGCATTATTGGAAGTCTCCTTCTCTTGAAGCGATTCTTTAAAGTGAATGTCGAGGCTGAGGCTGAAGCCTTTCGTTCTGAGCAGATGGCCGGCGTTGAGGCGCTGGAGCGCATGAACCTGGTGATGGAAAATCCTAACCTCGACGGTTTGCGGGTCGAGGAGATTCCGGGGCTCCATGAGACCGAGGTGATCGTATCCCGGGTGCGGCGGAAAGATGCTACGGAGACACTCACGGCAGGATTGGCGACCGAACTCTACATGGGTGATCTCATTATGGCCGTTGGGACACACAATCACCTTGAGCAGTTTCGGCGCGTCGTCGGAAGTGTCTCGGAAGTGGATTTGATGAAGGCACCGGGTGAGGTTTCTTTCAGCCGCGTCGTCTTGACGAATGAGAAGGTGGTTGGAAAATCGCTCAAGGAACTCGGCCTCGATCCACTCTACGGTGTCACCGTGACGCGGATCACTCGTCAGGATCATGCTTTCACCGCTCTGCCCGATTTGCATCTTCAGTTCGGGGACAGGCTTCAGATTGTGGGTCCCAAGTCGAGTCTCGATGAGGTTACAAAGCTGCTTGGTAATCAGGTGCACCGTTTGAATGAGACCAGTTTTGCGACCATTTTTCTGGGAATTGCATTGGGGATTCTGCTCGGGCTTTTGCCAGCGAGAGTGGATTGGCTTCCCGCTCCGTTGCGGTTGGGCCTCGCGGGCGGGCCGCTTCTCGTTGCGATTTTATTGAGCCGTCTCGGGCGGATTGGACCGCTTGTGGTTAACATGCCGGAGAATACGAACCGGGCACTCAGGGAGCTGGGTATTATTCTGTTTCTCGCCTGCGTTGGACTGGCGGCAGGGGAGAACTTTTTTGCGACGGTTTTTACCTCTGAAGGCGCAAAATGGGTGGGGCTCGGGGTCGTCGTCACGCTGGCGCCGCTGTTGATCATCGGAACGATTTGCCGGAAAGTTCACGGGATGAATTTCATGACTCTGTCGGGTTTGCTCTCAGGATCAATGACGGATCCTCCCGCGCTCGCATTTGCCACCGGGATGGCGGGGAGTGATTCTCCTGCGGTTTCGTATGCGACGGTATATCCTCTAACAATGATTTTACGGATTGTGATTGCCCAACTGATCGCTTTGATGGTTTGGTAGGGAGTGAAAGAAAGGACCCGGAATTATGAAGAAAGAAGACGGCAGTATCTATGATCGAATCGGCGGTGAGGAGGGCATCGAAAAGCTCATCAATTCGTTTTACGAACGAGTCCTCAAAGACCCGATGTTGGCTCCGTATTTCGAGGGCGTGCCGATGGACAAACTGGCGCGGATGCAGCGTGAATTTTTTGCAATGGCGACCGGTGGCCCTGCCGAATACACGGGGCGTCCTCTCGCTCATGTCCATCAGCACTTGAAGATCAAAAAGCCCGTCTTTCAGCGTTTCACCGAACATCTCCTCACGACACTGGAGGAAACGACAGACCTTTCCAATGATGACATCATGAATCTGATCTCCCGGGTCAATGTGGAGATCGATGAAATCTCCGTCGAGGTCGGAGGTGCTGAATAGGAATCCGGCACTCCTGAACGTGACCGCAGATTGAAGGCAGGCGATGGCTCAAAAGAGCCTGAAGTGATCCTGTCGCGCGGGACGGTTTTCGTGATACCTTCGTGGTGAATGAATTTCACCGGTCATGGTCCGTTTTGGATGGTCAGCTTGTTTGTCGCTATTCTGGCGTCGAACGGGTGGGCGGCTGATGGTCCGGAATCGGTTCGCCCGCTGAGGAGTATCGACGCGATTCGAAAGCTCAGCTATGAAGAGGCCCGGATGGCTCCGCCGGTGATTTTGCGAGTTACCGTGACGTCTCATTTGTCCGCCGGGTTCGATGGTCAGGACAGCTCGGGGGGGATGTTTTTCGAGGTTCCGCCCGATCAGATTCCCCGGCTTTCGGATTCCGTTGAGATCTACGGAAACGTCACAGGAGGCTTTTACGGTCCGTATGTCGTTGTCGATGAGATCAAAAGGCATGGCGGTTCAGGAATGCCGCGGCCCTTGAATTTCCGACCTGACTTTATTCAAACCGGGATCGGCGACAATCGCTGGATCGAGATCGAAGGCCTTCTGGTATCCGTCGAATTTGATGAGGATTCCAAATCGTCGGGGGAGGGGTTGCTCGTGACAGGGGAAAATGACCTCACGGTTCGGTTTCGGAACCAGCAGGGTGAGTTTGATGTGCGGCGGCTGGAAAAAATGGTCGGTTCCTGGGTGAAATTGCGCGGCACGGGAGCCCCGCTTTTCAATGACCGCAGACAACGCATCGGTTCGGATATTGTATGCTCGAGTCACAAAAATGTGGAGCTTGTCGAACAGCAGAAGCAGATCCCCGAGGTGACCCTCGATGAGATCGGACGCTGGGATTCGAAGCGGACGAAGCCGGGCCTGGTTCAGACGGTTGCGAAGGTGACTTTGATCGAGGACGCGCAAACGCTGGTGGCTCAGTCAGGCGAGTTCGGCGCGAGAGTGCGAACCCTGCAGCCGCATGAGGCGAGAACCGGAGATCAGATGATCTTCACGGGGTTGCCGAAAACAGAAGGTTTCTTTGTGGGGCTTCGATACGCTTCGTTGTCTCAGTCGGAGGAGCAGACCGGGGAGGTCGAGGCAATTTCGGATACGGATCCTTTTTCCCGAAGTCAGGCAATGCGTCTTGTGAAAGTGAAAGGACGACTCATTGAGCAGCAGGGGCGGTTGTTGAGTTTGCAGCTCGAAGAGCAAATTCTTCCGGTTCGGTTGCCCAAGGAACTTGATACGGAAATGCTGCCTACCGTCGGGAGCGAAATTGAGGTGACCGGCGTGAAGCTCGTCGACGCGGACGAGCGGGGGCAACTGCGTTCGGTGACCCTGGCGGTCCGCTCGGGGGTGGATATCGATGTTCTTCAAGTGCCTTCGTGGTGGACGCCGCAACGGTATTTTATCGCGATCCTCACATTGCTTGCGGTCTTCATCTTTTCGCTTTTCTGGACCCTGGCACTGAAACGCCGGGTCGAGAAACAGACGGCGTTGATCGAGAGTCAGCTTGTTTCCAATGCGGCTCTGGAGGAACGGAATCGCATCGCCCGTGAGTTGCACGATACTTTGTCGCAGGGATTTTCAGGGGTCGGGTATCAGCTCGCTTCGGTGAAGAATCACATCGAATCCGATCCCGTGAAAGCAAAGGAGAAGCTCGATCTCGCCCGTCAGATGGTGGAGCACAGCCTTGCTGAAGCGAGGGATTCGCTGAGCGGATTGCGGATTCCAGCGGCGGCGGACTCCTTGAATTTCCCTGAGACGACCATTGCGATTGCGCGTGAGAGATGTGAAGAGGCTGAGCTTCGGCTCATTGTTCATCACACTCTTGAAACGGAACATCTTGCCCTCGATGCTGAGACTGCCTACGCCTGTCATCGTATTCTTCTCGAAGCGGTCATGAACGCGATTCGCCACAGTGGCGGGGACAGCATTGGAATCGCGACGGGAAAAACCGACGAGGAGTTCGTTTTTTGCGTGAGTGATAACGGCCACGGTTTCGACCCGGAGATTAAGCCGGCGGGGCACTTCGGAATTCAGGGCATGCAGGAGCGTGCCAAACAAATCGAAGCGGCACTTTCTGTCGAAACATCTCACGAGGGAACCCGACTCAATCTTACTTTACCACTGCCCATTTTATGACCGATGCATCCAAAAACCTCCGCCTTCTCCTCGTCGACGATCACATTATTGTCCGGCGCGGTCTTGCGAGCCTTCTCGATGACGAAAGTGATCTCACCGTCGTCGCGGAAGCGGGAAGTGGTGAAGAGGCCATCGCGATGGCCGCCGAACACAAGCCGAATGTAGTCATTCTCGATCTGCGTCTTCGCGACATGAGCGGAATCGAAGTCGCCGCTGAGCTGAAAGGGTTTCGCATTCTGATGCTTTCAAGCTTCATGCAGGAAGAGGACGTGCGCCGTGCCTTTGAAGCGGGGATTCTCGGCTACGTGTCGAAAGACAAAAACAGCGACGAATTGCTTAAGGCGATTCGGGAAGTGGGGGCGGGACGTCAGTATTTACCGCCCGAGATTTCATTGCTCCTCGCGAAGAGCGAGTGGAGCGCGCATCTCACGGATCGTGAGTTGGAGATTCTGCAGTGGATTGCGCGAGGGAAGGCGAACAAGGAGATTGGGACTGAGTTGACCCTTTCGGAGAACACCGTGAAAAATCACGTGAAGTCGATTCTTTCGAAGTTGAATGCGAAAGATCGAACTCACGCCGTGACCGAGGCACTGAAACGCGGACTGTTTCAATTGGGGCATTCGTAGGATAATCCCCCGAATACGTCCGTAATGGATTCGCGTGGGGAGACAATTACCTCACGCACCCCCCGGGCTATGGCCCGATTGAATGAATCCATTGAAACAGTCCAGCGACTCCAGTCCTGATTTTGACGCTCTGATGACAGCGATCAGGCCGCGGCTCCGTGCCTTTTTGCTTTCGCTGACGGGTAGCGAGGCAGCGGCGGAAGATCTCACGCAGGATACCAGTGTCGTGCTCTGGGAGAAGCGGGACGAATACGATCCCGAAGGTGATTTTCGCGCCTGGGCATTCCGGATCGGCTTTTACCAGGTTCAGAACTACCGGCGTAAGTTGGCGCGCCAACAGAACCGGGAATTACCGGGTGATGCGCTTTTTGAAGAGATCGCGGATCAAGTAATCGAACGACACGGCAAAGATGACGAAGAGGAGAGGCGCCATGCCGCGATGATCACCTGTCTTGGGAAAATGAAGGCAGATCATCGTGCTCTCGTCCTGAACCGGTACCAGGAGGAACGCTCTCTTGCTCAACTCGCCGATGACGACGGGATCAATCGCAATGCGATGGCTCAGAAACTTTTCCGGCTGAAACGCACCCTTCTCACCTGCGTTGAGAAACAACTTTTGATCAACAAACGCGACAAATCAGGATGAGTCACGAAGAGCAGGAACAGGAATTTCAATCCATCCTCGCGGCACTGGGGGAACGGGAACTCACCGAGTGGGAGCGGGAGCGGCTCTGGGAATTGCTCGAGGGAAATCCGGATCGAATCTCTGTATTCAGCGATCATTGTTTCGTCGGTGCCGGGCTGGGTGCGATCACGGATCATGAACTTCTTGAGGCGGGGATTGAGCCGCCGATTCGCAACGTCGTCTCGATGCCCGGCCGGGACACGGCTCCCGCTGCTTTGCCGAAATGGCGCTACTTTGCGGCGGCCGGCGCTCTCGTCGCCTCTGTGGCTCTGTTTTTGATCTCCCGTTCATCTCAAACCGCAGGACCTGAAAACTCTCAAGCACTTGCTGTCACGGAGGCGAAGACGGGTGAATCGCGGAAGGATCAAAAAGCGGCTGTCCGCAGGGCAAATCTCTCTTTGGATGACCCTGGTGACGAAGCAGTGGCCCTGAGCGGGCCTGCGGCGCTTTCAAACAGTCGGAATCCAAGGGGAGGAAAACCGGAGGGTGCAGCGACGGTTCCGGAGAAGATTTCATTCAACCATCATGTTCGCCCGATTCTCTCGGAGAACTGTTTTTTCTGTCATGGGCCGGATGAGAAGACACAGGAGGCCGGTCTTCGGCTCGATACCGTTGAGGCGGCCACAGCGGATCTCGGTGGCTACGCGGCAATTGTTCCCGGTGATGCGGAAAAGAGCGAGGTGTGGGTTCGTATCCTCAGTGACGATCCCGATGAGATGATGCCCCCCGCCGATTCGCATCGTGAGCTCAGCCCCGCCGACCGCGAGATTTTGCGGCTTTGGATCAATGACGGAGCTCAATACGATCCGCACTGGGCTTTTATGACACCGGAGAGAGTGGCGGTGCCTCAGTCTGATTCCGATTGGGTGAAAAATCCCATTGATGCCTTTGTGCTCGATCGTCTGGAACACGAGAATCTCACGCCGAATCCCCCTGCGTCAGCGCGAACTTTGTTGCGACGGCTTTCACTCGACCTGACGGGGCTTCCTCCGCTTCCGTCGGATTTGGCTGACTTTGAGAAACAGTATCTCTCAAATCCTGACAAAGCCGTATCAGGAGCGATTGCCGGAATTCTCGATTCACCACATTACGGCGAGCGGATGGCACTGACCTGGCTCGACGCAGCGCGTTACGGAGACTCGAATGGATTTCAGCAGGATGGGAATCGCCATCAGTGGCCGTGGCGCGACTGGGTCGTGAAAGCTTACAATGACAACATGCCCTTCGATCAGTTCACGATTGAGCAGATCGCGGGCGACCTGCTGGAAAATCCAGGTAATGATCAAATCATTGCGACAGCCTTCAACCGGAATCACATGTTGAATGGCGAGGGCGGTGCGATCAAAGAGGAGCAGCGGATCAATTATGTGATTGATAGAGTGGATACGACGGCAACGACCTGGCTTGGGCTGACGATGGCGTGCGCTCAATGTCACACGCACAAGTACGACCCGATTCAGCATGAGGAGTATTACCAGTTCTTCGCCTTTTTTAACAATGTCCCCGAGTCCGGTGGCGTCGACATGCGCTCCGGAAGTGGCTGTGCTTTCGGGAGCGGAGCGACGGTGCAGTTGTCACGACCGCTTCTGACGCTGCCGACCGATGAGCAAACGGCAGAGCAGAATCGCCTCAAGGCGGAAGTGAAGAGGCTCGAGACCGAGATCGAAAAGCAGATCGCCGCGATCGACCTGAAACGGAAGGAGTGGGAGGAAACCTTCGCGCTTGCCGAGCTTGTCGACCGAACCCGGTTCCCCGGAAATGTTTCCAGTGCTCTGCGAACAAAAGAGGCGGATCGGAACGCGAGACAGAAACAGGAAATTGCGGATCATTATCTCGTTCAGTTTGATCATCATCAAAACGAGGCGTGGAAGCAACTGGGTGAGTCAATCAACAGGGCGCGCACGGATTTGAGGAAAGTCGGCGAGTCGATTCTTCAAATCATGGTCATGGAAGAAAACCCTGCTGACAAGATGCGGGAGACCTTTGTTCTTGAACGCGGTGACTACCTGCAGCCTACTGAGAAGGTGACTGCGGGAACTCCGGCTTTTCTCCCTGCGATGGATCCTGGCGCGCCGAAGAATCGACTTGGTTTGGCACAGTGGCTCGTCGATCCCGGGAATCCGCTCACTGCCCGGGTTACCGTGAATCGCATCTGGCAGCAATTTTTCGGGATCGGGATTGTGAAGACGGTTGAGGATTTCGGGGTTCAGGGGGAGTTGCCGGTTCATCCGGAATTGCTCGACTGGCTCGCGCTGGAGTTCGTCGAGTCGGGTTGGGACGTGAAGCATCTTATCAGCCTGATGGTGTCCAGTTCGACCTATCGACAGGACTCCAAAATCACGCCGGAGAAGAAGGAACGGGACCCGGAGAACCGACTCCTCGCGCGTGGTGCTAGGTATCGATTGCCGGCGATGGTTTTGAGAGATCAGGCGCTCGCGGTTTCGGGGCTCCTGATAGAGGATATTGGGGGTGCGCCGGTTTATCCACATCAACCCGAAGGGCTCTGGAAGGATTTTTCATTCGGAAAGATCAGCTATCCTCACCAAACGGACCCGTCCCAGCTGCACCGGCGGAGTCTCTACAGCTTCTGGCGGCGGACCTCATCGCCTCCGAACATGTTCGACAGTTCGTCACGCCAGGTTTGCATGGTGAAGTCGTCGATCACCAATACCCCGTTGCATGCCCTGACATTACTCAATGATGTCACCTATGTCGAAGCCGCCCGTGCCCTCGCGGCGCGTATGAAAAAGGAAGGTGGTGCGACTCCGGAGATGCAGCTCTCGTTTGCGTTCGAGCTGGCGACGGGGCGTCTCCCGGACGATCGCGAAACCGAACTGCTGCTCAATGGGTATGAACGCAGTCTCAATGAGTTTGCGAGTTTTGAAAGCGACGCGAGTGCTTATTCGAATTCGAATGAGAACTCCGTGGAACTGGCCGCACTCACCCGAATGGCGCAGGTCATTTTGAATCTCGACGAAACCCTCAATCGACCATGAATTCACTTTTTCAGCATCAGGAACAGACACGGCGTCAATTTTTCGGGAAGTCCGCGACGGGAATTGGCGGCGCTGCCCTCGCATCATTGCTGGGCAGGGATGTTGCGCATGGTGCCGGGTTGTCGAATGCCTCTCCGGGTTCCGGTTTTCCCAACCATCTCGCGAAGGCGAAACGGGTCATTTACCTGATGCAGACAGGTGGGCCTTCCCACCTCGATTTATTTGACTACAAGCCGAACATGTATGGTCTGCATGGTGAGAATATTCCCGACTCGATTCGGGCGGGAGTTCGACTCAGCACGATGACGGGAGGTTACAAGGACTATCCGGTGCTCCGTCCTCTGAAAGAGTTTCAGCAGAATAAAAAATCGGGGATGTGGATGTCGGATCTCGTTCCCTACACCCGCGATATTTCAGATAAAATCTGCCTGATCAAATCGATGAATACCGAAGCGGTGAATCATGCTCCGGCGGTTACCTTTTTCCTGACAGGGCACCAATTGCCGGGCCGTCCCAGTATGGGCGCGTGGATGGACTACGGTCTTGGATCGGCGAGTGAGGATCTTCCCGGGTTTGTCGTGATGCTGTCACGTGATCGGGAAAATTCCTGCGGGCAGTTGTTTTACGATTACTACTGGGGAAGTGGCTTCATTCCGAGTAAACACCAGGGCGTGAAGTTCCGGAGTCAGGGCGATCCGGTTCTTTATCTTTCCGATCCGAAAGGGCTTTCGCGGGGGATGAAAAAGGGGATGATCGATGACATCGCTTCGCTCAATCGCGAGCACTACGAGGACGTTTCTGATCCGGAGATTGAGACGCGCATCTCGCAGTATGAAATGGCTTACCGGATGCAGACGAGCGTGCCGGAGTTGACCGATCTCTCAAACGAGCCGCAGCACATTCTTGATATGTATGGGCCGGATGTGCATCGGCCCGGTTCGTTCGCTCGCAATTGTCTTCAGGCTCGACGTCTTGCCGAGCGGGGGACTCAGTTCATCCAGTTGATGCACGCGGGATGGGACCAGCATCAGAATGTGCCGACGCAGTTGGAGGTTCAGTGTCGGGATACCGATCAGCCGAGTGCCGCGTTGGTGAAAGATCTCGATCAGCGCGGGTTGCTCGAGGATACGCTCGTGATCTGGGGCGGAGAATTTGGCCGGACACCCTTTGGGCAGGGGGACATCAACAATCCGAAGAAGCACGGTCGCGATCATCACGGGGCCGCCTTTTCAATGTGGATGGCGGGCGGTGGAGTGAAGGCCGGGGAAGTCTACGGCGAGACCGACGACTACGCCTATAACGTGGTCGATAAGAAAGTTCACGTGCACGATTTCCAGGCTACGGTGATGCACTTGTTAGGGATTGATCACGAGAAATTGACTTATCGATTCCAGGGGCGTCGTTTCAGGCTTACCGACGTGCACGGTCATGTCGTGAAGGATATCCTCGCGTAGTGGTGTCGGATAGTTTGGCTTTCCGGGTATTCCTTGCGATCGCATCTCGGACCTGGAAGCTCGTAAGAGAGTCGCGCGGTGTGGGGCATCGCGTAACGCCGGGTTAGGGCGTGCCGTCAGCTATCGGCCCTCGAGGGGCCATGGTCCTTCGGCTCTAATTCCGGTGGATTTCATCACCGGCTCAGTTTCTTTTGAACCTCCGGTTCGCTCCAGACAACTCACCGCAGGGAGGAACACCACACTTCTTCTACGCGAGTCGCTTCCGCATCCGATCAAGAGCGAGGTCGAGCCGCGGCATTTCCCGGTGATCGGGTGATTGACTGGCGTGATAGGATGCAGAGACATGAAA
The DNA here is from genome assembly GCA_035967665.1 of Verrucomicrobiales bacterium BCK34. Classification (GTDB taxonomy): domain Bacteria; phylum Verrucomicrobiota; class Verrucomicrobiia; order Verrucomicrobiales; family DEV007; genus Arctic95D-9. The sequence goes on from JAYWLB010000112.1 coordinate 173,088, forward strand.
CCGATTATTCTCTGCTTGATCCTCGTGATAAGCGCGCCTTTCGCATCGGCAGATGATGGCGATTTGTATACCAACACCTACGTCGTGCCGCCGACCTTTCTGAATGCCGATGCGGGGCGCAAACTCAACGATCCTTACGCGGCATTGAAACCGGGGCAGCCGCGAAAAACGGCTAAAGAGATTCTGACCAGTGCGGGGATCACTTTCGGGGTAGGGGCTTCGGCGGTTTATAATCCGGCGACGTCTCAGCTCATCGTGAGAAATACGCAGGACCAGATGAGTCTGGTCGAAGCCTATGTGGAATCGATCGCCCAAAAGGTGGAGAAGCAAATTTATCTGGTGATCAGGGAGGTGCAGGTGGATTCTGATTTTGAACATAAGGTCGAGGGACCCGAGGGAATTGTTTTGCAGCTCCCTCCTTTGATAATGACAAAAAATCCGGCGCGTGCTTTTGCGTTTGATTCCTACGATTCATTTAGACGCGAGTTTTCGAAGCCGCCCGTCAAGCCGGGGAGCAGAAAGAAATCCCGAGGTCGTTCTGTGGTGGGGGCGCTCACTGATCCGCAGTTTCAGATCCTGCTCAGCGAGTTGAAGCAGCGGAACGATATCAAACTGTTGAACACACCATCCGTGATGTGCCGATCCGGTCAGGTGTGTATGTCACAAACGGATGACAGGCGTTACGGCGTCAACACGGTTCTTGGCGCCAATGAGAACACGGTGGATCTGAAGGTTTTTCTGCCGGCGCATGGCGAGGCGTTGTTCGATCGATGGGACAGTAAGGTTGCGACTCCCTACGCGTTGACAATCGGGGATGGGCACACCGCCGTTTTCGCCGAACGGAGAGGCAAAGGGGGGAACCGATTCGTATTTGTGACCGCACAGATCATGGACCCGGCGGGGATGCCGATTCGTGGAAAAGCGGATAAAGAGAAGGATGAGGGAAAAGGCACCACTTTTGTGCCTCACTCGGATTCGGAATCGGAACTCGTGCTCAGTGTGAGGAAAGCGGACGAAGCGGCCCTTCGAGGTTCGCAACTGATGGCCGATGGTGATTACGCGGAGGCGGTCAAAAAATATGCGGAAGCGCTCAAGATTCTTCCTGAAGAAGAAATTACTGAACCCCGTCGCAGGGCTTACCAAGCGCAATTTGATCGTGCGAAGGCGTTAGTGAAACCTATTTTTGCCGATAGCCTCAAAAGGATCATCATCCCTGAAGTCGAATTTCGCGAGGTGCCTCTCGAGGATGCGTTGGGGCAGGTGCTTGTTTTGGTGCACAAGCATGCGGACCGCGGACTCTTTCCGGATTTTAATCCGAGAGTCTCTCTTGTTGACGCGGATAAAATCCAAAATCCGAAGATCACGCTTCGACTGAGTAATGTCCCCGCCTCGGAGGCGCTTCGATACATCACCGCACTCGCCCAGTGTCATTACGAGATCGAAGGCGACGTGATCGTTGTCGAGCCATTGCGGAAATGAGATGCGGCCCCCGCCTGTCGGTCGCGGGCGATCACTGTGATTGCACTTCTTCGAAGGGGGCACCCTGGAGTCGTGGGGCTTCCGAAGCGGATGGGCTTTGCTGAGAAATGCTCACGCAGTTTCTCTACGGTTCTGCGATGACGAGTAGAGGAATTCCGTGAGGATTCCTTCTGTGTCGAGCGTGGATGAGCTGTGGCAATCTCCCGGAGCGTTTTATATCACTCCACAAAAAAGCCGGGGGCCTTTCGACCTCCGGCTCTTTTCCGACAAACCTACTTTTTACTGAGGTAACGAGTGATCAGGCTCCACCCCAGCTGCTGTAGATGTTGACCCGAGTCCCGTAGGTCGTGTTGTCAAAAATCATCTGGGCCGAACTCGGGGGCATTCGGATACATCCTGCCGAGGCGGGATACCCGGGAAGGTGCCCCGCGTGCATGCCATAGGCACTCCCGCTGAGACGCATCCAGTAGGGCATCTCAACCCCGTAGATCGTGGAAATTTTTCCGGTGCGAACCTTTTGCGAAATATTGAAACTTCCACGTGGTGTCCACTTGCCCGGACGGGCTGTGGAAACGGGGGTATCAATCGCAATCTTGCCGTCGACAAGGAGGTAACCACGCTGATCGGCGACATCGATAACAACACGGGTGTTCCGGCTGTTACTTTGTGAAAGGATCATGGGATTGACCCGCGCTCCGCTTTCATGGCGTTCTATCGACGGCTTCGAGCGGAAGCTGCTTTGGAACATGTTGCCATTACGTGTGCTGACGGCAGAAGTACCGTTGCCGGAACTAGTGCACGAGGTCGCTGCCGCAGCCCCTAGAATAAGGGATAGCGCGAGACCATACGAGAGGACTCTTCTCTTCATAACTGTCTGTATTTGGTGTTTGTGTAGGTGTGATCTGCAGCAAGCCGCAGGTCGGGTGTTTGTGTAAAACAACCCTAACCTAAATTATAACAAATACAAATAATTATGATAATTATATAGCTATTCTTCCGTTATGATTCGGAAGGAAGGGGCCTTTCAGGGTTGGTCTCCGCCTCGTAGTCGACGGAATCGAGGCCGAAGCCGAACAGTTTGAGAAATTCTGCCTGGTAGCCGGAAAAGTCGGAAAGTTCAGCGAGATTTTCGGTGGTTACGGCCTCCCAGGCGCTTGCGACTGCGGCCTGGACGTCGTCCTGCATTTCCCAGTCGTCGATGCGGATACGTCCTTTTTCGTCGAGCTCTTTCGCGGTATCGGCGGCCATGTAATCACCGAAGAGGCGCTGAATCTGCTCGATGCAACCTTCGTGATTTCCCTTCTCTTTCATGACCTTATAAAGGAGCGAGATATAAAGGGGAACCACAGGAATGGCGGAGCTGGCCTGAGTCACGAGTGCTTTATTCACCGAAACGACGGCGGAATTGGCACCGAATTTCTCGTTCATGCGAATCGCGGACTCTTCGACATGCTCTTTCGCTTTGCCGATGGTTCCGTTGGTGTAAATCGGGTAGGTCAGATCAGGGCCGATGTAGGAGTACGCCACGGTTTGGAATCCGTCGGCGAGGACACCGGCTTCGCTGAGCGCGTTGATCCAGAGTTCCCAGTCTTCTCCACCCATTACCTTGACGGTGTGGGCCACTTCGTCACCTTCAGCCGGTTCGATGCTGATCGGGGAAATGACGCCGGTGTCGGTGTTGATATTTTTCTGGGTGTAAGGGGCTCCGATCGGCTTGAGAACAGAGCGGTAGGTTTCACCGTCTGTAGGATCGGTTCTGCGGGGAGAGGCGAGGCTGTAAACGACGCAGTCGATCTGTCCGAGGTCCGCTTTGATCGTCTCGATGACCTGCTCTTTGATCTCGTTGGAGAAGGCATCGCCGTTGAAACTTTTCGCGTAGAGGCCTTCTTTTTGTGCTGCGTTTTCAAAGGCGACGGAGTTATACCAGCCGGCGCTTCCTGTTTTGCGCTCTGTGCCGGGCTTTTCGAAAAAGACGCCAATGGTGGCTGCTCCACCACCAAACGCTGGAACAATGCGTGAGGCGAGCCCGTAGCCGGTCGAGGAACCGATCACGAGAACGTTCTTCGGCGGGTTCGCGAGAGGGGGCTGCGATTTCACGTAATCGATCTGCGATTGGACATGAACAGCACAGCCTTCGGGATGCGCGGTGGTGCAGATAAAGCCTCGAGTTTTGGGAGCAATGATCATAGTAAGGTCAAAAATGGAATGATTGAGCGATAACAGGACCGCGAGTGTAAAACAACCGCTTTGTGAACGGTTTGAAAAGCCTTTGTTTAGGGAAAAGGACACAAAAAACCCGCTTGCGGCGCGGGACCGAAGCGGGTTTTGAAAATTCAGGAATGAATTCCTGCGGCGACTACTTGAGCTCCTGTCCGTGGAAGATAGCCCAGTCGTCGAGGTTGTTGAGATTGACGGCGTCTTTGACAGTTCCGTCGTCGTCGCGTCCGGCTGCTTCGAGGATCTCGGCGCGGGTTCCGTCGTCGTGGATGTAGCCTTTAATCGCTGCATTCAGTTTATCAACGGCGTCCTGGTCGAGTGATCCGCCTTTTTGCTGAAGAATCCAGTTTTCGAGCTCGATGTAGCTTGGCTTGGAATCGGCGATGTAGCTTTCGAAGTCACCTTTGTCGATGCCGAGACCGTCGAGAACCATCTGGTCGTAGCCCGCTCCGATAGCAGGGTAGTCGGAATGGAGTTTTCCCGCTGCACCGAGTGAAGCTTTAAGCCAGAGGCGTGGAAGGTGGAGGACGCCGAGGGGGCCGGCGGTGCCGGAGCTGATAAGTGGAACAATATTGCTCATAGTAATTTGAATCAGGAATTTTGACGGAGCGCGTGCCCGGTCATGTGTAGGAGGGGAGAATACGGGGAGCGGTAATCGACTTCAATGCTTTTCCGCACCTGATCCCGTGCCGGAATTTTCACTTTTTTAGCGTAAGGCGTGCTTGAGGTGGGTGCGCTGTTCGTCGTATCATCCTTCCTTATATGAAAATCGATTTCGCCGCTTCGTTTAAGGATCTCTTTTCCACGGAAAAGAAATGGATGACCGTCCTTGGTCTCTCCGTCAGCATGCTAATTCCTGTTGTGGGACCGCTCGTTGCGATCGGTTATCTGATGCGGAGATTTGCGAGAGTTCGCAACGGCAGGCCGGCTGAAGATTTTGATTTCAACAATTTCGGTGAGTATCTCCAAATCGGTCTCTGGCCGTTTTTATGTTCGATAGTGGCTACGGTCGTTTTCCTGCCGGTGATCTTTGTTTGTGCGATTCCGATGTCGCTCGGGCCGATGCTGGCGCAGGATAATCAGGGGCTTGCAATTGCGATTAGCATTGTCGGCTTTGTTCTCTATCTCGTTGCTCTTTTTCTGCTCATGATGGTGACTTATCCGGTTATGCTGCGATCCGGACTGATGATGGATTTCAAGAGTGGCTTCTCGAAGTCGTTTATTCTCAGTTTTATGAAAAAGGTCGGAATGAGCCTCGTCGGTTATCTTCTGCTGGTTTCCATCATCGCAGTGCCTCTCATTCTGATCGGTTACGTTGCCTTGTTTGTCGGAGCAATTGTGGTAGCGGCAGGACTGCAGTTTGTGATGCTGCATCTTATCTTCCAGCATTACGACCTCTACCTTGAGCGTGGCGGTGAAGTGATTGAAGTGAACCCGGAGTTGATCAAGGATTATGGCAATCCTCCGCTTCCCAATGCGAATACACCTCCGCCTGTTGATCAGGCCGGTGCAAGTGAGTGATCCGAAGGCGCCGTGAAGTTCCCGCCCCGGGGAGCCCTTCGTGTCGCCGGTTTTGTGCGCCGCTTGGAGCAGGGGCGGCGGGAAATCATTGTTTCGTGGAAACGTCGGTGGGCTTTCCGGCGCTGATCCAACCGGAGATTCCGGCGGGAAGATGTTTCACGTTGTGGTAGCCGAGCTGTCGAACCGCAACGGCTGCAGCGAGGTAGGCTTCGCAGGACGGGCTGCCGCAGTATACGACGATCAACCTGTCTTTGTTGTCGCCCAACACGGCGGGAAGGTTTTCTTCGTTTGCCCGGAAATCGATTGCTCCGGGGAGATGGCCCTTCGCGAAATATTTTGATCCGTTCACGTCGAGCAGGATCGCGCTCTTGGCCTCGATGATGGATTCCATCTCAGCGATACTGACTTCGGGGATTTTCTCGTCAGCACTGAGGATCGTGAGTGCACTGACAAAAAGAAAGACGAGGGCGGGAATTTTCATCGGTATTGCTTTCATCGGTATTGAAAGGTGGATACAAAAACACCCAACGGTCTCCCGCCGGGTGTCTTCGAAATAGTTAACAGCAGGTCATGCTGTCGACGGAAGGGTTAGCTTGCCTTCGCAACTGTGACTGAATCAGCCTTGTTGTGCTCGTGCACCACTTCGATTTTCTTGCCGTCGAGATCGTCGATGGAAGCTTCTTTGCCCTCGGCGTCAGTGATCTTCGTAGTCGCCTGAAGTTTGATTCCCTTGTCGACGCCTTCAACGCTGAGAACTTTATCATCCTCGTTGTATTCGAAGGTGCCGGTAACAGTCGTCTTTTTGCCGCAGCCTGCGTAGACTGAGCCTGCCGCGAATACGATCGCGACCATGATTGCGATGAATTGTTTCATAGTATTGTTTTGGTGTAATTTCGTAATCTCAAAGGAAGTCTTTGAAACTGACACTATTAAACTGGATTTTCAGATTCAAATGCAAGAGAATTATCGGGCGATGAATGCTGTAATGAGAGATCTGTTTTTTTCAGCAAAGAGGGTTTTGCTGCTCTGCGGAGTGCTGCTGTGTGCTTCACTTTCCCATGCCCACCCTCTTCCCGAAATTCCGGTCTGGGCGTTTTTTGAAGCGGATGGAACCACTCGGATCGAAATCGAGGTCGATCCGCGGTGCTTTGAGAAAGATCCGGAGAAGGAGCTCTACATGCTGAATTGGTACTTGCAGCGCTGTGACGGAGAGGAAAAAAAGGAAATGCTCGAAGCGGCCAAAACGTTCATTCCCACACGGATCAAGATGCTCTTTGATTCTCCCGAGGGAATTCCCGAGCCGGTCTTTACCTGCTCTTTTACGAAACTGGGCGGAGAACCGTTAAAGAAAATGGACGATCCCGTCGTGATTCGTGCGGTATGGAAAACGAGGATTCCTGAGTCGGCGAAGACCTACCAGGTGAAGGCGAAGGGAGTCGGAATTTTCAGCGTTATCTTTCTGAATCACATCAATGACCGGGCCGTCCCGAGAATTCAGACCCTGTTTCCGGGGGAAGAGAGCTACGTCCTTGAGTTGCCTCAGCTCACGGCGAAAGCAGAGACTCAACAGGGTAAGGTCGGAGAGTGAACCCTCTCGGGTTTTGGAATCTTTCGATTGCCTTTGATTTCGTTTTCTCCAAAGTCATTTCATGAATCGTCTTCTCCTTCTTATTTCCGGTTTTCTTGCTGTATCCCTCTTGGCCTCGGGCTGTGCTTTTTCCAAAAAGGAAGACACGCTTGAAGGGGCAATGCAGAAGCAGGATGCCTGGCTCGAAAAACAGATTCAGAAATCGGAGCGGCGAGGCGCGTCATTTGATGAAAAGTGGGAGAATTACACGAAGAAGCAGGATGAGAAGTATCACGCCTGGATGAACAAAGTAATGGACGATTGATTGGGGCGCCTGTCCTCCGGGGCTTCAAAATTCCAGTCGCTTGCCGGCGATGTGGTAGCACTGGAATACGTCGGCATGAGGTGTTTTGGAGGGAAAGGCGATTTTCACCTCACTGGAGCTTCCTGTGGCCACGAAAAAGAAAAGGCTTCCGCTGACTGGTGTGAGATTCTCTCCTTCGTATTGGACGATAATCCGGTCGGGAGTTTCTCCGTCAGCGAGTTGGCCGGGAGGCCAGCTGACCGCGTAGCGTTTCCCTTTCTCTGTCGGAAAGCGCAGGCTTAAGGCCCGTTCGTTAATCGCCCTGACTGTTGCTGGAATTTCCTCCGGAACCGGTGCAACCCAGAAGCGGTTTCCCGGTGGTTTTGTATTGTACCCGATGATTCGGCCGGGTATCATGGAGAAGTGATTGTCCGTGATTTTGCGGGCTGCCACCTGTGCGGCTGCAAAAGGACTGCGGCCGTCAAATCGAATCAGAATGTCGGCCTCGTCGTCCACTCCGATATACTTGAGTTCAATGATGTAGTCGTCGGAGGTGCCCTGGATTTCATCAAGACCGCTCATCGCGAAGCGGATCCCCGCGACGTCGTCTGCGCCGAGAGCGCGTCTTACCTGGCCGGGTTTGAGGCTGCCGCCGGTAACCATGAGTGCCTCAATGTTTTCCAGCTCAAACTCATCGGAGACTGCGACCATTCGATCGCCCATTGCCGAAAAGGTTGAGCCTGAAGGGAGATCGGCGGGCTCCCGACTGTAAGTAGTGGAGTCGTAGACGCCGTCTTCCGGAAGGGTGAAAGGATTGTTGTCGGCCCGTTTGAAGTAGCTCAGGTTTACGTCATCGCCCCGAACATCATCGCGGGTTCCGCCGACGCCGTCGGGCCCGGGATCGAGATCAAATTTCCCGTTCGGCCCCGGTGTGGAGGCGGTGTATTTTTTACCTCCCGTCGGGGTTCCCGGTGGAGGCGAGAGGGCGGGATGCGCGAGGCCGAGGCAGTGCCCCATTTCGTGGACCATCGTTCCGAAGATATCAGTGCCGCCCTCTGCGGGGACTTCGATGGAGGGACTCAGCGAGCTGGAGGCGACGAGAAGATCATTCCAAATCTCGACCGCCTGCGTGAGTGTGAAGTTCAAGTCCGGTTCGAGATCCTTGAAGTCGGAATGCAAGGCCACCGTTATAGTCAGGGTGCTCTCTTTTCCGCTGTAGCCGGCAGGATGGACGATGGTCTCCGCCGGCTGTCGCTTCCCGGCCATCACGTAGGTGAAGGCAAATGTTGTTACCGGTTGCAGGAAAAGTGCGATGGTCAGGGTGACGGCTGTGAACAGTTGAGTTTGTTTCTGACTGTCAGGCAGGTGCAGGGATTCGCGGCGCGTCATGAGTGATTTCGGGTTGGTTGCGGATTGGGTGTGTCTGACAGTGAAGGGGAGGGAGGGGATTGGTTCAATCATTGAAATCTCCAAATTGGAAGCGACTAACCGGGCACAAAAAAACGACACCCGGTAAGGAGTGTCGTTTCCGTGTAAAAGATATTTCCGGAGAAACTCTTTTGTGAACAAGCAGACTAGCGTGGCTGTGCTTCGTTCACCTTGAGGGTGCGTCCTCCGAAATCCTTGCCGTGGATGGCCTCAATCGCTGAGTTCATCGCCTCGTTGGAATCCATCGTCACGAATGCAAATCCGCGGACACGTCCTGTGTCACGATCGGTCGGCATGTGCACATCAGTCACCTGACCGTGCTCGCTGAAGAGGGTTTCGAGTTCTTGTTTAGTCGTGTCGAACGACAGGTTACCTACGTACATTTTCATAATAATCAATCGGCTCAGGCAAAGCGTTTCTTCGAGAACGTGTTCCTCAAAAAAGGGTTTTCGGAGAGCGTCCGAAACATGAGAGACGGGCTGGCAATCTTAAGACCTGTTTGTTGCCAAGCTTTGAACCGCCGTAGTTATCGGCTTCTTTAGGGGGAATAGCGAATCCTATTTCGATTGATTTGCGGCAGGGGTATTAGAGATTCCGGCCGCGGAGGGGCGCAACATTCGCAAAACACGCGGGCTGCGCGATCCTCTTTTCCCGCGCCCACCGGAATCCGGCCACAGGGCTCCGGAGTTTGAATTAAACTCTCCCCTCGATTTCCCGCATGTAGCTGAAACTGCTTTCGCAGATGTGCTCGATGCCGGGTTTGTAGTCGAAGACTTCAACGCTGACCCAATCCTGATAGTCGATCTCTTTGAGCGCGGCGAAGATGGGATCGAATTCGATATCGCCCATGCCGGGACCGAGGAGGTTCGCATCGTTGGCATGGAAGTGGGCGACCCAGTCTTTGCTTTCGCGGATGATCTGAGCGAACGGCTTCTCTTCACTGGACATCGCTTTGACGTCGAGGTGGAGGCGGCAGTTCGGTGAGTCCACCATTTTTGCGAGTTCGATACCGCTGGCAGCGGTGTTGAGAAAATCACCTTCTCCCGGGCCAAGAGGCTCAAGGGCGAGAGTAACGCCGCAGTCTTCGAGGACCGGCATCGCTGAGCGAATCGCTTCGGCGGCAAAGGCCATGCCCTGTTCGTGTGAGATCCCCGGGAGGAGATTTCGTTGCTGGGGGGAACCGAGAACCATGATGGATCCATCGAGGTCCCGGCAGAGGCGGGCAAGCTCGGCGAGGTATTCGCCGGTGGATTTGCGAACCGCCTCGTCGGGTGTCGTGAGGTAGTAACCTTCGGTTTTGGCTAGGAGCCAATGAAGACCTACGCACTCAAGCCCGGCGTCTTTAATCTGTTGTTTGACGGTTGCCCGCTGTTCCGCACTGACGTCGCGGGCATCGGAAGCCATCGTGAAAGGCGCGATCTCGATGCCGGTGTATCCGACCTCGCGGGCATACTGAAATGCCTTTTCGAAAGGCCAGTCCTGAAATGTCTCGTTGCAGATTGCGTACTTCATCATCCTGAAAATAAGCGGTTCACATTTACGACTAGCGGCGCTTCCGGCCCGGTGGGCGTTTGCGACGGAGCGGTGCTGCAGGACTGTCGTCGAGGAGTGCTGTGTAGTTGTAGTTAAATCCCTCGAGTTTGCGGCGTTCGATCTTCTGATCGACGAAGTGCTCAACGGCCGCTGCGTTTTCGAGCTCGTCGGCGGTGAGAATCGTGAAGGCATCACCTTCCTGCTGGGCGCGACCGGTCCGGCCGATACGGTGAACGTAATCTTCGGGGTTTTCAGGAACCCGGTAATTAATGACGTGGGTAACGCCTGAGACATCCAGTCCGCGGGCGGCGATGTCGGTTGCGACAATGATGTTGAAGGTGCCGTCGCGGAATCCCTGAAGTGCTTTGGTTCGATCACTCTGTTTGATGTCCGAGTGAAGGGCGACCGGGTTGGTGCCTTCGATGTCCTTGAGGCGGGCGAGGAGCTGATCGGCTTCCTTTTTCGTCCGCGTGAAAATCATGATGCTCTCGTACTTGGTTTTCTCGACGAGAGCGAGGATGAGATCGTCGCGCTGATCCATGCCCACAGGGTAGAAGGCGTGGCTCACAGTTTCAGCCGGCGAACGACGTCCGCCAACTTCGATGGAGATAGGATCGTTGAGTGCCCACTGTGCGAGGGTCTGGATCGCGGCCGGCATCGTTGCGGAGAAAAAGAGCGTCTGACGTCCTTTCGGGCACTGATCGATGATCTTCTTCACATCGGGAAGGAATCCCATGTCGAGCATGCGATCGACTTCGTCGAGGACGAGATACTTCACTTCGCTGAGATCGAGATTGCCTTTCTCAAGGTGATCAAGAAGGCGTCCGGGAGTCGCGAGGATGACATCCGGCTTTGATTCGAGAGCTTCAATCTGGTGGCCGTATCCGACGCCGCCGTGAATGAGAACGACGTTCATTGGCTTGTAGTAGCCGAAAACGTTCATTTGATCTTCGACCTGTGCGGCGAGCTCGCGGGTGGGTTCGAGGACGAGCACCTGTGGCTTCGTTGCAGGCCCCAGCTTGCTGACGATGGGCAGGGAGAAGGCGGCAGTTTTACCGGTTCCGGTCTGAGATGCGCCGATGATATCGCGGCCGTTCAGGGCTTCGGGAATGGCTTGAGCCTGAATGGGAGTGGGTTCTTCGTATCCTGCACGGGTGACCGCGCGGAGAACCGGGCCTGATAGACCTAAATCTGCAAATGATGGCATCCCCGATCAACGCGGCTTAGGGCCTCGGTTTCAAGGGGAAATCGCGATGATTGAGATGATTTTATCGTGATTCCGGCAAAGCGGCTCAATTTTTCCGCTTCGCCTTGCGGCCGGCGAGCTGATAATCGAGCGAAAGCTTCCCTGCTCCGCCGAGGGTGATTCCGATAAAAACAGCGAGATAAAGCACCAGTGCCTGCGGGTGCAGGAGGGGCGACAGATCGATGGGAGCGAGGAGAATGAACCCGGTGACTGCGGCAGCGATCAGTCCGTTGATACGGGAGAAAATGCCGAGAGCGATTGCGATGAGGGCAATTGCCATGATCGCAACCACCACCACGGTGAGTATATGGGGAAAAGGCAGGCCTTTGTCGGCAAGCTGTGTCACGAGGTCCCATTCCGTCTTGCTCCAGACAAAGTTAATGGCATGACGAATCTGCTCGTAGAACTGGTAGTAGAAAAATGCCAGCGCGGCAATGAAGCGGATCACGAAAAGCGCCACGTCGGGAGAGTGGGGTTTTTCGGGGCCGGTATCGGGCAGAGGTTGGAACGACATGGTGTAAGAGACGCGCGGGAATGCTGACTGAAACACGATGACGCACATTTTCGCAATGGAAAAGGTGGAGGAGGCGTGAAAACGAAACAGGTGAAAAGCCGACCTTATCGGGAAAGGGACTCCTGAAGAGTTGTCCGGTCCGCCTCCGAGAGAATTCCTGAATAGATGAGCAATTCGCTGATTCTCACCGGGTCGATTGATTCGCTGTCTCTGGAAATCGTGGGGAATCCGAGTTCGTATTCGAGGAGCGTTTTCTTTTCGCGGGGATCAAATCTTGTGGGTTTGGAAAGGATTATTTTCCCGCCCGCCTGGGATGCCGCCATCGAAACCGTACCGGTTCCGGCATTCCACTCCAGAAAAATGGTTCCCCATTGGTTCCTGTCCCAGGGAACCGCTGTGTCGGCCAGCTTTTTAAAGCGCTCCGAGCGATACAGCATTCTGTCTTTGGTTTGGATCAGCTTGACCGCGGTTCGATCTTTGGAGTCTTTTGATCCCAGTAGAATCGCTCTGAAGATATTGTTGGTGAAATTGTTCGTCGACCGGAGCTTTATCACAAAGGTGAATTGATCAGAGATTACGAGGTCGCTTCGCACCGCATTGGCATCGGCACGCAGAAAGCTGGCGGGGGGGAATTCCAGAAAAGGATTTTTTGAATCGGAAGCGGTGGCGAAGAAGGGGGGCTTTCCCTTGCCCTCGACGGTGACGAGGAGGTGTTCGGGGCTGCTGTCTTTGCGTCGGTTTTGAAGAGCGCCGACAGGGGCGTTTGTTCTGGTGAGACGTTTTCCACCCGGGTCGAGGAGTCCTCCGTCAACTGAGTAGTGAGCGACCAGCGGGGCGGAGACACTGGGTAAAGCAATGGGTCGGGGGGTGTCGGTGATGTTGTTGAATTTCGCGATGGACATCCGGAACGGAGCCTCGGGAATGGGGGCGGGACGGGGGCTCTGCGTTGAGCTGGCGGAAGTGGCGCTGCTCGATTTTTTTCCGGCAGGAGGCGCGCTGACCTTCGGGTCTTCGCCACCCTTCATCGCGAAGAGCAGCCCGATGAAGGCGAGAACCACACCGGAGATGATTCCGATAAGGAGCGGTTGAGAAATGGTGCTTTTCGGTTTTTGAACCTCGTATCGTGAGGAGGGCAGGGGCACTGAATCCTCCGCTCTTGCCTGGATGCGGGGGCGGGGGCGGTGCGGTTGGGTGATGAGGGTTCGCGTTACCTGGTGTTGAGTTGGCTGAATGTCAGTCGTTTCGGTGGGCATCCCCCCGGGGACTGCCGCCGCAACAGGCAGCGCCACAGGTATCTTGTTAGCGGGGGCGTTTTCCTCACGGGCCTGCTTTACGGCTTCCTTGAAAAGCCGGAATGCTTCGGTGGCATTGTCAGGCCTGTCCTCTGGAAGTCGCTTGATCAATCTCATGACCCAGTCCGTTACCGGTTTGGGAATGTCAGGCCTGAGTTCATGAAGCGGCGTCACCGTATTGTTGAGGTGACGGTTCATCGTATCGGCGACTGAATTTCCCGCGAAGGGGGGATTCTGAGTCAGAGAGAAATAGTAGACGCACCCGAGTGAATAGAGATCGGTGCGCTGATCGAGCGGCTCCACTTCAATCTGTTCCGGGGCAATGTAGTCGATTGACCCGAGAAAGGAACCGCTCTGGTCGAGTGTCTGAGTCGAAGGTGCCTGGCTGAATTTGGCGAGACCGAAGTCGAGGATTTTCACCTGAAAGCGCTCGCTGGGAAGCCACGTCAGCATGATGTTTCCCGGTTTGATATCGCGGTGCAGAAGATTCAGCTCCTGCGCCGACATCAGCGGGTCCAAGGTCTGTTCTACGAAGGCCTCGAAATCCTCTTTTGAGAGCGCATTCTTTTTGATCACCGTTTTAAGGGTGTCCCCCTTTATCAGCTCGAATACCACGTAGGGCCCTTCGGAATCTTCGTCGAATTCATAAACTGAGACGACATTCTGGTGCTGGAATTTGGCAATTGCGCGGGCTTCTTTTTCAAGGATGTCCGCCTGGGCAGGATCGTTCAGCGTGCTGATATCCGGCGGGAGGAGACGTTTAATCGCGACATCCCGCTGCAGTCGTTTGTCAAAGGCCTGGTAAACCGCCCCAATGCCTCCCCGGCCAATACGGCCCTTGATGTCATAACGTTCTTCAGACATTGAGTTTGCGACTCTTGATGAATTTATTAGGATATTCCATAATTACTAATAATTCAATTCTTATTGAGAAGCTGGATACAAGGATGATCTCATTGCCTGGAGGATGCTCCCTGATAGGGTGTCCGCAGGGAGTAACCAGTTCATTCAATTCACTCAGGACATGCAAAACAAATTTTATGAATCTTTCGATACGGATCGAATCGAAGCGGATAAGACCGGAGGGGCCGGAGATTACCGTACTTCATTTCAGGTCGATCGGGATCGTATTATTCATACATCCTCGTTTCGGCGGTTGCAGAATAAAACGCAGGTCTTTTTCAGCGGCGAATATGATTTCTACCGCACCCGTCTGACCCATTCGATCGAAGTCGCTCAAATTGGGCGCAGTATCTGCAACCGTTTGAATTGCACTTCCGATCTGCTCGGAGAGGATTACCGGATTGATGCCGACCTCGTCGAGGCAGCCTGTCTTTCCCATGATATCGGGCACCCTCCCTTCGGTCACACCGGCGAGCGGACTCTGCATCGGCTGATGCGGGAATACGGGGGCTTTGAGGGTAACGCTCAAACCTTGCGAATCCTGACCAAGCTCCTTTTCGGGCCGGGGCGGGGGATGAATCCGTCGCGTGCTCTTATGGACGGCGTTCTGAAATACAAAACGCTCTACGGTGAGGTTCCGGACCAGAAAAATCATTTTATCTACGCGGAGCAAAAGCCGATTCTCGATTTCGTCGTCGGAGGAGAGGATTTTCCCGCGTCTCTTGCCGCCGGCGAATCCCGCAACGGTTTCAAGTCGATTGAATGCCAGATCATGGACTGGGCTGATGACACCGCCTACTCGCTCAATGATATTGCTGATGGGATTCACGCCGGATTCATCAACGTGGAAAAAGTCCAACAGTGGGCCGAGGCGCAGGATAACCTGACGAGCGCTGACGAAGCTCTTATCGAAGAACTGATCGATGCGATTCGGCGGGGAAGGGTTGAATCGGCGATCGGGAAAAAGATCGGTGCTTTTATCAATGCAGCCCGATTGGAAACGGCGGACGGCTTTCTCAGCGGGGCGACGGCGCGGCATCGGTATCGTCTCACGATTGATCCGGTCATTGATGCGGCCTGCTCTCTCTACAAGCGGATTTCGCTGGGATTGGTTTTTAAAAGCCGACAGCTTCAGCAGCTTGATCGGAAGTCCGACTTTATCCTGAGTCGGCTTTTCGAGGTCTTTGCCGAACAGTATATCAATCCGGCTCCCGGAATATTGAAGTTCACCTTACTCAGTGACGAAGAGGAAAGTCTTATCAACGCCGGGGAAACCGAGGCGGATCGTGCCCGCATCATCTGTGACGTCCTCGCGAAAATGACTGACGGAATCGCCACCCGCACCTACAAACGTCTCTTTGATGCCGACTTCGGTTCGATTGTGGATTTGGTGTAGGGGATCCGTGAGAGCGGAGCGGGCACCCAACCCTGTTGAGTGAGTGACCTAACAGGGTTGAATCTGCGTGCGGATTACGCTTTACTGCGGGAAATGGAATTGAAACCAGGCGGACAACCGGGAGGAGAGATCAAATTTTTGATCGGGGCAGTGCTGACGGTGGTCGGGGTCTGGCTCTTTTTTGATTCGGTGAGATTTACAACCGGGCACGGCGGCCTCATTTCCAATTCCATCGGGCGCGGACGCGGCGGCGGCGGGCTCATGGAAACGACCTCGATGGGGATTGTTCTTCTCCCGCTTTTCATCGGCATTGTCGGGCTTTTCTTCAACGCCCGTCAGAAGTGGGGCTGGATCTTAACCGGTCTCGGAATTGTCATTCTCGGGATCGAAGTGGTGAGCCGTTTTCGTCCTGTCATTGCTATAAAAGGGACGCACCTGTTTCTGCTTATCATTCTCATCGCGGGCGGGATCGGTCTGATGCTTCGCGGTTACGTTGAGGATCGAAAGCGTGGGGATCAATCGTAAACGGGAATGCCCTCTTACTTCACGATTTTTTCGGCAACGCTGCCGGTCTTCCTCATCATTGCGATCGGGTTTTTCTTCAATCGTCGTGGCTGGCTG
Organism: Verrucomicrobiales bacterium BCK34; assembly: GCA_035967665.1. GTDB lineage: Bacteria > Verrucomicrobiota > Verrucomicrobiia > Verrucomicrobiales > DEV007 > Arctic95D-9. The sequence continues at coordinate 189,109 of JAYWLB010000112.1, forward strand.
AATGAAGAGACCGAGGTCGGAGTGATGAAACTCGGGCTGAATTTGCTCGTGCCCTGTCTGATTTTAAATCTCATTCCGGGGAATCCGGCGCTGGAAAAAGTGAGCTCGGCAGGCTGGGCCATCGGTCTGGGTTTTGCCCTGATTGTGCTCGGCTTCGGGGTGGCGTGGGTTGTGGCGCGGCTTTCAGGTCTCCACCGGGGCGAGGGTTTGCGGACTTTCACGATTTCCACCGGTATTCAAAACTACGGCTACCTCCCCTTGCCGATTCTCGTGGAGCTTTTCCCGGATAACCCGGGGCCGGCGGGGCTCGTCTTTGTTCACGGGGTCGGGGTGGAGATCGCGATGTGGACCATCGGTCTCGCGATCCTCACGAAAAAATCAGGTCTGAGGTCGCTCGTGAACGGGCCGTTCCTCGCCGTGGTCGGCGCCTTGATTCTCAATTTCACGGGGGGCTACCACTACATTCCCGGCATCGTGACAACGATCACCGATATGCTGGGGCGCTGCGCGGTTCCCATGGCGATCTTCATGATCGGCGCAACGATGAGCAAATTTTTTACGAAGAACATTCTCGAGCACGTGTTCCGGGTCGCCTTTGCGAGCACCTTTGCGCGCATCGTCCTCTTGGCGGCGATTATGCTGGTCGTGGCGAAAATCGCACCGGTCAGCGACGATCTGAAACGGCTTCTCGTGGTGCAGGCGGCTATGCCTGCGGCGGTGTATCCCATCGTGCTTTCGCGGCTCTTCGGCGGGCAGCCCGAGGTGGCGATCAAAGTGGTCCTCGCGACTTCCTTTGTCAGTTTGATCACCTCGCCTCTCGTCATCGCCTGGGGATTGAGCTGGCTGGGGGTGTGAGCGGGGCGGCCAAAGCCGCTTTTCTTACGCGCATTCGGACCTGTGAGGCGCTTGACCTCGCGGGGCAGCTTCAGCGATGATGGGGGCGTGCTATGCAAAGGCTTTTCCCAATTTCACTTTCCGCCGTTTTCCTGCTTTCATTCTCAATTGCAGCGGAACCCTCCGCTTTTGAAAAAGCGGTTCAGGAATCCGGTCCGGTCGCGCACTGGTCATTTTCCAAAGACGGCGACCTCAAGGTGAAGAGAAACCAAAACAAGGAGATCACCGACAGGGGGCCTGTGGCTCCTGAATATCCGAAGTTTGGAAAGAGTAATGACGCGTTGCGCCTCGACGGGGGTGAGCGGGTTGTGATTCCCGACGAGGGCGGGAACTCCCGTTTTGATTTCGACAACGGTGATGCGATCACGCTGGAGGCGATGATCAATCCGACCAAATTCAATGGACAGGCTGCGATCATTTCCAAGGGGCGCACGCACAATCCGGGATTTCCCAACAACAACCAGAACTGGGCCCTGCGTCTCAAATCGGTCGCGGGTCAGGCGGGGGTGAATTTTCTGTTTCGGAGCCGGGATCACGATGGCAAAAAGGGTGACTGGCACCGCTGGACGACGGTTTCGGGAATCGGGGTGAACACGGGCTGGCACCACGTCGCGGTGAGCTACGAGTTCGGGAAGCCGGAATCGATTCGCGCTTTTATCGACGGGAACGAAGTGAAAGGCACCTGGGATATGGGCGGCCCGACGACAGCCCCGCCGGTGATCGACAACGACGAAATCTGGATCGGTTCTTCGACCGCGGGGAGCCTCGGGAATTCCTTCATCGGGAGTCTCGATGAAATCGCGGTCTACCGGAAAACGGTTCCTGCGGAGACTTTCCTGACCCGATACGAGCGCGTCGAGCCTCCGATGGTGCTGCCGGAAGCGGAAAAGGGCGTCGTGAAGGTGCACATGCACGGGCCGCTTGAAAGTAATGTGAAATTTCCCAATGATCCGGGTGAGCCGCTCATTTCGTGGGACCAGAAAGCGATGGGATTTGTCCGCATCCCGAGAAAGTTTGATGACTGGGGGGTGCGCGAAGACTGGGGCACCGGAGTGTTGGTGCGCGCGGTCACTGAGATCGAACTGGAGCCGGGCGAATACGAGTTCCTCGGGCGTTCGCGAACGGTTTCGCGTCTCTTTGTCGACGGGAAAAAGATCCTCGATTTCCCGAAGGTGGGCCGCGGTGGCGGTGCTCACAACCATGTGCAGCCGGTTCCGGAGGTGCCGCGTCCGGGGATGCGACCTCATGCGATGGACGACGTTGAGAAGATCGTGAAATTCACGAGCAAGGGTGGGACGCACACGGTCGTGTTCGACATCATGGTGGGCGGCCCGAAGATCCGTCTTGAGTTTGGTGAGACCTGTCTCGCGATTGCGAAAGGGGATGAAATTTTCCGTATCCTTGCCCCCGGCGCCGAATCCGGGCCGCGTTTGACGGACGAAGACTGGATCGCCTTCACCGATGAAACCGGCGCGATGCTCGACCGTTTTGATCGTGAAAATCGACGGGCCGCCGACAAGCAGAAGGGATACTGGAGCAAGCGCCATGAGCTCGCGGCAGAGCACCTCGCTGGGGACGCGGGCGGAAACACGATCGACGGTTTGATTCTCGCCCGGCTCGAGACGGCACGGGAACATTCGGGGGATCCTGATTCGTTTTTTAACAAAGAGGTCCGTCCCATTTTTGCGGAGCACTGCTATCGCTGTCATGGCGAGAAGGAAAAGGGGGAGCTGAATTTGCAGAAACAGGAGAGCCTTCTCGCGGGTGGTGAATCCGGAATTCCGGCGGTGGTTCCCGGCGATCCGCATCAGAGTTTTCTCATCGAGCTGGTCGGGCCCGAAGCGGGAGATGATAAAATGCCTCCGAAAGGGGACGGGTTATCCGCTGAACAAGTCGCGATTCTGGAGAAGTGGGTCAAAGACGAAGGTGGGAAGATTCAAAATGCAGCCCTCGAAATCGCTGATCAGACGCCGGTGGTCGACGATCTCACTTTTCTCCGGAGAGTCTGGATCGACACGGTGGGCGTGGCTCCTCCGGTGAAAGAAATCCGGGCGTTTCAGTCGGATCCCTCGCCGGACAAGCGCGCGAAAATGATCGAGCGCCTTCTCGCTGACGATCGATGGGCGGACAATCAGGTGGGTTACTGGCAGGACGTTTTGGCGGAGAATCCGAATCTTCTCAAGCCGATGTTGAACAACACGGGGCCGTTCCGTTTCTGGATTCTGGAAGCGCTGCGGGACAACAAGCCGATGGATCGTTTTGCGACTGAGCTGATTACAATGCGAGGCAGCACCTGGGGCGGTGGAGCCGGAGGCTTCGGGGTTGCGACTCAGAACGATGTCCCGATGGCGGCGAAGGCTCACATTCTCGGGACGGCTTTTCTCGGGATCGATATGAAGTGCGCCCGTTGCCACGACGCGCCATACCACGAAACGACGCAGGAGGACCTTTTCCAAATGGCGGCAATGCTGGAGCGGAAGGAGATTCAGGTGCCGAAGACGAGCAGTGTTCCGGCTGCGTTTTTTGATCACGTCGAAAAAGGCGGACGTGAATCGCTCATTGAGGTGACGCTTCCGATCGGGGCGAAGGTTCAGGCGGAATGGCCTTTTGATGAGTTCGCGTCCGAAATCCCCGACGGCGTTCTCATGGACCCGACTGATACCCGCGAGCGGATTGCGGCTGATGTGACCTTTTCGCGCCGCTTTGCCGAGGTGATCGTGAACCGGATGTGGAGTCGCTACATCGGGGCGGGAATCGTTGAACCGGTCGATGACTGGGAGGGGCACGCGCCGGTTGATCCCGAATTGCTCGCGCATCTCACGGATGGATTCATTCGCGGTGGATACGATCTCAGGAAGCTCGTGAGCACGATCATGAATTCCAAGCTCTATCAGCAGGCAGCGCAGGATCTCCCGGCGAACATCGTCGATTCGAAGCGTTTTTTCGAAGCGCCCTACCGCCGTCGCATGAGCGCGGAGCAGGTCGTGGACAATGCCTGGCACATTGCCGGAAAAGAAATGGATCTCGGTTTGCTGACGATGGATATGGAAGGGCGGCTTGCTCCTAACTATTTCCTGAACTTCGGTTCACCGCAGAAAGCCTGGGAGTTTTCCACGCTCGCCAATGAGCGCGACCGCCCCAGCCTCGCGATGCCGAAAATTCAGGCGGTGGTCGATGTCCTGCGTGCTTTTGGCTGGAGGAATTCGCGACAGGAACCGACTTCGCACCGGATTGAAGAGCCCAACCCGCTTCAGCCCGGTGTGCTCGCCAACGGGGTCATGGGCAGTTGGATGACGCGGCTGACGGATGATTCCGAGATTACCGAACTTTGCATCGATGCCGAGTCGGTGGAGTGGTTGACCGATCAGCTTTACCTGCGGTTTCTGACAAGGAAGCCGACGCCGGCGGAGCGGGACACTTTTCATGCTCTGCTCGCGGATGGCTTTGAAACTCGCCTCGTTGCCGAAGCGGATCTCGCTCCCGTCCCGGAGAAAAAGCGGATGCCTTATGTTTCCTGGTCGAATCATCTTCATTCCGAAGCCAATTCCATCAAGCAGGAGGAAGAGGCCATGGCGCGTGCCGGTGATCCGCCGACCCGTTATCTGAAAGCTCACTGGCGGGAGCAGGCGGAGGACGCTCTCTGGGCGCTCCTGAATGCGCCGGAAATGATCATGGTGCCTTAATCGAAATAGAAAATTCAATGAATCGCAGACAATTTATTCAATCCACGACCGCGGCGGCAGCCGGTGCTTTAGCGGCGCCGGGAATTACTCATGCCGCGGGCAAGGTCCCTCTCGGTAAGGCGGAGCACTGTGTCATGCTCTGGCTTGGCGGGGGAATGGCGCAGATCGACACCTTTGATCCGAAAGCTCCCGGTGATGCCAAAGCAAAGAAGGCGGGCTCCTATTACCCGGCCATCGACACTTCTGTGCCGGGGGTTCAGGTATGTGAGCACCTTTCCAAAACGGCGAAGTTGATGGAGCACGTCACTGCGGTGCGTTCGCTTCATCACGACGTCGTCGATGAGCACGCCGCGGCAGCGAACCGGATGCACACGGGGCGACCCACGAGCGGGACCGTGACCTACCCGTCGCTGGGTTCGATCATTGCCCACAAACGCGGTGCGGCGGCGGAAGGCGTTCCCGCGTATGTCCTTCTCGGCTATCCGAACATTGCCCGCGGACCGGGATTTCTCGGACCGGAGGCCGGTTTTATTTATTCGACGGATATCGGTTCGGGCCCCGCCGGTCTGGCGCGTCCGAAATGGCTTTCATCGAACCGGGTGGGGCGACGCGAGGAATTGCTCTCCGCAGTGCGGAGCGGGGGAGCGGAGCGCTTTGCGGGGGACAAGAAATTTTCGGATTACGACGCGGCGCTCAAGGAAAGCCTTCGTCTTTCGGGGCCTGATTTCATGAACGTCTTTGATCTCAATGCCGAGTCGGCGGATCTGCGGAATGCCTACGGAAGTGAATTCGGGCAGCGCTGTTTGCTGACCCGGCGACTCTTTCAGGCCGGGGTGCGTTTTGTCGAAGTGTCCTACAGTGACAATTTCAAAAACGGAACCGGTTGGGACACGCACAACGACGGGCAGCTGAATCAGCACCTTTTGATTCAGGATCTCGATTCCGCGATCTCAACGATGATCACGGATCTGGATTCTCATGGTCTCCTCGATAAAACCATTATTCTGATCAATTCCGAGTTCGGGCGTCCCGGCAATTTTGACTCCGGTGGCGGACGGGGGCATCAATCGAAGGTGTTCACCAATGTCATCGCCGGTGGCGGCCTGAATCACAAAGGCGCCTGGGGTGCTTCCAATGAGATTGCAGAGGAGATTGCCGACAAACCGGTCAGCGTTCCTGATTACTTTGCGACCGCATTGGCGGCGATGCAGATCGATCCGACTGAGAACCTTTACGACGGCGACAGACCCGTGCCGATCACGGATCTGGGCAAGCCGATTGCGGAGCTTTTTTAAAACCGCTGATGGGCGCTGATGAGCACTGAAGCCGGGCTAATGGCTCTTGATATCAAGTCGTGCCAATCAGCGAAGATCAGCGGTTCCTTAGCATTTCTTTAGAGATCCACGGTCCGGCCTTCTTTGAGGGCCTGATCGGCGGCGAGGACAATTTTGAGACTGTTGACGGCGTCGTCCATGTGATCAGAGAGGTCGACGTCGTTCTGAATCGCGTTGAGGAGAAACTGCTGCTCGCGGAGGCAGAGCTCATCGTGGTCGGGCTCGTCGGTGAGATCGATTCGTTCGTCCTCTTTGGTAAATTCGTTGTTCTCATCCTGCTCGGCGTGGTGGAGGAGGAGTGATTCCGTTTTGGTGTGGCTGTCGACGTCGCTCGACATCGATTCGCCGCCGGCCTTGTCAGCGACGATGGAGATGGAGCCTTTCGGTCCGACGACATCTTTCACGAAGAAGGCAGTCTCGCTCATCATGGGGCCCCAGCCGGCTTCATACCACCCGACGGAACCGTTTTCGAAGGTCACCTGAAGCTGGCCGTAGTTATACATCCCTTCATTCAACTCATCGGAGAGGCGGGCACCGATCGCGTTGACTTTGATCGGCTTGGAGCGCGTCATCTGGCACATCACGTCGACGTAGTGAACGCCGCAGTCGACAATGGGGGACATCGAGTTCATGAGATTGCGATGCACGTCCCACATCCGGCCTTTGCTTTGCTGGTTGAGGTTCATGCGCATCACGAGGGGATTCCCGAGGGTCTGAGCGATCTCGATGAACTTGATCCATGACGGGTGAACGCGAAGAATGTAGCCGATCACGAGCTTGCGGTTCTTTTCGCGGGCGAGATCGACAATGCGTTGCGCGGCCTCGACGGTCGTCGCGAGGGGCTTCTCCATGAAGACATGGGCTCCTGCCTCGAGGGCTTTTGTGGCGAACTCCTCGTGAGTCTCCGGATAGGTGTTGATCGAGACCACGTCCGGCTTTACTTCGGCGAGAGCGGTGTCGTAGTCGTCAAAGCCGGCGATTCCCCCGCCGAGTTCTTCAATCAGCGGGGCACGGCTCTTTTCTGATCGCGTCACGATGCCTGCAATTTCAAACCCTTCCAACTGGTGATACGCCTTCGCATGCGAGGCTCCCATATTTCCTGCTCCAACGACTAATACTTTCATGCGGGGAGTCTATAAATCTGCAGGTGGAATACAAGGGGCGGGATCGCCGCGAACGCGACCAATTGCGGATTTTCCCCGTTATCGAAACGTAAGGCAGGGCACACCCGGGGATGGGGGATTCGACACGTCGGAAAGTCTTCACCGCGGGCTCTGGGTTCCCCATTTTTGGAGGGTTGCCTCCTGTATCCTGAATTTTTAGGAAAAACGATCCATTCCGGGGTGTTTTGCGGCTTGACAAATCCTCATACGAAAGTTCTGTAGCAACCCGTAAAAAAAGGCTGGATAGCTCAGGGGTAGAGCAGAGGACTCATAAGCCTAAGGTCGGGAGTTCAAATCTCCCTCCAGCTACTTTTTTTCGAATCACCACAGGATCGTTCTTACCCGTGCTGATTTCGCCCCCCCGGTCGAATCGGGGATGTATTGCCGGTCTCCATGGCAGGTCCCGGATCTCAGAGTGTGATAGTCGCTGTGCCGCCGAATCCGGCAGATTTCCGGAAAGGACGCCAATCTGTTTTTCTACATTCACCTGGTGTGGTTCCTCTTGCGCGAAGTATTAAAGGCCTTGCGGAGGCATTGCCCGGGTGCACGATCAGCGGAATCTCTGAATTGCGGCAATTTTCAATAATTTACAGGTAAATTCAGGAGCACTTTCGCAAACTTTCAGACCCCATTTTGAAGTTCTTTAAAAATTACCTAAAATACCAGTTGCCACCTGAAATACTCCATCTATATTCCCGCCCCCTACTCAGCCACGGTTCGCCCAATCTGATGGGGATTTATTCTCCCGGTGGCTCACGAGCCAAAGAGGAGACTCTGAATATCAACTATTTTTACTGACGCATAACGTTATGCCTACTACCAACCAACTCGTTCGCAAAGGAAGAAAGGACAAGGTCGTAAAGTCCAAGTCTCCTGCTCTGGATGAATGCCCGCAACGCCGGGGCGTTTGTCTCCAGGTTTATACGCGAACACCTAAGAAGCCGAACTCAGCGCTTCGTAAGGTTGCTAAAGTAAGATTGACGAATGGTCAGGAAGTCATCGCCTACATCGGTGGTGAAGGTCACAACCTCCAGGAGCACTCGATTGTTCTGGTTCGCGGTGGCCGGGTGAAAGATTTACCAGGTGTTCGCTACCACGTTGTTCGTGGTGCGCTTGATACCCTGGGTGTCGACGGTCGTAAACAAGCACGCTCGAAATACGGAGCAAAACGACCGAAGGGGTGATGACCGGGGTCGCGTTTTTGCGATCCTGATTATCTCTCCGGCGATACGAATGTTTTAGTAACTGACTGAAATAATCCTATGTCCCGAAGAAAAAGAGTTTATAGCAAGCCTGAGCGACGTGATGCCCGTTACGACAGTCCTGTCGTAGCAAAGCTGGTATCAAAGGTAATGCATCAGGGCAAACGAGCCCTCGCTGAGCGTATCGTCTACGCCGCGATTGATCGTGCGAATGAAAGTGTTGAGTCGGTTGATCCGGTTGAAGTGCTTAATCGTGCGGTTGAAAATGCAAAGCCACGTGTTGAGGTGAAAAGCCGCCGTGTTGGTGGAGCGACTTATCAGGTGCCACTCGAGGTTTCTCTCGATCGCCAGGAGTCACTCGCAATGCGCTGGATCGTTAACTGTGCCCGCTCCAAGCGTGGTACTCCAATGCACATCGCGTTGGCTAACGAAATCAAAGACGCGAGCACTAATCAGGGTGTTGTCATTCGTAAGCGTGACGAAACTCATAAGATGGCTCAGGCAAACCGCGCGTTTGCTCACTTCCGCTGGTAGTCTCGAAGTCCGATATTTTATCGTCTTCATACTGTCCTGACTTCCCGACCCTACCTGTACCGGTGTCTGCAATCTTACAGACTTTGTCTCCTCCTGCCTCAATGAGTGATAGCCTCAATTCACCTGATCGCGCGTTTCCGCTTGAGCGGACTCGTAACATTGGGATTGCGGCTCACATTGATGCGGGTAAGACGACATTGACCGAGCGAATCCTGTTCTACACGGGCATGATTCATAAGATCGGTGAGGTTCACGATGGTCAGGCGACGACGGACTGGATGGAGCAGGAGCGTGCTCGCGGTATAACAATTACTTCCGCGGCGGTTACCTGTGAATGGGTTCAGCGTGATGAAGAGGGTATTCATAAGTCATTCGTAGGCGAAAAGCAGCGGGTGAATATTATCGATACTCCCGGTCACGTTGACTTTACTGCCGAGGTTGAGCGCTCCTTGAGAGTTCTCGACGGTGTGGTGGTTGTTTTCTGCGGCGTGGCCGGAGTTCAGCCTCAGTCGGAGACGGTTTGGCGTCAGGCTGATAAGTATCACGTTCCGCGTATCATCTTTGTGAACAAGATGGACCGGGTCGGGGCGAATTTCGCCTCAGTGGTTGAAGATGTTCATGAGAAGCTCGGGGCGAACGCGCATCCGGTTCTCGTTCCGATCGGATCTGAAGATGATCTTCAGGGTCAGATCGATGTTATTAATAAGCGTGCCGTTATCTATTCGGATGACGATTTGATCGGCTCGACTTATTCCCTCGCTGATCTCACTGATGAGCAGCGTGCCATCGCGGATTCCGCTTATGAGTCGCTTCTTGAGGCGCTTGTCGATGCGGATGAGGAGATTGGTCTTAAGTTTCTTGATGAAGAGGAGATCACGGCGGAAGACGTGAAGCTTGCTCTTCGACGCGCCACAGTAGCGAACAAGATTGTTCCGGTTGTGGGTGGTTCTGCTTTTAAGAACAAGGGTGTTCAGTATCTTCTGGATGCCATTGTTGATTATCTTCCAAGTCCGATCGAGGTCATTCCGGCCGAGGGGACGAAGGTGGATGACGAATCAGCTCTAGTGACGGCGCCGGCTGATGATAATGCCAGCTTTTGCGCTCTGGCCTTCAAGCTTTGGTCTGACAAATATGTCGGGAAGCTCGTTTTTATCCGGGTTTATTCAGGCGCGGTTTCCAAAGGTGATCAGATTTGGAATTCACGCACGGGACGCAAAGAGCGTGTTGGTCGCCTTATTCAGATTCAGTCGGATGATCATAAGGATATTGAAACCTGTTATGCGGGTGATATTGCTGCGATCGTCGGTTTGAAGTTTGCCCGCACCGGTGACACGCTTCATCACAAAGATTTCGATATCATGCTGGAGCCCCCGGCGTTTCCGGATCCGGTTATCTCCATGGCTGTTGAGCCAAAGACGACTGCTGATTCAGATAAGCTTGCGGAAGGGCTTGCCCGTCTTGCTGAAGAGGATCCCACTTTCGTTGTTTCGACGGATGAGGAAACCGGTCAGACAATTATTGCGGGAATGGGTGAGCTTCACCTTGAGATTATTGCCTCCCGTCTTGAGGCCGAGTTTGCGGTTCGAACCAATGCCGGTAAGCCGCAGATCGCCTATCGCGAAGCTATTTCGACCGGTGCGACCGGTGACTATAAGCTCGTGAAGCAGACTGGCGGAAAAGGTCAGTATGCGCATGTGACTTTGAAGGTTTCCCCCAATCCTCGTGGTAAGGGTTTTACCTATAATAACCGAATTGTTGGTGGTGAGATTCCGAAGGATTTCCACAACGCGTGTGAGACAGGAATTCGTGAGTCCCTTAGTAGTGGAACGATCCTGGGTTACCCGGTTGTCGATGTTCACGTCGATCTTGTTGGTGGTTCGAGCCATGATGTGGACTCGAATGAGCAGGCGTTTAAGATCGCTTCCATTCTCGCGATGAGAGAAGCGATTACTTCTGCAGATCCGAAGTTGCTTGAACCGGTAATGCGGGTTAGTGTCGACGTCCCTGACGAATATCAGGGCGACATCATCGGGGATCTGAACCGTCGTCGCGGGCGAATCTCTGAGGTGGATTCCCGCAACGGGCTCAGCCAGTTGAAGGCAGAGGTGCCGATGGCGGAGATGTTTGGTTACGCGACGGATATGCGCAGTCTTTCTAAAGGACGGGCGAGTTTCTCGATGGAGCCACTTCAGTTTGAGGAAGTGCCAGGAGCGATCCTGACTAAATTGACTGAGCATTATATATAAGCGCAAAGAGTGCGTCGCGTTAAGCGAACTGAATTGATTTAATTTTTAACGGAAAAACTGAAATGCAGGGACAAAGTATTAGAATTCGGCTTCGGGCATATGATTCCCGTCTTCTTGATAAATCGACGGCGGATATCGTTGAGACAGCTAAGCGCACAGGTGCAAGGGTCTCAGGACCGATTCCTCTTCCAACTCGTATTGAGAAGTTCAGTGTCAATGCATCACCTCACGTGAATAAGAAATCGGCTGAGCAGTTCGAAATTCGGACTCACAAGCGTCTTCTTGATATCGTTGAGCCTACCGCTCGCACGGTTGATGAGTTGAAGAAATTGAATCTTCCTGCCGGCGTGGATATCACGATTAAGATCTAGTCTGGCGTAAACCCTCTAAAATTTAAACAAGGACGACTGCAATGAGCATCGGAATAATTGGAAAAAAAGTGGGGATGACACGCATCTTCGATGAGGACGGCGTATCAATCGCTGTCACTGTTATCGACGTGAGCGACAATGTCTTTCTCCAGAAGAAAACCCAGGAAAAGGACGGCTATTCAGCGGTTCAGGTTGGTTACGACGAGCAGAAAGAGTCTCGTCTTAACAAAGCTGAGCTCGGCCATGTCAAAGCTACGGGTGGAGCAGCCAAGAAGAAGGTTCTTGAGTTCCGCGTTGAGAGTGATGATCAGCTTCCTGAGGTGGATCACCCCGGAATTGATTTGTTCGATGAAGGTCAGTGGATCGACGTGATCGGCACAAGTAAAGGTAAAGGTTTTCAGGGCGTTGTTAAGCGTTATCACTTTGCCGGTCAGCCTATGTCACACGGTCACATGATGCACCGTCGTCCTGGTGGTGTCGGTGCGGGAACGGATCCGGGTCGTATCTGGAAGAATAAAGAGATGCCCGGTCGTCACGGAAACTACCGTAAGACGATCCAGAATCTGAAGATCGTGAGAAAGCGCACTGAAGACAATGTTCTTCTCGTGAGTGGATCAGTTCCGGGTGCCAAAGGCGGTTACATCGTAATTCGTCCGGCTCTCAAGAAGGAGGGTCCTGTTCGGGATCTTAAGGCAAAAGACGCACCTGCAGAGAACGCTGAAAGCTAGGAAGCAAAGCGTGATTGAATAGAGCAGCATAATAATCAGTAAAGAATTACAGAGATGGCAGCAAAAACTTTAGATCTTGCAGGCGCAAAGAGCGCGAACATTGAGGTTGTTGAGGACGCAGCGCGCGGTCGTCAGGCAGTTCACGATGTGGTGGTGGCGATGCAAGCCAACCGACGCAGCGGAACGGCCCACACGAAAACGCGTGGTGAAGTCGCAGCAACCGGCAAGAAGCCTTATCGTCAGAAGGGGACCGGTAACGCCCGTCGCGGCGGTAACGCTTCTCCTATCACCCGCGGTGGTGGTGTCGCATTTGGTCCCCGCAACCGGGATTATTCGAAGAAAGTGAACAAAGGCACGAAGCGCCTCGCTTTTTCCAAGGCGCTCACTGAGCGTATTAACGAAGGCGACGTGGCTACGCTCTCCAGCTTTGCCGTTTCAGACGGGAAGACGAAATCATTCGCCGGTGAGGTGAAGAGCCTCGCGGCTGATGCCAAGCGCGTCCTCATCATCGGTGCTGACTTCACTGATGAAACGAAGCGCGCCGGTCGTAATTTTCAGTCGGCTCTTTTGATCTCGGCTAACGAAGTCAACACTGAGCAGCTTCTCCATTACACGAAAATTTTCGTGGTAGAGGACGCTCTCGAGATTCTCGCAGCACGCACATCTAAATAATTCAAAGACGCTCCAGAACGATGAAAGATATTTTCCAGGTCATTGATACCATTCAGCTGAGCGAGAAGGCGACGCTGTTGACGGAGACGAACAACGAGTACGTCTTCAAAGTAAATCCAAAAGCTAATAAGCTCGAGATCCGCGAGGCGGTTGAGAAGCTTTTCGGCAAAAAAGTTGCCAGTGTTCGCACTGCTAACTATCAGGGCAAAAAGAAGCGCGAGCGTCGTGCAGATTTCGGCCGCACAAAAAGTTGGAAGAAAGCTTTCGTTAAGCTTGCTGACGGCGAAACCATTGAACTTGTTTAACCACAAACGCTAAAAGAGCATGGGTTTAAAAACTTACAGACCAATTACGCCGTCGAACCGGTACAAGCAGCATCCTGATTTCGCTGAGATCACGACTTCGAAGCCTGAAAAGAGTCTTCTTCGTCCGCTCAAGAGATCCGGAGGCCGTAACAACCAGGGTCGCATCACTTGTCGTCACCGCGGAGGCGGACACAAGCGTCAGTATCGTCTCATTGACTTCAAGCGGAATCGTCGTGACGAACTCGCGAAGGTTCTTTCGATCGAGTATGATCCAAACCGCACTGCCCGTATCGCTTTGATCGAGTATCCGGATAATCAGCGTTCCTACATCCTTGCTCCGCGTGGGCTCGAAGTTGGTGCGACGGTTTCCGCCGGCGAGAATGCAGCGATCACTCCCGGTTGTGCGCTCCCTCTTTCAGCGATCCCAACCGGAACCACGATTCACAATGTTGAGCTGAAGCCCGGCAAAGGTGGTCAGGTTGCACGAAGCGCTGGACAGAGTTGTATGCTTTCCAACCGCGAAGGTGATTACGCTCTCGTGAAGATGCCTTCAGGTGAGATTCGCAAGATTCACACGAAGTGTTACGCAACTGTCGGTATCGTGGGTAACCACGAGCACGAGCAGGTTGTCAGCGCTAAAGCGGGTCGTACTCGCTGGCAGGGGATTCGTCCTACTGTTCGCGGTATGTGTATGAACCCTGTTGATCACCCGAATGGTGGTGGTGAGGGTAAATCAAAATCAGGTGGTGGTCGCCAGCACCTGAAGAGTCCCTGGGGTCACACCAAGGGTCAGCGCACTCGCCAGAAGTATAAAGGCAGCGACAAGTTCATTATCGAGCGTCGTAAGGCCAGCAAGAAACGCAGCCGTTAATTTTTAAACTGTTACCTATTATTATATGAGTCGTTCACTCAAAAAAGGCCCGTTCGTCGACAGCAAGCTTCTCGATAAGATTGATGCGATGAATGAGACTGGTCAAAAGCGCCCGATCAAAACCTGGTCACGTCGTTCCATGATCACACCGGATTTCGTAGGTCATACTTTCCTCGTTCATAACGGGAAAGAATTCACTTCGGTTTTCGTGACGGAGAACATGGTCGGACACAAGCTCGGCGAGTTTTCCCCTACCCGTAAGTTCGGTGGTCACGGTGGTCACAATCCTAAGATTAAATAATTAAGCAGCGTTAACGCGATCTATTTTTCATGAGTTCACTTCAAGCAATACAGCCTCTTACTGCCTTCGCATCAGCGATGGTAATGGCGGGGTGTGTTCTTGGCGGACTTGTGAAAGCGGATGATTCCATCCAGGTTCGTGAATTGCAGGCTGCTCTTTCGCTTTCCCAGTCACAGCTGGCTAAGGAGAAGGGGCGCGCTGATGCACTTGAGGCTCAGCGTAAAGTGCTTGTAAAGAGTCTCTCTGAGGCGGTTCGGGTCAGCGAGGAGCAGGTAGTTGCTTCACGTGAGGCTCAATTGAAGCTTCAGGCGTTCGGTGTGGATCTCTTCACCCGTGACGAAAACAGTCTCGAGCAGCGTCTCTTGAAAGCGGTCCGTGATCTCGATATCTCCCAACAGGAGAATGAGAGACAGGCGAAAGCGCTTCACCAGTTGAGCGAGGCATTTCTTTCCTACCTGGGGCAGTCCCCGGATGTGGAGAAAGAGGCCCGTGACAAAGCCGGGAAGGCAATTGCGAAAGCCGGAAAGGCGATCGCTCCGTTGATCGACGATGAAGGGGCTCCCAGCGCCGTTGAGGGTTCACGGGTCGTCAGTCAGGATTCTGAGATCGGGCTTATCGTGTTTGATGCGGGGCGCCAGGAAGGGCTCCGGGTCGGAACACCGCTCACCGTTCTCCGTGGAGAGCGTCCTATTTTTACCGCGATGGTCGTTGACGTTCGCGAATCGATTTCCGGTGCTGTCCTTCAGGACAAAATCGCAGACGTGGAAGAAGTCGCCGTGGGAGACGGCATTAAATTGCTCCCAAACCAAACCAATTTTTAAGAGTTAATCAGTATCACAATCATGGACGTCACTTCGACATACAAGTTTGCCCGGATCTCGGCGCGTAAAGCGAGAGATGTAGCTCGTGAGATTCAAGGTCTGCCTGTTTCTGCGGCACTCGACCTTTTGAATTTCACTCCCCGTAAAGGAGCTGAGCTTTTCAATAAGACAATGAAAGCAGCTCTTGCTGATGCTGAGAACAACTTCGAGTTGTCAGTTGAAGGCCTCTTCGTGAAGAGCGCGGTAGTGGGTGAAGGTCCTACTTTCAAGCGTTTCAAGCCTCGTGCCCGTGGTTCTGCATCAGCAATCCTCAAGCGCACCAGCCATATTACGGTTGTTCTCAGTGATGATGCTCTCGCCACGCCGTCTGAAAAGAAAAAGCATGTTTCTGAAAAAGGCGCGAAAGCGGCTCCAAAGAAGGCTGCGGCAGAGAAAACAGCTCCAAAAAAGGAAGCTAAGAAGGAAGTTTCAGCGAAAAGTGATACTTCCGGTGGAGGACGTGTTGACGAGAAGCTCGGAATGGTTTATGACTCCGCCCCCGCAGAAGTTGACGATCTTAAAGAGATCAATGGAGTTGGCCCCAAGCTTGAAGAAAAGCTCAATTCTATTGGAATTTATGTTTTCAAGCAGATCGCCGATTGGACCGATGCGAATGTAGCGGAGTTCGATGAACTCCTCTCCTTCAAAGGACGCATTGAGAGGGACGAGTGGATTTCCAAGGCAAAGCAATTGCACGAGGAGAAGCACGGTAAGTAATTTTTAGTAAGGATTTGGAATAATTGAGTTATGGGACAGAAAGTACACCCGATTGGATTCAGGCTCGCCGTCAACAAGGACTGGCAGTCGAAGTGGTATGCACCACAAGGTGAGTATGCGGATCAGCTGCATGTCGATCTTCGGATCCGCCGTTACCTTGAGAAGCGTCTTCAGAAAGGTGCTGTCTCCAGGGTGGTGATCGAGCGTGCCTGGAACAGTGTTCGGGTGACTCTTCACACTTCACGTCCCGGTCTTATCATTGGTAAGCGCGGTGCAGAGATCGAGGTCATGACGAATGACATCGGCAAAATGTGCCAGAACTCACAGGTCAAACTCGACATTCACGAGATCCGTCAGCCTGAGCTCGATGCTTCATGGGTAGCAGCCCAGGTGGCAACTCAGCTTGAGCGTCGCGTTTCTTTCCGCCGTGCGATGAAGCGAACCATTCAGACAGCGATGGATTTCGGTGCTGAAGGTATTCGTATCCGTTGTGCCGGTCGTCTTGGTGGTGCTGATATCGCACGTGCCGAGCAGTATCGTGAGGGTAAAGTGCCGCTTCAGACGCTTCGTGTTCCTATCGACTATGGTTTCGCTGAGGCGGAGACCACGTGGGGAATCATTGGTTGCAAAGTTTGGATCAATAAGAAAGAAGGCGCCGGAAACGGTGAGGGTGGCAACAATCAGCGTGGCGGTGATCGTCGCGGTGGAGATCGTCGCGGAGGCGGAGATCGTCGCGGAGGCGGCGGTGGACGTGGTCCAGGCGGTGGCGGTCCTCGTGGCGGCGGAGGCGGAGGCCCTCGTTCATAGTAAGCGATTCGATCGAATTATTAATTTTAACTAAAGTAGAGGAGAGAAGTTATGCCTTTGATGCCCAAAAGAGTTAAGTTTCGCAAAACGCACCGCGGCAGTCGTGCCGGTAATGCGCAGCGCGGAACCAAAGTGAGCTTTGGTGAGTATGGTCTGCAGTGTCTTGGACGCGACTGGATCACAAACCGCCAGATCGAAGCTTGTCGTATTTCAATCAACCGTTACCTCAAACGTAAAGGTAAGGTCTGGATTCGAATTTTCCCTCACAAGCCGGTTACGGCCCGTCCACCTGAAACTCGAATGGGTAAAGGTAAGGGTCCGGTTGAGCACTGGGTAGCTGTGGTTCGTCCCGGCACAATGATGTTTGAGATTTCCGGTGTTTCGGAAACTCAGGCAAAGGAGGCGCTTCGTCTCGCAGCAAATAAACTGGGTGTGCGTTGCCGTTTCGTTCGCCGTTCCGATCAGTAGAATCGTTTACCTGAAAGTTATTTTATCATGGCTACTAAAATTAAAGATTTCCGCGAAATGAGCGCAGACGAGCTGGGAACAGCGCGTCGTGACATGAAGGAGGAAGCGCTTCACTTGCGCATCCAGAAGGAGAGCGGACAGATCGAGAATCCAGCGCGTATTCATCAGATTCGCCGCGACATTGCCCGTATCGAAACCATTCTCAGCGAAAAACGTAACGCCGAGGCAAGTAACTGATAGAGAAGGTTTAGAATAACGTTCTCAGTTAAGAAGAAAGTATTTAGATGAGTGATTCAGAAAATCAAAAGCAGCCAGGATTGCAGAAAACACGTGTAGGTGTTGTGACTTCCGATGGAATGACCAAGACAATCGTCGTGGAAGTAATGCGCCGGGTTCCCCATCCGCGTTTCAAGAAGATCGTGAAGAAGACTTCCAAGTTTTTTGCTCACGATGAAGAAGGGCAGGCCAAAGTTGGTGATCGCGTCCTGATCGGAGAGACGAAGCCACGCAGCAAGAAGAAGTGTTGGGAGCTTAAGGAGGTTCTCTCTCACTAAAATCAGGGCATAGCCCGAAAGCTTGACTCCGCGCCGATGGTGCTAACGGGGTTGATCATTATTCAAATCAAACTTTACCAATTTACAAAGTCATGATTCAGATGGAATCCAAAGTTCAGGTGGCCGATAATACGGGCGCCCGTGTCGCCAAGATGATCGGTGTGATCGGGACTCGTTCCCGCTCAGCTGGTGTCGGTGATGTTATTACGGCTCACATTCGTGAGGCGATCCCAACCGCCAATGTTAAGAAGGGTGATGTGGTTCGCGCCGTAGTCGTTCGGACTGCAGCTCCGATTCGCCGCAGTGATGGTTCCATTCTGCGTTTTGACAGTAATGCAATCGTCATCCTTAACGATGACAAGAACCCTAAGGGAACCCGTATCTTCGGTCCTGTTGCAAGGGAGCTTCGTGAAAAGAATTACATGAAGATCGTTTCTCTGGCACCAGAGGTTCTTTAATTCAGATTATTAAGTTTAGACGGGATAAAGTATCATGGGAAACCGAGTGAAAACACACGTGAAAAAGAATGACGAAGTAGTCGTCATTTCAGGCAACCACAAGGGAGAGAAGGGACGTGTCCTGCAGGTCTTTCCTCACAAGTCCCAGGTGATTGTTGAGGGGGTTCGCCTCATCAAAAAGCATCAGAAGCGCAGTCAGGACAGTCCTGATGGCGGAATTATCGAGCGTGAAGGCCCGCTCCACATCTCGAATGTGAAAATCGTTTCCGAAGCCTAATCTAATATTTAAGCAGTAGCATAGTTATGGAACTCGCACTCAAAGAAGTTTACAAAGCCAAGGCAATTCCGGGACTTAAGGAAAAGTTCAATTACGGTAATGTGCACCAGATCCCGACTCTCGAGAAAATCGTTCTCAATTCGGGTTTTGGCCGCGAGGATGACCGCAAGTCAGCCATGGAAAACGTGATCGAGGATCTCGGTCGCATCACTGGTCAGCGCGCAGTTCCAACGAAAGCGAAGATGGCTATCTCCAACTTTAAGTTGAGAGCAGAGGATGTCGTCGGTGCCCGTGTCACCCTTCGTGGGCGTCAGATGTGGGAATTCCTCGATCGCTTCATCAATGTTGCGTCTCCGACGATTCGTGACTTTCGCGGACTTTCTTATAAGTCATTTGATGGTAACGGTAACTACACCGTTGGTATCAGCGATCACACGATTTTTCCTGAGATCGAACTCGATAAAGTCACCCGGACAATCGGTTTCGATATGACTATCGTCACCACAGCGAAAACAAATGATGAGGCGCGCGAGCTTCTCGCATTGTTGGGAATGCCGTTTCGTAAAGAGAATCAGGCAGCATAATTCAATTTTTTAAAGTCACACTTATACCTAAAGGAACCATGGCCGTTGTCAGTGATCCCATTTCAGATTTCCTCACCCGTCTTAAAAATGCCACTCGTGCGCATAAAGAAGACTTCAGTGCGCCCTACTCGAAGATCAAGGAGCAGATTGCCCGGATCCTCAAAGAGGAAGGCTACATCTGGTCATACGAGAAGACAGGTGAAGGCGTAAATGCCGTCATTAAAGTTCGTCCAAAGTATACAGGGCCAACTCCGGCACTTAAGGATCTTAAGCGTGTCAGTCGTCCCGGTTTGCGCCGGTATGTCGGATCGGACGATATCCCCAAGGTCCTCGGAGGCATGGGAATTACGATTCTTTCCACATCAAAGGGTATTATGGCCGGTCATTCTGCGCGTAAGCAGAACATCGGTGGAGAGCTGCTGGCTCTCGTTTGGTAAGGTTGCCAGTTTTTAAGTCTAACAAAGAGTGAATCATGTCACGGATAGGTAAGCAGCAAATAAGTCTCCCGGAGAAAGTGGAGGTCAAAGTGTCGGATGACTCCAGTTTTTCCGTCGAAGGCCCTAAGGGTAAGCTCGAATGGGCGATTCCTGCAGGTCTCAACATCGAGCAGGAAGATGGATCTCTTCAGGTGACCAGGGATTCTGAAGCAAGAGAAGTTCGTGCGATGCATGGGACAGCTCGTGCCCTTATCGCGAATATGATTGAAGGTGTCTCCAATGGCTTCGTAAGAGAGCTGGAGATTCAGGGAGTTGGTTTCCGTGCTGCGATCAAAGGTAGTGACCTTGATCTCAGCCTCGGTTTCTCACACCCCGTGCTTCACCCGATTCCTGACGGTTTGACAGTGACGGTTGAAAACAACACCGCGATCAAAGTCGAAGGGATTGACAAGCAGTTGGTTGGCCAGTTTGCCGCCGATGTCAGGTCTTATTACCCGCCGGAGCCCTACAAAGGTAAGGGTGTCCGCTACAAAGGTGAGCATGTTCGCCGCAAGCAGGGTAAGAGTGTTAAGTAATTAGGTAGGTAGCTACCGCAACGATTTATATACGATGAGTGTTTACGTTCGAAAAAGTGCACGTGCCAAAGTAAGGCGCAGAATTCGGAAGAAGATTTCCGGAACCGCAGCGCGCCCCCGTTTGGCGGTGCACTTCTCCAATCAAAATGTCTATGCCCAGGTCATCGATGACGAGGCGGGTAAGACTCTGGCTTCGGCTTCAACTCTTGATAAAGGGCTTGCGGCAAAGGGTGCCAGTAAAGAATCTGCCGCCAAGATTGGTGAGGCAGTTGCCAAGGCGGCTAAGTCAGCCAAAATCGAGGCGGTAGTCTTTGATCGCGGTGGCTTCCAGTTCCATGGTAAAGTGAAGGCACTTGCCGATGCTGCTCGTGAAGCAGGACTTAACTTCTAAATTTCGATATCAAATGAGCGACGAGAAGGACAACGAAAACAAGCCCGAAGAGGAAGTGGTTGAGGCCGCCTCTACGGAAGCAACAGCTGCGCCTGCGGCTGAAACAGAAGCCCCTGCGGCATCTGATGAGGCTGCTGCTGCGGCTGGAACTGATGCTGCTGAAGGTGGCGAGACTCCCGATGCGGGCAAGTTCGACAAGCTCGAGAAAGCACAGCAGATCCTGAAGGATTCTGCTCCTTCCGGCGGTAATTTCCGTCCGTCACGTCCCGGAGGCTTCCAGCGTGGTGGTCCTCGTGAAGTGGAAGATGACGGCAGCTTTGAAAAAGTGGTTCACATCAACCGTTGTGCCAAAGTGGTCAAGGGTGGACGTCGCTTCAGCTTCAGTGCTCTCGTTGTCACTGGTGACAAAGAAGGCAAGGTTGGATTCGGATTCGGTAAGGCTAAAGAGGTCGCCGAGTGCATTAAGAAAGCCAGCGAAGCCGCTAAGAAATCAATGGTGGCTGTGAAGGTTACCAATAACACAATTCCTCATCCGGTCATTGGTGAGCATGGCGGTGGTCGTGTTCTCCTTCGTCCCGCGTCTCCCGGAACCGGTCTTATTGCCGGTGGTGGAGTGCGTGCTGTTGTTGAAGCAGCCGGAATCAAAGATGTTCTCGCGAAATCAATGGGATCGAATAACCACGCAAACGTGGTGAAGGCGACTTTGAATGCGCTTGAGCAGCTTCGCACCAAAGAAGAGATTTACTCACTTCGCGGTAAGCGTCTCGCCGAAAAGAAGGCGCTGTAATTGACTGTAATTTTTAACTTATTTGACTGATGAAACTTCACGATTTAAAACCTGAGCCAGGATCCAAGCACCGTCGTCGTCGCGTTGGTCGTGGAGAGAGTTCGGGCCTGGGTAAGACAAGTGGTAAAGGACACAAGGGGCAGAAGTCCCGTTCAGGTGCCTCGATTCGCCCCGGTTTCGAAGGTGGCCAGATGCCACTTGCGCGTCGTCTTCCTAAAAAGGGATTCAACAACGCTCAGTTCAAAACTAAGTTTGCAATCGTCAACGTTTGCGATCTTGAAGCCAAATTCGAAGACGGTGCAACCGTGAACGAAGAGTCGCTCCGCGCCTGTGGTTTGGTAAAAGGCATCTACGATGCGATCAAAGTCCTCTCAAATGGCGAGCTTTCTAAAAAGCTCACCGTTGATGTCGATAAGGTCTCCGCAGTTGCTAAAGAGAAAATCGAAAAAGCAGGCGGAAGCCTCGCCGAATAGGCTTAGTCCTTTCGGGGCGGTGGAAGATTCCATCGCCCTTCTTTTTTTTGTCCATCCCACTTTTCTAAACTGTACGCCTTTTTGTCTGATGATTTCCGCATTTGCTGATACCTTTAAGATTCCGGAGCTTCGCTCCCGTATTCTTTTCACCCTTCTCGTGATCGTTATCGTGAGACTTGGTGCTGTCGTCACTCTTCCCGGTGTTGATGTGAACGTTCTGCAGGACTGGTATGGACAGGTCCAGGAGCAGTCGAATGACAGTAAAGGACTGACAGCGGTTCTCGCTCTGATGAACGTCTTCAGCGGAGGCGGTCTTCAGAACTCGGCTCTCTTCGCTCTGGGTATTATGCCCTACATCAGTGCGTCGATTATGATTCAGCTGCTCACTGCGGTTCTTCCTGCGCTGGGTAAGCTTTCGCGCGAAGAGGGCGGGCGTCAGAAAATCAGTCTGTACACACGTGTTCTCACACTCGTGCTTTGTCTTTTTCAGGGATACATGCTGGCGAAGTCGCTCGTAACTCCCGAGGCGAATCCGTTTCTTCGCGATATCGCAAGTGGCTCGACCAGTGAGCTAGTTCCCGATGCGGGAAATCTTTTTATCTTTAAGACGATCATTATCATCACGGCGGGAACGATGTTCCTGATGTGGCTGGGTGATCAGCTCACTGAGCGCGGGATCGGTAACGGTGTTTCCATCATTATCACGGTGAACATCATTTACGCTCTGCCGGGTGCGCTCTTTCAGGTCTACAATACCTACGTCGCATCAGCTGGTGACAACCCGCTTCGCTCGTTCCAGTTGGTGGCTTTGATTGCATTCCTCTTCTTCGTGGTTGCGGCAGTGATTTCAATTACGCAGGCTCAGCGTCGCGTCCCGATCAACTACGCCAAGCAGGTTCGTGGCGGTAAGATGTATGGCGGCCAGACTCAGCACATGCCTCTCAAGGTGAACTATGCAGGTGTTATGCCTATCATTTTCGCCCAGGCGATTCTGATGTTCCCTTCCCAGATTCTCGGATGGGCATTTCCTAACTCTCCCGGTGCACAGAAGTGGGCGATGCTCCTCGGCGGCGGAGGCAATGGGATCCTGTTCTATTCCCTTACCGGTCTGATGATTTTCTTCTTCAGTTACTTCTGGGTCGCCACGATGTTCCAGCCCAATCAGATTGCTGACGATCTGAAGAAGAACGGTGGCTATATTCCCGGCGTTCGCCCCGGAAAGCCGACCGCTGAGTTCCTCGATCGCACCATGAGCCGGCTTACTTTTGCCGGTGCTATCTTCCTTACGATCATTGCGATCCTTCCGCCTATTTTGACTTCATTGATGGGTGTGCCACCGTTGGCGGCGCAGTTCTTCGGCGGGACCGGTCTCTTGATCATGGTTGGTGTCCTCCTCGACGTAATGCGTCAGGTTGAGACGCACCTTATTCAGCGTCACTACGACGGATTTCTCCGTAAGGGGCGGATCCGTGGCCGTTTTGACAAGCCGGGTGTCAAGGGGCAGGCCGGAGCAAAGAATCAGATGATCTGGCTTCTCGTAGCGGGAGCTGTTATTATCATCGGGTTCCTCGTATACTTTCAAGTCGTTAGCGCACGATAATTAGATTCCTGTGGCGAGATGGCAAAGCGGAAGTCCAGAATTAATCTCCGAACGGGGAGTGAAGTGGACGGGCTTCGTGTCGCGGGAAAAATCGCAGCAGACATCCTTCGCCGCTGCTGCGAAATGGTTGAGCCCGGAATAACGACCGGTCAAATCGACCGGGCGGCCGGAGAAATGGTGGCTGAAGCTGAGTGCGTCAGTGCTTTTCTCGGTTACCGGGGCTTTCCCGGCAATATTTGCATTTCCGTAAATGAGGAAGTGGTCCACGGCATCGGCGGTGATCGCGTTCTTCTCGACGGTGAGATTGTCAAAATTGACGTCGGAATTCAAACTCCGGACGGATGGATCGGTGACAATGCCAAGACCGTCCCGGTCGGATCAATCAGCAGTGATGCCGAAAAGCTGCTGGCTGTTACGGAAGAATCTCTTCACAACGCGATCAACAATGCGGTCGAGGGAGCTTACCTCTCCAGTGTTTGCAGTGTCGTTGAAGAAACCGTGGTTGAACATGGTTTCACAGTGGTAAAACAATTTGTAGGTCATGGAGTCGGTCGCCAGCTCCATGAAGAACCACAGGTCCCTAATTACTGGGATGATCGTGAAATGCGGCAGCGTCGATTTCACAATCCGAAGTTGCGCGCCGGAATGGTCCTCGCAATCGAACCCATGGTGAACGCCGGAACAGATGAAGTGGTCATCCTCGATGACGACTGGACCGTGATTACTGAAGATCACGCTCTCTCCGCCCATTTTGAACACACCGTTCTGGTTACAGACGGTGCCCCTGAGATTCTCACCCCGCGCGAGAGAAGTTTTGCTCCTGCGAACGTGTGAATCGTGAATTTCCCCGAGACTTATCAGAATTTTGAAAAACTTTTCAAAAATTACCCTAAACACTGAATCACCGGTTGCGAGAGCCCAAATCTGTGGTACACATTCCGTCCTCGCGCCAAAAAGCGGCACAAGGAGTCAGAATGACAGGGTAACTGAGCGTTTCGTGACTCAACCCAAATAAAACTGACACTATTTTTTACAATGAAAGTAAGGCCATCCGTGAAACGTCTTTGCACTGACTGTCGCATTATCAAGCGCCAGGGAGTTCTCCGTGTCATCTGCAAGAACCCGCGTCATAAGCAGCGTCAGGGCTAATCTTTTAATCTATCTCTATTTTAAATCATGGCACGTCTACTTGGAGTCGAAATCCCTAACGATAAACGTATCGAAGCATCGCTTCCTTACATCTTCGGAATTGGTCGCAAAACATCCGCAAGGATTCTTGATGAAGCTGGTGTCGATAAAGACATTCGAACCGGTGAACTCACCGACGATCAGCTAGGTCGCATCGCAAATGCAATCACAGGCGGAAGCGTCATGATTGAGGGCGATCTTCGTCGTGAACTCCAGGGGCATCTCAAGCGCCTTACCTCTATTAACTGCTACCGTGGCTATCGCCATCGTCGTGGACTCCCTGTTCGCGGACAGCGTACTTCTACTAATGCCCGCACTCGTAAGGGTAGACGTAAGACAGTTGGTGTGATCCGTAAGTAATCCCGAACCAATTATCCAAGATGGCTGAAGAAGAGAAACCAGAAGAAGTAAACGCGGAGAACGCAGCAGATGCGTCTGCCGAAGCAGCGACTGAAGCTCCCGTTGAGGCAGCACCCGCTGCGGAAAAAGCCGCAGCTGAGTCTACAGAGACCGCTGCGCCGGCTCCCGAAGAGGAGAAGAAATCTGACAAGCCCCGCACGGCTGAGGATATTTTCCTCGAGCTTGAAGGTGACGAGGCTGCTGAGAAAACGAAAGTTCTCAAGGCGAAGAAGAGCAAGAATATTCTGAATGGTGTGGTTCACGTAGCTGCTACCTTCAACAACACCATCGTCAGCGTCGCTGATCCTACCGGTAACGTCATCGGATGGTCCAGCTCAGGCAAGATGGGTTTCCGTGGATCACGTAAGAGCACTGCCTATGCTGCCCAGTTGGTAGCCCAGGATGCCTGCCGTCAGGCAATGTCGCACGGTCTTAAAAATGCGGAAGTTCGTGTTAAAGGCCCCGGCGCCGGACGCGAATCTGCTGTTCGTGCCGTTCAGGGACTCGGCATCGAGGTGACTTCTATTAAAGATGTTACTCCGGTCCCACACAACGGGTGTCG
Source organism: Verrucomicrobiales bacterium BCK34 (assembly GCA_035967665.1). Taxonomy (GTDB): domain Bacteria; phylum Verrucomicrobiota; class Verrucomicrobiia; order Verrucomicrobiales; family DEV007; genus Arctic95D-9. The sequence goes on from JAYWLB010000112.1 coordinate 214,550, forward strand.
CCCAAAGAAAGCTCGTCGCGTATAGTTCGAGTTACTGTTCCAATTAATCACTTTTTACTTTTTACAAAGTCATGGCAAGAGACAGAGGTCCAACAGATAGAATTAGTCGCCGTTACGGTGTAGCCCTTTTCGGCCCTTCCAAAGCGTTGGAACGCCGCCCTTACCCTCCGGGTCAGCACGGTGCTCGTGGTGCCCGTCGTAAGAAAAGCGATTACTCCGTCGCTCTCGGTGAGAAGCAGAAGCTCCGTATGCAGTATGGCGTCATGGAGAAGAAGTTCCGCCTCTACTTTGCTGAAGCACAGCGCCGTCGCGGAATTACCGGTGACATCCTCGTTCAGCTTCTTGAGACCCGTCTCGACAACGTTTGTTACCGTCTCGGACTTGGCAACACCCGCCGCGCTGCAAGGCAGTTGGTTGGTCATGGCCACGTTCTCGTGAACGGCAAGAAAGTTGATATTCCATCATACGCAGTTAAAGCCGGTGACGTGGTATCTGTTGCCAGCTCGAAGCGTTCGCAACAGCTCGGAATGCGTGCTGCGGATTCAACAGCGGCCCGTCCGGTGATGGACTGGCTCACTTTCGACAAAGATGCTCTTTCCGGAACCGTTAACCGCGTTCCGGATGCTGAAGAGATCGACACAATGGTCAATGTCCAGTTGGTGGTTGAGCTTTATTCACGATAAATCTTTCAATCATACCCCAAACTTTGAATGTGACATTCGGCGCTTATGCGATCACCGGATGTCACATTTTTGTTTCCGGGGAAAACTGTCTTATCCAGTGTAACCGCTTAATACAATTTAAAACCTACCCAATAATTCCCGTCCTTTTATGAACCCATTTACATCTTCCCGCAATTTGCTGGTCGCGCTGATTTTCAGTGTTTCAATCGCATCGCCAGTTTTCGCACAGGACTCTGTCGAGGAGAAAGCACGTGCTCTTCTCGAGAAGTACAAGTCAGCGCTTGTCGTCGTAACGGTGAAAGGCGTATTGGAAGCACGGACAAGTGGCGAGCCACTGCCTCCGCGTGATCAACAGCGTCGTACCCTGGGTGTTACCGTGGGTGATGACGGATTACTCGTCGTTTCGAATTCAGCGATTGATGCCAGCGTTGGTCTTGATGGACAGCAGGCTAAGATGGAGGAAGAGGTCGTGACGATTCAGTCGGCCAAGACCACTTTTTCAGATGTCGAAATAAGCTACGGTGATTCGACTCTTATCCACGGTAAAGTGGTGAGACAGGACAAAGAGGCGGATGTTGCATTCATTATGCCGGATTCCGCCGAGGTGAAGGCACTTAGTAAGACCTTCACGAAGATGGATCTCTCACAGTTTGCGGCAACGGCAGGGGCTGCTGACCGCGTTGTGGGGCTTTCACGTTCATCGGCGGTGTATGGTTACATGCCGACGGTGGTGATGGGGCGCATTACAGGGGTCTATAAAGGTGATCGCACGTTTTTCGTAACCGATGCGGGAACGGCGCAGGGGATTCCTGTTTTCACTATTGATGGAAAGCCTGTCGGAATGACGGTGGTGCGAATCATTGACGGAAAGCCTTCCGGTGTTCTCGGAACCCTGTCTGCCGGTTCGATCCAGGTAATGGCGAATCTGGCACGTGAAGCGGCGAAGCAGTAATTTCCAGGCAATCGTTTTTGAAAAGCTGGTTTCTCCGTAGCGGGGAGCCAGCTTTTTTGTTATCTCTTTGATCTCTCAATGACTATTTCTCCATACGATCAGTTGGTTCAGCTCGGGAAAGAAACTCAGCTCGTAGCGGATGCTCAGGCTCTTCTGGGCTGGGATCAGGAAGTGCTATTGCCTCGCTCCGGCGTGCCCTATCGGGCTGAACAGATGGCCTGGTTTAGCGGATGGCTTCACAATAAGTTTACGGCTGAGGAAGTGGGCGACTGGATTTCGGCTGCGGAAGTGCAGGGAGGATCCCCTGAAGAGATCGCCAATCTACGGGAGTGGCGCCATAGCTATGACAGGGAGACGAAGTTACCGGAGTCGCTCGTGAGAGAGTTTGCGGAGACTCAGGTTCGCGCAAAATCGACCTGGGCCGAAGCGCGGGCGAAAGATGATTTTTCGTTGTTTGCCCCGTCTCTAACGAGATTGATCGAGATATGCCGCGAGCAAGCGGAGCGCTGGGGATATGACGGGCATCTCTACGACGCGCTCATTGATAAGTTCGAAAGGGGAGGGACCACGAAGATGCTGACGTCGACTCTGGGGGCTTTGAGAAGTGACCTCATTCCCGTTGTGGAAGAGGCCGTGGCAAAGCCGCTGCCGGATATTTCGAAGTTTCGTGGACATTATCCGGTCGCCGATCAGGAGAGGTTCAATGCGGAAGTGGCAGCGTCGATCGGATTCGATTTTTCCGCAGGAAGAATTGATACCGCAGTGCACCCGTTTTGCTCGGGTATGGCACCTTTTGATACCCGTCTAACGACGCGGTATGATGAAAGTGATTTCTGCAGTTCTCTTTTCGGGGTTCTACATGAGACGGGGCACGGACTCTACGAGCAGGGATTGAAGAAAGAGTTGCGCGGTCAGCCGGTCGGAAATTCCGCCTCTCTTGGCGTTCACGAGTCTCAATCGAGGCTTTGGGAAAACCATGTCGGGCGCAGCCGTGGATTCTGGAACAAGTGGTTGCCGGTCGCGGCAGGGTATTTCCCGAACCTAAAGTCGGTGACCCTGGATGAAATGGTAGCCTATGTGAACCGAACCGAGCTTAGCCACATTCGGGTGGAAGCCGACGAGGTTACTTACGATTTGCATATACTTCTGAGGTTCGAAATCGAAAAGGATCTCTTCTCCGGCGATCTCAAAGTGGCTGATATCCCTGGAGAATGGAATACGCGCTTTGAGAAATATTTCGGGCTGCCTGTGACAAAAGACTCCGAAGGCTGTCTCCAGGATATCCATTGGAGCATGGGAATTTTCGGGTATTTCCCGACTTACAGTCTCGGTAACATCAATGCGGCTCATCTCGCTGCGGCTGCGGTGCGGCAGGATCCATCTCTCAATGAAGCAATGGACAAGGGGGATTATTCCGGTTTGCTCACCTGGATGAGGACAAATATTCACGGGAAAGGCAGTCTCTATCTGCCATCTGATCTCATTGCGGAGGCGGCCGGAGCTCCGGCGGATGCTTCGGCGCTCATTGAACATCTCAAGTCGAGGTATCTGTAGGCATTGCCTGCGCTTCGACGTTTCACGATGGGTTCGCCAAGTTTATGGGTGACATCAAAGCCAATTTCTTTGAAAATGCGGGTGTGATCATCCCGAACCGGGGAATTCAATCAGGACCTCTATCGATGCGCTGGATTATTTTCATAGCAGGCTCACTTGCTCTTGCAGGGGCGGCTTCACTTTCCGCTGAGGATGTGGATACGATTCCCTTCGAAGCGCTCGCCACGCAGAGAATTCTCGAACAACCCAATGTCAGAGGGGATCACGAGGATTGGTTTTTTCTGGTTAAGGAGCTCCGCCATCTTGGGACGGGAAAATTCTGGGAGAAACCATGGGACGAAGTCGCTGTTAACAAGTCGGACCCGCTTCCTTACCTGGTGGAGTTTCATAACCTGCTGGCGGAACGCGGGGTGCAGTTGGTTCTCGCGCCTGTTCCGACCAAGGCGGCAACCTATCCCGGACATCTGGTCGAGGGGCGCACGGCAGGATCGGGGCCGTCGCAGAGCGCCTTTCTGGATCTGCTGAAAGAGGCGGGGCTTTCCGTTATAGATATTGAACCCGGGCTTCGTAAGTTCGCGGAGATGGATCCGAAGAATCCCGTCTTCTGCCGACAGGACGCTCATCTTTCCCCTCTTGGTATCGAATTGCTGGCGCGTTCTATTGCGAAACATTGCCGTTCATTTGTCGAGGAAGGGGAGGCTGACTATCAAATCAGCGAAGCCACCGATCTTGAAATTCTGGGAGATCAGGTCGCCGGCAGCGAGTGGGAGGGTAAAATTCCCCGTGAAAAGAATTCGATTCGGTATGTCTCGTCCAGCGGCGTCAAAGGGATTGAATCGTCTCCGGAAAGCCCCGTTCTTCTTCTTGGTGACAGTCATACCCTTGTTTTTCACAGTGGCGAATCGACGGGGATGCACTGTAAGGGAGGGGGGCTAGCGGATCATCTTTCCTTCCTCCTGAAGCAACCGGTGGATCTAATCGGTGTTCGCGGATCGGGGATGGTGCAGGCGCGAAAACAGTTATTTTACCACGCGACTGCTCATCCTGACTACTGGGCCGGGAAAAAAGTCGTCGTTTGGGTTTTCAGTATTCGGGAGTTTACTCAATCCAGAGACCGCTTTATTCCGATTCCGTTGGACCGTTAAACCGATCACACTTTTAATCCGATCCCCAATGGTGAAATCGTTTCAAATCTAACGTTTTACATTGGCTCGGGATTTGCTAATCTCACCCTGATAAATCGATGGATCTCTCACACACAGCCCCAATCAAGCCGCTCAATCAACTTGCGCGGATCGAGCCGGCTACGTTGGACGATTTGCCCCGCATGATCGACCTGACAATGGCTCTCTTTGATTTAGAGGAGGACTTTGTACCCGATCGGAACAAACAGGAGCGCGGTTTGCAGGCGATCCTCGAGCATCCTAACCGTGGTCGAATTTTTGTGGTTCGGACGGATTACGAGATTATGGGCATGGTGAACGTGCTTTTCACTATCAGTACAGCGATGGGTGGTCTCGTGATTCTTCTGGAAGACGTTATCATTCATCCCGATTTCCGGCGGCAGGGGTATGGCACTCAGTTGATCAACTATGTGATCGATTTCGCAAAGCGGAAGGATTTCAAGCGCATCACTCTGCTCACCGACAAAATCAGCGATGAAAGCCAGCGGTTCTTCACGAACCTGAATTTCACCCATTCTCACATGATTCCGATGAGGTTGAATGTCGAGGAGTTGAGCTGAACGGTCTTTCATCGTCTCAAGTGAGAGCCGAAGGTATGAGTGTCATCGAGCGACAGGAGCAGCTCATTGAGGATTACGGAATCATTCCCGATCCGATGGAACGCTTTCAGTTAATTGTCGAAAGCGGTGGAGGAGGCACTGATCCCTTTCCGGAGGAAGCCCGCACCGAAGAGAATCTGGTTCCCGGCTGCGTGTCGAAAGTCTGGGTCACCGGTGCGGTCAAAGATGGTGTTCTCGATCTCAGAATTGATTCGGAAGCGCCGGCTCTAGCGGCGATTGGAGCGCTGATGTGCCGACTTTATTCCGGTGCGGAAGTTTCAGCCGTTGTCGCCGTGGAGCCGGATTTTATTGTGGAGTTGGGGATCGATCGAAATTTGACTCCGACCCGTCTCAGAGGGCTTGGGAATATCCGAAAGCGGATTGTGGAGTTGGCGGTTCAGGGGATGTGATGGGTTTTATCGATGCGCATCTGCATTTACAGGATTCGCGTCTGGCTCCGGAAATTGACCGTATCGTTGCTCAGATGCGGGCGTCGGGAATTTCCCGCTGGATGGTGAATGGCACCTCTCCGGATGACTGGGGCGAAGTCGCTGCGATAGCGGCAGCGAATCCGGAAGCAACTGCCGGCTACGGACTGCACCCCTGGATGGTAAACGGGCATGGAATGGCCGGTGTTGATAAACTCGAGTCGTTCCTGGTCGAAGATCCCGGCGCTTTTGTGGGGGAAATCGGGTTGGATAAATGGATCCGCGACCACGACATCGATTTGCAGAAGACGTGTTTTCTCAGGCAGATGGAGATGGCGAACCGACATGGGCGATCGACGGCGATCCACTGCCTCCAGAGCTGGGGGCATCTGCGGGAGTGTTTGAGAGAACTTCCTCCGTCGAAGCCGTTTCTGCTGCATTCGTTTGGAGGGCCCCGCGAAATGATAGGAGATTTTCTCGAGCTGGGTGCCTACTTTTCTATTTCGGGGTATTTCTTCCGTCCTGACAAAGCGGGTAAACTCTCAGTCTTTGATGAGATACCGATGGATCGTATTCTGCTCGAAACTGATGCCCCGGATATGCTTCCTCCCGATGAAATGATCAGCGTGGCTCTGAATGACGGGGTGAATCATCCTGCCAACCTGGTGAACGTGTATGCAGCGTATGCGGCACATATCTCACGGCCGATCGACTGGGTTATCGATCAAACCGCCCGAAATTTTCGCGATTGGTATCAGGCGAAAGCCCGTTCCATTGCCGATGAGAGATCCGCGATGGAATAAGGTTTCGGAACCGCGGCTTTAAAGCCGAACTCCAGAATTCCCGGAGGATTTTCGTCTTCGAAATATCCGCTCGTTGCGATGGCAACAAGGTCAGGGTCAATCCTTTGAAGGTGCTTGAAGACCTGGATTCCGTCCAGTCCGCCCGGTAGCGTGATATCAATCAGCGCGGCATCAATGCTTTCAGCAGAGCCGTGATACTCTCTGAAAATTCGTATGGCTTCTTCACCGCTGGTAGCGACAAGAAAATTGCAACCGAGGTGCTTCAGGATGCCTTGAGTGGCCTTGGCGATTTTGGGATCGTCTTCGACTATCAAGATGCGGTTTCCGCTGAAATCTCTCAAGGTGACGCGACCGGAAGACGTCGGCTCACTGAAGATCCCCGACATGGAGTCTTCAGATGACTCAGTGGATGGAAGAAAAACAAGAAACTCCGTTCCCACTCCGACAATAGAGGCGACGCGAATGACGCCGCCGTGCGATTCCACGATCTCTTTGCAGGAGGCGAGCCCAAAGCCGCTGCCATCGTGCTTGGTTGTAAAATCACGATCAAAAATTCGAGGAAGGACTTCCGGGGGGATGCCGTTCCCGCGATCCCTTACCGAAATGACGGTGTAGTTGCCGGTAGTGACCTTATACTTGTTATCCGCTCCCAGATTGGCATTGCCGGCGACGAGATCGATGGTGCCGCCGTTGGGCATCGCCTGCCGCGCGTTGGTAACCAGATTGTGCAAGACTTGATAAATCTGAGCCGGATCACCGTGCACGCACCTGACACCGTCGTGGATGTTCAGGCGTGAGCGGGTTTTCGACCCCGCAGTGCAGAGTCGTGAGACCCGTTTCAGGAGGCCGTTGACGCGGAATACATGATGCGTGTCCGTTTCCTTTCGGCTGAGCGCGAGCATTTGCCGCGCGAGAACCTCGGCATCACTGAGGGCCCATTCGGCTTCTTCAAGAAAGGGGGCAACGGCCCGCTTCAGCGCGCCGCTTTCGAGTCCGGCCAGTTCCAGATTCGACTTGATGATTTGAAGCGCGTTTTTGAAATCGTGCGCGACACCGCCTGCTGTCATCGCGACTGAATCGGACCGGGAATCGCTATCGATTCTCGGCCGGGCGCTGACTTCGGGGATTCGCGGTTCGGCCGGTTTCATCGGCTCGGCCGGCTCCGGCTGTGGCTGCGTGTTGACTTCCCGCGCCTCTGAAAGTGGCTCAAAGGTGAGAATGAAATAGGAGCCCGGTGTGTTCTCCCGCTTTGTGGGCCTTATGGTCCAATGACACCTGACTCTGCGGCCATCGGCCCTCATCAGATCCCGGTCCATCCAGCAGTAAGTGCTTCGCTCTGCAATGGCCGGAAGTTTTCCAATCAGGCTGGTGAGATCGTTGCGGTCATAGATGAGACCGAGAGGGGAGCCTTCGAGCGATTGTTTCTCGTAGCCTGTCGTCTTCAGAGCGTGTGGATTCGCATAGACCATCTTCGGTCCGAGAGGGGTGAGGGCGCTGCCCTCGATCACGATGATTCCGGCATTTTTAGCGATGCCATCCGAATTCTCGGGACGTGCGCTACTGGGAACCTGTGATGCCAAACTCATTCGCTGATCGGTGAACGAAGTATAAAAGTGAAAGAAGGGACTATTTAATAACCGACATCATTTGATTAAGAAAGCTTAAATTGATAGTAATTTGTATATTTCGTTTCCAAAAAAAGGATGGGGCGTCTAATACGAAAAAAGCCCGGAAGAAATCTTCCGGGCTTTTCACTAATTGGATGTAGAAACTCCTTAAGAGAAGAAAGGCATGATGGGGTGCCCTTCGGTGACGATCTCGTCTGTTTTCGGGTCTCTCTGGTGTCCGGCAATGAGGAATGGTCGACCTGAGGGGGCGTAAACCACCTTGTTCAAATCGAGTCCCATCGCATGGGCAATCGTGGCATTGAAGTCACGTGGCTCGACTGGATTTTCCTCAACGGCCATGCCGTCTTTGGTCGAGGAGCCGTAAACCTGTCCACCGTTGATACCGCCACCGGCAAACATCGTTGAGAATACCCGCGGGTGGTGATCACGACCGCCGTTGACGTTGATGCGAGGGGTCCGTCCGAATTCGGTTCCGACACAGATCAGTGTCTTCTCGAAAAGGCCTTCCGCTTTGAGGTCGTCGATGAGTGCACCAAGCGCTTTATCGAGGCTGCCTCCTGTCGTCTGAATGGCGTTCCAGAGATCGTTGTGCATGTCCCATCCACCGGACTGGACTTCAACGAAACGAACGCCTGAGCTCACGAGGCGTTTCGCCAGCATGGCGCCTTTTCCGACACGTGAATTGCCGTAGCGATTGGTTTTCTCCTGGTAATTTTCCTCCTTGCTGAGATCGAATGTCTCAAGGTCTTCACTTTGCATGAGCTTGAGTGTCTCATCATAGAACTGTGTGTAGGCCGAGACTTCGTCGGTCTGGAACTTGCGGCGGAAACCTTCGTCGAAGGTGTTCATGAGGTCGAGACGCTTGTCGAAGAGCTTTTCATCAACACCCTGGTAAGGAGCCGCATTCTGGACGCCTTTGTCAGGGTCACCGATGGGAAGGGGTGAGAGAGCCGGGCCGAAGAATCCGGCGCCGGGGTGGTTGCCTCCTGCTCCGATCGTGACCGAATCGGGAAGTGTATCGTGCTTTTTGCCGAGAAGCGTCTGTGCCCATGGACCCATCGATGGGTGGACAATGGTGGCACGCGGCTGGTAGCTGGTGTGCATCCAGTAGGAGCCACCGCGGTGGTCACCGGTCTTCTGGGTCATGGAGCGAACCACGGCAATATCCTTGAAGCGCTTTGCCATTTCAGGCATGAACTCCGCGAGCTCGATACCGGCGACGCCCGTCTTGATTCCTTTTGTCTTGCCGCCATTTTCGTGGCCCGGCTTGGGATCGAAGGTGTCCATGTGGGTCATCCCACCGGACATGTAGAAGAAGATACAGTGTTCTGCTTTTCCTCCACCGGCAGCCTGCACCTTATTGGCAGCTCCCAGAGGCAGAATGCTAACACCGAGGGCTGTCTTAGCCGTGTTGGCGACAAATTGGCGCCGGCTTAGTTGGTCGAGTTTGTTCAGTTGATCTTTCATAGCAAATTGTAGGTTAAATTATTGGGTTTAATGGGGGGCGAATTACTGGATGAACATGAACTCGCGGGTATTGACGAGCGCCCAGATAACGTTTCCGATCGCGAGGGCCTCCTCTTCTTCTTTTTCTTTTTCGCTCATCCCTCTGTCCGTCTTGGCTCGCATTCCCGACTGGGCCATCGATTTTTCTTCCGAAGAAGGATAACGGGCGAGAACGCTGAGGAAGATTTTTTCAATCTTGTCTCTTTTCGAGCCGCGGCCGTTGGCGATCTCCTTGATGAGATAAGCGTCCGGGCTGGTAAGGACTGCGTTGGTGATTTTGCCATTGAGGAGCGCCATGACCTGCGGGGAAGAGCCGCCGGTGAACTGGTTTTCAATGAGCTGCTTGTCGGACTGTCCGAACATGCGGAGGAAGTGCGCTGCCGGCATGGGCTGTCTCAGCTCAGAGGCACGGAACATCATTTCTCCATCGACATAGTCATCTCTGGAAACGGCGTCACCGCTGCCTCCGTATTTCACCAGTTTACTGGCTTTGCTGAACTGTTCTTTCCATCCGAGAATATCGTCCGCCGTTTTGAGGCTGGCAGGATCGACGTTCATAGCGGCTTTGTAGGATTCCGCTCCGCGGCGAATCACTTCCTCAGGATTGGGAGTCGTGAGTGTAACCAGTGAATCCCAAATCTGCTCGGCAGTCATGCGGCGGAGGATCGGACCGGGGAAGTGATAGGTTCCTTTGTCGATCTGAGTGAGCGATGGGGACATTGTCTCGGCTTCGCGCTGATAGGTCTTCGTGTTGTAAATGACACGGAAGAAATCTTTCACGCTGTAGTCGAGGTCTTTCATCATTTCCTCAAGGAAGGTGAGAAGCTCGTAGTTCTGAGCCTGTCCGTCGAGGTGACCGGGAATGTTGTAAACCGGCTCGATCTGAGCGAGACCGAAAGCGATTTTCCAAAGACGGTTCACAGTATTAATCGTGAAACGTGGATTGTCGGGAGCAACCATCCAGTCAGCAAATGCGTGACGAGGGGAGTCGTAGTCTTCGACTTTGACGATCGAGCCGAAATAGGCAGAAGGCTTCACGGGCATTTCAGGTTCACCGTCGTCGTATTTGTAATCGTGAGGAAGCTTCACTTCGTTGGTGCCGTCATCGATGACCTGGGTGCGGTGAGTTCCGAACCACTGACCGAGATTGCGGTCCTCTTCCCGGTTTTCAGGAAGCTTTCCGGCAGCCTTGAGAACTTTATTCATTCTCGCTACCTCGGAGCGATAGTCACCGCCTGCCATCATCATCGAGCCGCCGCCACCGCGAGTTTCGGTTTCGCCCATGAAGGCAGCCATTTTGAAGAAGTCCATCTGCATCACTTCCTCGAAGGGGTGATCGTGGCACTGTGCGCAGGTGATCTCCGTTCCCATGAAAACGGTGAAGGAATTGGAAAGGTTACAGAGGCGCATTCCGTCGTCTGAAACAAGGTAACCGGTAGCGGGTTCGTCCCAGATTTTTCCGGTTGCCGTCAGCATCTCACGAACCATGTCGTCGAACGGCTTGTCAGAACGGATCGACTCTTTGATATACTCCATGTAGGGATCCACTTTGAGATCGCCGTTACCCATCATGACGACTCCCTCACGAATCCGGAGAAGGTCGGAGTAATAGTTATACATTCGCATGACGAAGGCATCCGAGTCGAGCAGCGTGTTAATGAGCTCGGCGCGCTTTGTATTAGAGCGGTTGTTCAGAAAGGCTTCCGCCTCGTCGAAAGTGGGGATACGACCCGCGATATCGAGATAGATGCGGCGGAGGAACTGATTATCAGTCGTCATCTCATTCGGAGCGCACATTTGCATCTCACGTTCGATCTCCTCTTTGCGCTTAATCTTTTCCGCAGTCGTCAAATCTGATTTCTCCGGAAGTTTCGCAAGTTCTTCGCGAAGTTCCCCGTAGCTCGCTTTGGCCTTTTCAATCACGAGGCTGTCAATCGCTGCGGCAAGGGCCGCCGGATCGGTAGGAAGATTTCCTTTCACGAAAAGTCGGTCCGCTTCGCTCAGCTTGGCGACGGGGTAATTGATGATTTTCCCATCGGCTAATTTCAATTGCACAGCGGCGGTCGCTCCCGCACCACTGGTTCCGGCGAATTCCGCTTCGAGAGACTTTCCATCAGCGGAAGTCCAGGTTCGAGGTTCAGCTTCGACAGCCAGGGGGATCAGGAACGCAATGACGGTTGCGATCAGGGATTGGGTTGTGTTCTTTATCATGATTGGGTGCGGCAAAGGCAAGGTCTCTTAAAATGTATATCCCCGGAAGGGGCAGGTGTTACATCTCAAATCAAAATTTTATGGAAATTATACAAGTTTGGTTTGAGAAGATCAATTATTTAATAAAAAAGGCGAGTTCCTGAAGCTGAGTGGTCGATACCGCTTCCTGAAAAATGACGAGGTCATCGATCCAGCCCTGTATGCCATCGTCATTGTAGGAGCCGATACGAAGGAGGCGGGCTGAGCCGGAGGAGACCGTGCCGGATTGGAAATCGCTGATCGGCTCCAGCTTCCCGTCAATGAAAAGATGAAGGTTCGAGGCGAGATCGGGTGTCTCGCCCCCGATGTGACGATAGGCAACGTGATGCCAGTTCCCGTCGGCGATTTCAGTGCTTCCGACGACGTAGGCGTCGCCGAATTCAACCCGCAGGGCGCCGCGTCTTCCCCGGTTCGATTCCAGATTGCAGAGGACGTTCCAGCTCAGTCCATCACGACCATACTGCAGGACCTGATTCTTTTTTGAGGATCCCAGCTTCGGGGGCATCTTAACCCAGAAGGCAACCGAGTGCGGGGCGTCGAGTCTGAAATCCCGCGCCAGATTCACTTCCAGCGCTTCGCCTTCCTGGAAAATGAGTCCGCCTCCCGAGTGACCTGCAGCGCGCCGGGGTGAACGGCCCAATTCACCGTCGCCGACGAGATTGACATCGTAATTCATCGTCGCACCGGAATCTTCGACGAGAGCGCCCCCCGATTCATCGAAGTCGAATCGCAAACCGGGTTGGATCATTTCGCTTACGCCGATGCTCTGGAAAAATCGATCACCGCCGTAGGAGATCGGCTTGAGTTCACTGCGGGTGCGTTCGTCAGCACGAACCGCCATTCCTTCGAGAAGGGAAACGACCGAGGAAAGCCCGCTGCTGCGGCTCGCTTTCACTTCCCCCTCCATTACGTGAACTTCGGAATCGCCGTTCGGCTCAACCGAAACGCCGAAGCGGGTTCCAATATCGACGGCATTGAGGCGCGGCGTATTCACCGTGAAGCCACTTGCGGGAGGAGGCACATTCGCGGTGAGGTGGCCCGACTTCAGGAAGACGCGATTTCCCGATTCAATGCTGAGCTGGGCGGGGCCCTCCACCAGAATCGTGGCTCCGGAATTGAGAGCGATATGCGCTTCCCCCTCTTTGATTTTCAGCAAGCCATTGGAGAGCCAGCCATCCTCGCGGACACGGGGAAGTGACACCTGATCCCATACGAGATTGTTGCTGTGCTCAAGGCGGGCGGAGTAATTCTCCACCGGGTCGGCTTTGAGTGTCTTTGCGTCGCCTTCGCGAAAGATAATCGTTTGGAGGACCAGCATCAGACCGATCGAGGCGACTGCAGAGATCAGTCCCGTTTTAACCAGATCGGGCCAACGGAAAGGAGTGAGTCCTCCTCTCTCCTCGACGATTTCTGTGAGCACTGATTTTTTGAAATCACGCACGCTCCTGAGACCTTCGGTTCGAATCGTTTCCATGACCGAGCGGTTGAAGGAATTTTCTTCCTGCCCGGCCTGCCCGGCTGCCGAATCTGCGCTCAGGAGGGTTTCCAGCGCGGCGTTCATTTGGCACTGCTGGATAAAGCTGTTGCGCAGATCCCTGTCATTCCGCAGGGCATGCTCCACCTGCCGGCGACCTTTGTCGTCCAGCTCGCCGGAGATAAATGCTTCTAAATGTTCTGAGTTCACAGTAAAAAATCAGTTGGTTCGGAGTTCGGCCTCCATCTTTGTCTCGATGCACTGCTTCAGTGCCGTTCGAATGCGGCAAAGCGTCGTTCTCACCCACGACTCGCTCTGGTTGAAATCTGCCGCCATTTCCCGTGAAGACTGCGACAGTTTGTATTTGTGCTCGAGCAGTGAGCGCTGCTGTTCCGGCAGGGAGCGGAGACACTCGTCAAGATAGACGATGATGGGGGACTCCGGGCTGAACTCCCCCTGAGCTCCCTGACGAATCAGGAGGTGATCGAGATACTTTTCATTGTTCTTCGAGAGGCGCTGGTGGCGCAGGGTTTCCTTGCGAATCAGGTTGTAGGCGATCGCGCGGAGCCATTTCCCGAAATCGGTTCCGGCTTTAAAGTCGGAGATGTGTCGATGAGCAAAAACGAAGGTCTCGTGAGCGATTTCATCGACGAGATGGGAAATCGGCAGCTTCATCGCGACAAAGGAGCGCAAGTGAGTGCTGTGAAGGTCGAGAAGTCCCTCGAAAGCCTCCAAATCACCGGCTTGAACCCGTTTCACCAGGTCCGTCTCTGTATCATGTGTATCCACTGCCCGAATATACCCTCAGCGACCGGATTTGTGACAAATTGTTTCGCAGGGATCACCTCGCCGGTATTCAAATTTCAGGGGACGGAAACCATTGTGATCATGAACCTCAGGTTCGGCCGCGACGGCGCATCGGGCAGCTCTCTCATTACCATACGGGGAGCTCTCCCCGAAGTGATATCCGCGACCTCATCTCAGGCGCGCAGAGCGCTCGCGGAATCTCCGGATAGACGCATCTTTTTCGAGGAAAACCTTGCTCTACCAGAGACGGCGGGACATTCTCAGTGAGCAATGCCTCACGTGATATCGTCTCGGGAGGTGATACTAATAAAGACTGTTCGCTCTATAAAATGAAAATCCAAGTAGGTCCATCATTACCTGATCTGGTCGGAGGATTTCATCTCTCTGTGGCCGGCGTTCTCGTTTTGTGTGTAGCCGTTCTTACCGTATTCCAGCTTCGAAGCGAACGATTGGCTCGCCGAACCCCCCTTCTGCTTCTCGGTGTTGCGATTTATTTGTGGGGACGCATTGCATCCGGCGCCGGAGAAACAACCTTTCGAGCGATGAGAAGTCATGGCGGAGGATTTGATCCTTCGATGACTGAATTCAGTCTTGCGAGCATCGCAGCAATCGAAGTTTTCTACTCGGCTGTCGCATTACTGGCCGTATTCCTATCCGTGATCCTTGCAATCACACGAACACAAGCGCCGAACAAGCCGAGCCACTCAAGCCCTGACCGCGCCGAGTCAAAATGACTTTTCTGATTCGCCAGATTATTTCACTATCAACCCGCGCTCTCGGTCAGGGCAGAGTGCTCTAAGACATTCGCCTGAAAATTGATGGCCAAAGGATCTTCCGAATTTTTCTCTCAGATCGAAAGTGTCGGACCGGCACGATTCGTCATCTACCTCGGATTTATTTTGATCCCATTATCAAACGCAGTTGCCGTCACAGAATGGAATCGGGATCGGGATCCTGCTGCTTCCGCGACCATCATTCGTCCGGATTATCCAATCGGAAACTTCCTTCTTTTGACTGGGTTGACTCTTATCTTTCTCGGCCCGTGGCTTGCAAGAGGAACATTCTTGAGGCGCCTAGCAGTCTTCGGAATCACGGAGGGAGTTTTCCTCGTTTACATGGTTCCAATGACAGTTCTTTTCGTTGAGTCGGGTGTTCCATTTCAGGATTGATGCGTAGGGTTGCTCCAGACACTAACGGGTGAACAAGCCGAGGATGTCAAACCTGATCACGTTCCGAGTCGATTGACTTCCGTGATCAGTTTCCTTATCCTCCATTCGTGGTCGCGCCCTCAGTATCGGGCGAGCGGCCTTGAAAGTTCGATCTGGAAAATGAAATGCATAGCGTTCTTCATTTGGGTGATTCCCTATGGAATTGGGATGCTGTATGTTGCTGAACTATCTTTTTCGATCATGGAATTAATTGGTTATCTCATGGCGTGTTGCGGAGTTGGGGTCTACGGCCTTTTCATTCGCGAAGTCACGAAATACGTTTTTCAAGTTCACCCGATTCAAACAACGATCTACGTAGGTCTGTTGAGCGCTGTGATTTTGCCACCGCTAACGATTTTGTGCTTCAGCATTGCATGCATTCCGATGTTTGTTGGATACGAGGGGGATACCTATGCTTGGATAGCCTTAAACTTTTTATTTGGAATGATCGCACTTATTCCGTTTGCAGGCATCGGGGCAATCATCTCACTCATAGCGTGCCGTGCGTTGACACCAAACTCGGATCGAACAAGCCGGCAATCGTAGGCCCGATCCCGCTTCGAGTTGATTGACTTCCCTGATTCGAATCCCTATCCTCTCATCGAGACATCGCCCTCAGATCAGGCTGCGATGACTCGGTCGCTATGAAAAATGGCTCGAAGAATGTGGGATTTTTAGCGTTGATTCTGGTGGCGATTTTAGTTCCGATATTCGGGACGATTTTGTTTATGGGCCGACCTGCCTCAAAATCGGGATTCGAGTCGATCACGACAATGCCCCTTAGGGCTTCAACTGAAATTCTTGCTCACGAAGCTGGTGCGGTTTTTTCCCTGGCTGACGCCCCAAACCACAAATGGCTCTTAACGGATTCTGAAGGAATTCAATACCTCAATGCGGGTGGCACCACACCTCGGAACAATCTGTTTTCAGACTGCAAAACGCTTGGCGATATGTGGCCCGATTTGATAGAGCCATTTCGTTCACTAAAGGTCTCGGCTGCTGTTAAGGGGCTTGGCACTGGCAACGAGTATCTCCTTCTCACACCCGATCCGAAGATTGGAGTCGTTTATGCTTTCCGCACATAAGTCGTACAGCAGCGAAAAAGATGCGGTTGGACAGCCCGCTACCCCGCCATGAGTTGGCATGACCCTGTTTAATCGGGCATTTAACCCTGTTGCGACGCGTCGCTCCCAGATCAGGCTGAGATGCCTCAAGCCGACGGGGACAGGTTATCTATTTCGGGTATCGATTGTCCTGACGGGGCTTCGGTGAGGGGAGGGGCGCCTATTGTTGCGGCTCAGGGAACAGCATTTTGGTTGGAACCGGGCAATTGGGACTTGTCCGGAAGAACTGCTCTATCTGCTACGGGCAATCGAAATAGACGTGCTCAAATTTCCGTGATATCAGGCGCATCAACTCAGTTCATCAGGATCTTCTCAGTTCAGCCTGATATACGCATGGACCTCAAATAAAGCCTTGCTTAATCAAGGGTCGCAGGACATTCTCGCCCCGAAGACCTCGGCTGATATCACTGCGTGAGGTGATACTAATAAAGACTGTTGTGCTAAGAAATTTTGGACTCGAAACTCTACACAATCCTAATTGGCGCCTTTGTAGGTTGGCTTCTCAAGATGTTTTTCGAGTATGCCACCGGCGCTCGGAAACGGAATGAACTCGCTCGTAAAGCATATTTTCAGCTTTTCACTCTCCTAAGGCAGATCGAAAGCACTATAAACGGAGTCGAACTTTTCGAATTGTCTGAACGAGGAGTGACTGAGGAAAATTCTGATTATTGGAGTCGTGCCGTGCAAATTGAGAACTACGATCGGATCCGTGAAAATTGCTTTCGTGTACTTGATGAGCTTTCCGCTGAAGCTCCGAAGGTATCCGCACGAGTTCATGAGTTGTTCGACGCAATAGATACGGTTCAGAATTTTCATCGAACGGTCCTCCACCCTGGTGCAAAGAAGATGGCCGGGAGCGCACCCTCAGCCATCTCCGGTATTCTGCGAGATACCCGAGACAACCTGATTGGTATTCTCGATTTGCTAGATAAGCAGGGCCGATCTTTTCGGGTCGTTCGTGATTTTAGATCATTCGATATTGCGCCAGAGGAACCTACTATGGCACTGTGGATGCGTGCGTCAGCTATGAAAAAGCGAGCACAATCGGGTAGGAACGGGGATTGAACCCGCTCCCCCCACACCACCCGGCATCCGGGACCCCCCCGGCCGGTTCCCAGCAGGCATGGATAAGCATGCC
>JAYWLB010000121.1:0-107373 GCA_035967665.1 Verrucomicrobiales bacterium BCK34
GCCCCGGGCATGGTTTTCAGTGGTGGCATTTCGTGCAAGAGAATACCACATAAACTGATCAACTCACATTATCAATATGCTAATTATAGTCAGTTGAGAAACTGAGCTTTTCCTAGCGCTGCGCGATGGCGTAAAGCTCGGTGCCGGTCGCATCTGTTTCGATGTGATACGAATCCTTTGCTCCCGTCTTTTTCATGATCGTGTGAAAATCGTCGACGCTGCGATGGATCAATTCCCAGTCGAGAATATACTCCATGAAATTTTTCAACGGATTCGGCGGCGCGTAGTTGCTCACGAGCACTTTTCCTCCCGGTTTCGTGAGAGAGTAAAGATAGTCTGTGACGCTTCTGCAAAGACGATCGGAAAGGTAATCATAGAGCCCCGCGCAATAGACGAGATCGTATTTCTGCTCCAGACCTCCCGACTGCTCCGAAGTCGAGGCTCCGCCCCGTGTCCCGTTGATGAGCTCAACGACAGAGCTTTGCTTCAACATCACGTTCACGTGATCGAGCGTTGAGATCTTCTGAGCATTGATAAAACGACGTTCAGCCTCCTGCAGCGTCCGTGTGCTGAAATCAACGAGTTCAAAGTCGATTTCCTCGTTGCCCTTTTTCTCAGTCACATAGCGCTGCACTTCGAAGGCAACACCGCTTCCCATACTGAGGATATTCGTTTTTTCGTTGCGGCTTTTTGAAGCCGTCACCGCATCATCAATCGATTTGCTGAGCAGATCGATACGATGGCGGTATGCCTTCGCAGGGTGTGAGGTGAGAACCCACGCATTCAGCATTCTTCCAAAGAGGGTGTGGCCCTCGTAGGGGTGGCCCAAAATCTGGCCGAGAACGCCGTAGTCACCGGGGACTCCGATCGGTTGCTCAATGACCCGGCAGAGGAAAGGGGAGCAAAGCATGAGTGGGAAGAGGCGCTTCTGGGCAAACTTGCGGAATTCACTTTTAATTCCGTCTCTTGCCGCCGCTTCGGCCGCTCTTTCAAATTTATCCATCGCTGCGGTGAGAGCGGGAAAAAATCGCCCTTCCGCGTACTCGACCATTCGCCCTTCCATGCGCGAGCGGTCTTCCGGGTCCACTTGAATCAGAAATTTCTCAAACGGCTCAAGGTCATCATAGAGTTCCTGAAGGATGTGTTCGACGTCCGAAACGGTGGTTCTGTATGACTCTGGAATAGTCTGTCGATCGTGTAAACCCTGAGAAAAGCGCGAAAAGACCGGTGAATCCTGTTTTTCCCGCGATCTGACGATTCGGGTGATTTCCTCAGGTGCGGTATTTTCGTCAAATCCCTCGATCTGCCAGGTTCCGGGCAACCCGATCTCGATGAGATTGCGCCCGGACAGCTCAGTCACTTTCTGAACCACGGGCCCCACCATTTCAATGGAGCGATTGCCGAGAGTTACGATAGTGTCTTTGAGGCGGGAACCGACCGCGAGAGTTGAGTCAGCCGGGGTTTCGACGACGACGGCACGTGAGTTGTAGCGGATTACCCGCGATCTGAAATCGTTTCCGAGAGCGTCAGTAGCGGTGAGGAAATTCTCAGTTTCGTTGGCAGGTGCAATTGACGAGCCTCCTGTCAGGAATGAGGGAATTTTATTGTTCTCTGCATCGAGACGAAATGAAGGAACCCACTTGGAGACGACCTGTCGTAAGTCTTCGGCATTGAAAGGTTTCGGGAAATACTCGTTCGCTCCTGCGGAAATTGCCTGGCGTGCCACATCCAGATCACCAAAACCCGTCATGAACAGGATGGGGAGATCCGAATACTTTTCGCGAATTCGCTTTAGAACCGTAAGGCCATCCTGTCCCGGCATTTTGTAATCCAAAACCACCGCGTCCACTCCTTCGAAGTCGAGCCGGTCGACATAATCAGTGATGCCGTCCAATTCCTGTAGAATCCTCGCGCCAGGTGCCAGAATCTGCTGGATCAATCGTTGCAGCCCCGCATCATCATCAATCACCAGAATGGTGCACCGGGATGTTTCTAAGTTCGGCGGTTCGCCGGGGGTTGGATTGTTTTGCGGGGAGGAGTCTAACGCACCAACTGTTACGTCAGGAAGGTATTCTGTAACGATTCTCATGATTGCGGGTCATAACCGCGAAGGGGATACAGATATGATACTAACGCTAGTGACGTTTTGCTATTTTTTTTTGCTCTAAATTTGTAATCCTAACAAGTCCTCAAATTTCAATAACGGGGTGGATGTGTTGAATGGATCGCATGTGGCTTAAAATGAGCGATTTGCGAATTATAAAGTTTTGTTTGTGTGAGGATTCCGGTAGCGGTGTGTTGCTCTCGCTTTAAAATTACGAGTTGAAAATCCAGATTCTCAAAACTGAGAGGGGCACAAAAAAACCTCACGCCTTTCGACGTGAGGTTTTTGAAATGTTAGTCAGCGGTACTGATTATTCAGCAGTTGCTTTTTCGACTTTCTTAGCGCCTTCGTTGAGCGCTTTCTTGGTGCCTTCGACAGCTTTGTCAGCCTTCTCAGCTACTGCGTCACCGGCTTTTTTAGCTCCGTCAGCAGTCTTTTTGGCAGCCTTTTTGGTTCCCTCAGCGACAGCATCTCCTGCGTCTTTAGCAGCTTCTTTGGTGGACTCAACAGCGGTGGCTGTCTTTTCAGCAACGGCGTCGCCCGCATCTTTAGCGGCTTCCTTGGTTGCTTCAACCGCGTCAGCAGTCTTTTCAGCGACAGCATCCCCGGCGTCTTTAGCAGCGTCGGCAGCCTTCTCGACAGCTTTTTCTGTTGCCTCGGCAGCATCAGCAGCGTCTTTCTTCATGCCGTCAACAGTGTCTCCACAGCCAACAAGTGCTGCAACAGTGCCAACGAGAACGAGTGCCATCAGTTTTTCGAGTGATTTTGTAATTTTCATAGTGGTTCAGATATAGTTTGCCTAAGGAGGCATCAATTCCTTACACCGCGATCGCGGAAATTTCAACGCATCATAGTGAGACTGAAGTTTCCGTTACCGCTCCCTCTAAGCTTGTGCTAGTTTCGGCGAAAACGTCTAACAACGCGAATATGAGTCAAAATCTCTTCGAAAAGGTCTGGAATGCACACGCTGTCAAACAGTTGTCCAATGGGCAAACGCAGCTACTTATTGGAACGCACCTCATCCACGAGGTGACAAGCCCGCAGGCTTTCGGCATGCTTCGTGATCTCGGTCTTAAGGTGAAATTTCCAAATCGAACCTTCGCGACGGTGGATCACATCGTTCCGACAAAGAATCAGATCGAACCTTTCGAGGACGGCCTCGCTCAGGATATGATTCAGGCGCTGCGGGACAATTGTAAAGAATTCGGCGTTAAATTTTTCGACATCGGCAGCGGTGGTCAGGGTATTGTTCACGTGGTAGGACCTGAGCAGGGAATCACCCAGCCGGGAACAACGATTGCCTGCGGCGATTCCCACACGGCTACACACGGGGCCTTCGGTGCGATTGCATTTGGAATCGGGACGACTCAGATCCGCGACGTTCTCGCCACTCAGACAATGGCGCTGAGCAAATTCAAGGTGCGCCGTATCAATGTCGACGGTGAGCTTCCTCCCGGCGTCTACGCGAAAGACGTCGTTCTTCACATCATCAAGCTTCTCGGAGCCAAAGGTGGTATCGGCTATGCCTATGAATACGGTGGCAGCCTCTTCGATAATTTCTCAATGGAAGAGCGCATGACGGTCTGCAACATGTCCATCGAGGGCGGTGCCCGTTGTGGTTATGTGAATCCCGACGAAAAGACTTTTGAATATCTCAAAGACCGCCCTTACTCGCCGACGGGTGAAGCCTGGGACAAAGCGGTTGCTGATTGGTCGGCGCTCGCTTCCGATCCCGATTGTAAATACGACGACGTCGTGAACATCAATGCGGCGGATGTTGCTCCTTCCGTGACCTGGGGAATCTCTCCCGATCATGGAGTCTTTGTGAATGAAAACATTCCAAGTCCTGATGAGGCGAAAGACGATGTCGAGCGCAAGAGTATTGAAGAAGCGCTTGAATACATGAAGCTCGAAGGCGGTGCTCCCATCGCGGGAACGCCTGTTGACGTATGCTTCATCGGAAGCTGCACGAACGGGCGCCTTTCCGATTTTCGTGAAACAGCAAAATTCCTCAAGGGTCGCAAGGTTGCTTCCGGTGTCACTGCCATTGCTGTTCCCGGATCGGAGATCGTTGACGTTCTCTGCAAGCAGGAGGGCATTGATAAAATTTTCACTGAAGCCGGTTTTGAGTGGCGGAACGCAGGTTGCTCGATGTGCCTCGCGATGAACCCTGATAAGCTTGTTGGTGATCAGCTCTGTGCGAGCTCGAGTAACCGCAACTTTAAAGGACGCCAGGGAAGCCCAGTGGGACGAACCATTTTGATGTCACCAGTGATGGTGGCGGCGGCAGCGATCACCGGAGTGGTGAGCGATGCCCGCGAAGTATTTGATGTGACTGGATCGGCTGCGGCCTGATCCGGTGACCGCAGAAAATGATGCGGAAAAAGAAGTGCCAGAGAACTGCGGCAATGCTGGACAAGCTACCGTTGCTGCCTTCCGGCCCTGGCGGAGTTTACCTGCCACCATTCCGCAGCCTCTGACGCAGCGAATATACACAGCACTGGAAAAAAGCGAGCTATGAAAACAAACTCGTTATTTCGAGCGTAACTTTCTTCAGAAAATCACGAACATGACCACGGCTAAGACTTCCACGGCTCTTCCGGATAAAAATGGACACTTCGGTTCCTTCGGGGGCAGCTTTGTCCCGGAAACGCTCGTCACCGCTCTCGGGGAGCTCACCGCTGAATACGAAGCGGCCAAGGCTGACCCGGAATTTCAGGCCGAGCTGGATAAGCTTCTCCGTGAATTCTGTGGGCGCGAAACACCCCTTTATCCGGCTGAGCGCTGGACTGAGAAACTCGGTGGCGCGAAAATTTACCTCAAGCGTGAGGACTTGCTGCACACCGGGGCTCACAAAATCAACAATGCGCTCGGGCAGGTTCTGTTGGCGAAGCGACTCGGCAAGAAGCGCATCATCGCAGAGACCGGGGCCGGTCAGCACGGGGTTGCGACAGCAACCGTGGCCGCCAGATTCGGGCTCGAATGTGTCGTCTACATGGGGGCGATCGATATGGAGCGTCAGCACCTCAATGTCGTGCGGATGCGTCTCCTCGGTGCCGAGGTTCGGGGCGTAGAGGCGGGGCAAAAGACATTGAAGGAAGCCGTCAATGAAGCGCTCCGTGACTGGGTCACCAATGTGCGCACGACCCATTACATTCTGGGAAGCGCTCTCGGGCCGCATCCGTATCCGATGATGGTGCGTGATTTTCATCGCGTCATCGGCGTGGAAGCGCGGAAACAGATTTTGATCCACGAGGAGCGTCTTCCCGATCTGCTCGTCGCCTGTGTTGGTGGCGGCAGTAACGCGATTGGCTTGTTTCATCCTTTCCTTGAAGACGAAGATGTCAAAATGGTCGGCGTTGAAGCCGGTGGTCACGGGATTCGTCACGGCGAACACGCCGCGCGATTCCAGGGCGGAAAGCTCGGGGTGTTGCAGGGAACCAAGACCTGGTTGCTCGCTGACGACGATGGCCAAATTGAGTTGACCCATTCGATCTCCGCCGGACTCGACTACGCAGCGGTCGGGCCGGAGCATGCCTTCCTTCAGGACTCAGGCCGCGTTGAATACGATTTTGCGACCGACGATGAGGCGCTTGATGCCTTTAAAGAGCTTGCTCACACCGAGGGAATTATCCCCGCGCTGGAGAGTTCTCATGCTCTTGCCTACGTCAAAAAGATCGCTCCGAAGATGTCCAGAGATCAGGTCATCATTGTGAATCTGTCAGGACGCGGGGACAAGGATGTCGAGCAGGCCTCGAAGTACCTGCTTCCTGAAGAGGGATGAGAATCTCCGTGAGAGCCTATTCAGAGGAAGGGCTCTGATGGTCTGAGATTTTTAAGAGAGGTTACTCGGGAACCTCGCCCGAAATGACACCGCCGGTCGCAGTCGGTTCGCGCACCGCCGGGGTGGTAGAGCCGGCCGTGTCCCCGCTCTTGTCCCGGTTGCTCGACTTGATGAGGCGCTGGCTGCCGTAGGCTTTGTCGACAAGCGTTTCAACGATGCCGTGAAGTTCGCGCACTTCCTGCTCACCTAAAATCTCCTGTTTGGGGATCGTGACTCGCTCCTTGATGCCTTCAAGTTGTGCGCTGATTTCACTGACGAGTTCATTGCCCTGGATCCGTGGTTCGAGGGTTTCCAGATTCAAAATGAAGTATTCGATGATCTCGGGTCTTGCGAGCGTGGCCGCCTTTTCGGGATCGTAGGGGTTGAGTGACGCGGCGCATCCGATCTCGAAAGCGCGAAGCCATCCCGCAAGGCTGATCAGGTTCGCGGCATCGACATCGCGGATCATTACCATTTCTTTTTCCACATCTTTCTGGGTGTGGGCGAGTTCTTTCTTCAGTTCCTCCCAGTCGCTGAGAGCTCCTTTTTCCAGCATGCTTTTGAGATGGCTTGAAACGCGGGTCCCTGAGCCGAGAACTTTTGCGTGATCGAGAAGTGAGCGGCCCACCGGCTCGAGATCGTAAAATTGTTCCGCCTCGACCGCAAAGAATCCGTCGGCGAGAAGCAGGCCGAGAGTCAGGGCAACCTTGGTCCGGTCAGTGGGTGTTTTGCCGGGCGTCTGTCGCTTCAGCTCCTCGTAGGGAAGGGGACGGAGACGATTGAGATCATCAAAAATCTTCTTAATCGAAGGGGTCGTGAACTTGTTGATCCCGAACTCTTCGCGCACATGTTCGTCTTCAAGCAGTTCATCAGGAATCTCCTGAGCGGAAATGGCGAGAGGGGCAATCCAGAGCGATAAGGCGATGAGGGACTGCAGAGAGTGTTTGAAATGAGGCATGATGGCTCGGGTGGCTCGTAGTTGAGACGGATGAAAACGTAATTCCTCCAAAAAAGATTGCTAGAAATTTGTATTTATTTAAAAAGGGTTAATATTAAAGCTGAGAGCAATCTTAATTCCGCCACTCAACTTTCGGAATTTCACAGTTTCATCGGGAATCGTAACGGGGTCTTCTAATAGAAAATCCAGTCCATCGTTATATACCCAAATCCCATGATGCTTAAAAATGTTACTCAATTGAGTGGAATCGCGTTTCTAGCCGGTATTTCACTTTTCACTACCAGCTGCGCCGTGCAGACAAGCGCAAAGCGAGACGACCTGAATGTGATGGAAATTTCCGTGCCTCAGCAGAAGATGGCGCTGTATCACAAAGGGGAATTGGTAAAGACCTATCCCGTTTCCACCTCAAAATTCGGCCTCGGGAATGAAAAGGGCAGCTATCGGACTCCTGTTGGAAAGATGGAAGTCGCAGAAAAAATCGGTGAAGGCAAGCCCGCCGGAGCTGTTTTCAAGAGTCGCCAATGGACCGGGGAAGTGGTCAAGCCTGACTCCCCCGGACGCGACCCGATCGTTTCCCGTATCCTCTGGTTGAACGGACTTGAGCCCAAAAACAAGAACACCTATTCCCGTTGCATCTACATCCATGGAACGGCGGCTGAGAAAGACATCGGAAAGCCCGTCAGCTACGGTTGTGTTCGTATGAAGTCAAGGGATGTCATCGACTTACATAAGAAGGTCGGGGAGGGTTCAAAGGTGTTTGTCGTCCAGAAAGGGCTCTGGCGCGATTCCAAAAAAGCGGAGGAAGCAGCCGCCGCGATTCGTGCGGTGCCACTGCCTTCGCAGCCCGAGGCACCCCTCGCGATGAACGGTGTCGGACCCACTGCGACGATGCCGGTTTGGAACCAGGTGAGCGAGTTTACGACCGGATATGACGTTCTCGCGGAGGCTGGATATGACGAAAGTTACCTCAAGCTGGCAGAACCGTCAGAGTTAGGCCTTGACTGATCTAAAGAATCGATTATGTTCCGCGCCCTCGTATAGAGCGAAACACCTTTTAGCATGGCCAATACAAGATCAGCATTGAAACGCGTCCGTCAAACCAAGACGGCAACTCAGCGTAACCGTCTGCTTAAAAACCGCGTCAAAGAAGCCCGTAAGAGCATCTTTGCAGCAGTTGAAGCGGGTGATAACGCCGCAGCTCAGGAGGCATACATCGCGCTTGCTTCGGCAGCAGACAAAGCCGCTAAGAAAGGTGCCTTCCACAAGAAGAGAGCCGATCGTTACAAAGCACGTGCTGCTGCAAGCATCGCCAAGGCTTCCGCCTAATCCGGCCCGGTGCTTTTCTATTAAGCTTTCGACCTGACCCTGTCAGGTCAACGACTGAACCCTGTTGAATAACAGGGTTTTTTCGTGCCCACGCCTTAAAACACGGCGCGCGACCTCAGTCTTTTTATCTTTTTCTTTTTCCTAATCTTAATCTCCCGCAGAGCCAAAGCACCCACTGCGCCTTGCGCCGCAAAGCTCTCAGGAAAAAGAGCGGAAGAGTGGGATTTTATTCTGTCTCGTCCCCGAAAAGCGGAACGATGAGGGCTTTCGAGTCCCCGGCCTCGTATTCCTCCCATGTGAGAAAGGTATCCCCGTTCGCATCGAGAGCTGCGAAAGCGGCGATGAAGTCTTCGTTGGCTGTAATGAGCGCCACTGCCTCCTCTTCGGTCACCTGCCCATCGTCATTCTGATCGAGCGCTTTGAAGTGCGGTGCGTCGGCCGGGGCGGAGGGTTTCGCGACGCGCCACTCCTTGACCGAGATTTGTTTGTCATCATTGAGGTCGAACTCGGCGAGGGCCTCGCGATGCTGGTAGGCGGCCATCTCGGCAGCTGAGGATTTTCCGTCCGAGTCGGAATCGATCGCCGCGAAGACCGCCTGGCTGAGGCCTTCTTCAGCGCTCGAGTCGTCATTCAGGGTGCGGCACCCGTTCGTGCCCAGAGTTGAGAGCACAAGGATTGCGGCGAGGCGGAGTGATAGACGGGGATTCATTTCAAAGAAAGATCGCCCAATAAGTATGTAAACTCTAGTAAATTCAATATTGCCATTGTGTTGGAGATCCAGTTGAGTAGTGGCCTCATGACTCGACGCTTCACTTTTTTCAGCCTGGTTTTTCTTTTTTCGGTTGGTTTGCTGCGGGGTCAGGAGGCTGAAAAGAAAGCAATCGATCGCAGCAAGGTGTTGCCTGATATGACGGAGGGCGTTCGCGCCGAAGGCTCGATCATTTTTAATTACGTTGATGAAAAGAAGCGTCGTCGTCTCAGTTTGGATCTCTATCGTCCTGAAAAGCAGGAAGGGCTTTCCCCGGCGATTGTGATGTATTTTGGGGGCGGGTGGCAAAACGGAAGGCCGGCCCTGTTTGCTCCGCTGGCTCAGGCGATGGCGCAGCGCGGGTATGTTTGTATTGTTCCTGAATATCGCCTTTCCGGTGAAGCGCCTTATCCGGCTGCGGTTCACGATGCGAAATCTGCGATCCGCTGGGCGCGGAAGCATGCGAAACGGTTTCAGATCGATCCGAATCGCATTGCCTGTATGGGTGGATCGGCGGGCGGTCACCTCGCGGGATTTGTCGCTGCGACGAGCGGCAGTGGTATGTTCGAAGGCGAGGGGGAGCATCAGGATGCCTCCTCCGAAGTTCAGGCGGCGATTGTAATGTGCGGGCCGATGGATTTTCTTGATCCTCAGATGGTGAAGGCGCTGAATGCCGCGGCGGAAAAGCCTGAGGGAAATGCGATTATCGATTTCATGCAGGGTGAGACACCTGAGTCGAACGGAAGGCTCTACAAGGAGGCTTCGCCTTTGACCTATGTGGGTGCGGCGACGCCTCCGATGCTTTTTATCGATGGCGAGCTGGATCGTCCTGAAGTTCGCTACACGAAATTCCGCAAGGTGATGGATCATCACGGGATTCCCAACGAGTTCGTGCTCATGCCCGGGGCTCCGCATCCTTTCTGGGTGATGCGCGAGTGGTTCGATCCGACGGTGGAGGCGGTCGATGATTTTCTGAAGCGACACCTCGTGCCGTGAGTTTGGGGTTCGCGTTTAAGCAAAGACTGCGAAGATCGCGATATACTCTTCGCGAAGATCGGCCCAGCGCTCTTTGTAAGGTGAGTGCATTCCGAGGTCGTATCGGGTCACTCCGCTGGCGGCGGCGCGTTTGATGTTCTCCATCTGGAGGGCGTTGCCGATGCCGCGATCTTTCGCTGAATCGATATAACTCATTTGAAATCCCCGGTAAATCTGACCGGAAATGCCTCCGAAGATGTAGGCGAGGTCCTCACCGTGTTCCGTCGCGAAAAGCACGCTCAGTTCTCCAGCGCTATGCAGCTGGCGGATGATGGAGTCATAGAAGGCGGCGTATTCCTTCATTTGGAAAATATCGGTTCCTTCAGCCCATTTGTAGGTTTGGCGTTGCAGGCGGATGATGCGCTCGATGATGGTGTCGGGCTCGAGTTGGCTCGCGTCGTCGATCTCCAGCCCGGTGAGTCCTCTGCTTTGCCTGAGGCCTTTGCGGAATTTCTTTGATCGTCGTTGCAGCCAGGATTCGAATCCGTCGCTGAGGTCGAGGATCATGCAGTCGGTCGTGGGGAAGATTTCGAATTGGATCGTTTCGTCGCGGATTGCTTCGAGTTCGCGATGGAGCTGTCCCTCTTTTCTGACTCCGCCGATGCAGAAGCCAATCGGGCCTGCGGTGATTTTGCCCGGAACTTCCCTGAGCAGGGCAACGGCGCGGGCGGGATCACCGATGAGTGGGCAGCCGAACATCCACGCGGATTCGAGAGGGAAGAAAACCCGTGGCTGATCCCGTTCCACGAAAGTGAGCCATTGACCGTCTTCCTCGACGATGAGGTGGTTCGCCTCGTTGCTGATAGAGTGAAGGAAGTCGTGCGCAGCCTGTTGCCAGACGGGCCCGGAGCAGAATTCCGCGATCCCGGGCGTTTGTGCGACGCTTGCCTGGAAGGACTTCCGCTCCCTACAGAACTCGTTGTAGGTCAGCAATCTCATCGTGGTCGGCGACGTTTTCTATCGCGCCGGGAATCCCTAGTTCAGGATTGCTTTGAAGACTTTTCCGTCGCGACTCAGGACCATGACGGTTGCTTTGTCGCGGGGAAGGGATCCGAGCAAATCGTAGAAGGTTTCCACGTTCGGGATGGGGTCCTGGTTGATGCGGTGAATGAGGTCCCCGGGTCTCAGGCGGCTCGCGGCTTGAGAGTCGGTTTTTACATTGGTGATGACGACAGCGGGATCGGCTTCTGTGAGGCCCAGAGCGGTGCGCTGCTGGAGGGTGAGATTGTTGACCGTGATCCCCAATGCTGCGGCGATGGACTGGCCTGTCGCCGAGATGTCGGAGCGCAGTTTCAGGGTGTTGGTGTCTGATTTTGAAATCGCTTTGACTGAGGTTTCGAGGGCTTCGCCCTTGCGGATGATGGTGATCGTGCCGACCTCGCCTGCTTTCATCGACCGAATCCGCGAAAGGGTTTCTTCAGCGGTTTTGACCGGTTTCTGGTTGAATTTCAGGATCGCGTCACCCGGTTTGAGGCCTGCCTCCTCGGCGGGTGATCCTTTTACGACATTGGTGACGAGCGCTCCCTGGGTGCTGCTGAGTCCGAGGGCAATGGCGTAGTTTCGGGAAATGTTGTCGACCTCAATTCCCAGATAGCCTCTGATGAGCGGCTTTCCGAGGGCAATTGCTTCGAAGACCTCGCGCACTTCGTTGGAGGGGATTGCGAGACCGATACCCTGCCAGACATGGACATCCTGCTGGCCGGTGAAAATGGCAACGTTGATGCCAATGATCTCACCTTTCACGTTCACGAGTGGTCCTCCTGAATTCCCGGGGTTGATGACGGCGTCGACCTGAAAATACTCGTTCGTTCCGTCACTGAGCTGGCGCTGTTTCGCGCTGATGATGCCGCGGGTAACTGACTCACTGAGGCCGAAGGGGTTGCCTACCGCGAGGACCATTTCGCCGACGCGCACCGTGTCAGAGTCTGCAAATCCGAGAGGGCGGAATTTGGGAAGCACGCCGCCTTCCGGGGCTTGCAGCTGGAGCACGGCGACGTCGACATTGGGATCGCTTCCGACCCATTCAGCGGTGTAGATGCTTCCGTCGTGCGTCGTGACTTTGATTGCATCCACCCCTGCGACGACGTGGTGATTGGTGATGATGTGGCCTTCCTCGGTGACAATCACTCCGGAGCCGAGCCCGGGGGCATCATACTGTTGGTTTTGGCGATAGCCGAAAATACCGAAGCGATCTGCCGGAACGACACGGGAAACGTTAACGCTCGTGGTTGTGTCGATACTGACGACCGATTGAACGACCGCATCGGTAAGGTCGGAAAGAGCGGTGTTCACTTCCTCGAGGACCTGAGTGCCGTTGAGGTCGAGAGGAACGGCGCGAAGCAATGGCTTGTCGGCCGCATTCTGAGCGAGAACGGGGGTGCTTCCACCGATCACAGCGGTGAGGGTGCGTCCGCGGAGCAGGTCAAAAATATCGTAGCGGCTGTCCTGATCAATAATCGCGAGATAGGAGAGGCCGGCGGCACAGAGGATGCCGACGAGAGTGGTGAGTTGGAAGATGAAGCGCATCATTTTCAAAAGAAGATGAGGTGAAAAAGGAAATTATTCTTCGGTGGGGAGGACGATCTTAGCCACAGGGGGAAAAGACTCCACTAACTTTTGATCAGGGGGAGCCAGATCGTTGATCTTGAAAGCCCATTTCGTTCCGGAGACATCTTTCAGTTGTACGTAGGTTTTGTCCTGCTGCACAAACAGGGCAAAAATTTCTTTGCCGAGGTAATTCGACCAGTCCCGGTAGCCTTCCTTTTTCCGCTCGGCTTTCTGCACCTTGATCGATTCGAGGACAGGTCTGGTAATTGACTTGAGTTCATTGAAGTAATCCACGGGTCGCCCTGAGCGATAGCCCCGGATACCCCGCTCGACTTCCCCGTTGGGGTTGAAAATGATGATGTTCGGGTAGCCTCTCACATTGAACTTCTCCTTGATGGCGCGCAGAGCAATGTGGGTATCGGTGTAGTTTTTCTCGTAGTTCAGATAGCAGATGATGAGATTCTCCTTCACGTATTCATTGAAGCTCCTCGTTGAGAAAACCTCCTGAGAGAGGCTCATGGCCTGGGCGTTCCACATGCCTGTAAAAAGCAGCATGAGCGGTTTCTGTTCCCGCTGCGCGCGATTGAAGGCGTAGTGGGGGTTGATCTCCCACCAGGCGCTTTCCGGATCGTCGGGGTAAACTTTGACCCGCTCGGGGCGAACGGCCTCCATGACGTGTGAACGGGCCATCTGCGGGGAGACGCTCGTGCCGGAGGGGAGATTTCCCGGAATAGCGGTGGTCATGCCTTCCGGAATAGCGGTGGGCATGGGGGGCGTGTAGGGAACGGCCCCGGGGAGGCCTCCCTCAGTGGCAAAGCCCGCCGCATCGGGAATGGGCCCCATCTGAGGAGTGGGCGTGAAACCCGGCGACGGTGTTGAGGGTGCCGGTGAATCCGGCGTGGGAACCGCCCTGATTGGCTGAGCAGGTGGCCCTTGAGGCGTTTGCGGCACTGGTGTGGCGGGAGCCGGTGGAATTTTCGGCGGGTCCACACGGCTGTCTTGCGCCATGATCTGGCTGCCCCAAATCATTGCAATGCAGGCCCCTGTAAACAGCGAGGCAATTATTCTGTCCCCCGTCATTTTTTGTTAACAGTGTAACAAAGCACGGATTCTTGATTAGGGAAATTGACATTGGTCAGTTTGTTGCTCCCATGGTGTTCTGTTATTCGACATTTCGAATGGAAAAAGAAACCTCAAAGATAGCTCTCTACCGCGCGATAGTATTCGTATTGCTCATGGTTGTGTGGGCTGTGTTTTCGGGGTTGTTCGACTTTTTTCATCTCACGCTCGGTGTGATTTCCTGCGGGCTCGTCACATGGATGTCGTCCGACTTGCTTTTTGATGACAGAACGATCGGATTGCGTGACCGGATGCGGCAGGCGGTCCGCGCAACTGTTTATCTGTTCTGGCTCCTGTGGCAGATCGTTTTGGCCAATTTGCATTTGCTCAAGCTCGCCTTCGGAAGCGCTGAGCTTCGTCAGCCGCAGATCGTCCGCTACAAAACGGAGCTGAAGTCAGATTTTGAGAAATTTCTTCTCGCGAATTCGATCACTCTTACTCCCGGAACGGTGACGATTAAGATTCTCGGGGATACTTTTTACATTCATGCCATCAGCGATTTTGCGGCTGATGGATTGAACGGGGAAATGGATAAGCGAATTGCTCACATTTTTGCGCAATCAGAAGTGAACCCGGAGGCCGCCGGCAACGAATCTTAATGGACTCAAATACGTTTTTCATCGGAGTCGGGGTTGCGCTTCTTTTCCTTATGGTTCCCGCGATGTGGCGGATGTCGGTGGGACCGACAGCGCTCGATCGCATTGTCGCAGTTAACGTGGTCGGGACGAAGACCGCGGTGCTTCTCGTTGTAATTGGTCAGATTTTCGGTCAGGTCGGAATGTTTGTGGATTTTGCTCTCGCATACGCCCTTTTGAATTTCACCGGATCGCTCGCCGCGGCCCGCTATTTGCACAAAACCAAGGCAACCAGTGGAAAGCTCGCCGCTCTGGAAGAACCCGGTTCGGAGAAATAGAAAATGATCATTACCACCATTAGTGTCCTTCTGATTCTTGCCGGGTTGATTTTCTTCCTCGGTGCGGCAGTCGGTGTGATTCGATTTCCTGAATTTTACACGCGGATGCACGCTGCGGGAAAAGGGGACACGCTTTCGAGTTTGTTGGTGCTGTTGGGGTTCGCTGTATATCAGCTCCACGACTTTGAAAGCTTCAGCGAAAGTTGGCTCGTCCTTCTTGTTATTCTTAAGTTAATTGCGATCAGCGCCTTTATTCTCATTACGAGCCCGACGAGTACGCACGCGCTCATGGATGCGGGCTGGGAGGATAAAATTTCCCCTGAAATCGCAAAAGGCCGAAGCAATCACCTTACGGAGGATTGCCCGAAACGTAAGTAACCCTGACTTTTTGACGTTTTGATTTTTGCTTTCGACATCATTATTCTCATCTTCCTCATCGTTGCGGCGTTGATTGCGCTGAATGTGAAGGATTTGCTGAGTGCCTCGATGATCTTCGGGATTTACGGATTTTTGATCTGTTTGCTCTGGGCGGAGATGGGCGCTGTTGATGTCGCGTTCACAGAAGCCGCTGTCGGTGCCGGAATCAGTGCGGTCCTCTTTATTGCTACCGTTTATAACACTTGCAGGAGGTCGTCGGATTAATGATTACTAAAGTTCTAGCTACAGTCGCGGTTGTCATCACCGGAGCGCTCCTGCTCTACGGAACGGCCGATTTTCCGGCTTTCGGTGATCCCAACTCCCCTGCCAGTGCGGGCGTCGAGGGCGGTGCGCCGTCGATTTCGAAATATTTCATCACGGAATCCTACGGTGATACCAAGGTCCCCAACCTCGTCACCTCGGTCCTCGCGGATTACCGGGGCTATGACACCATGTTTGAAACCGTCGTGGTTCTCGCGGCGGGGATGGCGATTTTCGCGATTCTACGCGTATTCCGTGAGGAGGATGATCTCGTGCCGAACGCCTCTCACTCTGAGGGCAACTCATTCACCGACGGGGATCACAGTCGTATCATCGTGGGAACCACGGTGCGGCTTGTCGTTCCCGTGATTCAGTTGTTTGCTCTCTATGTGATCGCGCACGGGCACCACAGTCCCGGTGGCGGATTCCAGGGGGGCGTTATTCTCGGTGCGAGTTTCATTATCATCGCGCTGGCGACGGATTTGGGGTATGCGCTCAACCGTTTCAGTGAGAAGAGTTACTTCAACCTCGCTGCAATCGGGATTCTCATCTACGCCGGGTTCGGTGTGCTCTGTCAGGTTCTCGGGAGCAATTTTCTCGACTACGGAGTATTGCAGAAAGTTCTCTTCACCGACGGTCCGGAGATGGCGAGATCTCACAGCATGCTGGGAGTCGAAGTCGGCGTGGCCTTCACTGTCACAGGAATTATGTTTGCCATTTATGCCAACCTCTCCAGCCGTGGCACGCTGAAATCAGGTCTCTAATTTGTGTGGATTATGGCAGATTTTTTCCAAAATACCCTCCACGACCATTTCAACTACTGGGTCTACGTGATCCTGATGATGATTGGGCTCTGGGCTGTGATTGCTAAAAACAATTTCATCAAAAAGCTGATCGGGCTCTCCATTTTTCAGACCGCGATCATTCTGTTTTATGTCTCGATCGGCGTAAAGGTCGATGCTTCGATCCCGATTCTTCATCATCACGAAGAGCCTGCAGCTCATGCCGAAGGGCATGATAAGGGGCACAAGGCTGATTACGCAGTGGGCGAAAAAGACGATTCAGCCCCCGCGGCTCACGACAATCATGATTCGCACGAGTCGCAGGAGTCGCATGGCGATCACGACCATCACGCTGACGCTCACGCGGTGAATCCCGACCTCATTGCAAATCCGCTCCCGCATGTTCTCATGCTCACGGCAATTGTGGTCGGGGTTGCGACTCTGGGCGTCGCCCTCGCATTGTCACAGCGCATTTACAAAGAATTCGGAACGCTCGAGGAAAGTGAGCTTCTCGAACAACTCAAAGGAGGCAACGTCGATGGGTGATCAACTTCCAGCCATCATTGTCCTCGCGCCGATGTTCGGTGCGATGTTCGTCGCGTTGCTCGGAAATCGTGATCATCGCGTTTGTTTCCCGATCGTTTTCGCCTCTCTACTGATCTCGCTGTGTGCGTCGATTGCGGCGGCCCAGCAGGTATACACGACCGGGGCGATTGATTATTTCATGGCCGGATGGGAAGAGCCGATCGGTATTGGAATTCATCTCCGCATCGATGCGCTCAACGCGCTTCTCCTTGTTCTTATTTCCGTGGTCGTCGTTCTCGTCTCGTTCTTTTCGATTCGGCGAGCCGGGGAGCAGCACACTGAGAAAACGCCGCAATTTTACGTTCTCTATCTTCTTCTCTGCGTTGGTCTTCTCGGGATTTCAATCACCGGTGATGCATTCAATTTGTTCGTTCTTGTCGAGGTTTCCTCGCTCACAAGCTACGGACTCGTTGCGATGGGAAGTTCAAGACGCGGAACGCACGCAGCGCTCAACTACCTCCTCATGGGAACGGTCGGCGCTTCGTTTTACCTCGTCG
Source organism: Verrucomicrobiales bacterium BCK34 (assembly GCA_035967665.1). GTDB lineage: Bacteria > Verrucomicrobiota > Verrucomicrobiia > Verrucomicrobiales > DEV007 > Arctic95D-9. The sequence continues at coordinate 17,116 of JAYWLB010000121.1, forward strand.
GGGTTGGCTATCTGTATTTGATGACGGGAACGCTCAACATGCAGGATATTCACGCCATCCTGCAGGCGAATGACGCGGTCAGTGGCTCCACTGCGGTGATCATCGCATTCCTCTTTATCCTTCTGGGGATTTGGATCAAAATGGCGTTTTTCCCGCTCCATGGCTGGCTTCCCAATGCCTACAGCTATTGTCCGTCGACGAGTGCCTGCATCCTCGCGCCGCTCATGACGAAGGTTTCCGTTTACGTGATGATCCGGGTCATGATCGGGATCTTTGGAGTCGAATGGGTTTTCGTTCATCTCGGTTGGAGTCATCTCGTCGTTTGGCTCGCGGTAATTGCGATTCTCGCCGGATCGATGCTGGCGCTTGCTCAGCGGGAGATCAAAAAAATGCTCTGCTATCTCATCGTTGTCGAGGTGGGATACATGGTTGGCGGGGCCTGGTTGTCTGATCCCGATCATTGGGGGCTGACCGGTTCGCTTTACCACATCCTCGCCGATGCGATGATGACACTCTGTCTCTTCCTCGCAGCCGGTATTTTTGCGAAGCGACTCGGAGCGGTTGAAATCAAAGATCTCGAGGGGCTTTTCAAGAAGATGCCACTCACTTCGATTGCCTTCGTTATCGCTGCACTCGGCATGATCGGGGTTCCTCCAACGGCCGGGTTTTACAGCAAGTTCTATCTCATTCGCGGTGCCATCGAAGGCGCGCATTGGGAATACGTCGCCGCGCTTTTGATTTCCAGCCTCGTCAACGCGGTGCTCTTCTTCCGCATTTTTGAAATCGCCTTTTTCGGGAACAAGCCTGCAGAGGGCCACGGCCATGACGATCATCACGAGGATGAGAGCGAGACCCAACAGGGTCAGGTCGGGGACTCAACCCTGTTGGGTCGCGAGCCGGCCTGGTCAGCGCTCTTCCCGTTGCTCACTTCGGCTGCGATTATCATTCTTCTGGGACTTTTTAACGGGCCGATTGTTGAGTTGATCCGTGAGTCTCTCGAAAACCTTCCTTCCATCGTCGCCACTCAAGCTGACTGAACTGTATGGAGAATTCTGTGACCAGCTTCCTACCTGTTTTGGCCTGCCTTGCTTCATTGCTCGCGGTGCCGTTGATTTTGATTTTCCGGAAGGAGCCCGTTCTCCGCGAGGCCTCCACCTTTCTCGCGGGCTTTGCCAAGTTCGGCTTTGTCGTGGCGATGGTCCCCGTCATCCTCAGTGGCAAGGTGATCGAATACACTTTCATTGAAGGCATTGCCGGAATCAGTGTGCCGATCAAATTCCGTGTCGATGGACTCGGGATGACCTTTGCTCTCGTCGCCTCCTCGCTCTGGATCGTGACCTCACTCTACGCGATTGGCTATATGCGCGGGCTCAAAGAGCATTCCCAAACCCGCTTCTTCAGTTTCTTTGCTCTCTCTCTTTCGGCCACGCTCGGGGTCGCTTTTTCGGGAAACCTGCTCACGCTCTATTTGTTCTACGAGCTGCTCTCTCTTTCGACCTGGCCGCTCGTGACGCATCATCAGGATAAGGAGGCACGCGGCGGGGGGCGCACTTATCTCAGTCACCTTCTCGGCACTTCGGTTGCTTTTGGAATTCCGGCGATCATTTACACCTATGTGAAATCCGGAGGTGATTTGTCCTTTGCCGGTGAAGCCATGCTCGCTGACAGCGAGATGAGCTATCTTCAGGGCGTTGTCCTGCTCCTCGCATTCGCCTTTGGCTTCTCGAAAGCCGGTCTGATGCCGTTTCACTCGTGGCTTCCCGGAGCGATGGTGGCTCCGACCCCGGTTTCGGCTTTGCTTCACGCTGTGGCGGTCGTGAAAGTGGGTGTCTTCTGTGTCATCCGTGTCATCACCGGTGTTTTCGGAACGGGTTTGCTCGAAAAGCTCGGGGCCAACCTCGTCCTTTGCTGGGTCGCGGCTTTTACCGTGATCACCTCATCGCTCATTGCGATGAGTCAGGATAATCTCAAACGTCGTCTCGCCTTTTCCACGATCGGCCAGCTTTCCTACATCGTGCTCGGTGTCGCCCTGCTCGCTCCGTATGCAGTGCAGGGAAGTATGATGCACATCGCGATGCACGCCTTCGGCAAGATCACCTTGTTCTTCTGTGCCGGCGCTATCTTCGTCGCGACAGGGAAGAAATACATCAGCCAGCTCGACGGACTCGGGAAGGTAATGCCATGGACGATGGGCGCGTTTGCAATCGGTGCCCTGAGTGTGACCGGTCTGCCGCCCACAGGTGGATTGCTCAGTAAAATTTACATGATTCGCGGCGCCGCCGATGCCCAGCAGTATGCTCTTCTCGCAGTATATCTCATCAGCTCGGTGCTCAACGGGGTATACTTTTTCCCCATCGTTTATCGCGCCTTTTTCAAGTCTCCTGCGACCGGAACGCTCACTACCGGCATTAAAGAGGCGCCGCTCGCCTGTGTCCTGCCTCTGACGGTTACAGCGGTTGCTTCGGTGCTGCTTTTCTTCTTCCCCGGATTACTTTTTGATCTGACCTCTCTGATGCTTCCGGGGAAATAAATATTAACGATTGGAACGATGGTGAACCCCGACAACAGCAATGAACCGCTCAAGGAGCTGAAGCACGAAGCGGTGCCCGGTTACCCGAAGGCGCTCCTCATTGCGATCGCGGTGATGGGGCTCTACCTCGCCATTCTTCTCATCACCAGTCCGGGCTCTGCGAAAGGGCATTATGGTCACGGCGACGGGGAAAAATCTCACGCCACTGAAGGTAAACATTAATGAAGCCAGATACTTCCAACGCTGACGAAACTCCCGGATGGTTCGACCGGAAGGAGAATGTGAGAAAAGTCCTCGCAGGTCTCTCTATCGGTTGTGGAGTTCTTGTGCTCATCGATGTGATTTTCTGGGTGACCGGTTACGACAAGCATCCTTATTTGAAATGGGAGAAATGGCCCGGTTTTTACGCCGTCTACGGTTTTGTCTCCTGCGTTCTCCTCACCATGGTCGCAAAGTATTTGCTTCGTCCCCTTGTGATGAGGGATGAAAATTTCTACGGGGAAAAAGCTGAGAGTGAAGAAATGAAAGGAGGGTCGGACAATGTTTGAAGCACTTCCACCGGCCGCGATATACCTGCTCGGGGCACTCATCGTGCCGTTTCTCAAGGGGCGGGTCCGTCAGGCATTCGCCCTCGCGATTCCCCTGATCGGCCTGCTGAACTACACCGCGATTTCCGAGGGCGTTCACTGGACCACGACCCTGCTCGATTTTGAGCTGATTCTCGGGAATGTTGACCGGTGGAGTCTGATCTACCTCAATATTTTCACGGTGATTTCCTTTGCCGGGATCCTCTACATCATCAACGACAACAAGGCTCTCGACCTTTCCGCGGGCCTTCTCTACGCCGGTAGTGCGATGGGGGTTGTCCTGGCGGGAGATCTCCTCACGATGTTCTTTTTCTGGGAAATGCTCACGGTTGCTGCGGTGCTTTGCATTCTCTCCCGCCAAACGCCTGAAGCGGGGAAAGCGGCTTATCGCTATCTGCTCGTGCACGTTTTCGGAGGTGTCATCCTTCTTGCCGGCATTTTGATTCATCTCGCAACGGGTGGTTCGGTTGCGTTTGATAAGATCGAGCTCAGCGGCGTGGGGCCGTGGCTCATGTTCATCGGATTCGGGATCAACTGCGCATGGCCTGTCGTCGGAGCCTGGCTCACTGATACGTATCACGAAGCGTCCATTGGCGGCGTCATCTTCATGGCGACCTACACGACGAAGACTGCCATTTTCGTGCTCGCACGATGCTTTCCCGGTGAGGACACCTTGCTTTGGATCGGCATGGCGATGGCGATCATTCCTCTGATTTATGCGGTGATCGAAAATGATCTTCGTCGCGTTCTCGCCTACTGCCTCATCAATCAGGTGGGCTTCATGGTCATTGGGGTGGGGCTCGGCACGGCTTTATCGCTCAACGGAGCGGCGGCGCATTCCTATTGCCACATTCTCTACAAATCGCTCCTCTTCATGTCGATCGGCGCGGTCATCTATCGCACCGGAAAATCGAAGGCGACTGAACTCGGCGGACTCTATCGGAGCATGCCTTGGACGTGTTTCTTCTGCTGCTTTGGTGCGGCGAGTATTTCCGCTCCTTTCCTCGCGGGTTTCATCAGCAAATCGATGATTCTGAGCGATGCGGCATCGAAAGGAACCCCGATGGGAACCGCTCTTTGGCTGGTGCTTCTATTCGCGGCGGCCGCGGTCTTTTTTCAGGCGGGGATCAAGGTGCCTTTCTTCGCCTTTTTCTCACGTGACTCAGGGATTCGCTGCAAGGAAGCGCCGCTGAATCAGTTGCTCGCGATGGGACTGGTCGCGGCCATGTGCCTCATCGTCGGGTCTTTCCCGAATTTGATCGTGTATTCGATGTTGCCGAATCCTGAGGCGTCATACAATCCCTATACGTTCTCACACGTGACCGACCAGTATGCGCTCCTCCTCTTCAGCGGTCTCGCCTTTGTACTTCTGTTGCGTGCGGGGCTCTATCCGGCTGAGATTCGCTCGACGAACGTTGATTTTGAAGTGCTCTACCGCCGGGGTGGTCCTGTTCTCTACCGGGTTTTTGATAAGGTGCTGAACGCAGCCAACCGCATCGCTTCAGCCCTTTTCATCGGAGTGATCGCCAGAAACGTCTGCAACTTTTTCGAGTCCGGCGCCTCACGACTCGCCTGTTGGATCATGACTCCGGTCTGGATGATGCAGGGAGCGGACAGTGAGCAAATCGAAGACAACCGTCAGGCATTTTTCAGAATTGCCCGCAAAGGAGCGCTCCCCATCGGAATCACTGCTTTCTGCGCGGTGATGATGTTAGGCCTTCTTTCCCTGATTTTCCTACTCGAGAAGTAGTGCTCTCGGCAGCGCCGGCTCAGTGAAAAACGACGTCTCTGATATGACTCATATCGGAGATGCTACACTTGCGGGGCGTGATAATTAGGTTGCATTTGTTATATCAGAAGGAAAATTTCCCCTTACGGAGAACCCTGTCATGCGAACCACCGACCGTGTGAAAGAACCGAACTTTTCAGATTAAATGATGAACATGGGTTCTCTTATTTTGGCTCTAGCTACTGCATGCGTATTTTTGATGCGTGCGGATGGTCAGGATGCTGCCGAAACAGGCAATCGGTTGGGAACCGCCTTGCATCCCGAGGAGAAGAATCACGCCGTCGGTCCCTGGGGACATCTGGAGTTTTACCAATTGATTCTTGAACCTTCCGATTTCTTTCTCGCTGTCTCTTCAGACCTCCGAACCTGGAGGGAGGGCACCGTATGGCGGTTCAGTGCCCTGAATGCGGATGGCGTCAGGGGGATCCTCGAGAATGCGGGGATCAAGAGCGAGTTGTGCGATATTCTCCTTTCCGACCAGTATATGACCTTCGATCGCGAGGCTGGAATTTTTGAGATTCGCCCTCCGGAGGACGTTATCATTGCGCTGAATCCCGTGAGTAGGGGGATCCTCTATCCTCAGATTCTTCCTTTTCACGCCAGGAATCCCTTTCACACCACCTTTGCTTTACCGGTCGGAGGTTTGGATAAGGTGACTTACGTATCAACCGGTGTTCCGCAGGAGCAGCTCGATTTGATTAAGAAGCTCAGTTACAAGAGGGGGAATACCACTCAGTTTGCCGATATCAGGCTCGTGTTTTCAAAAGCAAACAGTGAAGAGGAGCGGCGGAGAATTCTTAAAACCATCGCACGGGAGCGCAGTCTTTCCGTGAAGCTCAGGATTTCGGAGGACAGCAATCTTTCACAATTAGAAGACTATTGGAGTGCGGGAGGTAAAAACAGAGAGATCCTTCCGATGCTGGAGTCCATTATGATGACTTCCGGAATTGAGACACTCGATCTTGTCCATCTGCTTCCGCCGACACCGCGAAAGCTGCTTAACAGTTATCCTTCAGAGGACGGAAACGGTGTGGGCAATGAGATGCCGGACTGTTATTGGACGGCCGCCAGTTTTTTCTCAGAGGATCCGCCCGACCGTTTCCTGGATTCGATTGCCCAGGTGATTGATAACCGCTACGAAAAAGCTTCAAGGCCGCTGCAGCTTGGAGATTTCATTTTGTTGACCGATAAGCAAACGGGTAGAGCGATACATGCCTGTAACTATATCGCCGGGAATTTGATCTATACCAAGAACGGGAAAAGCCTCGGCCGTCCGTGGATTATTTCTTCTCTCGAGGATGTGGTTGAAGAATATTTATCTGTTGAGGAAATGTCCCTCACTTTCCTTCGTCTGAAACCTCAGTACCGGAAATGATGACAGCGGCACGACTGACAATATTGCTGCTCCTGATTGCGCATTCGCTGACGGCGCAGCTGTTCGAGGATGATGACTTGGCTATCAAGCTTACTCAGCCGTCGATGATGGTGCACCGGTGCCAACCCGGTCCCTGGGGGGAGCTGGAATATCACTATCTCTATTTGGAGGCACCGATGTCAACGGTCGAGCTGATCAACGTGCCGAGCAGAAATGCCGTTTGGAGTTTTCCGGGGAAAAGCGCGGAAGAGATACACGAGTTTTTGATCAATTCCGGAGCGCCGGTTGAAGAAGTGAATTCGTGTCTTGAATACTCGGTCGCTTATCAAACGGGCGGCATTTTTAAATTCTTTCCTTCAGCCGAACTCATCAGTGATCTTGAGCCGGGGGTGCGGCAGACGATTTATGCTGAGTTGAGAAGGTGGCCGGAGAATAAAAGCTATCACTCGCCGGTGGTGATTGCTTCGGGAGATGTCTATGACTGGTTCCGGAACAGCGGGCTGAAAGAGGAGACGATTGCACACATCGATAAACTTTCCTATCCGCTGGGGAATGCCAGAGGGTTTTCAGATGTCTCCACAGTGGTTCGAGGATTGTATAATGACGAGGAAGAACTGGCCCTTCTCAAAGCGTTGACCCGGACTCGAAGTTTAATTCTCTCTCTTCGTATCAGGCCGGACACCGATACGGCATTGTTGAAGCGGTATTGGTCTGCCGGCTACAAGAGTAAAGATGTGGTCACGATCTTTGATGCAGTGGCCCGGATTGAAGGGCTGGAAACCATTGATGTGACCCGTTTGCTGCCTCCGACTCCGAGAAAGTATGTGTATACCTTTCCGTCCCGGTCACTGGGAGTGGATGGTACCTATCCGGATAGCTTTTGGGCGTCGTTGAATTTTTTCAATTATTTTCCCGATGAGCAATTCGATGACATCGGGAAAGTGATGGATTACGCGAGGGAAAATTACGATATATCCACCGGTCCGCTTACTTTTGGGGATCTGATCATCATGAAGGACGCGAAGTCCGGTCGCGCGCTTCATTCGTGCGTGTTCATTGCAGACGACATTGTCTATTCAAAGAATGGGAGGTCTATCCTTCAACCGTTCATGCTGGTAAAGTTGGACGACATCTACAACCGGATTGCGATTGAAGAGAAGCCGCAGTTGGAGGTCTGGAGAAGGAGGGAGCGGTAGCGGTCGGATTCCTGAGGCTGTTCCCTTTCCGGCCGAAATAGCGTTGCCTTTCATGCTTCGCTGTCCTATACGTGTGCCGGCGTGTCTGATTATTTTAAAAGCCGTTTCAAGCCCGCTTGGACAGGAAGTTTGTTGATCTGGATGATCGTCATGTTGCTGACTCCTACCGTCTATTATATCTCGGAAGGTAATCACCTCACCTTGATGACATTGCTTGGAGTTGTCGCTATGTCAGGGTGTGTTCTTGTTTCACTGGCGGGACGGTGGAGCGGGAGAAGAATAGCGGGGATGGCTGCTCTCGTGACGGGTTTTTGCCTTATGGTTGAAATTCTGGGCTCCGCGACCGGTTTCCCTTTCGGTCATTACCAATATTCCGGGGACTTTTCCTTTCAGTTTCACGGGGTGCCGCTCTTGATCCCGCTCGCCTGGTTTATGATGATTGTTCCCGCCTGGGGAGTGGCTGCGATCCTGCTTCCCTCACGGGCCGAAGGTGGAACCGTGATTGACCGGGTGGTGTTTGCGGGACTGTCCGGGCTCGTCATGACGGCGTGGGATTTGCTGGTGGATCCGCAAATGGTCGCGTTTGGATTCTGGGAATGGAAGAACCCATCGGGATATTTTGGAATTCCGTGGACGAATTTTGCGGGATGGTGGCTGACCTCTTTTCTCACTACGCTCATGGTCAACCCGCGGAACCTGCCGCTCTTTCAGTTGCTGGTTCTCTACTCGCTCACGTTTCTTTTCGAAGTGATCGGTCTCGGGCTGATTTTCGGCCATCCTTATCCGGCCCTTGTGGGAGGACTTGTCATGGGTGGCTTCGCGTATACGGCCTGGTCCCGCTATTTGATGCCTGCGATCCGTCCTGATCTTTCCCTGGCGAGAATCGGAGAGCAAACTCCGGAGTAAGGTGCATCGACTTTACTCTTCCCCGTTTTCTTCCTCGATGATGTCGTCGTGAAATCGATAGATCAGGTGGATGAAGTGCTTGCCCGGCTTTTCCGTCTCAGGGTACACGGATTCTGAAATGATCTCTTCCGCTCTTCTTTTGGTTTCATCGGGAATACAGAATGACACGTCCTGTTTGTAGCGGTTCAGAGCCTGATTGAATGTGGCCGAGGTCACATTCCCTGATTTATCGATCTCAGCTTCGATCATGAGAGGGACTGCATCGTCTTTCACGACATCCATAAACCGACCGATATAATTTCCCTCCTCTGATCGATCCGGTTTCTGTATTGTCCAGTCGAGAACTTTGCTTTGTGGGCAGGAGTAAGGATCGCCGAACTGATAGTTGGTTAGTTGTGTGAGGTGGGAGGCGATTTTACCGGAAAGGACGTCCCCTTCAATGGTGCTGACTTCTACGAAGACTTGTTCGAATGTATTATTGGCAGGGTCGGTGATGCGTGTCGTTACGAACAGTTTCGAGCCTTCTTCGAGACCGTTCCTGAATCGTTCAATGATGCCGGGAAGCTCTTTTCTGCTCATCGCGGAGTAGGTGCGAATGAGTTCCTCGATGCGGGTGTCCTGAAGAGTTACGACGCGGTCCTTCGGGACAGAGTCGGTTGCTGATTCCGCTTTCTCCTCCTGGAAGCGGAGGTTCCGGATTGCCAGCTGAATAATGGGGTGAGGCCACGATTCGTAATTTGTTGTCCCGGGTTTCAACGGGAGAATCGTCGTTTCAAAGACCTTCTCTTTATTCGGGACGACGAGGAGGCCGTCCATGAAAAGTTCTTTTTCAGTTCGGCTGTTGATCGCCAGCAGCATCATGAGGGTCTCATCTTTCTTGTCCCACTTCTGTGAAAATCTGAAAAGGACATCCGCCTTTTCGATGTCGTGGCAGTAGCTGATCGCAGGGTGCCCGTCTTCTCTTTCGGAGAGGCTTATTCCCACGATTTCCCCGCTGAAAAGATAAACGATATCTTTGTGAACGTAGGGCGTGGCATTGATCTCCTGCTCATACTGACGTTCCTTGTCGATTAAGAGCTTCAGGGTAAACGGTTCCCTCGAATTCTTGTCGGAAGCAGCCGTTGATTCGGCCGATTCGGTCCCGTCTTGAGCGTTTGATAGGGTGAATAGAGAGGTGAGAAGTAATAATGCCAGCGCGGGTTTCATGTCTCGGAAATGGTGTGATGCCTGTGTTTACAAGAAGAGAGGCTGATGGATGATGTGGCGAAAAGGTTCCTTTGAATAATTGACATCAGGAATCGGATCTGGAGAATAGCGACTGTATCAATTTATCGATTCCCTGCCCATGCACTATTTATCTTTTCGCTCGCATATCGGTCGTTTTTCTCTCATAGCCGTTTTGCTGGCATGTCACTTTTCAGCCCGGGCTGATTCAACGGGAACCGGTTTCTTTGTTTCGCCGGATGGCTATTTAGTTACGAATCATCATGTCATTAAGGATGGCAGGAAGTTTGTCGTGAGGCAGGGGAAGACAGTGCGCGAAGCGACGCTGGTCGTTGTCGATGCGACAAATGACCTCGCGATTTTGAAGGTGGATCCCGGCTCATCCGTATTTCCCTATCTTCCGGTTCAGGGCGCGGTCGATCCGACGCCGGGTACGGATGCTTTTACGATTGGTTTTCCCGACCCCGATAATTTGGGGCTCGCTCCCAAGACGACAAAAGGAAGTATCACGGCATTGGCGGGACTGGGAGACGATCCACGTCATTATCAGATGAGTGTTCAGATTCAGCCCGGAAACTCGGGCGGTCCTTTGATCGATGAGGTCGGTCATGTAATTGGTGTGACGACGTTAACTGCCAATCCATTGCTGTTGGCAGAGCAGAAGGGGTATATCCCGCAAAATGTAAATTACGCGGTGAAGTCCTCCTACCTGCTTGAGCTCTTTAAGAAGGTTCCGGGGAAGATGCTGGGAGCGAAACTGAGCGGATTGAAGCCACGGCATTTTCGGGAACTGCAAAAGGAAGCTGAGTCGGCAGTGATGCAGGTGATTGCCATTGCAGAACCGGCGCCTGAATCTCCGGCTCAGCCTGCGCTGAAATCACCGGCCGAGCTGTTTAATCAATAGTTTTTGCCGAGCCGTTTTTGCCCTTCTCTGTGGGATTCTTCTTTTTCCCCTTTCCGTCAATCGTCACGTCGACCCATTCGCCGAAGACGTGCTGTTTGCACCATTCGCCGGTGATCCAGCCAACCTGGAAACTCATTTCCGGTTTGAGGAAGGTGAGGGCGGACGCGTTGAAGACGTCCCCCTTTTTGAGTTTGCTGTATTGCCATTCGAATGGGGGTGAACCGGGCTGAGCCCGCATCCGGCAGATCATTTCCGCCCCTTCGGGAAGACCGTCGCGCCAGCCGTCGGGGAGCACCGGTGTGATGGTAATCTTTCCATTGTTGCGGGTTGCGGTTCCTTCAGTGACCTCGGGGAATTTCGCAGTCGTTGCGGCGTATTCGTCGCGCAGTTCTTTGAGTCGTGAACGAAAGTTTGCCCGCACCTTTTCGAGGTCGTAGCCGGCAGCGAGACAGGCGTCCCGCCATCTTGCCATGCCTTCCAGTTTTCGTGGTCCGTCAGGGCGGGCGATAGCGGTGAGCAACGCGGTTGGAGCTTCCCTGCCGTAGACGTCGATGAGCGCCTCCACCCACACCATTCCGGCGGGATAGACGATGAAACGGTCGCGAGTTGCATTGAGAACACCGTCTTCGACGAGTTCAGAAAACTGCACCTCACCCCAGCTTGAGGCGAGCGCGAGCCAGCGTTCATAGTCCTCCGTTTCCTCCGGTGCGCGGAAGAGTTCAAACTCGATTTCGCTGGCGAGACCTTCGTGAAACCAACGCGTTGAACTGAAGGATTCCTCGAGCCGGCCATCAGTCATTTGATCGATGAAAACGTGGGTGGCTTCGTGTCCGAGAACTGCGAGGGCTTCGTCGGTTTTGTCGGGAAGGCCCATGCGGATTTTCTTCCAGTAGGCTTGCCCCGCGTTGTGCGATCCGAGTGGGCTGGTGAGATCGACGATGATCTGATTAGAGCGGATTTCATCGGAAACCGAGAGATAATCGGCTACTTTTTCAAAAACCTCATCCGCTCCGGCGATAAACGGTTTCATCCCCGTTTCGTCCTTCTGCCGGTAAACAAACTGGAAGTGCTTTGATTCGGTTGTCAGGATCCGGTTTCCTCCTGAAACCGACGCGGCTCGTTCCTGAACGATTTCGGGCACGACGGGTTCGTCACTGTAGGTTTCCTCTTCGTCGAAAAGCGAAGCGGCGAAGAGGCTCAACCAGACGATGGGAATCAAGACAATCGCACAACCTCCCGTCGCTTTTCCGATCCAGGAGTTTTGAAACCATTTTCGGGAAGGCCCGAGCGGTCCGGTTCGGGTATTGAAAGTGATCAGGCCGATGATCCAGGCGGCGAGACCGACAACGGAAAGTACCGCGAGCTGATTCCACGGGACCTGCCAGGGATCGCCGGGCTCCAGAGGTCGCTGAATGAGGGTGAAGGGATTGAGAAACTCCGCGTAGGGGACCTCGAGTCGGCGGAGCCAGAAGACCAGCCAGAAGAGCGCCCCGAGGACGAGGAGAGTCCATCGGCGGAGGAAGGAAAAGCAGACAATGATCGAGACAAAAAAGGCGGCGAGGAAGTTTTCCAGCAATCCAAAAACCGCGTAGTAGCGGAATGAAGAACGTTCCTGCATGCTCGTGTCAGAGACAAGGTCGTAGATGAATCCCTCGAGGGTCCAGAAGAGGTTAACGGTGACAATGAGCCCGACGGCGACAAGCCACTTGGCGCAATAGACAGCCGTTCTTGTGATGGGAAGACCGTCCAGATAGAGGAGGGTGCCATCGTCTTTTTCCCTCACCATGAGCCCTATCGAAACGACCACGCAGAGGACGAAATTCACAATCGCGATGGTGTCGGCTTCACCAAACATATTGTCCCAGGCCGGATACATGTCGACGAATTCCGTGACCTGAACAAAGCAGAGTCCGAAGATGAAAAGAGCGAAGAGCAGAATCGCGAAGGGCTTCAGTGAAACCCATTCTTTCCAGAGAATGGCGGCGAATTTTGTCATTCGGATTCCTCCTTTTCGTTCACGTCGTCGGGTTGGTGTTTTCGAATGTAATCGATCGTCGCCCCGGCGAATTCGTCGAGGGTCATCCCGAAGGTCTTTTCGAATTCCGGTCCGACGGGATGAGTGAGGTCCCACCACACAGCCCGTCCGTCCCGTCGTGTCACGGGGCGGTTAATCGTGTTCCTCGCGAACTGCTGAAGCGTTTTCATCTCGAAATTTTCGGTCAGGTAGCGGAAGCCCATGTAGATCACCGCATCGGCTTCTTTCCAGCCTGCCTCGTCTGCGTACTGAGCGCGTCCGATGAGCTGCTTCGTGGAAAATCCGAATTCCTCGAGCGTGTCGAAGGCGAGTTTCTCTTTCGCTTTGACCCGTTCCGGGGATGCGTCCTCCATTTCCCAGAGTCCTTCGTAGCCGCAGACGATCCACCAGCGGTGTTCCAAACCGTTGCGCCCCATTGAAAAGCTGTCGAGGGTCTGGCTCATGCTCCAGGCCATGAGCGTCTCACGGTGGAACTCAGGATTTCGATAGTCTGCATACATGAGAATCGCGGTGTCGCCTTCGACCAGTTCCCACTCGATGAGATCTTCTTCGATTCCTGTTTTTTCGACCACGTAGAGCGGAGGGAAATCAGCTTCGGAGATGCCGAGCCAGTCCCGTTTTTCAGAAAGTTCGCGAACGAGGTAGCTCGCGAGCTGCACTTCGAGGTCGGCGGTTTCAGGCTCACCCTCGGGCGAGACATAAACGTGGAATCCGTTCCGTTCTTCGGAGATCGCACCGGGAATGTCGAAGGGCTCAGCGGTCGGCGTTTCCCACATCATGATCGCCATGGACCCGATCGCGATGGCCGCACCGATAAACATTTTCTCCCGGTAGGACATCTTTTCCCCGAGAATCGCGGAGACCGATCCTTCTTTTGCCAATGCGAGAGTGAAGGAAACCGCAAAGAGGAGCAATGCGATCACTGCAGTCCAGATCATCGCTTCGCGCGGCCAGATGTCGCGTTCGAATCCGAAGCGTTCGATCAACGCAAAAGGCGGGAAGTCATTCACCGGAACCGCCGTCGAACTGACGAGCCAGTTGAAGATGAAAAAGACGATGATGAGAACGGGAATTCGGTAGCGTCCCAGAAAGGCAATGAGGAAAAAGAATGAGGTCACGAACCATCCGAAGAGCGCTGCTGTTGAGATGAGGATTCCGAGAAACCTGAGCGAGACCGCCTCGCTGCCGCCGGAGGCGAGCCAGCCGATGAGGACAACTCCGATCGTGTAGGCGCAGACAAGCAGGGTGGCGATGAAGGCTTTTACGAAAACCATCTTCCACCGGGGAAGAGGCAACCCTTCGAGGAAGAGCTGGGTTTTGCTCCGGTATTCCACCGCGACGAGGAGGTGGCAGAGGATGAAAACGACGATGGGGAAAAAGTAGGTCAGAGCCTGACCGATCCCGAAAAAGATTCCTCCGCCGGTTCCATCCTGATTCACTCCCTGGACGACGAGGAGAAAAATCACAAGGGTGAGTCCTCCGAGAATGAGGAACCAGAGGCCGTGTTGCCTCCACTCTTTTCGAAAGAGAACCGCAGTCATTTGATTAGATGCGGGTCGTGGAAATGCCGACGCAGGCGATGAAGATGTCGTCGAGCGAAAGCCGCTGACCGACGATGCCCGAGCCCGCCCATGTCATCGGATCGGCATCAATGATGAAGGTCCGCGTGTTTTCCGGGTCTCCGGGTTCAGGTTCGAGTTCACGCCACATTTCGAAGCCATCCGGGAGGGGCGCATCGCTGTTGATGCGGATGCGACGAACGCGGTCGCGGAGGTGGCTCAGTTTTCCCTCGAATCGCTTTTTGCCCCGGTGAATGATACCAACACGATCGGCGGCCCGCTCCACCTCGTCGAGAAGATGGGTTGAGAAAAAAGTCGTGCGGCCATACTCGCGGGCCTGATGCTTGATGATCTCGAGAAACTCCCGGCGCGCCACCGGATCGAGTCCGGCAGTGGGTTCGTCGAGAATGAGAAGGGAGGGGCGCGGGGCAATCGCAAGAGCGAGAGCGAGTTTGACCTTCATTCCACCGGAAAGGCCGGAGACCTTGCGATTCGCCGGCACTTCGAGAACCTTGAGAAGGCGGCGGTATTCCTCCATGTCCCAGGTGGGATAGAGCGCCCCGACGAATTTTCCGAGCATCTCCGCTGTCATCCACGGGTAAAAGGCCTGTTCCTGCGAGACATAGCCGATCGACTGCTTCTGCTTGAGGGTGGTGCGTTTCGTCTCTTTGCCGAGAAGACGGATTGTGCCGCTGTCAGGAGCGACGATACCCATGAGCATGCGGATCGTCGTCGTTTTGCCGGCGCCGTTGACACCGAGAAAGCCATAGATTTCGCCTTCCTGAACCGCGAGATCGAGCCCGTCGACAGCGACAAAGCGCCCGAAAGACCGGCGCAACTGGTTGACCGCGAGCACGGGTTCAGGAGGGAGGACAGGGGGGGCACTGTTCATGAATGGTGGAGTATCGTTCAGAGGCCATGAAAGGTCGAGTCCGCGCTTTCGTTCTTTTGCGGCGTCAGTGTCCAAAGCCCCACTGTCATAACCTTTTTCTTTTTCCTGATCTTAATCCTGATCTCCACGGAGATTTACGCCTCCGGCATCAGCCGGATCGGCTCTGTTTTCAGGTTAAGAGCAGGATTAAGAAAAAGGGGGCGAGGTCACGCTTCGGGGCGGCGATACCAGAGCTGGCAAAATTTGCGATTCCGCATCGCCCAGGGACAGAAGGCGATAATCGTCAGCTGCCAAATGAATTGCCCGGTTGAAAACCACTCCGATTTGCGTCCCGAGGTGACTACAGGGGGATCCGAAATGACGACAAAGCGCATCTTCTTCTTTCGTGCCCAGCGCTTGATCCGCTTTGCGAGCCAGATCTCCTCGCCGGCGTAGACCGTTTCGTCGAATCCACCTCCGGCTTCGTAGGCGTCGCGTCTTGTGTAGAAAAAGCTCCCCGCCGCGTAGTTGAAAAGCACCGAGGCTCTGTTCCAGAAATTTGTGATGAGATCGACGATAGGGCTCACCTTCTGATCCATCTTGACCCCCGCGCCTCCGGCTGCGATCTCGCCGGATTGTAGATTCTTCAGGGCGATCGTGAGCAATTCAGCGGTGATGAGGGTGTCCGCATCGACGAAGACAAGCAAAGGGATCTCCGGGACCGCTTCAGCTCCGGCATTCCGGGCTCGCGCGATTTGATTGTGAGGTTCGAAAACAACGCGGTCGGCGCCGTTTTTTTCCGCCACTGCCGCCGTCGCATCGCTCGAGTTATTGTCCACGACAACGAGGGTGCCGGACAAATTCTGCTCCGCCATCGCGCTCCGCGTTGCTTCGAGCGTGACGGCGAGGTAGGCTTCTTCGTTGAAAGCAGGGATAATGATGGCGTAGTCCGGCATTTCCGGAAGCTACGGATGGAAAAGGATTCACCAACTAGAAAAATCATTCATGTCGACATGGATTGTTTCTACGCCGCGATCGAAATGCGCGAGCGCCCTGAGCTGGTGGGTAAACCCGTCGCGGTGGGGGGTGCGAGCGGACGCGGGGTTCTCACGACCTGCAACTACGAGGCACGGAAGTTCGGTTGTCGTTCCGCCATGCCCGGATTTAAGGCCCGTGCCCTCTGTCCTGACCTGATTCTCCTTCCGGTGCGTTTTGATCTCTACCGCTACGAATCGAGTCGCATTCGGAAAATTTTCGACGATTTCACCGATCTCGTTGAGCCGCTTTCCCTCGATGAAGCCTACCTCGACGTTTCTCATCTCGATTCCGAGCCGTCATCGATCGCCTGGGAAATACGCGAACGGATCCGAAACGAGATCAACCTGACCGCCTCGGCGGGGATCGCTTCGAACAAGTTCATCGCTAAAATCGCAAGCGACTGGGAAAAGCCCGACGGGCAGTTCGAGGTCCGCGATGAAGATATGTTAGACTTTCTCTCTGACCTTCCCGTTGAGAAAATCTGGGGCGTGGGGAAACGCACCGCCGAAAAACTCCACGCCTCGGGACTTAAAACCTGCGGGATGATACGGGAACGAACCGAGCTCGAGCTCGTGCAGCGCTTCGGCCGGTTTGGCAGTTCGCTCTATCAGCTTTGCCGCGGGATTGATACGCGGAAGGTGAACCCCAACCGCGAGCGGAAGTCCGTCAGCAACGAGCGAACCTTCCGCGAAAACCTCACTTCCGTCGAAGAGGGGGAGCCCAAACTGGACGAGCTCGTCGCCGAACTGATTGAAGACCTCAGCGGCAAACACAGGCATCGTGCGATCCGCGAGGGTGTCGTGAAACTGAAATTCGAAGACTTCCAGGTCACCTCAGCCCAGCGTGGGCTGGATCACGTCGATGCCGAAGTCTTCCGTGAGCTCCTCGCGGAGGCGTGGGCAAGAGGGGAAGGCCGCTCGGTCAGGTTGATCGGCGCGGGAGTCCGATTTCACTCCGAGAAGACAGGCGAGGTGGAGCAGCTGGAGATGTTTTAGGACTTCCCATGTGTGAGCCCCCCAAGGAGAGGCGCGTTTCCAGCCGCCTGATAAGACTCGTGCCAAAGACTAAGCATCCGCCCGGAGTCTACGCTAGCAGTAAGATGCAGCCGCTCCTTGGTCTTGGCCATCGAGAGGCGGGCGAAGTTTGGTCGCTTAGCGTGAATTAAGAATTTTTAACTGATCCTGTATCACCATCCTTTTCAGTCTGTGTCAAGACCACGTCCACATGACTCATTACTCTCGCCGAGATCGTTAATATGTCTTGGAGCGTCACTTGATGCTTCTCAGAAATACTAAAAATGTCTTCTAAATCATGAACACGTTTGAGTCCCGGATCTGGATAGCGCCCTGCCCAATAGACGTAGTGAGTTAATGCCCTTAAAATAGCTTTATCTTTCTTGGATAGATTGGGAATAAATTGTGCTAATTCCTCAAGTCTATGATGCTTAATTTGTTTTTCCTGTTTCAGGAAGTCCTCGATGCCGGTTTCTAATATCATCATGGATTTGAGACTAATTTCCAAACTGTATCCCACTAGCATCAAGGCAATTGCACGGTACTGACAATCACAGGACGCTTGAATTGGGACGGGCATTTTAACCAAATTTGGATTGCTCATTATCACGTTTTTGGCAGATTCGGCCAGAGCGTGAGCCTGAGAAAGCCACAGAATTGGATCTTTCAAATCCTCAGTCGTCGCCGGCGTTGAAAACTCAGCCGGGAAGCCGGCTGCTGTTTTTGCTAGGCACCATTTCCGGTGAGCCGAAGCGCCATAGCCTAGCGGGTCTCTTGCGAAGTCATTTATAGAAATATCGTCCATCACACTTAGCCTTCACAATTTTTGGTTCTATATTTTACATTCAAACTAGGAGCGGTTCACGACATGATGCCGACAGCTCTGCTATAGAATTCTAGGCGTTATAAAGACGTATTTAAAACTGCTGCTTCCAAGCTTTAGTTGCCTAAACCCCACACAAATTCACCCGCATCCCCAGCTTCTCTGCCAGGGCGGCTTTCGCTTCCAGGCACAGATCCGCTTCCGCCGCGGAATTGCCGTAGGCAACCTGGATGTGATTCGATTTGTGCTTGGCCATGAGCTGATCACGATCGACGCCGTGGAGAGTCGCGTGCATGATGGGCCACTCGCTCGTGGTGCTGTTCCAGCGGCGTTGCGTTTCCTCTTCGGGGAGTTCGACGACGGTTCCTCGTCCGATGTCCATGCTGAGGCCGTTCGGCTCGACGTAGATGCGGCTCCAGACGATTTCGCCGGGGTGGGCGATGCCTTTTAAGGAGGATCCGCCGGAAGGGAAATACATCGCGGGCTGGCGTTCGCCTCTCGATCCGGCGTAGCCGCCGATGTGGTGAGCAGGTGGCGCCGCTCCACTGATTTCGAAAACCCAGACGTATTCGTCAGTGGAGCCCGACTGGTCGGCGTCGCCCCAGCGGATGTCGTGGAGGGTGTTTTCGCTCGGCTGGCCGAGGGCGCGATGGACGCGTTCGGTGAGGATGCCGTCGACGCCGGCGCATTCGTCGACTTCGTTGAAATGGGTGAAGGGCACGCCGTCTTTGATGATGGCTCCGGTGGCGTTTTTGACGGGCGGGCGCTCGCCGTTGTTGAGCATTCCCTCGACGAGGTCGGAGGCGGGACACATGTCTTTGAGTCCCTGTTGATATTGAATTCCGATAGCGTCGCAGCCGAAGGAATCGCCGATCCGGCAGGCGGCGATGTACATTTTGCACTGGAGGAGGACCTGCGCTTCGGTCAGCTCAGTGGCGTGGTCGCTTCCGAAGTCGAAGGTGAAGCCGGTCGCTTTGATCCAGTCGAAGACCTCCTGGGCCTCGGAGTCGTTCACGGTGTTCATTTCCGCGAGGAGGGCGCTCTGGGAGAGACGCTCTTTGAAAAAGCCGAGGGGGTGAAGTTGTTCATCGGGGATGATTGCGTTGTACATGCCCATGCAGCCTTCGTCGAAAACGCCCATGATGACTTTTTCCTCAGCGATTTGAGCGGCGAGCTCTTCGGCGGCGGCGGCGGCTTTATCTGAAACAGCTCCGGCGTCGAACGATCTCACGTGAGGTTGAGGGTGTTCGAGTGTTCCGGTGTCGAGCCAGATCTGGAGTTTTTCGCGGAAACCGGCGTCGGAAAAGTCTTCGCCCCAGAGGGTTGAGTAATCGCGTCCTGCTTTCGTGAGCGAGCCATTGAGGTTGAGCAGTCCAACCAGTCCGGGCCACTGGCCTGACCAGTTCGCGAGGGTGAGCACGGGGCCTTCGTGGGTGAGGAGTCCGGGGTAGACGTGGTAGGAATACTGCCAGACTGCGATCGCGACGATGATGGGCGCGTCCTTCGGGATGTTTTTGAAAATGTCGAGTCCCTCCCGTTGTCCGGCGATGAAGCCGTGTTGCTCATCTTTTTTGAACGGGTGTGCGCGGACAATTTCGTGTCCGAGGGCGGTGACGGCTTCGGAGAGCTGTGTCTCCATTTCGGCCTGAGCGGGCCAGCAATTCTGGTTGGCGGACGGGCGGGAGTCACCGGGAGCGAGCGTGTAAATTTTCATGAAATGAGATCCTTGAGAGTGGGAGATTATAGGGATTTCGTCGAGAGGTCATGATTTTTTTGTGGCGTGGAAATGGCGTATTATTCCCTTCCGACCGACTCTTGATCCTGATTCGTAAGCGCTTATCCTTTTGCCTGCCCCCTTTATGGATCATCTTGAAAAAGCCCGCCGCGTCATCTCGCTGGAGATCGATGAATTGAATCGTCTCGTTGACCGGGTCGATGCTTCGTTTTCGTCTGCTGTAGAGATGTTAAAAGCGGCGATCGAAGGCGGCGCACGCATCACCGTGGTCGGAGTTGGCAAGTCGGGAAACATCGGGAGCAAATTGGCGGCGACCCTGAATTCGACGGGCGCTCCGACCACGGTGTTGAATTGTCAGGACGCCATCCACGGGGACCTCGGGTTGGTGAACAGGGGGGACGTCGTCATTGCCCTGAGCTATTCGGGTGAGACGGATGAGTTGCTTTCCCTGCTGCCTCACTTGAAGCGCCGCCAGATCCAGTTGATTGCGATCACGGGAAAACTGAACTCCACGCTGAGTAAAGCGGCGGACTGTGTTCTCGATGTGAATGTGGAACGTGAGGCGTGTCCGCTCAATCTTGCGCCGACGTCGAGTACGACGAATATGCTCGTGTTAGGCGACGCGCTCGCCATGGTGCTGCTCGAAGCGCGCGGATTCACCCGTGATCACTTTGCTGAGCTTCATCCCGGCGGTTCGCTCGGGAAGGCACTTTTGCTTCGCGCCGCAGACATCATGCGGAAAGGGGATGCCTGTGTCAGGGTCCTGAGCGCAACGACGATTGCCGAATCAATTTCAGAAATGACGAAAGCCCGTTGCGGGGCCGTGAC
This sequence comes from Verrucomicrobiales bacterium BCK34, assembly GCA_035967665.1. Taxonomy (GTDB): domain Bacteria; phylum Verrucomicrobiota; class Verrucomicrobiia; order Verrucomicrobiales; family DEV007; genus Arctic95D-9. The sequence continues at coordinate 37,529 of JAYWLB010000121.1, forward strand.
GATCGTTGACGAGAGCGGGAAGCTTCTCGGGGTATTCACTCAGGGTGACTTTGTGAGGGCTTTCCAGAGCGGAAATGCTGAGATCGGATCTGCTGCGGTCGGAGATTTTATGACCACTGATCCGATTCGTGTGCGTGAGAATCAGCTCGTCGGGGAGGTGATGCGCTTGCTCGAAGACAATCACATCGATGACCTCGTCGTGGTCGATACTGAAGGCTGTGCGGTCGGGTTGATTGACACCCAGGACCTCGCGCGGCTTCAGGTTGTATAAAAAAAGACCCGGGTAGTGAACCCGGGTCTGCATTTTTCAGCGTTTTGTTCGCCGGCGTTTGTGTTGATCAGTCAATTCGCGCTTCGAGAGCCTCAAGGGTGATCAGGTTGCCTTTAATTCGGGGGATCAGGCGCATTTCGTAGATTTTGCGGTGTTCCACCGTCAGTTCGTTACTTTCGAGGGCGGCGAGGTAGTCATTCAGACCCATCTCCTCACCCTTCATGAGAGCTTCGACGGCCGATTCCTTTCCAAAGAGGTTCGCGGCGCTTTGCACGGTTTTGGCGAAAACGCCCCATGCGCCTGAGCTTTGATCGGCTTCGGCTCCCATTTCGCCCAGGCAGGCCTCAAGGTCGGAGACTGAGCGTCGGTGCTCTCTCTGAATATCTCTGAGTTCTGCGAGGCGGGGATTGGTTCCGTGTTTTTCGATAGCCTGTTCGTAGGTCTCGACTGCGGAACGCTCACCTCGAAGCATCTTGTTGCACCATTCGATGCATTTTTCTTCTGTTTCGGTTCTTTGCAGTGTTGTTTCCATAATATTTTCCAGTTTGGGCGGGTTGCCCTGGTTATGGCTCCTATTAGTGCAACTCTGATGCCATTCAGGTTTGGATTGAGGTTGTTTGAATTGTAAATTATTGAAAATGAGTGAGTTGTGTAATTTTTGGGGCGCGGTGTTTTGCGACCCGATGCCACTGAGTAGGACAGGGAATCCGTACACTGCACACTCCTGCGCAAGAGCGCGTTTGCACTCTGCAACCAGTTGATGCCGTTAATGCAGCGGGGCTAACGCGAATGCAATCAGCCCGGCCAGGTCGTGAGGAGGAAGGTCGTATCGGCGCCTGCGACGATCTTGGAGGTGTCGGCTCCTGCCGGTGTCATGAAGAAGTCGCCTTCTTGAAATTCAACTTCCCCAGCGGTGAGGGAACCGGAGGCGACGACAATGATGGCAAAGCGACCATCCAGATTTTTCTCAAGAGTTTCGCCTGACTCGATTTCGTGTTTCTCGAGTTTAAAATGCTGGCACTCGCAAATGACGTTTCCTTCTGCGCTGTCCATCGAAGGCGCTATGTCGGAGAAATCGATGCATTTCAGTGATTCCTCGATGTGAAGATCGCGCGGAGTTCCGTCCATTCCCATTCTGCCCCAATCATAGACCCGGTAGGTGGTATCGGAATTTTGCTGAATTTCATAAATCAACAGACCTGCTCCGATGGCATGGAGGCGTCCGCTGGGAATGTAAATATGCTGGCCCGTCTTTGGCCGGATTGTGTGAACGAGACTTTCGGCAGTGCCTTCTTCCAGTGCTTTTCGAAAAGAGGCTTCTGTGACTCCTTCCTCAACTCCAATGTATAGTTCGGCGTCAGGTTCGGCGTGGGCAACATACCAGACTTCTGATTTCGGCTCCCCTCCCAGTTCATCTGATAGTTCTGCCGGTGGGTGCACCTGAATAGAAAGCCTGTCCCTCGCGTCGAGAACCTTACAAAGCAGGGGAAAGCGGGGGGAATCGGGTGCCTTGGGCCCGAACAGGTTGAGGCGGGATTCTTCGTCTTCCCAAAGTTCGATGAGAGTTTTGCCGTCAAATTCGCCGCCGGTCACCCTGCAGTTTGCCTCTTCACGGGCGGAGATGTCCCAGCTCTCGCCGTAGGGCTTCCCGTCGCCCGGAAGATTGCGATGCAGGTAGCTTTCCAGCGTTCTGCCTCCCCAAACGCGAGTTTGATAGATGGGCTCAAATCGAATATAGGATTCGGTGGAGGGCATGACTGGGGGAACTCTGTAAACCATAAGCCTGTTAAAAGCAGGATCTTTACCGAAAGGAAAAATTAATAGCCATAATTAAGTGTATTTAATATAATTCAAACTGAGGTCTTTACCACTTTTTTGGTCTCTCAAAGGCATTGACCTGACTCCGATTGAAAAGCTAACGTTCTTCAACGATCTATTTCCTAAATGAATCCCGAGATTAAAGAGCGATTTGACGAGTTTATCCGCCAGCGTGGGATGCGCCGGACGGGTCAGCGTGACGTCATCGTTGAGGCGGCATTTGCGAATGACGATCATTTCACAGCAGAAGAGCTGATGGATAAGGCACGGAGGATTGATCCGAAAACCTCGCGGGCAACGCTCTACCGGACTATCTCACTTCTCCTGGAATGTGGCCTTCTCCGTGAAATTGATCTGGGTAAGGATGAGCGGGTTTACGATCCTAACTTTCTTGATTCACCGGATCATAACCATCTCATCTGTATTGATTGCGGCAAGGTGGTCGAGTTCGAGGACGACAATACCGCCGTTCTGATCGACTGCATCACGCGGCGTCTCGGCTTCCGCCCGGCGTCAAAATCGATGCGCATCGAGGCGTGTTGCGACCGTCTGAGGTCGGACGGGATGTGTGAAAACCTCATCGAAATGCGGTTGGGGAAAAAGATCTCGTAAAATCGCGGTTGAAATAGAGGCTGCAACGGGCGATTCACCAGTATGTGGAAAGGCAGGTTCCAAACCGAAACTTCAAATCTCGTTCAAAAATACGGCGAGTCGATCTCCTACGATTGGAGGCTTTATGCTTACGATATCGAGGGATCGATTGCTCAGGCAGCGGCGCTGCAGGAAGCGGGAATCATCACGAAGCCTGAAGAGCGCAAAATTGCGAAGGGACTTCGAGAGATTAAAACCGAGATCGAGACTGGCGAGTTTCGCTTTCGCACCAGTCTCGAAGATATTCACATGAATATCGAGCGGGCCCTCACTGAGAAAATCGGTGACGCCGGTGCCAAGCTCCACACCGCAAGAAGTCGGAACGACCAGGTCGCTCTCGATACGAGACTCTACTGTCGCGCGGAATCGACGGCGCTTTTTGACCGCGTTACGACGATGCAAAATGCGTTGCTCACTCTCGCGGTGAATCACCCCGAGGCTGTTGTGCCCGGATACACGCATCTTCAGCGCGGCCAGCCGGTCCTTTTTGCTCATCATCTTCTCGCTTACATCGAGATGCTCGAGCGCGACAAGCAGCGGATTCGCGACTGCTATAAGAGAATCAATGTAATGCCGCTCGGGTCAGGTGCTCTTGCCGGCTCGACGATCATTTTAAACCGTAAGCTCGTCGCAGATAAGCTCGGGTTCCCTGCGATCACGCAGAACAGCATGGATGCGGTGAGTGATCGTGACTACATCGCCGAGTTGCTCTTCATCATCTCCATGATAGGGATTCATCTCTCCCGTCTCAGCGAGGACATCATTCTCTGGGCTTCCGCGGAATTTGGTTTCATCGAATTGAGCGATGCTCACACAACCGGTTCCAGCCTGATGCCTCAGAAGAAAAATCCTGACGTCGCTGAGCTGACCCGGGGTAAAACGGGACGCCTTGTCGGCAATTTGATGTCCTTGCTCACGACGATCAAAGGGCTTCCGATGACTTACAATCGGGACCTGCAGGAAGACAAGGAGCCGCTTTTCGATTCAATCGATCAGATCAAGCTCGCTCTCGAAGTCATGGCTGAAATGATGGCGGTTGCGAAGGTGCGCGAGGATAAGACCCTCGAAGCGACGAGCGATCCTTTCCTCCTTGCGACGGATCTCGCCGACTACCTTGTCTTGAAAAAGGTTCCGTTCCGCGATGCGCACGAAATTATCGGCAAGCTCACCGCTTTCAGTCTCACTGAAGCCCGGGGATTTGGAGAGCTCACCCTCGACGAATACCGTCAGTTTTCCGATGTCTTCGAGGACGATGTCTTCAAAGTTCTCGATATCAAAACAGCACTCCGTGCGAGAAAGGCTGTGGGAGCGCCTTCACCGGTCAACGTGGGACGTCAGATCACGAAGTGGCAGAAGCGTTTGAGCGCGGCGGCGGCTTTGTAGAGTCATCGGTCTAAATCTTTAGACAAAATCCGGATTCACACCCGCTCTATCTGTAGCGGGATGAAAGACGAAGCCAACGAACACGAATTACCGGAGAACGACAAAGACCTTGAGGCATTGCTGAAAGGGCTTGATCCGGCGGCGCTCGATGTTGGACTCGAGGCCGACTTATTGCGCGAGTTCGAGCGGGTTGCGAGTCGTATTGAGCCTTCGGGGAGTTCCTACGATCCGAATCACATTCAGTGGCGTCGCGTGATTCCTCTGACTGCGGTTTGCTGTGCCGTCATGGTCGTCCTCGGCTACATGAAGATTCGGGAACGACTTCCCGATGATGTTGTTTCTGTTTCGAATGAGCCTGTTCCTGCTCTGACGCTTTCAGATGAATCCGGTGTATCGGCCGTTCCCGGTGTTCCGGCCGATGGATCGGTGGATCGGTTTTTGCCGGTATCGGCTCAGGGGTATCTTCTCGAAAGTTCTTCCGGCGGCGTTATTTCAACCCCTGACGGTCCGCGGGAAAAAATGAATGTGAAATACGGCGATGCCTATCACTGGCACGATCCTGATACGGGAACCAACATCCGCTTTTTTCAGCCTCGCAGTGAGGAAATTGTCGTGCCACTACAAACCTACTAACAGGAAATCCCCCACCATGAAAAATATTCTTCTTTCCGGTCTCTTCGTCGGTCTCTGGGCCGTCTCGACGTCGATTGATGTCTCCGCTCAACCGGATGAAAGAAAGGATGCTCCGGAACGTGCCGAGGCACAGAAGCCGCGGGTCGAGAGGGAGAGGAAGCCGGAGCCACCGAAGCGGGGCGAGGCTCCACGGCGGGGGGCGGATTCAAAGGATGAGCCTTCGAGAGCAGGGCAGACTCAAACCTGGCTCGGGGTAGCGACCGCGCCATTGCCGGAATCGCTTCGCGAGTATCTTGAAGTTGAGCAGGGATTCGGAGTGCAGATTTTTCAAGTGCTCGAGGATTCCCCCGCGAGCAAGGCAGGGCTTAAAGCAAACGACGTCCTCGTGCTTTTCGCCGATCAGATGCTGATCTCGCCGGAGCATCTCTCTTTGCTCGTGAAGCGCCTCAAAGAAGGTGATGAAGTCACCGTCACGGTGATTCGAAAAGGGCTCGAGAAAGAATTGAAAGTCACGCTCGGGGAAACCGATTATCGCCCCTTCGTGAGACCCGGAGGTCCTGATGGCGATCGGAATTTCCGGTCGGGTCACGGAGCAATGAACCTTCCGTCACGCCAGTGGGAGGAAAGCGTGAGACGGCAGCAGGATCATTTACAAAAGTGGATGAAAGACCAGGGCAGCCTGCGCAACGACGAAGCGGAAGCCCGGCATGAGGGGCGGCCTGATCCAGGGAAGCCGCCTGCGATCTCTGTTCGTCCCGGTTTTCCCGTGAAGGTTCTTACCGCGGAGGGTGTCATCAAAATCGACAATGAAAAAGGCGAATTGGTGATCACGAACAAGGATGGGAAGCATGAGATGGTCCTGAAAGACGAGAAAGGCAATTTCATCTACGAGGGCGAATACGATCCTGAAGCAGGCACAGAGGGATTGCCGGAAGCGGCGAGGAAGCACCTCAGGGAAATGAAACTGGATGATCTTAAAGTGCTGACACCGGACGCGCCCGCTCCGAAGCCGGAGAATGCTTCACAGCCACTTGAGCGGGCATCACTGGGGAGTGGACCTAAAGCGTTGCTTTGAGTCGTGACGCTGGACTTCCTCCCCGGTCGTTTCAGAGTTTTCCCCGCAGTTCGCGAATCGCCTCCGAGCTCGGGAGGTGACTGAGTTCCTTCGCCGCGTCGAGGTGATCGACGCAAAACCAGACAAGCCCCTTCGGGTGTCCGGGTCCATCGAGGGGGACGAAATTGGCAAAGCGAACCTGGCCGAATTTCAAATCGGGATCGCTGCGAAGATCGCGCCCGCAGACAGCGCATTCCGGAGGCATCATGATCTTATGTTCCCCCCGTCGCGCGGTTTTTCAATTTGAAAACCGGTTCAGGACTTCCCGGGGAATTTAGAAAAAGAGAGGACGTCGGATCGGGACGGGGCATCGATTCAACCCTGTTGGATCAATGACCTGACAGGGTTGAACGAACTCGCAAAGTTCGCCGCCTACCTAGTAACTCTTTGCAAAGATGACGCGTCCTTCCGCCGGCTTTCCGGTGTAAATGCAGGTTCCCGCTTCGCCGCGAAGGGTCGGGTCTTTCGGAATACAGCGAACCGTAACCTTGAGCTCCTGCTGAAGCGCTTCCTCGTCCTCGACGCTTCCGGCCCAATGCACGAGAGCGAACCCTCCGTGGATTTCAGGCTGCTTCGCATTTTCGGCGGTGAAGAATTTTCTGAACTCGTCCATCGAAGTAATCTCAAGGGTGTGCTCTTCGCGGAAGGCGAGTGCTTTCGCGAGAAGGTTCGCCTGAATCGACTCGAGTGTTTCGCTGATGGTGGAAACGGCTTCAGCGTTAGGGAGAAAGGCCTTCTCTTTCGGTCCCTGATCCCGACGTGTCAGGGCAACGGATCCTTTTTCGAGATCGCGTGGCCCGATTTCAATCCTGACAGGTACGCCTTTTTTGATCCACTCCCAGCTCTTCACACCGCCGCCGAGGTCCCGCTTGTCGATCTCAACGGAAACGGCCGCGCCGAAAACGGTTTGGCTTTTCAGCTCTGCTGCGAGGGCTTCGCAGGCTTCGAAGACAGGTGCTTCGTGCTCGGGCTTCGGTGTTACCGGAATGATAACGACCTGAGTCGGTGCGACGCGTGGAGGAAGCACGAGGCCGTCGTCATCGGAGTGCGCCATCAGAAGCGTTCCAATGAGGCGGGTGCTGACTCCCCAGCTCGTCGTCCAGGCGAACTCGCGTCCCTGCTCGCGACCTTCGAATTCGATGCCGGCGGCTTTGGAGAAATTCTGTCCGAGAAAGTGTGAGGTTCCCGCCTGGATCGCTTTGCGGTCCTGAACCATTGCTTCGACGGTGAAGGTGTTCAGTGCGCCGGGGAAACGTTCCGCTTCCGTCTTTTCCCCGGCAATGACGGGGACAGCGAGGTGATCAGTGAGGAAGCGCTCGTAGACCTCGTGCATTTTCTCAGTCTCCTCCATTGCCTCTTCAGCGGTTTCGTGAGCGGTGTGCCCTTCCTGCCAGAGGAACTCAGCGGTGCGGAGAAAAAGGCGGGGACGCATCTCCCAGCGCATCACGTTGGCCCACTGGTTGATAAGGAGAGGGAGATCGCGGTAGCTCTGAACCCAGCGACCGAAGGCGGCTCCGATGATGGTTTCCGAAGTCGGGCGGATCACGTAGGGCTCTGTGAGTTTGCCGGCGGGGACCATTTTGCCATCCTTCAGCTCGAGGCGGTGATGGGTCACGACGGCGCACTCGGTCGCGAATCCCTCCACGTGGGTCGCCTCTTTTTCCAGGTAGCTGACGGGAATGAGAAGGGGGAAATACGCATTCTTGTGGCCGGTGTCCTTGAACCACTTGTCGAGCTGCTGCTGAATCTGCTCCCAGAGTCCGTAGCCCCACGGTTTGATCACCATGCAGCCGCGCACTTCCGAATTCTCGGCGAGGTCGGCAGCTTTGACGACTTGTTGATACCACTCGGGAAAATTTTCGTCACGAGAAGGGCTGATCGCATTTTTGGGTCCTTTGGCCATGGTTCTTAGATTGAAAGTTGAAACTGTCCGACGTTATCCACGCCTGAGCGAATTGCCAGCGTGGAAATTCGCGTATAGCTTTCGGGGTGAAGCTTTTGAATCTCTACATTTCACCGGGGCATAATTATTTCGGGCATTTTGGAAAACCGGCCGGCGAAAATCCGGTCGAGGAGGTCGACGTGCTCGACTGTGTCGAGAACAGGGGGATTCAGGGTGACCGCTTCTTTGATTACAAACCCGATTACAAAGGGCAAATCACCTTTTTTGAGATGGAGACGCACCGGCGGCTTTGCGATCAATTTTCCATTTTTGATAAAGGCCCTGAGGTCTACCGTCGCAACGTCATCACCGAAGGGGTGGATTTAAACACCCTCATTGGAAAGGAATTCGAGATTCAGGGGGTGCGGTTTCTCGGAACCGAAGAGGCAAAGCCATGTTTCTGGATGGAGGAAGCGTTCGGCAAAGGGGCCGAGGAAGCGCTCAAAGGAAAAGGCGGTCTCCGCGCTAAAATTTTGAGTTCCGGATCACTTGTGAAATGAATTTGGAAATATCCACTCCTGCACTGCTGTTCCCCGCAGTGAGCCTGCTGTTTCTTTCCTACACGAATCGTTTTCTCCACCTTGCGGCCCTGATTCGGAATCTGCACCGCGATTGGGAGGAGTTGAAAGATGACGCTCTCCGCGCCCAGATCGAGAATCTCCGGCGTCGTCTCATCCTGATTCGCTGGATGCAATTGCTCGGAGCGGTCAGTTTGTTTCTCTGTGTTCTTTCAATGGTGTCGGTGATTTTTGAGTTCCATCATGCCGGAATGATCGCTTTTATCGTCGCGCTTTCACTCATGGGCGTTTCTCTCGCCTGCCTCGTTCTCGAAATCTGGTGCTCCGGCGGAGCGCTTCAGATTCTCTTAAACAGGGTTGAAGAAGATTAACTTCTGCCTGACAGGTTCAGGAATGACGGACATTGAGATTGCTCAAAAGGCGACATTGCGGCCAATTGAAGAACTGGCTGCGGAGACGCTGGCTTTGTCACCGGACTGTCTCGTCCCCTACGGACGCCTCAAGGCAAAGGTTGATCTCGAAAAAATCCCGAAATCAAAGGGTGATTCCTCAGCGAAACTGGTTCTCGTAACCGCCATTTCCCCGTCGCCTCCGGGAGAGGGAAAGACGACCACGACGATTGGACTTGGCGATGGATTGCGGGCTCTGGGGCGCAATGCCCTCGTTTGTCTTCGCGAGCCCAGCCTCGGTCCGTCCTTCGGCATGAAGGGTGGCGCAACCGGAGGAGGGCATTCCCAGGTCGTGCCGATGGAGGATATTAATCTTCATTTTACCGGCGATTTTCACGCAATCACCGCAGCTCACAATCTTCTCTCCGCGATTCTCGACAATCATATGCATTGGGGAAACGCCCTCAATCTCGATCCCCGCCACATCACCTGGAAGCGGGTTCTCGATTGCAATGACCGCGCGCTTCGCCATGTCGTGACCGGCCTCGGTGATGGCAATGGAGTCGTTGCTGAAAGTGGTTTCGATATCACTGTGGCCTCAGAGGTCATGGCCATTTTCTGCCTCTCTGAGAATCTCGCCGATCTCAAGCGTCGTCTCGCGAGGATCATTGTCGGACAAAACACAGACGGGGAAGACGTCACTGCGGGAGATCTCAAAGCAACCGGAGCGATGGCCGCTTTGCTGAAAGATGCCCTCTTGCCGAATCTCGTGCAGACGATTGAAGGGAGCCCGGCGTTCATTCACGGGGGACCATTCGCGAATATCGCTCATGGTTGCAATTCGGTGATCGCCACGAAAGCAGCGATGAGGCTCAGTGATATCGTTGTGACGGAGGCGGGCTTCGGAGCGGATCTCGGAGCGGAAAAGTTCTTTGATATCAAATGTCGAAAAGCGGGGATTGCGCCTCATTTGGCGGTGGTTGTCGCAACGGTTCGCGCCCTCAAGTACCACGGCGGCGCATCGCAGAAAACGCTCGAAGAGGAAAACCTCGAAGCGCTCGAGAGCGGGTTTGCCAACCTTGAGCGTCATCTCGAAAACATAGGCAAATTCAAGATCCCGGCGATTGTGGTGATCAATGCTTTTGCCTCCGACTCTGAAGCGGAAACACAAAAGGTGATCGATCTCTGCGGGAGAATAAACGTTCGCTGCGTCCTCTCGACTCACTGGGCGGATGGCGCTGCCGGCGCAAAGGAACTCGCGCAAGCGGTGGTTGATGAGCTGGAGGCGAACCCTGAAAGCCAATTTTCGCCTCTTTACCCGGACACGGATACGCCGGAGGAGAAATTGCGGAAAGTGGCAACGGAGATTTACCGGGCCGATGATATTTCCCTGTCCAAAGCGGCGAAACGCAAGCTGGCGCGTCTCAAGGGGACGGAAGCGGCCCGGTTCCCTGTCTGCATTGCGAAAACGCCCTACAGTTTCAGTTCCGATCCGAACGCGGTGGGCGCGGCGACCGGTTTCACTTTTCCGATCAGAGACATCAGAGTTTCTGCCGGAGCGGGCTTTATCGTCGCTCTCGCGGGCGACATCATGACAATGCCGGGGCTCCCGAAGAAACCATCGTCGGAAAAGATCGATGTCGACGATTGCGGAAGAATCACCGGACTCAGTTGAGGGCAAATTGAGAGGAAAGCGCCGGAACGTTTCAGCTTTCGTCCATCATGATCAGCTCCGTGACCGTAACGAAGCGGTAGCCCTGGGCTAGAAGCTGGTCGAGCGTCGATGGCATCGCGTCGACGGTTGGCTCGTGGAGATCGTGCACCAGAAGGATCGCTCCGGGGCGGGCACCGTTGACGAGGCGGCTCGTGACGACAGAAGCGCCGGGGCGTTTCCAGTCTTCGGGGTCGACAGTCCAAAGTACCGTCGGATAGCCGAATTCACTCATCATGAGTTTCTTCTGATCGTTTTTGATGGCGCCACCGGGTGGTCGCATCGTCCGCGGGGCCACCCCTGTGATATCGAGAATCATGTCGTGAGCATCCTGGAGCTCTTTTCGAAGCACGGAATCACTCTGTCTTGAAAGCGTTGCGTGAGTCACGGTGTGGTTGCCGATTTCATGGCCTTCAGCGACGATGCGGCGGAGGACATCCGGGCCGTAGCTGTTCTTGATCATGTTCCCGACCACGTAAAAGGTCGCTTTGATGTTCCGCTTCTTCAGCATGTCGAGAAGGCGGGGCGTGTTCACCCCGTGCGGTCCGTCATCGAAAGTGATCGCGAGGACTTTCTCGCTCGTTTGGATGCTGAAATAAGTCGCATCGATTTCTTTGTCCCATCCGGGAATGCCCGACGGGGGCTTGATCTGATCCCAGGTCGGTGCTTCGAGGCCGACGACGAGAGGTTCCCACGATTTGGTGTCCGTTCCGTCCGTAAGGGAGACCGGATCGTAGGAAATCGAGGAGGGCACCTGACACGACGACAAGACGATACAGGTCAGGAAGCTCAGGCAGACAAATCTCATAGGTGTTCCGTATGATCAGGAAGCCTGACCATTTGAAACTGTCTTACCGCCCGTCGAATTTTCAAGGGGCAGTTTTCCGAATGAATTCTGATCCTAGAACTGACGGGTGTAACTGAGGGTCAGAACATTCCAGTCGTAGTCGTAGGTTCCATTGATGGCCGGATCCACGTTGCCCTGAATATTTGAGTCGCCCATAAGCAGAAGGCTGTAGGCAAGATCGACACGGTTGAGACCCCAGGTATAGCCGGCGCCAACACTGAGGATGTGTCGGTCATTTGCAGGCACGGAGGGTGTGTAAAACTGCTGGTTCATCGGCGATTCCGAATACTGATAACCGGCGCGGAGGACGATTGATTCGGTCCACTGATATTCCATCGCGGCACCAACGGAGAAGGAATCTTCCCAATTGAGCGGGGAGGCTGTCTTGCCGCCGAGGAGAGGCTGATTCGCTCCAATCGAGAGAGGGATGTCATCGTGGCTGGAGTTGCCGATCCACTCGAAATCGACGCCAATCGTGAGTTTTTCTGATGCGTCAAAGGCATAACCGAGAGCGATGCTTCCGGGGTGCTGGATCTCGGAATCGAACTCGGAGCGGGGCAGGGCAACGCCGGGTGCGGGGATATTGGAAATTTCGAATTTGCCGTTGTAGTCTACGCTGACGGGGAGGCGTCCCACGAGGGCGAGATGGTGGCGGTCACCGATGTCGTAGTTGATCCCGAAGTAGGCACCGAGTCCCCAACCGTCTCCTTCGAAGTTCATGTCACCATCGGGGGCACCCGCGCCTGCAGCGAGAAACCAGGGGAATTTCTGCTCCAGTTGAAGCTTTGAACGGAAAATATCGAGGCCGAATCCGATTGAGAGATCATCGTTGATTTTCAATCCGAGAGCGGGGTTGATCGCGACGGTTTGAAGATTGGAGTTGTAGGCACCGACGTACTTGAAAGCCCCTTCGCGCGGCCATTTGATAGACACTCCGAACGGGGCCGTGATGCCGAGACCGGCGGTCATAGTGTCGTTGATGGGGTGGGCGATGTAGACGCTTCCGAGATGCTTCCAGGGGTCATACATGGAATCACTCTGGCCCATAGCACCGTCGAAATCAGTTTTCCCATGCCAGGCCTGATAGGTCACTTCCATGGTGGTATGAGTAATCTTAGGAAGTGATGCCGGGTTGGTGCGCACCACAGCGGCATCATCCTGAATGATAAGTCGTCCACCGTTCAGGCCCATTCCCTCTGCGGTGTCAGCAAGAGTCCGTAAGCCTTCTGCTGCATGCAAATATCCAGAGAGAGCGAGTGTAAAAATCGCTATAGATGCTCGAGCCATAATTTTCATAAAGTTAAGAAACCTCAATTACACAGGAAAGTAAAGTTTATTTACCGTGATTGTGCCAATTTTTCCCGGGCAGGGGAACTTTCGCGGAGCAGTATCAAATCCGGGAGCTTGCGAGGGTCTTCAAGTTCCCGGGGAGATCATAGGAATCGATCTCTCTTTCGAGGCGCTCGCGGGCGTTATCCATTCCGGAAAAGAGGTAGGCGTTGAGGCGCGTCGCCACTGTCGAGTCGGCAAGTGCTTTACCGGTCGGGTAGGTCCCGGTAAGGAAGTCCCGCAATTCCGGGTACTGGGTGAGGTAGTATTTCTGGTGGTAGTCTTCCGCGTAGGTGAACTCGCGCACCGGAATGATCTCCGTTTCGATTTTTCTTTCGGGAAGCTCACGCTCCGCAGCTATGGCGCTCAGGGAGAGATCAGCGGCCACCTTTTGGGCTTCGCAGCGGTAGAACAAGGCGTGAAGATACTGCCGGCTCGCGTTGTTGCGGGTTGGCTGGTGAGCTGCCCAGAAATGCTTCAGCATTCCTTCGAATGAAATCACTTCGGGATCATAGTCGATCGAGACAGCTTCGGTGTGATCGCCAAGATCGTAGTAGGAAGGGTTCTCTTTTGTCCCGCCGCAATAGCCGGCACGGACTCTGAGCACTCCATCGAGACTCCCGAACCGGGAGTCGGGGCCCCAGAATCAACCGAGGCCGAATGTGATCGTTTCGTAGCTCTTCTCCGCAGTTTCCCGGTCGAGCTTCAGGGTTTGAGCGGAAATGGTGCCGTCTTCGACGGGGAGAGGGAGGGTTGGGGAATTTCTACGACTGAACATAGTTAGTCAGACTTTACCCCGATTTTACCCCGTCCGCAATCGGGTCGGAGTTGGGTGCTGGAACGACTTACTTACCGAGAGTCACCTCAGACCCGGCGACGACGCACTTCCAGGTGTGGGAAACACCGTTGCTGTAGCGGGCGCGGTAGGTGATGACCTGAACCTGATAGGGAACGAAGCGGCCACAGGGAAGACAGTGTTGGCGTGTCTCCCATTCCTTCTTCACCTTGCACGTCCAGATACGATAGACACCTTTGGGCGCTTCATACTGGCCGACGCATTCACATTTGCTGAAACGACCTGCTTCGGCAGAGGTCATCGAGAGCTGCATGGTAACAGCGGCGATCAGGATAGCGGCTAAAAATTTGGTCATCACGTTGAGGGTCAGTCTGTGTTACCCCTAGGAAATAGGATAAATTTTCCCGTGAATCAATCTTTTATGCAGCAAGGGCAATGATCCTGTGAGTGCTCAGTATAGAACCTCGAGCAATTCGACGTCGAAGATGAGGGTCTCGTTCGGTCCGATTTTTGGAGGAGCACCGCGCGGGCCGTAGGCAAGATTCGGTGGAATCGTGAAACGGTATTTGGCACCTTCCTGCATGAGCTGGAGGCCTTCTGTCCAGCCGGGAATGACCTGACCGACTCCGAAGGTGGCCGGTTGACCGCGCTGCACACTGCTGTCGAATACTGTGCCGTTCGTCAATGTGCCGTGGTAGTGAACTTTGACTTTATTGAAAGTCGAAGGGCGTTTTCCGGTGCCCTGTCTGATCACCTCGTATTGGAGGCCGGAGTAAGTTGTCTGAACACCGCGGGAAGGGGATGGTGCGGCCGCGTTACTTCCGCTGCTGCCCTGGCCCACGCTTGTATCACCGGGATTTACGGTGGGAGAAACCGTTTCCTCTTTCGTTGTCCGGCACCCTGAGATCAGAAGCGTTGCGATGAGAATGGCTCCAATGGGGAAATTGAATCGAGTCATGATTCGGGAAGCTTCGCCGAGATAGGGCGATTGGAAAAGGGGAAATTCGTTAGCAGATTAACGATTCGTGCCTTCATCTGAGTCAATGTGATTGGCGAGTTTGTCCCGCAATCGAATTAGACGTTCGGGTGATATACTTCCAAGCTCACCGAGGGCAGCGCTTCGTGGAATTGTAGCGATCATTCCCAGTCGCATGACAGAGGACACCTTGAGACCGCTCATCAAAAAATCCGGGGCGCTCACTGAAATTACTTCATCGAATCCGGGTACTTCCTGCTTTAGTTGGGAACTCACTCCACAAACCAACAGATCGTTGTAAGGAGGCATCGTTGTTAATATCAAGGCGGGCCGTCGTTTGATCTGGCCGTCGGATTGCTGAAGGCGGGCGAGGATGAGGGCACCCGGGATCATTTTAAATCCGCTTCGGTATACTCGACTTCATCGTCTCCATATGAATCTGCCAGAGTTGTGCCGGCGAGAGTGATGAAATCGTCTCTCTCCGGATCAGTATCTTCCAGAATGGTGACCAACAGACGGGCTTGGGGTTGGATCTCCACATCCTCATCCAAACGGACTTGCTGGCCGTCAAAGTGGGCGGGGATGGATTTCATCGGCATGAACCCAAGATAGTTGTCAGGACCTGCTTAGTCAATATCAACGCCGCTTGCACTTAGTTGTCCTTTCACGCGAGGTTTCGGACCTTATCGCAATTCCGCAGATGCAGGCAAACAATGGGAGGAGCAGTAGAGGTAGAGCGGTCCAAAGAGCTCTGACAATCACATGATCCCACGGGCTGGAATTTCCCTTCTGTTCCCCGAATAATTCGAAGGGAATAGGGAACATTGAGTAAGCAACGAAAAAACCTGAAACGATCGTGAGTTTGTAGACGGAGCGAAGTGGTGAATATCTTGCGAATAGATAAGCAGACACTCCGGGTATTAAATACAGACAGATGCCTGTGAATGCGGAGAAGGTCATAGGGGCTCCCGCTTCAAAAACTAAACTCCAACAACCGCTCGATGAGATCGCGGTAGGCGAGGGCTGCTTTGATGATGAGGTAGGACACGAAGAGGAGGATGCCCCAGTAGAAAAGTTTCGGGGTCCACTCGGCGAGCGACTCCATTGCCTCGCCGGTCGCGTCGGAGTAAAAACGTCCCCATTCGGCGAGCTCTCGATCCATCTGTCCCGACTCCTCAGCTGCAGTCATTCCGCGTGTGAAGTCTTTCGGGAAAGCCCGTCGCGAGGCGCTGAGCGCTTCGGTGACATTGCCTCCTTTCTCGATTATTCCTGCTCCCTTTTTGGTCGCGCTTCGGAGGATGCCGCTTCCGGAGGCTTTTCCTGCTCCGTAGATGGAGTCGCTCATTTTTCGTCCGGCGAGAAGAAAAATCTCGAAGACCTGAGTGAATCGCTCCATCGCGATGTACTTGCGGACCGGTCCCAGAATGGGGATGCGATTCAGGATCACGTCGATGAATCCCGAATGGCGCGAGAGCCGATGGAGGATCGCGCCGCCGATGAGAAGGATGACGATGATCGCGTAAATGATGAGCATCGATTTCCCCGAGGCGATGAGGGAATCCCGGAATGGCGTCGCCCCGCCGGTGCCATCGAGGGCGAAATTGTTCGATACGGTTGCGGCGAGAGTTGTCACGGGAACGGCGAGGTGCAGCAGCACGAGCGGGTAGGTCAAGCCTTTGACGACCTTTCGACGCGTTTTCGAAATGCGGCGAAAGTAGACCGCGAGGTGGCCGAATCCCTTCTCTAACATGCCTCCCGATTCCGCTGCGGTGACGACTTCCTCTTCGAGCGACGAGACGACATTGCCGGCGCGTCCGAGTGATTCGCCTATGCCGCGGCCTTCGCTGAGCCCTTTGAGGAGGCCCTTGTAAATACGCCGCTCGGCGCCGGGGACGCCACGTTGTCCTAACAACGATTCACAGGCTTTCTCCATTCCCATTCCGGAACGGGCGTATTTTTCCAAATTCGAATAGATCTGGCTTTTCGCCTTTGCGGAGAGACTTCCCATATCGGGAAATGTGCCATCGGTGGGTCGGTTTGGGAATCACAAAACCGGCTCAGATGCCGGTAGATACCGAGGATGGCTTCAGGCCACGTTTTGGCAAACGCGGCTGCGGGCTCAACGTGGTCCGCCGACGACCCGGCTGCCGCCGGAGGGCATCACGACGCGCAGTTTTGAGACGGCGGCCCGGACTGCTTCGACGGCCGGGGCGATTTCGTCTTCGTGATTGAGCCGCGAAAAGGAAAACCTGACACTGCTGCGGGCGCGGGCAGGGGAGTGGCCCATCGCTTTGATGATGCGGCTCGGCTTGACCGCTCCGGTGCTGCAGGCGGAACCGGGAGAGCAACAGATCCCCGCTTCGTCGAGAAGGATGAGAAGGCCTTCGCCGTCCACGCCCGGGAAATAGAGATTGGAAGTGTTCGGCAATCGCGAATCGAGCGCCCCGTTGATCTCGACGCCTTCGACTGCTTCGATAAGCGCTTTTTCAAAGGTGTCGCGCATCGTCGCAATCGCACTCATCTTTTCCAGGTTCGCGAGCGCGAGTTCTGCGGCGACGCCGAAGCCGACGATACCGGGGACATTCTCGGTTCCGGAACGGCGTTCGTTTTCCTGCCCGCCCCCGAGCGCCTGCGTTTCGAAGCGGGCGTGACGGTTCAGGTAGAGCGCGCCGATTCCTTTCGGGCCGTGTAATTTGTGTGCTGAGATCGAGAGCGCGTGAATAGGGAGATCGCGAACCGAAACCGGGACTTTGCCAATTGCCTGCACCGCATCGGTGTGAAAATACACATCCGACTCTGCTGCGATTGCGGCTGCCTCCGCGAGAGGACTGAGAACACCCGTCTCGTTGTTCGCCCAGATCAAACTGGCGATCGCGAGTTCGTCGGTCGCGCAGGCCGCTTTCCACGTCTCGAGGTCGAGTTGGCCCTGAGAGTCAACAGGGTTGAATGTCACATCATACCCTGTTTGGTCGAAAAAATTGGCGACTTCATCGACTGCGCTGTGCTCAACTGAAGAAGTGAGAAAGCCTTTCCGTTCGGGCCGCAGTTGCAGGGCGGAGCGAATCGCGGTGTTGTTGGATTCGGTTCCTCCGCTTGTGAACACGATCTCCTGTGGCTCCGCCCCGATCAGTGCGGCGACTTTTTCCCGGGCCTCTTCGATTGCCTTGCGCGATGCCTTGCCGAGGCGGTATCCCGCGGAAGGGTTTCCGTAGGAATCGTCGAGCCACGGCAGAATCGCTTCGCGGACTTCCGGCGCGAGCTTCGTAGTCGCGTTGTTGTCGAGGTAGATCATGATTCGGTCTTCTTCAGTATCCGCTACTGAAGGCTCACTTCAAAGTCTCCATTTTCGATGAGGCTTAATGCTTCTCCGACGAGGAAAAGAGATCCGGCGACGAGGGTTCTGTGGTCGCTCGCTTTTGCCATCTCGAGGGCTTCCGCGACCGAGATTGCTTCGGTCGTCTTGATTTCCGTTCCACCGACAGTTTCGAGCGCGGCTTTCATTACGTCGGCGGAGAGGCGGCGTTCCGATTGAATCGGCACGAAGATGATGGACTCGATGACAGGAAGTAAAACACGGAACTCAGCGATGATGTCTTTTCCCTCTGCCGCCCCGAAGATCAGGGTGGCTTTTTCTCCGGGAAATTCAGTCGCCCAGGTTTTCGCGAGCACTTCGGCGGCATGGGGGTTGTGCGCCCCGTCGAGGATGAGTCGGTCACTGATGACTTGAAAGCGTCCCCGCCAGGTTGTCCTTGCGAGTGATTCCTGAATTCCTTCCCGCGTGAGCCGTTCGTCTTCGACGCGGCAAACCGCCTCGACCGCGAGGGTGGCGTTTTCCTTCTGGTGCGGGCCGGGCAGGCCCATTTTCCAGTCGTCGGGAAGAGGGTGCGCCTCGATGTAGGGAATCCCGAGGGTGAGGGCTCTTCTCCCGATGACGTCGCGGGCATCGGGGTGGATTTCGGCGACGATGACGGGGACGTTCGGCTTGAGAATACCCGCTTTTTCGGCGGCGATTTCACGAATTGTTTCACCGAGCCACTGCTGATGATCGAGTGCGATTGATGTGATGACACTCACGTTGGCCTGGACCGCGTTGGTCGCGTCGAGTCTGCCGCCCATACCCGTTTCGAGAATGATGACCTCAGTCGAGTCCGCGCAAAAGTGGAGCAGCGCGAGAATCAGAGTGATTTCGAAGAAAGTCGGATGCGGTTCCCATTCCGCGATGAGATCCCGGATTTTTGTGAGTCCTGAAGCGACCGCTTCTTCGGAGATCATTTCCCCGTTGATCTGAATCCGTTCGCGAAAGGTGATGAGGTGTGGAGAGGTGAAAAGGCCCGTTTTGACTCCGGCATCGCGGAGGATTCTATCGGAAAAAGCACAGACAGACCCTTTGCCGTTTGTTCCCGCGACGTGAATCACCTTTCGATCTGAGAGCTGCCCGGCGAGGCCAAACTCCGAGATGAGACGGTTCACATTCTCGAGCCCCAGCTTGATGCCGAAAGTCTGCGTGCCGTAGAGCCAGTCGATAGATTCCTGATAGTTCACGCCCCATTAACGGGTACATAAAAAGTCCTGTCCACGGACAAAACCGCGGACAGGACCTGGAGCTAAATATAAAAGTTAGAAGTGGGGGTTGGCGGGACTTAGAATGCTACACGCGCACCGACAAGGATCGAGTGGCTAACAGGATTGGTGTCGGTAACGTTGGTGAAGTCACCGAAGTCCGTCACGAAAGCCATGTCTGAAAGCACCATGTAGCGATACTGGGTGAAGAGAGTAAGGCAATCCGTGATTGGGATGTCGATACCGGCGATGAGCTGCCAGGCGAAACCTTCGTCTGTGTCATTGTATTCCACTTCGGCGAGGTCGCCGTTGAGAGTGGTGGATGCGTAACCGACACCGCCACCGAAGTAAGCTGTCGAATGTTCAAAACGCACTTCCTTCAGCATGTTGAAGAATACCGCGTTGGTCGAGAATTCCATGTCAGCTGGAAGAGCGAAGCCGGTATACTGAACGCCGTTGATGTCGTTGCTGGAATGCGAACCTTCAAACTCGAAACGGCTTCCACCGAAGAGATTGGAGAAAATTCCGATACCACCACCGAAGGTCGAACCGTTCTGGAGATCGAAATCGATCGGAAGGTTCACGGGATTCGGGACATACTCGTCGTCGTAGTAGTTACCGGGAACATCCCAGTTACCGGTCGTTTCAAGCGTAGTTCCCGTTGTGATTCCGCCGTATCCGAAGAGATACATGCGTTTCTCCTGCACGTGTTGAACAGGTGCTTTGGAGTTCATGCGAAAACCACCACCGGCGAAGGCAGAGGACGAAACAGCCACAGCAGAGATGGCTAACAATTGGAGAATTCTAATATTCAGCTTTTCCATAATGTTATTTTATAACTATTTTATGGAAATTCAAGATATAAACCATAATTTTTAAAATTATTTGTAATTCATTTAAAAAATTCCGGTTTTGAGGGTTTTTGGGCTTTTGGCAAAATCCGCAACTCCGGACACAGAAAAAGGCCCCCTTTTGGGAGCCTTCATTCATGATTCAATGGATTGGCGGGACCTTTCGGCCGATTATGAACGTGCCGCTTGATCCATTCGACCAAGGCCGTAGGCCGAAAAGACGCGATCGATCTCATCGCGGACCCGGAGAAATACCGCATACTGCTCCTCTTCGGTGCCGGTTGCGTGGGCTGGATCATCAAAGCCCCAGTGGTAGCGTCTCATTTGACCCGGGAAAGTGGGACATACCTGACTGGCATTTCCACAAACCGTGATCACCGTTTCGACCTGCTCATTGAGAAACTCCTCAAGATTCTTGGAGCGCCCTTCTGAAAGATTGAGTCCAATCTCCTTTACCGCTTTCACCGCGAGAGGGTGTACGTAGCCGCTGGGATCTGATCCCGCGCTCTCGACGCGGAGGACGTCCCCGGCTGCTTTTCGCAATATGGCTTCGGCCATCTGGGATCGGCAGGAGTTGCCGGTGCATAGAATGAGGACGAGGGGGCGGGAGTCGGGGGAGCTCATAAGTGAAAGCGAGTTAAAATGGACCTGCCAAATCTGTCAATCCATGGTTTGTTGCTGAACTGTCTCACTGGAGAAACGCGAATGAACGAGAAACCTGCCAAGCCACTGCCTTCCGCCTACGGACTCACCCTCGATGACTGGATCGAGTGGGCGCTCGCGCATGACCAGACGAAATTCCGGGCGAAGCAGATTGTGGAGTGGCTTTATATAAAGCGCGTCGCCACTTTTGATGAGATGACCAACCTCAGTCAGCCGCTGCGTGAACTGCTCAAAGCGGAGTTCGTGATCAGCCGGCTTCCCGTCGTGAGAACGACCGGCTCGCAGGACACCACTCAGAAATTTCTTTTCCGTCTCCACGACGGGCGGCTTGTCGAAACGGTGAAGATTCCCGCCAACGTGCACTTTGATGGCGGCCAGAGTGATCGGGTCACACTTTGCGTTTCCAGTCAGGTGGGTTGCGCCTATGCCTGTCAGTTTTGCGCGAGCGGACTCGCCGGTTTCACGCGCAACCTCGAAGCCGGTGAAATCGTCGGTCAGGTCATCGGTGCGGAAATCGCCAGTGGTGATGCGGTGCGGAATATCGTGTTCATGGGCATGGGAGAACCGCTCGCGAATTTAACTCAGCTCACGAAAGCGCTCGAAATTCTCAACGCGCACTGGGGGCTCAATATCGGTGCCCGGCAAATGACCGTTTCCACGAGTGGCCTTGCCCCTCAGATCGAAAAGCTCGCTCTCATTCCCATGCAGATCCGGCTCGCGATTTCGCTTCACGGGGCGACTGACGAAGTGCGTGATCAGATCATGCCGGTGAATAAGAAGTATCCTATCAAGCGACTCTTCGAAGCTCTCGAGGTGTGGCGGCATAATAAAAAGCAGAAGGTCACCTTCGAATACATTCTCATCGAGGGAGTTAATGACGGTCTCGATCAGGCCGCTGTGCTCGCGAAGCGCGCCCGGGCGATGAACGCTAAAGTGAACCTGATTCCCTACAATACCGTTGAAGGCCTCGACTGGAGTCGACCCGATGAAGAGCGTCAGGAGGCATTTCTCAGTGTCCTCAAGAATGCCGGTGTCACCTGCACGCTCCGGCGTGAGAAAGGTCACGATATCGACGCCGCCTGCGGGCAGCTGAGGTTGCAGGAGGAGACCGCCGAGGGAATCATCGCGTCGGTGGGGAAGTAGGGGGTGATTGAAGTGACGTTTTGCGAAATCAGGTGGGTGGCGACCGGAGAGGTCTTGTGTCCCCTCAACTCCCGCGTTTCGCGTCTTGCGGGCGATGCGCGAGCCAATTAGACTTTCAGTCAGATGAAAATCCCTCAATGCCTCTGTGTGATCCTGCTGATTGTGGGACTGAGTGGTAACGCCTCCGCTGAGGCTTATCGTGTTTTTACCAATTCACAGGGCAAGACGATTACAGCAAAGGTGCTTTCAGTCGACGGGGCTTCCGCCACGATAGAAATGGAGACGGGGAAGAAATTCACCCTGCCGCTTACGGCCCTCTCCCCGGCTGATCAGGAGTTTCTGAGAACCTGGTCACCGGGTGCACCATCTCCTCCTGCGGCGATCGAGACGACAGGGATTACCGGCGTGGAGGCGATTAACGAATCAATCGGGCAGGAGTTGTTTAAGGATACGACATTGTGGAACAGCTCTCCGGAGGAAGTGGCGCAGAGACTGGGCTGGCGCAGGGAGTCGAAGACTATCGATTCGGAAAGCTATCGCGCCTATCCGGGGGATGATTACCGCTTTCTGGGCGCACGCCCTTATTCAGCTGCGATGTATGGGGAGGACGGAAAAGTCACCTCGATTTCGATTGTGTTTGCGAACAAGGGGGATTCTTTCGGGGCGAGGGGCAGCGGTGAAGAGCATTTTATAAAAGGAAAACCGGTTCCCGGTGGAATGGAGGGCCTGAGGGTCATCATGGAGAATGACGCCGAATTGATCTCAACAGCGCTCACCGCGAAGCTGGGAGAACCGGACCGGCAGAAATTTGGGGAGGGCGAGTCCAGGGTCAATGTGAATCGCTGGGACTGGGGAGGTCATTCTTTTCTCCTCTCCAATGTCGAAGATGAATACGTATCCCTCGCCATTGAAAAACCGGAGTTTGCTGATGACAGGGGCAAGTCGAAGCGTGTCTCCGATGCGACGATTCGGGAGCGGGCGCGTGGCTTTGTTGAAAGACGTGAAAACGGCGATGTCGTCATTTCTAATATTCCCATGGTTGATCAGGGGCCGAAGGGCTACTGCGTTCCTGCGACGGCGGAGCGTTGCATGCGATTTCTCGGGATTCCCGCCGACATGTATCTGCTCGCAATGGCGGGTGAAACCTCTGCGGGGGGCGGTACTTCGGTTGATCGCCTCCTCAACAATATCGGGAGCGACATCAAAAGGAAGGGGCGTTCCTTTGATATTGAGTCAGGCGAATTGAAGATGCGCGACGTTCAGAAATCGATCGATGACGGGATACCGATCATCTGGGCGGTATACAGCACGACGGAATTCAACGCGACCTCCTCGGAGCGCACCGCCGAGCGCCAGGAGGGTGACTGGGAACGCTACAAAGCGAAAGTGCTCAAGTCGGCGGGGGACCCCGCTCTCACTCCCGACCGGAATAAGGGCCACGTCGTCATCATCATGGGCTACAACGAATCAACCAACGAGATCGCTTTCAGTGACAGCTGGGGTGAGCGCTACCTCGAACGCTGGATCACAATCCCCGAGGCCGAGCAGGTCTCCCAGAAACGTTTTTATATCATCGGGCTCTGAGGAGTATTCGGAGGGATGGTCCCTCGTTATGTCAAAGAAAGCCGGTCAGGAATCGTGTTCATGTTCGTAAATCCGCGGTTCCTATTTCACTGCACTCACTCACTGCCCCCCTACCACCTCTAGCATTGACGCGAATTCGGTCCTCTTGCTAGTCTCCGTCTAATGGCTAAAGGGACAGCGGAGATGCATCAACTGATGGCGCGATACGAGCGCGAGTTCGAAGCTGATCCCTTTCGTTTCAAGATAAAGGCTCTCGGGCTCATTCTTCTTGGCTACGCCTTCCTTCTTTTCGCTTTGTTATTCAACCTCGCGCTACTCGGGCTGTTGATCTATGGGCAGATGACATGGGGCTATCACTGGGGGCTCATTGTCGGATATCTCGCTCTCGGGTTGCTGCTCATCGCGACGGTCCGCAGCCTCTTTGTGAGGCTTCCGCCGCCGGTGGGGCTCACGATTGAGCGCGAGCAGTTTCCCTATCTCTATGACATGATTGATTCGCTGCGAAAGCCGATGCGTCTTCGTCGCAAGCGGATTCAGCTGATTCTCGACTGGGAATACAATGCCTTCGCGAGCACCCGACCCCTCTTCGGATTGTTCGGCCCGTCGCAGTATTACGTGGGAGTGGGGCTTCCTCTGATTGCCTCGCTGAACGGGGAACATCTCAAGGCGATCCTCGCGCACGAGCTGGCTCACCTTTCCCGCAAGCACACCCTCTTTGCGGGGAAACTGATACGGGTCTCGGTCGTCTGGGAGGTTCTCGTGGCACGACTCAATCAACGCTCCCTGCTGAGCCTTCCCTATCGTGCCTTTGCGAACTGGTATCTCCAGTATCTCAACGCCGCCCGCGTCGCGATGCGCAAGCCTCAGGAATTTGAGGCGGATCGTCTCGCCCTCCGCGCGGTTGATAAGGAGGTGATGGCGAGAGCCCTGCTTCGGTGCGCATTGAGATCCCGGATCGTCGTGGCTGACTACTGGGATTTTCTCTGGGCAAAAAGTGCGACCGTGGAGGACCCTTCGGCGAGGGCGATTTCGCGCCTTTTTGACAGGCTTTCAAAGACGATTGATCAGGAGGACGCGGCTCACGAAATGCGTTGGCGTCTCGGCGACGTCGCGATGCCGTGGGATGAGCATCCCTCCCTGCGGGAGCGACTTGTGGCGTTGGGGATAGAGGTGCCGGAGAGCGAAGACCAGATCCCCAATTTTGTGGCCCTGTGGAACCTGACCCGGCCCGAAAGCAGCTATCAACGGGTCTTCAGCGGCAGGACGGTTGAGATGAATCAGGAGCTCGATTCGTTTTGGCAGCAGCACCATTTGGTGCCCTGGGTAATGGCTCATGAGTCGGCGAAGCCGGGGGCCGCTTTGATGCGCCGTCTGGAAAAAGAATGGAAAGAGAAAGGCTCGCTTGGTCCGGAGAATGCCTGGAAGTATGCCTTTCTATCAATCAGCTTTCTCGGTTTGAAGCGGGCGATTCCTGTGATCGAGTATGTTCTTGAACAAAAGTCGTCACATCCTCATGCGAACTTTTACTACGGCTCGCATTTAGTCGAAGCGCTGGACCCAAAGGCGATCGGTTATTTGAAAAAGGCCATAGAGCTCGACCCGCTCAGCTACCGTCGCGACGGGCTCGCAATGCTCTCGGATTTGCAACGTCGTCTCGGGAGCACGGGGGATTCGGAGGTATCGTGGGCGAATGCCGAAAAGGCGAATGACAAACTCGAACTGGCGATTAAGGAGCGGGAAAAGCCGGTCCGCCGCAGCGATGAGTTTCTACCTCATGGAATGGAAGAGGTGGATCTTAAGGAATTGTGTGATGCCTTTGCTGAAGTTCCCGGGATCAAACGAGTATCGCTGGTGCGGAAGAAAATGGAGCACATGTCCAACAGTCCCTATTACGTTTTGGTTGTCAGGCCGACTGCGGCAGGTCGTATCAGGCTTCGGGCGATCACGGGAAACTGTCTCGAGCCATTCGGCTTTTCCCGAACTCTGAAAGTGATCCCTTCGACCCTGTGGACTTTCCCGCTCAGGCTTAAAATTCGAAAAGTCGAAGGCGCCGTCATCTATCGAAAAGGGAAACCGTAGAGCCATTCTTTTTTGCACAGGAGGGAATGCGTATTGCAAGGATATCCCTTCGAAAACCGGCTTTGACTGTGACCTGATTTTAAGGCTCCGGCTCCCGATTCTTCGACGGCAGTAGGGGAGTTGGTAAATGCGCGCTCGATGAAGAGGCGGTGGCATCACACCTGCGATTCAGAGCACTCACTATGATGAAACTAATCAAAACGCTACTCACCGTTATCGCAATTTCAGGTTTCCTTTTCGCGACCGTATCCTGCAGCGCAAGAGCCGGAGGATCCGGAAGCGGCGGGGCATCTCTCGGTGGAGGCGGAGGTGGTGGTATCTCCGCCAGTGCCGGCCTTGGTGCTTCGGTTAACTGAAGCGTTTCCGGATCGCTCAGGGGCGGATCAGATTGCGGCGCCCGAGGCGGCGACAATTACTCATGATTCCCCTTTCTTCGGAAGCGAGGGCTTTGCGGAGCGGGGGGGAGTTGCCGAGCTCGGAGACGATTTCGGTTAGATTGGCGAGATCATTGCGGTCTCCCAGTCGCGAACCGAGTCTGGAGATTCTTAAATCACGGACGCCCGGGTTCCGGCCCTGGATTCCGGCGAGAAATTCACGCTGGTAGCGGAGTCGTTTGACCCGCTTTCGCCAATCATGCCAGACTTCTGCATCCGTGTCGCGAATCGCTTCACGGGTGGCCGCTTTTGTCTTCCGTTGGCTGTCTCTGATTGCGTGTCGATGAGCTCTGGTCTCTTCCGCCTCAGTTGCAAAAGTCACCTTTCTCCACGCTTCAATCTCACCCCGGATCATCGCTTTGATCGATTCGAGCGAGTCCGTGTCGGTCGTCGTTGAAAACTTGCTTTCGAGATGCTCGACGACATCCTCGAATCCGGGTTCTGAATGTCGCCCTGCGAGTTCGCGACTTAAGTTGACGAGGACAGCGAGATCCCGGTTTCCGGCGAGCAAGGCAGACATCTCGCGGAGAACGTCGGCACGTTCCTTTTCAAATTCCTCTCCTACCGCAGCCGCCCCGATTTTCCACGCAGCGCGGAGGCGTTTCGTAGCGACCCGGAGGGCATGCACAACCTCCTCGTCTTCCAATCCAAGAGGCGATGCCTCCAGTGCGTCGAGGCATTCGGTGAGGAGAGTGATGCAAATAGAGCTAAGGCGGGAAGAGGTCGGCATTGGGCAGGAAGACGGGAAAATACTCCTTCCCAAACTTCCCGCAAGCGGTCTCGCTGTCGAGAGCGAAACACAAAGCCGGGCCTTCCCGACTCCTTTCCTGCTTTACTCCTCTACTTCTTTTTTCAGTCCTTAAACTGCGCGACGAGATTCGTCATCGTTTCCTTCGCATCACCGTAGAGCATACGGGTGTTTTCGCGGAAGAAGAGTGAGTTCACGAGGCCGGAGAAACCGGCTCCCTGACCGCGCTTGAGTGCGAAGACGGAACGGGCTTTGTGCACATTGATGATGGGCATGCCGTAAATGGGGCTGTTGGGATCCTCACCGGCGGCGGGGTTCACGACATCGTTCGCCCCGATCACGATGGCGACGTCGACGCTTTCGATGATGTCGTTCACGTCGTCCATTTCGCAAAGCTGCTCGTAGGGAACGTCGGCCTCGGCGAGAAGCACGTTCATGTGGCCGGGCATACGACCGGCAACGGGGTGAATCGCGAAACGAACTTCTGCGCCGTTCGCTTCGAGGATCGATCCGAGTTCTTTCACGGCGTGCTGCGCCTGCGCAACCGCCATTCCGTAACCGGGGACGAAGACAACGGACTCCGCCGCTTCGAGAATGTAGTAAGCATCTTCGCTGCTGATGGCTTTCATTTCCCCTTCGACTTCCTGCTGGGGACCGCTTGCGGCACCGAAGCTGCCGAAGAGAACGTTACCGAGAGTCCGGTTCATCGCCTTACACATAATGACTGTGAGGATGATTCCGCTCGCTCCCACCAAACAGCCTGCGACGATGAGCACGTTGTTCATGATCACGAATCCGGCGGCCGATGCGGCGATTCCGGAGAAGCTGTTGAGGAAAGAAATCACCACCGGCATGTCGCCGCCACCGATGGGGATCACCCCGAGCACTCCGAGGAGAAGCGAAAGGCCGATCACAGCATAAAGCGCCCAGGCGGCATGAGTGAATACGAAGAATACGCCGAGACCGAGAATCGCGATGAAAACGAGTGCGTTGATGACCTTCTGTCCGGGGAAGGTCGTTGCCGATCCTCCCATTTTTCCGGAGAGCTTCAGGTAGGCGATCAGGCTTCCTGTGAAGGTGATACCGCCCACGAGGATTGCAAAGATCACCGCGAAGCCGACGAAAACAGGATTGTCCGAATTGCTGAAATCCGGGTTGTGAGCAAACTCCGACCAACCCACGAGGAGTGAGGCGAGTCCACCGAATCCATTGAAAAGCGCTACCAGCTCGGGCATGCCTGTCATCTGAACGCGTTTTGCGGCAACGATGCCGATGACGCTTCCGATGGCGAGCCCGGCGATGATCCAGGTGTAGTCGAGTCCGGCACCGAGCAGGGTGACGATGACAGCGATGAGCATCCCGATTGAGGAGAGGCGGTTGCCTTTCTTCGCCGTGTCGGCGGAACCGAGCATTTTGATGCCGAAGATGAACAGCACCGAAGCGACGATGTAGGAAATGTTAATGATGTATTCCATGAAATAGTGTCTCAGTTAGAAGTTTCCCTTTCGCTTACTTGCCCTTCTTTTTGAACATCGCGAGCATTCGGTCAGTCACCATGTAGCCGCCGACCACGTTGATCGTCGCGAGAATCAGTGCCGCGAATCCAAGCCAGTTTCCGAGGGCGCTCCCCTCGTCTCCACCAGTCGCGCGGATCGCAATGATTGCTCCTACCATAGTGATTCCCGAGATCGCGTTGGAACCGGACATCAGCGGCGTGTGCAGCTGACTGGGGACTTTTTGAATCAATTCAAAGCCGAGGAAAGCGGCGATGACGAATACGAAGATGAGTAGGATAAGTTCCATGGTTTTGAGTAGGAATGGAGGAAAGTAGTAGAGAGGTAGGGCGGAAAAGAAGTTGAGGAGTCAATTGGTAGAGAAGTAAAGAATTCGGGGTTTCTCTCTCTAATTTAAGTCTCTTCCTTTTTTGCGGCCAAATCTAATAGGGCTAGGTCGGTAACCCGGGAGGGTTGAATCAGTCTTTGAAGCGTTCGTGGACGATGTCGCCGCCGTGGGTGATAACACAGCCTTTCTGGATTTCGTCTTCGAGGTTGATTTTGAAAACCTTGGCGTCGGCGTCCCAGAAGTGTTCGATCATGTTCGCGAAGTTGGCTCCGAGAACCTGGGAGGCGTGTTTGGAAACCTGGCCTTCAAAGTTGCCGGTGCCGATAATGGTGACGCCGTTGTCGGTCACTTTCTCTTTTCCACGCTCGGTGCCTTCGACGTTTCCACCGGTGTCAGCAGCAAGGTCGACGATGATGGAGCCGTGTTTCATGCTTTTGATGACGTCTTCCTTGATCAGAATCGGGGCGGGGCGTCCGAAAAGTTTCGCGGTCGTGATGACGATATCGTTCTGGGCGCACACTTTGCCCTGCTCGACGCGCTGTTTTTCAAGCTGCTCGGGAGTGAGCTCCTTCGCGTAGCCCTGATCGGTCGCGCCGGTCTGTCCGAGATCGATGCGGAGCGCTTTTGCCCCGAGTGATTCGGCCTGTTCGAGCGCTTCTTCGCGAGTGTCGAATGCGGTGACCCGTGCCCCGAGACGTTTCGCAGTTGCGATGGCCTGCAGCCCGGCAACGCCCACCCCAATGACGAAAACTTTCGCGGGGGAAATCGTTCCCGCCGGAGTCATCATCATGGGAAGGATGGAATTCATCCGGTTTGCCGCGGTCATTACGGCGACGTAGCCGGCGAGGTTTGCCTGCGAGCTGATTGCATCCATCTTCTGCGCCAGCGTGGTCCGGGGGATCATTTCGAGGCTGATCGCGGTCGATTTTTGCTTCGCGAAAGAACCGATGAGATCCTTTTCGTTGAATGGGTCGAGGAAACTGATGTGGATTGCGCCTTCTTTCAGCTTTCCAATCTCGTCCGGTGACGGCTTGCGGACCCGTGTCACGATATCGGCGGAACCGAGGAGACCGGTTCTGTCAGTCGTGACGGTGGCACCGGCAGCTTCGTAGGCGCTGTCAGGATTGTCAGATCTCTCGCCGAGCCCGGCTTCGATGATGACTTCGGCCCCGAGGCCGGTGAGCTTTTTCACGGCCGCGGGATCGAGTGCGGCGCGTGGTTCGGAGGGATCGGTTTCTTTGGGCGCAAAAATTTTCATGCCTGTATGTAATGGGGATTTCCTCAGTATTCGGACACTGGAAGGGAAGCCCTTATAAAAGGGCGTTCACTTTAGCAGCGCGCAAGGCGCTGTCGATACGAAATTCCGTATCGTATACAGCAAGAGAACCTCACTCCTTCAAATGAGGTGATAGTTGATGCGTTCGAGCCTCTTCGACTCAATCTTCGAGAGCGGTGATAAAGCGCTCGGCATCGAGGGCCGCCTGACACCCGTTCCCCGCGGCGGTAATCGCCTGGCGATAAACGTGGTCAGAGACGTCTCCTGCGGAGAAAATCCCGGGGATATTGGAGTCGGTGGAATGCCCGTCCTGAAGGACGTAGCCGTCTTCGTCGAGCTTAACGCCGGAACCTTCGAGGAACTTCGTGTTCGGATCGTGACCGATCGCGACGAAAACACATTTCACTTCGAGCTCGGATTCCTCGCCGGTCTCGCGGTTGAGAATCTTTACGGCGCGCATTTCACCGGCGTCATCGGTGAGATATTCTTTCAATTCGGAATTCCAGACCGGCTCGATTTTGTCATTCGCGAGGGCCCGGTCGGCCATGATTTTGGAGGCGCGGAGCTCGTCACGGCGATGTACGAGGTAAACCTTGCTTGCAAAGCGGGTCAGGAAGCTAGCTTCTTCACAGGCGGAGTCACCTCCACCGACAACGACGACAGGAACATCGCGATAAAACGCCCCGTCGCAGGTGGCGCATGAAGTGAGACCGTGACCGACGAGTTCTTTCTCCCGGTCGAGGTGCAGCCAGCGGGCGCTCGCTCCTGTTGCGATGATCACTGTTTTGGTTTCGTATTCTTTTCCGGCAGCGGTTTTGACATCAATAATGCCATCTTCACGGCGGCTGATGCTGGTAACGAAATCATATTCCACACGCGTGCCGAATTTCTCAGCCTGCTTGTGCATGTTCATCATCAGGTCCGGTCCCATGATGCCTTCGGGAAACCCGGGGAAATTTTCGACCTCAGTGGTGGTGGCGAGTTGTCCGCCGATTTCTTCGCCGGCGATGACGAGTGGATTCAGGTTGGCCCTGGCCGTGTAGATTGCTGAAGTCCAGCCGGCGCAGCCGGTTCCAATGATGATCACGTTTTCCATGTCGCGAATGTGTCGGTTGTTGGTTGTCGAATCAATGGGAAATCTTCCGCATTTTTAATGTTCAATCTGACGCCGCGGGGTATGAAACCTTTCTAAAAGTCCTGATCTCTCCCATGCGAAATTCTTTTTCTTTTTCTTCATCCCACTCTTAATCTCATCAGTGCCAGCATCTTGAGCAGGTCCCAGGTAATTCCCGTCCTCATGTCATCAACCAGCCAGCCCGACCCGCGTATCCTCACCGCCTATCATGAGGCAGGGCATGCCGTCATTGCTATTGTGGTGGGGCGACCGGTAAACAAGGTGAGCATCATCCCCGGTGGCAACAGGCTGGGCGCTTGCAAAGTGAGTAAAGGTCGCAGGAAAGCGAGCCAGGACGCGCTGGAGGCCGAGTTGCTCATTCTCCTGGCGGGGCTCGCTGCGGAAGGTAGAAAAAGCGGCCGATACAACATGCAGGGAGCCGCGCAGGATCTCAGGAATGCTGAGAAGCTGGCTCTGTCCAGAGCTGGAAATCAGAGGCAGGCTGAGAAAATTCTCAAACGCACCCTCGATAAAGTGCACCACCTCTTCGACCAGTCGGCGAATTGGGCCGCGACGAAATCAATCGCTGAGGCCCTCCTCGAAAGTGAAGAAATCAGTGGGCGGGCAGCGGATCACCTTTATCGGATCGCCATTGAGCAGGGGAAAAAGAGCGGTTAAGTTCTCTCCGCCTCCGGGAGAGTAAAAGCGAGAAGGCTTCCGGCGATCCCCAGAATTGCGAAGATCAAAATAATGGCGCGTTCCCCGAGGGCTCCGGCGAGGAGGCCAAAGGAACCGCTCAGGAGCAGGGTGATGCCCATGAGGGTATTGCTCACCGCGACGAGGCGGGCGCGATTGTCCTGAGTTGCGTGGTCGATGAGGTAGGTTTTCCGTCCGTTGCGAATCCCCGTGTGAGCCAGCCCGATGAGGAAAAAGAGCGAGCCGTAGAGCCAGCCGGCACCGGACTCGCCGATCTCAAAGGTCGAAACCAGAGCCGTAAGGCAACCGATCAGTCCTGCCGCGAGGCCTGCGATGGCGAGCGTTTTTCGACTGCTGGCATCGGAGCTTTTTCCCCAGATCACACCGCTGAGAGCGGTCGCGAGGCTCCCTGCGATCATGAGAATGCCGAGGCTGCGAATTCTGCCTCCGGTCGCGTCATGAGCGAGAACGACGTAGAACGGCATCGAGAGCACAGTGCTCGCGAGAAGGGCGCGGGCGATGCAGAACTTCAGAAAAACAGGGTCGGACTTTACGAGCCCGAGTGATTCTTTCATCTCCTGAACAAACCCGGCGCCCGCTGAGACTTCGCCCGGTTTTTCAATGACACGTGCCATGACGAAGGCGCCGAGGAACCAGAGAATCCCTGCGGCGAAAAGGAGTCCGGCGAAGAGGCTCGCGGGGAGTTCCTGTGCTTTGTTGAAAATGAAGAAGACAGCCACTCCCACCGCGATCCAGCCCGAAATGGACGAGGCAAGTCCGCCGAGCCTTCCCCGTCTCGTTTTGGGAATTGTTTTTCCCAACAGGTCCTTCGAGGAAATTGAGCAAACCCCGCGAGCAAGGCTGAAGAGCACCAGCAGGCCCACTACAGACCAGCCGGCGGCCGGTCCTTCGAGAGTGAGCGCGACCAGTCCCATTCCGAGGGCGGCCACTCCCTGCAGGGCGCTTCCAATGACCCAGAAATTTTTCCGGATTTCACGACGGCGGATGAAATTGGCGACGACGAGCTGAGGGAGTAGTGAGCCCGCTTCCCGAATTGGAACGAGGAGTCCGATTGTGATTGCGGGGGCACCGAGAGCGGTGAGCAGCCAGGTCAAAATGAGCCCGGGCTTGCTGAACTGATCGCCCGTTTTTGAGGCGACTGAGGCAATGACCTGTCGCCCGAAATTAACCGGAACGTGTTCCGCCGCTTCGCTGCCGATCCCGACACTGAGATCGACGCCGTCGTCATCGTCGGTAACGAGTTCGTAGAGCTTCTTTTCCATGGTTGGTGGTTACGCTCCGATGTCGCCAGTGAGGTAACTTTCCATTTGTGCGGCGGCATCCAATCCTGTCTGGATCGCACCTTCGACACGTCCTTTTCCAACGAGTCCGTCGCCGGCAATGAAAACACCCGGAGGCAATGCTGTGCGGAGCTCGTCGGGATTTGCGGGTGTGTGGGGGTGGGCGTATCGCCAGCGCTGGGTATCGCTCCAATGCGGTTCAGGAAGGTCTCCTGCGATGACGTTGCGGACCGCGGACAGGGCTGTGGCAATGATATCTGCAGCGGGATCGTCGTAGTGATCGGCGGACCAGGACGGGGACATTTGAGCGATGAGAATGCTCTCGCCTTTTGGGACGTGGCCCGCCTTGGCGTTCTCGTAGCTGACCCACGCGAGATCGTGTTCCCTGTCGGCATTGATCAATGCGTAGCAATCTCCGGGCATCTTGATATGGCCGGGGAAGCAAAGGGAAACGGCGAACTGGGAGTGGTATTTCGATTCTCCGAGAGCGTTGAGAATGCGCTCCGACGTGGTTTCGTCTCCAAGCTCGCTGTCTCGCAGGAGATCGGCAGTTTGCGGCGCTGGCGGTGTCAGGAGCACTGCGTCATAGTCTTCGTAGCGTCGGCCTTCACCATCAATGAGATCCCATTTGGTTTGGCATTTCTCAATGCGAACAATGCGGGAGGAAGTGAGAATATCGAGATCGGCCACATCGGCCATCAATTTACCGAGAGTGCTGATGCCGTCGCGGTAGCTCCATTTGGCGCTCGCGTTTTGTGCGGGATCGCCTTCGGAAAAGGTGCCTTCTTTGTCAAAGACACCGACGTTCCCGGTGATGCGGCAGAGTTCGTCGGTCGGAAGGTCCTCGAAAATGAGCTCGGCCAGTTCGGGGCTTTCCACTTTGAAGTAGTTGGCCCCGTAGTCGAAGCGCGCCCCGTCCTTTGATCGCGTTGCAGCCCGACCGGAGAGCCCCCGGCTTTTTTCGAAAATTTCGATCCGGTCCTCACCGGAGGAGAGTTTAAAGGCCGCTGCGAGTCCGGAAACTCCTGCGCCGATGATAGCGATTTTTTTAGGCATGGTTGAAAGTGGTTACGTTCCGCACGGGAATCGCTATAGAGACAAACCTGCATGCGGATTTGCCATCTTGGTTTATATGGTTTTAGAATATCTGAACCTGTTGTCTTAAATCTTATGAAGTTCCCTTGTCCAAACTGCAACGCCAACATCAAGGTATCAGAAGAGTGGTACGGCATGCCGCTGAAATGTCCACATGATCGCTGCGGCGCGACGATCACGGTTCCCACACCGAATTCCATCGCAAAAAGGGGGCGCGGAGGGCTTGGTGCAAAGCTCGAGGATTTTTTCAGCGGGCTCTTCAGTAAGAAAAAAGGGAACGGGAGTGACGAGTAGTCAGGTGACCAGTTCCTTGAAGCCGCAGAAAAGTTTCCCGTCATCATCGGGATAGTCCGGGAAAGCCTCGTCGGAGCAGAGGTGTTCGTCGCAGATTTCCTCGAATAGGGTGAGGGTGTTCGCGCGACGCAGCGCGTAGTTGAATTCGCCACCGTGAATGCCGGAGGCGATGTAGTTCGTGAATTTCTTCATGCGATGCACAAGGTGGGTGTCGCTGTCGAACTGGCCCGTTTCACGGATTTCGTCCCGCAGTTCAAAAATGTAGTCACGTACTTCTCTTAAAGTAATCGCAGGGGAATCGTTCCCTGAAAACGAATCCCGTATCTGCTGGAAAATCCAGGGGTTGCGGATCCCGCCGCGTCCGATCATGAGCCCGCTCGCGCCGGTGCTGCGATGCATCGCGAGCGCGGTGTCGAGCGATACAATGCTTCCATTTGCGGTCACGGGGAAGGGAAGCGTTTCGACGGCGTGTGCGATGCAGTCGGTATGAACCGGGGACTGATATTTCTCCCGGACGGTGCGTCCGTGAATCGCGAGTCCGTCGATGGGCAGTGAGGCAAAGAGGGCGAGAAGGGTTTCGAATTCATCCGCTGTTTCGAAGCCGACCCGGGTTTTTAAAGTGAAGGTTCCGCGAACAAAAGGGCGGAGTGTTTCCGCGATTTCACGAATGAGATCGTGATCTTTGAGAAGGGCTCCTCCCGATAGTTTTCCGCACACCGTGGGAGCGGGACAACCGAGATTGATGTCGATCCCGCTGCAGTCGGATTGATCCTGGAGTCGCTTCGTGGTTCGGAGGAGATGTTCCGGATCGTTTCCTATCATCTGGGCGATGACGGGTTTGTCCCCGGGGAAATCCGTGATCGAGCGGAGGATTTCTTTGTCGGGGTGGGAGTCGCGGTGGACGCGGAAGTATTCCGTTACATAGAGATCGGCCCCGCCGCGTCGTTCGAGGCAACGCCAGAGCGGCAGGACGGAAACATCCTGCATTGGAGCGAGGGAGAGTGTCGGAACAGGGCTCACGGTGTGACCAAACAGGGTTAGGTCGGGGAGTCAACCCTGTTGGGTTTGAGCAAATGCCCGGTCAGCGCTGCGACGTCGTTGTCGAAAACGGGCAGGGCCGGGAGCTGCGAACAGAGGACTTCGGCATTGGTTTCGCTGGAGAGATCGCTCTGGCCGGGAATCGTATTGAGATAGATTCCGGCGCAGGTGAGTCCGGCCGCTTCAATCGCGCGGAGGGTCAGGAGGGTGTGGTTCAAAACGCCGAGCCGGTTTGCGGAAACGATGAGCACGGGGAAGCCGAGGGCGATCGCGAGGTCTTCCATGCTGCGTTCACCGTCGACGGGAACGAGCCATCCTCCGGCCCCTTCGATGACGACAAAGTCAGAACGATCACAGAGGCTGTCCGCCGCTGATTTCAGCGCGGAAAAAGAGACGCGCCCGTCCGCTTTCATCGCGGCAGGGGCGAGCGGTTGCGGAAAGGAAACGGGGTTCACTTCCTGCAGGGTGAGGTCAGCGCGCCGGCTCGCCTCGTGGAGAGCGGTGGAGTCGGTGTTGCCGCCGCATTCGATCGGCTTCATCCCGATGGCATCTTGGCCGGATTCGCGAAGCGCGCGAATCAGTTCCACGGCGAGGTGGGTTTTTCCGACGTCGGTGTCGGTTCCGGTGATGAAAATTGCTTTGCTCATGCAGCAGCCGTTTCGCCGATTTCGGCGATGATCGCAGCGGCGAGTTTTTCGGCAGCCTCGTGGATGTAGTCGGCGTCTTTTCCCTCGATGAGAATTCTGAGAAGCGGTTCGGTGCCCGAGTAGCGGAGCATGATCCGTCCTGCGCTGCCAAGTTCCTCTTCGATCCTGTGGAGGAGTTCTCCGGCGGCAAGTTCCTCTATGGGGACCTTCCGGTTGACCCTGACGTTCTTCAAAATCTGGGGGAACTTCGTCATGATTCGACGAAGTTCGCTGAGAGGTTTTCCGCTCTCGCGCAGGATTTTCAACAACTGGACTGCCGCGACGATGCCGTCACCGGTCGTGTTGTGATCCATGAAGATGAAATGGCCGCTCTGCTCGCCGCCAAGGTTCCATCCGTTGTCTTTCATTGCTTCGAGGACGTAGCGGTCTCCCACTCCGGTGCGTTCGACTTTTCCTCCGAAAGAGTTGATTGCCTCTTCGAGCCCGGCGTTGCTCATTACTGTCGCGACGAGGGTGTTGTCCTTGAGGGTGCCGTCTTCGATCATAGCCTGTGCGGCGATGGCCATGAGTTCGTCCCCGTCGAGAACGGATCCGGTTTCGTCGCAGAGGAGAACGCGGTCGGCGTCGCCGTCGTGTGAGACACCGACATGAGCTCCGGCGTCCTTCACGAGTTGTTCGATGACTCCGGCATGGGTGCAGCCGCAGTCTTCGTTGATGTTGATGCCACTGGGGCGGTTGTGGCTCACTTTGACCTCGGCGCCGAGCGAGCGGAGAACCGATTCGCTGGATTGGTAGGCGGCTCCGTTTGCGGCGTCGAGTGCGATGACCATTCCGTCGAGCAGGTCAGGATCATGTCCTGCGCTCTCGCGGACGAAGGCGACGTAGCGCTCTGTGGCATCCTTGATTTCAGAGGTGCGGCCGATGGACCACTTTTTGTCCGATGGTTCGAGTTCGAGGCGTCGTTCGATTTCGAGTTCGAATTCGTCGTCGAGTTTGAAACCGTCGGGACCGAAAAATTTGATTCCGTTGTCGCCGAAAGGATTGTGGGAGGCGGAGATGACGATGCCGAAGGCGGCGCCGGTTTCCCGTGTGAGCAATGCCACTGCGGGAGTGGGGATGATACCGGCGAGGCGGACGTCGATGCCCCGCGAATTGAGACCTGCGGCAATCGCGCTTTCGAGCATGTCGCCTGACTGACGGGTATCCCGGCCGATCACGACGGACGGCCACTCTCTTGAATCTCCGCGTTTCTCGAGAAATGCCTCTGCTGCGGCTTGTCCCAGCCGGACGATAAACTCCGGAGTGAGGGGGTGCATATTCGCTTCGCCGCGAATTCCGTCGGTTCCAAAGTATCGCCTTTGCATATCGCTTGTAGTCGTAGAAAAAAATTAACGTGCCTCGCTGTTCCCCGGGACGGGTGGGGTCAGCGGATTCAGGATCGAGTCTTCGATCACGGGGGCGGTCGTGCTGCGCGGAACAGGACTCCCTGTGCCGGGAACCGGAAAGGACTGCCGGTCGGCGTCGAGGTGGGATTTGATGACCCACCAGATTGAGATGGCGATGAAAAGTGAAATCACTTTGCCGCGCCAGTTTTCAACGAAGAACAGTTTAATCTTCTCCATCTTCGTCCTCCTCTTCTTCGATTTCCTGATTGCTCAGCAGGCCGTTGAGTCGTTCCCTCAATTCCGTTTCTGAAAGGTTCCGTTCCAATTTGCCGCCGATGGAAACGGAAATGGCCCCGGTCTCCTCCGAGACAACCAGTGCAATGGCGTCGGATTCCTCGGTGATGCCCATGGAGGCGCGGTGGCGCAAACCGATGCTCTGATCGCTGAGTTCACGCTGATTGAGTGGGAAAACGCACCCGGCTCCGGCAATGCGTTCGTCGCCAATCCGGACAATCATGCCGCCGTCATGCAGGGTCGTTCCGCTGTAGAAAACGGTGTAGACGATCTCGGGGGTGAAGAGACAGTCCATCTCCGTGCCGGTTTCGAGATACTGTTTCAAATCGATGCCCCGCTCGATCGCAATGAGCGCGCCAATGCGTTTCCGCGAGAGTGTCTCCACAATTTCGATGAGCCGGTCTGCGAACTCGGCGCGGGCGCGCTCGTTGATGGAGGAGAAAAACCGGTGACTGCCCAGCTCGGCGAGAGCGCGGCGAAGTTCCGGCTGGAAAATGATGATGAGGGCAATCGCGAGAATCACCGAAACGTATTTCAGGAGCCAGCCGATCACGGTGAGATCGAGCCAGCCCGAGAGCAGGGTCATCCCGATGTAAAATCCCACCAGCGCTGTGAAAATGCGCGCGCCGCGGGTCGCCCGGAAATAGCGGTAGGTATTGAAGATGATCCCCCAGAGGATGATGATCTCAATCGCGTGTCGCCAGTGCAGGCTTAAAAACTGGGTGATGGCTTCCATTCGTGGAGTCGGTCCCCAATCCGGTTGAGGAGCTAGCGCAGTCTATAACGGTTTTCGCGCGGCGAAAGAGACGATTTTATCTCTCCGGCAAAGCAATGGAAGCGGAGGCGAGGGCGGCGATTCCCTCCTCGCGTCCGACAAATCCCATGGTTTCGTTGGTTGTTGCTTTGATTCCGATGTCAGCCGGTTCCATCCCAAGTGACTCTGCGATAGCGACTTTCATCGCCGGAGCGTGCTTCATGACCTTGGGCGCCTCGGCGATGAGAGTGGAATCGATGTTCTCGATGTAGCCGCCGGCCTCTTTGACAAGCTCTGCGGCTTTTTCGAGAATTTTGAGGCTGCAAATCCCCTCGATTGAATTGTCGTCGGGTGGGAACCAGTATCCGATGTCGGGCTGACCGATAGCTCCGAGAATCGCATCCGCGATTGCATGGGCGAGGACATCCGCATCCGAATGACCCGCGAGTCCTTTGGTGTGGGGGATTGTGATGCCTCCAAGAACGAGGGGGCGTCCCTCTGCGAATTGATGCACGTCGTATCCGATGCCGCTTCGATATCTCATAACACTATACTAAGCCTTCAAATGACAGTTTTCCATTGCTGGAGAGGATTCCCGATTTGTCCTCACCAAAAGGGGATGGAGTCAAAACGACGCTGCCTCCGCCGCGTTCGAGCATGAGCTGCCCCGCTGCGATGTCCCAGATGCTGATCATTTCCTCGATATAGGCATCGAGGCGTCCGCAGGAAATATAGGCGAGTGCGAGAGCGGCGCTACCCATCATGCGAGTTTTGCGGACGCGATAGGCGAAGTCTTTGTACCGTTTCGCCCCGACTTCGATGGATTCCTTCGACTTGGAAAAGCCAACTGTGATGATGGCATCCTTCAGCTCGCTGCGATTGCTGGGGGAAACGGGTTTTCCGTTCTTCGTGGCGGGACCTTCGAAGTCGACCGCAAACATTTCATCCATCATGGGATCGTAGATTGCCCCGATTTTCAGTTCGCCGCCCCGGCGCATCGCGATGGAGACGCAAAAGTGGGGGATGCCGTAGTAGAAATTCACGGTTCCGTCGATCGGGTCAACGATCCACTGGGTGTCACTGGACTGGTCTCCTGCGATGCCCTCCTCGCCGTAGATCGCGTGATCGGGAAAGCGGGCGAGGATTAAACTTTCTATCAGTTTCTGGCTTTCAACATCCAGCGCGAGCTTGATGTCGTGTGCCTGCATGTCATCGACGGCGAGATCGGATTCAAAGTGCCGACGCAAGAGTGCGCCTGCTTCGCGGGCGGCATGGGTGGCGAGTTCGAGTTCAGGGGACATGCTTTTGTGTGGATTTTTGATCAGCGGATCAATCCTCTCCCATGCCTACTTTGGGAAACCACTTTGCGCAAGTGTCTGTGGGTTGTTCCTCTCGCCGGGCGGGGAGTCCAGCGAAGCTCTTTGTCTTATTTTTTCATAATCCTACTCTCAATCGTAAAGCCGCAGCCCACCCGTGTTCGTCTGCCTGTGCCGGCGAAGGGAGCGCTGGGGAAAGCGAGTGAGTTTCCGCATTCAGAAATAGAAAAGTAAAAGAAAAAGAGGATGCGCAGGGCGCATAGAAAAGGCCCACCGACACCCGCAAGATAATGCGGTGCCGGTGGGCCTTGTTAATTTGTGTTGGGCGAATTGCGGGAATCAATCCTGATGGACTCTATTCCCGCTTCGCCGTGTGTTTCGGATCAATGCGCGTGGCAAAATTCTTCGAAGCGGTCGAGACCTTTTTTGATCACGTCGAGGCTGGTTGCGTAGCTGAGACGGATCGATGAATCGTAACCGAATGCTTCGCCGGGAACGGCTGCCACTTTGAAGCGTGAAAGCAGTTTTTCAGTCAGGTTCATTGAATTGAGACCGATCTTGGTGGTGTCGACGAGGAAATAGAACGCACCGTCCGGCTCAACGACGTCGATGTTCTTGATCGTCATGAGACGGCTCATCATATACTGACGGCGCATGTCATACTCTTCGACCATGTCGTGAATCATTCCCTGGCCGCCTTTGAGGGCTGCGAGAGCACCATACTGGGCGAAAGTGGTCGGGTTGGAAGTGGTGTGGCTCTGAATGATGGAAATTGCTTTCGCAATTTCAAGTGGAGCAGCGGTGTAACCGAGGCGCCATCCAGTCATCGAGTAAACTTTACTGAATCCGTTTACGGTGATGGTGAGGGCTTTTGCGGCATCGCTCACAGAAGCAACGCTGACGTGCTCCTTGCCGTTGTAGATCAACTTCTCATAAATTTCGTCGGAGAGAATGAGGATGTCCTCGGACTCAGCCACTTCTACGAGTGCTTCGATTTCCTCCTTCGTGTAGACAGCGCCTGTTGGATTGTTAGGGCTGTTCAGGATGAGCATCTTGGTGCGGCCGCTGATGGAGTCTTCGAACTCTTCAGCAGTGAGCTTCCAGTTATTTTCCTTCTTCGTTTCAACGATGTAGGGGGAGGCTCCGGCGAGGCGAACCATGTCCGGGTAGCTCGTCCAGTAAGGGGCGGGGATGATCACTTCGTCCTCAGGATCACAACAGGCGAGGATCGCATTGTAGCAGGAGTGCTTTGCGCCGCAGTTAACGGAAATTTGAGTCGGATTGTACTGAATTCCGTTGTCGTTGAGAAATTTCTCAGCGATCGCCTCCTTCAGCTCGGGAATGCCGGTTGCAGGCGTGTATTTAGTCTTACCTTCCTGAAGGGCCTCGATGCAGGCATCTTTGATGTGCTGAGGTGTGTCGAGGTCAGGCTCTCCTGCTCCGAAGCTTGCAATGTCCTGTCCGGCGTCGCGCATTTGTTTAGCGGCCGCGGTGATGGCGAGGGTTTGCGATGGGGCAATTTCAGAAAATTTTTCGGCGATGAAACTCATGTCTTTTGGATGCTGTTGGAAGGTTTTGGCAGAAATCTCTCACCATCCTCCCCATCAAAACCAAGTTGATGAGAACGGAGAGGGTCGGGAAACTCACTGCCTTCACGATACGACTGTCCCGCAGTAACAGGAATAAAGGTGATGGCTCGACCGCAAC
This sequence comes from Verrucomicrobiales bacterium BCK34, assembly GCA_035967665.1. Classification (GTDB taxonomy): domain Bacteria; phylum Verrucomicrobiota; class Verrucomicrobiia; order Verrucomicrobiales; family DEV007; genus Arctic95D-9. The sequence continues at coordinate 78,728 of JAYWLB010000121.1, forward strand.
TCCGTGTCAATGCGGAGTCAAGACCTACTTGATCTACAGCCAGATTCAAGCTTTTTGCCCGTGACGATGAAAATTGTTTCCCGATTGCGCCACCGTATCCCCCATTATTGTGCAATCAGTTGCCCGGCTTGAGAATTTTCGATGCCAATCCACTCAGGAAACGTATGGTGCCACTATGTCCTCGTTCAAAGCGTTTGAGCTGATCCCCACTATCCAATCCACTCTGAAAAAGCAGGGGTTTACCACGCCCACTGAAATTCAGGAGCGGTCTCTTCCAGTCCTTCTGCGGGGGGACTCTGTCGTCGGTGTTGCCGAGACGGGAAGCGGGAAGACGCTGGCCTACGCTCTTCCGGTTTTGCAGAAAATGAAGCAGCTCGAAGAAGCAGGCGAAAGTGTTTCGGAACCGGGGAGACCACGGGGCGTGATTCTCGTTCCAACCAGTGATCTGGGCGAGCAGGTCGCAAAAGTATTTAAAACCTTCACGCACGATACGCGCCTTCGGGTTCGCACCGCCCTTGGTGGCAGCGGCATGGCGATCACGCGGAGAAATGTTGCGGGTCCATTCGAGATTTTGCTGGCGACCCCGGGACGGCTTGAGCAGCTCATGCAGCAAAAACTGCTGGGACTCTCCGATGTGCGGTTTCTTGTTTTTGATGAAGCGGATCAGATTCTCGATCAGGGGTTCCTCCCCGCCGTGAAACGCATCCTCAACGGAACTCCCCGCGAGCGGCAGCTTGCTCTTTTTACCGCGACGGCTTCGGATCCGATCCAGGCGTTGATTGCGGAAATGTTCACTGGTGCTGAAGTGATAGAGACGGCGCGGCGTCATCGCCTCGTCGAATCGCTCATCACCGATAATCGCAAAGTTCCCAACGGGAGACGTTTTCCGCTTCTCGAAGAGGTCCTCGCTGAGCCCGTGGACGGCGGAACCCTGATTTTTGCGAACACGCGCGAGCAGTGCGACAAGATTGCTGAAGAGCTCTTAGCGAACGATTACCGCTGTGCTCTCTATCGCGGTGACATGGACAAGAAGGAGCGTCGCAAGAATCTCCAGGATCTCCGTGACGGAACGCTTGAGGTTCTCATCTCAACCGATCTCGGCGCGAGGGGACTCGATGTCGAAAATGTCGACCGGGTCATCAACTATCATCTTCCCAAAGAGATGAAAAATTACCTCCACCGCGCTGGACGAACCGCTCGCGCCGGACGCAAAGGGACCGTGATCAATTTTGTGACCGACAGGGATATCAATCTGATCAAGCGTCTCGAATCGCTCGGTTGACAGGCTGATTTGCATCAGCCCGGCGACGCAATCTAGGAAGAAAGGTATCAGCCCTTCTTCCTCGCGAGCATGGCGTCGACGCTGAAATAACCACCGCCGGCTGCGGCGAGGTAGAGGTAGACGAAGCAGTAAAGCACTGCGAGTTCACCGCCGTTGAGCATGGGCCAGAACTCGGTCAATCCATGGGCGAGGAAGTAGGCGAAAGCCATGAGCCCGGACATCACGAATGCGGTCGGGCGGGTGAAAAGTCCGATCGCGAGGAGAAGTCCCCCGACGAGCTCTAAAACCCCGGCGACTCCGATTTTAGACATCAGTTCAAAAGGGGCGCGGGAGGGCGCGGGAAATCCGAGCACTTTCTGGCCTCCGTGTTGCATCATGAGAAGTCCCGAGATGATACGGAGAACGCTGAGAAGAATCGACTGGTAGGGGGCTAGAGAGAATTTCATGGGGTATGGAATGAACCTGCCATTGGGTAGCACATTTGCACGGGCGGGAATAGGGAAATCCTGACGGGTGCTGACGGCGGTGGGCAGTGCCGGGGTTCAGTCCTCTTGCAGAACCAGTCGGAAGCCGGTGTGGGGGGATCCGGCAAAATCGGGTTTAATACTGGTTCTGGTCGCGGAGCGTAGATCAGCCCAGCCGTTGATATAACTCCCTCCGCGCGTCACCTTTTCCTCTCCGGATGCGGGGCCGACAGGGTCGATCAGACTGTCCTTTTCGTAGGCGGCGATCCAGTCGCGGCATAGTTCGTTGACATTTCCAACGATGTCGAGAAATCCCCAGGGGTTCGGGAGATAGGTTCCCACGGGTGCCGGCTCGTTCCCGTAGCCGTCATCGATCATTTTCATCGCCCAGTCTTTATTTGAATTCACGTCGGCGAGATTTGCGTAGAGGTGATGTTTATAGTTCTCCGGTTTGGCATTGGTTGTTTCCCAGAAGTACATCGTGGAGGTGCCCGCACGGCAGGCGTATTCCCACTGCGCTTCTGTGGGGAGATCGAAATGCCAGCCTTCGGGAGCGGAGCCGGCAATTCGCTCCAGAAAGCCGTTTTTTCCGGCGATCATTTCCCAGCTCACATGGGTGATGGGATTCAGGGGATCCAGTCCCTGAGAGCGGCGGGGGCTGTTACCGGGGATTTTCAGCCAGTCACCGACTGTGAATTCGGTCTTTGCGAGCCAGTAGCCTTTGCTCAGCTTGACCTTGTGTTGCATCTCGTCGGGTTGCCTGCCAATTTCTTTTTCCGGGCTGCCCATCGTGAATTCCCCGGGAGGGCACCAGAGAAAGGGGATCTCGACACCGGGGGAAACCTCGAAGAGTCGTTCCTCTCCGGCGGTTTTGCCGAGGTGGGGATTGGCTTTATCCTCTGACAGTTCGTCTTCGGCATGGGGAGGATCGATCGTGATCAATCCGATTGAGACCTTCTCACCATCCGGGCCATACTCGATGAAGCTGGTGTTCATCGAAAATTCTTCCGGAGGGCGACTCTTGAGGGTTTCAAGGAAGGGTTCGATCCCTTTGGTCGGCCAGGTCGTGTACCATTCTCCTTCGGAGTTCTGATAAAGAGGGCGGTAACCGGAGTTGGCAGTGCCCGAGGGCAAATTGTGGTTTTCGAGAAGAGAAAAACGACCTGTTTTTCGGTTGATTTGCAGAATTCGACCATCATTCAAAAGGGCATCGGTTCCGTGATGAGTGGATTTTCCAAGTGAAACAAAATCTCCCTGTAGCTTTTTGAATTCCCCCAAATCAGTCATCCCTTCATGATCCCAGAGCCATAGTTTTCCATCTGCGGTGACGGTTCCGGCGAAAGTGACCCCGCCTCCGATGGAGATCACATTTTCAGCCGCTTCAGCCGGTGGGCGAGGCCAGGCGGATTCCGGATTTGCCCATTCAGGGAGTCTCTCTGGATGATCGTAGTAGTCTCCCCAGACGCGAACGCTTCTGTCCTCCAGTAGGCAAATGTAGTGCTTGATCAGTCCAAAGTAGTCGATCACCTTTTGTTTATGTATCTCTTCCGGAATCTCAGCATTGAGTTTTGGTTCCAATTCATCATAGGAACTCAGGATCTCTAGAGATCGGTCACTGCTTTTAACGGTGAAGCTAACATGGCCGGCCGGGTAGATATCCACGATATTTTCGCGTTCCCCAATTCCACCTGATGAAATGGTCGTTCCGTTTTTCCGGATTCCCATCCATCCGGTTCTCTGTAAAACGACTTTCACAAAGTCGTTAATCCCTTCCGCTTTTGAGAGATCGATTGGGGTGCCGTCCTCGTAGGTGCCCATCGCGTTAAGCTTGCCGGGAGGAGACAGGGCGGTCGCTTCTTCAGAATTTGCGGGTTCGATCCAGAGGAGGGAGCGTTGTGCTGCGGCCTTCTTGTCTGCGTAAAACAGAATGTCGACGGCTGGCCCGAGATTGTTGATTTGCACGATTAAATCCGGCGCGTCGCTACCCCATGCCCTCCACGTGCCATCCGCCATTTGCGCAGCACAAACCCTGCCGTTAACTCTCAGAGCGTAGGCTTTCCCTAAGTCTGCGGGAGGTCTGAGTGCCTTGGCGAGACTCGGGTGGATAGACGGAGGTTGCAAAACTCTTACTGTTCCGTCCTCCAGCAACGCGCCGCAGAGATTGGACCCGTTGGCAATCTCAACCGCTTTTTCAATTGGCGGGTCGGCATGTAGTTCGCCTATATCGGGCAGCCAGGCCACGACAGAACCGTCGGCGCGGAGGATGCTTGCTGTGTTTGGTCCGCAGTTGATGCTGACGGCGTCATCGATTTTAGCAACCTTTGCTCTGATTAAGGGGAGTTCATCGGATTTCCATTCGCTGCTCGAAAGACCTACGGGGCCTCGATTCATTTCGAGTTTTCCGTCTCTCCTCAGGAGGAGATCAAATTGAATTTTTGATGAGCCTACGTAACCCGCGCCGAGATAGTCGCCCGGAATCAGATCGCGTTGCATTTCCCAGCATCGAAGTAAGGTTCCGTCGTTCAATACTGCATTGTGAGTTCCCAATGCAACGATCTCGCCGCTCCTGTCAAAATTGGTCAGTGCGCTGATAGTAGACCCTGAATTGGCTATGGCTACCCAGCGAGACTTATCAGGGAGGGGGGTGCCGGTCAGTCGGATAAAATTGTTTACGTTTTCTGCTGCGCTGATATCGATGGGGTTCGCTGACTTATTTTGCCATTGTCGCAATCGGCCACCGCGTTCTTTCATCGCGGCAAGGGCAGGAGGGAGGTCCACTTCTCGCGAGGTGAGAGGGCTGCCCGGGACGGGAGAGGCAGAGGGTTCGATCCAAAGGAGCCAGCTTTGGGGCGCGCCTTCTTTGATGATGGTATGACCGCAGGCCACGAGATCGGCTTTGGGGGGGAGGTTGAAAAGAAGTTCCCCGGAGTTCTCTGTCTGCGAAAATGCCTTCCATGCACCGTTGGAGGACAGATAAAAGGTGCTCGATATGCTCGTGCCGGTGCTCACGAATTCCAGGCGGACTTCTGTTCCGGTGGGGGAATTCGGATCGGTGCTGCGGGGGACCCGGAGCCGGAAAATTCTGTTCGATTCAGTTAAGAGGTAAAAGGAGTCACCGCTTCCCTTGATCGTTTTGATCGGGTGGATTTGATTGTAAACTTCCGGATCGATGATTCCGCTGTGCCCCCAGGCGATCAGGCTGCCGTCCTTGCGAAGTGCTGCGGCATGCGTGGTGGTCGCCGCGACCGACACCGCATTTTTCAGATCGTTGGAGGGGGGAGGTGGCCAGATCCCGGATTCGTAGGTGTCAGGGACTTCTCCTTTCACGAGGGCCCGTTCATAACGCGGGCCCCGGATTGATACTTCGCCGTTTCGCAAAAGGGCGATTCCGTGTCCCAACCCCATTGCAAACTGTGCGACACCGGTTTTTTCAAACGATAGAGGAAGTGTTGATCCTTTCAGTCCCGGGGATTGTTCGAAAATCTCGACAGAGCCATCTTTCGAGAGGAAAGCCGGGGAAGAGCCTTCCTCCCAAATCAGATCGGTGATTCCGGAGCGAATCAACTGGGGATCGGATGAAACGGTCTGACCGTTTTTTCTGAGCGCGATCCAAGTGTAGCCCTGGCTGACGACATCGATAAAGTCGTTGAAGGGGGTGGCCTCGGAAATGTCGAAAGGCTTGCCGGAAGTATCCCGTCCCGCAGCCCGAAGGCGGCCGGGGGTGATGGATCCGTGGGGGGCGGGAAATGATTCGTTTTTGTCGTTTTGAGGATGCGAGACTGAGGCCGCTCTTTCGATGGATTCCCCGCCGCCGTTGTTCTTATTTGTCAGCCCCCGGAAGGCAGCGGTAAGCAGCGCAGCGGCAGCGGCGGTGGCCAGCACCAGAGCAATCGCTTTGCCTTTTCCTCCCCGTGAATTGGCTGCCTGTGTTGCCGCGATCTCCCGCACCTCCCCGGCCATTTCGCTGGCTCGTTGATAGCGATCTCTGCGCTTCGTTTCGAGGGCTTTGAATACCACCTCATCAATCCGTGGATCGACCGTTACTTTTTGAGAGGGTGGCAGAAATCTTCCCACGGGCCTCTCCCCTGTCAGCATTTGGTAGAAAATGACTCCGAGTGAATAAATGTCGGAGCGGTGATCGACCTTTTCGGGTGCATCCCACTGCTCCGGCGCCATGTAGTGGGGAGTTCCCATGGTGGTGCCGGTCAGGGTCAGGCCGGTCATGAGGTCGTCTTCGTTGTCGACAATCTTGGCAACGCCGAAATCAGCGACCCGCACCTGTCCCTGGGAGTCGAGCAGCATGTTCGCCGGTTTGACATCGCGGTGAGTGATTCCCAGATCGTGCGCGACCTGAAGCGCATCGCAAATTTGGGGGATGATCGAGAGCGTTTCTTTGATTGAAATAGTGCCGGCCCGGATTCGCTTCGCGAGATCCGATCCGTCGACATACTCCATGATGAAATAGAAGAGGGGCAGGCCGCCGGGACCGTTTTCTCTGATCTCACCGAAATCAAAAATCGTAACGATATTGGGGTGGAGCAGTTTTGCGAGAAGCTGCGCCTCCCGTTCAAATCGCAGCGAAAATGATTCGTGCATCTCCGGCGGGCACGAGAGCACTTTAAGTGCGACGAGGCGATCGAGACGTTTCTGGCGGGCTTTGAAAACTGCCCCCATTCCGCCTGCTCCGAGGAGATTGAGAATCTCAAGATCGGGGAAAAGCTTTTCCATTTCCTCCTGTGATGGAGCAAAATCAGCAGCGCCTTTTTTCTCGAGAGGCAGAGGTTGGGAGGGGGCGAAGGATGAGGCGCTCGCCGCCGCTTTCGTGAAATCGGCGGGCATCTCTTCATCGATCGACACCGTGGCCATGTCATCATCGAGCTCTCCCGGTGCGGAACGTGATTCAGGAGTATCTCTTGAGGTGCCACCCATGAGAAGGCATTTGGGGCATAAGCCGCCGAGAATGGTCGCCGGAATTTCAGCGTTGCAAGCAGAACAGCGATTGTCCTTTTTTTCCATCCTCACTGAAACAAGAATAAACGCCTAATAAGTAAATAGGCAAGGGGGGGAGGAGAGATGGTGCGCGATACTGGGATTGAACCAGTGACCCCCTCCGTGTCAGGGAGGTGCTCTACCGCTGAGCTAACCGCGCATTCAGGTGCCCTGTGAAGGGGCGCGAATTTAATCATAAGTGTCCGGATCTGCAACTGGAATATTTCCAAGGCTGTTCGAGAGTGGGTCTGTGTCAGGTATTGAATACACAGAATCATTCTTCGATTCCGGGGTTTCCGGCTTTCGTATTTACGAGAGAACGGGTGAGCCGCTTACCGGAAGAAAGGGCTCAGTCCTGATGTTGCACGGACTCGGGGATTATTCGAGGCGGCACGATGAGGTTGCTGATTTGCTGGGCAGGCAGGGCTACGCGACCCGTATATTTGACTGGCCGGGAAACGGGGTGTCTTCTGAAAAACGCGGCCATTTGCCAAGTGTGGTCGAAGCTGAGGCGTTGATTGTTGAGGCGATGGAACGCTCGGATGGACCGGTGGACGGGATTTACGCGCATTCGACGGGGGCCTTTTACCTGCTGCATGCGCTTTTTGCCCAACCAGAGGCGTTTGCAGATCTGAAATGGGTTTGGCTGAGTTCACCGCTGATTTCCCCGCGTAACGGTCAGAGTGCTTTTAAAATCCGGCTGGCTGAGTATTTGGTGAAGCACCTGCCGCGATTGACCTTGAGCACTGGCGTTCGGCAGTCGGATTGTTTTCATCCGGAAAAAAGGACGTGGAATCCACTTCCGGACGATCCGAAACTGCACAACCGCGTGAGTCTTCTTGCGGCGACTGATTTGATGCGTAACGAGGATTTTTTAAGCGAGAGGGTAAAGGAATTGCCGGGATCCCTTTCCTGGCTTTTTACCCAGGGGGATGAAGACGAGGTTTGCCCGCTCCCGATAACGATGGATGTATTTAACGGGATCGTTTCTAAGGATAAAACGTTCGTAACCGTTAGTGGGGCGAGGCATGAACCGGTGCATGAACCTGACCGCTCCGGTTTTCTATCAGCGGTTCGAGCCTGGATAATTAACCAATGTCAGGATGAGAGGGACAAAACGTCGACATCTCATTGACAAATTTTTCTAAATTTTACTAAATTGACCCAATGTCCAATAACGCATTCTCCTTAGTTGTAAAAATCGCCGGCCAGGATCCGGTGAAGCATGATCTGGAAGCAGATACCATCACGTTTGGCCGTGGACCGGACAATAATATTCAAGTGCTTGTTGCTGAAGTTTCTGTGAAACACGGTGAGTTGGTGAGGGCTGGCGACACGTATAAAATCGCAGACGGCGGTTCGAGCAATGGTACCGAGGTGAACGGAAAGTCGGTTGATTCTGACGGTGTTGCTCTCGCGCCAATGGATAAGATTTTACTCGGTGCGACGACTCCCGCTTATTTTGTTCCCACGGCAGTGGCGGATTCGGGTTCGCTCGAAGAGCTTATTTCAGGAATCGAAGCGGCTCCCAAGGCAGCGCCGGCTACCGCGCCGGTCGCAACAGCGGCGGTGGTGGCACCTGCGGGAGTTAAGAAGCCCGGTGCTCCGGCTGCTCCAGCTGCTCCGGGGGCTCCGGGGGCTCCCGGCACTCCGGTGAAACCCGCTCCCCTTCAGCCTGCAGCAGTGAAGCCGGCCGCAGTAGCGCCTGCTGCTGTTAAGCCTGCAGGAGGTGTTCCGGCTCCGGTTGCTGGAGCCTCAACCGTGAAACTCGAACAGGTTCAAGTTCCCAGGCCCGGCGCGCCGGCACCTGGCGGTGCCGTTCCTCCCAGACCGGGTGCACCTGCTCCCTTGAAACCCCCGGGTGTTGCGCCGGCTGCTCCTCCAGCTCCGGGCGGAGCTCCTGCGGCACCAAAACCCGGCGGTCCTCCGGCTCCGGCAGCGTTGAAGCCACCCGGTGCTGTCGCTGCTCCGGCTCCGGTGCCGCTGAAGAAGGTCGAGACAAAAGCGCCTTCGATCCCGCTTCCGCCTAAGAAGCCGTAAGCTTTACCGGATTGTTTGAAACCCGGTCAGTGGCAAATGGATGAATCTATTTGGCATTCTTGCGCGGCGGCAGCCGGCTGCTGATCGAGTCTCATCAGGATAATCTGCGGGTAGCGGAACGAAACTCGTTCCGCTTTCGGTTGCGGTCAGATGCGCGCGAGCCCGCCTTTCAGTGCGTCAGTGCGTCAGTGCGTCAGTGCGTCAGTGCGTCAGTGCGTAGAAGACGATGTTAATCCCGAGCGGGTAGGCGTATTTTTCGGAAAACTCGCGGAAGTACCACGGGTCGGTGCCTTCTTCCTCCCAACCGTCACCCAGGTCGGTGTTGAAGCAGATCATCATGCAGATTCGGCCTTTGTCGTCGAGGATGGCGCGGTAGTGCGGGGTCTCCGAGCCGGGCTTGTTCCACTCGTAGGTGATTCCCTGCTCGCGCCCCATCATCGCCATTCCCACGGCGGGAATCTGGGGTTTGAGATCGAGATCGAAGACCATGTGGAAGATGGGATGGTCGAGCTCGAGTTCGACGAAATCCCTGTCCGGGAAAATCTGTTTGAGGGCGCGGTGAAAATTTTTCCACTCGTAGTGGCCCCAGAAATCATCAACCATGATGAATCCGCCGTTGAGGAGGTAATCCCTTAAGGTTGAGGCTTCTTCATCGGTGAGCCAGATGTCACCGGGTTCAATCATATAGATGAAAGGGTAGTGTCGGAGTTGCTCGGCATCGATGTCGACGATGGCCCCCTTGGGGTTCACTTCGAGCGAGGTGAGCTGCTGGAGCCGGTAGGAAAAGTTCAGTTCGCTGTCAGGATAATCGATCATCCACTTGGCGCGTTGCCCCATCCAGGTTCCCGAATTGTAGCGAAGCCGCGCGAAGGTGAAAACATCGTTGGGGAGCTCCCTGCTGACTTTCCAATCGGGAAAATCGTAGTAGCGTCCGCCACGCCACTCACGCGGATCCTGTGGCATCTCGCTGTCTTTGGAGCCAAAGTAAGTGGGCGTGCCGCCCTTTTCGCGTTCGTCAGTGTCGCGGGCCAATCCGACTGCCATCGTTCCGAGAACAAGGAGGGAGGCAATACCTTTTGCGACGCGGGTGAACATGGCTCAAGGATACGCGAGCGGGAGTGATTTCGGCAACTTATTCTTGAACGCGATTAGGATTTCGGAGTCTTATTTAGAATAGTTCTTGATATAAACAACCTTTCCGCTACCGGTGTCGTAGCTTCGTAGAAGATGGCAGACCAACTCACAGAAACACAGGAAACAGGCGTATTCGGAGGACTCCGGATGACGAAACAGCGCCAGGTCGTGTACGAAGTGGTGAAAGATATGGCCAGCGAGCACCCCACTGCGTCGGCCGTATATTCCGTCGCGAAAGAACGGATGCCCAATATTTCGCTCGCGACGGTATACAATTGTCTCGAGACACTGAGCGAAGCCGGAGCGGTGACACAGGTGAACATCGACAGGGAAGCGTCCCGTTTTTGTCCGAATCTGATGCCTCACGCACACTTTTTCTGCTCCGCCTGCGATGCGATTTACGACATCGAGCTTCGCGAGCAGGCAGACGCCGCCTCTCCCTGGGAACTCCCCGAGGGCTTGAAAATTGAATCCGTTAATGTGGCGATGCGTGGAACGTGTCCCAAATGTGGCAAGGAATCCTCCGCTACTTCCAAATAGAATTTACTAAAATGAGCAATTCGCTAAAAATTGAAAACCTGCACGCCTCGGTTGAAGGAACTGAAATCCTCAAGGGGCTGAGTCTCGAAATTCCGAAAGGGGAAGTTCATGCCATCATGGGGCCTAACGGTTCCGGAAAATCGACGCTTTCGAAAGTAATCGCCGGTCATGAGGACTACGAGGTAACTGAAGGAACGGTCCACATGGACGGGGAAGACCTTCTCGCTCTTGAAATCGATGAGCGTTCACGCGCCGGATTCTTTCTCGCGTTCCAGTACCCGCACGAGATTCCAGGTGTGAGCAACGCCAACTTCCTCCGCGCCGCTCTTCAGGCCCGTCTTCCGAAAGGTGAGGAAATCGACGCGGTTGCTTTCTATAAGGAGATGTATGCCAAAATGGACGAGCTCGGAATGGACCGTAAGTTCACGGGGCGTTCCGTAAACGACGGCTTCTCCGGTGGTGAGAAAAAGCGCAACGAGATTCTTCAGATGATGATGCTCGAGCCGAAATACGCGATCCTTGATGAGACCGATAGCGGACTCGATATCGATGCCCTCAAGATCGTGGCGCAGGGCGTGAATTCGATGCGTTCACCCGAGCGTGGGTTTCTCGTCATCACTCACTATCAAAGACTTCTCGATTACATTGTTCCCGATGTCGTTCACGTCATGCACGATGGCAAAATTGTGAAAACCGGCGGGAAAGATCTCGCACTCGAACTTGAAGAGAAGGGCTACGACTGGGTTACGGAAGAACTGGCCGTCGCATAATTAAATTTTTTCCGAAACGAAACATCATGGCAGACAGCGCAACACTCGAAGCGGTCAATATTGATCAGGATGAAGGGGACTTTTCCTACCCGGAGAATTACGAGCACGATGCCGGCATCGGGTTGAACGAGGGAACCCTCGATTACATTTCCGACATTAAGAAAGAGGCTGACTGGATTCGTGAGTTTCGCAAAAAGGCGCTCAAGGTCTTCAATGACAAGCCGATGCCAACCCACTGGGCGAGCAAGGACCTTGAGAATATCGTTTTCCAGAACATTCGTTACTACCTTTCCAAAGGCGGTGCACCGACCCGCAGTTGGGACGAAGTGCCCGATGACGTGAAGGAGACCTTCGAGCGTCTCGGCATTCCTGAGAAGGAGCGCAAGTATCTTGCCGGCGTTGAAGCGCAGTTCGATTCCGAAGCAGCTTATTCCAACGTGAAAGAGGAGCTCTCCAAAGAGGGGGTCATCTTCGTAAACTCAACGGAAGGTCTTCGCGAGCATCCTGAGATTTTCCGCAAGTGGTTCGGTAAAGTAATCCCCACGGGAGATAACAAATTTTCGGCGCTGAACAGTGCTGTTTTCTCCGGGGGCAGCTTTATCTACGTGCCTCCCGGTGTGAAAGTGAAGCACCCGCTTCAGGCCTATTTCCGAATCAACGCGGAGAACTTCGGTCAGTTCGAGAGAACGCTCATCATCGTCGATGAAGGCGCTGAAGTGACCTACATGGAAGGTTGCACCGCGCCCAAATTTGAAACGGCAACGCTTCACAGCGCGGTGGTGGAACTCGTCGCGATGAAAGACGCGAAGATCCAGTATATCACGGTGCAGAACTGGTCGAACAACGTTTTCAACCTCGTCACGAAGCGTGGTCTCGCTCATGAAAATGCCGAGATCCGCTGGATTGATTGCAACATCGGTTCACGTCTCACGATGAAGTATCCGGGTGTTATCATGAAGGGGCGCAAGGCTCGCGGTGAGGTCATTTCGATCGCGCTCGCCAATGATGGTCAGCACCAGGACACCGGCGCGAAGATGATACACGCCGCTGATGAAACCACTTCCAACGTCGTTGCCAAATCCATTTCCGTGGGAACAGGCGTCTCGACCTATCGCGGACAGGTTCATATTCCCAAGCACCTCAAGGGCTGCAAGAACAACACCGAGTGTGATGCGCTTCTTATTAACTCGACGAGCAAGACGGATACCTATCCGGCGATCACGGTGAAGGGGAATGAGCATTCGACCCAGCACGAAGCGAGTGTCAGTCAGGTCAGCGAAGACCAGATTTTCTACATGAAGCAGCGCGGCCTTTCCGAAGGCGAAGCAATGAGCCTGAGCGTGAACGGCTTTGTTAATGATCTCGTTCGTGAGTTCCCGATGGAATACAGCGTCGAGCTGAAGCGCCTTATCGACATGGAGATGGAAGACAGTGTCGGCTGATCGCAGTAGCGACTGGTTTCATCCGTCCTAACAATTATCTTATTTTTTCTTTTTACGATGTCCCTTACTTTGACGCCTCCTGATAAAATGGCAGAAAAACAATCGACCGATCAATGGTTCGCGAGTGCGCCTCTCACTGATTCCGGCGATGCGCTGCCCGAATGGTATCAGCAACTTCAAGCGAGTTCCTGGAAGCAATTTTGCGAGAATAGCGGGCCGACCCGGCTCGACCAGAACTGGCGTTTTGCCGATCTCAAAAAAGCGCGCCTTTCCGGGTTGGTAACGGCTCCGGTCGTCGACGCCGAGTCTTCGATTAATCGCGCTCTGAACAATCGTCCTGAAGCCTATGCGGCGCATTTCGTGTTTGTGAACAATCGCCTCGTTCATTCTGAGAGTGGCTCACTTCCGGAGGGAGTCATTTGTCTCCCCATCAATGAAGCGCTCGTGAAGCACCCCGATCTGGTGCAGTCCTACTTTCTGAAGGAAGAGGGATGCCTCGGCGGTTCCAAGTTTCGCCAGATTCACGCGGCGGCGACCTTGAGCGGTGTCTTTATTCACGTTCCCCGGGGCGTTGTCTGCGAAGACCCGATTCTCGTGAATCACTTTGTCGGCGGCGACGGGTCGACGATTTTTCCTCACACCCTTGTCGTCGCGGAAGACAACACTTCGGTTTCTCTGATGGATACGTTCCAGTCGATTCAGGAAAACGAAGGAACCTTTGCGATCGGGAACGTCGATCTCTATGCCGATAACGGGGCGAAGATCCAGTATGTGGCTTTTCAGGACTCCAGTGATCTTGGTGCGAAGCACGTGCAGATGAATAGCTCAAAGGCGGGGCGTGACTCAGCGATCAAGTCAGCTTTCGTGAATCTGGGCGCTGCCTGGGTTCGTAACGAGTCGATCAATCACATGTCCGGGACCGGAGCTGACTGCCAGATCTATTCAGCGAATCTCGCGAGCGGGATTCAGGAATACGATCAGCGAACTCTCCAGGTTCACGAGGCTCAGCACACCACCAGTGACCTCCTCTTCAAAAACGCGATCTACGACGAGGCGCGGACTATTTTCTCGGGACTGATTCAGGTGCTTCCCGGTTCACATCACACCGATTCCTATCAGACCTGCAGAAATTTGCTGGGAAGCAAGACGGCGGAAGCGAATGCGATGCCCGGTCTTGAGATTGATGCGGATCAGGTGAAGTGCTCGCACGGATCCACCTCCGGGCAGATCAGCGACGAGGAAATTTTCTACCTTCAGGCTCGCGGTATCACTGCCGAAGACGCCCGCAGAATTATCAGCCTCGGTTTCCTCAATGAGACGGTGAGCCGTCTTGATGGCGACAAATTGAAGGAGTTTCTCTTCAGTCGCATCGAGCGGAAGTTCGCTTCCCTGGCGTAGTTTCCCGGGTCCTTCCGGGAATCCTCCCGTGAAGGGGGGCGCAAAAAAAGCAGCTCATCATGAGCTGCTTTTCGTTGGTTGCGGGATAGAAACTCCGGAATTACCGGCCCCGGAAGAGGTTGAAGAATCCCCGGGGATCAACCCGAATGGTCCGTTGGACTTGTGGTTCTACGTGAGTGCTGTTCCGGTTCCACTGATTGCCCATGTAGTTATTGATGTTGCGCGGGTCGGTTCTCGAATTGTAGTTATCGCGGTGACCTCCGTGGCTGTCGTGACGGCTACCGTGGCCATGGTGCCCGTGATGCGGATCTCTCTGCATGCGTTGAATATTGGCGACCTCGACTTCCATGGAGTGAACGAGTCTCTCCATGTATTCCATGAGGCTGTGCACGTGCCGGGTGTCTCCGTGAACGTGCCCGTAACGTCCATTTTCGGCTCCGTCGATCAGGTCGTGGAGATGGTGCACGTGTTTATCAACTTCAATGATATCGGTGCGCAGGTGGATGATTGAGGTGTAGGGGTTGTGTGCGAGTTGGTCAATGTGTTCCGCCTCGGCACGAAGGTGGGCCGTATCAGAGAGCATGTGGCGATAAATCCTTGTGTGGGAGTAGTGCTCACGAATCTCAACATTGAGCTTATCGACTGTGTTCTCCAGAGCATGAGCGTAGCTGATGAGCCGGTCGCCGCCAGCGGCTTCGGATTTTTGCGTAGCAAACCCAAGCACAACGAGTGCCGTGGTTGCAGTGATGGCGAGTTTTGAATGGGTTTTTTTCATGTTATTCTGCTGGGGGGTGCTTCACTTGTATGACGAATCAGTCTCGGGGGTTATTCGGGAAATCAGTCGGGAATCTTTCCCGTCTGTCCCGCTTCATACATCTCTTCAATCATGCTGTTAACGGGTATCCCGCCGATGCGGTAACCTCCGTCTTCAGTAAGAATGTCATAAGAACGCTCGACCCCGCGATAGGGGCGGATCGACTCGACCTCATGACCGTCGGAAACGGTGCTTCCGACTTTAAGGTCTTTGGCGCGGACTCCGCCGATCCGGTGCATCGTGCAGAGATCGACGGTTGAACCATTCGTGAAAGTAACTGCCAGAAATTCAGAGGCGTCGGGATCTTCGAGGTAACCACTGATCTGGCGGATGCGCACGGGATTACCGTCATAGCCGACGATCATTTCACCTGCTTTAAGGGATTCAACGGCGCAGGTTTCTCCATCGGGTAGATCGATCTGAGTGCCTTCGGGAAGACAGGCGAAGAGTAATTTTATGGGTGCCAGGGCAATTGCGGTCTGGAGAGAGGGACCGATCAGCCCGCAGCCGGTGAACGAAACCGTGGCTGTCAGAATGGCTCCTAAACACAGGATTCGGAGTGAGGTTCCCGCAGGCCGGGAAAAGGACGAAAAATTCATAAAAAGGAGATCCCCGACGGGTTTGCGAGTGCGCCATCGTAGCGGACCGCTCCCGTGAATACAATCTTTAAAGCCTGTCGGGCCGAGTTCATTCGGCCGTCGACGGCGCAACGCAATCGGCCTTCAATGGCCGGAGTTACAGGGCGCGCCACTCTGTGGACTCCCGGTTCCTGTGAGTTAATCGGGCGTAATTGTCACTCTTAAGGAGGCGGGGCTTCTGCCGCCGCTACTCCTCGCGGTAGTAGTAAATTTTCACGTAGTCCATGTCCCGTTCGTCATCGTGCCCGCGTTCCATGAAGTTCGCGGCCTGATGAATGAAGCCGTTGGAAAAGCTCATCGTGACGCCGACGTCGAGTTTGAGTCGGCTTTTGAGACGCCCTTCGGCCTTCTCGGCTTCTTTTTTGGAAACAGAAAACTTTTCCTCAAGGACCTGTCCCTTTTCCTCCTCGTAGTCGACTTTGAACGCTTCAAACTGGGCGATGCGCTCCGGTTCTTTCAACGCGGTCTTGTTGAAGTCTTCGAGATCAAACTCATCGTGCTCGTTGATGTAATTCATTGTCTCGCTGGCGACGGCCATGCGTTCTTCCTGTTTGGTCTCCTCGGGGAGTCCTTTTTCAGCAAAGGCGACGCAGAGCTCCGAGTAGCGTTTCGTAAGGTAGTCGTCATTGGTGACGGGCTCGGCCCCGACGAAATCGCGAACCCAGAACTGGGTGTTGCCGCCCGCTTTGTCGAAAAGGTAGACTGAAAAGCCATCGGCGCGGCCGTGGTTGATGATGAGGCAGCCCTTGTCGATTTTGTCAGGGTAAATTCCCTGTTCGGTGGTGAGGACAAGATCGCCGTCGCGCTCGGAAATTTGGAGAAAGGGGACTTTGCTCTCCGATTTTACGATGCTGAGCGCCTGGACGTTTTCGCCGGAGATGACAACATCATCGATGAGGGCGACGCAGAGATCACCGGACTTGATATTGGGGTGATTTGAGGTCGCATAGAGATGGCGGGCGATGCCTGCTCCCTTTTCGAGCAGGGTGGAGTTGTCGTCAAAGACTGCTGCGGCATAGCCGAAAAGCTCGTTGCTCTCCACAGCGGTGTGATGCGTCAGGTGGTGGAGTTCCAGCGACTTGAATGACTTGAGGAAAGAGTGGGTCAGGATCTCGGCTTCCTCGTCCTTGAATCGGCAGAGTGTCTGCGAAGTCTGGAGTGGTTCGTCGCGCATCGGATTACCCACTTTTGCGAGTGACATCGTTGATAGCGCCGCTTTTCTGAAATTTACCGAGAGTCCCATCCTTTGATTTCGTGTATTTATACCCGCAAGCAAGCTCGAATCAATTTTCAGCGAGCGATTCATCTGCACCCCGGTATTCGATCAAAGCGGGAAGGCGCGAGGCGTTAAAAGCGGCGACGCTACCCTGGAAAAGGACCGCCCCCCCGCTCAGAAAAATGACCTGATCAGCCACGGTCCTGACGAGGCCGAGGTGGTGGGTGACGACAACGGAGGTGAGAGAAAGTTCCTCTTTCAGCCGGATGATCAGATTCGCGATCGTGGTGGCGAGAACGGGGTCCAGTCCTGCGGTCGGCTCGTCGTAGAGCATCGCTTCGGGATGGGTGATGGTGGCTCTGGCAAGGCCGGCCCGCTTTCTCATCCCGCCTGACAGTTCGCCCGGCATTGTCTCCGCTGCGTCAGCGAGACCAACGTGATCCAGAGTTTCGGCAACACGGGAGGCGATTTCTGAATGAGAGAGTTTTGAATGCTCTTTGAGAGGGAAGGCGACATTTTCGGCCACGGTCATGGAATCGAAAAGAGCTCCGTTTTGAAAGAGGATGCCGATCCTCCGGCGGATCGGAATGAGCTCTGATTCGTGTTTTCCGGCGAGTGATTCGCCGTCGACGCAAACGGTTCCGGTGTCCGGGGTGAAGAGGCCGTTGAGATGCTTGAGGAGGACGCTTTTCCCCGCGCCGCTGCCGCCGAGAATTACAGTTGTTTTTCCACGCGGGATCGTAAAAGTCGCGCCGTTCAGGATGGGCTTTCCATCAAAAGCTTTCGTGAGGCCTTCGACCACGAAGAAGTCGTCAGGTTCTGTGGCTTGGAGGCTCATGGTGCGAAGGGAATCATGGGGAGCCACTGGTTGAAACCGAGAGTCAGAAAGAGATTCACGATGAGAATGGTGAGAGAGGCGTAGACGACTGTTTGCGTGGTTGCTTTACCAACGCCGCTTGCGCCCCCTGACGATCCGAGGCCCTGGCGGCAGGCCGTGAGGACGATGATGAGCCCGAAAAAGGCGCCTTTGATCAGGCCCACGAGAATGTCATCCGCCCCGGTGTGTTGGGAAAGCTGTTCCCAGAACCAGGTGCGGGGAACCCCGAAGAGTTCGACTGTGATCAGATCCGCCGCAAGAATTCCGAAAGCAATTGCTTCGCCCACGAGGATGGGCATCGAGATCAACATCGCGAGGGTTCGTGGAACGACGAGGTAGTCCGTCGGCACCACGCCCATGGCCCGCAGTGCGTCGATTTGCTCGGTAACTTTCATGCTGCCGATTTCGGCGGCCATGGAGGCTCCGGCGCGCCCCGCCACCATGAGGCCAGCGAGAACCGGGCCGAGCTCGCGACACATCGCGAGTGATACGACGGGCCCGGTCGCCGTCGCGAGCCCGAGTTGATTGAATTTGTAGTAGGCCTGCGCTGCAAAAACCGCACCGGTGAATCCTCCGGTGATGATGACAACGGCCTGGGAGCCCACCCCGATGAAGGCGATCTGCTTCAGTAATTCCGTGAAGCGAATCCGGAATCGGAGCACGCTTTTCAACACTTCCCAGCCGAGTAACGTGACTCCGCCGAAAAAGGAGGCAAGCGCCGTCAACGGGGAGTCGTGGGATCGGTCCTCGCTCATGATGCCGCGATTCGTTCGCGTGACTCCCGCATGATTTCCCGGGCGACGGTAAAGTCGCTCAGGGTCTGGCCCAATGGTCCCTTTTTATCGAAGCGCCGCGCCGAGCTCAGCACCGCCGGAGTGATCGTCGCCGTCTTCCCGAGGGTTCTCATTCTCATCGAAAAATCGAGATCTTCCCCGTAGGGGAGCGATTCATCAAAGCCTCTCAGTTCCTCGAAAATCTCCCGTCTCACAAAAATCCCCTGATCGCCCAGAAAAACGCCGAAGCATCTGCTCCGGATCCCGGCGAGCCAGCAGGTGAGTTTGAGAAAAAGCGATGGGCTCTCGAAATAGCGCACGAATCCACCCCCGACGACGTGCCGCGAATCTTCGGCCATTTTCATCAAGCGCTCAGCCGCCCGAACCGGCAAAGTCGTGTCGCCGTGGAGAAAAAGAAGAACGTCGCCACTGCATTCTCCCACGCCCCGGTTCATCTGCGCGGCGCGACCTCCCGGCACGTTTTCGAAGAGCTCACACTCGAGATTTTTCACGATTCCGGTGGTGTCATCATCACTTCCGCCGTCGACGATCAGTATGTCGCTGAGCCCGGCTTCCCGCAATGAAGAGATCGTCCGGGCGATTCCGTCCGCTTCGTTCAAAGTGGGAATGATGACAGAGATTTCGGACACATAATAAGGGAACACGATGGCGGGCCTCCGTTCAACTGGATAGTAACGGCTCAGGTTGAACGACTTTTAACCTGTCAGGGTGGTAAAACTTCGATCGGGGGAGGGAAATTTGATTGTCTTATAACAGGATGCCGGTCTTGACGGTGGTGTTGCAGTCGCTAGAATCGCCCTCTCCACTGATTTGAGGAGAACCCTTTACCACCGTATTTATGAGCGAACCGCAAGTGAACGAACAGGAGTCAGCTGAACTCGAGGCTTTGAGCAAAAAGCCTTTTGGGAAACGCCTTGGCTATTACACCAAAAAGTCAGGTCCGGGCTGGCTGCAGGCGGCCATTACGCTGGGAGGCGGGTCGCTCGCAGGGGCGCTCTTCCTCGGTGTCCTGATGGGCTACAGCCTCATGTGGCTGCAGCCTCTCGCGATGATTCTTGGAGTGGTGATGCTCAGTGCGATTGCCTATGTAACGCTGTCCACGGGTGAGCGTCCTTTTGCTGCGATTAACAAGCACGTCAGTCCTGTTCTGGGCTGGGCGTGGCTCATTGCTGCGATGATGGCAAATATTGTCTGGTGTCTGCCGCAGTTTGCCCTCGGAACCGGCGCGGTTCAGCAAAACCTGATTCCCTCTCTTGAGGGTGTTTCCTGGGCTCCCTGGGCAATCGGTGCCGTCCTCCTCGTTGCTGCTGCCTTCGTGGTGCGTGCCTACGACTCGGACAGCAAAGGGTTGAAGATTTTTGAAGGCATTCTCAAGGGAATGGTCGGAATCGTCGTTGTTTCCTTCTTCCTCGTCGTTATCAAACTCACGACCACTGATGCGATTGACTGGGGAACGATTATTCAGGGATTTATTCCAAAGATTTCGAGCATCCGTGAGCCCGCTCCGGCGATTGCCGCTGCGATCGAGGCAACAGGGGAGAGCGGTTCCTACTGGGCTGACCGCGTTGCCGGCTTGCAGAAAGATAAGATCATTGCCGCCTTCGGAACCGCTGTCGGTATCAACATGACCTTCCTCCTTCCTTATTCGATGCTGCGCAAAGGATGGGGAAAAAACCATCGTGGACTCGCCATTTTTGACCTTGGAACAGGACTCATCATTCCTTTCCTCATCGCCACGGCCTGCATCGTTATCGCTGCGGCGAGTCAGTTCCACGGTCAGACTGCTGACATTCTCAACGAAGACGGCACCGTTATCGCCGGAAGAGAGTCGAGCTTCGCCAGTGAGGCCGATAATTTCGTTAAGGCCCAATTCGCCACTGAGCTGGCCGGCCTGGAAGGGGATGCCCTTTCCGGAAAAGTGGACGAACTTCGCGACGGCATGACCATCGCCGACAAGCGAATCGCTGCGATGCTCGTTGACCGTAAAGACTCCGATCTTGCCAAGTCACTTTCCTCTCTCGCCGGACCCGGAATCGGAAAAATCATCTTCGGTGTGGGCGTTCTTGGAATGGCGCTTTCGACCATCATCATCCTCATGCTCATCAATGGATTCTGTCTTTGTGAGGCTATGGGGCGTCCCGGTGATAAAAAGCTCCATTTCCTCGGCAGCCTTATTCCCGGACTGCTCGGGATCTGCTTCCCTCTGATTTGGACAGGAGAGTCAAAAGCCGCTCTCGCGGTGCCGACATCGGTTATCGGCAGCTCACTCCTTCCGATTGCCTACTTCATCTTCCTTCTCATGATGAACTCGAAGCGCCTTCTCGGCGACGCGATGCCACGCGGTGGAAAACGGGTGGTCTGGAACGTGCTCATGATCATCGCCACGGGCCTTGCCACACTCGGCTCGGTATGGGCGTTGAAAGGCAAGATGCTCGGCAGCTTCCCAATGGGTAAAGTCGGTATCGGAGTCCTCCTCGTATTGTTTGTCATCGGAATTTTCGGATTCATCTCCAACAACAAGAAGAGCACCCGCTAAACACAAGTTGCCCGGAAATAGCACTTTTACCTTCCCACCTTTTACAGCCGCCTCGCGGCGAAAAGCATGAAATTCGGAATTATTGGAGCCGGCATGATCGCCAACTTCCACGCCAAGGCAATCGCGGCGATGGAGGGCGGGGAACTGCATTCATTTTACGGACGTCGTCAGGAGGCGGTGGACGAACTCGTCGCGGAGAATGGCGGCATAGGATATACCGATCTGGAAGCGTTTCTCGCCGATCCGGAACTGAATATCGTCACAATCGCCACCCCGAGCGGCGCGCACCTCGAGCCCGCTCTCGCGGCGGCCAAAGCGGGCAAGCACGTCGTTTGTGAGAAGCCTCTCGAGGTCACTCCCGAGCGTATCGACATGATGATCAACGCCTGCGAAGACGCCGGTGTCACCCTCGCGGGCATCTTCAACCGTCGTTTTCACCCGGCGATGGAGGCTTTCAAAAAAGCAGCCGACGAGGGTCGTTTTGGACAGCTCACTCTGTGTGATGCCTACACGAAATGGTATCGTGATCAGGCCTATTACGACTCCGGCGCCTGGCGCGGAACCTGGGCGCTCGATGGCGGTGGCGCTTTGATGAATCAGTCAATTCACCTCATCGATCAGCTCATTTATATCGCCGGCGACGTCGAGGCAGTGACAGCTTCGATGGCCTGCCTCGCTCACGAGGGAATTGAGGTCGAAGACACCGCTGTTGCGATTCTGGAATTCAAGAGCGGCGCACGCGGAGTCATTCAGGGATCAACCGCTTGTTGGTCCTCGACCGGACATCCCGCCGAGCTGCAAATCTGCGGCGATCAGGGTTCCGTTTTCCTCGCCGATGACAAATTCCGCGTATGGGATTTCGCTGAATCAGCGCCCGAAGACGAAATCGTCAAAAGCGAGCTGATGCAGGGGAGTAACGCGAAGGGACTTGGCGCGAATGATCCGAAGGCGATCAATTTCGAAGGTCATAAATTGAATTTCGAAGACGTCGTCTCATCGATTCAGGCGGGCCGCGCTCCGAGTGTTGATGGCAAGGAAGCGCGAAGAGCGGTTGCATTAATTTGCGCCATCTATGAGAGTGCGAAGAACGGTGGAGTCAGGGTAACTCTCTAATTGCGCCTGAGTGCCGTTCAAAGCTCTCGTTATGAAAAGCGCTCTTGTCACCGGTTCAGCCGGCTTCATCGGACATCAGGTCGTCAAACAACTCCTCGCCTCCGGCGTGGAGGTCGTCGGTGTTGATAATGTGAACGATGCCTATGATCAGTCGATCAAGGCACACCGTCAGGCGGACCTCGAAGGGGCGGACGGCTACACCTTCTACGAGGCGGACATTGAGAATCTCTACGACCTCAAGCCTGTTTTCGGGAACCATCAGTTCGACACAATTTTCAATCTCGCGGCCCGTGCCGGGGTTCGTTACAGCATCGAGAACCCTCACGTTTACCTGCAATCGAATGCGCAGGGAGCGCTGAACCTGCTCGAGCTCATGCAGCAGAACGGGTGCAACAAAATCGTTCAGGCCTCGACCTCGTCGCTCTACGCGGGACAGCCGATGCCGTTTCATGAGGAACAGCCCGTCGAACAGCCTCTCTCGCCCTACGCCGCCTCGAAAAAGGCTGCCGAGGTGATGGCATACACCTACCACCACCTTTACGACCTCGACGTCACGATCCTGCGGTATTTCACCGTTTACGGACCTGCGGGACGTCCTGACATGGCACCGTTCCGTTTCATCAAATGGATTCAGGAGGGAACACCCATCACCGTGTTCGGCGACGGGAAACAGACTCGTGACTTCACCTACGTCGACGATATCGCACGGGGAACCCTCCTTGCCGCGAAGCCACTCGGACACAGCGTGATCAATCTCGGCGGAGGAAAAACCCCGATCACCCTGCTCGATTTCATCGGCAAGATCGAAGATCGCCTCGGTAAAAAGGCGGAGATCGTCTGGGAGAAAATGGGAGCATCAGAAATGATGGACACTTCGGCCAATATTCAGAAAGCCAAAGACGTCCTCGGCTGGGAGCCCGAAATCGATCTCGACGAAGGTCTCGACCGCACCGTCGACTGGTATCTCGAAAATCTCGACTGGGCTTCGAAGGTGAAGCTTTAGTGTCGGAGGGCGAAGCGAAAGAAATCCTCACGGATTCCTCTACTTTTTCAGGCCGTAGAGAAACTGCGTGAGCCTTTCTCCGCTCAGCCTATCGGTTCGAAGTAGCCGCCTCGCCACGAAAGAAATCCTCACGGATTCCTCTACAAAGGCTGTAGAGAAACGGCGTGAGCCTTTCGACTCACAGTCCATCGCCTCCCAAATACGCGCCAGCGCTGTAGCCGGGGCAAGACGCCTCCGTTCCATGGGTTGAAAGCCCCACCGGACAAAGCCCGGGGTTTCAACGCCGGGGCCACTTGCGCCGACGTCCGTGCCCTGAAAAGTCACCCGCGAACGCCGGTGTTCCTATTTCTTCAAACCCAACAGGGTCAAGCCACTGACCCAACCCTATTGAATCAGCTTCAACCCTTCGACGTCGCCGTATCGCACCGCGCCGGGGACCATGTTGTCGTCCCAGAGGTCGTCGATTTGGGTGAATTGGAAATCCTCGAGGTCGACTTCGAGGGCGTCGATCGCATCGGGGTAAATCGCTTTCGCGGCGAGGGCGACGGCGGCGAGGTCTCCGGTCGCGCTGACTTTGATTTTCTTCACCTCCCAGTCGGGGTGCTGTTTTGCCATCGCGATTGTAGAAATGAGATCATGGACGCGCCTGACAAATACCGAATCGTTGTAGCCGTAGAAGTAACCCGGTGAACGTTGCCAGCTGTCGGCAGGAGGATCGCTTTTTCCGGAGTAGGTGATGGGCGCGTTCTTCGCGAGCTCATCATTCTGACCGTAGAGGTTGGGAATGATGACGGCCGCATCAAGCTTGTTCTCGATAGCCACTGAAGCGCCGGAAGGATGAAGCTGGATCAAAACCTCGCCATTCCATGAAGCGGGGTAGGCGATCGCCGCGGTGAAAGGTGAGCTGTTCCCCTTGATCGTTCCCTTCATCAGCACTGAGTCACCGTTTTTGGATTTATCCCCGAGCTCGAAGGTGGCGGTGGTGTCTTTCACGTCGGAGGCGCGGAGGATTGTCTCCCACCCCGCCCGAACCCAGTCCCGCTTTGCCGGATCCTTTTTTGCAATCTCAAACCTGGCTGCGGCATCTTCGGCCCAGACCCGGTTGAGAGCTTTCTCGTGCGCATCGCCGCTGAGGTAGCCTTCCGGCTTCGCAACCGAATCCGACCAGATGCCGATGTCGTCGCGGGTCAGGTAGGTGAAGTCACTTTCGAGAACGGGCGTTTCGAGTCCGAGTTTGAAATGACGATTCACGAAGTCATACATCTGGCTTCGGGAGACGTGGTTGTAGTTGTGTTTGAAGTGAATATTGAAATGCGCCTCGTAGTCATTTGGAGCCTTCAGCATTTTATAAAGATTCTTCAGGTCGGGGTAACCTTTCGATTCCAGTTCGATGGTCCAGTCGTCGGCCGCGGTCATCCCGAGCGGTTTGGGCGCGACGGCAGCGGCGAGGTCCATGTTGCCCTGACCGATGCGCAAATAGTGGGTGTTTTCGCAGGTGCACCCGCCCTGCATCGCGGTCGAGGGCATTACGCAGGGGAAAGAGGCGTCGATGCGATCATCCACTGCCGCGAGAAGCATCGTCTGAGTGCCGCCTCCGCTCGCTCCGGTGACAAGGAGCCGGTCGGAGTCCGTTTCTTCGAGGCTTTCGATAAAGTCGACAGCGCGAATGCTGTTCCACGTCTGGAGTCCGAAATTGGTCTGAAGTCGCAGCGTCGCCTGCGGGCTCACGAATCCGAACTCGCCCGGTCTCGTTCCGTTCATGTGCGGGCGCGGGCCACGGCGGTGCTCGGCGAACTGAACCGAGTCGGCCTCGCCTATCATGTCGTAGGCAAAAGCGATGCATCCCATTCGCGCAAGCTGAACGCAGCGCGCGACGATACTGTTCCGGGCCGCGGCTTCGAATCGTTCCGCGCCGATCGCGATCTGCTGCTTCACCGCCTTCTCTCCGTTGTTTTCAGCGAGATCAAAAAGGCGTCCGTTTTTCCAGTGCCCGTGAGGACAGAGAACGGCGGGGCGCTTTCCGTCAATGAGTCCGAGCTTCGCTGATTCACCGGTCGGAGTGAAGAGACTCCCCGTCACGTAGTGGCCGGGAAAGGACTCGAAATAGACGCGTTCGACTTTGAATCCATCCTGTTCTACCGCGCCAAAGCGCTGCGCATTCAGGGGTGTTTTTTCAGGGAGAGGGAGAAGTCCGCAGGCGAGGAGTGATCTCGTTTTGATGGTCTCTTTTCGATCCGGCCAGTCTTTCGCTTCCGCGACCTCCCGAAAGGGATGATAGCCGTGGAGCGTGACAGGTTCGGTGTGCCGGGTTTCTCCTTTGAGAGGGGAAGTGAGACCGGCGGCAACGAAGAGGATGGAAAGAGAAAGTCGATTCATTCTCGCAGTGTTAGGTCGAAGGGGTTACCAGAGAACAGGTGGTTCGGCTCCTGTCTCAGGATTCTTGAGAAGAGGTTTCGCATCGACTTCTTTCCGCCACGAATCCAGTTCCGCCGCCAGCTCTTTGGTGATCTCCCCTTCGAGTTGTTCGAGGTTGTTGTGCTCTCCCGGATCGGTTTTGAGGTCGTAGAGCTCGTAGGCACCGTCTTCGAGATCCTGAATCAGTTTGTAGTCTCCTTTGCGGATCGCGCTGGCCGGAAATCCGCCCTGATTGGCGTAGTGGGGGTAGTGGAAGAAAATCGGCCCCCGGTCATATTTGGAGAACGGGTTGCGGAGCAGAGGGACGAGGCTGACGCCGTCGACGTGCTGGTCGGGCTTCGCGGGAAGTCCTGCCATTTCCAGAATTGTCGGGTAGAAATCGGTGCTCACGCCGGGGCTGTCGCAACGGGTTCCTGCGGCGGTGATGCCGGGCCAGCGGAAGATGACGGGCTCGCGGATGCCGCCTTCATACATCCAACCCTTGCCGCCTCGATAGGGGAGGTTGGAGGTGGGATGGCCTTCTGAAGTGGAAGTTCCTCCGTTGTCGGACATGAAAATCACGGCGGTGTTGTCGCGCAGATTCAGTGAGTCGAGCCGGGCGAGGACTCGTCCTACTGCCGTGTCGAGGCTTTCGACCATCGCAGCGTAGGTGGCATGATCCTGACGGATGCGCACTTTGCGTGGCTCTTCTACCGGCCAGACCTGGCGCTCCCGCTCGAGGTCAAAGCTACCTTTTTCGTCTGCGATCCCGAGTCGTTTCGCTTTCTCTTCGTATTTTTGAATGAGTTCAGCCGGTGCCTGCAGCGGGGTGTGGACGCTGTAGAATGAGAGATAGAGCAGAAAAGGATCTTCTGATTTTGAGGCATCTGTCAGGAAGTTTTCCGACTCCTCTGCGAGGCGGGAAGTGAGGAACTCGCCTTCGGGGCCGGGGGGGAGGTTCTCGACGTTTTTGTAGGGTGAGAAATAGCTGCGGGGAAGACCGTTTGAACCGCCGCCTTTGTTGATGTCAAAGCCCTGATCCGTCGGGCTGTGGCCTTCATCCCCGAGGTGCCACTTCCCGGCGAAGAAGGTCTTGTAGCCGTGTTCCCTGAGTGTTTCCGCCAGTGTCACCTCCTCGAGCGCCATCTGGGTTTCAAAAGTGGCGGCACCGAATTTTCCATTCCGTCGTCCCGAAAAGAAATTCGTCGTGTCAGTTCTTGCCGGGTATTTGCCGTTGAGGATGCTGGCCCGCGTTGGAGAACAGACCTGACACGCCGCATAGAAATTGGTGAAGACCATCCCGTCGATCGCGAGCTGATCGAGGTTAGGGGTCTCGTAGAACGTTTTCGGATTGTTGAACCCGACGTCCATGTATCCGAGATCGTCCGCGAGGATGAAAACGAAGTTCAGTTTGTCAGCCGCCGAAGCGGTCAGACTCGAAAGAAGGATTGAGGCAGAAAGGAAGAGGGAAAACAGCTTCATAGATTGCTGTAAGAATCTCACGCGACGCGACGAGTTCCAAGCAAAACGATGGCGCAATACGGTGGGCTGACGCGCTGGGGAAGTGGTTTCAAAAAAGGCACAGAAGACCCAAAAGGAGAGATTGGTGATCGGGACGGAGGCTGATTAGCGCCGGTTAGCAACGGCTCATCAGCATTGGAGGAGAGTGTTCTGATGGAAAAAGCGGGAAATGCTGGATTATATACATTTTTCCTGCCACGTTTTTTCTGTATCCGGAGGGGGCTCCTTAACAATGAACAGGCAACCCCTCCTGAATAAAACTGTTCTGCTCAGAAAAATGGCTTGGCGATGGAATGACGACACTGCATGGGCTGCGAATAACTTTGCGTTCGCCCCTTCGGGAGGATCTGTGAAACTTGTAGTTCTCGGCTTCGCTCTTCCTTCCGTTATTTTCTATTTCGCGATCAAGGGATGGATCACTCAAGAGGCTCTTTGGATAGGTCGTGACAACGATCAGGAAGTTTCCGGTGTATCCGCTCAGGCGATCTCTGTCGCATATTTTGGAGTTGGGCTCGTTTGTCACATTCGATGGTTCTGGGGCTTGCTTGGATTCGGCCGGATTTTCGAGGTTGGAACGATCCTTTCTGTGATCTTGATTCTAGCTGGCCTTGCTTATGGTTTCTATTGGGAGCTTCGGTTCTGAAGGGGCAGGCACACCGCAAACCGGAGCGAACAAGACGAGGATAGCAAGCCCGCTAACGCTCCGATTTGATTGACTTCCGTGATTCGAATCCTTACTCTGCACTTGAGATCGCGCTCCCATATCGGGCTGGGATCTCTTTCACGTTAGGTGGGGAAAAATGCGCAAGATAGTTCTCCAGATACTCGGTGGGATCGGGATTGCCACGGTGATCCTTGCGATTGTTCTCGGACTGTCGTGGTTTGGACTGACGAAGATCACTGTTCCACCGCCAACAGGGCCGAAAGGATATTTTGCTATTGATTGGCCCGACGGCGGCCATTCGAATAAAGATCGTTGGCGATCTGGCACAGTCTTCGGACACAACGCAGATCGGATTCGACGAGAGGCGCTGCCAGATCGCGTGGGAGTGGACGTCAATTCACTGACTTTCTATATGAGCGTTCCGATGTCTGATTTCGAGTTCGAAGTGTTTCTCGATCGCCTCGCGAAGACGAAGGAATACGAATTCCGAGCAGATGGTTCATGGCCTCACAAGGATTTCAGGCTGCCTCCGGACTGGTTCGCGCCAATGAACGGAACGAATTTTATCGGATTCGCGAAAGATGACAGCAGTTGGTGGGTATACATTTTCCGCCCTCCGGATTCCAAACATGTATTTTTCGTCGTCTCGTGAATTGCACCGGGCAAGGCAGCGATGGACAAGCCTGATACCGCTGTGACAGTATCACGGCAACAGCCCGACCTTTCCTGACAGAAAAATCGAGTTACATTTTCAGAAACGGAAGACATCTCCGGAGTGATGCGTCTTTCCCCCGAAACCTGCCAATCCCACGGAAAGAAGGTGTGACTTCGGCGGGCTGACGCGCTGGGGGAAGTGGTTTTAAAAAAAGGCACAGAAGACGCAAAAGAAGAGATTGAAGATCGGGGCGGAGGCTGATTAGCGCCGGTTAGCAACGGCTCATCAGCATTGGGGGAGAGCGTTCCGTTGGAAAAAGCGGGAAATGCTGGATTATATATATTTTTCCTGCCACGTTTTTC
>JAYWLB010000122.1:0-33596 GCA_035967665.1 Verrucomicrobiales bacterium BCK34
GCAGCGAAGCGGCAGGGCACGGATTGCACCGTCTCGGACCACGGCGGCTCGACGGTGACGTCTCGCCCCACCTCCTCTCAAACGTGTTCTCAAACTTGTTTCTGTGGTTGCGCGGGAATGAATCAGACCCTGTTCGATTCCGTGTAGTATGGGTAGGGCGAATCGTCCCTGATGAGCCGCGTGGTCCTCTGGCTTGGCCGAAATCACCACCTGACTTCGCAGCGAAGTGGCAGGGCGCGGATCGCATCGTATCGGACTGCGGCGGCTCGACGGGGACGTCTCGCCCCACCTCCTCTCAAACGTGTTCCTATGGTTGCACGGGAATGCATGTGAGGCCGGAAACTCACTCGTCACCCTGCCCAAGCTCACCGACGACGCGCGCGCCGGATTCGTTGATGAGAAAGACTTCGAGACTGACGGGAAGCTTGGCCTGCTGGAACGCGTCGACGAGTGATCTCCCGAATTCCTGAAGTTTCCCGCCGGTCGCGGGGAAAAGGTAAATCATCTGGCGGTCAACGACGACGGCCTGAATCCGGTCACCGAGAGATTCGCCGAATTTCTCGGTGATTTTCGGGGAAATAAGGACACTGCTCAGAAAGGGATCCTCGCTGTGGAGAATCACATATTCGATGATCCCGCGGCTGTCCCGGGCGAACTCGGGTTCGATCGTCTCCAGAATATCGTCAGCGACCTTTTGGGCGGCGGGGAGGAACTTCGACCAATCGAGCCCACGCTCGGTCCATGTTTTCTCCGTGAAATAACGCACCCCGTAGTCCCATTCATAGGAGGCAATGAGGAGCGTTTTCTGCGATCCTGCCGGTGTTCGCGTCACTTCGGCGCCTTCAAAGTCTCCACCGATGATGATTCCCATGCGCCTCGCCGGTTCGTCTTTGACGCCCGTATCCTGTGCGGAGGCGTTTGCAAGGCCTGCAAACAGGGCGAATGCGAGGGTCAAGGTGCGAAACGCGGTTGATTGATATTGAAATCCAGTTGCCATCTCTTCGTGAAGGGGTTGTATGAGACTTAACACCGATGATTACATTTCTACAAGGAACCCTCGAAGAAAGCTGGCCCGGTCGCCTCGTCATAAATGCGGGAGGCGTTGGTTATGAGGTCGTGATTCCGTTTCTCGGCGAAGATGTTTTCGGACAGATTGGCGATCAAACGAAAGTTCTGACTCATCACCACATCCGCGAGCAGGAGCAGACCCTCTACGGCTTTGCCAATGACGATGCCCGCGATCTGTTCCGGCTTCTCATGAATCGGGTTTCCGGAATCGGGCCGAAAGTGGCGATGTCCATTCTCAGCGGAATGGCGGCCGATGATTTTAAACAGGCCGTCGTAGCGGGCGATATCGCTACGATTTCAAAAATCAAAGGGCTCGGGAAAAAGACTGCCGAAAGGATCGTTCTTGAGCTTGGAGATAAGGTCGGTGTTAAAGAGGCCTGGCAGGCTCAATCCTCGACCACTCCGATGGAGCCGGCGCAGATCGCGAAGAATGACGCGCTTCTCGCTCTCATTTCTCTTGGCTACAAACAGACCGATGCCCAGAAGGCGATCGACAAGCTTCCGGCGGAATTGGTGAAATCGGATGAAATGTTGAGAGCGGCTTTGCGTCTCCTTCAGGGATGATCGAGAAAACCATCGCAGATCCCGTAACGCGGGCGAGGCAGATTCAGGCGGCTTTGCCTGAAGGCGGGCTATTCGCTGAGAAGGCCTGGCGAATCTCTCCGGAGCCTTTTCCCCTCGATAAAGGGTTCGTGAAGCAGTTGGAGAAGCTGGGGCCTGTTTTTTTGAAGTTTCAAAAGGCCTGCGACACGATCTATCGCCGGAGTCGAAACGGATCGCTGCCCGGCTGGATCGCTGACTATCTGGACCGCGGCAAGCCGGCCTCTCTGCTCGAAATGGGCATGGCGGGAAGTCTCGCCGAGGCGACGCCGCGCGTGATCCGTCCCGATCTCATTCTGACTGAGGCCGGGTTCACCGCGACCGAACTCGATTCGGTTCCCGGTGGGATCGGTCTCACCGCGTGGTTGGAGCAAATTTATTCCAAAACGAATCCGGAGGCGAATTTCGTAGGCGGTGATCGCGGCATGTTCGAAGGCTTTGCGTCGCTCTTCAAAGAGCCGCGTGCCGATATTCTCGTGTCGAAGGAATCCGCTGATTACCGGCCGGAAATGGAATGGATCAGTCACGAACTCGAAGGTGACTGGCAGGTTCACGATGCCGAAACCTACGAAGTTTCAGATCGGGACGTGTATCGCTTTTTTGAACTCTTTGATTTACCGAATATTCCGTCGGCTTCGAGGATTGGCGACGCAGCTGCGAAAGGGGAGATCGATTTGATCAGTCCCTTCAAGCCATGGCTCGAGGAAAAATTGTGGTCGGCTTTGTTCTGGTCGCACCCGCTGAAGGACGTGTGGCGTCGGGAGTTGCGCGAAGGCAACTGGAAGCGGTTGCAGTCGATTTTTCCTCAGAGCTGGGTTGTTGATCCCGCTGAGGTTCCGCATCACGCCGTGATCCCGGGGTTGGGGATTCAGCATTTTTCCGAGCTGAAAGGGTTCTCCCAGTCAGAGCGGGAGCTGGTCCTGAAGCTGAGCGGCTTTAATGAGCGAGCGTGGGGAAGTCGCAGCGTTACGGTCGGGCAGGATTCCTCTCAGGAGGAGTGGGGGAGAGCGGTTGATGAAGCCGTTGCTTCCTTCGATGAGGCTCCGTTTGTGCTGCAGCGGTTTCATGGCGGAAAGCTGGTCGAGCACCCCTGGTTGAATCCGGAGACCGGGAAAATCGAAATCATGGAAGGTCGCGTCAGGCTTTGCCCCTACTATTTTGTTGAAGCCGCCGGTAGGAATGTTCGCCTTGGCGGTGTCCTCGCTACGATCTGCCCCGCAGACAAAAAGGTTCTCCATGGCATGAGCGATGCCATTCTCGTTCCCTGTCAGATCGTCTGACCGGAACCGTTCCGTATTGCCGGGAAGTCTGCTGCTTTTCGATTCGCGGTCGTGAGACTTCGCGTTCACTTCCGGATGCGGGCAGGGGTGTGTTTTTAATAAAGGGAGGTGATATTTTAAAATAACAGGGTGAATTGAGGGGTTTTTCGCAAAATCGAGAAATAAACAGGCCTTAATTTAAAACATTTCTAAACAAAATTTGCGTTTATGCGTATCAATGTTAAGATTTTTGCGGTCCTGATTACTATCGGATCAACCACCACTCAATTCTGTCTAATCTCTCAACTCGGCAAAACGTTCCTTACGGAAAGGATCTTGTAATCGGACTCACTTGATTTTTGAACCAAACAGAGGCCCAAAGACGTGAAAAAACTAAAATTTACCTGCTCGAACTGCCAGGCAAAGCTACGTGTCCCGACCCATTTGGCCGGTGTCTCGGCGCCGTGTCCAAAATGTGGTGAGACGATTACGGCTCCATCGGATGTGACGCTTGCTGAGGAAGATGAGCCCACTTCGGCAAGTCATGAGTCGGCAATTCAGAAAGATCCTGTGCCGGTCGGAGCGAGATCAGCGACGCAGAATGTCCCCGCCCCGGCGGTCGCAGGTGTTCCAGTCACTGTAGGTGCCGGTGTCACCAACAAGGCTACGTCACCTCAGCAGCAAAAGAGAGTTCGTGTTGTTTCATCCGCTCCTCCGGTTGCGAAGCCGGACGAAGAAGAGGTGGAGGAAGTCATTAAGCGTCCGACATACGGTCAGCAGATTCCCGTACCGATTCCCCCGGCCCCGACGCCCGAAGAGCTGGCAGCCGCGGCTCTCGATGAGGAACGTGCCGCCGCCGAAGCACCGCCCGAGGTGCACGCAGAGGAAATGCCCGTTTCCCTGGATGATATTGCGATCCCGGATCACGTTGTGCAGGCTCCGGTTGCTCCTGAGCCTGAAGTTGCTCCTGCTCCAGTGCCGGCTCCTTCCGGTGCCGGAACCTTAGAGAAAACTCAACCCATTCAGGTGAATGCTCAGCCGCGGAACCTCCCCGAATCGAGAGTGGATTCAGGTGCGGAAAGTGGCGATCTGCCTCGACTCGATGTTACTCTGGGTGAGCAACATACCTCCGCTGCCGCCTCTGAAATGCTGTCGCCTGATGGTATCACGCAGCGCGAACCCACCAAAGTTCAATTGCCTGCTCCCGGTGCTGAGTCCCGTCAGTACACTCCGGATGATTTTATTATTCCCGGTAAACTTGAGGAGCCGGCGGAACCTGCAGAACAGGCCTATCAGCAAGAGGAGGTTCAGCCGGAAGCGGAGCCTGATTTACAAGCGGAACCGGAGCCTGATTTTGAGGTTCCTGAAGCAACCGGCGATCCGGTCTATGCGGACGATTCCGATTTAATCGACTTTTCATCAGGTCAGTTTGATGCCGCGTCGAATCTGTCTTTTGACGAGACTCCTCAGCCTGAAGAGACTCCCGGGGAGCGGGTCGAAACCCGGGAGCCTGCTTCTGTGAGTGAGTTGTTGGGATTGGATGGATTTGATCCGGAGCCCCGGCCTTCAGCAGCGCCCGTTGCGAGATCTGCTGCCCCTTCTCAAGCTCCTGAGCCGACCGTGAGCGTGCCTGAGGAATTGCAGGCCGAATCTCATTCACCCGAGATCGCTCTGCCCGACGGTCTTCCTGCCGCCGGAACACCGGCACCGGAAGCTATTCAGCAGCCTGTGGTAGGTGCCACGGAGCCAGCGGTGACCGGCGAGACAGTACCGCAAGGTGGGCCCAAACAGTTTTCCGCTCCGGTTGAGGACGATTCAACAGAACCTCTTTCGCGGAATCCGATTGCCGCATCCGCCGGAAGTCACCGTACTGAGCCCGCCCCTGCGAGTGCTCCGGCCCCTGCCCCGGCAGTGGTTGAGCCGCAGAAGCGTTCCGAAGCAGATGTCCTTGATGACATGTTCGGCGGAAGCGAATCGGGTGGTAATTTCGGGCTCAACATTAAACTTCTTATCATCGCCGGTGCTGCAGTGCTCGCGACGGTCGCTGTATTTCTTTTTGGAAATGCGATGGGAGGCTGGTCCATTTCCGATCCGGCAACGACTGATTCGGCGATCAAGCCCATCACCCCGGAGAGAACTGTCGAGCCGGAACAGCCTGAGGTTGTTCTCACGCCTGAGCCGCCCGGCGAAGAACCATCCATTCAGGATGCGCCGGCGATAGTGGATCCGGTTGCAGAGAATCCTGTGGCGGAGGCCTCACGGGTGGGGAGCACCATAGCGATGCCCGGTGATACGAGCACGCCTGTGACGCTGATGGACTCATCCGGCAATGTTCGGCCTCCTGAGGGGGGCTCATCAGCATCCGCTCCGGATTCTACAGCGGGTGTGACCGGTGATGCTCCCGCGAGGGTCGATACAGCGGCTCTTTCTTTCGATGAGAGGGTGCAAAGCATTGTTAACGGCAATGCCGGAAGCGATGACGCGGGCATGTCCGTGATTGGAGGCGCGTCATCCGCCGCACCTGCGACTTCACCGGATTCCGGAAGTGGTGCCGCTCCCGCTGATAAGCCTCCTGCTGCGGCGGGCAGCGCCAACAGTTACAACCCTGAGCCGTTTTATCCCGCGCCGGTCGGGGACGAGGGGAGCCCGCTCGGGAAGACCCACGAGCTCATCGATGCGTTTCTTCGTGCGCCGGACTGGGAGACGAGACTTCGCTATACCTATCAGGGCGACAGTCTCAAACCAGCCGTGGAAAGTTATTACCAGAAGTGGGCCGAGCGTCCCGTCGATCGATTTTCGCTTCAGCTTTTCCAAATGGAGAGTGATCCGGAAATGGGCGGACCTTACTGGGTTTACCTGATTTCCACGAGCGATCAGGATCAGGGCTTTCCGCTTATTGTCAGGGTTGAGGATGGAAACTTGAAAGTGGATTGGGAAATTTACTCCGAGTTCTACGACAAGCACTTCGTCCGTTTCCGTTCCGGTGAGATTCCGGGGCCGGCCACCTTCCGGCTCGTGATTGAGCGGATGTCTGATTACTACGGTGCCGATCGTGACGGGTTTAAAGATCTCGATGACTATTACGTGTATCAAATCAATCCGCCATACGGCGACCTGAACGAGTTTTCTGAATACGCCTTTGTTAAAAAGGACAGTGAAGTCGCGAAGAGTCTCGATGCCGTTGTCGGACTGGGTGAGGAGCCTCTCGCTGTCATCATCACGCTCGACAAGAGTTCATTTGCTCATGGGATCAAGCATTTCGTGATCACAGATTACGTGACCGAGGGCTGGTTCCGATAGGCGGAGCTGCCTGGGTCATGGAGAAAGAAATCGACCGGTTCATTCGCTATCTCGCGGTTGAGAAGGGGCTTTCTGACAATTACCAGCTATCGGTTCGCCGTTCCCTCGAGGGATTTGCGGACTGGTTTACAAAGAAGACCCGCAGTGAAGATGTGGGAGCCGTGACGATCGATCATCTCACTGCCTTCCTCGCAGACCGTAAACTGGAGGACCGGCTCGCTGCCTCGAGCCTCCGGATTCAATTGATCGCGCTGAAGATTTTCTTCCGTCATCTCGCGGGCAGGGGAAAGGTGAAAGAGGATGTCGCCGACGCGATCGATTCCCCCCGCCTTGAAAAATACCTTCCGGACACGCTGAATGAACCGATGGTTCGCCAGTTGCTGGAGTCTGTCGATGACAACCGGCCGTTGGCGCGCCGTGACCGGGCCATTCTCGAGCTGCTTTATTCGAGCGGTCTGCGCGTTTCTGAGCTGACAGGAGGGCGGTTGGAAAACCTCTTTCTCGAAGACAAGGTCATCCGCGTGACGGGAAAGGGGAATAAAACCAGGCTCGTGCCTGTCGGTGCGGCCGCCTGTGAGGCGATTCAAAATTACCTCGATGGCGAGCGGCCTGAACTCGTGAGTCGACATTCAGGAAGTGAAATTTTCCTTTCTAAATGGGGGAAAAAACTCACGACGACCCGTATTTGGCAGATCGTGAAAGAGCGCGCCAAAATGGCGGGAATTGAGAGCAATGTGTATCCGCACCTTCTCCGGCATTCCTTTGCGACTCATCTGCTCGGGAACGGGGCGGACCTCCGGGTGATTCAGGAGCTTCTCGGTCACGCGGATATCGCAACGACCCAGATTTACACGCACGTGGATCAAAAGCATCTCCGGAACGTGCACCGGAAGTTTCACCCCCGTGGGTAAATTTTATAATTCGGGCAGGAGAAAATTCGCCTCTGCCGCGAAAGCGGGAATCAGTGAATGAGAGGGAATACGAAAATTATTCGTCGTCCGCGCTCTTCCACCAGTCAGCGGTGCGCTCCCATGGATCGAGAGATTCACTATTGCTCTCGTCGCGTCTTTTTTCATCTACGAAGAGTGCATTGGCCTCTTCCTGAGCGATCTCTTCGAGGAGGATATCAATCTGGTCGGGTTCCCCTTCCAATTTCTTCTGACGCCACACGATCACCGCAAAAAAGCATCCTATGCCAAGCAACATTCCCGCGACTAGCCCCACAAGAAGCAGTGCCGCTGCGCTGTTCGCTTCGACCCAGCTACTCTCTCCCGCACCGTAGGTGCCGAGAACGGATTTATTCATCTGAATCAATCCATCGATCGCCATAAGAGCGAGAATAAAGGCACCAACGATAAAGGCGAGTCGATTCAGGGAGAATTTCATAGCGGGAAGGGCAGCTTCTCGCAGGTGCGAGAGTCAGCTTCGCGAACTATATCAAGTTTGGAAAAGGGGACAACGCCAAAAACTAATTTTTAAAAGATTGTCGCAATTTTGAGAGAAAATTTGCTCAAATTTGGCGAAATTGACACGCTTTCACCGTTGTTTCCTCAAGCCGGTCACTGACACGCAGCGCACCGACCGTAGAACTCAAGTTCGTGGTCGATGTCGGCGAAACCTGACTCGCTTGAAATTTGTTTTTCGAGGTGTGCGACGGGGCAGGCGATATCGAGAACCTCGACGGTGCCGCAGTCACGACAGACGAGATAGTCGTGGTGGTGTTGCTGCCGGAGGCAATAGTGCGCCGCCCGGCTGTGGAAACCGATACGCCGGACGATACGGCGCTCTTCGAGTCGTTGGATCAACCGGTAGACGGTCGCCGGGTCCGCATTCACCTTGAAAGCGGGACTCTTCGGGATGTCCTGTAAAGTGAGGGGTTGAGCAGCCTCCGCGAGGACACGCAGGCAGGCCTCCAGCGCCGCGGTTCGACGCATTCCCGCATCCGCGCATTGTCTTAAGAGACTTTCAGTTGTTTTGTCCTTCGCCATTTCGTTGAACCAGTATAGACACAGGCTGCAACCTTTGCAATCCTACCGGAATCCCCCTTTGATATATGAGACCATACCTGCTTGCCGGCGTTCTGCTTTTTATTGCCACCTACAGCTTTGCCGAAGGTGAAAAGTGGAATCTGATTTTCCTGCTTTCTGATGATCAGTCGACCTACTCGATGGGGTGCTATGGCAACGAGGATGTGAAAACGCCGCAGATGGATCAACTTGCAGCCGACGGGATGATTTTCGACAATCACTACGATACCACCGCAATCTGCATGGCGAGCCGCGCCAATATTTTGACGGGGCTTTTCGAATACCGCACCGGAACGAATTTCGAGCACGGGCACATGCTGAATAAAAAATGGGCGAAGAGCTATCCGGTTCTCCTGCGCGAGGCCGGCTATCAAACGGCCTTTGCCGGAAAATTCGGGCTCGAAGTCACTGACAAACCGGATGCGAGAAAGGGATATCTTCCCGAGTCGGATTTTGATCGCTGGGGCGGAGGTCCAGGGCAGACCCATTACAAAACCAAGTCCAATAAATCGATGGCGAAGTATGCGAAAGAGTTTCCTCATTCGACGCTTTCCTACGGAGCCTTCGGTCGTGACTTTATTATTGATGCGGCAAAAGAGGACGCTCCCTTTTGTCTCTCGATCAGTTTCAAGGCACCCCATATGCCTGCTACGCCCGATCCCCGCTTTGACGATGTCTATGCCGGGAAAACTTTCAAGAAGCCGGAGAACTATGGACGCGAGCATGGCGGGCATTTCTCAGAGCAGAGCCGTCAGGGCCGCCAGTATGAGCGTTTTGAATCCTGGGGTTACAAGGACAATTACGACAAGGTCATGGCGACCTATCACCAGCAGATCTACGCGATCGACGTGGCGCTCGGAATGATTCGTGAGGCCGTGGAAACTGCCGGTGTCGCCGGAAATACCGCGATCATCTACACCTCCGACAACGGCTTTCTCTGTGGCTCGCATGGCTACGGCTCGAAGGTCCTGCCCTACGAGGAGGCGTCGCGCGTCCCGTTGATCATCTACCTCCCCGGCCATGAGAATTCAGGGAAGGGGATTCGCTGTGATGCTCTGACGGGGAACGTGGACTTTCATCCGACCCTGCTCGAACTCGCCGGACTCGAGCCTCTCAAAGGCGTCGACGGGAAAAGCCTCGTGTCTCTTTACGACAATCCTGCGGGAACCATTCACACGCAGTTGCCGCTCATCAATGTCTGGGGGCCCAAAGAAGCCCACAGTCTCAGTGTCGTCACGAAGGATTGGAAATACGTGCGCTGGCCCTACAACGAAGGCGGGTATGAAGCGACCGAGGAACTGTTTTTTACGAGTGAGGATCCCGGTGAACTTGAGAACCAGCTCAACAATCCCTCACACCGTTCTGTTCTCGAACAGATGAGAAAGCGTTACGACGGCGAAGTCCAAAGCTGGGAAGAGAAAGCGGTGCCCTATCATAACTACCAACCCTTCGGGAGTTTCTTCCGTAGGGAATGAGCGATGTGCGATTCTAAACAAGTGAGCCCGCGAGTGTTGGCGTTGGCTGTTTCGGGAAGTTTTCAGTGAGAAGGAAATCCTGAACCTCGCGAGAGGCTTTGCTTCAGGTGACCCCGTTTCGGCAAACTGCGGCTCGAGATTCTATTGTGAATGGAAAGTCGGTGCCGTGAGCGAGCGCTGACCGCAGGAAGTGCGTCAATCAGGGCTTTAAAAAGAAGTTATGCCTGAATCTCAACAGGGTTGGGTCATCGACTTAACCCTGTTGAGAGGCGACGGCAAAAGGTGGGGGCAGGGAAATGCTCCGGGGTGGGGCGAGACGTCCCCGTCGAGCCGTGTGGTCCTATGGGTGGTCCAAACCACCGCAAGGCTTCGCAGCGAAACGACAAGGTTGGGTCGTATCAAATCGGAGTGCGCGGCTCATCGGGACGATTTGTCCTGCCTTGAGCCGCTTCCCAATTCGGAGGCGAATCCTAATAGACGTCGCGCTGGTAGCGCTTGTCTTTCTTGAGGGCGGCTACGTAGGCCTTGGCATCTTCGGGAGATTTTTTCCCGTGCTCAACAGCGATGTCAATAAGTGCCTGATGGACGTCTTTGGCCATCTTGGTGGCGTCGCCGCAAACGTAGAAGTGTGCACCCTCTTCGAGCCATTTCCAAACATCCGCGCCCCGTTCGAGGAGTCGATCCTGAACGTAGATTTTCTCTTTTTGATCGCGTGAGAAGGCAGTGGTCAACTCGGTGAGGGTTCCTTCTTCGAGATGGTCGAGCCACTCTAACTGATACAGAAAGTCATAGGAGAAATGCTGGTCTCCGAAGAAGAGCCAGTTCTTTCCTTTTGCCTCTGTGGCAGCGCGCTCTTCGACGAAGGCGCGGAACGGGGCAATCCCGGTTCCGGGGCCTACCATGATAACAGGTGTTTCGCTGTTCTCAGGGAGACGGAAGTTTTTGTTGGTGTGGAAGAAGACTTTCACTTTGTCGCCGACGTTTACATCGTCTGCGATGTAGCAGGAACAGACACCGATGCGCTCCCTGCCGTGGGTTTCGTATCGCACTGCGGCGATGGTGAGATCGACCTGGTCTTCGTGCGCTTTGATGCTCGATGCGATCGAGTAAAGTCTCGGATTGAGAGTGCGCAGAATTCCGGTGAAAGCTTCCGCGTCCCACTTTTTGTAAGGATACTCTTCTAACAGGTCAACAAGCTGGCGTCCGTAGATCCACGATTTGAGCGTGGTGCGTCCTTCCTCGTCGAGCAGAGTCTGAAGGTCTTTGTTGCCGACGATGCCATTGTATTTCAGAGCGATCGCGGGGCTGAGAGTTGTGATGTCGAAATCTGACTTGAGAGCATCCGCGAGTGTCTTTTCACCCAGCTTCGCGTTGGCGGTAAGGCCGGTGGCGGCGAGGACGGCTTCGATGTCTGCATCGCGGTTCTCGGGGTAGATTCCGAGTGCGTCACCGGGCTCGTAGGAGAGTCCGCTCCCTTCGAGGGAAAGTTCGAGGTGGAGCGTTTCCTTGGCTGAGCCGGTTCCGTTGAGGACGATTTTGTCGAGCACTTCAGCGGAGTAGGGATTCTTTTTATCGAATACCGCGGCACCGGGAATGACGCCGGTGACGGCTGCGGTTTCTGCGATGGATTCCTGCGTCGGGAAGGCGGCAAGTGCTCCTTTGAGCCAGGCTTCGAAGGTCGCTTCGTAGTCCACGTCGCAATCGGCACGATCATAGATTCGCTCAGCTCCGAGAACGGAAAGGCGGGCGTCGATGTCTTTTCCGATTTTGCAGAAATGCTCGTAGCTGGTGTCGCCGAGAGCGCAAACGGAGAACTTCACGTTGGGGAGCTGCGGCATTGCATCGCCCATGAACGCTTCGTAGTAACCGGTCGCGGAATCCGGTGGATCGCCTTCTCCCCAGGTGCTGACGACAACGAGAAGGTTGTCGGTTTTGGCGAGGTCGGCCGGTTTGGCATCGGCCATGTTGATGGCTTTAGCTTTGAACTCTTTTGCTTTTTTAACAACCGTCGCGGCAAGGTTTTCCGCGTTCCCTGATTCCGTTCCGTAGAGAACGGTGAGGGAGGGCTTCCCGGTTGCAGCGGGAATAGACAAAGCAGGGGCTCCTGCGCCTGAACTGAGTCCGTAAAAGTAGCCGGAGAGCCAGAGGGCTTCGTCGCGACCGACGCCGAGCGCGAGCTGCTGTGCCATTGCGAGGCGTTCAGGAGGAATGGGAGATGAAGAGGTTTCGCTCATAAATTTCCAGTGGTGCGCAGTGTTAAACGGTGAGCTCAGGTGCTACAAAGTCTTTGTTGAAGTCGCGTCCGTGCATGGTCGCTTTGACATAGCCGTTGCGAATTACGAAGTCGCCGAAGCGTTCTCCGTCCTTCCGGTTTTTGGCGTAATCCTTA
This sequence comes from Verrucomicrobiales bacterium BCK34, assembly GCA_035967665.1. Classification (GTDB taxonomy): domain Bacteria; phylum Verrucomicrobiota; class Verrucomicrobiia; order Verrucomicrobiales; family DEV007; genus Arctic95D-9. Next base: position 12,119 of record JAYWLB010000122.1, read on the forward strand.
ATGATGGGACGAAGGATTTCAACGATCTCTGAGTCCTTCACATTCGGTGCGTAGTGAGTGCTGAGGCGGTCGCCGCAAAACCCTCCACCGAGGTAGAGATTGTATTTTCCGGGGCCTCTTCCCACCAAACCGATTTCGGCGATGTAGGGACGGGCGCATCCGTTCGGGCAACCGGTCATACGGATTGTAATCGCATCGTGTCGAAGGCCTGCGTCTTCGATCACTTCATCGAGTTGTGTGATCAGCGAGGGGAGATAACGCTGGGATTCCGCAAGGGCGAGGCCGCAAGTCGGAAGAGCCACACAGGCCATCGAGTTCAGTCTCAGGGCGCTCCGCTCGTGAGCGTCGATCATCTTGTACTTCTCGAGAAGGTCGGTGATGGTCTTTTTGTCCTTTGGCGCGATGCTCGAAATAATCAGGTTCTGGTTCGCGGTGACGCGCATGTCACCTTTGTGCACTTTCGCAATCTCGCGGATGCCGGTGCGCAGCTGATACTCTTCGGTGTCGTAAACGCGACCGTTCTCGACGAAGAGAGTGAAGTGCCAGTTTCCGCTCTGGTCTTCGATCCAGCCGAAGCGGTCCCCGTTGCTGTCAAATTTGAAGTCGCGGGGTTTCTCGAGTTTCTTCCCGAGGAGTTTTTCCACTTCGTCGCGGAAGCTGTCGAGTCCCATCGTTTCGATCGTGTACTTGAGACGTGCGTTGGCGCGGACTTCGCGGTTGCCGTTGTCGCGCTGAACCCGCAGAACCGATTCGGCGACTGCGAGGCAATCTTCCGGTGTGCAGAAGCCGAGGACATCAGCAAGGCGGGGGAAGGTCTCTTCGTTGCCGTGAGTCATTCCCATGCCGCCGCCAACGGTGACGTTGTAGCCGACGATCTTCTCGTTTTTGTCGAGAATGGCGATGAAACCGAGGTCGTGAGCAAAGATGTCGACATCATTGCTCGGTGGAACGGCGATAACGATTTTGAACTTCCTCGGAAGGTAGTGCTTTCCGTAAATCGGCTCGTTGTCGTCGGCTTTCTCGCCGACGAGGTGTGGCCCACGGGTGATTTTGATCTTCTCGCCGGTCGGATCGTCCAGCCAGATTTCGTGATAGGAAAGAGTGCGGGGACTGAGGTGATCGGAGAGGTTGCGTGAGAGTTCGATCACTTCAGGGTGAACCTTCGACTGGTGCGGGTTCGGGTTGCACATCACGTTGCGGTTCACATCTCCGCAGGCGGCAAGTGTGTCGAGAAGCGCGTAGTTGATCTCCGCGATCGTCTTCTTGAGGTTGTTCTTAATCACTCCGTGAAACTGGAAGGTCTGACGCGTCGTCAGTTTGAGAGCCCCGTTGGCGTGCTCCCCTGCGATGCGATCCATCTCGAGCCACTGCTTCGTGGTTGCGACGCCCCCGGCCATGCGAACCCGGATCATGAATGAAAAGGCGGGTTCCAACTTCTTCTTACGGCGCTCCTGGCGGATGTCTCTATCGTCCTGTTGATAGGTGCCGTGAAATTTAGTGAGCTGCTGGTCGTCCTTCGAAAGAGAGCCCGTCGCAGAATTGGCGAGGCCGTCGAGAATCGTTCCGCGGAGATAGTTGCTGGCATCCTTGATGCCTTCATTTGCTGATTTAGCCATGAGTCACGTGTGTTGTGATGAGAAACTCTAAATATTTTAAAGTTGCGTCGTTTACTAAGGTATTGTATTTCCTGTTTCGCAAGCCCTTTTTAATGCGTCTACCCTTAAAGACTGAATATGCGTGTCAGGTGCTGGCACAACTCGCGCGAACCTACGCGGAGGACCGCGTTCGGCAAGTTGAAGAACTGGCCAAACTGGAGGAATTGTCCCCGAACTATCTCGTTCAGATACTTACGAAGCTTCGCCAGGCCGGTTTGGTTATTAGTCGGAGGGGGAAAAACGGAGGATATCTCCTTGCGAGGCACCCCGATGAGATCAGTCTCGCAGAAATCGCGATTGCGATGGAAGGGGGGGATTTGATCGAAGCGAGCCCGGGAAATGGTGGCGCTTCCGCAAAAGCGGTTCACGATGCCTGGGTCCGTGCCAATGATGCGCTGCACGCCAGTTGCGAGGGAATTTCCCTGTCCGAACTGATCCCCGAAGACAGCGATGCGGGGGATTGGGTTATTTAGGATGTCATTCAATGGTATTTAAAATATCCAAACAAGGTGTTTTAAATGGCGTTTCTTTGTGGTAGTATGCTGCATGATGGAACGTGAAAGAATGACATCCCTCCTTCAGTTGTTGGGGGATTTCATGGATGCCGAGGGAACGCCGGATCTTCGACTGGTGGTTTCCGGCGGGGCTGCGTTGATCGCCAACGGGACCGTAAATCGTTCGACGCATGATTTGGATGTGTTCGCGCAGCGCGATATGGAAGGTGATCTTAAAGCCGGAAATCCTCTCCCTGATTGGTTTCTCCGGTTGGTAAAGCGGGTCGCAAAACAGGAAGCATTGCCTGAGAATTGGATTAACTCCGCGACATCGCTGGTGATGGATCTCTTGTCGATTCTGCCATCCCGGTGTTTTCAAAATCTCGAAGAATGTGCGTTTGGAAACAGGCTTAGAGTGAGTTTTCTGAAAAGAGAAGCTCAGATCTTCCTGAAGGTTTATGCCTGTTTCGGACGTGTCGAGGAAAGAGACAGAACTGATTTGAAGGCGCTTTCGCCGAGTTCGGAAGAACTTGAATTGGCTCTTGCCCGGGTGTTGAAGCATGATCTCGTCGGGGAGATTCAAGTAAGGGCAGCTCGTCACGAATTGGAGGGATTTATCGATGGAAACTGAGCAGTTTGAGCATTTCGCAAAGCGATATCGTGAAGCAATTGCGTCTCGTTTGTGGGATCAATGGGCAGCGATTGGTGCTGGTGGGTATTCGTCAAAGGGGCAACCGGTAACGTGGTGCGTCGATCCTGAAGCGTTGATACTCGCGTCGTCCCGGCTCTTTCAGTATGAACCCCGATTGAGAGATTCCTCTCTCGAATGGATTCTTACCTTCTCTGATTTTCTGAGCATTGCCCGAATCAAGCGGATGCAAGCTGATTACGGATTTGGAGATGCAGAAGCGATGGCGGGACTTGCCTCGAGTGTTCTCGCGACGAATCCGAGTTTGAGATCCTGGCAGAGCATTGAAAAATGGAAGGATTCTTCAGTGGTTGCTGAAGTGCTGCCGTTTCACAGGCGTGGTATTGCTCCCATTTCGAATTTTCGGGGCACTGAACAACTGGTCTTAAAATTCCGGGCTCTCTTTGGAGTGACCTCAAGAGTTGAGATCTTGATTTGGATGTATCAGCGGGGCGATTGTGGACTCAGTGAGATAGCATCCGAGACCGCATGGTTTCGGAAGACGGTGCAGAAAGCGGTCACGGATATGGCGCTCTCGGGGGTGGTTCAAGAGGCTGATTCATCTGAGCGGGGTAAGGCATACTTCATGCCGACGAGCCCGTGGGTCGAGTTGTTTCCGCAGGGCTTTTCAATCCGGCAGCGGGTGAGTCAGCATTTTCTCTATTCAGGTGTCTTTCGATTGATGTCGACATTGGATCGCGGGGCTTTTCAGTCACTTTCGGGCGAGGTCGGGAAACTATTGCTCAGCGAGGCGTTGTCGGAGAGTTACGGGAATCATCAGCGGGCGAGGCGGTCGGAATTGCGGGGGGCAAACCCGGAGGAAAGTCTTGTGACGGCGTTGGATTTGCTTGTCTCGGATGCCGAGTGCGGGGAAGCGTGGCCGGCGAGGTCTTTTGAAGTGAATCCTTCACAGGTGAAGTTTGTGATGAATTGAAATGTCCGCGGCTGCCTCACCGCGATCGAGTGACTTCCTTTCCGGTATTGCCTCTCACGCATCTGATGGCACCGTAGCAGCATGCAGATTTTCATTTTGATCTTCATGATCGCTCTTGCGATCACGATGTGGGGGCAGAGCCGCTTTCGGAAGATCTATGGCCAGGAATTGGAATTTACGATCGCGTCCCGGATCACTGGAGCGGAACTTGTCGAAAAAATGCTCGCGCGTGTCGGGATCGACAATGTTTCGGTTGTGAAAGGGCGCGGGATTCTCGATGACTTTTACTCTCCTGAGAGACGGCAGATTTCCCTTTCCCCTCAGCATTTTGGTGCCTCCTCATTCGCCGCTCTCGGAATGGCTGCGCAGCAGGCGGGAAAGGCAATTCAGCACGTTGAGGGGCACAAGCCGCTCTTCTGGCGGACTACGGTAATTCGCTGGACCGTTTACCTGAGCCTGCCCCTCATTGTCATCGGGCTGGTGACGCTGGCGCTGGGAATGACGAAGACGCTTTTCCCCATGGTTCTTCTGATCTGGTCACTGATTGCCTTCTGGAATGTCGCGACGATTCCCACTGAGCTTGATGCCGGCGAGCGGGCCAAGCGGGTTCTCGAAGATTTGAAAGTTTTCAAAAACCTCGATGAACGCGTCGGCGTCGAACGCGTCATGGGGGCCGCGAGCACCTCTTATCTCGATGGGTTTTCCGTCCTCACGGGGTGGGCCTCACGGATGTTTTTTCCGTGGTTGAAGCAGCGCTCGAATTCGGGCGAATAGGTGCAGAGGCAATCCCGCTCCGGGATTCGACGGAGCTTCCCGATGGTGGCAATCCCGGAGTCTCAGTCGAGTGACTTGAGTTTGATGTCTTTGAACCAGACATACTGCCCGTGATTCTGGAGCCCGATGAAACCCCGTTTCGGTTTGTCTTTGATCGCGATTTTGAATTTGTTGGTCGTGCCATCGGGGTTTTTGCCAACTTCAGGCCAGTCGTTGACGTCGACGTTGAAGGTCTCGATTCCGTTGATGTGGCAGACGATATTGGGACCAACCGCTTTGAGCGTGAGGGTATCCCACTCGCCGACGGGGTTCGCGGGATCGGCGGTCGGGGCGATGCCGTCATAAAAGGAGCCGTTCCGTTTTCGTGGTTCTTTGACACCGTGGGTCTTTTGAAATCCGACGTTGTCCATGAGCTGAACTTCGAAACCCTGATGAACGGAATCCTCTTTGGTTGAGCGGTAGAAAATTCCGCTGTTCGCCCCTTCGGAGAGTTTGTAGGAGAGGGATAATTCGAAATCGCTGTACTCACCTTTCGCCCAGATATCTCCGAGACTCTTGAGCTTTTTCTCTCCGTCTTTGGTCGTGATCTCCTCCATGTTGCAGGTGAGGGCGCCGTCGGAATCGATCTTCCAGCTGCCTTCGGGAAAGTCCCAGGCGTCGAGACTGCTGCCGTCAAAAAGAATTGTGCTATCGGCTGATGTGGGTGACTCCGCGACTTGTTCTTCGCCGCAACCTGAGAGAAGGAGCGCAGCGGCGAGGGCGGAAAAGGTGGGCTTCATCATGAGGAAGCCATAAGGCTGCGGGCCTTTGGTGTCAATGGAGCGACGGGATCGCGGACTCCTCTGTCACGAGGCAAAATCGATCTTGGGAATCGCACTGAGAAGTGTCTTCGCCGTTTCCGATTTCGGGTTTTCGAAAAGATCATCGGCTTCGCCGACCTCGACAATCCTGCCCTCATCCATCACTGCGATCCGGTCCGCGATGTAGCGAACCACGGAAAGGTCGTGGGAGATGAAAATCATCGTGAGCCCGAGCTCGGCTCTGAGTTGTTTCAGTAAATTCAGGATCTGCGACTGAATCGAAACGTCGAGTGCCGAAACGGGTTCGTCGGCGAGAATCAGCTTGGGCTCCGGTCCGATCGCGCGGGCAATCGCGATGCGCTGACGCTGGCCCCCGGAAAACTCATGCGGGTATTTGCGGATGTAGCGGGGATCGAGTCCGACGCGTTCCATCAGTTCCGCGACGGCCTGTTCGATAATGTCGTGGTTGGGATGCCTCGTCCGGATCGCTTCGGCGAGGGTGCTGAAAATCGTCATGCGGGGGTTCAGCGACGCGTAGGGATCCTGGAAGATCATTTGAAAATCGCGCCTTCTCTTTCTGATTTCACGAAGGGAAAGTTCAGCGAGTCGCTCATCCTCCAGAACCACGGAGCCCGAGGTCGGCCTAAGAAGCTGCATGATCAGCCGGGAGAGAGTGGATTTTCCGCAGCCGCTTTCCCCTACGAGTCCGAGAATTTCGCCCTTCTCAATCGAAAGAGTGACGCCATCGACCGCTTTCACCGTCGTGGAACGATTCCCTAAAAATCCATCACGTTTTGTGAAGTGACGGGTCAGTTCGCTGAGTTCGAGGTAGGACACTTTGGCAGTATGATTGAGATTCAGCAGGTATCAGTTCGCCTTTGCTACTTCGATAGGGGCGGCGAGACAGCCGGGGCAATCCTGGACCCAGTGGTCAGGTGAGACCTCGACGAGTTGAGGGCGAAATTCGGTGTGCCCGGGATCGTCGGGAGAATTTTCGCAGCGGGGAGCGAAGGCGCATCCTGCGAGACTCTGTGCGAGATTCGGGGGGAGTCCGGGAATTGTGTAGAGCAAATCGCCCTTGGTTTGCATTGCGGGAATGGAGCGCTGCAACGCACGGGTGTAGGCGTGACGCGGGGCCGTGAAAAGTGTTTTTACGGGGGCGCGCTCGACGAATCGGCCGGCGTACATCACGTTGACGTAGTCGCAGACTTCCGAGACAACCGCGAGATCATGAGTGATGAAAATCACGGCGGTTCCGAGTTCGTTCTGGCGCGCTTTGATCAAGTCGAGGACCTGCCGCTGGATCGTGACATCGAGTGCGGTGGTCGGTTCGTCGGCGATGAGAATTTCCGGCCGCGTGATCAGAGCCATTGCGATCATGACCCGCTGCCTCATCCCTCCTGAGAATTCGTGAGGGTAGCTGTGGACTCGCTTTTCCGGATCGGGGATTCCGACGGCGCCCAGTTCGGCGATGGCCCGTTTCAGCGCTTCGCTTTTGGAGAGGCCTTCGTGTATCAAAAGTGGTTCGATGAGCTGGGTCGAAATCTTGAGGAACGGATTCAATGAAGTCATCGGATCCTGAAAAATGAGACCGATGCGCTTTCCGCGAACGCCGCGCAATTTTTTCTCGTTGAGCTGAAGCAAATCGAGATCGCCGAATCGAGCTTCGCCTCCTTCGATGCGACCGGGAGGTTTCGGGATAAGGCCGAGGAGCGAGTAGCAGGTTACGGATTTTCCTGATCCTGATTCGCCGACGATGCCGACGGTTTGGCCTGCTTCGACGTCAAAGGAAACGCCGTCGACCGCTTTGACGACACCGTCGCGGGTGTGAAAGCTGGTTCGCAGGTCTCTGACTTCGAGCAGTGCCATGATTGTTTAGTTCGAGCTGAGCACTTTCCAGTCGAGGATTTTGCACTTGCTCATGTCGTAGGCGGAGTAGAGCACCGTCACTTCGCAATCGAGCGGGGTGGCTCCTTCAGGAACAGGAGGCCCCTTTTTTTCCAGAATTCCGTAGGCGGTGTAGCCGTTCGGCATCGTCACTTCAAAAAGCCGGCCTTCGGTATGGATTTTGGTGATTCGGCCAGTTGCCTGGATGGGGGGACGTTCGGACATAAGAAACTGGGACAGGGCAGTCTCTCAGAATTTTGGGGATTGGCAAGAATTGAGAGGGATCGAATTGATTCAATCCTCAACCATTTCGTGTTTCCGGCCTGGAGTTTCCGTAGAGCGAAATCAACTGCGAGATCTTGCTCATAATTCGTTGACCGTCTTTATTCGAAACGGTTCCGGAAAGCTGGATCGGGGTTCCCACGTGATAGGGGAAATTGAATTCGTGGAAGTCTTTGAATTCGATCTCGATGCGGACGGGCTTCTCCCCTTTGACATCGATGTAGAAGACCTTCGCCTCGTCGAGGTTTTCGGACATTCGCAAACGCCCCTGAACCGTTAGTTTGTTGCCCTCGATTTTGCTCCAGGTTTGGAAGGCTTTCTCCCGGTAGTCATCGAATTCGCCTCCATTGAGCCCTTCAAGCGGTTTCGTCGCGCCGCCGTAACTTTCAAGGTCGACTCCGAATTGTTGCATCAATGTCAGGTGAAGTCGACTCAGATCCTGGTTCTCGGCGTATCGCAGGTAGCGCCCCGTCTTGAGCCTGCCGCCGGCGTTTCCTGCAAGAACGATGGGGATACGTTGCGCGGTGTGGTTGTCGGAGTGGCCCATTCCCGAACCGTAAAGAACGATGGAGTGGTCGAGGAGCGAGCCGTTGTGATCTTTGTAAGACTTCAGTTTCGTGAGGAGATAGTCGAATTTCTCCATGTGCCAGAGGCTGATTTTCAGGAGCGCGTCGATGTTGTGGCGGCTGAAGTTCCGGAAGAAGTGCGAGAGGTAATGGTGCTGTTCGGTGATGCCGAGGAAGTCGAAAATCATCCGGGAATTGCTGTTCCCGAGCATGTAGGAAACGCAGCGGGTCTGGTCGGTCCACATCGCGAGGGCGATGAGATCGAGCATCGTTTCGACCTGTTCGTTGATGTTGGCTGCGGGGAGTGGCCGTTCCAACCGGGTGAAATCCACCTTCGTGGCAGCGGCGGTGTCGCCCATATTATCGAGGCGCTGTTCCGTTTCGCGGAGGACAGTAAAATACTCATCAAGCGTCTCGTTGTCCTCGCGACCTGACTTTCTCTGAATCGATCGCGCGTCATCAGCGACATGATCGAGCAGGCTGCTCATCTTTTTCCGCTGAGTGGGATCGCTCATCGGATTGCGGAAAAGCCGGTCGAAGATCAGCTGCGGGTCGCTCTCGCGGGGGATCGGATCGCCTTTCTGATCGTAGGAAATGTAGCTGCAGCCAATCTGATTTGTGAAGAGGCCTTCAGTCGTCAATTCAAGGGAACGTTGGGGCGTGTCTCCTCCGATCTTGTCAGCGATGAACTGATCCATCGAAGCTGTAGTCGTGTTGTCGCTCCGGCCGGAGAGAAAGCGGCGTGCGGAATTGGCGTGGGAGGAAAAGCCGAAGTCTCCCATGTTGTCGAGAATGAGAAGGTCCTCTTTGTGTTTTTCAAAGGGCTTCATGAGAGGGGACATCCGGAAATCGAATTCCGTTCCCCCGTTGATGTTCCAGGATGGAGGATGAACTCCGTTCGGCTTGAACAAAGTCATGAAACGCAGTGGCGGGACGACTTCTCCGGAGAGGTCTTTCGCAACGGCGTTCTCCATGATGTTGAGAAACGGCAGGGGAACAAGCGCTCCTGCTGCGCCGCGCAGGAAAGTGCGTCGATCGGTATTCCAGTTTCTGCTCATGGGGTCAGTGGGATGCGGGAATTAAAGTTTCTCTGAAAATGACGCTGTTCGCAATCCCGTGAATGAGGTCGCGCCAGGTGCCGTTGTTCTCCGTGATCATCGAGGTGAGTTGCTCGACGACGGGGCCGTCATTCCGCTCGAGTTTTCGGCAGAGCGCGTATCGCATCATTTGTTCGACGGCGTTCCGCGTGATCGTCTCGCGTTCGCTGCTGATGAGGATCGACTTCAGCTCCACAAATGTTTGAAACGATTCCCCGCCCGGGAGTTGGCCGGATTCGTCGATTTCTTCAGCCTTCGCCCCGGTCCCTTTTGCGATGAGGGCTCCTTTGGTGTCGTAGCCCTGCAAAGCAAATCCCAGCGGGTCGATTCGATCGTGGCAAAGCGCACATGACTTGTCGGAGCGGTGTTGTTCGAATCTCTCACGGAACGACAGGTTTTCCCCTTTGGGGCTGCTTTTGATCGGTGGAACATCGGCGGGCGGTTCTCCGAGATGTTCGCCCATGATTTGCCGTAGCATCCACGTTCCGCGGAGGATTGGCCCGCGGTTCATTCCCAGAACGCCGGGCATCGTGATGATTCCACCCCTTGCTCCTTTCGAAGCGATCAGGTTGATTTTTTGATTGGGCTGTGCCGCGACCTCGGTTCCGACCGGTTTGTGGTATCGGGTCAGTTGCTTGCGATCTTCTCCGTAAAAGGAACCGGTGAAACTGTTCGCGAAGGTCACGTTTGAATCGATCAACTCCATGACGGGGCGATCTTCGGTAAAGAGGTAGTTCAGGAAATCGAGCGGCTGATTTACGAGAGCGTCCAGAAAAGCGGGGTCATTCTTATCGTGTTGGATCTGATCGAGAAGGAGCCATTGCGATCCGAAGCTTTCAGCGAGCGTTCGCGACTTTGGCGAAGCTAAGAGGCGATCGAGTTGTGCCGCGAAGATCTCCGGTTTGCGCAATTCTCCATTCGCGGCAGCCTCGAAAAGTTCTTCGTCCGGCATGTCCTCCCAGAGAAAGTAGGAGAGTCTTTCAGCCAGTTCAAAATCGTCAACGGGCTGTTGTTCCCCGTCAGAATCCGGTGTGAAGAGGAAGCCCCGGTAGAGAAAGGCAGGGGACATCAGAACCAGTTTCAATTCGGCCTTCAGTGCATCGGTTAGGTCGGTTCCGATTTTTCCCTCGAGGCGCTGGAAGGAGGTCCTGACCCGATCCAGTGAGGCAGGCCTGCGGAAGGCTCTCGTCGTGAAATTCTCAATGAGACTCCGGCATTGTGCCCCGGATAGTCCATTCTCGATCGGGGAGCCGACGAGGGCGGTGAGTTCCGCCGATCGCGGCGGGGAGAAGAGTTCTTCGAGTGCGGAATCAGCGAGATAGGAATACTGGCTCCAGATCGTGGTCGAAAGTCTTGCCCCGTGAGTGTCATTCACAAAGCCGCTCGCCCCGGGCGGATCGGTCGGAAGCAGTTTCATGACGAGCGATTTTTCCACGACGGTCTGTTCGGCCTCGATGATGTTTACTTCGAGGTCAAATCCGAAGAGCGATCGCATCGTATTCCGATATTCAGGACCCGAAAGCCGGCGCGGCTTAAACGGTGCCGGCTTTGCTTCCGCGGCACCGAGGAATTCATCTTCATACCAATTGGAAAAGACATCGAATTCCTCTTTCGACGGTTGCTCTTCGTCTTCGGGCGGCATTTCCCGGTCTTCGATTACGAAGGAGATCGCTTCCCACAGCTCGGACCGGGACTCGGCGTCCGACATCGTTTTGATATCGGAAAGATCAACTTCGCCCTTGGTTTTCTCCCCGCCGTGACATCTCAGGCAGTGTTTTTCGAGAAAGGGTCTCACGTCCTCCTCAAACCCCTGTGCCGGGGCGGCGAAGGAAATAGTGAGGATCAGAATGAAAATCGGGAGCTTCACGCTGGAAAGTAGGCCGAATCCGGTCCGCTTTCAGTGTGAATTGCTCACGCAAACAGGTGGATCGCTCGCCGGTTGCGCCCCCGTGGCTACCGCAGCACTTCAACGGTAACGGTCTGGCGTCCCCATTCGAGGGCCTGCTTGTGGGTTCTGAAAAAGAGGTCGAGCTTGTTGCCTTTGATCGCACCGCCTCTGTCCTCGACGACACCGGTTCCGTATCCCGGCACCTTCAGTTTGGTTCCAAAGGGGAAAATGCTCGTGTCCGCAGCGATGGTTCTTCCGGGCTTGGCTTTCGAGCCTGAGGCGGTGATGCCGAGTTTTTTACGCTCTCCCTCCATGGGACCATAGGCGTAGACGGGCTGCATCAGTAAATTCCGCTTCCAGCCACAACACTCCTGACACTTGCAGTATCCGGTCGCCTCAACGGTGACATACTCCTTTCCACCGAAACCGCCAGTCGCGCAGCCTGAAAGTGAGGTAAGGGTAAAAAGAAGAATGATTGATTTTACAATAATTTTCACAAATTAAAGTAATCTTAGAAATCAGAGGATCAATAAGATTTTTTTGCCTGCCTATTTGGCGACAATGGAGCGAATCAACTCATAGATCTGTCGCTCGCGGGCTTCGCGGATCGGCATCGTCGTGCTCGCCTGCATGAGGTAGTAACGATCTTCAACGTTGAAGGTGAGGAGGTAGAATTTCATCTCGAAGCTCGTTTCGTCATCTCTCTCGTGTGTCCCTTCGACGGTGGCGAAGATCGCCTGATGCTCCTTGTCGATGCCCTTCACCTTTCCCTTTTTGTATTTCGAGTAGTTTTCGAGTCGGTAGATTTGCTCAAAATTCGCGAGAGTGCTGTCGATCAGGTCGACCATAAAAGATTGATTGGTCGCCTCGAACCGCGTGAAGAAAACTGAGGTTCGATTGTCCTGCGTCGCGAAACCGGCGAGAACTTTATCTTTGTTCAAATCGCTCTTTTGCCAGCCGAGGGGGAGGGCGATGGAGATCGCGTCGTCAGCGAAGATGACCCGTTCTTCGGCTCTTAAACCGGTGCCGAAAATGAGGATCACCGATGCGAGAGCCGAAAAAATTCGCGCCGCGCGGGGAAAAAAGCGTTGATCATTCGTCATCTTCACCCTCCATATACCAAAAAGAATCCCTTATACCAAGACGACATGGCACGCATTAACGACAATTTTTTGAAACTCAAAGCCGGTTACCTCTTTCCAGAGATCGCCCGACGCGTAAACGCTTTCACCGACGCGAATCCTGAGGCTGCAGCGAAGCTGATTCGCTGCGGAATCGGCGACGTCACCGAGCCTCTTCCCGAAGCATGCCGCAAGGCGATGCACGATGCGGTTGATGAGCAGGGAAGCTCCGAAACCTTTCGTGGATATGGTCCGGAACAGGGATACGGCTTTTTGCGTGAGGCGATCGTGGAGAATCAGTATGCCGATCTCGGCATCGCAGCTGACGAAGTTTTCATCTCTGACGGCTCCAAGTGCGACAGCGGCAACATCCTCGACATTTTCGGTCCCGGAAACAAGATCGCGATCACTGATCCGGTCTATCCCGTTTACGTTGATACCAATGTCATGATCGGCAATACCGGTGAAGCTGACGAAAACGGAGCATACGACGGCCTCGTTTATCTTCCCTGCAATGCCGCGAACGATTTTGTTCCTGCGATTCCTGCAGAGAAGGTCGATCTGATTTATCTTTGCTACCCGAACAATCCGACCGGAGCGACTGCTACCCGTGAGCAACTCGAAGCCTGGGTGGCTTATGCGAAAGAGAACAAGTCGATCATCTTCTACGATGCGGCCTACGAGGCATTCATCCAGGAAGACGACGTTCCTCATTCTATTTTTGAAATCGAAGGGGCTCATGAATGCGCCATCGAATTCCGTTCTTTCTCCAAAAACGGGGGATTCACCGGAACGCGTTGCGCCTACACCGTGATTCCCAAAGCGCTCAAAGGGTATACCGAAGACGGTTCCGAGCAGGCGATTCACCCGCTTTGGTCACGCCGTCACAGCACGAAGTTCAACGGCGCGAGCTACCCCGTTCAGCGCGGTGCTGCTGCGGTTTTTTCCGAAGAGGGAAAAGCGCAGGTCGCCACTCTCATCGAAGGTTACATGAGCAATGCGAAGTTGCTCCGTGAAGCGTGCGAAGCAATCGGACTTTCTGTTTTCGGTGGCATCAATGCCCCTTACGTTTGGGTTGGATGTCCTGAGGGCGTCACTTCCTGGGGTATGTTTGACCGCATGCTTGAAGAGGCTCAGGTCGTGATCACACCCGGCTCCGGTTTCGGATCAGCCGGTGAAGGCTACTTCCGCATCTCCGCTTTCAACAGTCGTGAGAATGTCGAAGAAGTGTGCCGCCGGATTGCGGAAAACCTCGGGTAAGGTCACTTCCCCTGCGTGCAGTGAGAAGGTTTCGGAGCGGCTTTGCGGTTCCGGAACGATTCTCGCTCCGCTACAGTTTTTTCACTACGCTGGGAGTAGCGGAATGAGGATTCATTCCGTATAGGCTCCCGCATCGCAGGCTTCCCGGTAAACCTGCCGGTGTCCCCGGTCGCCGCAGGCTCAGGATTGTTTCGACTTCGGGATTTTCGGAAGGGTGATTTTTTCGGTGCCTCTCAGTTTGCTGCCGGTCCACGCGAGCACATAACTGGCGATTTCGGCGGGGCTGAGGTCAACATCGGCCATGGAATCGTCCTGGAACCAATCGTCGGGCCAGAGAATTAAATCAGCGACGCGGGCTCCGGGCATCGTCAGCTCAATGGTCTGCTCGTAATAGCTTCCCGTTTCCTCATCGGTCTCGGGATCGCTGATCACGTCGATCATTTCCACGAGTTCTTCATACTTGAGATCGTGGAGCGCTCGGGGTTCTGACTTGGGGTCGAGTTCAGGACGAATCATTTTCTGATATAGGGTGACTCCGGAAAGGCAGCAAGGGAAAAAGAGGGCCTGAAATCGGCGAGAGTGATGTGTTGAGCAGCTTGTGAAAAATTTCACAAACGGGTTGATACCGTCTTTCGGGGACGTAACATCTCTTGAAACCTGCCATTTTGCCGATGTCCGAAGCCGAAACGCAATACGCCGCCTACGATTCTAAAATCGAAGGGAACATTATTTTCACGAAGACTGATGCCGCAATCAACTGGATGCGGAAAAACTCTTTGTGGCCAATGCCAATGGGGCTTGCCTGCTGTGCGATCGAACTGATGGGGACGGGTGCTTCCCGTTTCGATATTTCCCGTTTCGGAGCCGAGGTGATGCGATTTTCTCCACGTCAGGCCGATGTCATGATTGTGGCGGGAACCGTGACTTACAAAATGGCCCTCGCGGTGAAGCGTGTCTGGGACCAGATGCCCGAGCCCAAGTGGTGCATCGCGATGGGTGCCTGTGCTTCTTCCGGCGGGATGTATCGCAGCTACGCGGTGCTTCAGGGGATTGATAATCTGATCCCTGTCGACGTTTACGTTTCCGGTTGTCCTCCGCGCCCCGAAGCTTTGCTCGAAGGGTTGATGAAGTTGCAGGACAAGATTGAGAAGTCCGAATCGTCTGTCGCTCACTTCCGCAAGGAAGAGCCCGACGCCGCCGAAGTGACCGCGCATCCTTAATTTTTCAACCAACTGCCCATTATGAGCGCTGCTTCTATTTCCTCTCTTCAGGATAAGTTCGGAGATTCAATTCTTTCGACTGTCGAATTTCGTGGAGAGCACACTGCCATCGTTGAAAAGGCGAAGGCGAAAGAGATTTTCCAATTCTGTCGTGACGAACTCGGGTTTGATTACCTCATTGACGTCAGCAGTCTCGACAATATGGGCGAAGATCCCCGTTGGGAGATGGTTTACGAGCTCTATGCTCTGAGTAACGGGGGAAAAAATCACCTCCGTATCAAGTTCAAGTTTCCCGAAGGGGAGAAAGTCGATTCCGTCTCCGATCTCTGGCCTACTGCTGGATGGCATGAGCGCGAAGTCTACGACATGATGGGAATTGAGTTTGAAGGGCTCGCCGACCACCGCCGCATTCTCATGTGGGAGGGGTATCCTTTCTTCCCGCTTCGTAAGGATTTTCCGCTCGCCGGTCGTCCCAGCGAAATGCCCGACGTGGCCTTCACCGATCGCGCCCCTCTCGAGGGTGGGCCTTTCGTGACTTCGGCGACTTCTGCCAGCACCGTTCACCGCGAGCCACGCTCACGGGACATGAAATAGGGCTAATCGTTCCTCCCTGCCATCCGTCTCATCGTTATGGATTGGCTCATAGAGCAATGGGAATGGGTTCGGCAGCACGATAAGGTGTTCTACTGGGTTGGCGCAATTTCGCTGGCCACGGTCATCGTGAGTTTTGTCGCTGTGCCTATTGTGATACGGCGGATGCCTTACGATTATTTCCTCGAAGACAGTGAAGCTGCCGAACAGCTTCGCGAACAACATCCCGTTCTCCGTGTCCTCTTTCTCATTCTCAAAAATCTCATCGGCGGTATTCTCGTAGTCGGGGGGCTGATCATGTTTCTCACCCCGGGACAGGGCGTTCTTACTTTGCTCATTGGCCTGCTTCTTATGGATTTCCCCGGAAAGCGGGGGCTTGAGATCCGTCTTATGAAGCTCAAGCCGGTGAAAAAGGCCGTCGACTGGATCCGAAGCAAAGGCGAAAAGCGACCGCTCGTCCTGCCGGACTGAGGGGGCTTTCGTTCTTCGTTCTTCGTTCATCGTTCTTCGTGGGGCTTGATTGGCGTCTCATCAGTGCTCATCAGCGGTTAATCCGTTTTTGCCTGACCGGTCCGAAGGCTCCTGCTTTTTGCGAATTCTGCGCCTTTTTACGGCAAAATTACCTCATAGTGCGCTCTCGCTCCGCATTCACCCGCATCGATATGAATTTCGATTTGTGCTTTTCCAATCAAAGTCCTTATTGCGAGACACTATGAGCGATCACATCAGACTGCATATCCCGGGCCCGGTTGAAATTTCTCCGGATACCTACGAAGCCATGGCCGCCCCGATGATCGGGCACCGTTCCAAGGACTTTGTAGCCCTATATGATGACATTCATTCCCGTCTTCAGGAGATGATGGGCACGAAGCAGCCCGTTTTTCTTTCGACTTCCTCCGCCTGGGGAGTCATGGAGGGCTCACTTCGCAACCTTGTGAAGAAAAAAGTGCTTTGCTGCTGCTCCGGAGCCTTTTCCGACAAATGGGTCGAAGTCGCCGCTCGTTGCGGAAAGGACGCAGAGGCACTTCAGTATGACTGGGGCACTCCTGTCGATCCTGCAGATGTCGACGCCAAGCTCGCGACCGGTGAGTTCGATACCGTGACTTTCATTCACAACGAAACCTCGACCGGCGTGATGAACCCGCTCGCGGAGGTCGCTGCGGTGGTTCGCAAATACGACGATGTCCTTCTCGTGACTGATACGGTTTCCAGTTTTTCCGTTGTCCCTATCGAATTCGACAAACTCGGCGTGGACGTGCTCCTTACCGGCAGCCAGAAAGCGCTCGCGCTTCCTCCGGGACTTGCGATCTTTACGGTTTCGGATCGCGCCTTTGAGCGTTCTGCGAGCGTGGATGACCGCGGTTACTACTTCGATTTCATCGAGTTTAAAAAGAATCAGGAAAAGTCGATGACGCCGAGCACGCCGTGCATCGCGACGATTTACGGACTTCGCCATCAGGTGAACAAGATTTTCACCGAGGGAATCGAAAACCGTTTCGCCCGCCACGAAAAGTTGAACAACATCGTTCACGACTGGATCAACGCGAACGGCTTTGAATTCTTCGCTCCTGAAGGCTTCCGTTCCAAGTCGCTCACCTGTGTGAAAAACAACAAGGGAATCGACGTGGCACAGCTGCAGAAACTCATGCGCGAGGAACACTCCATCGCACTCGACGGAGGTTACGGTCAGATCAAAGGAACGACTTTCCGTATCTCGAACATGGGTGATGAGACCGAAGAGACGATTGGCAACTTGCTTGCCGCTCTCGACGCGTCTCTCGCCAAGCTCTAAACGTCGTAATGACGGCTCCTGTTTTCACGAACACACCTGATCGCACCGCGGTGAAGGTGTGCGGCGTGAGAACCGGGGAGCAGGCTCTCGCGGTCGTTGATGCCGGAGCCGATGCGCTCGGGATCAACTTCTGGCCGAAGTCGAAGCGTTTCATTTCTCTGGAGGAAGCGCTTCCCTGGTTGCTCGAGTTGAAAGGCGTCGTGCCGCGTGTTGCGGTGACCGTGAATGCGACTGACGACGAGCTGCGCGAGCTCTACGAGTCAGGAGGGCTTGACTGGCTTCAGCTCCACGGAGACGAGACACCTGACAGGGTTGAGTCACTGATCCAACAGGGTTTACCTGTTTTTAAAGCGCTCGGGATTAAGGACGAGGCGATGCTCGAAGCGGCTGCGGATTTTCCGGGCGGCACTTTGCTTCTCGATGCGTATGCGCCGGTTGAATACGGAGGCAGCGGCGAAACGATGGACTGGTCGCTCGGTGCGAAAGCGGTGAGGCAATGGCCGGACCGCCAGATCGTTTTGGCGGGAGGTTTAACCCCGGAGAATGTCGCCGCAGCAATCCGGCAAGTGCGACCCGCAGCTGTCGATGTCGCCAGTGGTGTCGAATCTTCACCCGGCGTGAAGGATCTCGAGTTGGTGAAACAATTCGTTGAGGCCGCTGCGTCAGTAGTGTTGTAGCATGGGATTGCATCCCGTGTTCACTGCCTATCCGCTTGTGGCAACGGCGTGAGTCTCCGAAAACGGGTTGAAAACCCATTCTACTTTTTGCCAGGCGATTTGCGCCGGGGAGTGGTTGTTGGTGGCGTTGAGCCCGAACGATCTTGAGTTGAAGAAGCGGTTCGTGGCGGCTGCCGCGCTGTAGCATGGGATTGCATCCCGTGTTCACTGCCTATCCGCTTATGGCAACGGCGCGAGTCTCCGAAAACGGGTTGAAAACCCATTCTACTTTTTCTCGCCCGGAGAGCGCCGGGAAGTGAGAGCGTTCGGATCGCCCTCGGCGTTCTTCTCCGCACCAACCCGTCGATTTCCTATCGCCCGGCGACTTCCAGAGTCCCTTCAACCACACCAAGCCTCGAGTCCAGCTGCAACCTTTCCCAGAGCCGGCCACCTTCATCGTCGCCGCTGAGCAATGCCTGATAGGCGGCGATCGTCTCGGCCGCTTCGACTTTGTTTTCCTTGAGCAGCTCGACGCGAAAGCGGCGAAGCCCCGCTCCGGTGAGTGCGTTGAAAAATCGAGCGCCGCTCTGAGCGCGTCCGTTGTAGAGCGTGTTGCGGCAACCGACATCCGCAGTGAGGGTGTGCAACTGCCCAACGCGGTCGCGCAGCTGAACTTCGTGCGTGTCGCAGGGGCGGCCGCAGTTTGTGACGTTGTTTCCTTCGGAAAGAAAGGTGCAGAAGACGCAGTGCTCCATATGAAACATCGGCATGTGCTGGTGCAGGGTCAGCTCGAACCAGTCCGGAGGTGTTGTATCTAACAAGCCCACTACCTGCTCGATATTGAGGTCGTAGGATACGGTCAGGTTTTCAAAGCCCTGGTCCATCAAAATCCCCGCGCTGAGCGCATTGGCGACGTTGAGCGAAAAGTCGCCGATCATTTTGAGATCCGGATGGTTTTTGAAATGCTGGATGCCGCCGAGGTTGCGCACGAGAACTCCGTCGGGTTTTGCCTTCTCGACGATGCGGAAGAGGCCAACCTCGCCCGCTTTCTGAATACGGGGTGTCGCCAAAAATATGCGGATGTCAGGATTAGAATCCCGCACATGGGCAACCACTGCTTTGTAGCGCCGGACGTCTTCGAGATCGATGTAGAGGGTTTTCAGTCCCGCCTCGATTGCTGCTTCGATTTGTTCTTCGGTGCGACAGAGAAGGCGCAGTTCCGTTTCGGCGGAGGGAGCGGTTTTCTCCGGAAGGAGATCAGTGACGCTGGTGGCAAGTTCGCTGCGATTGTCGTATTCGTTGAGACGGAAAACGTCGATTTTTTCAACGATCTCGCGACGCATCCGGTTGAGGTCTGAGACCGGCAGCATGACTTCGCCGTTGAGGTTCACTTCGAGCGAACCCAGCTCAAAGACGGTGTTCCCGAGGCGGCTGAACTGCTTTTCGAGAAGCTCCCGGGTGAGGGGGCGATTCTGGGCCTGTTCGAGATTTGTCTCCGATGAAACGGAGATGCCGGAGGTCTCATCGGTGAGGACGAGCGGTTCGCCGGCGGCTCCCGAAACCGTCCATTGCACTCGCAGATTTCGCGTCGGGAGATGTTCCCGCTCGTAGGTGCTTTTCAGCTTCGCGTTGAGCGCGGGGTCGTCTGTTTTCCAGATGCGGGCACCGAGTTCGATGCGGCCGGATTCGACTTTGCCCCGTTTTAAATAGAGTCGGTTGCCATCGGTTTCGTAGACGCGGCCGCCCTGTTCCCGGTCGGTGTTTTTGCCGGTGTCGAAAACGATCCCGTCTCCGTTTTTGACAGAGCCGTAGCCGGAGAATTCAACCCAGTCATCACCGATCCGGCTGACCTTTCCAACGAAGGCTCCGCGTTTCTTTCCAAAGCGGGCGTGGACGAGTCGCTTGTTGTCGATTCCCTCGAGCCAGCCACTGGAGAGTCCGCGGGAAAACGCCATTTCAAGTTCGTACCGATCCTGATCGCTGGCGCGTTCCGGTTTATCGTCTGCAACCGCGTCGATCGCTTTGCGATAGGCTCGTGTCACCGCAGCGACATATTCCGGCGTTTTGAGTCGGCCTTCGATTTTGAAACTGACAACGCCGAGTTCGATGAGTTGAGGAACTTGATCGATTCCCGCAAGGTCCTGGGGGGAGAGTAGGTATTTTTTGTCGCCCATGTCGCGGGTAACACCGTCGACGACGAGTTCGTAGGGCATCCGGCAGGCCTGGGCGCATTCACCCCGGTTCGCACTGCGTTGGCCGAGTGATTCGCTGGTGAGGCATTGACCTGAGTAGGCGACGCAAAGGGCACCGTGGACGAAGGTTTCGAGTTCGACCGCTCCGGGTTCGGTGGGATGAAAAAGACGGATCTCTTTCATCGAGTTTTCCCGCGCGATGACAGCGCGGTCGAGTTGGAAAAGCTCGTTCGCGAAAGCGAGCGCTTCCGGCGAGGTGATCGTCATCTGGGTTGAGGCGTGAACGTCGAGATCCGGGACCATTTTCCGGGCCATTTTCGCCAACCCGAGATCCTGAACGATGATGGCATCGACGCCGGAGCGGCTCAGGAGCCGGAGTTGTTCGGCGGCGGCTTCCAGTTCTGCAGGGAAAATAAGAGTGTTGAAAGCGACGAATCCGCGAACGCCGTGCTCGTGGAGGAATGCCATCAGTTCAGGGAGATCGTCAGGACTGAAATTGTCCGCGCGGATCCGGGCGTTGAACGTGGGCATGCCGAAGTAGATGGCGTCGGCTCCGTTCGCAACGGCAGCGCGGGCGCAATCCCAGTTTCCGGCAGGGGCGAGCAGTTCTGTTTTGGGTTTTCCCATTGGTGGACTCTATCACAGGCAGCGGCGATCTTCGCTTGAAACTTAAAACTTCGCCCGTAAGACTTCAGACATGTCAGGAACGCTCCTTGTTGCCACTCATAACGCTCACAAAACCGGCGAAATTCGCACAATTCTCGGTGCGTATTTTGATGAAATTACCGATCTTACTGCGATCCCGGGAATGGAGCCGCCGGTGGAGGATGGGGAAACTTTTGCTGCGAATTCCACGATTAAAGCGCTCGCTGCAAGCAGGGAACGTCCCGATGCGCTGATTCTTGCGGATGATTCGGGCCTCGAGGTCGATGAGCTCGGGGGCGCGCCGGGGATTTATTCGTCGCGTTATGCAGGGGAAGATGCGACTGACGCGGACAATCGTGAAAAGCTGATCGCAGAGCTCGCGAAGCCTGAGTATGCCGGCGCTTCGCGGTCTGCGAGATTTCGCTGTGTTGTCACGGTGGCGCGTGCCGGCGAGGTTGAGGCGCAATTTGATGGAACGGTCGAAGGTCGCATCGCCGATGCAATGACGGGTGAGGGCGGATTCGGTTACGATCCTGTGTTCATTCCCGGCGGCTATGAGAAGTCTTTCGGTGAGCTGTCCTCGGAGATCAAAAACGGCATGAGCCATCGCGGACGGGCTCTTGAAGGTTTCGTCGCGTGGTTGGAAGCGCGTTAGTTTCAATCCTGTAGAGGAATCCGTGAGGATTTCCTGCGAAGAGGCCGGGGGGAGAAATGCTCACGCAGTTTCTCTACACGGGGTAGCAAAAGTAGAGGAATCCGTGAGGATTTCCTGCAGAGAGGCCGGGGGGAGAAATGCTCACGCAGTTTCTCTACACGGGGTAGCGAAAGTAGAGGAATCCGTGAGGATTTCCTGCGAAGAGGCCGGGCGGAGAAATGCTCACGCAGATTCTCTACGCGGGGTAGCGAAAGTAGAGGAATCCGGGAGGATTTCCTGCA
>JAYWLB010000125.1:0-218604 GCA_035967665.1 Verrucomicrobiales bacterium BCK34
AGAGCCATCCTTTCGCCGCAGCAACGTAAATGATGTCACCTGCCCACACTTGATTGGTTCGCAGCGGGAGGGGTTCACGAAGCAACAAGTTCGCGGCGGGAGCATCAGCCCGGCCGTCACTCGTGCGCGGCACAAAGTGACGGGGCTGGATAGCTCTCAACCCTTTAGCCTTCATGATTCGTCGCACTCGAGAGGTACCGCAGGAGTGGCCCTCGTCATGTAGTTCAGAGTGGATTCTCCGGTAGCCGTAGCGACCACGATGCTTTTTGAAAATTATTTCAATATAATCACCCAAGGCACGATCATTTCTCTGAGACGCGCTCTCTGTTGCCTCTCGATAGTAGCTGCTTCTAGGCAGCCCAAGACTGTGACAGACTTGGCGCACGCTACCTCCTGTTTGATGCCGCAATTCCCCAATCATGGTGCGTCTTTCTTTTCGGGAGTAGTCCCTAGGATCACGGCGGCCTTTTTTAAGATCGTATTTTCCATCTCAAGTTTGGCATTCTCTCGGCGCAACTTTTGCAGCTCGTTCGCTACGTCCTCCTCGATCCGCTGTCGCGGATCGAGTCGTCCTTCGCTCTCAAGCTGCAAAGCGGCCGCTTCCTCCCTCGCTAGGCGCACCCACTTGTAGAGGTTCACGGCAGCCACTCCTAATTCTTCAGCCACTTCCTGAGCAGGTCGACCCGCCTCTACCAGCTCTACGGCCTGGGCTTTGAACTCACGGGTATATCGTCTTCGTTTTTCTAATTCCATCACGTGTCATTATCTTAACACGTGGTCCAAACTTTCAGCTCACCTCAGTTATGACTTGTGGGCTCTGAAATTGCCCGCGCGTTGAGGAAATGACTTCCGGGTCATTGGCTCTTTTTCATTATCTTTATCCTTATCTTTTTCTAAAAACGAAGCTCCTGCAGGCTCACTTGGAACAGATCGTCGAGAGGGATGCGGCGTGAGTCTCTGTCGGGAGATTAAGAAAAAGAGTAAGAAAAAGAAAAAGATTGAGGGGGGGGATACTCTTCGCTCCCTCAGTGCGTGCAGCACATCGGTCCGTCGAGGCTTTCGAGTCTCCGGAACCAGAGAAACTTTCTCGCGAAGAGCGGTAGCGGTTCAAAAGCGGCTTCATCACCGAAATTCTCCCCCTCTTTTCTCCCCAGTTCCCGGACCTCGCCGTGGTGACTGTATTTCACTTCGAAATCACCGGGCATCTCGCTGACGAGACGGCGGAACTCAAACCACGGAATGATGCGGTGACCGATATTGGCAAACTGCTGGATGCCTCGGGGACGTTTCGAGGGAGCGAGAATATCCGGCTCGGAATTCAGGACTTCGATCATATCGCCCTGAAGCTTGAAAAAGTCCTTCCGCTTGAAAAAGAGATGGTTCGATTCCCCCTCGGAGCGGAGATTGCTATACATCGAGAAGGAAGTCTGGGTGCGTCCACCGACCCAGGGATAGACGCCATTGAGGAGCACGGGGAGCAATCCGATCCAGGCGAGGCTCCAGCGAGCCCGGTTGGGGAGACCGAGGTCCTCTTTCCGCCCCTGCCAGCCCGCGAGGAGGTAGCATCCGCCAATCCAGCAGCCCCAGATGAAAAAGGCCACGAAGCCAACGCGGTTGGCGCTGAAGAAGGTTTCGTAAGTGCGCCCATGGGTGAGATAGAGCACACCCTGGATGATAAGGGTGACGAAAAATCCTCCAACGGCGAGCCATTTTGCGATCTTGCGCCCCCGTTCCGGTGATCCCCGTCCCAGCCAGGCGAGCTGACGATTCCATGAGCCTTGAAGGCGTTCGCCCCACCCGAGGGGAAGGAAAAGAATCAGCACGGCGAGGATCAACGAGCTGAAGCTGAAAATACCGGCAGCGGGGTGAATCGAGAGCCAGAGATGAAAAAAGACTGCGGCGAGAAAGCCGGCGAAACGGGTCCGGCGAAACAGCAGCAGAATCGGGATCCCGAATTCAAAAAGGTAGGAACCCCATATCGCGCCGTGCAGAGCCCAGTTCGCAGTGGGGATGAGCGGGCCGAAGTAGGCGGCGATCTCGGTGTGGAGTTTTGCGGCACAGGAAATTTCCGGATTGAGGTAGTCCCGGTTCAGCTTCTGCGTGCCGGCCCAGAAGTACATGATGATGATGGCGACACGAATCACGGGGGCAAAGCGGGATAGATAGTCGCGCCCCTGCTCCAAAGGCGGCAGACCGAAGAGAAGCCGCCCGAGGGTGATGAGCATGAAGAGGGTCGTGAGAGCGCCGGGGACATAGCCGTGGGGAATCCCCGGGATGAGGAAATAAGCGGCCTTCACCGCGACGGCGAGAAAGAACCAGCGCAACTTGGGAAGCCATTGAGCCGAGATTTTACGGAACTCGGTGACACCGGGGCCGAAGAAGAAAAATCCCAGAAAAGCCAGCACCATAATGAGGTGCAGCATCCCCTCGAAGAGAATGTGATTGGGAACAAAGGGGAGTTTGTGCCAGAGGTTGAGAAGCGAGGCAAAAACCATCGCGCCAAACCTGAGAACGCAGGAGGGTTCGAAAATGACGGCGGCAGCGGTGATCACAAGAATCCACCCCTGCCAGCTCTCTGCCCAGAAAGTAAACGCCAGTTGGTGCGCAAGGGTCGTCACCGCCCAGATCAGTGCAAAAGCGCTGAAGGGACGATATCCACAATCCCCTTTTGTGGACTTCAAGTCGGTCATAAAATTTTTCGTATCCTAGGATTAGTGACTGAGACGGGCAAGCCGGAATTCGACGCGTTTTTGTTAGGGATTCTTAGAGGATTTCTCAGCCAGATTGCGTCTTCACTTCGCTACCGAATGCCTTTTCGAAAAAGGCATCCACCTGCAAAAGCCATTTGCCCGAATCGACTCTTCACTGCAGTGAGATGCCGTGTCGCTGCCAGAAGGCGGTGAGTTCCGCCCGGGAGCCGCGGAAGACGTTGCGTTCGGTGGGGCGGTCGATATTGCCGAAATAGAGGCTGTTGCGATAAGTGCCGTCGGAGAAAACCTTCGGTTTTGATTTTCCGTCAGACCACTCGACGCCGCCGTATTGCCACATCGTCCAGCGGGGCCAGAGATTATACTGTTTCACGAGGTTTTCAGGCGTGCCCGGGGCGGGATAGACGGGGCCGCTTCCGCTGACACTGGAGTAAAGCGCGAGCCAGTAGGGGGCGCGGGCGATGCGAGCCTTTGTTTGCGGGTCAGCGGAACTGGTTTGCTGCTTCAGTTCCTGACTGTTTTCCAGGTAGGCGACAGGAACGATCCCGGTGCGTTTTTCGACGCGATCCATGAAGGCGAGAATCGAAGAAAGAGAGAGATCGCCGTCGTAGTCGCCGCAAAGGAGGAGCGAGGGGGCGTTCCAGCTTCTTCCCCGCGCCAATGCCTGCGCTCGATCGACAAATTGATCGGCCTGAGTCACCGGGCTGACGTGTTTCTGGACGCGGTAGTAGAGGCCCGGGAGCATTCCCGCTTTGTCAGAGGAAGCGACGAAGTCGGCGCACTTCTCATCGAGTTTCCCGCCTTTTCCGGCGCGGGCAATGAGACCCCGCGATCCGTTCGCGGCGAGCGCTGAGACATCGTGCTGGGAAAAGCCATTTCCCTCGCGCTGCCGTTCCTTGGGGTCGTAGGCGGAGACGTTGATGATTTGCTGCAACTCATTTGATCCGCCGGCGACCGGTGCAGGCGCACCCGAATCGTCGTCGGGAACAGAGCGGCACTGCGCAAGCAGAGCGATAAACGGAATGAGCAATAGGCGATTCATTAAGGGAATCTAAACCATTTTCCGGAATGCGTCAGTTCGATGTTTCAGCCCGATCAAGGGACGCAGCATGGCATCCGGCTTGACCCTGTAGCGGATGCTCCTTTAACCTGGGCTGCAGAAGATGAGGAAATCAGCCACCCGCAAGACGGGGATAAGTCCCTTAGTGAAAATTATCTTAACTATATCTCTGCTCC
This sequence comes from Verrucomicrobiales bacterium BCK34, assembly GCA_035967665.1. Taxonomy (GTDB): domain Bacteria; phylum Verrucomicrobiota; class Verrucomicrobiia; order Verrucomicrobiales; family DEV007; genus Arctic95D-9. The sequence continues at coordinate 3,945 of JAYWLB010000125.1, forward strand.
TCTGTAGCGGAGTCAGCGTCAGCGCAGGTTGGTTGCCGTGGGAGGTTTACGAGGTTCGTGCCTATGTATATGACTATGCACAGGAAGAGGGGAATAAGTCGTTGCTAAGGAAGGGGCGGCTTCACAAAGGGGTTATCAATCAGGGAGGTGCGAAGCTCTCTGATGATCAGATTGAACGATTGAAGGAGGCACTTCGTTCGTCGCAGGAGCGGAAGTCAGGCGCCTTCTGCTACCTGCCTCACCATGGTTTTGTATTTTTCGACAGGGACGGGAAGGCTATGGGGCATATTGAGTTGTGTTTTCAGTGTGGCAATGTTGCCAGTTCACCCAAAGGACTGCCGGAGCGCGAGTGGGACTGGAAAGCGATTCGAACTTTGCTTGAAGAACTCAATGTGCCGATTCTGAAGTCCGATGAGGACTACTCAAAGCTGTATAGTCAGGGAGGCTGATCGGTCTCCTTTTTGAAGGTTTGTCAGGTAAAGACAGTTCGCAGAATCACCTGCGGGTTTCCCGGGCCTCGGAATGAGCGGGAAACAACTCGGGATGTTGAAATTAAAGGAATGTCAGATCTTTAAAGTGAATCATATTTGCCATACTCTCCATTAGAGTTATAATTAAGTCTCCTTATATGTTTCAATTGAATGAAAATCTCTCAAAATCGAATTTATTCCCGTAGGGGATTCACTCTTATCGAGATCACGCTGGTGATCGCGGTGCTTCTGGGGCTTATCAGCGTCCTTTTTGTCGGTGCGGCCAGTTACAAGGAAGGCACGAACCGGGCAAAGTGCATTATGACGATCGCGACGGTGCAGAAGGCGGTTCGGTCTTATCAGAATTTGAATGAGCTCGAGCCCGGCGACACCTTGAACTTTCACTCTCTTGTAGGTGAAGAAAGGCTGATTGAGTATATCACACCATGCGGGTCGCAGGCACCGTTGCCCCCTGAGCTTGGAGCTGCGGACAGTTTTGCTGCATCCGGATACATAGGGATGGGGATGGTTCCTGAAAGCGGAATTCCTTACCTTTCCTGCATGGTCGCTGATCTCGGACACGTGCCGGATACGAGTAGCAGTTGGTAGGCGGGTAACGCCGACTTAGTGCTTTTTGCAGAACTTGCGGGGGATGAGGTCATGTGGAACCTCTTCGACGTAAACCGTTTCGGCGCGGCGACAGCCATCTCCGGCGAGAAGTCCTGATTCGTGGCAGAGTTCCATCGCAATGACTTCTTCGGGCTCGGCGAAGTCAGTGAATTCGTAACCGATATTCTGCGCTTCGGACATGATCTCCTTCCAGATCGGAAGGGCTATGCGGCCGCCGTAGGCACCTTTCATAATCGTTTCGGGTTGGTCGAGTCCGAGCCAGACCCCGCCGGAAAGGCGGCTCGTGTAGCCCACAAACCAGGCGTCAAAAAAGTCGTTCGTGGTTCCGGTTTTTCCTCCGGCAGGTGCGGTGAATCCCATTTCGCGGATCGAGGCAGCGGTTCCGCCCGGTTGCATGACCTGCTTGAGAATATTGGAAGTCAGCCAGGCTGCTCCGGATGAAAGGACGCGGTAGTTGGCGTCTTCATGAGCAAAAAGGGGAGTGCCGTCGCGATCGTCGATGGCTTCGATAAAATAGGGACGGTGACGAATTCCGCCGGTGGCAAAAACAGAAAAGGCGCTCGTGACATCTCTTACGGTTGCGCCCGTCGTGCCGATATAGAGGGTGGGTGAAGGTTCCAGTTCACGTTGGTCGCCGAGGCCGGCGTGCTCCATCATCGCGAGGACATTGTTGATTCCCGCCCATTCTCCGACCCGAATCGTCATTGTGTTGCGGGAGCGTATCAGGCCCTGCGAGGCGGGAAGCATTCCGCCGAACAACCCGTCAGAGTTCGCGGGATTCCATGTGTCTTTTGCCCACGGAATTTCGTCCTCTTTGATCTCGGCATCGCTGATCCACTGTCCCGGGAAAAGACCCCGTTCGAAGGCGGCGCCGTAGACGAGCGGTTTAAAAATCGATCCCATTGGCCTGCGTGCCTGCGTGGCCCGGTTAAAGGCACTTTCAGAGAAATCGCGCCCCCCCACCATTGCCCGCATCGCCCCGGTGTAGTTTTCGAGGAGCACCGTCGCGGCCTGGAGGTAGGCGGGGTCGCCGGATTGATGATTCGCCGCTTTCGGGTGCGGGTAATCCGCCTGCGCTTCGATTTCGTCGAGGTGATTCACGAGTGACTTTTCGGCTGCTGTCTGCAACCTCATATCAAAAGTCGTCCGGATCGTGAGGCCTCCCACTCCCGCGAGAGAGGGAACGAGCTTGTCCACCTCATCGTTCACCATTTTCAGGAGATAGGTCTGCTCGGAAACCTTTGAATGCTCGCGAAGCATCTCCATCCAGATAGCCTGATCCTGAACAGGCGGCCTCGCTGTTTCCATTGCTTTGGCCTCTTTTTTAGTGATGAAGCCTTCGTCCTCCATGCGCCAGAGCGTGCTGCGCATTTCCCGCAGAGCGGCGTCGTAATTTCTGAAAGGAGAGAAGCCGTTCGGCGCGCGAATTACGCCTGCGGCCATCGCTGCTTCGGGGAGGGTGAGGGCGGCTGCCGGTTTTCCGAAATAGCCCTGCGCGGCCTGCTCGATACCGTTCATGCCGGTTCCGAGGAAAACCCGGCTCACGTAGTGGTAGAGAATCTCGTCTTTTGTGTAGTTACTTTCGATGCGTCGGGCAATAGCCATTTCGAGGAGCTTGCGCTGCATCGTTTTGCCGGTGAGGCCGTAGCTCATCCGCGTGAGCTGCATCGTAATCGTGCTTGCTCCCTGAACGGTTCTTTTCTCGCGGGCGTTGCGAAGCCAGGCCCTGACAAGTCCAAAATGATCTACGCCGTGATGGCTGTAAAAGCGACCGTCCTCCCGTGCGATGAGCGCATGGAGAAAGTGGGGTGAAATCTGATCAAGAGGAACAGGGGTTCCGATGTCTTCGCCGTGAAGGTAGCCGATTTGTTCACCGGTGGCATCGAGGACGACAGATTCCTGCGGCATGCGCCCGACTGCTGAAATGTCGTAGCGAGCCGCAGCGCGGTCGTATTGAAAGAGGATCATTCCCCCGATGAGAAGTCCGATGAAAGAGGCGATCAGTCCTGCAATGATGAAGAGACGAAAGAGCGGGTTGCGCAGGACGCGCACGAGCTTGCTTTCAGGGGCACGTCTTCGGGCTCGGCTCGCGGATTTGCGTGCCGCGGATTTACGCGAACGCGAGCGTTTTGAGGGTCGGGACATCGGATGCAGTGAAAAAGGCGAGTTTCCCGCAGATTGTGTCGAATCTCAAGTAGGACTTAACCCTCTTTGGTCACAGACTTAACCCTGTTAAGTCCGCCCCCTTTTTTTCCTGATCCTGCTTTTAATCTCCATGCGGAGTCCTGTCCGCCGCCTTCGGCGGAATCTAGGTCATCGCGAGGATCAACCGCACCGAATCAACCCGAAGCGGGGTATCCAGAAGATACTTTTCCAAATCGGCCTGCTCTTTTTTCGCGATCTCGATCTCGGCGTCGCGGACGGGGTGCCCCATCTTCTTGAGCTGAACGAGGCGCTCGACTTCGCTGCCGACATCCTCTTTCATTTTCTCAATCGCTTCGGCGCGAATTTCGTCGGCGCGGAGTTCGGATTCTTTCTCGGCGACTTCGAGGAGCGCGGGAACGGTTGCCTTGAGCGCCTTGGATTTCTCGCGAAGGAAAACGGATGGACCGGGACGTCCGTCGTTACGAACGCGCTCAGGTGGAAAGTCGTCGGTGCGGTTGCGTCCCTTTTGATCGACGAGTCGACGAATCGGTTTCGCCGGCAGAAAACGTTCGGCGTGTAGATGTGGCGGCGCGATGCACTCAAGAACGGAAACGGTCTCGATCATGAGAAGCTGCTCTCCGGCTTTCTCGAGTCGGAAGAAGGCGGCGTTGCCGTGGTCGGTCGAAAGGAGACTCTCCAGTGCGCTGATGACCATGGGGTGATCCTCGGTCAAAAAGGTGATGTCTTCGCGGGCAAGCGCGGTGGCGCGATCGAAGGTGACGGACATGCCTTCTTCGGGGAGGCCGGGGAAGGCTTCCGCTGAAAAAAGATGCTCGGGGAGGAGGACGTAGCTCCGCGTGTCGAGGTCTTCGACGGTGACGCCGAAGTGATCGAAGAGCTTCAGCATGAGGTATTCGAGGCGGGTGTCCTGATCGAGATCTTCGATCTGGGAAACAAGAGCCTGTCCCTGGTCGCGGTCGAATGAGCTGATTTCGAGGAGGTGGTCACGGCCGTCCTCCAGTTCGTGATCGACTTTTGCCTTGAAGGCTTTGGTGCGATCAAGGAGGTCGGGAAGGGCTGTTTCGCGATCTTCGGCGGATGACTCAGTGAGCTTCTCCAGTTCGTCGTGAAACTCTCGATAGATCGCGCTGGAACCGTGGAGAGTGTGCTCGAAGGCACCGAGTCCGTTGTGATACCAGAGCGCGAGCATTTCCTCAGCGGTGCCTTCGACGAAGGGCACGTGGATGTGAATGTCTTCGGTCTGTCCGATCCGGTCGAGTCGTCCGATGCGCTGCTCGAGCAGTCCGGGATCGGTCGGAAGATCGAAAAGAACGAGATGGTGGGCGAACTGAAAGTTTCGGCCCTCGGAGCCGATTTCAGAACAGATCATGATGCGCGCCCCCATTTCCTCGTCGGCGAACCAGGCGGCGTTTTTGTCGCGCTGGAGAAGGGTGAGTCCCTCGTGGAACATCGTTGCCTGGGCGCTGATGAGAAATTTCAGCTCACTCTCAATTTTCTCGACCATTTCCCTGGTGTGGGTGATGAGGAGAATTTTTGAATCGGGTTCCGCTTTGAGGAGAGTGACGAGCCATTCGAGTTTTTTCTCAAAGGATTCGCTTTCGTCACAGGTGAGCGGATTGAGGTGCGCGTTTCGCTGCGGGAAGGTATCGAGAACAAGGCGGCGGTTCCGGAAAAGCACGCGTCCCGTTCCGTGCAGATCGATCAATTCGGCGCGGCAGGCGTCACGTCGTGCGGGGACGTCGTCCTCTTTCAGTTTTGCAGCGGCCTCTTTACCGAGGAACTTGGCGATTTGCTTGAGTTGGGCGGCGGTGAGTTTTTTCTCCCCGTTGAGACTGTCGGCGAGATCGGAGATTGCCTGATACTTGTCTGACTCCTGAATGAATTCGTCGAGATCGGAAAAGCGGGCCGGATCGAGGAGGCGGAGGCGGGCGAAATGGCCGGCGCGTCCGAGTTGCTCGGGGGTTGCGGTGAGGAGGAGAAGGCCGGTTGAATTGGCAGCGATTGCTTCCACGGCGTCATATTCCGGACTGGATGATTCGACGCTCCACTCGAGGTGGTGCGCTTCGTCAACGATGGTGAGATCCCATTCCGCAGCAGCGGCCTGTGCGGCGCGTTTCGGATTGGTGGCGAGCCAGGAGGTTGCACAGATCACCATTTGATCGTCGAAGAACGGGTTGTCGTTTTTGCCTTCTTCCAAACCCTTTTCGATCGATACAGCGCGTTCCTCATCGAAGATCGCGCAGGAGATCGCAAAGCGGCGGTAAAGTTCGACGAACCACTGGTTTACGAGGGCGTCGGGAACGAGAATGAGAATACGCTTTGCCCGGCCGCTGAGCTGGAGGCGGTGAAGGATGAGACAGGCTTCGATCGTTTTTCCGAGACCCACTTCATCGGCGAGGAGCACGCGCGGGGCGTTCCGGTTCGCGACCTCTTCGGCGATATAGAGCTGGTGGGGAATGAGAGAAACACGTCCTCCGACGAGTCCGCGGACGTCGCGGGCCCTTGCTTCGTGCTGGTTCCGGATTGCCGACTGACGAAGGCTCCAGAGTCGCGGATCATCGCTGACACCTGAGAGGAGGCGCTGCTCGGGGCGCTGCACGTTCATGGTGTCGGAGAGACTGCTTTCGGGCAGCTCGTTTCCGTCCCCGTCTACATAAGTAAGGCGTTTGTCATCTTCGACGACTTTACTGACGATGAAAGAATTCCCCTCCTGATCGCGAACGGTGTCCCCCGCTTCGAAAGCAACGCGACGCAGAGGCGCGTTTCTTGCGGCGTAGGTAATGGTCTCTCCAACGGCGGGATAGAAAGCGGTGACCTGATTTCCATCGGTGGTCATGATCAGGGCGAGGCCAAACTCTGCCTGAGTTTCACTGATCCAGCGCTGACCCGGTGCGAACTGAGAAGGGTCAATGTTGTCGGTCTGATATCGCGAGTGTTTCATGCAATTCTTAGGGGGGGGTAGAAATTCTAGCGTGTTTCCCGAGATGCGCCAACGAACAGAGAAGAATTTTTCAAATTGACAGTTTGCGAGTCGAAACGACCTTGACTTTGATGTCGTTGCTCATTCGCATACCGACTCTTCTGGTCGCGTTAGGACTTCTCCTTTCCGGAGGGCAGGCACGAGTGTGCGATTTGGTTTCGCTCGTCGGGATCGATTTTCATGGCACCTGCGGTGAGTGTGCGCACAGCAAAAGTGAAGATGGCGGTCACTCGCATTCGCATGAGGAGCCTTGTTCGGAAGGTTGTTTTGTCGAATTGAATGAAGGCGTTGCCCCGGCGCCGGACAGTATCCCTTCACCGCTTGTGACAGAGGGATTGGATTATTTTCTTTCGGTAAATTTCATTTCTCATCCTGAGGTTGGTTTCTTCGATCTCATTTCAGATGTATGGCACGGACCTCCGCTGGAGTTTCCGCCCTCGATTCACAGCGACCCGGTTTTCTCGGGGCGTTTTCTGGTTTGATCTCAATGGCTTCCGGCTTTTCTTCGCCGGACAAGCACCGCTTCGGAGTGTAGTTCCTCTCTGACGTGGTTTTTCTGCGCTTCCCTGCACACTCTATCCCTGTGCGTCATGAAAAGGATCGCGTCGCAATGGAACGAAACACACACTGATGCTCATTGATGAGATTTTACTTCACACTATTACTACCAATCGCTCTAGCCTTGAGCGTCCCTCTGCAGGCGGCGGATACCCGTTCTCTTTCCCGGGGTGAGGCGATTGCGCTGGCGCTTGCGAATGATCGCGAACTGAGTATTGCGGCCCTCGAAATTGAGCGGGCTGCCTCCAGTTTTCGCTGGGCGGGGAGACTCGACAATCCTGAACTCGAAATTTCGCGGGCCGGTGACGGGATCGGTCTCGACGACGGTGAGAGCAACTACGAGGTCGCCTTTTCGCAGAGGTTTCCCATCACTTCGCGTCTCAAGAAAGAAAAGGGGCTCAAAAAATATGAAGTCCTTCTCGCCGGGGCGGAGATTTCGGAACGAAGACGTGAGATCGCGGGGGAAGTCGATAAGGCGATTGTGGATTTGCTCGCGACGCGTGAGCAAATCCGGCTGGAGCGCAAGTTGCTCGCCTTGAACCGCGAGATTGTTGATTTTCTCAAGCAGCAGCAGAAGCGCGGCGAAGTTTCCTCGCTCGATGTGATGCAGGCAACGCTCACGGGCCGGAAACTGGAGCAGGCCGCAAAGGGACAGGATGCGGTGGAACGTCAAAAACTCTTTGCCCTGAATAAGTTATTGGGAATCGAGGCGACGTCATCGGTGATGATTACCGAGACTCTGAAACTGCCCGGCAGCGCTCCTGCGACGGAGGCCGATTTTTCCACAGTCCTCGGTCGACGCCCCGATTATGTGCTCGCTCTCGCGAAGATCGACGAAGCGAACGCGGCCATCGCACTGGAGGAGGCGAGTCGCTGGGAGGATATTTCGGTGAAGCTTTTCGTCGAAGGGGAAAATGCGGTCGATGATCCAAGCGGGCTCGATCGCAATTCATTCGCCGGTTTCGGCATTTCGATCCCGCTGCCGCTCCGGAAGCGCAATCAGGAGGGGATTGAAAAAGCGAAGATCGATCGACGGGCTGCCGGTAAAGGTGTCGAGTCCGCTGCCTTTACGATTCGCAGTGAATGTGAAGATGCCTTTCAACAGCGCAAGGATGCCTGGGAGCTGGCGACCGAAGCTTCCGGCGAGCTTTTGGATTTGGCCGAACAGAATCTCAAGGAGTTTCGCAAGGCCTATCAGGAAGGGCAGGCGAGCCTCATTCAGGTGCAGCAGGCGCAGGAGCAGGTGCTTGAGCTGCAAAATGCATCCGTCGAATTCACTGCCGAATATCACCGCGCCGCCGCGCGGGTTCGCTACGTCACGGGCAATTACCCGAACCTTACTATTTCCAACTCTTCAAAATGAAACGGATCCGCTCTATTAGATATGCTGTATTCGCGATGCTCGCGTTTGCCGGCCTCCCGCTCTTCGCTGCCGATGAGGCGATCGATGATGATCGCGCTGCCAACACCATCATTCTCAATGAGATTGCGGTCGCGAATCTGAGGATTGAAAAGGTCTCGGTTGAGGAGCGTACTTTCGAATCGACTGTTTTCGCGATTGGCCGGATTGAGGAAATTCCGGCAAACCGATCCGCGCTTTCCTCCCGTATCGCGGGTCGGGTTGTCGAGCTCAACGCGCAGGTGGGTGACACCGTGAAGCAGGGTGATGTCCTCGTTCGAAGGTTTTAACTGGTAAGTGGCGTCAGCAGGCGGGGTGTAAAGTGTTGGTAAATTAGAGTCAGGTATTGATGCAACACTTTGTTAGGATGTGGAATGCAAAGGGTTACCCCTTCAAGAAATCCTTCCCGGGCGCGATCCGGGAGAGACAGTTGAAAATTTCGACGTTAACCCGGTTGATGTGTGAGGCGGGGGGGGCTCCACTGGTAGGGTATTCACTCTTATTTATTTCGCTTGCGAGATCGCGAGAAGCTCTCCTTCCAGTGCTCGAAGTTCGCGGACGGTCTCAAGCAAATAGCCAGCGTCGTCGCCTGCCGCGTCGACCAAGGAGCGCATGTCCTTTCTGATCTTGATAAGACGGTCCTGAACTTGTCCAAAGGTAGTGTTCTCCCCGGATCCCTTGAGGCGGTGGGTGAGAAGGTTTACACCACTCACAACCGTTCGAATTTCTTCGATTCTTGTATCGAGCTCGAGCGGATCGAGCCGGCCAGACCCAATGCGGTATAGGGATTCCAGGATCTTCTCTGTCGGAGTGATCACCAGCTTCCCGAGTAGTATGGTAAGTGCGCACCAAACGAAAGTGCTAATGACAAGGGCGGGCAGCAGGTGATGAGTAATAAACTCGTGGGCGTTGGGACTTTCACCAGTGAGATTCTCCCAGGCTGTCCAGCCGCCCATACCGATGAGAACGGAGGCAAATACAGCGAACCCGACGGCGGTCTGCAATTTGAGAGCGGGCTTCTTTTGGGGTTGGTTAGGAATAGTGGTCATTGATACGGAGGGGACTCATTTCAACAACTGAAATGCCGAAGGTTGGAGAATCCCCCTGATTTTTCACCTTATTTTGGTGCGTGCGTGACGGGGCGTTCTTACAATTTACGACGAGCGGGACCTGATTTCTCCCGATAGGCAAGAAGTCGCAACGCATTGAAGACGACGAGTAATGTCGATCCCTCGTGGAAGAGCACCGCGACTCCCATCTTCAAGCCAAAGATCGTGGCGGGGACTAAAATCACGACCATTCCAAGACTGAACCAGAGATTCTGTTTGATGATACGACGGGTTTTGCGACTGAGCCCGACTGCAAAAGGGAGGTGATCGAGATCGTCGGCCATCAGGGCGACGTCAGCAGTCTCAAGCGCGACATCTGATCCGGCTGCTCCCATCGCGATTCCGACGGTGGCGTTGGCCATTGCTGGAGCGTCGTTGACTCCATCGCCAACCATGGCGACTCCGTCTTCTTCGCGCAGCTTTTTGATTGAGGAAACTTTGTCGTCCGGCATGAGGTCTCCCCAGGCTTCGTCGAGACCCACTTCTTTTGCGATAGCGGTGGCGACTTTCTGATTGTCACCGGAGATCATGATCATGCGTTTAATTCCGAGCTCGCGCAGTCGCTCGATCATGCCGCGAGCCGCCTCCCGGGGAGTGTCCATCAGCCCTAGCACTCCGAGGTAACGATCTCCGCGCCGGACGATCATGGTGGTGCGTCCGTTAGATTCCAGAGCCTCTACTGTTTCGCGGACATTATCGGGAAGTGCTGGACCAACGATTTCGGAAAACAGATCGTCTTTGCCTACGTGCACTGTTTCGTCAGCGATTTGTGCGCTGACTCCTCGACCGGTGACGCTCTGGATATTGGAAGCTTCTTCTGCGCCTCTCCGTCCAAGGCGTTCCGTGCCATCGCGGACAACAGCGGCGGCGAGAGGGTGGTCGCTAAGTTGTTCCACTGCAATCGCAGTATCCAGTAGCTCCGATTCGTCGATACCTTCTACGGGAACGACGTCAGTGAGTCGCGGCTTGCCTTCGGTGAGAGTGCCGGTCTTATCGAAGGCGATAGCACCCAGTTGCCCAAGGTCTTCGAGTGGCGCTCCGCCTTTGACAAGGACCCCGCCACGAGCAGCCCGAGCCACTCCGCTGAGGACGGCGCTCGGGGTCGCAATGGCGAGAGCACAAGGACTTGCTGCGACGAGAACGGCCATGGCGCGGTAGAAAGATTCTGCGAAGGTCTCGTCGACTACGACCCATGCAAAAAGCAAGATCACGACGAGAATGAGGACGGAAGGAACGAAGACGCGCTCGATTCGGTCAGTGAACTGTTGAGTAGGGGACTGTCGGGTTTCGGCTTCACTGACCATCTGGACGACGCGAGCGAGGGTGGAATCTCCAGAGAGTTTGGTCACCTGCATCTCGAGCGCGCCGCTTTGGTTGATCGATCCGGCAAAGAGTTGGTGCTCTGGATCGATCTTCCCTGAACTTTCTGTGATAGCAGTAGGATCGTCCACGGGACGCTTGTCGACGGGGACACTTTCGCCTGTGATTGGGGCCTGATTCACACTGCTCTCTCCCTTCACGACAAACCCATCGGCGGGAACCCGTTCGTCGGGTTTGATGACTACTATATCGGCAAGTTTCAAATCTTCCACTGGCACCTCATCGAGCGAATCGCCCCTCCGGACAAGAGCGGTTTTGGGAGCGAGCTCACCTAAGGCCTCTATCTCACGCCGTGCCCGCCCCAAGGCATAGTGCTCCAATGCATGGCCGAGGCTGAAAAGGAAAAGCAGTAGCGCGCCCTCCGCCCATTCGCCGAGGGTCGCAGCACCGATTGCGGCGACGAGCATAAGAAAATCGATCTCAAACTCCCGCTTGATGATTTTTTTAACTGCTTCTTTCGCTGTAAAATAGCCACCAAAAAAATAGGCGGCGATGTAGAAAGTCCAGGGGATCGATTCACTGAGCGAACTGAATTTCGATATGAGGTATCCAGCGAGGAGTAGTCCTCCGCAGATGAGAGAGAAATACAGCTCAGTGTTTCTGCCGAAAATGCCACCATGAGAGTGAGGGTTGTCAGATCCTTTGTCAGTATGGTCGTGACCTTCGTGGGAGTCTTTCATAAGTCCGTTTTTGCTTTTTCGGCCCACTTATTTTCCAGTAGTGAACGGAGTTTTTCTCTCGCCCGGGCGAGTCGTCGTTCGACGGCCTTCGCGGTGCAGTGTTGGATTGTTGCGATCTCGCGGCACGATTTGCCATGCAATTCATAGAGAACAAAAGCAGAGTGGAGGTCTTGTGGTAGATGTTGGATCGCCCGGTCGAGATCGCGGGAGAGATCTGCTTGGTCACTTTGTGAGGCTGGGTCAGAATTTTTGGCTGTTTCCTCAGCGGAGGGCATTTCTTGATCGCTGTCGAGGATCTCTGGATGACGTTTACGCCATCGGCCTCGCATCCGGCATAGATTGTTCGCAATGGTGAAGAGCCAAGTGGAGAACTTGGCGGTTTGGCGGTATCGTTTCCTAGCAGAGTAGACTTTCACAAAAGTCTCCTGAGCAATTTCGTGTGCATCTGTCAAGTTGCCGGTTGAGCGCATGCAGAAGCTGACCAGTGGTTTCTTCCATCGGCGCATCAGATCGTTCAACGCAAGATCGTCTCCTTCCCGGAGCCTTTCCATACAGCGTGTATCTTCATCAATCTCCATCCTTTGCCTCGCTTAGTCCGTTGCAAGCTTGGTTGACTGGTCGAGCCAACCTTTCATCCGGGCGAGATAGCGTGCGGATGCTTCCGGATTCATTTCTGCCGCGACGCTGTAAACGAAGTCGATAAACTTCTTGTCGGCCTCTTTCTCCAATTCGGCGAGTCGACGGGCGGCGTCGACATGCTCCGGGGTCTGATCGAGTCCGGGATCTTCGGCGATTTGAGCGAGGGTGCGCTTGGTGTCGGCGTAGTGGATGCAGTGGTCTTCGCACTCCGGGAAGTAGGCTGTGTGCAAGGCTTCGATCTTCTCCTGCTGCGCCTTTGTGACATCAAATTCTTCGTTAAACCACTGGAAGGTGGTGAGGTGTTCATGACGTACGTCGATCCGGTGCTTTTGCCAAAAGAAGACAGCGAGGTATGCGGCGATCCCCAGGCAGATGGAGAGGAAAAGGGCTTTGGCGAGTGAGCGCATCGGGATTGTCTATTCGTGCGCGACACCTTCGACAGCATGTGATTCGCTGCGGAGGATGGGGTGAATTGATGCGACATAGCGCTCTTCCATCGAGTGGGAAACCTCTCGGACGTAAGTGTTGGCCCGGGAGAATGCCATTCCTACGGCGAGGAAGACGGTCGATATCGCTACGCTGGTCGCAGCTGTGGTGGAAATGGTTGGCAAGCCGTCAGCAAGCAAGCGTCTCAGTCGAGGTAGGCGATGATCGTCCCGTAAAGCGATTTCTGCCCAAACCTCGCGTTCGAAATTGTCAAGATTATCCGCTGCAGAATCACGCCGCAACCCGTCGAGGGCATGGTCGAGTTGCTTGGAGAAGTCGTCTTCCTTCATGATGTTTTGTAGGGCTGGGATGGTGGGTGCTGTTGAATGAAATGCCAAGGACTTGTGTTTCCCCCGAAAATTCCGATTTTTTTTTGATATGGATTCTTTTTTAGAAAAATGGGGGGGATTTCTCACCGACGGCATTTCACCCAGCGGATGTCCTCTTCCAAGTCATGATACTTTCTCAGCTCTACATTTTCCACTTCACTGCGTGGTTTCTAACTTTCGGGGTGTTTTCGCAATTTGCTTCATTCCTGGCTGCGGCCGAGGCTGTTTCCGTCACCCGTAATGGTGCGGTAGAAATGGCGTTCCGGAACAGTCGTGAATTGGTGATCGCAGAGCTGGAAGTAGCGCGTGCCAAGACGACGCTTCGCTGGTCGGGGAAGCTCGACAATCCGCAGCTGGAGTTGAACTACAGTGACGATGGAGTCGGCCTCGATGATAACGAGGGTTCATTCGAAGTTGCCTTCAGTCAGCGGTTTCCTGTCACCTCCAGGTTGAAAGACGAAAAACGTCTGCGCCGATATCAGGTAATTCTTGCCGGAGCTGAAATTGCGGAGCGCCGGCGTGAACTGGCGGGCGAAGTCGATCTGGCGGCGGTTGAAGTGATGGCGATCCGCGCCGTTATCGCCCGGCAGCGCCGGCTGAGCGATCTAAATGTACAAATCGTGAGCTTCCTCAAAGATCAAATGGCACGGGGGCAGGTTTCCAATCTGGATGTAACTCAGGCAAGACTTACCGGACGCTCGATCGATCAGGGGATTCGGGGATTGGTGGCCGAGGAAAAAAAACGACAGTTGAAACTTAAGCAACTAATGGGGATCGCTCCCGATAGCCCTATCACAGTCACTAGCAATCTTAAGCTACCCAATGCCCTTCCCGACAATCGGCTCGCATTAGATACTGTTTTCGGACAGCGGCCTGATTTTATTCTCGCGGTTTCCCGGATTGACGAGGCCGGGGCATCAATCGCTTTGGAGAAAGCTCAGCGGTGGGGAGATGTTGCCGTGAAGATTTTTGGTCAAAGGGAGCGTGCCGTTGATGAGCCAACAGGATTGGAGCGAAACACGTTTCTTGGAGTGGGAATCTCCATCCCTTTGCCACTGCGCCAGCGCAATCAGGAAGGAATTGAGAAGTCCCTTATTAATAGGAACGCAGCGGAGAAGTCGGTTGATGCAGTGGAGTTCCGCATCCGCAGTGAATACGAAGAAGCGTTCCAGCAGCGTCTCGCGAACTGGGAACTGGCGAGTGCTGCATCAGGAGAGGTTCTCAACCTTGCTCAGGAAAATTTCACTGACTTTCAGAAAGCCTATCAGGAAGGGCAGGCCAGTCTGCTCCAAGTTCAGCGCGCTCAGGAGCAGCAGCTCGAGCTTGAGACGGCTGCCGTTGAGACCATAGCGGACTACTTTCGTGCCGATGCTCGGTTTCGATTTGTAACGGGTGACTATCCCGGACTACACTCAGATCTCAATCCGGGCAAATAATCTCCATTCTTATTTCTAAATGAAACGTCTTATTCTTTTTCTTGTCGCTATATCCACTATCTCCGGTTTTTCGCAGGAAAGTCCGATCAATAATGATCGTGCTGCCAACACCATTATTCTTGATGCTGCTGGAGTGAAGAACCTGAACATTGAAACCGAAATGGTGGAGGAGCGGGATTTTGAAACGACAGTGTTCGCGGTTGGCCGTATTGAGGAACTCCCTGAGCACCGAGCTGTTCTCTCTTCCCGTATTGCTGGCAGGATTATTGAGTTGAAAGTCTTTCTCGGTGATTCGGTTAAAAAGGGAGATGTACTTGCGAGGGTGGAAAGCCGGCAACCCGGCAGCCCACCGCCGGTTATCGATTTGATTTCACCTATGGATGGAATCGTGGTGGAATCTCATGCGCGACTTGGTGAGCCAGTGGAGCCAAATCAGGTTGTTCTCGACATCTCAGACCGAACCAAGATGTGGGCGGTCGCGAAAATTCCCGAGAACGAAGCCGGCGAGATCAAAGCGGGAACAAAAGCCCGTCTTCATATTCCGTCTCTCGGAGATATGTCCGTGGAGGCCACCCTTTCCAAATACGGAGTCGAAGCAGATCGCGAGGCGGGAACGATTGATGGTATTTTTATTCTCGACAATAAGGATGGTAAAATGCAACCGGGGATGCGGGCTGAATTCTCGATCATCACCCGGAAGCGGGAGTTTGTGATGGCAGTGCCGCGGACGGCAGTTCAGGGGGATCCCACGAAGCGCGTCGTGTTCGTTGAGGATTTCGATTTGCCAAATGCCTATGTAAAAGTTCCGGTCGTGTTAGGAGAGAAGAACGACCGCTATTTCGAGGTTCTGGAGGGAGTCTTTCCGGGCGACGAAGTTGTTACGAAAGGTTCATACTCCCTCAGTTTCTCCAGTGGTGGCGGCGGGCCATCCTTGAAAGAAGCGTTGGACGCCGCTCACGGACATGAACATGCCGAAGACGGATCCGAATTGACAGAAGCAGACAAGAAAGTGGCAGCAGGTGAATCCAGCCATGATCACTCGGAGGACGGGGCTGGGTCGATGGGGGCCGTGGATATCGCCATTCGGATCTGGGCAGTGATCGCGACATTACTTTTTCTTGTCTTGTTGCAGGGCCTGCTCAGAAAACGAAATCGGAAAAGCGAGTCTTCTTCAGAATCCTCAACAGACGTTTAACCTGCTTAAACCAGAATGCTTAATACACTTATTCGTTTTTCTCTGGCACAACGCGGCCTTATCCTTGCAATCGCCCTGGCGTTACTTGTTCTCGGGGTCAAAAAGACGATCGAACTCCCGGTTGAGGTTCTTCCCGATCTTACGAAGCCGACCGTAACCATCCTTGTCGAAGCTCCCGGATACGCTCCCGAAGAAGTTGAGACGTTGATCACGGTACCGATGGAGGCCGCTCTCATGGGGGTCACAGGTGTAAATCGCCTGCGCTCGGTGAATGATATTTCGCTATCACTGCTAATCGTCGAATTTGATTGGGGTACCGATATTTATCGAGCCCGTCAGTTCGTGCAAGAGCGCCTCACCGGAGCGGGCGAATTTTTACCGGAAGGGATTACTCCCTATATGACTCCTGTCAGTTCGCTAATGGGGGATATTCTCCTTGTTGGGCTTCGTGACCGCTCGGGAAAGATAAGTGATCGGGATCTCCGGGTCCTCGCTGACTGGATCATAGCCCGGAGAGTTCAGTCGATTCCCGGTATCGCAGAAGTGCTCTCGATGGGAGGGGGAATCAAGCAGATTCAAGTTCAACCGAATCCCGATCAGATGCTCGCTCTCGGAGTAACCTTCGAGCAGATTAAGAAAGCAGCCTCAGAATCAGTCAAGAACTCGACGGGGGGATTTCTCACCGAGCAGGACCAGGAGATCATGGTACGGAATCTTGCCATGACAACTGATCTCGAAGAGATCGCCAAGACTGTCGTGAAGTATGAGGGCGATCGCGCTATCCGGCTTTCCGATGTCTCCGAGGTGGTGTGGGACATTGAGCCAATGAGAGGAGATGCAGGGTTGGGGCGCAATGATGATTCCAACGAGGGCGGAGAACTAATGGGGGACAGTGGTATCATTCTAAGTATACGGAAATCCCCAGGCTTCGATACGATTGATCTAACCACAGAGGTGGAAACCGCACTCGCCGAATTGCAGAAGACGCTTCCCGAGGGAGCTGAACTCATCACCGTCTATCGCCAGCGGGACTTCATCGATCTCTCGATCGGTAATTTGGAAGAAGCTCTACGAGACGGTGCTATCATGGTCTCGATCGTGCTTTTCCTCTTTCTTTTTAATATCAGAGTTACACTCATCACTCTCACTGCGATTCCGCTGTCTCTCGGTATCAGTGTCCTCATTTTTGACCTGATGAATATGAGCGTGAATTCCATGACACTCGGTGGGCTCGCCGTCGCAATCGGGATGGTCGTGGACGATGCGATCGTCGATGTTGAAAACGTTTTCCGACGACTGCGCGAAAATGCATCGCTGGAAAACCCGAAGCCGAAGCTTGAGGTTATCGCACTTGCTTCTGCAGAAGTTCGTTCATCAATCCTCTACGCCACCATTCTCATCATTCTGGTGTTTCTGCCGCTTATCGCTTTGAGTGGAGTTGAGGGGCGGCTGTTTACCCCGATCGCTGTCGCAACAATGATCAGTATGGCGGCATCATTTGTGGTCTCTTTGACTGTTATTCCCGTTCTCAGTTCTTATTTACTCAATCCCAAATCGGGGAAAGAACATAAGGACGGATGGTTTGTGCGCGGATTAAAGCGACTCTTCAGCGCTACTTTGTTGCGGGCATCCCTTGCACAACCTTTGATACTTCTCACCCTTACCGTGCTTCTTCTCGTGTTCGCGGGATACACTTACACCAAGATGGGTGGAAACTTTCTACCCGCTTTTCGCGAGCCCACAGCGGTTATTGCAACGACGATGGCGCCGGGAACGTCTCTGAGAACCACCGTCGATGTATCGCGCACTGCACAAGATTTACTTTTGCAGGTTAAAGGGGTGAAAGTGGTGGGTTATCGGGCCGGGCGTGCTGAGCGTGGAGACCACGTCGTTCCCGTTTCAACAGTTGAATTCGAGATTGAATTTGATGAATACGGTGAGGAGCATCGTGATGAAGTGATGGGAGAGATCCGTAAAACGATGAAGAGTATCCCCGGCACCTTCAGTGCGCTGAGCACACCACTTGCCGACCGTATCGGACACATGCTCAGTGGCGTTTCCGCAAAGGTCGCCGTTAAGATATATGGCCCGGATTTGGAAGCGATTCGCCGCATCGGGGATCAGATAGTAGGAATTGCCCGAAGCATTCCGGGTATGGAGGAAGCCCGCACCGAGCAACAAGGTTCTGTCCCACAGCTTCGTATCGAGATTGATCGCGATCGAGCAGCTGCCTACGGTGTTACACCGGGAGAGCTGAATAGTGAGCTGGCTGATCTCATCGGTGGGGGGTATGTCGCCGAAATTTATGAGAACCAGCGAGTTTATGATCTGGTCATGCGTCTTCCGACCGAGTGGCGGGAGAATCCTGACAAACTTAAAAATTTCTACATTGATACTCAAAGCGGGCAGCGAATCCCACTCAGCTATGTCGCTGAAATCCGACAAGCATCCGGACCAAACACGATTCTCCGTGAGAACACACAGCGGCGATTCGTAGTCTCGATTAATCCGACTACATCGGATCTCAACTACGTGGTTGAGCGACTTCAAGAAGAAGTAACCGAGCAAGTTAAACTGCCGACTGGATACGCGATTTCTTTCGAGGGGGAATACCAAGCCCAGCAGGAAGCGAGGCGGACTATTCTCATCATGTCCGCGATCATACTTCTTGTTATCACCTTCCTGCTATTCAGCTTTTTTAAGAGTTTCAGCTTTGTCTTGCTAGTGCTGACAAATATCCCGATTTCGGTCATTGGCGGAGTCCTTCTGACCCGCTTCACTCTTGACAATATCAGCATCGCCACCCTGGTCGGTTTCATCGCCATCTCCGGAATTGCCGCCCGAAACTCTATCATGATGATCTCGCATTACCTCCACCTCATGGCGCATGAGGGCGAGAAATTCGATCTCAAGATGGTGATCCGGGGCACCGAGGAACGGCTTGTTCCTGTCCTCATGACAGCCATCTCTGCCGGCATCGCGCTGATCCCGCTCGTCCTCGCCGCAGACGAACCCGGCAAAGAGATTCTCAACCCCGTCGCAATCGTCATTGTCGGAGGACTGATTAGCTCGACCCTGCTCGGTCTCGCAGTGACTCCCGCGATTTTTTATCACTTCTGTCGCCGC
Source organism: Verrucomicrobiales bacterium BCK34 (assembly GCA_035967665.1). GTDB lineage: Bacteria > Verrucomicrobiota > Verrucomicrobiia > Verrucomicrobiales > DEV007 > Arctic95D-9. The sequence goes on from JAYWLB010000125.1 coordinate 22,528, forward strand.
TCAGCCGAACGAGCTCTTGAACGCGGGGCTGCGGCAGCAGGATGATCCGATCGCATTTCCTAATAACCTACACGTCTAACAATCGAACCAATCCAAACCCCATATATCAAAATGAAAAAATCCAACATTACACTGAAATCCTTCGCGGCCCTCGCGACAGCACTCACCTTCGGCGTCTGCTCACCTGCCCTGCAGGCTGACGAAAAGGATCACAAACATGAGGAGCATGAAGGCCACGACCATGATCATGAACATGCGGAAGCCGGACCAAACGGCGGAAAAGTTCTACACGAAGTAGAGCCGCATCTCGAGTTCTTCGTGACCGAAGACCGCAAGGTTCAGATCACAGCGCTCGGTGAAGATGGAAAAGCCGTGCCGATTGGCGAGCAAACCGTCCGCATCACTGGCGGCAGTCGATCCAATCCGACTCGCATGACTCTGGCAAAAAGTGGTGATGTCCTGATCTCTGATGTCGCTTTTCCCGAGGGAAATGACTTCCCCGTCGTTGTGCAAATCAAGCCAGCCGCCGATGCGAAAGCCGTGATCGAGAAGTTCAATCTGAACCTCAACGATTGTCCCACCTGCGACTACAAAGAGTATGCCTGTACCTGCGATCACGGAGATCACGAGGGGCATGACCACGAGAAAGATGATCACAAAGATCACGATCACAAGAAAGGAGAGTAAAATCGCTCTGACATCAATCACCGATCTCTCGATCCTGAGAGGCGTTGAATGATGTTGTGAAAGCAAAATCATTCGATAGTTGAGTTCAGCAACTATCGGCAGCGGGAACCTCCCTGGGTCTGATACGAGCCAAGGGAGGTTTTCCAATTTGGTACGCCTCATGACTCCCCTCAGAACTACATTGCTTCTATTGTTTTCCGCAACAGTTCCCGTGTTTCTTGGCTCTTGCGCCAACGGCAGCATCAAGCATGAATATGTCGAACGCGAAAATTGGTATCACCGCCGACCTGGTTCCGGGCATGGCCATTTCCACAAGAGCAGAACGCTCAGCAAGTTTCCGTGGGTGAAAGAGGAGACTGCCGATTCTGGAAAGCCAAGTGAATAATTGCCGAAGCAGAGAATCAGTCAGCCGCGATCACATCTCCAGGATCAGCTGCAATCTCAGAATCGCATTCTTCCTCAACTTGGGTCTCGCCATTCTGGAAATCATCGGTGAATCCTTGTCCAACAGCCTCACCATTCTCACAGGTGTTGTCTACGATTTTGCTGACTCGATTTATCTTGGGCTGGTGTGAAAGCACTGTACGAAAATTCATGCGGCTATCGTTGCGTTTGATTGCTTGGAAGGCTTTGCGCGAATGGGCAAGGTGGTGTGTTCCCTAACACCGCCGGAGCGCGTTGCGACGAACCGTTCTGGACGTAGTGCACCTTGAAGTGAGGTCGGTGCAAAAGGACTGGACGTTTATCGAAGCGAACGAGCTACCGGAAGATTTTGCGATTGCTGTTCGTGGTCACAATGGATGGAACCACAAAGCTAATGCGGGCAGCGCTCGTTATTGTCTAGCTGTTTCGTTCGAGTCAATTGGCACGGAATTACCAGTCTATGCTGCTATCAAATCAGCGGTCGAAGTGGAGGTTCAGCCGGTGATCCGAGTCGAAACTTGATACGCAAGATGAATGGGCGCCCGATTTCTCAACGAGCGCCCTTTGCCATCTTCACTCCTACCAGCCGTAATGGTGGAAATGGGTAGGTTGATGTCCCTGGTATCCGTAGTGATCGTGGTGATCACGATAGCCGTGGAAGTGTATCGTGTGGCCGTGGCCGTGGCCGTGGCCGTGGCCGTCATAGTGGGGTGTGGTCTCACTTGGCGGCGGCAACTGGTGGTAGCTGTGCAGGACACGGAGTTCTCGATCACATGGGGTCCGACCTCTTTGAGAGCGGGTGAATCTACATTCGGTGTTCAATGGGCAGGGGCCTTCGACCCTGGCTTCTGCTATCTGCTCCCGGTTCGGCTGTGCCGTTGCCTGAGGTTCTTTTGCATCGGCAGGAGCATTCGTCGCGACGGATTGATCGACAGCTACAGGTCGGGCGAAGGTTCCTTCTTCGATCCGGGCAAGGGTCGCCGTGTTATTGCTAACCAGGGTGTCACCGGGGAAGACACCGGTTTTCGCATCCACGAACTGGCCGTCTCCGGCGCCGAGAGTCACTTCCCATCTCTCAAAGGAATCGGCATCACTTTCTGATTGAGCGAACACGTAAGCTTTCCCGCCTTGCTCAATGATGCTGGATCTGGGAACTGCGGTCACCTCGTCATTCTTTCCGGCCAGTTCCCGCATTTCAACGACGTGGGTGGCCAGTCCGATTTCTTCACGGAGTTCTTTCGATACCTTAAAACTAGTTGATTCGGCATCTGATTTCTTTTCTTCGTGGGAATGATCATGAGCCGAATGGTCGTGACCTTCGTGATCATGATCGTCAGCGATGACAGTGAGTGCAACCGCCCCGCAGAAAAACGCGGAAAGGGTAAGGAGGGATTTTTTTGGCGTCTTCATATGTGGAGAGAGACGCACGGCTAGTCATGATTATTCAGAGTCACAATCTTTGTTTGATGAAGCATCTTTCAAAATCTGGAGTCCACCGCGCAGGACAACGATGGTGATGATGAGACCAATGATAAGATCGGGCCAGCGTGTCTGGGTGAAATACACCAACGCACCGGCGATGAGTATGCCCACATTGGCGATGACGTCGTTCTTGGAAAAGATCCAGCTCGCCCGCATGTGTACTTCCCCTTTGCGATGTTTTGATAGGATCACGAGACAGATAACGTTCGCGATCAGTGCGGCTACTCCAACACCGAGCATGAACCAGAAATCAGGATTGCTACCGAAAAAGAATCGGCGCAAGATATCGGCGAAGACGCCGGCGGCGAGCAGGATCTGAAACCAGCCGCTAAGGCGGGCAGCTTTCAGTTTTACGCTGGATGCTCGACCGACCGCGTAGAAGGCGATGCCATACACGGTCGCATCGGCCAGCATGTCGAGCGAATCGGCGACGAGGCTGGTGGAGTCGGCCAGAACTCCAAGGACGATCTCCACCAGAAACATGAGACCGTTGATTGCTAGGAGAATGCCAAGAACGGAACGCTCCTGGATCTCCTCGCTGGCCTTATTGCAGTCACATTCGCTCATAATACTTGAATCAAAACTCCGTTGTATCAGTCGTCACAGGTGCAGGCATACTCCGGGTTTCCGCAGGTGCCTCCGCAGATGTGATTGATGAAGTCGAAGCGGAAGTTTGTCGGGCGGGAATCCGCGTCCGGGCGAACTTGAACCACAAGACCGTATCCATCTCCTTCAGGGAGCGGTTCGGTTGAGACAAGTGCACCGTCTTTCTTTTCAAGACTCAGCTTTTTCTTCGCTTTGCCGGTGGTGATCACGGTGACTTGTTGATCTTCCGGAGCAACTGCCTTCCCGTCCTTGTCGTAGAACTTCACTGAAACAGTGTGGTCTTTTTCAACAAAGAACTCGGGACGGGGGCTCTCGGTATCGAGTAGACGGCCACCTCGAGGCCCAGCCTCGACCTCCTTGGCGTCGTCGTCTGCTTGGACAGGCATGGCTACGGAGAGTCCGAAGAGGCACGCAGTGCCGAGGAGAATGATAGGGTTTCTTTTATTGGATTTTATTTTCATTGGTTTGTTTTTGTTTGGAGTATCAGGTTCGCGGTTCAGATTGTTTTACGAAGCCACTGACAGATCGGCGTCGTCTTCCGATTCGTGGCTCCCTCGCTCGGCAAGGCGGCGGCGCTCGGGGTTTTTCTCAAGCCATTCATAAAGCGCGGGTAGCAGAACGAGAGTGAGGATAGTTGAGGTGATGATTCCGCCGATGACGACAGTGGCGAGAGGTCGTTGCACCTCGGCACCCGGACCGGATGCAATGGCCATGGGGATAAAGCCAAATGAAGCAACAAGCGCCGTCATCAGCTTGGGGCGCAGTCGAGTGAGTGAGCCTTGCACGACAGCATCCCGCAATCCCACCCCTCCTTCCCGCAGTTGATTGATAAAGCTGATCAACATGATGCCGTTGAGCACAGCGATCCCGCTTAATGCGATGAATCCCACTCCGGCGGAAATCGTGAAGGGCATTCCCCGAAGATACATCGCAAATATCCCGCCTGTGATAGCGAGCGGGACGCAGGTGAAAATCAGTCCGGCCTGACGGAGGCTCCCGAAGCTCATGAAGATGAGGACGAAGATCAGTCCCATCGCCACCGGCACGACGATGGTGAGACGTTGCTTTGCTTTGATCAGATTCTCGAACTGCCCGCCGAACTCGAAGTAGTATCCATCGGGCCAGTCGATCTTTTCACGCAGGGCTGCTTGCGCTTCTTCGACGAAACTTTGGGTGTCACGTCCTTCGTTATTGATGAGAATCGAAACTCGTCGTTGGGTTGCTTCACGGGAGATGGTTCCGACCTGCTGGACGACTTCGATGTTAGCGACTTGGCCGAGCGTGATGAGTCCTCCATCTTCGGTTCGGAGCGGGAGTCGTTTGATCGCTTTGAGATCCGTACGGGTGGACTCGGGAAGGCGCACTACGATTTCGGATCGGCGGTTTCCGTCAATCATCATCCCGGTTTCCTCTCCGGCGAGGGCGGCGCGAATCACCGAATTGATCTCATCTGCTTGGACATTGAACTTACGCATTGCCTCACGATCAGGGCTGATCTCGAGAGTAGGGTTGCGCCCGACGTTGTCGAACTCAACCTGACTTGCGCCGGGGATTGAGGTGACAATATCCCGGGCTTCGCCAGCAAGGCGTTCGAGTTCGTCGAAGTCCTCCCCAAAAATCTTACAAAGGAGGTTAGCGCGTGCACCTGCCATTATCTCATTGAAGCGCATTTGAATCGGCTGAGTGACGAGGTATCCCTGGCCGGGTACTCGCAGGGCTAATTCATCGCGCATGAGGTTTCCGAGTTCCGGTTTGGTTATGGTGCGACCTTCGATCTTCCGCCATTCCTTCTGTGGCTTCAGCATGATGAATGTGTCGGCGAGATTCGGACCCATCGGGTCCATCGCAACTTCGGAAGTCCCGATACGGGCAAAGACGTCTTCGATCTCGGGGAATTTTTCGAGCAGCATTTTTTCAGACTTTAGCTGCAGGTCGAGTGAGGCATCGAGACCGGCACTGATGCTGCGGATAAACTGAATAGTGATATCACCTTCATCAAGTTCCGGTACGAACTCGGCTCCCATTCGGCTAAAGAGGACAAGGGAGAACGCGAACAGCGCAAACATCGAGACCGCCACAACCCAGCGAAAACGAAGTGCAAATTGAAGAATCGGCCGATAGAGAAATTTGAAGAAAGTGACGAGCCGGGAATCTTTTTCTTTAATTTCCCCTTTGAGAAAATAGGAGCAGAGGACCGGCATGAGAGTCAGAGCGAGTATGAGTGCCCCGATCAAAGCGAACATCACGGTCAGTGCCATAGGGCGGAACATTTTCCCTTCGATCCCGGTCAATGCGAGAATGGGGAAATATACAACGGTGATGATCAGCACGCCGAAGAACATCGGATTAGCGACTTCCCGCGAGGAAACAAGAACTTCGTCGAAGCGTTCTTTCGCATTTAGTTTTCTTCCGAGCTCTTTCTGCTTCTCAGCAAGGTGGCGGACGATATTCTCGACCATGACGACCGCGCCATCGATAATGAGACCGAAGTCAATCGCTCCCAGGCTCATGAGATTTCCTGAAATTTCGTTCGCTACCATCCCCGTAACGGCTAAGAGCATCGACAGGGGAATCGCGCAGGCGACGATGAGGGCAGCACGAAAGTTGCCCAGCATGATCAAAAGGATTACGACTACGAAGACCGCACCCTCGAATAGATTTTTCTCTACGGTGTGAATGGTGGCGTCGACCAGATCTGAGCGGTTGTAAAGGGTTTCGATTACGACCCCTTCGGGAAGCTTTTCCTGGATCTCGGCTACGCGATCCGCCACGGCAATGGAGACGGTTCGGCTGTTCTCTCCGAGCAGCATCACTGCGGTACCAACAACGGCTTCTTTTCCCCGATGAGTTGCCGCTCCGGTGCGGAAACTGTGTCCGATCTCGATCTCAGCGATATCTTCGACAAGCAATGGTTCCACTCCGGATCCGAATTTCAGTGGAAGTTTCGCGATCTCTTCGATGGTGGATACGCGATTGTTTCCCCGGATCACGACCTGCTCGCCACCCAGCTCGATGAGACCGCCTCCCGCGTTCTCCGTATTCATGGATATTTTCTCGGCGACATCTTCCAGCGTCATGCCAACGGCGGTGAGTCGCTCTTGGTAAGGTTGTACAACGATCTGTTTATCGTATCCTCCAGTGGTGTTGATTTCGGTAATCCCCGGCGTGGCCCGCAGCAGAGGTTTTATGGTGAGATCGTGAATGAGCTTCAATGTCATGAGTCGCTCCTTTGGCGTCTCGGCTACATTTTTGGCTTCGTCAGTATAATGGACGGCGTAGTAGAAAATTTCTCCCAGACCAGTGGCGATGGGAGCAAGCTGGGGGGATAGACCTTCGGGGATCTCTTCCTTCACGCTTTGTAACCGCTCCGCGACTAGTTGCCTGAGCAGATAAATGTCGGAGCCATCTTCGAACACCATCGTCACCTGAGAGAGGCCGTATTTTGAGAGGGATCGCAGGTCAGTCATCCCGGGGAGCCCTGCCATCTCAGTTTCGATGGGGAAGGTAACGAGATTTTCGATCTCCTCCGGGGCGAGTGCAGGGACCGGCGTATTCACCTGCACCTGAACATGCGTGATGTCCGGTACGGCATCCACCGGAAGGTGGACTGCCGACCACAGTCCGATACCGACGAGAATGAGCGTTGCGAGTAACACCATGGCGCGCTGTCGCATCGCTTGAGTGACGAGCCAGTTGATCATATTTTAGGGGTATTCACTGAGTGAAAAGGATGAGGTGATAAAATGAGTTTCAATAATTTATGAGAGCCGACCGGCACTCAGTGGGCGCAGCTTCAGGCCTTGCCTGACTTCAGAAGTTGCAGCTCGGTCATCCACAGAGCCATGACCGGCTTCGTGACAATGCGATCTCCGAAATAGAGGCCGTCGATAATCTCGATCATTCCATCCGCCTCCGTTCCGATTTCGACAGAAGTTCGAACCGTCCAGCCGCCATTGTCCACGTAGGCAAACGCTCCCTCGGCTGACTTTATGACTGTGTCGCTTGGAACAACCGTGACTGGCCCATCACTGGGTAATCGAATTAACGCTGTAAGAAACTTTCCTGTTTTAAGTTCATTCTTGGGATCTTCAATGGAGAGGATCACCTCTGATTGATCATTAATTTGCGAGGTCATGGCTTGGACTTTTCCTATCTGATTTTCTTCGAGTTCAGCAGTGAGCCCTGATGACAGCAGCGCTGCATCTACAGAGGGTAACCAAGCACTGGCGAGCGCACTGCCCACAGGTGTGGTGTCAAAGATCTGCGCCTGAAGCGTGAGTGTTCGAGTGATTTTCTGCTCATCGACGTCGGCCATTTCCAAGCCGAGAAGTTCTGCGGAGAAAGGCGTTACGAACAGCCCTTGCGCCTTGTCATATTTGATGCCGATATTAGGATTGTCTCCACTAACGGGACCCTCAGGACGCTCTTGCTCTTCGGCTTTGAGTTCGATGGGCGAGGGTGAAAGTATTCCCGCGAGAAGTGCGAAGGTGAGGATGAGTTGATTTGATTTCATGAATTCAATTATAGAAGTTAAAAGTGGAAGGGTTAATTCTCGATTGGCCGGGCCACGAGAGGGCGCGACTGTTTGGACGGGATAGAGGCTGATGTCGTTGGCACGCCGACACTGCCGGTGAGTTCCTCGATCTCCAATGCTGCTTCCAGTGCATCCGCCTTCACTTCGTTGATCGCTTCGAGTGCTTCGAGATAGTTTTGCTGGAGTTCGATGTAGGTTGAGACAGGAACCGCTCCTAATCGATAATGGCGATCAGCCAACTCCGCGGCCTCGCTCAGCGAGTCGATCTTTTCGGATGACCATGATTGGAGCTGTTGGTAAGAATTCCGGTAGACCAGGGATGACGTTGCAACTTTCTTCTCCAGATCTCTGGCGGTTGCGTTGATTAACGCTTCTGCCTGAGCTTCTCGTGCTTGCGCCTGAGTTACTTCGGCTTTTCCGTTTTTGAAGATGGGCAGTTCGAGAGAGAATCCGATTCCGGCTTGGCTTTCGACTTCACCCGCTTCTTCCCGTGATACGTATGGTCCCACCCTGATCGTCGGAAACCTTTCGTTCTCCGCGAGCGACACTTTGATTCCCTGTTGTGCCAGCTCGGCTCTACGCACGTGCATGTCGTAGTGGTTTGTCAGGGTGAGGGTCATGAGCGTTTCTATCGAGCGCGGTTCTGGAAACTGATACTCGGTTCGTTTCACAACGAGCGGGGCTGTGGCTCGCCGTCCCAATAGTTGATTCAGTTCGAGGAGTATTTTTTGCATAGCGATCGCAGCTTCAAGTGCCTCCTTTTCGATGGATACAGAAGCTGCATCGATCGCCTTGATCTCGAGTCGTGGAGTGATGCCGCCCACTTCACGCTGGAGGAGGACTTTCTTGACCGCTTCGAAGCGCCCGGAGACGACGCCGGCGATGACGGCTTTCTCCTGGGCAGTTGTAAGTCGAAACCCAAGCTGGCGGACTTTCGATGCGAGGTGATATCTGAATCTCTCTAACCCCAGTTCCGCCAGCTCTTTATCTCCGTTGGCTATTGCCTTGCGCAAGCCAAGGCGACCAGGCCATTCGATCGGCTGAACTAAGCTGACAGCGTAAGCGACTCCCTCTTGCTGGAAGCCTTGATCCCGGACGCTCCTGCGTCCAATTTCAAAGTTAAGCTCTGGATTTCCGAGACGTCCTGCGACCTTACGATCAGCTTTCGCTGCAGCGATCTCTGCTCCGTAGAATTGGATTTCAGGGTTCGCGGCAATGGCATTCTCCACAAGGGACTCGATCGAGACGGGGGGCGAGCCACTCTGCGCTTGCAGTGAATGGATGCTGGAGAAACTCGCAAGCAAGAGAAATGTTGGGAGAAATGAAGAGATGGAATTTTGTTGGTTGTTCAAGATTCAGAGAAAGTTTCGAAGTTGGAGACGGTGGTTCTGCGAGAGAGACCAAGGCGCAGTGCTGCGTAAGCGGAACGCCGGGAAAAGTGGGAGCGCGGAACGAAGTCACAGCACGGCCCTGTTTGAGAGTGCCTGTGTCTTAGACGGTTCCGAAACTAGACGCTGGGACCGCGAATCGGACGGGAGACGCGGGTGTAATCCTGCTCCGAGCGGGAGAATTCAGGATCAGAGGAAATTGGCTCTACCGATGCAGAGTTTTGATCCAGCGCCTGAATGGCAAGCAACTGGGCAAGAATATCGAAGCGATCGTCAAGATCTTTGATCGGCATCTCAGGGGTGAGATTGCCTTCCTGTGACAGGACAATGAAAGTGGTGTCTTCACAAGTGTCAGGGGTATCTTCTCCCTCGCTGTCTGGACAAGGATCAACTCCAGTAGTTGAGAAAACCGAATCAGTACACGTTCCAAACTGCTCCAACGAGCAGTTCAGATAGCATCCCATCCAGAGGAGGAGAGCAAGTGCTGAAACAATTCTTATCATCTTTAGGAAGTAAACTTGGAGTTTGAGGAATTGCAAGTCTCGTTTCTGTTGGCCCGGGTCGACACTCTCATCTGGGATATAAACGGTCGTTTGGAAGTAGGCCGTAAGAGGTTGGTTTTTAATTCAACTTAATATCCCTAACATAGCCACCGCATAACAGAGTGTATTCAGGGGTCGTTTGGATTTGAAAGCCTTGAATAACGAAGAACTGAGGTTGGTTTTTAACGAAGTGGCCTCGATCTGGATGAAAGTGGCATATTTCTGAAGGATGCGCGATTCAGGCCTGATCGAGCATAGCGTGTAAGAATTGTTCCGATAGCGGAAGTTTGCAATAGTGATAGGATGCGGAGATATCGACGATCATTGCAGTCCACGGCACGATTCTGTCAAAGCGCTTGGAGTAGGTAAGGTTGTTTGACTGGGGAATGATCAAGCGGAGAACGGAAGAGCGTCTCACGCCGATCCTGATGACGGCGCTCTCCTCCGGTGCTCGCGCCGGATTAGCCCGGGGAAAATATTTAAATCCCGTCGCCGTTTTTAGCGTTGGATGTCACATCAGCTCAACCTTCCTGGAGTTCATGGTGACTTCGGCCTTGTTTCTTGTTTTCAGTAAAAAGGTTTCAGAAGATTCGATTTCACGAAGCCTGGAAGCGTTGTTTTAGCTTTCCAGAGACTTCCCTTAATCTTATTTTGAATAAATACCTGAACTAACCATCCAACTACTATGAAGAAAACCCTACCTCGTATTGCTATCCTTTTTGCTGCCGTGGCCTTCGCGCTCACTCCGGCATGCACGAAAGAATCCGGAGATCACGACCACGATCATGATCATGACCATGACGAGCATCATGAACACGACGGTCATGATCACGGCGAAGAAGGTCATGATGATCATGCCGCGCACAAAGACCATGACCACGACCACGGACACAGTCACGATTCCATTGAAGCGGGACCGAACGGCGGTCGCATTCTGTTTGAACTCGAGCCTCACGTCGAATTCTTCGTTACTGAAGATCGCAAAGTTCAGATTGCTGCGGTGAACGACGACGGAAAATTGACTCCGATCACGACTCAAACCGCTTCACTCATGGGCGGAAGCCGCACCAATCCCACAAAGATGAAATTCACCAAAGTGGGTGATGTTCTGGTCTCCGATGTTGCCTTTCCTGAGGGCAATGACTTCCCCGTGGTGATCCAGCTGAAAGGTTCTCCGGATGACAAGGCGGCGACGGTTAAATTCAATTTGAACCTCGCAGACTGTCCTACCTGCGATAACAAAGAGTATGCCTGCACCTGCGATCACTGATTGCGGTGTTTTGCTTAAATTTCAGTAAGGAGAGCGGGTGAGCAATCGCCCGCTTTTTTCGTGTTTGCCGGCAGCATTTTTGGTACAATCTATTTCTGAACTGGCGTGGAAATCGCTTAACCTGTGGCATGTGGCTTCACGCATCCTGTCATCTCGAATTCAACGTTTCGGCAACGACTTCTTTCCTGTTTATGTTGCGGCCCCGCAGTGGCGATCAGCAGTGGATTGGTCGTGAAGAGTTTTTTATGTCACAGGGGGCGACCGCGAAAGAGTTCTCGGATTCTTTCGGTAATCTCACTCAGCGGGTCAGTGTCCCTTCGGGAGAGTTCTCTCTTATTTCCTCGGTGTATGCGGAAGTGGCGGACGCTTCAGATGCGGAACCGGGGGCACCGTTTGTCGATATCGAAGAGCTTCCGGACGAGGTGGTCCAATATCTTTTTCCCAGTCGCTATTGCGAATCCGACCGCTTTTCGGGGCAGGCCTCGGAGATAGTAGGCAATGCCACTCCGGGATACGACCAGTGCGCTGCGATCGTCGACTATATTCGAAAGACGATTCGGTATGCTCCGGAACTGGGTGGCGATATCATCAGTGCCTGTGAAGTGAATCAACGCTCGGAAGCGGTCTGTCGGGACATGGCCCAACTCGGGATGGCCTGTTGCAGGGCTCTTTCCATTCCGGCCCGTCTCGTTGTCGGCTACCTTGAGACGCTCAAGCCCGTTGATCTTCATGCCTGGTTCGAGGCGTATGTGGGAGGCCGGTGGTACACCTTTGACCCTACTCAGGAAAACCTCGACGGTGGCAGGCTCGCGATTGCCTACGGACGTGACGCGGCGGATGTCGCCGTCTACACGCAGTTCGGAAATTCCGTGGATTTGCTTTCAATGGAGGTTGAAGTTGAGAAGATCGATACACCATCGGCATAAGAGTTTCTAAGCCGGGGGAGTTCAATTTCGAATGAAGACGGCGGATAATCTTTTTTCGAGGCTCATGACGATGACCGATGAGGTCTGGGATCGTCATGCAAACCCGTGGAGTGTTTGGACACGGGTGGTGACAGGTCTTCCCTTGATACTGGGGGCTTTCTGGTCGGTTCGCTTGCTCGGTTGGTTGAGCCTGCCGGTGATTTTTGCGGTGTTTTTCTGGATCTGGATCAATCCGAGATTCTTTTCGAGGCCTACTCGAACTGACAATTGGGCATCGAAAGTGACCTTTGGGGAAAGGGTTTGGTTGAACCGGAAAAAACTGCCGATTCCCTCCCACCATGCGAGATGGGCCACGGTGTTATCGGTTGTCTCGGGAGTCGGATTTCTCGTCGCCGTATACGGGGCGGTTCAGCATCAGCTCAATCTTACGCTGCTCGGTGGTGTTGTCTCCTGGTTCGGGAAAATGTGGTTTTGTGATCGCATGGTTTGGCTCTTCGAAGATATGAAGGATACCAACGCTACTTATCTCTCATGGGTTCGTTTGGGAGACGCCGGGTCTGGAGACGCCGGGTCCCGAAATGGTGAGCAGAAATAGGATCACCCGATTTTCACTTCCGCCTTGCGGATGATCACGGGGTCCCCGGAGCCGTCCTGATAGAGGTAGCCGCAGCGGAGTGTTTCAACGATTTTTGTGGGGCCGTCACCTGCCTGTCCATCGACAATGACGATTCGGCTTCGCATTGCCGCGGTGACTTGCGTTCCGGGTTCGAATTCGAAAGGTTTGAACGAACAATGCTTGAGCAAGCCGACGAAATCACTCTGGAGAATCCCGAGCTGTTTTACGATGTCGGCCTTGGATTGACGGTTGCCGGAGCGGATCAGGCTGTCGAGCAGGTCGATGCTGGTAACGAGGGAATTGCCGACAGTGAGATCACGGTGGCTGTCGTGAGGTGAACTCGACATCGCGACGATGGGCGAAATCGGAGCGGTGGGGTCATCTTCCTCCTCTTCGTCTTCTTCGGGAAGATCGAGCCGATCAGTGGGTGGTTCCGGGAGTTGGAGGCTCGTTGCCGACTTTTTCGACGATTTGATAATCAGAGAAACGCCGCCAAATATGATCAGAAGAAGAAGGCAGGCTCCTCCTATCAGCGACCATAGAGTGGGGAGATTGGACAAATCGAGGTTCATTCAAGGGCAGTCAGTTGTTTTATCGATTTGGTCGGATTTCACAACTTAAAAGACGATAAGAGCACTTTTCCGGCCGTCTCCGGGGAATATCATCGATTGCGGTTTTTCGAGTCCTGATCAAGAGTCACCCATGCCGAAGGACAAGTCCTTTCCCTTTCCCAACGAAGTCTATCCCCCTGATTGGTTCGCTCCGATGCAGGCAGGCGATCTGGTGTCCGGTGAACGCCCTCTCGAGCTGGATCTCGGATGTGGTGACGGATCGTTTCTCATTCAGATGGCGGAACATCATTCCGATCGCGATTTTCTGGCGGTGGAGCGCCTGCTCGGTCGGGTTCGCAAAGTCTGCCGGAAAATTGACCGGGCCGGACTGACCAATGCGAAGGCGCTTCGGGCTGATTCGAATTACGTCGTGAACTGGCTCCTCCCGAAGGGTGCCTTTCATCGCATTCACTTTCTCTGCCCCGATCCCTGGCCGAAGAAAAAGCACGCGCGGCGCCGGCAAATGTGCCAACTGCCGTTTCTTCAGGCGCTTCACGATTTGCTCGCGCCGGGAGGTGAGTTGCTTTTCATGACCGACTCACCGGAGTATTTCGCCGAAGCGCTCGAAACCCAGGAAGGTTGCGATTTCTTCGAGCGAAAGCCCTGGGAACCCGGTGATTTTTACTACGCTCAGACCGATTTTGAAAAGCAATGGCTTGAGGAGGGGCGTTCGATGCACCGCCTGCGCCTGCTCCCTTGCTGAAATTAGACCGGCTTCACTCCGAGTTCCTCGAAGGGAACCTCGTGAGGGAGAACTTTGTTTCCCGCCGCGATCGCACAGGTCACGCCGGCGGCTTCCCCCATTGCAACCGCATTGCCGGTGACCCGGTAGCTGCTGTGGGCGATGAAGCTCCCGCTGATGCAGCGACCTGCGAGCATGAGCCCGTCGACGTCCTTTGCGATAAGTGATCTCAGGGAAATGTCGTAGGGCTTTGATTTGAATGGCTTCGATTCGATCGCTTTTGTCTTTGTTGGATCGGTCGCGTGAACGTCGATCCCGAAAGTGACGCGGCAGATGCCATCGTCGAAGCGGGCGCCTGTCTTGAGATCTTCGTCGCTCGAGGTGTAGCGACCGTGGATTCGCCGTCCTTCGCGGGTTCCGATTTGTTCGCCGGTCGAGACGATCTCGACATTCTTCCAGGGGCCTCCCTTTTTTCGAAGCGCATCGATCATGGCGTGGTTTTCGCGGCGTGCTTCAAGGGTTGCCCGGGTCACGTCGGTCGCGTTGATCGCGGAGACGTTGTACTGATGGTTCGCCATCATCGCATAGAGACCGTCGTGAATTTCAAAGATGGAGGGGCCTCCGTAGGATGGATCGATTCCGGCGCTGCGCAGCTCGGCGAGGAAGTTTGCTTTTCCGCGTCCCAGTCCGTTCGCCGCCGCATAGTGATTGATGAAGGGCGCGATTTCCTTCGTTTTCACACCGTGGAAAAGCACCATGAGGCTCATTGGCTGGGTGATGCCGTCTCCGGGGCGTCCGAAGTCAAATCCACATCCTGCCTGCGCCGCGAGATCGCCGTCACCGGTGGCATCGATGAACGATTTCGCGGTCCAGACTTCGCGGCCGGATTTTGATTCTGTTAGAACGGCGGAGAGTCTGTTCGACTCGTCCGGGACTGCTCCGACGATGCGAGTGAAAAGGCGGATGTCGACGCCTGCTTCGAGAAGCATGTCTTCGAGGAGAAGCTTCATTGGCTCGGGATGGTAGACCCAGGCGCTCTTGACCTGCTTGCCGTTGCCTTGGGCCTTCAGTCTCGTGATCAGTTCGCCCATGATTCCGGGCTTGCCCATGCCGTCGAGAATCCAGGCCAGCATGCCCGATGTCCAGACGCCTCCGACACAGCCGTGCACCTCGATGAGTGCGGTTTTTGCTCCGCTGCGGGCTGATGCCAGCGCTGCTGCGAAACCGGCAGGGCCACTTCCTGCGACGATGACATCATAATCTCCGACCACGGGGATTTCCCGGGCATCTTCTGCAAACCATTCGCCCTTGAGTGTGCCCGAGGTTCGAACGTGCATCCGTTCATTGGTGCCGAAAATCTTTTTATCGTCGCCGGGGCCGGGACGACGGAGAGGGACGGGGCGGTTGTCAGGATTGACCTTTTCCTGGGCGCTCCCTCCCCGGATTCCGGCGGCAAGCGCTGCAGCACCGGCGGTGAGGTGTTTCGCAAAGTGGCGGCGATCAAGCGGACGGTCTTTCATAGCGGAAATGAAGGCTATCGTCTTTCTTTTGCAAAGCACCGGATTGCGCCGGATCGATGTGTCTGAAAAGGGAGGTTCCGGGCATTGCATGGCCGGATTCGATGCAGGATTGCCGGAACCATGGTTCATCGGCCTCATCTTCGGGATAGCAAAAAAGCCTTTCGGCACCCCGTCGGGATGCGCAAAAGGCTTGCTTCGTTCAGGCCGGTGGTTTCGCTGTGCTTCACCACCGGCTGAGATTTTGTTTCGCTCTTACCCAAGTAACCCGTTCAGCGTTGCGCTTGGGCGCATGGCTTCGCCGGTTTTGGTTTCGTCTGGCTGGTAGTAGCCGCCGATATCGACGGGGCTTCCCTGAACGGCGATCAGTTCACCGACGATGGCTTCTTCGTTGTTCGCGAAGGCTTCGGCAATGGGGGTGAACTCGGCCTTGAGATCGGCGTCGTCATCCTGATTGGCAAGTGCTTCGGCCCAGTAGGCGGCGAGGTAGAAGTGACTTCCCCGGTTGTCGATCCCACCGACACGGCGCGTCGGCGATTTGTTCTCAACGAGGAATTTACCGGTCGCTTCGTCGAGGGTTTTCCCGAGGACGATCGCTTTGGGAAGGTCGAAGGTTTCACCAAGGTGCTCAAGCGATACCGCGAGAGCGAGGAATTCACCGAGTGAATCCCAGCGGAGGTAGTTTTCTTCGACGAACTGCTGCACGTGCTTGGGCGCGGAACCACCGGCTCCGGTTTCGAAAAGTCCGCCGCCGTTCATAAGGGGAACGATGGAAAGCATCTTGGCGCTCGTGCCGACTTCGAGAATCGGGAAAAGGTCGGTGAGGTAGTCACGAAGCACGTTTCCGGTCACGGAAATGGTGTCTTCGCCGGCCTTGAGGCGCTTCAGAGTGAAGTTCGTTGCGTCGACCGGTGACATGATCTGGATGTCGAGGCCATCGGTGTCGTGCTCGCTGAGGTAGACGTTCACCTTGCTGATGAGCTCCGCATCGTGGGCGCGGTTTTCGTCGAGCCAGAAGACAGCGGGTGTTCCGGTGGCGCGGGCGCGCGAGACGGCGAGTTTCACCCAGTCTCGGATTGGTGCGTCTTTGGCCTGGCAGGCACGCCAAATGTCACCTTCGGCAACTTCGTGTTCGATGAGGGTATTTCCATCGGCGTCAACCACGCGGACTTTTCCCTCGCTTTCGATTTCGAACGTCTTGTCGTGTGATCCGTATTCTTCGGCCTTCTGAGCCATCAGTCCGACGTTGGGGACGGTTCCCATGGTCGTCGGGTCGAAGGCGCCGTTTTCCCGGCAGAAATCGATCGTTGCGGCATAAACACCGGCGTAGCAGCTGTCGGGAATGACGGCGAGAGTGTCCTGCAGCTTGCCGTCTTTGTTCCACATCTGGCCGGAAGTCCGGATCATTGCGGGCATGGAGGCATCGATGATGACGTCGCTGGGAACGTGGAGATTGGTGATCCCTTTGTCGGAATTCACCATCGCGAGATCGGGACCGTTGTCATATGCGGCCTGGATGTCAGCTTCGATTGCGGCTTTCTCGTCGGCGGGAAGCTCGTCGAGTTTGGAAACGAGGTCGCCGAAACCGTTTTTGAAATCAACGCCGAGTTTGTCGAGTGTTTCACTGTGCTTCTCGATGAGATCGGAAAAGTAAGCTTCCACGGCGTGGCCGAAAATGATGGGGTCGGACACCTTCATCATCGTCGCTTTCATGTGAACGGAGAAGAGAATTCCCTGTTCTTTCGCGTAGGCAACCTGCTCTTCCAGAAAGGAAACGAGAGCGGCTTTTCTCATGACGGTTCCGTCGATCACCTCACCTTCGAGGAGGGAGAGGCCGTCTTTGAGGACGGTGGTGGTTCCGTCGGTGCTGACGAATTCAATCCGTGCGGTAGTATCGGCGGGAATGGTGGTGGACTGCTCGTTCGAGCGGAAGTCATTCTCCGTCATGTTGGCGACGCGAGTCTTCGAGTCGGCAGCCCAGGCACCCATGGAATGCGGATTCTGGCGGGCGTATTCCTTCACCGCGCCGGGTGCACGGCGGTCGGAATTGCCTTCGCGGAGGACCGGATTCACGGCGCTGCCTTTGACCTTGTCGTAGCGGGATTTGATGTCCTTTTCCTCGTCGGTCTTTGTTTCTTCCGGATAATCGGGGAGGGCGTAGCCGAGCGCCTGGAGTTCCTCGATCGCTGCGATGAGCTGGGGAACGGAAGCACTCACGTTCGGAAGCTTGATGATGTTTGCTTCGGGTGTCTTTGCAAGTTCGCCGAGTTCAGCGAGTGCGTCGTCGACGCGCTGCTCTTCTTTGAGGAAATCGGGGAACTGAGAGAGAATCCGTGCCGCAAGAGAGATGTCGCGAGTCTCCACATTGATTCCGGAAGACTTCGTGAACGCCTTAATGATTGGCAGGAGTGAATAAGTGGCGAGCGCCGGAGCTTCGTCAGTTTTTGTGTAAATGATGGTCGGAGCCTTGGACATATTCTTGATTAGGTTGGAAATCTGCTAATTCGATTCAAAATGACTCTCGCGCTTTACACCGTACGACGGCTAAAATCAACTTATCGGCGCGTAATGGGGCGGTTTAGCACCTTGGAAAGTTCTTCTCGAATTCTCAACTTGTGTCATACAGGCGTGATTGCCGTCACAAAAATGAGGGGGTCCGGTATAAGCTTGTCATAGTGCTTCCCTCTCTCCCCCAAATCATTATGACGAAATTACGTTTTCTCATCCTCGCCTCGCTTGTCTTTGCCGCGCCTTCGCACGGGGATGAGAAAACCCGCAAGTTGATCACTCAGAGCGGAGGTGAAGCGATTTTAGGAAAATCAGTTCCCGGCTTGATCGATATCACCACTGATGACGGCTTTCCGCTGATTCAGGATGCGAGAGGGAATATTATCGCCGCAGCGGGGGAATCGGAAAAAGGGCGGGCCATCGGATTCACCCACGGTAGCTTTTTGAAGCCCGGTGAGATACTCGCTCAGGAGAGCGTCATGGAAATGCTCGCCAATTCGATTCGCTGGGCGGGGCGGTCGGGGAAGCCGACAGTGGGTTTGCACCCCTCTATTGCCGATTTGGAGAAGGCTCTTTCGGAAAAGGGGATCGGGGTGAAAGTGCTCAAGCCTCTGGATGTCAGCAGCGGGATGGTAAACGCCTATTGCGTCATCGGGCATGAGTCGTTGAATGAGAATGAAATACAGGAATTAACGGATTTTGCCACCAAAGGAGGAGGGCTTGTTGTGGCGACAACTCCGTGGGCTTTTAATAAGAAGTTTGAGGATTTCAGCGATTTCCCCGGGAACCGGATTTTGGCCCATGCGGGGATTCAGTTTATGCCTGACGGCTATGCGCGGAACCAGGATCCTGTTTCGATAGGAGATGCGACTGCTCCGGTTGAGTCACTCACTTCGAAACCGGGCGAAATGAAATCCGGCGATGCGACCGAATCCGCCGCCCTCGCTGCTGCGAAGCGCCTCGCGGTGGAAAAAAAGGTCGATCAGTCCTCGGCGGGAGCGCAACTGCTCGCTGATTTGTTTTCCGCGAAAGCTCTCAAGGGGGCGAAGCTGGTGGAGTTTCTTGAGGCCTTGAAGGCGCTCAATCTTGCGGTCGGCCCCATTATTCCGACGAAAGAGAACCCGGTGGTTCCCGCGAAGGATCCTCTTCTGGAGGCCATCATCGAGTTGGAGACTTATTTCAATGAAACCGCCCCTGCGGGCGTGATGTATGCGATTCCGGCTGCTTCTGATTTTCCCGGAGCAGTGCCTGAGGATGCCGGGCGAATCACGAAAGAACTCACGATCGACGGGACGTGGCGTGGATGGCTCGAAGGCCGAAACGCGGCTGGCTGGGCCGCGAAGGAAATGCGACCAACGGGAGTTTATGCGGCACCCGGGGAAGTGATCAAGGTGACTGCTCCGGCCCGAATCGCGGGGGAAGGGTTTGAAGTGACAATTGGATCCTACGGGGGGAAGTTGAACAACAGGGACGCCTGGCATCGGTATACCGGCTGGCAGGTTTCAAAGCCGGTCGCCTCGAAGGTTACCGAAGTGTCCAGTGGATTGGGCGGGCTCGTGACGATTCGGGTTCCGCGTGGCGCTGAATACGAGTCTCTCGATCTTGTCATTGAAGGTGGAGTTCGCGCGCCTCTATACGAGCACGGGAAAACTGACCTCACGAAATGGGCCTCCGAAATCCGGAAATACCCGGCTCCGTGGGCTGAGATCGCGGGGCCGCGCATGATTATTGCCTTGCCGAGCGAATACATTCGGACGCTGAGCGATCCCGACGAGGTCATGGAGATTTGGAGCAATTACATCGATACCGCTGCTGAGCTGGTTCAGGTGAATCGCGATGACTACCGGGCCGAGCGCATCGTTTTTGATCGTCAGACCTCGGCGGGGTCGATGCACAGCAGTTATCCTGTCGCGGCCCACCTCGGAAGCGCGGCGGAGCAGGCGGTGGATGCGAATTCTTTGAAAAAGGACGGCAACTGGGGCTTCTTTCACGAATATGGCCACAACCATCAGCACAATCTCTGGGCGCTTCCGGGAACCGGGGAAACGACCTGCAACCTGTGGTCCGTTTATATTTTTGAAGAATATGTCGGTAAGGATCGTGACGATACGCACCGCGCGATTCGTCCTCTCGATAGAAAGCAGCGGGTAAACGGCTATTTCAGCGACGGGGCGAAGTTTGAAAACTGGTCGGTCTGGGTCGCCCTCGAGACCTACCTTCAAGTTCAGGAGGAGTTTGGCTGGGAGCCGTTCAAGAAAGTCTTTGATGAATACAACCGGCTCGAGCCAGGTGACCGCCCTGAAGGGCAGGCGCAAATCAACGATCAGTGGGTGATACGTCTTTCCAAAGCCTGTGGCAAAAATCTCCAGCCTTTCTGGGCGACCTGGGGACTTCCGATGAGCAGCGATGTCGAGCGGGCGCTCAAAGATCTGCCGGTATGGGAGGATCATCCGGTGGCGAAGTATGCCGGGGACGGGGCTTGAGAGCCGGATTGCCTCCTCTGCGAGTGAATGCCGAATTCCTTTTGATATGCTCTATCCGGCGGGGGTGATCGCATTCCATCGCGCAAATACCCCGCAAACTCATTTCAAAACCACTTGAACCCGCTCTCTTTTCTGGCATCCTCCGAAGGCCCCTTTTGCTAGCAGGGGTTCTTACCTTATGGCAAGAGAAAAAAAACCAGCGCTCCTCGCGCTTGAAGATGGAACAGTGTTCCATGGAACTGCATTTGGTGCCGCCACAACGCAGTCGGGCGAGATTTGTTTTAACACCTCGATGACGGGTTACCAGGAGATCTTGACCGATCCATCCTACCGGGGCCAGCTCGTGACGATGACTTGTCCTTTGATCGGGAACTACGGAGTCAGTGCCATTGATGCTGAAAGCTCTCAGGTTCACATCCGCGGCTTTGTCATTGAAGAGCTTTGCGACGTTCCCAGTAACTGGCGTAGCGAGCAGTCTCTCAGCGATTATCTAGCCGATTCAAATGTTCCCGGGATCGAGGGAATCGACACCCGTGCCCTCACGAAAAAGCTTCGTGTCTGCGGTTCAATGCGCGCAACCCTTTGCACGGACGGAAGTCTCGATGCTGACGGCGCAGTCGAAGCGGCGAAAAATGCAGCCCCGATGGCAGGTTCCGACTTCGTGAAAGAAGTGACCACACCCGACGGTTATAAATGGGATCCCAACAGTGAACTCAGCCGCGAGTGGACGATCGTCAATGCCTCCTCGGATGAAAAGCTCATTGAGGTGAATGGTGAAATGTTCCGCCCTCTCTGTGATCCGAAATACCGCATCGTCGCCTATGATTTCGGGATCAAACACAACATTCTCCGCAGCCTTCGTCAGAAAGGATTCGAAGTCGAAGTGGTGAATTCACGCACGCCTGCCTCCGAGGTTCTCGCGATGAATCCTGACGGTGTTTTTCTTTCCAACGGCCCCGGTGATCCGGCGGCGCTTGACTACATTCACGACGAAGTGAAGCAGATTATCGACAAGAAGCCTGTCTTCGGGATTTGTCTCGGACACCAGGTGCTCGCTCACGCCTTCGGCGGCAGCACGTTCAAGCTCAAATTCGGTCACCGCGGCGGCAATCATCCCGTCAAAGATCTCCGTTCCGGTAAAATCGCGATCACTTCGCAGAATCACGGCTTTGCCGCAGACGGCGATGCGCTTCCTTCGCACATCGAAGTGACGCACATCAACCTCAACGACGACACGGTCGAGGGCATGCGCCACCGCGATTACCCTGTTTTTTCGGTGCAGTATCACCCTGAGGCAGCTCCCGGTCCGAACGACGCATCCTACTTCTTCGAAGAATTTGCTAATCTCATTGATCAATCCCGCTGATTTGTTGTAGAAAGAGAGAAATTATGCCGACTATCACACTCTACGTACCCGATCAGGAACCCTACGCACTCGATATCAGTGGGCTCGAGCAAGTCACTGTCGGGCGTGCCGAGGAAAACAGCATCGTGATCGATCACGGCTCGCTTTCCGGATCTCATGCGGTCATTACCAATAACAACAGAGGTAATTACCAGGTCAACGATCTTGGCTCCACGAACGGAACCTTTCTCAATGGCGAGCCTGTTACGGAAGCGATCGTTGAAACCGGATCCCAGATCAGTTTTGGTGAAGTGCTTGCCGTTCTCGATCTCGAAGACGGTGCCAATGCGGGGGCTGAAGAGGCTGCAGCCGATTCCGGAGCCGGAGACGGTGGCGCTTATACTTCCGGTATTTCAGCGGATATCGCTGAATCCTCGACGAAGCCAGCTGATTTTAAAAACCTTTCTCCGATCGAGAAAGTGGTGAAAAAGGACACGCTCGGCATGGTTGCCATGCTCGTGGGCGTCGTTGCCATCATCGCGGCGATTGCCGTGATTGGTCTCGCTTTCACCATGAAAGCCGCCTGATTTCCCGGACCCTTCTTCATTATCATTATTGAACCATGTATGTTGCCCCTGCGGGTAATTTGATTTCTTTGCGCGTTGCGCTCTCACTTATCGGGGTGAAAGATTCCCCTCTTGTCTTCTGTATAGAACACTGAATTCTCATGTCGAACACCATAGTTATTGGCGCCCAGTGGGGTGACGAAGGAAAAGGAAAGATCGTTGATCTCCTCACGGAAAAAACGGACGTCGTGGTTCGGGCTCAAGGTGGTAATAACGCCGGCCACACCGTCATTACCGACGGCGTTGAGTATATCCTTCACCTCATCCCTTCCGGCATTCTCTGGCCCGAGAAATCCTGCGTCATCGGAAACGGTGTTGTTATGGACCCGGTTTCATTGCTCGGAGAGATCGACGGACTCGTTGCCAAAGGTATCAAGATCAGCCCCGATAACCTTCGCATTTCGGATCGCGCTCACCTCGTGATGCCATTCCATCGCGAAATGGATGCCTACAAAGAGGCCAAAAAAGGCGATAGCAAAATCGGCACGACCAAGCGTGGTATCGGTCCCACCTACGGTGACAAAGTCGACCGTATCGGTTTCCGTCTCCACGACCTCGTCGGAGATCCTGTTGTCTTTATCGAGCGTCTCAATGCCCGCATCGCCGATTGCAACGTTCTCTTCGAATCCGTCGGCATGGATAAGCTCGACGCCGAAGCGATCGGACGCGACCTTCTCGCCGCCGCTGAGCGCCTCGCCCCGTATTGCGCGGACACCGTTGAGATTCTTCACCGCGACATGAAGGCCGGCAAGTCGCTCCTTTTTGAGGGAGCCCAGGGAACCTACCTCGACATCGACCAGGGAACCTACCCTTACGTGACTTCATCCAATACCACTTCCGGCGGAGCCTGCACCGGTTCCGGAGTGCCTCCGCATAAGATCGATCGCGTCGTCGGCGTCACTAAAGCCTACACGACCCGTGTCGGAGAAGGACCTTTCCCAACCCAGAATGACACCCTCGCGGATCGTTTCCACAAGATGGGCCGTGAGTTCGGTGCCACAACCGGACGCAAGCGTCGCTGCGGTTGGCTCGACCTCGTCCTCGTTCGCTACGCGGCGATGGTGAACGGTTTCACTGACCTTGCAATCACGATCCTCGACGGACTCGATGACTGCGAAGAAATCCCCGTCTGCACGCACTATGAGCTCGACGGGAAGAAACTGAGCCTTCCTCCTGCGGCAGCGAAGGACTTTGAGCGCGTTGTCCCTGTTTACGAAAATCTTCCCGGCTGGAACTGCGACACGACGAAAGTTAAGAATTACGACGACCTCCCTGAGAATGCGAAGGCCTATCTCGCGCGCATCGAGAAGGAAACCGAAACATCCGTCAGCATGGTCGGTGTCGGTCCGGCTCGCGATCAGACCATCGTTCGTTAGTTTTTTCTCCTCCCATTATGGCAGCGATTGATCCGGAAAAGCCCATTCCGCAGCACGTTGCCGTAATCATGGATGGCAATGGCCGCTGGGCCAAAGCCCGGGGGCTTCCGCGTCGTGACGGCCACCGCGCTGGTGCCGAGTCGGTCGAAGCTTGTCTCGAATCCTGTGGCGAAGCGGGGATTAAATTCCTCACCCTTTACGCCTTCAGTTCAGAAAACTGGAAGCGACCCGAGAGCGAAGTCAGCGCGCTCATGAATTTGCTCGCGCACTTCATCAAGGAGAAAACCTCCAAATTGATGAAGAACAACATTCGTCTCAAGGTGATCGGGCAAATGCACCGACTCCCTGACAAGACGCAAAAGCTTCTCAGGAAATCGATCGAGAAGCTCGACGGGAATGACGGGCTCACCCTCATCGTCGCCCTCAGCTACGGCTCGCGCGAAGAGATCGTCGACGCCGCTCGAAGCCTCATGGACAAGGCAGTCGCCGGTGAAATGAAATCTGAAGAGCTCACCAACGAGATTTTTGCCGATCATCTTTACACCGCCGGCATCCCCGATCCCGATTTGCTCGTGCGCACCAGCGGCGAGTTCAGGATTTCCAATTTCCTGTTGTGGCAGATCAGCTATTCCGAGATCCACATCACAGACGTCCTCTGGCCCGACTTCCGCGGCGAACACCTCAATGCCGCAATCGAAGACTACCAGAAACGCCAGCGCAGGTTTGGCGGGTTGGGTGAGGAGCAAACGTAGAATAGCATGTTCTGGAGAGTCCTCTTTTTTGCATTGCTCGCGATATTCGTCTCAGGAGTGTTTCTTTATCAGCCTCTTTTCAACAAGGGCATCCTTAACACCAAAGATCTTCCGCCCTTCATCGGAGCGGAATCGGGAACGCCGATCGAGCATTTGCTAAATGTTTGGAATTGGTATTTTGCGGGAGCCGCCCTTTTAATTCTCCTGCTGCCCCTGGGATTTGTAGCCGCCGTTGAGCCGTCCAAGCGTACTAGGTAGCGTGATTCTAAATGCTGAGGTGAGTATCCCGGGAGAGCCGACGTCCCCATCGGCTTCACTGTCTGCGCTGTTGAAGAGGACGTCAGCGTTCCCGAGGCAATCTCAATAGGGTATGATGACTGAATCTACCCTGTTAGGTCGTGAATTCTGAAAGCTGATGGATCGAAAAATGTGGCGCGGAATTGCATTCCGATGCGAAGCCTATCGGGCACAGGCTACCGGCGGGAGTCTCCGCGAACGGATTACCAATCCATTCTACGAAGCGCGCCAAAGACTCCGACCTTTTACTTTTTACCTTTAACCTTTTACGCCGCGTAGGGGCAATTTCAGACCAACTCCGGCAGATCGATCCACTTCCGTTCTTCCCAACTCTGTATGCCTGCCTCGGCCAGCTGAACGCCTTTCGCTCCTTCCATGAGATCGTAGGGAAACGGCTCGTCGAGAGCGACGTGACGGATGAAAAGCTCCCACTGGATTTTGAAGGCGTTGTCGTAATTGGTTGTGTCGGGGACTTCCTGCCAGCCTTCGTAAAAGTCGATCGGTTGATCAATGTCAGGGTTCCAGACCGGCTTCGGCGTCGTCCCGAGTGACTGCACCCAGCACTTTCTGAGGCCGACGGTCGCGGAGCCTTTCGTGCCGTCGACGTTCATGACAAAGAGGTCGTCGCGGCGTACGCGGACATCCCAGGAACTGTTGAACTGACAGACAATCCCGTTCTCCAGTTGGAAGGTCGCGTAGCAGGCGTCGTCGGCGGTGCACTCGTAAGCCTTGCCCGCTTCGTCTATACGCTCGGGGATATGCGTCGCGCCGAGGCAGGAGACGCTGCTGATTTTTCCAAAGGTCTTGTCGATGAGGTATTGCCAGTGGCAGAGCATATCGATGATGATCCCGCCGCCGTCCTCTTTGCGGTAGTTCCAGCTCGGTCGCTGGATTGGCTGGTCGGCATCATGACCGGTGAAAACCCAGTAGCCGAACTCGCCGCGCACCGAGAGAATTTCGCCGAAGAATCCCTGATCGATCAGGGTCTTCAGTTTTCGAATGCCGGTGAGCCAGAGTTTGTCCTGAACGACACCGTTTTTAACACCCGCATCCCGGCACACCTGAGCGAGGCGAACCGCCTCATCGGTTTCGACCGCGGTTGGTTTTTCGCAGTAAATTGCTTTGCCGGCCTTCGCCGCCATCTCGATGAAACGGGCGCGGTGCAGGGTCGAGCTCGCGTCGAAGAAAATCTGGTTCGCATCATCCGCGAGCGCGGCATCAAGGTCGGTGGTCCAGCGATCGACTTTGTGCTCTTTGGCGAGAGCGCGGAGTTTGTTCTCGTTGCGTCCCGTGAGGATGGGATCGACTTCGATCGTCAGTTCCGGGGAAATTTTGATGCCTCCCTGATCGCGAATTGCGAGGATGGAGCGGATGAGGTGCTGGTTGGTGCCCATGCGTCCGGTGACGCCGTTGAGAATGATGCCGATTTTCATGATTTTCGCCGCAGGCGGCGGTAAAAGGTTAAAGGTAAAAAGTAAAAGGTCGGGAGTCTATGGCTGAGTGCTTTTGTAGCGGAACGAGGATCGTTCCGACTTCGGTTGTTTCGGGTCTCGTTCGATTAAGAGTGTTCGAGGTAGGCGGATTTGATTGCTTCCAGAAATTCGTTTTGGTCTTTGGCCCACCAGCGGTCGGAGAAGACTTCGACTTCGTTGAAGCCGTCGAATCCGGCCGCTTCGACCATGGATCTAATGCCCGGAATGTCGATGCAGCCTTCGCCCATGAGACCGCGGTCGTTGAGGAGATCTGCGGTGGGTGTCATCCAGTCGCAGATGTGAAAAGCGAAGAGGCGGTTCTTTTCGCCGGTGAGTTTGATCTGCGCTTCGAGATCGGGGTCCCACCAGATATGGTAGACGTCGGCGGCGATTCCGACGAGGGGGTGATCGAGTTGGTCGCAGACCGCATTCGCTGATGCCATCGTGTTGATCGCGCTGCGGTCGTCGGCGTAAACGGGGTGGAGGGGTTCGATCGCCAACTTGATATTGTGCTCTTCGGCGAGGGGGAGGATCGCTGCGATTCCGTCGGCGATTTGCCTGCGTGATTCTTCGAGCGGTTGCCCGGGAACAGCGCCGCAGACGAGGACAATCATCGGCGCGCCGAGTGCGGCCGCCTCACGGATCGCGAGGCGGTTGTCTTCGATGGCCGCTTCAAGCGCCGCCGGTGTTTTTGCGGGGAAGAAGCCGCCGCGACAGAGCGACACGATTTCGAGATTTCGCTCGCGAAGCTGTTCTCCGACTCTCTGAATATCGCGCCCTTCGAGCCATTGCCTCCACACCGTGATCCCTCCTATCCCCGCTTCGGCGTAGCGGTCCATGGATTCCTCAATCGCCCACGGTTTCGTGGTGATGGTGTGGACGCAGAGTTTGGAAAAGTCAGTTAGAGGCGCGGGGTTCATGCGAGTTTGAATTGTTCGATGCCGAGGCGCTCCGCGACACGAAGGGGACGCTGCATTGCTTCGAGCATGCGTGCCGCTTCATCTCCCTCGCGCAGGTCGGTGCAATCGGGGTGAATCTCGGTCGACTCGATCAGGCCGAGGTGCTTGAGGACGTGTGCGGTGCTGTGCTTGTAGTCGGCGGCGCTGCCTTTGGGGTTGAGACGGAAGACTGCGTCCTCGAGTGACTGGAACGCTTCGAAGAGTTTGTAAACGCGCGTGTCGAGCGGAGTGGTTTGCCACATTTTCTGCGCCGCACAAATCAGCGGGCAGGCGGAAACACCGGCACCGATGAGGAGAGGCTCTCCGACTTTGATCGCGGTGGCGATTCCGAAGTCATCGCCGCTGTGAGGTGAAAAGTTCAGATTCAGGTCGCGACACATAGCGGTCCAGTAGAGAAAATGCGGCTCGTCGAGGGTTGAGATTTTTCCACCGACGTAGGTGTCGTGTCCGGCGAGTTCTTTGAGAAGCCACGGGTCATACGGCGTTGCCCAGGGGACGAATGATGGCTCCAGTGCGTGGGCAATTGCGGGAATGGAGATCATTTCCGCGATTTCGAAGTAAGCATCGCGGCGGGACTCGGGATCGAGCTGGTTCAAAAGCTGCGAGGTCATCACCATCGCCTCGATGTTGTCGAACTGCTGAACGATATCGAGATGAGGGCGATACCATTCCGCCTTGAAGGTGTCTCCGCTAGCACCGACCGCAGTGGTTCCGCAGACGATCTTCGGTTCCGGAAAAGCAGCGCGGAAGCGGCGGAGCACTTCCTCGTAAAGTTCAGTGCTGAGATTAAAAATGAATCCGGTGTCGGCGTTGAGAACGAAAACTACTTCAATTCCGAAGGCTTTGCCGCAGTCGATCATCCATTGAACGCTGCGTTCAAATCCCGCCCAGTCGGGCTTCCCGTCCTTGAAAGGAAGGAGCGTCGCAACACAGAGTCGCGGGGTGTTGGTGTGAACGGAGAGGGCCGCCTCGGAGGTCTGGCTCCAAATCGTTTCCTGCCAGGTGGTCGTCGGTGTCAGTTCGGAAGGATGGGAAATCATATCGCAAAGATTACTCCGCATCTAAACTTCCCGTGAGAATAAAATCGGACAAATTAGCACAAAAGCGATATCGTTTTATGAATGAGTGATGAGTTGCAGCCAATCCTTCTCGAAGACCTGAAGATCGCCCTTCCCGGGGTCGTTCTGCGGCGCATTGCCTTGAATCGGCATATGCCCCGCGTCGAGAAGCTCAGTGAGCACGTTCACGATTTTCAGCAGGTTCTCCTCTACCTGAAGGGTGCAGGGGAACAACATCTCGATGATGCCGCCGTTCCGGTTTCGAGGGGGACGGTGCTTTCGATTCCTGCGGGGAGAAAGCATCGTTTCGTAAAGTCGAAGGCGGCGAGTCCGATCTGTCTGGCGATTGATTTGGAGGTGACTTCCGGCGTGCAGTGGCCGGATCGCGGCACCTTGAACCGCGATCAGCTCGCAACGGTGGAGAGCCGCCTCTTTGATTTGAATACCCTGCAGCGAAAGAAGAATCCCTCACCGGTCGCGATCGCGAGTCGCATCCTTCGCATTCTCGGTGAGATCGAGGAGGCATTGCGGGGGGAGGTGGATCCATTCCCCGCGGGCGGCCCCGTGACCTCGAAGGTGCTCCGGGTCGTGGAGGGAAGCGATCTCGCGGGCCTGACCCCCCGGAGAATCGCGCTGGAATGCGGTCGCACCCTCGATCACCTCAATCGACAAATCGGAAGCGAGTCGGGCATGACCGTCGGGCAGGTGCTCAATAAGGCCCGTCTCAAAAAAGGCACCGATTTGCTGATGGGGACTGCGAGTTCAATCGGGGAAATTGGTTCAGCCATCGGGTTCGACGATCAAAACTACTTTGCACGCTGGTTCAGGAAGCAAACCGGCCGCAGTCCGAGCCATTGGCGGGAGGTGAATCAGTTATAACCAGTAGTTTGTTAGGATGTGTTAGGGAAATTTAAGGATTTTTTATTGGAATCGCAGGGTGTTGTAGAAAAGAAGTAGGTATGTCTATACCTCGTATTATTTGCCTGATAGGACTGTTCGCCATTCTGGTTTCCTCGGGGTGTGCGACACGGCTGGGTCCGGGATCGATTAAAAGCTCCCATCGTCCCTACAACGATTCGGTCATTGAAACTCTGAACGAACAGCTTTTGCTGAACCTCGTGCGGCTGAAATACCGGGACAATCCGTATTTCATCGAGGTCAGCAGCATTACGGCTCAGCAATCCCTGGAGGGCACCTTCGCCGCGACGGGAAATTTACCGACCCTTTCCTCGCGGTTGCAGGGGATCGGGATCGGAGGCGGGGGGACATACATTGACAACCCGACGATCACATTTCAGCCGCTTCAGGGAGAGGAATTCATTCAAAAGCTGATGGCACCGATTCCGATGGAGGCCATTCTGAAACTGACTCAGTCGGGGTGGAGCATAAACCGGGTTCTCAGGCTGACGGTTGAGCAGGCGAACCATCTGCACAACGCACCGACCGCTTCAGGCCCGACTCCGGATGAAGCGCCGGAGTTTCAGGAGTTCAAAAATGTTGCGATGCGTCTTCGCGATTTGCAGAAAACCCACGGGCTCGATGTCGTGCTCGACGGGGATGATGTCGCCATGGTGATTGATTCATCACGGATTTCCCAGTCAGAGGGCCTTGAGATTCGAAAAATGTTCGGGTGTGCCTCCCGGGGAAGTAAAATAGAGCTGTCCACGAAACCGAAGAAGCACCGCGGTCCGGATGAACTTTATATTCAGCCACGATCCATTATCGGAATGCTCTTCCTCCTCTCGCATAATATCAAGGTTCCGAATGCCCATGTCGACGAGGGACTCGTCACGGTGACGAGGAACGAAGACGGGTCGCCGTTTGACTGGGGGCAGGTGAGTGGAGACCTGCTTCAGGTGCACTCTTCCCCGTCGGTGCCTTTAAGCTCTTTCGTTAAAATCCGTTATCGCAACACCTGGTTCTACATCAAAGACAATGATCTCGAATCAAAGTCGACCTTCATGCTTTTGAATCAGCTCTACAACCTTCTCGCGGGGGATATTAAAAAAGCAGCGCCTGTCTTGACGATTCCGGTGGGGTGATAGCATATCCGGGCTGGTTCGCGGGTATAGGCAATCGCAATTCCGTCGCATGGGGAATCAGCTTGATTCCTCTACCTCCGGGGCGCGTGAACGCACGGATAAAGTAGAGGAACGAAACTCGTTCCCCGGGGACTTAGGGCCTGGCTTCTGAATTTGGAATCAGTTTGATTCCTCTACCTCCGGGACGCGTGAACACACGGAAAAAGTCGCATTGACCTCGACGGCTCGGTCGGATTTTGTGACGATTGTCAGGTATGAAAATTGTCGTCTTTTGTTGCGCCGCGTTTTTTCCTTTGCTTGCCAGCGGAGAGCTTCAGGTGAAGCAATCACTACTCCTTGATGAGAATTTTCTTCCGGGACAATCATTGCTTTGGGCTCCTGCTTTTCAAAAGTGCTGGGATGAAACAGCTAAGGCGGTTGGGTGGGAAGACATACCACTCGAGCCGGAAACGAAGATTGTCAGGCAATTGAACTCCTTTGAGTGGGACTATGAAGAAACTGTTCCCGGAAGATCTCATTTTGTGTTTGTTAGCGGGACGGGGGAGTCTTTCCGTGAGCAGGCAAACAAGCTGATCAAGCGCCATTTCGGAACAGCGGTGCCGCCGCTCGAAGCAGGATACTTTGATGCCTTGCTTCCTCCGGGGAATCAGTCGGGGCCAGTTGCGGAGATGATTCTGCTATCAATTCTCAAGCACGATTTGGTTTTCGAAACCAGCTTTGAAGAGGAGCGGGACTCCCGGCTGTTTGTGTCACAATCGGGGGCGACTAAAGTAACGCCGTTTTTCGGATCATGGGGGGCGCATCGCAAGAAACTGCAAGGTGCAGCCACGATTTTGAATTATAATTCCGGGGCGAACGCGTTTACCGTTGCGTTTCAGGGAGCGTCCCCCGAAGAACTTCTGATTTTGGTGCAAGATGAGTCTCTGAAAACCATCAAGGATACCGTCGAGGTGACCCGTCGACTGCTTTTACCGGAAGTCATGCAGACTTCGACCCCGCTTTCAATGACGGACACGCTTTTGATTCCCAAGGTGAAATTAGATTCGTTTGTGGATCTGGCCGGACAGTTGCGCGGTGTCGCGGAAGAAGGAGGAGTGAAGCTGTCGATCGCGCGAGCGGGACAGCGAATTCAGCTGAACCTTGATCAAAACGGCGCATCGATGGTGACGGCGGCATATGTCATTCCTCCTACCTTTCTCTCTACTTCCGGTGGGGGTGCCGGGAAGGCAAAGCAGGGACGCCGGCTTGTCTTTGATCGTCCTTTCCAATTGATGCTGTGGCGTCGTGGAGCGGAGTGGCCGTTTTTATTTGCCCGTGTCGATCTGGACAGTTTGAGTTCACCGTAACGGTAATTACTTGCAGCAAGTAGAGGAACGAAACTCGTTCCCCGGGGACGCCGGGCTTGTCTTCCGAAATTGGAATCAGCTTGATTCCTCTACATACGAGACGCGTGAACGCACGGAAAAGGTAGAGGAACGAAACTCGTTTCCCAAGGTGCCGGACCTGTCTTCTGCGGTCGGAATCAGCTTGATTCCGCTACAGAGCGCGAAAGATGCGTTCGAGCGAGAGGAGTGAGTAGGCCGTGACGAGAGCGGGGTCGTCTTCCATCCAGCGATTTGAATCCTCGTTGATCCACGAGCCGTCGCTTTGCTGAGTGGCCATGATCTTGAGAGCGAGCTCCTTCTTCCAGTCGATCTCCTTCCCTTCGGTATCGACGAGTTTTTTCGTTCCCGTGATCACGAGTGCCTTGGACATGGTGTGGTAATAGTAGAATAGGCCCTGGGCGTCGAGTCCGGGATTTTCCTCAAGCGTGTAGTTCGCGCGGAGCCATTTCATGACCGCTTCGATACGCGGGTCGTCGCGGTCCATGTCGGCGTAGATGAAAGCGAGGAGGCCTGCATAGCTCATGCTTCCGTAGCTGCGAAGGGCTGTCTTTTCGCCGCGATCCGTTTGGACTTTTACTGTGTCTGATTTGGTGCTCCCGGGAAAATAGACAAAGCCGCCTTTATCCTCCTCCTGCACCGTGGCCCACTCACCGAGGCGCTTGGCGGTGGCTTCGGTATTTTGTGTGGCGCTGATGAATTCAATCGCCGCATCCCAGTCGAGCTCGATTTCTTTGCTTTCATCGAACGGGGTGTCAGCGAGGACTTTCTTCGAGTAATAGATTGCCTCGAGCGCGAGGTGCGTGTTCGAAAGATCCGAGTGCGCGTAGCTGCCGCCGTAGCCGATCCCGCCGTCATAGAGGTTGTCGACTTCGCCGCGTTTATCGTGATCCTGCTGCTGATTGATGAGAAGGCGTCGTGCTTTCGCAATGATGGGAAGGTGCTCTTCTTTCCCGGACTGCATCAGGGCCATCATCGACAGGGAGGTGTTGTAAGTGGCGAGTCCTTTTCCGTAAATGCCGCCGTCGGGTTTCGCGTTGCTGACGATGTATTCGTAGGCTTTTTCGACTTCGGGAGGGAGGCCGTCCTCCGGGTTCAGTGACGGGTCGCCGAGAATCGCGGAGACCGGCAAAGCGGTAAGTGCGGGCAGAGAGGTATCGCTCCAGGTGCCTTTTTCCTGATCCTGAGTCGACTTCAGATAGGCAACGCCTTTATCAATCGCCCGCTGAATTTCAAGCTTGAGAGAAACATTCGGACCGTCCTTGCCGGGGCTGATTCGATCCTGTGCCGAAACGGAGCCGGCAGCAACGAGAGAGGATGCGATGAATGGAAAGGCGAATAGAAGGGTGCGCTTTTTCATGAATAAAGGGGGTTGTTAGAGGGTATTGCAGAAAAGAGTTCAGTTTGTGACTTCAATTTCCCGGGGAGAGATGCGGAAGATGCCTTTTGTTCCGATTTCAGGAATCGCAGAGGTTCGGGCGCCCCATCGATCGTCGAGATCAGCTCCGTCGCGGGTCATGTTGAAAAGGGAGAGGTGATCGAGGTAGATTGCGAGGATTGATCCCTCGGCCTCGGCCATGAAAGTGTCGCCCTCAAGAACCGAGCCGGTGTAGGTCCATCCGCCCGCCTCCATCGCTTCGGCATCCTCCCCGTCGATGATCAACTCATACGCAGGGATTTGAGTTGATGATCCGTCCGGCTGGAATCCGAAAAAAACGGTGTCTCCCCGATCCTCTTTTTTGCCACCTTCTTTCTCGATAAGCTCGGGTGGGAGGAGCTTGTTGAATACATCGCCGTTGCCCGCTTTGTATTTCAGGAGTTTCATCGCGATTTGAATATCAAGAGGGGAGGCAGCAGTGGTGAGGACTGCCTCGTGCACCTTGCCGTTTTCATGGACAAGGACGTATTCGATCGGGCCTCCTTCACGCATATTCACGACAACAGGGATCGAGATTTCGCGTGATTTCGCGTCAAAGTCGACAAGACCGATCCGGTAGCGGTTTTCCCCGATTTTCTTCACCCCGGGCCGGGGCGCTGCTTTCTCCTCTTCGCCCTGCAGGGGAAGGCAAATGATAGAGAAAAAGAGAAGGCAGAGCATCGATCGCATCAGCGAAGTTACTCTGAGATTCAGACTCTGAAAAGCGTTCAGTGGCAGCGTATTGGCGGTAGCTTGCGATGATTGATGGCGGATGGTGCTTGAGGATCATCGGGGTAACTGAAAAGCGGGACGAACTCTCGTTGCTTCCCATTCTTATCGGGACGAAGATTCCCCCGAATGCGGAGTTTTCTCGTCATCGCTTTTTTCAGCCTCGTTGCACAGACTTTCGGGATTGCTCAAACGCACCCTGCCATTGTCACCGCGAAGTGTTCGATTTGTCACCCCGTGCCGCGCCCCACTTCCATGCCGGTCTACGCCTGGCCCCGCATCATGAACTCGATGCGTAAACTGATGGAGACCGCCGAGTTGGAGATTTCTCCCGCTGAATACGAATCGATTCTCAATTATTACGTGGATAGCAGTCCAGATCGGCTTCCTCTGGTTCCCGACGACTACGCCCCTGACATCCTCAAATTTAACAAATTCAGCGTTGGGAAAATTTCTCCCGAAGAACGCCCTCAGGTTACCAGTGTGAAGTTCTGCGATCTGAACGGAGACGGGATCGGGAATGAAGTGGTTGTGACCGATAATGTGTTCGGGGCCGTCAGCGTCCTCACCTCAAACAGCGGTGCCTGGCTCGAGACTGAAATTGCTAAAATCCCCGCTCCGGTGAATTCGACCCCGTTTGATTATGACGGAGACGGAGACATCGATCTCGCGATCTCGGCAATGGGATACATGCATCCGAATGACCAATTGATTGGCGAATTCCACCTCCTCGTCAATCGCGGTGACGGGACATTTGAGTCACGGAAGCTGCTCGAGAATCTGCCCCGCATCACCGATTGCGCGCCCGCCGATTTCGACGGGGACGGGGATATCGACTTCGTTCTCGCGATGTTTGGCTGGCGCTACACCGGAGCGGTTGGCTACCTCGAGCAGGTCGAAAAAGATCGCTTCGAGTTTTCCAGTATCATGGATATCAACGGGTGCATGAAGGTTATTCAGAATGACGCCAACGGGGATGAATTCCCGGATTTTGTCGCTCTCATGACCCAGCAGCACGAATCCATTGTTCAGTTCACCAACAACGGGGACGGGACCTTTTCGAACCATTACATCGCCCGCGCCAATCATCCCGCCTTCGGGTCCTCGAGTATTTACCTGCACGATCTCGATGAAGATGGAGACGAGGATATTCTCTACACCAATGGTGATATGATGGATGAGAATCCCGAACCCAAGCCCTACCACGGCGTTCGCTGGCTCGAAAATGACGGCACCGGTCAATACACTCTCCATCCTCTCGCCGGAATGCCGGGGTGCTACGACGCGAAGCCCATCGATATGGATGGGGACGGCGACCTCGATGTCGTCATATCAGCGCTCTATTTTCAGTGGCAGGATCACGATTTTCCCACCCTCGCCTGGCTGGAGAACACCGGGGGGTTCAAAAAATTCATCCGGCGAAAAATTGCCTACGCCCCCACGAACCTCGCCAATATCGCCGTTGGAGACCTCGACGGGAACGGGAAGCCTGATATTTTAGGCGGTGGAATGCATGTCCCCGGGCCATTGGAACGCAAGGGGCGGCTCACGATGTGGCTGCAAAAGTAGGCTTTTTCGTGCGCCATGAAAAATTCCTCGAAGCGATTGCTTGCAGGAATGGAAAAGGCGGTTAAATTCCCGCTCGCTCAATTTCGAGCGAATCAAGAGAAAGGCCATTTTAGCTCAGTTGGTAGAGCAGCTGATTTGTAATCTGCAGGTCGTCGGTTCGAGTCCGACAAATGGCTCTCTTTCTCTACCAACGAGTTACAACTTCTGTGGCTCCGATCAATCGAGAGGTGTTGTAACACTTGTGTAACACTTACGAAGTCCTGAATATTTTTGGCAACACCAACAAGGCTGTAAAATGTCTTGAAGAAAAGTTGGAAATATTCCTGATCCTAGCCCGGTTGCTGCTTCTTCATCGATTGCCCAGCGAGGGAAACACTCAAAAGCAGTCTCGCACCGGACCTGATATGTGAAAAATTCCTGGAGTGTTCGTCACTGGTGGACCGCACTACTTCGGGGTAGTCTCAATAGGTTGTTTGTTGTTTATTATCAGTAGGTTACAAGACTATTCAACCTCGAATTTAATGGACAAGCAACTCAGCCACCTATTGAAATTATGGAATTTATGTCAGGTCAGCAAAATAACGCAGTAGTCCGCATCACTTTTGGGGTTCTGACACAAAAAGTGGGCACAGTTTGTGTCAACAGACCTATGGAATGCCTAATTTTCTGAATCAGCGTTCTACCCGTCTTCTCGGGTCATAAGACTCTCCTGGAAATAAGAGCCTTGCCTCTATGCCCTTCGAACAAGTTTCGAAAGATAGCTTTATAGCCCCTGGCATGTTTTGCCAGCGGGCACAGATCTCGATTCAGTTCCGCAATCCCTTCCTCACGACTTCTTCCGTGGGAAACAACGATACAACGCTCACCTTTAGCGTGGCGGCCAGCATGTAGAGTTCGGAGTCCGTAACCCGTCGCAAACCTGCCTCGATCTTGCTGACCGTTCCCCGATCAATATCCCACCCAATCAGTTGGCATTTGGCCGCAAAGCCAGCTTGGCTCCATCCGTGCTGATTGCGGACGACCCTTACTTGCTCACCTACGACATTTTTACACTCCGGCATTGCTCCGATTTCGGAGCTTGAAGTTAGGGAGTTCGCTGGCTAGGATTGCTCCCATATTGGAGCAGGTTTCAAAAAAAATGAGGAATCAATTCTACTACGCTGACGAAAACTCCCAGCCTGTGGGGCCACTTTCGCTCGACGATATTCGTAAAATGGCCCGGGCCGGAGTGGTCCCGGCCGATGTGATGGTCTGCGAGGCGGGGGGTGAGAATTGGAGAAGCCTGAAAACATTCGACGAGGCAAATACTGCGGGCAAATCCCTCTTTTCATCTTTGCCCCAATTCACCGGGACGACCGATCCCGTCGAAATGAATCGGCATCTGAAGCTCACCTTCACCGTCGCTATCGCCATATCGCTCGTGGCTTGTGGTTTGAACGCCGCCTCAAATCGGGCGGCTATAGACAGCGGTTCGTATTTTGATCCGAACAAAGCCCGGGAGAATTTTGTTCTACTGCTTTGGATCCTTTCGGGGGCAGCCCAACTCGCTCTGATCTACCAGCTGACCCGGGCACTCCCAAAAACACTCCAATTTACCAGCCCGCTAAAAGCAGCCGGATTTTTCCTGATCCCGGTTTTCTCGATTTATTGGGTCTTCCGCTTGTTCTCCGGATTTGCGAAGTCAATCCAAACCTGGAGTAAGGAAATTGAACCCAAGGTATCAAAGCGCGTCGCATGGCTCACCCCATTTGCGATCATCGCCGCCATCTTCGTTTCTGTCTCTGAAATCCAAGCCTACTACAGTATTTTTACCGTAGCCGAAGACTCGGACATCCGAACCCTAAAGTCCGATTTCATTCTATCGGATCTAACCAATGCCCTTGGGTTGGCCGCCTTTTTCCACTTCTCTCTATCGATCATCCATATCTTACGGGGCCTCCTTGATCCAGGGGACTATGAAAAGGAGGGCAACGAAGCGGAACAGCGAGGATTCTGGACGCTACGGGGCAGAGCATGGAATCCTTCATGGGCTTTTCTCTTCATCTTTGCAGCATTGATTCCATGGAAGTAGTGCCGAACCCCGTTATCCGAAATGCCCGCCGCTCTCTACTACCTCAATTCCGAGAACCAACCCGTTGGACCAATGAACCTGGAATCGATCCGGCGACTGGTAACCGCCGAGGTAATCGACAAAGACGTGCTCGTCTGCGAAGAGGGAAAGGAAGAGTGGCTTCCTCTTGCCCGTTTTGACGACGGCGAAACCAAGAGTGCCGGACCACCTCTTGTGCCTCCTCCACCACGCGCTGCGCCGAGTCCGACGTTGACCGCAGCAGAAACGGATTCGTCACCGTATCCCGAATGGCTTCCGCTCGTCTCCCTCGCTGCGGGAATCCTCTCACTACTGACACTTTCCCTACCCCTCATCGGATTCCTCCTCGCGGTCGCAGCCATTGCGGTCGGGTATCTGGTTCTGAAACAGGTCAATCCACCAGGAAAAGGCTTTGCTTTGACCGGGGCAATCACCGGTGCCCTCAGCCTTCTCGCTCTACTGTTTGTCATGCTGGGCGGCGGGAACGAAGTCGCTTCGATTGAGGATGCACTCGCCGAGGGCATTCAGATCAGCCAAAAAGCCGCAAGGCAGTTCCCCGACAGTGCGTCCCAACAGGCAAAGTTCGTGGCCTACGAACTTCAGAAAGTAGACACGCGAGGAGCGCCTCCCGAGTTTCGGATCGCCTACCAACGCAACGTCGATGCATGGGAAACAGCGATCCCCTACTTTGAAGCGAACAATCCGGCCGTTTGGTTTTTAGAGGGTTTCTTTGGAGGCCTGAGCAACGACTACTCTGCAGTTGGCTTTTCTGATTACCAGGCCCGGGGCGCCGCGCAGAACATTGACGGAACCTACCGTGAACTGAGAACGATCGCGGTCGCCTACGGAGCTCGAATCCCGACTCCCTGAACCCACTATCCCGAATGAACGAAATTCGCTACTACTACGCCAACGAGCAGAACCAGCCGGTCGGTCCCTTCACGCTTACCGACCTCCAGAAGATGGCGAACACAGGGGTGCTGGAGCCGAACACTCAAATCTGTCCCGAGGGTGGAGCTGATTGGGTGCCGCTGGCGTCGCTCCTCCCCGGCTCCACTTCCCGTCCTCCCACATCGGCTCCGCCAGCCCGGGCAAAGAATGAAGAAACCAACACAGCCACGCCCGAAGTAAAATCTGGAGCCACTGGTGCCGCATCTGTCATTTTTCCGTCCCTTGCGATCCTCATCACGATTGCTATTGCCGCCAATCCGGTCATCTTCGCGATGGCACGATCCCTCGGATCCGGATTCCTCCTGTTCGCTCTCCCGTTCGCGATCGGACTATTCGGTCCCATCAACGCTTTCAAGTTGCTGAAGGTCCCTGGGATTTTTCAACAGAAACAGAAGGCCGCTATCATCGCATGGATCGGGATCGTCCTGTTTGTGCTTTCCCTTGTTCTCCTCCTGCTGGTCGGATTCGCGCTGGAAGCGGAAATGGCGAGGCGAACCGGGAGCTAAAGTGTGATTCGAGTCCCCCTCCCGGATCACGAGTTCCAACTCCCAATCCGATTTCGCGAGAAGAGAGCGCACGGAAGATCACAATAGCTTTTCCCGTGCTCTGAGCCCCTCCCTGATAGCTCTTCATGCATCCAGAATATCAGAACAGCGGAATAACCCCATCCGCGATCACAATGGCTTACAGGCCAATCCTAACTGACGCATTTCCGGGACGGGCGGAACCAGCTCTTTCTATCTCGGGCCGAACATCCGTTTTCCTCTGAAATCCGCAACCGTTGACGCCGGGAAATGAGTGGGCACTGACTGCCGTCGCACGGCAGTCTAGCTATGGCTTGACCATAGCAGACCAATGGAGCGCGATCAGCGCGAACATGGTCTTATTTGTCGTCCCATGAGAACAGATGCACGACGAAGGAGTGCTCTGTTTGCAATGAGGGACACAGGCTACAGAACATAATAGACGGGGTTTTGGAAACACAATTCGGTTTCATAGTCCTCCTTGAAGGAGGTATCCCGAAGGTAGGCCACTGCTATCAGCAGTTCATCGGATGGAGGTCCTCAAGCACTCCTTTGTCACCTGTTTTCCCGGGACGATGCAATCACCCTGATCTGCGCGGCATATACACTTGATAACCAGCCACGTCGGCTGGCCATCAAATGTAACCCAACTACTCATGGCACGATCCAAAGTGTATAACCCGGTTGTAGCGCCCCCGTTAATTTGCGCCCTTTACCACGAGGCAAAACGTCGTCGCATGCCGATGACAAAACTGATCGAGGAAGTGCTCGTCAGAGCCCTGTCCGGGACTCCCGGATGGGTCGCCGCAAGCGAGCAGTATCCGCGCGAAATGCCTTCACCCAAATGATCGGATTGAGCCCACAGGCGAGCTCTTCCGATCTTCAAATCCAACCAAACAGAATCATGGCTATAACTCTACAAACTCAATTCTCCAAGAAATGCGGGCTTCCGAATTACTCATCAATT
Organism: Verrucomicrobiales bacterium BCK34; assembly: GCA_035967665.1. Taxonomy (GTDB): domain Bacteria; phylum Verrucomicrobiota; class Verrucomicrobiia; order Verrucomicrobiales; family DEV007; genus Arctic95D-9. The sequence goes on from JAYWLB010000125.1 coordinate 62,358, forward strand.
TCCGCTTCAGCCTCCGTCGAAGTCGAAGTTAACAACTTGGAATCCATTCCATCCGAAATCAAGCAACTGTATCATGTCCTGCAGGCGAGCGTTGATTCACAGCTGGCAGAACATGTCGGGTTCATCCCGGATGACAACTACGGGATCACCGGCGCTCAGATTCCTTCCGGGAACCCCGGTCCAAACGGGAACGGTTCACACAACCTCAACGGTGATCATCCGTCTCCGGCGATCTGGAATTGCTCCGACAAGCAGCGCCAGCTCATCGCCGATCTTGTGCACGAACTCGGACTGACTGACGATGAAGTCGATGCGCGGTCAGCCCGGCTTTTCGACAAGCCGGCTCACCGTCTCGACAAACTGGGTGCTTCCGGTCTCATCAGCAGTCTGCTCGCTGAGGCCGGCACACGCCGTCAGCGCAACGGTCGCTCCAACGGATCGAACGGCAACGGCTCGAGGCGAGGAAACCCCGTCAGTACCAACGGGAACGGAGGGAGCGGACGATGACCTCGAACGCCACCATTTCCACTTCCAGCCCCAAACCTGCACTTCGTGTCCTGCCCGATCCGGGTATAAGCGAGGGCGTCCTGAAGTATATCAGCGCGTCCCGCTTGAAGTGCTGGCAGGGTTGTCGGCGGCAGTTCTACTACCGATACGTCGAACGGATCGAGACACCGACTGCCCCGGCATTGTTCCTCGGTCAAGCTGTGCATGAACTCCTTCGACTCCATAACTGGAGTCATTGGAGGGACGAACCCCATAACCCGGAGCAACTCCGCGAGGAACTGCTCGATTGGTGGGAACGGGAGGCCCCGGCCGCCCGCGTCGCGTGGAAAAAACCGGAGGACGAATCCAAGGCCCGCGAGCAGGCGTGGTCGCTGTTCGAGGCTTATCTCGAGCAGCAGCCTGCCCACGTGGCCGGAAAACCCGAAGGAGTCGAAGTCCGGGTCGATTGCGATCTGGGACGGGGCCTTCCACCGCTGGTCGGATTCCTGGATCTGGTCAGATCCCCCGGAATCATCATTGACTACAAAACGGCCGCCCGTTCTCCCGATGGATCCATGGCCACGATTCAGCACGTCACGCAGCTTTGCTGCTATGCGCTGGCGTATCGGGAGGCCACCGGACAAACCGAGAGCGGTTTTGAGCTGCACTATCTGATCAAGACCAAGCAACCCAAAGTCGTTGTCCACTCTCTCGATCCGATGACACCGGCCCAGGAGGCCGGGCTGTTCTTCCTCATCGACGACTACCTCGACGGCATTGCCGCCGAACGGTGGATTCCGTCGCCGGGGCAGCATTGCTCGTGGTGCGACCACGCTGACCGGTGCCGGGCTCAGTCCGGAATCGGTTGAAAAAGGGCACCTCACCTCAGAACCACAAACCCTCAACTCAAACATCGCTGAAAGGCCGGTCCTCCCCACATCGGGGGGCCGGCCTTTCGCATTTTTAACCAAACCAAAAACCAACCTATTATGAAAATACCACATCACATCAATCTCATCACCCGAGCCAAGCGCCTCACCGTGGCGCTCCTGCTCGGCATCATCCTGCTCACCTCGGTGAGTTGCTCCGGCCCCGGTTTCGGGAGCCGTGCGAAGGACAATGCCGCAGCCATCGAAAAGCTTGAGAGCCGCTTCGACGACATGGAGTCCGGCCTCGGCGGAGTCGTCTTTTGGCAGGCTCTCGCCGCCGTGTTCTTCGTCCTCGCCAGCTTCGCCCTCGTGGGCGGCGCAGCGCTCGGATCCCGGGCACGTCGCGATCAGGCACGCTTCTTCGGTGAATCCGGGGAAACCAGCAAATCCGACAACTCCCGGAATCTCGACACACCCTCCGCATGAAATCGTTCTCCGAACTCCCCGACTACCGCGAGATGCGGCGTCTCTGGAAACAGGAACCGATCGAGCGGCCGACACCTGACCTTGAGCTCACCCAGGACAGCTGGGTGGAGCGCGGGGCCGAGGTCGTCGGTTGGTGGCTCGCCCTCCTCGAATTCTGGCTCAGTGAGAACGGATGGCTGCGGGCATGGCTACGACTCAATCTGATCGTTTCCATCGTCCTCACCAGCGCCGGAGTTTTGCTCCTCCCCCCGGTCAGCCGGGTTCTTGAGCATATCGCGAACTCCAGCCACTGGCTGAGTAAAATCCTCAGCGACCTGTTCATCGTGATCACCAGTCTACCGCCCGTCGCAGTCAGCGTCGGCGTTCTCTACCTCGGCTTCCTTCTTTACCGGCGGATCCGGCGGAGGCGCCTCGGCAATCGCGGCTACCAACAAGAGGACCACTACCAGTGATCCTCTTCCATCAATTCAAACCAACCAACTCATTCAAAGAAAGAACTATCCATGACAACCCATCCACCCATTGAAATCCGGGCCGGCGATCTCAAACCAGTGATTACCGGCCTCGCCAAAGTCATCCCGACAAAGGGAACCCTCCCCGCACTCCGGTGCGTCAAAGTGGAGGCCATCAACCCCAAGACGGTTCAACTCACCGCCACCGATCTCGATGTGACACTTCGCATCGAAATTCCCGGAGCGACTCCGCAAAAAACAGAACCCTTCCTCCTGCCGCTCGATGCTCTCAGAGATCGTGTCAAAGGGCACAAGGCGGGCGATCTGATTTGTCTCGGACCGATTGCGAAGGCTATCCCGGCAAAGGAGTTTCCGGCAACTCCGGAGTTCCGGGCCACCCCCATCTCCCTGCAGAATGAGGTGGCTACGAGCCTGCTGCGCGCATTCGGCAGTGCGTCGCAAGATCCCACCCGCCATGTTCTCCGGGGTGCCTACCTCGACACCAGCGGGACGGGACCCAAGTCCCACCGGATTGTAGCGACGGACGGTCGCCAGTTGTTTAGCAGCAACTCGCTCCACCTGCCCAAAATCAAAGAGCCCGTCATCCTCCCGGATCACAAGCTCTGGCAGTGGAAACCGATCACGAGCTCGCGACCGTGGACCTTGCGGATTGGAGCTGCGAAAAGCGGCATCACTCCCTTTCGGATCGAGGGGCCATTCTGGTCCATCACCGGCAAATGTCTCGAAGGCAACTATCCCAACTACCGTCAGGTCATTCCACCGGCGTCTGATTTTAAGACGGTCGTGGATATCCCGGAGGAAGTGAGCGCAGCGATCACGGGGCTGATTCCAAAGCTCCCGGGGAGAAAACTCGACAACCGTCCTGTCGGCATTCGTGTCGACAACGGTCTCGTCTCCCTGCTTGCCCGGGAGGCCAACGATGAACCATGGCAGCTGTATCCCATCGGCGAGACATCGGTCAAAGGTCCGAGCTTCACCACCTTCGCGAAGAGGGACTATGTGGAGCGCGCCTTCCGCTTCGGCCTTCATCAACTGAAGGTTTCTGACGAAACGACACCTCTGCAGTTTTCCCGCAAGGGAGACCTCATGATCGTGATGCCGGTGCGGGTGACGGACGCGGACAAGATGAAGGCTCTCAACGGAGCCAAGCCCCTGGTTCACAACCAGACGCGTCAGTCCGATCCTCCAAAGCGGAGCCAGCCCCGAAGCAAGAGCAGCGCACCTTCGAAGAAGAAGGTCCCCACTCGAAAGCCCGCGACGAAACGCAAACCCACCTCCGATCCTCTGAACGAGGCAGAAACACGGATCGCGGAAGCCAACCAGGCTTTGCGGTCTGCCGGCCGGGAACTCAAGTCCGCTACCGGCTCGTTGAAGAAGGTGCGCAAACGGAGGAGTGAAGATCAGGAAGAACTGAGCGGGTTCCGCTCTCTGCTTCAGTCGATCAAGCAGTTCGGCAAACACAGCAGCAACTGATCCGGCCTGCCTCCGGGACTAACAACACAACACCCAGCGACCAACCGGCAGAAGGAGGCCCGTTCGTTTTCGCCATGCACACGCAAAGCGAGAACGGCGGGCCTTCTTCCTTCTGCGTTTTCGCTCTCCAGCGGAACCACGAAAACCAGGGAAGAGCGAGAACCGCCCTTTTCCAAAAACCTACGAAGAACCAAAACCAACGAATCCTAAATTATCATGAATCCAAGCACCCCACCAAACACCGACCTCCTGCAGGTCCTCACCCGCGAAGGCGTCCTCATCAATGCCAGCGTGCGCTACCCGCGCTTCCACAAGAAGCTTCGCGCTGCCGATCTTGGCCTCGAACCCGATCAGGTCAACGAACGTCTCCTCAGTCTCGGTCACAAAAAACTTCTACCCAAAGAAGCTCTCGCCGAACTCGCCCTCATCGAATCGAGGACCCATGCCATCATTGATAAGAGCACCTTTCCCTTTCTTGGTGGCATCGGCCATTTCCTGCCCAATGCCAAACTGGTGGATGTGCAGGAACAGCTGAACTCACAAAACCTCTGTTTTACCACCGCGCGGGACAAGTTCCTTTCGGACTACCGGATCACCCGGGAAAGCGCTCTCCAGGATTGGCGGGATGCCACCCGGCAAATGACGAAATCCTACGACGAAGCAGAAACACTCTATTCGCAGATCGTCGCTTCATTCCCACCCCGGGAGTATATCGAGGACAAGTTCGCCTTCACGGTGCATCTCTTCCAGATTGCTGTGCCTGAAGATCTTGGCATCGAACTGATTTCCTTCGCGGAACAGAACGAGGTGCGCATGGCCCGACACGAGGCCGCCAGCACAGCCAGCCGGGAGATTCAGAATGGCGTCGCCGGCTTCGTCAGTGAATGCGTCACCGAGCTTCGTCAGCAGACGGCTCAGCTCTGTGATGAGATGCTCGCCAGCATGAGAGGAGGCAAGACGCCCGGTGTTCATCAGAAGACACTCAACCGCCTCACCCGGTTTATCGACGACTTCAAGCAGCTCAACTTTGCCGATGATTCGGAGATGGAGGCACAGCTGGAACGAGTCCGGAGCGAACTGCTCCATCAAACCGCCGAAGACTATCGGAACAATCCCTCCTCAACCCGCAGTCTCGAAAGCGGACTGACTCAGCTTCGCAACCATGCTCGCGATCTCGCGAACCAGGATGCCGCCGAACTGGTCGAACGTTTCGGTCAGATGGGGCGGCGGAAGTTGCAGCTCGCAGGCTGAACTGCGCTGACTCGCGACGCAACGATTCAACCCTGTCAGGTCTTCGATCAGACAGGGTTGAGTCCTAACTTTTACACCAGCAGAAACCCAAACCTACAACCCTACTACAAAAATCATGTCACACTTCACTACCATCCAAACTCAGATCCGCGATGTCGCGGCTCTCGAAGATGCCTGCGCCGAACTCGGTCTCAAACTTCTCCGGGACGCCACGGCACGTGGATTCTCCGATCAAACCCGCAAGGGCGAACTCGTCATCCAACTCAAAGGTCCCTACGACATCGCCGCCAATCGTGCCGATGAAAACGACAGCTACGAACTCGCCACCGATTGGTTTGCCGGTCACGTCGAGAAGGAAGTCGGTCCCAACTACGGGCGTCTCATCCAGCTCTACGGAGTCCACAAGACCATCCGGGAAGCCAACAGGAAACGGCTCCGTGTCACCCGGAAACAGGAATCTGACGGAACCATCAAACTCACCCTCGCCGCCTGATCCCTCCCCATGAAATTAAAAGAACAGATCGTCGTATGGATCAACGCGGAAGGAGGCATCACCATCGATGCCGTCGGCTTCACCGGGAAAAGCTGCGAGGAGGCGACACGCTTCCTCGAAGAAGGACTCGGCACCGTCGGTCGCAAACAACGCGGTCGGGACTACTACCGCAAAAGCCGAAACCGAACCAACCACCAACAGAACCAGAAATCATGAGCACTCCTGCCATCCCGGAAGTGATCCACTTCCAACCCGACGGAACCGGTGCCGGTCTCTACACCGAAATCATCGATCTGAAAGAGATCGGTGTGCTCGATGTGAGTCGCGCCTCGAATATCGAATTCAACATCGAGTTTCAGCAATGGGAGGTCTTTGACTACACCGGAATTGTGATCTTCACAGATCCATCCCGGGAAGTCTGCCTCCGATGGGAACGCGAACATTTCAACGGAACCTCTACCGACTGACTGACTATGAAAGAATCCATCATCAAATATGCAAGAGCCGGCTACGCTGGCCTTTTTTTGTGCACCGCCGAAGAGATCCGTGCCGAAGCTGAAGTCAAAGCAGCCGCCGAAGAACTCGATCGTGACCTTCATGCCTGGAGCATCACCACCGGCATGGTCGACACCAACAGCGGGAGTATCCATCGATGCACCGAACCGGTCGAGGCCCTCGAATCCATTGAGTTGCTGAACAGTGATTGTGTCGTCGTCCTCCGCGACTTCGGCGCTCTCCTTGAAGACAAAGATCCACTCCTCATCCGCACCCTTCGCGATGCACTCGCTCACGCCAAGTCGGCAGGCAAGCTGATCGTCCTGATCGGAATCTGGAAATCCCTTCCTGCGGAACTCGAGCGCGAGATCACCCGGATCGATTTCAGGTTGCCGGACAAAGGCCAACTCGCCACCGTCCTCGATGCCATCACCGAATCGGCCCAGCTGCCACCGATCGGAGAACCCAACCGGGATCCCATTCTCGAAGCAGCCGGAGGTCTCACCACCATGGAAGCAGAGAATGCCTTCGCCTTGTCTGTCGTCGAAACCGGAGACATTGAGGCAAGTATCGTTGCCCGGGAGAAGGCCAATGCTCTACGCAGCGGCGGACTTCTCGAAGTGATCGATACTCCCGCCACCCTCGATGACATCGGCGGATTGAACGCTCTCAAGGATTGGCTGCTGCAGCGGCGGGAGGCGTTTACCCAACGTGCCCGTGACTACGGCCTGCCTATCCCCAAGGGTATGCTCGTCCTCGGTGTTCCCGGAACCGGTAAAAGCCTCACCGCAAAAGCCACATCCAGTGTCTTCGGTATCCCACTGCTCAAGCTCGATGCCGGAAAGTTGTTCGGCGGACTCGTTGGGCAGTCCGAGGCCAACCTGCGATCCGTCATTCAGACAGCCGAAGCGATCAGTCCCTGTGTCCTCTGGATCGATGAGATCGAGAAAGGCTTCGGCGGCATGGGGGGATCCAACTCCAGCACCGACGGCGGCACCAGCGCGAGAGTCTTCGGCACCATGCTGAATTGGTTGCAGGAGAAAACGAAACCCGTGTTTGTCGTCGCCACCGCAAACGATGTCAGCAAACTCCCGCCTGAGTTGCTCCGAAAGGGGCGATGGGATGAGCTTTGGTTTGTCGATCTCCCCAACAACCAGGAGCGCACAGCCATCTGGGACATCGTGATCGAGAAGTACGGTCGCGAGAAGACCGCCTTCGATTCGGTTGTCCTTGCCCGGGCCAGCGAACTCCATACCGGAGCCGAGATTGAAGCGGCCTTCGTCGAGGCGCTCCATCGGTGCTTCACCCAGGATCGAGAACCCACCGAGCTCGACCTCGGAGAAGTTCTCTGCGAATCCGTCCCTCTCGCCACCACGATGAGCGAGTCCATCGAGCAACTGCGACACTGGGCCAAAACTCGAGCCCGCCACGCCACACACGCGGACAAACCCGCGAATGGCAGACGCAAGCTCGACCTATCCTGATCGGCAACGCCAACGCGATCAGATGAGACCGCTTTCCCATACGATGGGGAAGTGGTCGGAGAATCCATCGCTACGCAATGGGTGGGTTTTCTTTTAGCTATCAGTTCGACTTGTAGATAATGTTTTGTGAGAATTTACGCCGATGAATTGCGTGTGTGTTAATTCTTGGCAGGAAGGTATCTCAAAATTTCGATGGATCCAGATATAGAATTTTCTAGTATTATTCCCCGCAGTGGTAGTAAACGAGACGCTTTCGAGGAACTCTCATTCTTGCTGTTCGAGAGGGAGTTTGAAGGTGTCGGAACGATCTTCGCCGCGAGGGGAAAGGCGGTGACGGTGGGCTTGAGGCCTTTGTAGCCGACGCTGAAGGCAGACCGGTCATCGGCCTGCAGGCGAAATATTTTCCCGAAAAGTTCGAGAAGGACCAATGGAAGCAGGTCAAGCACTCCGGTGAAACTGCGATCAAACGAAATTGCGAGTATGCTTCGCTCAAGGAGCTGATTTTCACGATTCCAAGGCCGTTCAACGAGTCTGAAGAGGAAAAGTGGGCCAAGCAATGCGGAGCGTGGACGAGTCTGGCGCAAGAGTTGGGATATTGCGATGAACCCAAATTCAAGTATTGGAGCTCTTCAACGTTGCGTAACCGACTACTCCGCGAGGAAAACAGGGGGATCTATCTTCACTACTTCGGATTCGCCGATTTTGATGCCCGGCGTTGTAGAGATGTCTCTGCCTCGAACATCAGCAATCTGCAAGATCGACATCTTCCAGGTCTGCACGTGCAGACCGATGCGGAGAATGCGATCCATACATTTCTGAGAACTGAGCACTTCCGTCGAGCTCTCTACGAAGCAGGAGAAAGTTACTTGGAGAACATTTTTGATCCGCCTTCTTCGGTTGAGACTTGGAGTGAGTTTGCTCAAACGCGCTACCAAGATTTCGTGAAGGCAGCATGCGATATTCAGCGGTCTTTAGGGAATGGTATCGAGGTGCCGCCAGTTTTGGAGAAGTCGATCGGAGCTGTTGAGAAAGCAGAGAAGGTTCTGAACTCCTTGATGGATCAACTACGCAAGGAGATGCCCCCACGAAAACCGCAAAGCGATTTTCACAGCAACCGGTCACCAGAGGAACAGAGTTATGAGGTCTTTGCGACAACGCGGTCCAACCTTTCCTATTTTCGACAGTTCCTGGAAGACAATCAGATGTCCGATGCTCATTGCTTGCTGCTTACAGGTAAGCCAGGAGAAGGTAAAACTCATGTTCTGGCAGAGGTGACGAGCCGGTATGGAGAAGAAGGAGGTGTGGCATTATTTTTTGAAGGGCGAATCTTTGATTCCGCAAGAGCGCCAATAGAGACGATCCTGGCCTACTCCGATTTCCCGTCTTCTTCGTTTCGCGACTTCCTCGCAATCATTGAAGCATTGAGTGCTAGGAGCGGACTTCCAAGCTTCATTTGCATTGATGCACTAAACGAAACAGCGGATCGAAACTACTGGAAAACAAACCTCATTCTTCTTGCCGACGAAATCAGCCGGTTCCCCGGAGTCCGTTTGATTGTTAGCTGTCGATCCGATTTTGCTGTGAACACCATTCCCGTGGACATCATAGATGGCAGCCGATCAAAATGGGCGAGTGTGGAACATTTCGGTCTTGGGCTAAACGTGGTGGAGGCGCTACCGAAGTATTTTGAGGAATACCGCCTCAAGGGATTCCAGATTCCTCCATTGGCGAACGAGTTTCAAACTCCGCTCTTCCTCAAGATCTTCTGCGAAGCCTACGAAGGGAGGACTCCGGATGCGGATCAGAGTACGCTGACAACTATCCTGAGGAAATATTCACAGAGGAAATCGGATGTTATCGCTGAGAAGATCGATTGCAGCTCGGGGCAGGTTCTATCTGCACTCATGCAAATTGCCGAAAGAATGTCCCAACAGGGCTCTGGGACGCTGCCGATCCATGATGCCCGTTCAATATGTGAGACGAATTTCGCGTCCGTGAAGTCGTCAGAATCACTCCTCCACGCATTGTTTACGGAAGGGATACTCGCTGAAATCCCTTCCCACCAGTCCAGCCCGCTCGGGACGACTGCTTCCGAAGTCCGTTTTACCTACGAGCGTGTTTGGGATTACTATCGTTCTTTGGATCTCCTCCCCAGCAATACTGAGCCGAGCGGCGAGCTCATGACGTTTCTTGGAGATCAAGACTGGAGGATCAAGAACGCCGGAATGCTAAGCATGCTGGCAATTCGCTTACCCTATGAAATCGGTTCTGAATTGTTTGAAGTCCTAGCGGAAGAGCAGTGTGACTACTTCGTGGAAAAGGCTCTGACAGAGAGTCTTGATTGGCGAACTCGGGAAAGTTGGATGGAGCAAACCGACAGGATGCTCGATGCGATTGTGGACGGGGATGAGGAGAGGCTTTTCGAGTTTCTTCTAAAATTCTCTCTCAACGGGAGGCATCCAAAGAACGCAAATTTTCTGCATGATTATCTTGAGAGGCTTCCACTTGCAGAGCGAGACCGTAGGTGGACGTTGTGGACAAACCGTGTCCTTGTGGATGATAGAGATTTGGCTGGACTCGCTGAATTGCTTGCTTGGTCAGACGATGGGGATTTGAAGTCAATTCCCGATGACACTGTCCTTTTAATGGGGATCACCCTTTCTTGGCTGGCTTCAACGACTTCACGCGTTTCGCGAGATCGAATTTTGGACAGGCTTCTTCGAGTTCTATCCGGGAGAGAGAGCGTAGCAGCGACTCTGTTGGAGCGAATGGTTGGAGTTGATGATCCCTACGTCGTGGAAGCGGTTCTCTGCGCGTGCCTCGGATGCTGCCAGAAGAGTCATGTCGACAGAGAAAGCGCCACCCGGATTGCCCAACTAGTTTTTGATCGGCTGGTTATGGTTGACCAACAGCCCTCGAACATTCTTTTGCGTTTTTACGCTTCTGAGATTCTTACGAGGGCACGTTCGATAGGAGTCTCAATTCGAGGGGATGACTCAAAGCTGCCGATTCAGTGGCGTTCCAAACCATTGAAAGTTTGGTCTGAGAAGTCTTTGAACGCAAAAGCTTCAATATACGAGAGACTTGATCGAGCGGGTGGGCGCATCTCAACTTTGCTGGATTCTCTGCAGCCGAATACTTCTGGATTCGGATATGGCAACTTCGGGCGATATGTGATGGAAGGCAGAGTGGAGAGATTCCTTGGTATTCGGCTGACCAAACCAGCACCCCGGAAGGTGGACTACAAGCACCGGTTCGATGTGGAGCGAGCGAAAAGATTCATCGCACAACGAGTCTTCCAAATGGGATGGGATCCTGAGGCGGTCGACCTTCACCCTTCAGGAGATTATCACCTTCGGGACGCGGAGAAAACAGAGCGCTTGAGCAAAAAATACCAATGGATTGGTCTCCACGAACTGATTGGGCGGCTTTCGGATCACTATCACTTCACCGGATGGGGGGACGCGGTCCGAATGGCTTCGTCTGTGGCAGACTTCAGCCAGTATGATATCAGAGAGTCCTTTGTCCCGGATTCACTTCGAGACCTCAAGAAGCCGAGGTGGCCGATTCTAAGATCCAAACATCCCTGGTGGCTCGTGCACTTTGATCCACTTCCGCTGCCACTATCGATCGACGCGAAGCGGGTATTTGCTAGTGAGCTTGCGACCGCGAATCCTAGCCTGTTTATAGAAGTCGGTCCCGATGAAGATGTGCAAATTTTACTGCACGGGTTTTCGCAATGGTGGGAGCCTCGGCCCATGTGTGCAAACCAACACAGCTTTCCTCGCGCTTCGATTCGTTGGGCGTTTCGATCATTTCTCGTAGAATCCGATAAAGCGGAGGCTCTTGTGCAAAGGCTTTCTACAAAGGATCTAGGATATGGGCAGTTGTGGCCAGATGAACCGGAGTTTTCTGACGCAGCATACAGTTTGCAAGAGTACCCTGAAGGTCAGTCTGACCTTGCAGAAGCAAGTCAGCTTGATCGGGCTCACTACGCGAAATATTGGAATACAGGAGCTTTCTCGACCACTTGCCGATTTTCCCCTGACGCAGATGCGGAAAATTTGTTCTCGGGGTCCATACCATCACCTAAACTGGCCGAGCTGGGCGACCTTGTCTGGTCGGAGAATGGCTTGAGCTTCCTCCGGAACAGTTCAGGCGATGAAGTGGTTCGTCACTTCGGCGATTATCCCAAGTCAGCCTGCATCGCAGAAAAAGAGTTTTTGTTGGAGGTGCTTTTAAGAAACAATCTTAGGATTGTTTGGCGATGTTTTGGCGACAAAATTGTCTCGAACGACCGGCTGTATCCAGGAGGACGGGCTTATTGGATGGCTTTCTCTATGGGCAGCGATGGAATCGTCGATCAACATTCCGCGAGAAGTATTCGGTATCCGAGCGATCTACATGATGAGGAGCCTGCTGAATGGCTTCCGTGAAGGGGGAATAGGTTTCTTCCGCTGAAGGTTTCGATGCAAGGAGGAGAATCGAGATCCTCAAGCTGGAGTCTCGAAAACTGAATATGGCCATTCCCCAAATTTCTTGTGATCTATCATCAATTCAGCGAGGGATATACACCGAAATTCCTCGATGACCTCGTCCGCAATGCACGGATATAGTGTCACCAATGCAACAGCGACTTTGCAGGGCCGTGAAATTCCAAAACAATCTCCGATTTCCTGACGATTCTCGTAAACCCATTTTGCCTTGCGGAGGGTCTGAGCACGGTGCGACTTATCTCTCCCGACGAATCGGTCGAGGTCATCCCGCCAGAACCTTGCTTCCAGACCGGTGAGAGACATTTTGCACTCGATGAATAAAATTAGATTCTGATTCGAGTCAAAACCCAGATAATCCAGTTGTCCGACTTCACGTGGGATCGGTAGCGACTGACCCCGGTACCAGACACGATTCTTCGCACCGCTTCCTTCATACCCCAGACCTTCAAGATTCGAGCAAACCTGTTTCTCGAACCAATCTCCGGCTTCGTTGGAAAGGCTCTTGGCGGCTTTGTTGGTTGCAGGCGTTGCCCACTCGGATGGGATTTTTTGATATGGGACGGAATTGACGAGATGGATCAAATTCTCCATTGCCATTGCGTGTGAAAACGCGAGGTGAACCCCAGTCGGATGAGGGAATAGGAAAAAGCCGCGCCGGAGGGCTCTACTGGGTTGCTTCGGATTCCAAAGGTGTCTGCCTTCCTTCTTGAGGACTTCTGGATTTACGGTAAAGCCGTCGATCGCGGACTCGATCGCATATTTTGAGAGCTTCGAGATTTCCAATAACTGGGAGATTAGATTTTCACGATGAATGAAGAGTGTCGGGAACCCTTTCGGCGAAGGGCGAGCCCCATCGATGGTTTCCTTCAGAATGTAGAGAAATTCGCCGTAAGTGGCACCGAAGTCTTTCAGAAATGCATCGTCAAGAAACTCGCAGTGGTCTTCAGCTCTGATATCGTATTGAGGCTGCTCAAGGTAATCTTCCCTAGAACCCCGATCTTTTCGGATTCGATCATCGAAGCGTTCGTCGAAGCCTTCGTTCCGTCCTTTGATTCCAACCGCTACGAAGTCGCTGGAAAGCGAGAAGTCGAGTTGAACGAAGAACTGGTCGGGGAAAGTAGAGTGCGTCCTCTCGCTCATCTCTGCCAGATTTGCAGCGGACTCAGCAGAAAACAGAGCAATTTCAAAGACACCTACTGCCAGGTCTTTTGGAACTGGAGCAGTCTCACCCGGCGCTTCGCAGCAAACCAATTCTACCATGTATTTTATTGCGCGACGGAGAGTGCCCTCGATTTCTTTCCACTCTCTTCGCTCTACAAGGTCGATGATTCCTTCGCCGTGAAATATCTTCTGGCATTCGTCGTATTGGAATAGGAGTAGCTCTGCAACATCACGAGAGGCCAATGCCGGGATTGCCGATCTGAGAGCATTGTCGTAAAACGCGAACAACTCATTCAATACGGCGGCACCATCTTTCCCAACGTAATCTCCGCTCTTAAACTTCCGTTCCAGATACGCCTTCGACCGGCGTTTCATAACAGAAATGGTGTAGTCCGAGGGTCTTATGATCGAAACCTCACCGAATTTCTTCATTGTGAAATTTTGAACTGACATTGATTGCAGATTCGTCTCAACTGAGAAGACTGCCAACTGAATAGTTGGCTACCAGCTCGTGCCTTAATGCTTTCGACTGCTTTCTGTCGGCTAAGTTCCAGATGACGAGTCCGAAGACAGCTGCTCCAAACAGAAGTAGAAAGATGCGCATTCGATGTTATCCATCCGCATCACCCGCCGAGCGATTACAAAAACTAGAGAGATGTGAAAGGCGAAAGCATTCTGGTTTTACCGAAAGGGAGCACACTCAGTTGGGAATGTGAAAATAGAATTGAGCGGAATTCATTTCGAGGATGTCTCATTCGACCGAGCGTCCTTCAGAATCTGAATACCCCCACGGAGGACAACGGCGGTGATGAAAAGACCGATAATCAGGTCCGGCCAACGCGTCTGGGTGAAGTACACCAAGGCCCCACTGATGATGATTCCGACATTGGCGATGACGTCGTTCTTGGAAAAGATCCAACTCGCCCGCATGTGAACTTCGCCTTTGCGGTGTTTGGATAGGATCACTAGGCAGACAACGTTGGCAATCAGCGCAGCCACTCCCACACCGAGCATGAACCAGAAGTCGGGATCGCTGCCAAAAATGAAACGCCGCACGATATCGGTGAAGACACCGACGGCGAGTATGATTTGAAACCAGCCGCTCAATCGGGCTGCACCGGTCTTGACAGATGCTGCTCGACCAACTGCGTAGAAGGCAATGCCATACACGGTCGCGTCGGCCAACATGTCGAGCGAATCGGCGACGAGACTGGTGGAGTCGGCCAGGATTCCCAACACGATCTCCACCAGAAACATGATGCCGTTGATCGTCAGTAAAGTGACCAGAACGGAACGTTCCTGGATTTCTTCACTGGCTTTGTGGCAGTCGCAGTCGCTCATCGGTGATTAGTCGTCGCACGTGCAAGCATACTCCGGGTTTCCGCAGGTGCCGCCACAGATGTGATTGAGGAACAGAAACCGGAAGTTGTTGGGGCGTGAATCGGCATCGGCACGGACCTGAACAACCAGATTGTAGCCATCTCCTTCCGGGAGCGGCTCGGCAGAAACAAGAGCATCGTCCTTTTTCTCGAGTTGCAGCTTTTTCTTTTCTTCGCCGGATGTGATCACGGTGACCTGTTGTTTGGCGGGAGCCACAACGTTTCCGTCTTCGTCATAGAATTTGACGGAGACCGTGTGATCCTTCTCAACGAAAAACTCGGGCCGGGGACTCTCGGTCACGAGGAGACGACCGCCGCGTTTCCCGGCTTCGACTTCTTTCGCCTCGTCGTCGGCCATCGCAGGAAGAGCGATCGCGAGTGCAAGGCAGGTGAATACGGATTTGATTATCGATTTTGTTTTCATGGTTTGTAGTTTTTCTTGGGGTTGGATTTTGGGTTTGGGTTTAAAAAAATTCAGGTCGCAGCGACGGGATCAGCGACTTCGGCTGGTTCGTCGTCTTCGCGCTCGGCGAGCTTGCGACGTTCGGGATTCTTCTCCAGCCACTCGTAGAGAGTAGGCAGGAGAACGAGGGTCAGGATGGTGGAGGTGATGATTCCGCCGATCACCACGGTGGCGAGTGGTCGTTGCACTTCCGCTCCCGGCCCGGTAGCGATGGCCATGGGAATGAATCCGAACGAGGCCACCAGAGCAGTCATGAGTTTTGGTCGAAGTCGAGTCAACGAGCCTTCGACAACCGCTTCCCGCAGCCCCATGCCCCCTTCGCGGAGTTGATTGATAAAGCTGATCAGCATGATGCCGTTGAGCACGGCAATTCCGCTGAGAGCGATAAACCCGACACCGGCGGAGATGGTGAAGGGCATGCCGCGCAGGTAGATGGCAAAGATACCGCCGGTGATGGCGAGCGGAACACAGGTGAAAATCAGAGCGGCCTGACGGAAGCTGCCGAAGCTCATGAAGATGAGGACAAAGATCAAACCCATCGCGACTGGCACCACGATGGTGAGGCGTTGCTTCGCTTTGATGAGGTTCTCGAACTGCCCTCCGAACTCAAAGTAGTAACCATCGGGCCATTCCATTTGCTCTCGCAGTGCGAGCTGCGCTTCCTCCACAAAACTCTCGGTGTCGCGTCCTTCGTTATTGATGAGGATGGAAACTCGACGCTGGGTTGCTTCTCGTGCGATCGTGCCAACCTGTTGGACGACTTCGATATTGGCCAGTTGGCCGAGCGTGACGAGACCACCGTCCTCAGTGCGCAGCGGAAGACGCTTGATGGCTTTGATGTCGGTGCGCGTCGATTCGGGAAGTCGCACGACGATCTCATAACGGCGGTTGCCGTCGATCATCATGCCGGTTTCTTCCCCAGCGAGCGCGGCGCGGATGACGGCATTGATCTCGTCAGCCTGGACATTGAATTTTCGCATGGCCTCGCGGTCTGGGCTGATCTCGAGGGTGGGGTTTCGTCCCACATTGTCGAACTCGACTTGGCTCGCCCCTGGGATGGAAGTGATGATGGTCCTCGCCTCGCCCGCGAGCTTCTCGAGTTCATCAAAGTCCTCTCCGAAAATCTTGAGGAGAAGGTTGGCGCGAGCTCCCGCCATGATCTCGTTGAAACGCATCTGGATGGGTTGGGTGACGAGGTATCCCTGGCCGGGCACATGCAGGGCGAGTTCGTCTCGCATAAGATTGGCGAGCTGTTGTTTGGTGATGAGTCGACCGTCGACCTTTCGCCATTCCTTCCTTGGCTTGAGCATGATGAAGGTGTCAGCGAGGTTCGGCCCCATCGGATCCATCGCCACCTCCGAGGTGCCGATGCGAGCAAAGACATCTTCCACCTCGGGAAATTTTTCGAGCAGCAGTTTCTCAGACTTCAACTGAAGATCGAGGGAGGCATCCAGCCCGGCACTAATACTGCGGATGAATTGAATGGTGATGTCTCCTTCGTCCAGCTCAGGGACGAACTCAGCTCCCATTCGGCTGAACAAAACCAGCGAGAAGGCGAACAACCCGAACATTGTGATGGCCACGATCCAGCGTGCACGGAGGGCGAATTGCAGAATGGGTTGATAGAGGAATTTGAAAAAGGTGACGAGCCGTGAATCCTTTTCTTTGATTTCGCCTTTCAGGAAATAGGAGCAGAGCACGGGCATCAGTGTGAGGGCGAGGATGAGCGCTCCAATCAGAGCGAACATCACGGTAAGTGCCATGGGGCGGAACATTTTCCCTTCAATCCCAGTGAGCGCGAGAATCGGGACATAGACCACCGTAATAATCAGCACGCCGAAGAACATTGGGTTGGCAACCTCCCGGGAAGAGATGAGAACTTCCTCGAACCGCTCCTTTGCCGTGAGCTTGCGCCCAAGAGCCTTTTGCTTCTCGGCAAGGTGACGCACGATGTTTTCAACCATAACGACGGCACCGTCGATGATGAGACCGAAGTCAATCGCACCAAGGCTCATGAGGTTTCCTGAGATGTCGTTCGTGACCATCCCGGTGAATGCGAAGAGCATCGACAGCGGAATGGCGAATGCGACGATGATCGCTGCACGAATATTCCCCAGCATCAGCAGTAGGACCACGACCACAAAGATGGCGCCTTCAAACAGGTTCTTCTCGACGGTGTGAATCGTGGCGTCGACGAGATTTGAGCGGTTGTAGAGAGTCTCGATAATGACTCCCTCGGGAAGTTTTTCCTGGATCTCTTCGACGCGATCCGCCACTGCTACGGAAACTGTCCGGCTGTTCTCCCCAAGGAGCATGACGGCAGTGCCAACGACAGCTTCCTTTCCTCGATGAGTTGCGGCTCCGGTTCGGAAACTGTGACCGATCTCGATTTCGGCGATGTCCTCGACCAGGAGAGGTTCAACGCCGGCCCCGAACTTCAGCGGGAGCTTTTTGATTTCGTCGATCGTCGCGACACGATTGTTTCCCCGGATCACAACCTGCTCGCCCCCAAGTTCGATGAGGCCGCCACCCACGTTCTCCGTGTTCATGGAAATCTTCTCGGCTACATCCTCCAGGGTCATTCCAACGGCGGTGAGGCGTTCTGGATAGGGCTGGATCACGATCTGTTTCTCGTACCCGCCAGTGGTATTGATTTCCGTAATTCCAGGAGTGGCTCGCAGGAGAGGTTTTACAGTGAGATCGTGAATGATCTTCAGCGCCATGAGTCGCTCCTTCGGTGACTCGGGCAGATCTTCGGCCTCGTCGGTGTAGTGGACAGCGTAGTAGAAGATCTCTCCCAGCCCGGTTGCGATCGGCGCGAGCTGGGGTGATAAGCCCTCCGGAATTTCTTCCTTCACGCTCTGGAGTCGTTCCGCAACCAACTGCCGCAGCAGATAAATGTCCGCCCCATCCTCGAAGACCATCGTCACCTGGGAGAGCCCGTATTTTGACAGCGAACGCAAGTCGGTCATTCCCGGCAAACCCGCCATCTCCGTTTCGATGGGAAAGGTAACCAGGTTTTCGATTTCCTCGGGCGCGAGAGCAGGGACGGGTGTGTTCACCTGCACCTGAACGTGGGTGATGTCGGGAACGGCATCCACCGGGAGATGAACGGCCGACCAGAGACCAACGCCGATCAGAATGAGCGTTGCGAGCATGACGAGAGCACGTTGCCGCATCGCCTGAGTAACGATCCAGTTGATCATAAAAGACGGGTTTGCATGGGGTTAGAGAGTTGGATTCGGAGTTCAGTTTCTTTCTGTGTTGAGTGCCGACCGGCACTCAGTGGGCGCAGCTTCAGGCCTTGCCCGATTTCAGGAGTTGCAGCTCCGTCATCCACAGGGCCATGACCGGCTTGGTCACGATGCGGTCGCCGAAGTAGAGGCCATCGATGATCTCCACCATGCCCTCCGCCTCGGCACCGGTTTCGACTTCAGTTCGGACCGTCCAGCCACCGTTGTCGACATAGGCGAAGGAGCCTTCCGCAGAATGAACGACCGCCGCCTTCGGAACAACCGTGACGAGCCCTCCGCTCGGCAAAGCCACCGAAGCAGTGACAAACTTGCCTGACTTGAGTTCCTTCTTGGGATCGGAGATCGAGAGAAGGACTTCGGCCTGTTCGTTCAACTCGGTGGATACACCTGTGATTTCTCCTGCCAAGCCTCTATCCGTTGAAACCGGCGTGCCGGGTTCGAGTCGTTTCGCGTCACTGACAGGTAGCCATGCACTCGCCAAGGCCGACTTGGTAGGCGAGGTATCGAAAATCTGTGCTTGAAGCTGGATCGTCTCGATAATTTTCTGCTCGTCTACGTCCTGCATTTCCAGGCCCAGCAGATTTGCCGAAAACGGCGTCACATTGAGGCCCTGCTTTTCATCGTATTTGATCCCGATGTTTGGATTGTCCCCAGTGACAGGACCTGCCGGGCGTTCGGGTGAGGTTTCGTCGGCCTGGAGTTGTAGGGCGGGTATTACGCTGAGGGCAAAAGCGCAGCCGTAGCCCAGCAAAAGAGATGAGAGGTTACTTGGAGTTTTCATAGGAGTTTCAGATGAGGTTTGGGGTTATTTCTTCAGAGGTGTTGCAATGAGTTTCGGTTGATCGGAGTTCTGCCTGGTGGCCTGGAAATCCAACACGCGAGTCTGTCCCGTGAGTTCTTCAATCTCTAGAGCCGCCTCCAGCGCTTCGGCTTTGACATCATTGATGGCCTCGAGTGCCTCGAGGTAGTTCTCCTGGAGTTCGATATAGGTGGAGACCGGAACGGCACCGAGCCGGTAGTGTCGGTCAGCCAATTCCGCAGCTTCACTCAGCGAGTCGATGCGCTCCTTAGACCAGGACTGAAGGCGCTTGTAGGAGTTCTGATAAACGAGCGCGGACGTGGCGATCTCTCTTTCGAGTTCGCGGGCTGTCGCGTTGATCATGGCCTCCGCCTGAGCTTCACGCGCCTGAGCTTGCGTCACCTCCGCTTTGCCATTCCTGAAAATGGGAAGCTCAAGAGAGAACCCGATTCCGGCTTCGCGTTCGATCTCGCCAGCTTCTTCCCGGGATACGTAGGGACCAACTTTGATGGTTGGGAATCGTTCGTTCTGGGCGAGAGACACCTCGAATCCCTGCTGGGCGAGTTCCGCCCGTCGCACGTGCATGTCGTAGTGATTCGTGAGCGTCAAGCTGATGAGCGTTTCCAGCGAGCGCGGCTCAGGAAAATGGTATTCGGTTCGCTTGACCACCAGCGAGTCGGTGGCACGTCGTCCCAGGAGCTGGTTGAGCTCAAGGAGAATTTTCTGCATTTCGATGGCTGCTTCGAGAGCTTCCTTCTCGATGGAGATACTCGCAGCGTCGATCGCCTTGATCTCCAATCTGGGAGTGACGCCTCCGACTTCCCGTTGGAAGAGAACTTCTTTGACTGCGGTGAAGCGTTCCGACACTGAGGCTGCGATGGCGGCTTTTTCCTGGGCAGTCGCGAGGCGAAAACCAAGTTGCCTGACCTTGGAAGCGAGATGGTATTTGAATCGTTCTAAGCCGAGTTCCGCGAGTTGCACATCTCCGTTGGCAATCGCTTTACGAAGTCCCAGCCGGCCCGGCCACTCGATCGGCTGCACAAGGCTGACGGCATACGAGACGCCCTCTCTCTGAAATCCCTCATCGCGAACACGTTTGCGACCAATCTCAAAGTCGAGTTCAGGATTCCGAAGTCGACCAGCGACACGGCGTCCCGCATTGGCGTTTTCGATTTCAGCTTGGTAAAACTGGATTTCCGGATTCTGGGCAACGGCTCGTTCCACCAGTGTCTCGATGGAAACCGGAGTGGAAGCGTCTTGTCCGCGCAGATTTGGAATTCCCGGCATTAGGCCGACAGCCAGAGCGAGAAAAGTGAGTAAAGATTTTTTGTTCAAGAGTCTGATTAATTTCGAGGTTCGGAAAAAGGAGGTGCTCTCCGGGCAAGTCGAGAGCAGGGCACAGCGCTGCAGAGAACGCTGCGGGCTGGATGCGCGGGAGCGGAGACGCCTCGGTCAGGTAAGACCTCAGGTGGGCGAAAACGTCCTGATATCAGACGTTAGGACCGCGAATCGGACGGGATGCGCGGGTACAATCCTGCTCCGAAAGGGAGAATGCAGGATCTGTAAAAGACGGGGTGGACGAAGGTGATGTTGCTTCGTCCAGGGCCAAAGCGGCCAATAATCGAGCAAGAGCATCGAACCGATCACTCATCTCTGTGACTGGAGTCTCAGGGGCAACTACCCCTTCCTGAGAGAGAAGAATAAACTCGCTGTCCTCGCATGTGTCGGGAGCGTCATTGTCCTCGTCGAGGGGGCAAGGATCGGATGTTTCGACTGACGAAAACAACGAATCAGCGCACACTCCAAACTGCTCCATCGAGCAGTTCAGGTAGCAGCTCGTCCAGAGGAGGAGCAACAGCGCTGAGGTGATCTTCATCATCGTTCTACTACAAAAGTGTGTGTTCTGCGGAAATGCAAGTTCCAATTTTTTGAGCGGTTTGCGAACATGAAACAGAATCGTTTTAGGGCTTGTTAGGACGCCTTTGCCATCATCCAGATCGCCATGGCCATCATGATAAATATCTGAAGTCATCATTTCCATCTCGCTGTTGAACTCAGAATGAGGGGGCGCCTGGATCCGGATTGATCGTCAAACTGTATTCCAGTGTTTCGGTTTCAATTACAGAATCGAAGTCGATGCACTCGATCAAGAACTGGTGATGCTGTTGATCCAAATGGGTTTCACTGATGGCCTTTGTATCGAGTTCCTTCTTCAGCAGAAACCACGACAGATATAGAGTTCCTTCATGTGTGGAACTGAAAACAACCTCGGCTTCGATTCCCTCGGTCTTCATGGATTCCCGGTTCTCTTCGGACCGGTTTTTCAACTCGGAGAGCCATTTCCTTGCGGCAGGTTCCTTCCCGGATTTGACCGGGAGGCGAACCAGAACGGGATGAAGTTGGGCAAAGTCTTGCATCTGTCTCGTCATTCAAAACCGCACCGTTACACCCCCGCCGACGCCGAATTCGGAGTGATAGTTTCCTGTGATCGATAAGTCTTTAGACAGGATATACTCCAGCCCTGCCGCCCATTCGTAGTCGGTCCGGGTATCGTATTCTACTTCGCCAAATGCGTGCAGTCGATCAGTGATGGGATAGCTCTTCGCAACGCCGAAGCGAAATTCCCCCTCGGTGTCGACCCATCCGAAGGTTGATAGAAGGAATGGCAACGGATAGCGGTATCCGAAGATCCCGCGGGCGTCAGGATAGTCGTCTTCGTTGGTGAATTGTGCGCCCGCAAAGAGGCTCAGGAAACGATTGTTAAAGTAGTTCGCGGTGACGTCAATTTCGTAGTCGGTGTCAGGGATATTTCCCCAACCCGCTTCCCACTGGACCAGTCCAGAGTAGCGGAGTCCGGCGATTTCATAAAAGCCTTCGGTCATGTGAGACATGATGTCGGCTGCTCCGTAAGCGTAGGGTTCAACATTGAAGAGCTCGTCCCGAACTTCCTGGGTTGCCGGATCCGGGTCGAAGTTTTGATACTGAACAACCCGGGCCATTCCGGTGTGCATGTGATAGAGGAGGTGGCAGTGAAAGAACCAGTCGCCCACTTCGTTTGCCTCGAATTCAAAAACGGTCGTAGCCATCGGCATGACCGTGGCGGTATGCTTCAAGGGAGAGCGGTCACCCTGACCATTGATCAAGCGGAAAAAATGCCCGTGCAAGTGCATGGGGTGATACATCATGGTGCGATTGATCATGATGAAGCGAACGACCTCTCCCTCCTTGATGTGGATCTGATCGTCCTCGTGCAGTGCCTTGTTGTTGAGATACCAAACGTAGCGACCCATGTCTCCGTCGAGAGTGAGGCGTAATTCACGAACCGGGGCACCCGGGTTCGGTGCAGTAGAGTGCAACGCTTTGAGTTTCGGGTAGGGAGGGAGTGGCCGTTTCGGGTTCATACCGTCGACGACCATCTCTCGTCCATCCTTGAACATGGTCCTCTTGATCGGCCCATCGAGCCGAGGTCCCATATTCATGGGGTTCCCCATTGCCATTCCCTCGTGACTGGAAGAACCCGTATGGGGTGCGGTCATCTTGGAATGATCCATTTCCGGCATAGTTTCGCTGCCCGTCATCGATGGGGGCGTCATGTCCATCCCCTCCATTTGCCCCATATCCATGCTGCCCATGTTCATGGTCATTCCCGGGGTATCGAACTCGCCTCGATCAACTTTGCTGTCGGGCATCCCCATAGTCCCTGCCGGGGTAAGGGCGAAGATCTTCTCCAGCGTCGGTTTACCCATCGAGTAGTAGAGGTTAGGCACGGGCACATCGGGCGCGTGGTGACGTTTCCCATTACGGTCTCCGATCCAGATCGATGCATGGCCGGAGGAATCGTGAGCAGTCGTTCGGAATTCCCATGCTCCATCTCCGGGAGGCACGGTCACGAGAACATCGTAGGTTTCCGCGACGCCAACGAGTAGCCGGTCGTGTTTCACCGGAACGACCGGTTGGCCATCGGCTTCGATGATGGTCATCGGGCCGTGAGCGAACTCGCCATAGAAAAATGAGGAGGCGGAGCCATCGACGAGGCGCAGTCGGACAACATCTCCCGGATTTGCATCCACAAAGATCTCCTGCTTCCCGTTGACCAGGAACTTGTCGTAGTAGACATCGGCGATATCCATCTCCGGCATACGAACCAACTCACGCTGGAAAAATTGTCCGAGCATTCCGTATTTGGCTGCTTCAGTCAGGCTGATGGCGCTTCCCTTTTTTATGGAATAGTACTCACTCCCCCGGCGAAGGGTCTTCATGACTTCATGGGTGCTCTCGTCCGTCCAGTCGGAGAAAAGAACGGGAACGTCGTGATCGACTCGCCCGATATCTCGACGTGGTTTCTTGGGATGAATTACGATGGTCCCGTAATGGCCTTTTTGTTCCTGGAGCGCGGAATGAGAGTGATACCAGTAGGTCCCTGCTTGGCGAAGCGGGAACTTGTATTCAAACGTGGAATTTGCCTCGATGGGAGGAAAACTCACATACGGCACACCATCCATGCCCGGAGGAACAAGGAGCCCGTGCCAGTGGATTGAGCTCGGCACATCCAGCTCGTTGTGGACTCGTATCACTGCAAAATCGCCCTCGGTGAATTCCAGAACCGGGCCGGGGATGCCCCCGTTGATGGTGATGGCGGGCCGATCTTTGCCGGTGATGTTTACGATTTGCCGTTCGATGCTGAGTTCATACTCAACGGTTTCGGCCCGAGCAGTCACTGTCAGCGATCCAAGCGCAATAATTAGGGTGGCGAGAAGAAGGGAATACGATTCCGAGGTGAGAGAAAACATTGTTGTTTCAGGGAGTCTGGGTTTTGCCCCAATGCAAAGCAGGCAGCTTTTAGACCTGTTGCGATGGTGAGCGGATTCGTGCCATAACGCGAAACCCCAACCAAAGTCTCACCCCTCAAAAATGATCAATTTTTTCCAAGGAGGAATAGTTTCAGCTAGAAGTGGGGCAAAGTGCTCTGCAATCCCCGCTGGAATTTCCTAAGGCTCTTTATCCGGCTGACGCTCTTCGAGGACTCGCTGTCCAAATTTTGACAGGAGGGCCAGTCCGAACAAAACCTGAAAAAGGACCAGCAATCGGACGAAGGTGTGGGCGGGCAAAATATCTCCATAGCCGACCGTTGTCACCGTGATGATGCTGAAATAAAGAAAGTCCAGGATGCTCGGCGCATGAGTAAGGTTCGGGTCAAAACGGAAACAGTCATGACCTGACTGATGAGCCAGAAAGTAGACACCTCCCATCCCGAAGCTGAAAAGGATGTAGCTGAGCAAATGTCTCCGGCCATGCCGCGATCCGACGGCGGGTGTCAACGCCATCCGAAATCCTTTTACCAGTGAGATGAGAAGTGCATAGGCCAGAATCCTACTGAAGAGAGTGTGCTCCGAAATCCAGTTGGAGACGGTGAAACCAACTCGAATGAGCGGCTCGATAGCGACCGCGAGAACACCTGCCGCTACAACCGTAATGACTGCTTTCGCTGTGCGGCTGGAGGTTCTTCGAGACGGCTGGTCGTTCATGAGAAGGCTTTGTGTTTGTAAACATCTGGCTCTTCAAAGACGAAGCAATCGAATTCCGATAGATCGAGAAAATGAACTCGGCAAGAGCCTTTCGCCTCGTGAATTCATGACCCTCTATCGAAAAATACGTGAGGGGAAACGGCGACGTCCGGTGTTCCGAATGAAGAGGCTGGAAACGTCAGCCGGAAATCATCACTTCAATTTCACTGTAAATCGCTACTCCCAATGAACCGAACCAATTCACCTAATCGTTCCACTCGACTGTTTCTTATGTCGCTCTTCTCTCTGGCTCTACTGCATTCGCCTTCATCGAAGGGAGCAGATCCCAAGCCCGCCCAGAAGCCGACTATCGAAGAACAGTTAGAAGATCTCCGTGCCGCGGTTTCCCGAGTGGAGGCTTCGCTTGCTAAGGAGCACGAGGACGCGGCTGATTTCTCATCTGCTCACACAAGTGACGCTCCGCAAAAGGGCGACAGTAACGATCCAAAGATGAGCGGTATGGGGATGAAAAAAGGGATGGGAGCCATGAGAGGCGGTGGGATGAAGGCCCAAGGCGGCATGATGGGAATGGGTGGCATGATGAAAGGCATGGGGAGTATGTCTGCCGGCAGCGAATCGCCGAGCAGTGGGGGAATGCAGATGGGGATGGGAAGCATGGGCATGATGAAAAAGGGCGGCATGATGAAAGGCATGGGAATGATGATGATGGGGAAGACACCGGATTCATCCATGGAGGTTTCCGCGCTTCCCGGCTTTCCGGGGGCGTCGCATATCTATCACATCGGAGCCTCGGAGTTTTTCCTGGATCATCGAGAGCACCTCGGGCTGACCCCGGACCAGCAGAAGAAACTCAACGAGCTCAAGTCGAATACACTTCTGAAGCAAAATGAATTCGAGCGTCAACTGGAGCGAGCGGAAGAGCAGCTGTGGTCATTGACTAGCGAGGCCGAGCCTGACGCGAAACAAATCGAAAGCGCCCTGGCAGAGATTGGAGTGCTGACCACTGAAAAGCGCCTCGACTTCATCCGCTCGGTCGGGGCGGCGGCGGAGGTTTTGACCACGAGTCAACGAGCTCTTCTTCGGGGCGAATCAACGGGCGGTGAGCCGGCGGCGGGAAGCTCTCACGACAATCACGAACATGATGATCAGCCGACACAGTAATCCCAATCGTTGAAATCAGTGCCGAAGAAATTCCAGACGAAGAATCCAATCCAAAAACACTCCTGATGAAAACCACTGAAGACAACAATGCGAAGGACGTTCAAGAAGTCCAAAAGGTGAAAACGCGAATCTCTTGTCGCGCCGAAGGAGCCCAGTCCGTGTGGATCGCAGGATCCTTCAATGACTGGAAACCGGATGAGATTCCACTTGAGTGGCATCCTGAATCAGTTCCCCGGGGAAAAGAAGATGAGGGCGTCTGGGTTGTCGAATTGGAGCTTCCCCCCGGGCGCCACGAGTTCAAATTCGTGGTCGATGGAGAGTGGTGTTGTTCCCCTGATTGTGGCGGAGATCACGTCTGTCCCGAGTGTGTAGAAAACGAGCATGGCACCATGAATCGGGTTCTGGATGTGGTCGGCTGAGATCAGCCAGTCTCGAACAAAAAGCCCCCCCCAGCCTCATGCCGCACAATTCACTCATTTCCGATACTGCTTCGATCTACGACGATGCCCTCTCGCGGCTCGACCGGGCGGCGGAGATCGTCGGGATCTCCAGCGAAATTACCGATCAACTGAGAGAACCCCTGGAGGCTCTTTCGGTCTCTGTGAGGGTCCGAATGGACGATGGGTCACAGCGTGTCTTTCGCGGCTATCGCATTCGACATGATGATTCTCGCGGGCCGACCAAAGGAGGTCTTCGCTTTCACCCCGATGTTGAGATGGACGAGGTCAAGGCGCTGGCGTTCTGGATGACCTGCAAATGTGCGCTGATGGACATTCCATTCGGCGGGGCCAAGGGAGGCGTCTGTGTCGACCCACAAAGTCTCTCGCGGATGGAGTTAGAGAGGCTCAGCCGTGCTTTCATTCAAAAGGTGGCCACTTTCATTGGTCCCAATCGGGATATCCCGGCACCGGATGTCTATACCAATCCCACAATCATGGGGTGGATGATGGACGAGTATTCCCGGCTGCAAAATGAGTTGTGTCCCTCGGTCATTACGGGCAAGCCGCTGGCTCTTGGCGGAAGTCCCGGTCGAAATGAGGCTACGGGAAGAGGGGCTTACTATTGTGTGAAGGAACTGGAAACCCGCAATGGCTGGGATCCGCAGAAGATCCGCGTCGCGATACAGGGGTTCGGAAATGCAGGCCAGAGTGTGGCATCGCTGCTCCACAACGATGGATACCGAATCGTCGCCGTCAGCGATGCGAGTGGTGGTATTTTTGATCACGAGGGGATCTCAATCCCGGAGGTCATCTCAAGAAAGAATCGAAAGGATTTCGCCCGGGATCTCTACAGTAGCGCCTCTGTCTGCGATTGCGGTCATTGCGACGGGACAGGCGGTAACTGCGCCTGCGACGATTGCGACTGCCCTGCCTGCGGTTCGGAGCGCATCGACAACAAGACACTCCTGGAATTGGATGTGGATATTCTAATTCCCGCCGCGATCGAGAAGCAAATCACCGAAGAAAACGCGATCCGAGTCAATGCGGATTACATTGTCGAAATTGCGAATGGCCCCACAACTTCGGATGCAGATGAGGTCCTCGCAGAAAAGGGAGTCACCGTAATTCCTGATATCCTGGCGAATGCTGGCGGAGTGACGGTGAGCTATTTCGAGTGGCTGCAAAACCGAACTTCTCCCTGGACGGAGGAGACCGTGAACAAGGAACTGCAACGGGTCATGGTAGCCGCTTTCGAGGCCACGGAGAAGGTCGTTGCGAAAGAATCGATCGACTGGAGATCGGCAGCGTACGCAGTAGCCCTCATCCGGCTCAAGGAAGCAATCTCCTGTCGCGGAACAAAGAGTTTTTTCAATCAAGATCTATGAGAGCAAATCCAAGTGCCACTTCCTCCATATGCCGGACGTTCGCCGCAATAACGATCGTGCTGATTCCCTTCGTCGCACTTCTCCCCGGGGTATCTGACGCACAGATTTCGGAGGAGGAACATCTCTCGCATCACCCTGAGGAAGCCGCCAAGGCCGAGAAAGGCAAGAAGTCGAGTGATGAAGCGGGTGCAGGCGGCATGATGGGAGGTGGCATGAGCGGTATGATGGGTAAAGGCGGAATGGGAGGCATGATGGAGAAAATGGGTGCGCCAAAAGAAAGAGAGCTATATCCGGAGTTGATGACTCTGCCGGGGCTGCCGATGGAGAAGAGGGAAGACGTGCGGCGCAAGGCTCGCCAGCGGATGTATGACGGAGTCTCCCTGATGGCAGAGGGAATGGGGGATTTGTCCGATGCGACTCCCCGCGACGATGTGAGTGCAATGCAGGACGCCATAGAGAAGGTAAGCATTGGGCTCGCTCACTACGATAGCGGACTGGCGGCCTATCGAGCCCTCGTCGAGGGAAGTGAACCTCGCAACGTGGCGCTGCAATGGTTCAGGAAGGAAATGAATCTCGTCGGAAGCGGAACACCCGCGGAGCACCAACATGGAATCCTCGGGATGTCGGTCTTCCACTTCGTTTCCATGACGGCGCTCATTGTTTTCGCCGCCTTGATGCTGGCGATGTATTTCTTCAAGATGAAGCGTGCTACTCAGCTAATCGAAGAGGTGGCAGCGCGCACTTCATCACCCGCCTCGCCGACTGGGCCTGTCCCCTTGGGTGTCTCCAGAACTCAGGTGTCGAAAGCGTCTCACGCGGAAGGATCCTCGTCGGTGGAGGCGCCACCTCTGAAGTCACCAGTCGTGGATCCTCCCGAGTTTCCGGAAATGCGTTCCCGCACCGTTCCGGTCAAGCCCTGGTCCGGTAAGTTGCGTGTCGAGAGTATCCTCGAGGAGACTCCGACGGTGAAGACGTTTCGCTTGTCGATGCCCGATTCGGTGGTGTTGCCCTTTGCCTACTATCCCGGTCAGTTCCTCACGTTTTCGCTGACCATCGGTGGCAAGCCCGTGAAACGAAGCTACACCATTGCCTCGAGCCCGACTCAGTCCCATTACTGCGCGGTCACAGTGAAGCGTGAGGAGGATGGAGTGGTTTCCCGCTACCTGCACGACGAGGTGCAAGAGGGCGATTTGCTCGAATTGTCAGCACCCTTCGGAAAATTTGTTTTTACGGGCGAAGAATCCGACAGCATTGTTTTGATCGCGGGAGGAGTCGGCATCACCCCAATGATGAGCGCGGTCCGCTATTTAACCGACATCGGCTGGAGAAGCGATATCTACTTTCTGTTCGCCTGCCGCACGACCGACGATTTCATTTTCCGGCGTGAACTCGAGCAACTCCAGTTGATTCATCCCAACCTGCATGTCCACGCTTCGATGACCCGCGAGCCTGGAGCTGTCTGGATGGGGTTGAAAGGCTACTTCACCACCGAAATCATCAATCACCTTGTTCCCGGCATCGCGGATCGTCGTGTCCATGTGTGTGGTCCGCCACCGATGATGGACGCCATGCTGGCGAATCTCGCTGCGCTGGGAGTGGCGGAGGATTCCATCTTCACCGAGGCGTTCGGTCCCGCGAAAAAGCCTGTCGAAGAGAAAGGCAGGACCGATGCGAGAGGCGCGGATATCGCCTCGACCAAAGTCACTTTCGCCCGGTCCGAAACAGAAGCGGATCTCGCGCCGGATCAGACGGTGCTGGAAGCGGCTGACGAGGTGGGAGTCGAGATCGACAATTCCTGCCGGTCTGGCCAGTGTGGCCTTTGCAAGGTGAAACTTTTGTCCGGAGAGGTTTCGATGGAGGTGAAAGATTCGCTTTCCGATGATGACAAAACTGCGGGGCTGATTCTCGCCTGTCAGGCCAAAGCCACCCAGCCGGTATCGATCGACGCCTGACAGGACCATGCAGGAACGTGAAAAAATCATCGTTTCCGGACTGGTCACGCTGTTGCTGTTGATCTGGTTCGGTTTCGTCCTTCACTCCGATCCGGGTTTCGCTGGGAGTGGATGGGGATTGCTCTTCGGGATCACGGGCACGCTGCTGATGTTCGTGCCGCTGGTGTATCTGGTTATCAAGCGGATCAAGCCCTTGAAGAAGGCGATGACACGCCACGTCTCGATGCGAACGATGCTGGCGGTTCACATCTATGCCGGGATTATTGGCCCGGTTTTGGTGGTGATTCATTCCGGGCACAAGTATGAGAGCCCCATCGGCATTGCACTGATCGCGATGACTCTGATCGTGGTCCTCAGTGGATTTATTGGTCGCTACCTGATGTCGGTAATCGGCAAGGAAATCCGCGAGAAAAAGGAAATGCTCGCGGAGTTGAACGAGGACTACAACGCCGCAGTCGCAAAAATCGACGTGTCGCACGGGCCGAACCTTCTGCGAGATGCGGGACCTGTCCGGGCGACGGTGGTCCGACTATTCGCGCCGCTCTTCCGGAACCTCGCCGATCCCGGCGAGATCGAAGCGATACGGCTGGCCGATGCGATCGCGGATGTGGAGTATGCCATGAGAACTCACCAGACCTTCAAGCGATATTTCTCGAAGTGGTTGAAGCTGCACATTTTCATCTCTTTGTTTCTCTACCTTTTAATCCTTTTACACATTTATGCCGAGTGGCATTTCGGAATCCGATGGCTCACCTGAAGAAATTCCTGATATCCACGGTGATTGTCGCATCGGTGTCCGGAGGATTCTTCGCACTGCTTCGGGACGATGCCTCTGGTCTTGGCGTGCTCACCAACCCCGGCCCGCTTTCGCAAGCGCATGCCCATCTTGCCGGAGATTGCATGTCGTGCCACACCACTGGGAGAGGGGTTGAGGACGTGAACTGCATCGCTTGTCATGCAAGCGCCAAAGGCATTCTCCAGCGACAACCAACCGCCTTTCACGCCAATATCGGACACTGCGCGGATTGTCACCAGGAGCATCGTCATCCTCCGGCCCGGCTGTCAGAAATGGATCACGTGAGACTTGCTGAGATTGGTCTGGAGCAACTCGAAGAACATGGTGCCGGGAGCGAGGCGGCCATGGCCTTGGCCCGTGTCGAGCAGTGGATTGCAAACGGCACCGCGACGGCGGCTCTTCCGCCCGGTCATGTCGAACTCACAGAAGTCGAGAGATCTTTAAACTGCGCCGCCTGTCACGGAAATGACGACCGACACTTCGATCTATTCGGAAAGGATTGCGCGGCCTGCCACGGGACGGACAAATGGACGATCGCATCCTTTCAACATCCGTCTCCGATGTCCCGCGACTGCGCCCACTGTCATCAGGCTCCACCGAGTCACTACATGATGCACTTCAAGATGATCTCCGCCAAGGTGGCCGGGAAGCCGCATGCGAAGGTCAGCGAGTGCTACGAGTGTCACCAGACGACGGCGTGGCCGGATATTCTCGGTAAAGGCTGGTATAAGCATCACTGAGAGCCTGTGACGGAGGAGCAGGAGTTGCGAGAGTTTTCTTGAGGGTTGAACTGGTGGCCGGTGTTCTACGTCATGGCCGCTTGATCAAATCGGTCTATTTGAAAAACAAAACCCTACTACAATATGAAAACATTGATTCGCGTTTCAATCGCAGTCGTGGCAGTTACCGCTGTCGTAGCTCTCAGTTCGTGCACCTCTACAGGTTCCAATTCCCACCAGGGGCACTACCATTCGCAAAAGGTTGGTGGATAGGGCTGCCGCTTACCTTCTCACTGAAGGGGGAATCCTCGCGGGAGTGATTCCCCCTTCTTCTTTTCGCCGAACTGGGCGCTGACTCGCTTCAGTGTAGACCCGATGAGTAGCGAGAGTCTCTCTCTGCATCTACTTCTTCCGATCGCCCTCGTTCCGGCGATCCTGTTGGGGCAGCTTTTCCGAAGGTTTGGTCTCCCGGCTGTCGTCGGCCAGATTGCTGTCGGTGTCGTGTTGGGACCGGTTGGTATTCATCTCATAGCGCCGTTAGGTATCGGAGAAGAAGGATCCAATGGTTTTCACGAGTTGGCCGAAATAGGACTTTGTGTCCTTCTCTTCAAAATTGGCCTGGAGACGAGGGTCAAAGAGTTCACGCGTGTCTGGCGCCCTGCAGTGAGCATCGCTTTGCTGGGCATGTTCATACCTTTCGGAGCAGGATTCGGTCTCGGAACATTTCTCGAATGGGGTGTCACGGCTTCACTTTTTCTCGGTGCGGCTTTGACGGCGACCAGCATTGGAGTTACGGCGGCCGTAATTGGTGAACTGGGGATTGGAGAAACACGGGAAGCTTGTCTCATCATGGGGGCGGCAGTCCTCGACGATGTCCTGGGCCTGCTCCTGCTGTCTTCTCTCACTGTGATTTCTCAATCAAACGGATCTGTGCTTGGAAGCGTGGGCAGCAGCTTTTTCCAGGCATCTCTCTTTCTAGGGCTCGCTTTGATCGTCGGCCCGGTAGTCGTGAAGCTAATCGATTTGGCATCCGAACGGCTGCGGAGCGAACTGGTTCTCCTGTCGATGACGTTCGGTTTCCTTCTTCTGATGGCCCACTTTGCGGAGGAAGTCGGGTTGGCCGCCATCATCGGTTCTTACGCCGCCGGTTTAGTCTTCTCTGAGCGAGACCAAGAGAAGCTGGAACGTGGGCTGACGTCGATCACCGAATTGTTCGCTCCCATTTTCTTCATCTTGATTGGCAGCTCGATATCTTTCGCGGATTGGTCGGGTTGGGGCGATTTCGCAGTGATCGGAGCAATGATTGTGCTGGCGGTTCTCTCAAAGCTGATTCCACCCTTCATTGTCCCGGGCATCAGGGGCAACGCAATGATGATCGGAAGTGGGCTGATACCAAGAGGTGAGGTGGGGCTTCTCTTTGCGCAGGTCGGCCTGTCTGCCTCCATCCTGACAGCCAAACAATACTCTCTGCTGGCAATCGTGCTGGTGGTCACCACCGTTGCAGGGCCGCTGTTGCTTCGTCTTTCTGCTACATCCCGGAACTCCCCAAAGTTATCAAATCCAAATATCGCCAATGAATAACCAGCCTCCAGCAGACGATTTCGATGACGTCGGAATCTGGCGCGAGTTTCGCCGACCAGTGGTCGTTTCGATAGTGGTGTCGGCCATGGCAGAACTAGTGATCTTCGTCGTCTGGGGATTGATACTCTATCCCGAAGGAAACTGGCTCCAGAAACTTCTTTGGACGGTGGTATTCTGCGGGGTGGGAATGGGAGCCGCTACGGGGGCGTTGATTTGTGCCTTGATCGTAGATCGACTCTTCGGCTGGAAAGCGATAGCAGCCTGTTCCATTCTCGGCGTCCTGGTATTGGGAGTCGGCTGCAATTTGCTCTGCTACTCTATCGACTTACACATTCACTTCTTTGGAGCACACGAAAACGCTGTCTCGTTTGTTGCATCGGGCATTGGGGGTGCCGCGATTGGCGGGGCGCTCATCGGGTGGCTGCTTTTTAGCGAAGGCGGGGTAGCAATCCTCCGACGGGTTCGTCTTTGAGTAGATGAAGAGCAACAGCTGTGACAGAATCTCTTGGTAGCCGATAGTCAAAGTGAAATCTCTTATTCTCGAACGGCCAGAACGCGGATCCAACGGCCACCCCCATCAATCTCGAAACCATCGCGTTCCGATTGACTGACGATGGAGAATCCTGCTTGCGAGAGCAGATGTGGATAGTTGTGAGAAAATGCCAGTTCACGACCATAAATAAGGGAATCAGTCTCCTTCTCAAGGTCGTGGTCGGTTCCGATCGTTTCAATGATGCAAATAGCTACAGGGGCGAGATTTTCGGCGGCAAACGAGAAGAGATCTTCCAGCTCTTCTTGAAGGAAATATTCAAAAACACCTCCGTTCGTCATCAGGATACAGTTCTTCTCAGCGTTGGCTGGTATCCATTCGGTTGCATCTGCGGCGGCAAATTTTACCGAGTCCAGGGTGTTTGCTTCCTGATTCTTTTCAATCTGCTCTGCTCCTAAATCAATGCCAGTAAGAGTCTCAAGCTTGGGGAATCGGTCCCGCATGTAGGAAAGCACCTGCCCCCCGCCGCAGCCTATCTCGTAGAGATGTTGAAATTGGGGTTTGGAATCACGGTCACCCATCAGGGTTTCCAGCTCGTCGACGATCTGGACATCATGTTGCAAAAACATGCGATCAAAACGATCGTCCCAGCCTTCGTGAAAGGCTGCTGCCTCGCTTCCCCAATATTGGGAAAAGTAATTCCGGAGTTTGCGGTGGTCTTTTCGTCTGAATGCCGTCGCGTAAAGTCCGTTGCGAACGAGCCGTTCCAAACGGCTGGAACTGTCAGAAAGTGATGAGTTTTCTACACTTGCCCGGGTCTTTGGGAGAACTGCGGCTAATAGAGATCCGGCCAAGAGTTTTGCCTGCTTGTTCGCCGGAAAGTCGGAGAATTTCCTTCTGCCGGCGTTGTCTTTGTGCTGTGTAAATTCCATCATTCCTGTTCTTGCTGCTCAAGATCCCGAGAATACGGAGATTGAGGTAGTGGCACAACCCCAACGTCATGCCGACCCCTCAGAATTTTTTCGGAAATGCCAAAAATCAGTGCCGCAGAGTCCTCGGATTGAAACTGGCCCTTTACTATTTGATGCTCAGCTTTCGCAATCTCAGCGAGTTGGCGATCACCGAAACGGAACTGAAACTCATCGCCGCACCGGCGATCATCGGGCTGAGCAGGATGCCAAAGAAGGGATAGAGCACGCCCGCTGCGATTGGAACGCCGAGAGCGTTGTAGCCGAATGCGAAAATGAGGTTCTGCCGGATGTTCCGCATCACCGTGCGACCGACTTCGACAGCATTGGCGATTCCGTTGAGGTCGCCTTTCACCAGGGTGACGGCGGCGCTCTCGATTGCGACGTCGGTTCCTGTGCCCATCGCGATGCCCACATCGGCTTCTGCCAGAGCCGGGGCATCGTTGATGCCGTCACCGGCCATGGCCACGACATGCCCTTCGGCCTTGAGCCGTTTGACCAGTTTGATCTTGTCTTCCGGAGAAAGACCGGCATGGATTTCGTCGATCCCGAGTTCTTTCCCGACCGCTTTTGCTGTGGCTTCGTTGTCTCCGGTTGCCATCAGTAGGCGGATTCCGCGACGATGGAGGGACTCGACCGCAGCCGGTGTGGTCTCTTTGATAGCATCGGATATAGCAATCAGCCCTACCCATTCTCCATTCCGGGCAATCCACACCACGGTCTTTGCCGCGTTCTGAAGTTCGTCGCTTTTCTGGCGGAGTGTCTCCGACGTTTCGGAAATTCTTTCGGCGATGAACTGTGGTTTTCCGATCTCGATCTTCTTACCTAAGACAGCGCCGCTGACGCCTCCGCCGGTGTGGGAGGCAAAATCGTTCGTTTCCGCGAGATCGAGGTTTCGCTCTTTTGCCTCTTTCACGATGGCGCGGGCGAGTGGGTGTTCGCTATTGGTCTCGAGCGAGGCGGCCACAGCAAGCAGTTCTTCCTCGGCAACTCCGTCGGTCGTTGCGAGGTCAGTCACACTCGGCTGCCCCGCCGTGAGCGTGCCGGTCTTGTCCGTGATCAGCACATCAACTTTCTCCACCCGCTCGAGTGCCTCCGCGTTTTTGATGAGGATCCCTGCCTGGGCAGCGCGGCCCACACCCACCATGATCGACATCGGGGTCGCCAGACCGAGCGCGCACGGGCAGGCGATGATCAGGACCGAGACGGCGTTCACGATCGCGAAGGCCATTGCTGGAGCCGGTCCCCACATTGCCCAGACTCCAAAGGTGATCACTGCGATCACGATGACCGCTGGTACAAACCATCCTGCCACCGTGTCGGCCAACTTCTGTATCGGGGCACGACTTCGCTGGGCCTCTGCGACCATGTGGACGATTTGAGACAGCAGAGTCTCACTACCCACTTTTTCCGCCCGCATTGTGAATGCTCCGGTTTGATTGACGGTCGCGCCGATGACTTCATCGTCTTCCGCCCTCTCAACGGGCACAGGTTCCCCGGTGATCATAGATTCGTCGATGTGGCTGCGCCCCTCCACGATGGTTCCGTCCAGCGGGATTTTTTCGCCCGGTTTCACTCGGAGCAAATCACCGGGCTTGATCTCGTCGATCGGGACATCTTCCTCAACCCCGTCAACCAAGCGATGGGCCTCGTTCGCTGCGAGACCAAGCAAAGCCTGAATGGCTTCGCCGGTTTTTCCGCGTGCTCTCGCTTCGAGCCACTGACCGAGGAGGACCAGGACGGTGATCACGGCGGCAGCCTCGAAGTAGAGCCCGACCTCTCCGTCCTTCCGAAACGATTCAGGGAACAGGCCGGGGAACAGAATCGCCACTGCACTGTATAGATAGGCGGCGCCCACTCCCACTGCGATCAGGGTAAACATGTTGAGGCTGCGATTGACCACGGATCTCCAGCCTTTGCGGAAGAACATTCCTCCGGCCCAAAAGACGACGGGTGTTGTGAGAACAAACTCGATCCACCCTGTCCACGGGGGAACCCCGAGGCCGGGAATCATTTTCCCCATTGCAATCAGCAGCACGGGGATCGTCAGGGCTGTTCCGATCCAAAACTTCCGGGACAGATCCTTGATCTCAGCTTCGGCGTGCTCGTCGTGCCCTGCTGTGACTTTCTTGGGCTCCAGAGGCATGCCGCAGATGGGGCAATCACCGGGCTCATCCTGCTCGATCTCCGGATGCATCGGACAGGTATAGATTGTCTGCCCGGCTGGTGGAATCGGACTGAGCGGTTCCAGCGCCATCCCGCATTTTGGACAGTCACCCGGCTCGTCTGAAACTACTTCCGGGTGCATGGGGCATGTGTAGGAGACACCCGCAGGGGAATGCGTTGCAGGTGGTTTCCCATTCGATGATTCATCGGAGTGGCAGCAGTCGTGAGAGTCTTTCATTTCAAGTTGGAAAAAGAGTTGCGAGTGGACCTAAGAAAAACGCCGCCCTAGATTGTAGAACCCCGCGACCGCAGCACCACCGAGCCAGCCCAGCACAAACGTGCTGACCAGTTCGAGACAAACCTCGTTTGCCGGAACGGCTTTGCGCAGGACGGGTTCGACATCCAGTCCGTGGAGGAGGCTGTTGAAAAATGTCACAGCTTGCCCGTGCGAAACTGTCGCCATGGTCAGCATACAGCCGAGATAGAACAGGACGACCACGCTGCCAACCGCAAATCCCAAGCGGATCGGATTCAGCGTTTGGGGCTGCTTCTTTGATTGGAGTGATTCATTACTATTCTTCATGATGATGTCCTCCGACGGAGTGAAGTTTGAAGTGGAGCAGGTGGCAGAACAACATCAGAACAAGGAAGACGGCGAGCGTCACTCCCTCGCTGACTCCCAATGCGGGCAGGAGAAAGATGAGCAGGATGGGCAGACCACAGCCCAGTAGCATGATTAGGAGATGTTTCATGAGGTTGAATCGTGTTGAGTTTCCGAGTCGTCGATGGAACGAAGAAAGAAGCGTTCGCCGGCGAAGATGAGAACAATGCCGACTAGAGACGCCCAGATCACCAGCATGTCGGACTGAGCTTTCACCCAGAGAAGTGCTCCCAAAACAACCACATCGAGAACCATCGCAGAGACGAGGATCCACGTTCGGGCACCGACTTCTTTCCGAAGATGCCGAAACACACCCCAGTGAATGACGAGGTCCATCACGATATAAAAAACCGCTCCCAAAGCGGCGATCCGGCTGAGGTCGAAGAAGGTGGTCAGCAGCATCGCAAGGACAATAGTGTAAACGAGAGTATGCTTCTGGATATCGCCCGGCATTCCGAAGTGCCGGTGGGGAACCAGATTCATGTCGGTGAGCATCGCCAGCATTCGAGACACTGCGAAAACACTGGCAATCACCCCGGATACGGTTGCGATGATCGCGAATCCGACCGTGATCCAGAGCCCCATTTTCCCGAAGGCAGGGCGTGATGCCTCCGCGAGGGCATAGTCTTTTGCCGCGACAATTTCGTCGATGGAAAGATTGCCACCGACAGCAAACGATACCAGCAGGTAGAGGAGGGTGCAGAGCGCGATCGAAATTACGATCGCCCTTCCCACGTTCTGGTGAGGATTCTCTACCTCACCTCCGCTGTTCGTGATCGTTGTAAATCCTTTGTAGGCCAGAATGGCCAGTGCGATAGCTCCGAGAAAGGATCCGGGGCCGGTCTGTTCCGGCACGGCGGAAATGCTCTCGAAGCTGAGTCCCGAAGCCCAGAGACCACCGCCGGCAAGAATCGCCAAGCCAGCGATCTTTACGAATGCCGTCACGAAAGAAAATGTCTGAATGAATTGATTGCCCAACACGTTCACGAATCCCGCAAAAAAGAGAAGGCCGACACCCAGTGCTGGAACGAGCCAACTGTTTTTCTCAAAATCGAAAAGTTGGAGTGTGTAGGTGCCGAAGGTCCGAGCGACAAGGCTCTCGTTGATGACCATCGAGAAATACATCAGGAGCGCGCAGGCCCCAGTCATGACGCCTCGCCCGTAGGCCTTGTTCAGAAACATCGCGATCCCGCCCGCCGAAGGAAAGGCGTTCGACAGTTTTACGTAGGAGTATGCGCTGAATCCCGCGATGACCGCCGCGAGAACGAACGCGAGGGGGAACCATTCTCCGGCGAGTTCCGCCACCTGACCGGTGAGCGCGAAAATGCCCGCTCCGATCATCACACCCGTGCCCATCGACACGGCGCCAGTCAGAGACAAGCTGCCTTCTTCATAATCTGAGGAGCGGTTCGACTTGTTTTCTTCGGTCTGGTGTGAGCTGTGGTTCATCAAAATCGGTCAGAGAATGAATGATGGCGAGTCAACAGGGTTGGCTGTCTGACCAAACCCTGTTGACTCGCCGTGTTCTCCACCGGAAAGACCGGGCACCCGAGTATCAAACGAGCACCCGATCCGTATCCGGGGAGGAGGAGCCATTACTTCTTGGGGCCACCGCAATGAGGCATTTTCGGACCAAAGTAGGGATTGTTGACTTTGCCATCGGCGCTGAGCCAATCGCCGCCCCCGCCTTTGACCATCGGGCAGTGCATCACGGTGTAGTGGTCGCCATGGTCTTTAGCGATCTCGATCGCTTTGGAGCTCAGCACTTTGAATGCTTCACGAGCGGTTGCG
This sequence comes from Verrucomicrobiales bacterium BCK34, assembly GCA_035967665.1. Classification (GTDB taxonomy): domain Bacteria; phylum Verrucomicrobiota; class Verrucomicrobiia; order Verrucomicrobiales; family DEV007; genus Arctic95D-9. The sequence goes on from JAYWLB010000125.1 coordinate 101,055, forward strand.
AGGTCGTCAGCTTCGGCGACCTTCGTGGCGGGCTCGGCAAGAGCGCTGTCCTTGTCATGCTTGGTGATACCAGCAGCAGCTTTTTTCGCGGTTCCGAGATCGTCTTCATACAGCGCGTTTGCGACTGTGATGTAGCCTTTGAGAACGTGCATTGCATGATCTTCGTCGGCTTGTGCAGGGAGGAGAGAGAAGGCGATGGCGGAGACAGTCAGGGTGAAGAAGGAGAGAGTCGATTTCATGGTATTGGATGAAGTTTGAGTTTTCTTGGAATGAACGCCATTGCTTGTGGCGTCTGTATGAAAAACACCGCAGTCGTCGTCACCCCTCAGAATTCCCCGGTCGGAAATGAAAAACTCCACAAGCCGCGATCGAAACCACGAGCTTATGGAGCTGTTTTCAGCGATTGTTGGCGCAACGATCAGCCGCTGATTTTCTTCTTCCAGTAAGGCTTACGCTTGGTGTCGCGTTGGCTCTTTCCATGATTGCAGGACGATGCCCGGGAGCAGGAGTCCGCTTTCGTTTCGCGCTTCACGGTAGTAACAGTGCCTTTCTTGATGCGACCGTCATGGTAGCCAGTGCCGGGTACTTTGTTTGGTGGAACGGCGAGCGCCGAGGAGCTTGCCGCAGTCAGCACAAATGCTGCGAGTGTTAGGGTGAATATCGAAGTGGGGATTTTCTTCATCATTTTGTAGGGTTTATGTTCTGACGCGAGGGTTGAACAAGCGCGTCTCTATGAGGTGAAACACCCCTGAATTAGAAACCCCTCAATTCTTGGGGAATTCGGCCCTAATTTTCTTCTCGCACGGTGTAGCCAGCCGCCTCGATTGCCTTTGCAACCTTGTTCTTTGTCGAATCCGAATTCGCCGAGGGAATAACGACTGCTTTTCCCATGCTGTAGTCTACTGCTGCATCCTCGACTCCTTGTGTCGACAGGAGGCTTCTCTCAAGCGTAACGGCGCAAGTTTCGCAGGTCATTCCATCCACGGGGAGAACGATCACGTTTTCTCTGGCGATCAGCTCTGAAATTTTCTCCGACGCTTTTCCAGACCCTATCACTTTTCCCATAAGGTCCGGAAAAAGTGCGAAAGTAACCACCATGATGGTAGCCATCCACAACATAGCGCGGTTGACGCGGCGCAGCTTTTGGTTCGGCGCTGCGCAGGTGTCGTCCGGTCTGCATTGCTCTTTGCGGAAATAGACGAAGTAGAATCCTAGACCGAGAAGAACGACGGCCCCGCCAAGAAACCACGGTCGCCACGCCTCAAAGAAACCGGCCACCCCAGCTGCCGAAGCTCCGAACGCCAAGAGGAGAAGAGGCAGCCAGCAACACGCAGACGACAAGACGGCGCTCAACACTGCGCCCCCGGTAGCTATGATACCGAGCCGTCGTTTCCCTGATTCAGCAGCCGGAGTTTCGGTCTCCGAAATCGACCTCTGATGGGACGCGCAGCAATCCTCCTCCGGTGGCGCCACTTCGCCGATGTCATCGGTCGCTGATTGCGCTTGGGCGATCTTTACAAATTTCGTCACGGTGGCCAAGCAGCACGAGCCCATGGGATTGGTGGTTTCACACCAGCACGCCTCTTTCATTCGTGATTTGATGTCATCGAGCACTGTAGTGCTTCCCGTGCGGGCCACTTCTTCGTCGATCTCTTCAACGCTATGATGGAAACAATAGCAGATGGGACGTGGCGATTCTGTCTCCTTGATACCCACGCGGACGGTCAGATCGTCCTTGGAGAAAGTAGTTCTGCCGGGTTCATCGAAGTAAACCGTATCGCAATCGGGCGTCCGGCAAAATAGCCATTCCCGGTCGTCCAGATCGTCCCGAGAATTTTCCTGTAGAAGAGATCTCAACGTAATTTCCTTCACGCGTTTTCCCGTTGAATCGCAGTCCGGGCAAACAAAGGAATTGGAATCGCTGACTTTCATAGGGCCATCCTACACCTTATAGTATGGTATAAGGTCAATCGGAAAATCGAATGCTTATGAAAATAGGAGAATTGGCCCGCGTGACGGGAGTGACGACTCAGACTATCCGCTTCTATGAGCGAGAAGGACTTCTCCCTATGCCGGCCCGCTCTGCGAACGGCTATCGCGAATATGGAGAGTCTACCATCGACGAAATCCAATTCATACAGGAGTGCCACGCAGCGGGGTTCACGTTGAAAGAAATTCTGATATTGAAGGGACTCAATCCAGAAGGGGCCGCAATTTGCTCGGAGATGAATGAACTGCTTCGTGCTAAGATCAAGGGAATCGAACTAAAGATCGCGTCACTTAGGCGAGTTCGAGCAAAGTTGTCAGATCTTAGCGAGCAGTGCTCTTCCAATACCGATCTGGTTTCATGCCCTGCTTTGAAGAAATTGATTGGATGAGTGGGGCGAGGGCGAGTAGGGCTCGCCGAGGCAAACCCTAAGAATCCTTACTGTAGAAATCAATTTTGATGGGTAGAGATCACTTTGCGAACGATCCCGGCTGAAAGCCATGTAGTGCGCTCGGAAGGCTACTAAGCAACCAGAAAGACAAAAGAAAATCCGCTCGCATCCAAGTTACTCCGACCGTGCTTACACTTCGACTGCCACTGGAATTCCGATCTGTGTCGCGACCGGTGAGTACAAGTCGACTTCCTCAGCTTCTGTTTCTATTGAAACGATGAGGCTGAAACGGCAGCCGCTTTCTGCCTTGCCAAGGTAGGAGCGTTCTTTCCACCAACCTGTGACAGGATAGACGGCGAGAAAGTTTGATGCGGCAAGTTCGGCGGCGGTTCCTTTCCAGTAGTCCGAATGGACGGAACCTTTGTGTCGGGCGTTGCGCCCGAGAACCCATCGGCTGGAGTTCCCGGCGGTATTGATATCATCCTCTTCTTCTTCGAGTGCTGAACTGATTCGTTTCTGAAAATCTTCCGGTGTCTCTTCCGGGCGGATGATCGAAAACCGGAGGGCATGTGAAGGGTAGCGATAACGGTCCTTCCATCCGATTTCTCCCGGACCGGGTTCGATGAAGTAAGAGAGGGTGATCCGCATGCTCACTTCAACTTCTGGTGCCAGATCCAGAAGAGCATCGGTGGGCCATGGCAACTCGTAGTAGCGCATGTCGTTCATCGAGATGCGGCCACTTGTTTTCTGGAAGGGTTGTAGTGTGGTTTCGGAAACCAGTGTGAGGGAATTTTCTGCGGTGTAGAGTGCTCGATCAAGATCTGGAACGCCCCATCCGCAAATCCGGATGAGCTGCTTTCGTTGCTCTTTCGACGGATTTCTTGATCCCAGAAATTGAGCTTCGAGAGCGGGAGTCCATCGAGCGGAATGGACGAGGAGCGCACGGATCGTCTCTGGCCAGAACTCCGGATACTCTGCCATGATTTTGGCCGCCATCCAGGATGCTTTGGCGGTGGCCGCGCTAGTCATGTTGAATCCTTCGAGAAGGCGCTTGGTGAAGTCGTGATAGGTGGAGAGCACGCAGAGGTCGTCGCTTTCGTCGAAAAAGTCGGTATCATCGATCGAGAGGTTACCTCCCTCAAAAAGGACATCCGGTTTCAGCGGCCACTTCTCATCCCATTCGACTGAGGTGGTGGAAAACGGTGATAGTTCGCCTGCCGTAGCAACTGGCCGATAGCCATTCAGTTGTGGATCATTGATTTGATCGAGTTCCGTAACTGCTCCAACCGTGAGCGCGTTCCATGCCTGTGCTGGATCGTGGATCGACTCGAGTATCTGCGGATCAGGATAGTCGCGTGCGCTGACAGTGCTGGGTGCCAGATTCCCGGCTGCGACGATAATCAAGCGGGGATCTCCACCGTCTGTTCCGGACGCCAGTTGATCGATTTCTCCGCTCCACGAACTGGGACGGCCCTCGTCTCGGGAGTCCTCCGCTGTGATGGCCAGACAGACTACCCGGTTCCTGTCGGGTGCCTGGATCTCTGCAAGGCTTATTCCCTGTGCGGTAATGTAGCCCCATAGCTTCTCGGGGTTTTGTCCTTGGTCTGGAAGGATCTTAACAGATTCGAGAACGTGAGTCAGTTCCACCGAGGCTGAAGATTCGAGTGCTGCCTGGAGGTTTCCATATCCTGCGACGCCCGCCATAAGGGTTCCATGGCCTCTCCGGTCGGCAGTTCCCCATCGGTTTTCGTAGGTGTGGCAATCGGGATCGTCGAGGATGGGACTGAGGAGTGGATGTCCCCGGTTTGTCCCAGAGTCGAGAATGCACACCGCAAGTTCGCCGGAAGATGCGACGTTCAATCTATCGAGCAATTCCTGAACCCAGGCCGTCTGATCAGCATTCTCCTGATCCAGCCAGAAGGCTGCCGTTTCTTTCGCCCTTCGATACTCAGCGATATCGTCAGAGTGCAGCGATAGTTGTTCGAGTTGCTCCCGGTTCGCTTCGACGACAACGACCTTGCGCTCGGGAAACCGGATCGACCCTGCTTCGACAGGCACTTCCAACTCTTCGCACAGTTCGCGGAATTGCGTTTCGGTTTCATCCGAGTCACTGCTGAGCCAGACCTCGACCGACTCACTGTCGTCTCCGGGAATCAGACTGGCTTCATCGGTCCAGAAAAATTCAACAGAGAGAGCACCGCGAATGTCCGCGATACTGTTGATCAGGTCCGCGTGTCTTGGTATGTCAGGCTTATCTTCATAGCTACGGTCTTGTTCCGGATCAGCATACTTCTCCAATTTGTTCAGAAAATGCTCCCGTTTCTCGTTCGCCACGAAGACAGTGGCGAAAGTGGTAACTTTGTCGTCCTCGCCTTCTTCTACGCGTACATTCAACAGCCTGACTTTCTTGGATTGCAGATCTTCGAGGCTTTTGGTCACCAGGGAAGCGTCGGGATCGCTCTTGAATTCGAGATAGACGCCGGTTCTGGTCACCGACGAGACGGCATTTGCCTTCTCTGCATTTTTCCAAGACTCGTCTAAGACCTTTTGAAGCCTTCGGGCATGGGTTTCCCGGTTGCGAAAAGGAATAGATGGCCCGGCTTGTGGGCGGGGGCGGGAGCGATAATCCTTCGTTGAATGAAACCGCTGGTCAACGATCAGGTGAGGGTGACGCTTTTCAGGCATTGGGGATTAGTCGATGGGGAGAGAAGCTCGTCGTTCCCTGATGAATTTGGTCAATAGCTCTCCACTCACGCTCTTTTTCCCGTTCAGAATCGAACTCTTTATCGCATCGAGGCAAGCCTGATCGATCTCGGCATGACTCAGTTTCTCTGCGTATCCAGCAGCTTTTGAAAAAGAAAATTTAGGGCCGGCGAATGAGCCGAGCAGATTCTCGATAAGGCGTTTTCGCTCTTCCTCATCCGGGAGCTTATAGTGAAGGACATCGTCGAACCTGCGAAAGAGTGCTCGATCCAGCAGTTGAATATTATTCGTCGCCGCAACGAGAAGATTGTCGGATCGGTCTGCCTCGATGAATTGAAGAAAGGAGTTCAATACTCGCCGCATTTCACCTACGTCATTGTCCCGTCCGCGGTCTCCACCGATGGCGTCGAACTCATCGAACAGGAAGACTCCTTCGCTATCGGCGATGATCTCGAAGATCTGGCGAAGCTTGGCTGCGCTCTCTCCCATGAACTTCATGGTAAGACGATCCATCTGAATCGTCCTGAGCGGCAATCCTAGCTCACCAGCCAGCGCTCGCGCCGTAAGTGTCTTTCCTGTTCCAGGAGGCCCGGACAGCAGGATCTTGCGGCGATGCTCCATGCCGTGGGATTGTAATGTTCCGCGCTGCCGGTACTCGTGCGCGATTCTCTCTACTCTCTCTTTATGATCTTCCGAGACAACCAACTGAGAGATTCTCTCGGTAGTTGTCTCACTAATCATGAGGCCGTTCAACTCATCTGGGAACTGGACGATATGATCAGATTTCTGATGCTTCGCTTTTTGAACGAGTCCCTTTATGTCTTGAGCGAGCGAATTGTTCCCTTTCCGGGCTTCGTGGGCCGCAACCTGCAGCGCAAGCGTATGGAAGCGGTCATCATCTTCGTCGAGATGAGACCGAATCAGCGCCTTGATCTGTTCTGCCGTCGCCATTAGTTATTTAAGCTACCTTAAATATCAGAATTCCTCAAATTATGGAACTTTGAAACTTCTTAGTATAATAGCGGAAATCGACAAGAAGAAAACAGCGTGATCGAGACGGCTCACTCGTCGGGCCGAAAAGATTCCCGTAACAATTTCCTCGCCCGATACAATCGGGTCTCCACGGTCTTTTCCGAGCACCGAAGGATTTCGGCGATTTCACTCTGTGGGAGTTCATTGAAATGGAACAGGACGACGGGTGTCCTCAACTTCTCGGGGAGGCGCTGAACGGCTGCGCGGACTGCTGCTCCTGACTCTGTTTGTTCGAGTGCACTTGCTGGATCGGACTGGGCCGACTTCTCCTCCATCTTGTTGGCTACCTCGTCGGTGAGTGCGGCCTCGGGATGGCGTTTCGTCCATCGAAAATGGTTCTTCGCCAGATTGGCGGCGATCGTGAAAAGGAACGCGGAGGCCTTGGCTTTCGGCCGGTATTTCCTCCGTGATCGATAGACGCGGACGAACACTTCCTGGGCGAGGTCAGCTGCGGTTTCGTAGTCGCCGATAGTTCGGTAGAGATACGCGAGAATTGGCTTGCGCCACCGATCCATCAGATCGTTCAGCGCCAGATCGTCTCCATCACGCAGCCGGAGCAGAAGTTGCTGATCTGCTTCGTCTTCCGATGGGCTGACTTCTCCATGACTACTCGGGTCCGTCATTTTCCGAGGGTGCTGAGTCGACCGAACCGGGAGCGGCATGTTCGATAAGATCCTCGTGAAATTCTCCGTTTTTTCCAACATGTGGCATGCGACCCGGTACTATGAGATTGCGAAATATACGCTCCCGGTAGCGGGCTGCGTCATTGACATTCAACACGGAACTGACGTCATACATATGCGCAATAGTCGCCTCGCGGCACCGCTCTCTTTGTGCTGTCCAGGCAGCAAGCGCCTCTTTCACCTCGGGAGTTAGGCCGGGGTGCTCGGCTATTGCTGTATCGAGCCGCTTCTGGGCTACCACCAGTTCCTTGCAGAGTTTACGGCAGACCACGTCGTGAGTTTCATGCATAGCGCGAATGGTGGAAAACTGCTGATCGGAGAGGTCGTATTCATAGCGCAGCCATTCCAACTCGGGGCGCTCCGACTTCATTGCGATCGCCGTATCTGCCGTAATCCAACGATAGACGCAGAAGTAGAGGCAGGAGAGCAAAGCTGCACTGAGAAGGACGATAGCAAGGTTCCGGTTCATGAGATGGTGCTGTATACGTGTCTACCGCTGCTTGGCGAGTTCATGCTCCGTGTGAGCGACGGGGTCAATGGAAGAGCTGTAGGCGAGCGCCATTCTTTCCCAAGCTTTTTCCCGGCTCTGCACTCCGTGGAGAGAAGCAGAGGCAAGGACGACAATCACCGCGCCAATAGCCAGAGGGGCGGCGAGGCGAGGGTTGACCATTCGGTCGATCACTTCGCGGAGCCAATCCATCGTGGGTGATTTCTCACGGATCGAAATTTCTCGCCAGACGGAAGCGCGAAAGTGGGGATCGTCTGGAACATCGATTTCCCATTCCTCAAGTCGTCGTTGTAAGTTGTCGTCTTTCATTTTTCCAATAGGAGGACTCGCAAAGGTAGAACACCTTAAATTGACTTCACCCCTCACATTAAAGGAGCTGGATACGATAACATCGAAACATCATGACTGATAGAGGGGGATGGAGTGTCAGCCGCCCGCCTTGATTTTGGCGACAAAGACTTCGGGAGTGGCCTTGAAGTCGTCGATACAGCTTTTGCAGCATAGCTTGACCGTCACTCCGTTGTGGACAACCTCCACCGGCGTTCCCATGCTGCCAAGCGCTTCGCCGGAAACGACACAGGTGGTCAGCGGATAGTCGGAAGTCCCCGTGGAGGAATCCTCCACTGCAGCGGAGTGGTCGTGTTCATCGTGTTGATGGTCGTCGGAGTCGCTTTTGCCGCAGCCGGTGAAGGAAAGGGCGAAGGCAGCGGTGATAGGGAGCAGTATGAGCATTGCTATGGTCTTCATGAGTTGGTTTCTGGTTCGATGTTCTTCAGGTTGGTTTTCTTGTTTGCCCGGTTGTACCAGGAAAATTTCAACTCGGCGATTCCACAATAAAGAGTGGGCACGACGAAAACGGTGAGCACGGCTACGGTCATTCCCCCGAAACTGGGGATCGCCATGGGAACCATGACGTCAGATCCTCGTCCGGTGCTGGTGAGCACGGGGATAAGGGCGAGCAGGGTGGTCACAGTCGTCATCATTGCAGGACGGACACGCTTCATGGCCCCTTCGACGGTAGATTCCCGAATTTGCTGGATGCTGGCAGGTTCGTTTTCTTTGAATTTCTGCTGAAGGTAGGTCGCCATGATGACGCCGTCGTCCGTAGCAATGCCGAAGAGAGCGAGGAAGCCGACCCAAACGGCGACACTGAGATTGATTGTCTTGATCTGAAACAGTTCGCGGAAGTCGATACCCAACAGGGTGAAGTCCATGAACCAACCCTGATTGTAGAGCCAGATCATCATGAAGCCGCCCGACCAAGCCACGAATATCCCGCTGAAAACGAGCAGCGAGGTGCTGACGACGCGAAACTGAAGGTAGATGAGAATGAAGATCAGCATCAGCGCGAGAGGGAGGATGAGAGCGAGACGTTTTTCGGCCCGGACCTGATTTTCATAGGATCCGGTAAACTGGTAGCTAACCCCGGCCGGCACGACGAAGTCGCCCGATTCGATGTGGTCTTCGATGAGTTTGCGGGCATCTTCGACGACGCTAACTTCTGCATTGCCGGGTTGTTTGTCGAAGATGACGTAGGCCACGAGGAAGGTGTCTTCACTCTTGATGGCCTGAGGGCCACGTATGAATTTGATCTCGGCCAACTCTCCGAGTGGAATCTGCCGACCGTCCGGTGCGGGGACAAGGATCTCGGTGAGTTCCTCAATCGAGTCGCGACGCTCGCGCTGGTATCGGACACGAACCGGATAGCGCTCCCGACCCTCGACCGTCGTGGTGATTCGCTTCCCTCCCACAGCTACTTCGATCACATCCTGAACTCCCCGGATACTGATATTGTATCTGGATATAGCCTTACGGTTGATATTGATCTCAAGATAGGGTTTCCCGACGACCCGATCAGCGAAAACGGTGGCGGGATTGATAGATCCGACCCCCTTCAGGATCGCCTCCAATTCGAGCGCGACGCTTTCAATGGTCTCTAAATCAGGGCCATAGACTTTCAGCCCCATAGGTGCACGCATGCCGGTTTGCAACATCACGATTCGAGTCTCGATGGGCTGAAGCTTCGGTGCGGAAGTAACCCCGGGGAGTTCGGCGGCGGAAACAATTTCTTTCCAAATGTCATCGGGCGTTTGGATATGATCCCGCCAGAGTCGCATGCGATTTCCGTCTTTGTCCTCGCCCCATTCGGGCTTGTAGGTGATGACCGTCTCGACCATTGATACTGGAGCGGGGTCGAGCGAACTATCGACACGTCCAATTTTCCCAACCACCATTTCCACCTCTGGGATGGCGTTGATCGCCTGATCCTGTAGTTGGAGGACACGCTTCGCCTCGCCGATGGATGCGTGGGGCATGGTGGTCGGCATGTAGAGGAAGGATCCCTCGTTGAGCGAGGGCATAAACTCTTTTCCGAGTCCCTGATAGATCAGCACACCACAGGTGACTACGATTAGGACGAGGGTGATGAGGATCAGCTTCACCCGCAGGAAGAAACGCAGGATTGGTTCATAGATATGAATAAAGCCGTAGACCAGAGCAATCAGCACGCCGATCAGGATCAAGACAAAAAAAGAGTTGAGAAGCCCATAGGTTGGTCCCAGTGGCATCCAGTCCTGTCCCAGGATGATGGCGACGATCAATGCCAGGGCGACGACGAATCCCGTGTGTATTCTCGGTGTGCGTCTTGAGAAAACATCAAAACGCTTTTTATAAAGCATGTGGATGAGCGGAGGAAGCACCGTCAAGGCAATGAGGACAGACGCGATCAGCGCGAAGGTTTTGGTATAAGCGAGTGGTTTGAACAGTTTGCCCTCCGCTCCTTCCATCGCAAAAACCGGAAGGAAGCTGATCACTGTTGTCATCACAGCAGTCAGGACAGCGCCACCGACTTCAGCACAGGCGCGAAAAATAACTTCCAGTCTGGGTTCATCGTCGTCTGCTTCCTCCAACTGACGAAGGACGTTTTCGCAAAGGACGATGCCCATGTCCACGATCGTTCCAATGGCGATCGCTATACCGGAGAGGGCGACCACGTTGGCATCAACATGGAACATTTTCATCCCGACGAAGGTCAATAGCACGGCGCCGGGCAGGATGAACGAAATGAGGAGCGAGCTGCGCAAATGAAAGACGAGGAGGAGCACGACGATCACCGTAATCAGAATCTCCTGAACCAGGGCGATGTTGAGGGTATCCAGGGTCTCGTTGATCAAACCGGTCCGGTCGTAGAATGGAACGATGGTGACCTGACTAACGGTGCCGTCTTCCAGCGTCTTGGAAGGGAGGCCAGCCGAAATCGAGGCGATGGACTCTTTCACGTTCTTGATCGTCTCCATCGGGTTGGCCCCATAGCGAGCTACGACGACTCCACCGACAGCCTCGGCCCCGGCTTTGTCGAGGACACCGCGTCGGAGCGCCGGTCCGAAACTGACATCGGCAACTTCATCCAGGGTAATCGGAATATCTCCCTTTGCCGCGACGGCGGTTTCGCGCAGGTCATCGAGTGAGGTCAGGAATCCGCGGCTCCTTATCACATACTCCATCCGATTGATCTCGATCGTCCGCGCTCCGACATCGAGATTGGCATCCTTCACCGCTTTGAAGATCTGTTCCAATGTCACTCCGAAGGCGCGCATCGCATCGGGGTTCACATCGATCTGATACTCCTTCAAAAATCCTCCTACCGAGGCCACTTCTGCGACACCATCGGTCGATTGGAGCGCATACCGGACGTAGAAATCCTGAATGCTTCGGAGTTCCTGTGGATCCCAGCCACCGGCGGGATTGCCGTCTTTGTCGCGTCCCTCCAACGTATACCAGAAGACCTGTCCCAAGGCGGTGGCATCCGGACCCAGAGCGGGACTGACATTTTCAGGCAAGGTGCCGGCGGGAAGACTGTTGAGCTTCTCAAGGATTTTGGCGCGGGACCAATCCCATTCGGCCGATTCCTTGAAGATGATATAGACACTTGAGAATCCGAAGTAGGAGTAGCTGCGGATTGTTTTTACTTCCGGGATTCCCAGTAGTGCCGTGGTCAGCGGAAAAGTGATCTGGTCTTCGACATCTTGTGGGGATCGCCCCATCCATTCGGTAAAGATAATTTGTTGATTCTCGCCAATGTCAGGAATTGCATCGACCGGCACCTGACTGCGCGGCACGCCGCCGACTTCCCAGTCAAACGGCGCCACAAGCACGCCCCAGGTCAGGAGCATGAATGTGATCAGCAAGACAATCAGTTTGTTCGTCAGGCAGAAGCGGATCAACTTCGCGACCGGCCCTGTCGTGTCGATGGGAGAGGGGTCGCTCATTCGGTATCTTTTTTCGGTGTCTCGGAATGCGAATGTTCCTGCGTCTCAGTTGAGTCCTTCTTTTTGCCTGCAAGTTGAGCTGTGATCTCCCCGCAACCGAGCATCGACGCTCCGAAATAGGGGTTTTTGATGTCTTCGGTCGTCTGCAGCCAGTCTCCTCCCGCGTTGTTGAATGCCATGGGGCAGTGTGCGTTGTAGAGCGAAGACTCCAGCTCCGCCCCGAACGAAGTAACTAATGACTTAGTCAACTCGGACAGGATCTTAAAGTTCACCCGGAACTGCGCGAGGTTGTCGGTTGCGGCTGCTTTTTCCGATATCGCTTTGAGCTGGTCACTTAGATTGCGAAGTTGAAAAGCAGCCTCTGGATTGCCGGAGACAGTTTCGCCCAGGACAGCAGCACTCTCAGCAAGGGTGGATGCACTGGCGACCGACTCCTCCAAAGAGTCTTTTGCCAAGGCGGCTTGGATGGCGAGATAGTCGCCCACCGCCGATTTCAAAGCGCGGGTTCCCGCTTCGTTCAGTGGCATCGACTTCGCGGAGGCAAGTTGATCGCGCACTTCTCCGCAATTTAACATCGAAGAACCAAAGTAGGGGTTCAGAAGATTCTCATCGGGTTGTAGCCAAGTGCCCCCCGTATCGTCAAATGCCATCGGGCAGTAGTGCTCGTAGACCGGCAGGTGAGCGGTTCCGAATCGGCGAACCAACTCGTCAGAGATGGTTGTCAGCTTCTGAAATTCAGCCCGGGTCGATTCAATGGATTCCGTTTCTGCGATCATCTGGAAGGACGACTTCATCCGACCCGCTACCTCGTCCCATATTTCGACAGAGGATTCAGGTAGTGTTTTTACCGGCATTCCAGAAAGCTGACTAATTCCTTCTTTCGCCGCCGATTTCGCTTTGTCCAGGTCGTCGCCCGCGAGTGCTCCCTGGAGGTTGAAGTACGCTCGCAGAACCTTATCCGACTGAGTCAGAAATTCTTTGGGTGCCTCGGCTTCGGGGAAGAGGCGCTCTCCTTTCTCGGAAGGGAGCATCATGCTTGGTTTCGCTTGGATTTGCAGGGCGCTGTCGATGACAAAGCCGCCCTGCGCGACGACCCGCTCGCCCTCTCTGAGTCCCGCCTCTACAATATACTGATCGTTTGCCCTGGGACCGATCAGGATCTCCCGTCCCTCGAAAGTGGGTTGCTCGGTATCAGGTTGTTCGACGTAAACGACGGAACGCTTTCCCGTGTTCAGTACCGCACTGACCGGCACGAGAAGCGGGGGCTCTCCTTCGGCATCGCTTGCGAGGTAGCCAAGTTCTTCTGCAGGAACCAGATCCATCCCGCAGATATCGCACTGGCCCGGTTGGTCCTTCACGACTTCCGGATGCATGGGGCTGATCCATTTCCCGGCGAGCGACGGGTCCAACACTTTTCCTGCTGCTGCGACCTTGGCTTCGACCAGGCCCGATACAAACATGCCGGGTTTCAGCAGGTTGTCTTCATTCGGGACGTTCACTCGCACCGATACCGTCCGCGTGGTCGAGTTGAGCTCGGGTGCTATGAACGATATTTTCCCATCGAACAAATTGCCCGGGATAGATTCGGTCGTGAACTGGACATTCTGTCCAAAGCGAAGCCATGGGGTGTCGGACTCGTATGCGTCGAGCATGACCCAGACCTCGTCCAACTCGGCGATCTTGAAGTAGGGCGTGCCGGTCTCGACATACTCTCCTTCCCTCACGTTCATCTGTGTGACGATGCCGGATTTGGGTGCGTCGATTGTGAGTTGATCGGAAGTCTTACCCGAGGTCTCGATTTTCTGAATCCTCTCTTCGGAGAATCCCCAGAGGCGAAGCTTGTCGCGGGTAATTTTTGCAGCGTTGTCGTTGCCGAACTTTTTCGCTGTCAGCAGCTCAGTTTGAACGGAAAGAAGATCAGGGCTGTAGACCGTAGCGAGGTGATCACCTTTTTTGACCCGTATGCCGGTGTAATCGACATAGAGTTTATCGATTCGTGCCGGAAACCGGGCAGCGACGGTGCTCATCCTGGTTTCGTCGTACATGATTTTTCCGAACAACTGAATTTCAGCCAATGGATAGTCTCGAACCACTTCTGTCGTCGTGATTCCCGCCAGCTGTTTCGCCGCCTCCGACATAGAAAAAGATCGCTCGCCATCGCCCCCGCCCATGGCGCTGAGGGGAATCAAATCCATCGCGCAGATGGGACATTTACCCGGATTGGGCTGCTTTACCTGCGGGTGCATCGAGCAGGTCCAGACCTCCGCCTTCGCCTTGGCTTCTTTCCCTGCGCCCCCTGCGGGCTCATGATCGTGTCCGGTATTGCCGCCGAAAATAAGGGCTCCCAGCCCAAGTCCCGCGACCACGGAGATCGCGGCGGTGATGACTGTCTTTTTCATTTTTTCGAGATGGACAACGGTTCAGTTAGCGTTCGGATCTCCAGTGCTGCTTTGTGTGCGGATGCGAGTGCCCGTTGATACATGAGTCGCAAGTCGAGAAGCGTGCGCTCGGAATCAATCAGATCCGTGATGGAAGCCTTGTCATTGCGATAGCTTTCGTTGGTAACTTCGAGAGCCTGTTCTGCCGCTGGTAAAAGTTTGTCGCGGTAGAGGTGCAGCCTCTTGTCTGCTTCATTCCACGACTGAATTGCACGATGTAAATCGGCGAGAAGCTTTTGCCGGATACTCTCTACATCGGCCCGGGCCGCAGAGGCCAACTCGGCTTTCTCCTCACGCTCTGCTCGATACTTGTCAAAATTGAGTGGAATACTGACGCCAACCATAACACCTACCGCCGTGTCGCCGCTGGCTCCGATGTCGATCACGTTGGCTCCGATATTGATGTCCGGCAGAGGGGATTTTCGGGAGAGCTGTTCGGCAAGTTCTGCGGTGATAACACCTGAGGCGGCGGCTTCGACGAGCGGATGAGCTTTGACCCCTGACTCAAGCGAATCTGTCGAGCCGATCTGCGGGACTCCTGCCTCCAGTGTTGGAAAAGGGATCACCGCTTCAAGATTCGGAGTTCTTCCCAGTAAGCTGGCGAGGCGGGAACTGAGCGCGTTTCTCTGCTCTTCAAGCGTTTGAAGCTGATCTTCTGTTTTTGTGAGCTCGACTTCCATTCGCAACGATGCACCCAAGTCGCCGCCTCCCCGCACCTTTTCATCCACGGTGGGAGCAAGCTGTTTCAGGAGATTTAAATTCTGTTTGGTAACCCGGGTCGCCTCTCCGAGGAAGGCGTAGTCGAAGTAGCTGAGACCAATTTCCCGGATCACTTGTCGCTGAGTCGCCTCGAATCTGTAGAAAGCGGTCTCGGCTGTCTGATCGGCAATCCCCTCGCGCAAGGTGAGCTTACCCGGCCACGGGAATGCCTGAGTCAAACTCACCGCCCGTTCCTGTGGACCGGTGCGTGTCTCCACGCTGGAGACGAATTCCGTGTAACTCAACTTCGGATCTGGAAGCGCACCGACCTGAATTCCGATCTTACGTGATGCTTTGACCCGGTGAAACTGTGCTGAAAGCTCCGGGTTGGCGATGATAGCTTCCCTGAGATAAGATTCAAGATTCTGTGCAGCATCCTCAGCCTTGAGCCAGGGCGCGAGTACTACACAGATTATCAGGGAGAAGGTAAAGAAAGGTCTCATGTTGCCGCCAATAATAGGGAAGTGGCCATCAACCACAACACCGCGGTTTAAGCGACCCCTCACGAAATTTGGATTATTAGCACTTTATGAATTCGCCCTCTGAGAACTCTCTGGAACTCGGCTACCAAATCTGAGAACAGGTGGAGGGAGCGTTTGCCTGTCGATGCGAATCGAAACTCCTCGTAGTGAAGATTCAGAAGAGCGGAGGTCGCTACCACTAGCAGTGTAAGAAATGCGGTCTACTGGCACCCGTGGAAGGGCCGAAGTTTGTTCCATTCTGAGGTGCTGATAACTTCTCGGAAAACTTCAATAACCGCTATCCCGCCTTCGCCAGCAGCTCCAGAATCAATTTCTCAAATCCACGCTTCACAGTTGCATCGGAAAGATACTGCGTCTTGATCTCGTTGTGGGCGTCGCTGCTCGCCAGCACGGCATCGATCACAGCCTTCGGGAAATCCCCCAGCAGAGTTTGTTCTCCCGTATTGTTTTTCACTTGAGACATGACCAACTCATTCTCGCGCACTTTGTCAGCGATGGTGTGGGCGTAATTGACGAGGTCGCTGTCGCTGAGGTTCTCGGCGGCGAAAAGCTCATTCATCCGCGCGATGATCGCCGATAGACGTGCCTCTTCTTTGTCGCGTGAGGTTCCACTTCCGAGATCGGATCCCGGCTTCAGCGTTGAGTCCTCATCTCCTTCGCTGAGAACAATCGAGTTTTTCCATTTCTTTTGCAGCCGATAGTGAGTCAGAGCGACGTTGCTGAGATCGATCGGATCTTCCTCGTCCGCGTCTTCACGCAGCAGGGGAGCAAGGTGCCGGGCGAACACATTCAGCTTTTCCAGTTCGCGGTCGTCATAGTCCACGATCTGGGACATGAACTCGTAGAATCGGGTGAAGCTCCCGAGATCCTTCTTGAAAATATCGAGCTTGTCTTTGCTGTCCTTTGCCTCCTTCTGGTCCTTCTCTGCGTTGGCGATGAGCACGGCATCTGCTGCCTTTTTCGCGCGCTCGACCAGTTTCCTCGCTAACTTGAGTTTAGCCACCGCCGTTTTGTAGCGACTCTTCCATCGATCCACGGCCGGCTTACATGCGCTGCTCAGTGCCTTCTTGGCGTGCTCACCTTTACGGCTGCTGAAAAAGACCTCCGTAAAATACTCGACCTCGCTCCAGGTGTAGATGTCCTGCGCCCCCAGTTTGTCGAAAAGGGAGTAGACGAGGTTGGGATCAGATACGTCGGCGAGCTCAGCAGTCTGGTAGTAGGGCAGGAAGGCTTCGAGGATGTCCTGGGGATCATTGATGAAATCCAACACGAAAGTCTGATCCGATTCCTTCCCCGGAAAAGTGCGATTGAGACGTGAGAGGGTTTGCACGCAGTCGACGCCGTGGAGTTTCTTCAGCACATACATCGCGCAGAGCTTCGGCTGATCGAATCCTGTCTGAAACTTGTTCGCGACGATCATGACCTGATACTCTCCGGTGTCGAATGCCTTGCGCATATCCCGCCCTTTCAGATTGGGATTCATGTTTTTCTCAGTCAGAGGCAGATCAGCTGATTCCGGGTCGTTCACTTCTCCGGAAAAGGCCACCATCGCCTGCAGATCGGAATAGCCCTGATCTTTGATGTATCGATCAAATCCCAGTTTGTAGCGAGCCGCTTCGATCCGGCTGGAAGTCACGACCATAGCTTTCGCCTGACCTCCGAGTTGATCCTGAACCTTACGACGGAAATGCTCGACGATGACCTGAACCCGTTGCCCAACATTGTAACCGTGCAGTTTCACCCATTGCTTGAGCTGTTTTGACGCTTTCTTGCTGTCTACGTCTTCATCCGCTGCCGCCTGTTTCTGGGCCAGTTTGTACGCGGTTGAATAAGTGGTGTAGTTCGTCAGCACATCGAGGATGAATCCCTCCTCGATCGCCTGCCGCATCGAATAAACATGAAACGCCTCAGGGCGATTGTCCTTCGCGGCAGGTAACCCCGGATCCGGGAGTCGCCCAAACAGCTCCAGTGTTCTCGGTTTCGGCGTCGCGGTGAAGGCAAAATAAGAAAGATTGTCGGAAGCTCGTCGTGCCTCAAGAGCCAGATCGAGCATATCCTCCGCGCTGACACCCTCTTCGTCTTCACCTTCTTCCAGCTGATCAGCCATCAGCACTTCCCGTAACTTCCGGGCCGTTGATCCTGATTGGGAACTGTGGGCTTCGTCTGCGATGATCGCGAAGCAGCTTTCCTTGAGCGAGGTATTCTTGCGGATTTCTTCGAGAACAAAGGGGAAAGTCTGAATCGTAACGATGATAATGGGTTGCCCTTCGAGCAATGCCCCCGCGAGCTTCGAGGATTTGGAGCCGCCGCCTTCTTCCCTGTTGATGCGACCGACGACGCCTTCACTGTGCTCGAACTGGTAAATCGTATCCTGGAGCTGATCATCGAGCACAGTCCGGTCGGTGATCACGAGGACTGACTGAAACACCTTCGTCCCGTCCTCTTTGTGTAAAGAAGAGAGCTGGTGAGCGGTCCACGCAATCGAGTTCGATTTCCCTGAGCCGGCGGAATGTTGCACGAGGTATTTCTGACCCGGCCCTCCCGTTCTCGCGGAATCGATCAATTTATTCACCACATCCCATTGATGAAATCGAGGGAAAATGAGCGTTTCCTTCTTCGATTTCAGTCCCTCAAAATCGGCGACCTCCCTCACTTCGAGGTGAATGAAGCGGGCTAGGATGTTGAGAAAATTCTCCCATTGGAGCACCTCTTTCCAAAGGTAGCTTGTGCAATGGTCACCGTCTTCAGGGACATCGTTTCCGGCAGCACCTTCTGCGGTGCCTTTGTTGAAGGGGAGAAAGTAGGAATCTTTTCCTGCCAGTTTCGTGCACATTTGGACCTCGAACTGGCTCACTGCAAAATGAACGAGCGCACCGCGTTTGAAGGTTAGTAGCGGCTCGTTCTTTCCGGTGTGAGGGTCTTTCGGTGGGCGATCTTTCTTGTATTGGCTTACCGCTTTTTCGATCGCCTGTTTGAATTCGCTCTTCAGCTCCAGAGTCGCCACCGGAATACCGTTCACAAAGAGAACCAGATCAATTCGCCAGTCTTTCCCTGTCGCTCCGCCCTTCGCGTAAGTCGCGCTGTAGGGGCTGTATTTCAATTCCTGAACGACTCGGAGCCGGTTCGCACCGTAGCGCATCAAGGTCTCCGGGTTGAGATCGTGATCCGGTTTGAATTGGCACATCCTGATCTGTGCGCCCCGGTCTTTGATCGGATGGCGCAGCACTCCCAGGGTGCCGTATTTTCGCAGCTCCTTCGCGGTCCCGTTTGGGTCAGCCTTTCCCAGCTGTCGGGCGACCGCATCGAGC
Organism: Verrucomicrobiales bacterium BCK34; assembly: GCA_035967665.1. Lineage (GTDB taxonomy): Bacteria > Verrucomicrobiota > Verrucomicrobiia > Verrucomicrobiales > DEV007 > Arctic95D-9. Next base: position 119,614 of record JAYWLB010000125.1, read on the forward strand.
AGTGCCTTCTCCGGATCCTTCGGGTACTGCTTGCTTAGCTTTTCCCAGGCTTCGGGTTGGGTCTCTTTGACAAAGCCAATGACATCCTCCGGGTAAAGGGCTCTCTCGCGATCGTAGTGGGCCGATTTGCCTTCGAGCCAGCCTGTGCCGGTGAGATGTTTGACAATCTCGGATTGAAAAGCGCGTTCAGCGGCGGATTTAGACATATCAGGTGGCTCTGTTAGGCGGCAATGTTACGATTGCGATGCCTGTTCGTCCAGACTGATTACAGGCACTTCTGCGCCTTTGCCTAGTCAGTTGACCACACGAATTTCTTCCTCAGTTTTGCCTGCGGCTGATCATATCTGAGTCGCTTTTCCCGCAGAAGTCGTCCTGTTACAATTCCCGGATCAATATCTATATTTTTTGAGAAAGCTTTGATCGTTGCCGATTGAAAGTTTCCCGACGCTACAAATTGTCTCCAATCGTCCGGTGCTACCAGAATATCAGCAGCGAATTTGTTAGCTTCATTCTCCCTTGCGATATCCTCCGGTTTCGACGCGTCGCCCTCAAGAAATATCGTTTTCTTCTTTCGTTGAAGTACATGCTTGGCTTCGTGGAAGAAGGTGAACCAGAATTGGTCGTTCGACTTGAAGAGCAGGGACTGCTGAATCATGGGGCGTCCACGGAACCAGCGCATCACGCCACTAATCCCGAGCCCCGGTAATTCTGGAACGAGGTGGTAGATCACTCCCGCGTCAGCACAGAGCCTTTGCATTAGAGGGTAAAATTCTCCGGGATCCAGAGTCGTAAGCGTCCGGATTTCACTGAGAGCGGAAGCAAATTTCTCTGCATCGAACTCCGCTGTTTGAGTGTCGAGTGCGAGAATCTCTCCCTGTCTCAACCAGGCCGAAAGCCCGTGGCGTTTTTCGGAGCACTTCTCTGCCTTTCGATAGGAGAGTTCAAGATCCATCTCGCAATAGCAAGTATTCCAACCTTCAGGGGAAGCGACGCCAAAGTAGCTGAGAAGGTGAACCGCCTTGTCTCGTGCATCCCGTGCCGCTTCCACGAGCCCGTTCCGCACCATGTCCGGATAGGGGAACTTCCTCGCCCACTCGGCGTAGGATTCCATGCGCTTCGTTTCCTCGACCCGGGCGAGGTGCTCTTGATATTGTAATTGGAGATTCAACCAGAAGTGCGCAGGGACCCGCAGCACTTTCTCGAGAGCGAATGCCGTTTTATTCGTGATCGGTTCATCGCCTTTCACAATTCGATTGATCGTCTTCTGACTGATCCCGGCACGATCCGCGAGCTCAGTCTGTTTCATACCGAGCGACTCGAGCGTGTCCTGGAGGGTCACGCCCGGTGCTGAGGCGAAGTCTTCGATAGGGCTGGTGCTATTCATGAGTGTCGGCGATTTCAATGATTGCGATGATGGTGATTTCCGACCAATCCCAGCCCCCATCTTCAAGACGGGGTTCAGGATCGTTGGTCGGGGTGAAAATGAGACGGTAAGGATGATCCAAATCCGCTGAGAACTGTTTCTTACGATTGCCGGTCAGTTGGTGAATTCGGGCCTGTGGAAAGTGGCGCAAGTCTTCGAGGCAGTTGGCGGCTTTCAGTTCCGAGATTCGCTTCTCGAAACGCTCCGCCCTCTTCTTGCCCATCTCCTTGTGACGCTTCTTCGCATCGCCCGCGAGCTTCTTCAGTTTCCGGTTTTGGTAAGTGACTTCCACTGTTCTCTGATTTCTATTACGAACCTTGTAATAGTTTTATTAGGTGATGGCGAGAGATTTTTTCGTGAAAGTGCCGGCTTCCCGGCATTCAAGAGGGTTCAATCGATCATCATACCCTGTTGAATCGTGAAGAAGGTGGGACGCTTCACAACTCCCGCACATCGATCTTGCCGGTGATGGCGGGAGGGCATCAGCTCTGAACTACCCTGCCGCGTCATAGAGGCAGCCCCGCGCTGTCGCTAAAATAGCAAGTGCCTGAGCCCACCGTTTTCTCTTTCCTTTGGAATCGAGAGAATTGAAATCAATCAATGTGTGGGCTGGATTGTTTTGGGTTGAGTCTTCTTCGCCTTCGATTGGATCGGATACGATCACGAGACCTTCGCGGTCGTTCACCTCCTCGACGGAAACAGCCCAAGTTCCAGCCGAGGTCAGACCTAAGTCGTCCGTGAAATGACGATATGATTCTTCGGGGGACACTTTCCGAGCATCATCAACAGACAATTTCCCTTCGTCTTTTGGAGTTGGATTGAACGCCTGACTGTTTGGACTGCCTTCCGTGCAATGACTCGGATGGACTTGCCGATAGAGCAGGTCGCTGTCATTCCTATCGTCACTCATGCCTTCAACAACTCTTTCACCTTAGAAAAGGCCAGCTCCCACTTGCCGGTTTGATAGGTCTCCTCGATGAAGCTGTTGTCTTTGAGATTAGTAGCATACAACTCGGCTTGGTGATCAGCGAAATTAATCTCCAACTCGATTCTTGCTAGGGGCAGAATCCATTCAAATGAGACGTTCCCTTCTTCCGTGGGAACAACCGAAGGATATTTCAAGTCCGGAGGGAAATGGTTGCTCACTTCATCAGTGAGCCACGACAAGCTTTGATTAGAGAAAGCAACTCCGTTGCCTTCCAGCCAACCTTTTTCCAAGGACGAGAGACCGTCAATGGCAGAGATCAGATGGTAATGAGGAATCGTTTCCAAGAGTTCAATTTCGGTGATGCGTTTCAAGCGGTCATTCACATCAAAAACGCCAATTCCCTCAACGTGAGCGAAGGTGATCTCCGTCCCAAGTGCACCTCTTAAATCGGGAAGAAATACATCTTCGAATTCGAAATCAACGGCACCAAACTCTGCGGTGCGCAGAATTCCGGTTTTCTTTCGAGCATTGAGTTCTTCGACTTGTCCCACAATATCGATCTCCGCCTCATACGTTTCCTGATCGGCCAGTACCAGTCGCTTTCTTTTCGCGGCGTTCAGAACAGTTCGATTTCCCGCCATTTTCGGAGTCCACTCGATCGATTCGTCAGTTTCGAGAGAGCGGCCGATCCGATTAAAATACCGATAGAGTTCTTTGGGGAACTCAGAGGGGAAATCTTCCGTTTCTTCGGTCGCAATGACCCTGTTGATCAAGTCTTTTGCCTGAGTGATTTCAGGTGGAACGCAACTTACCAGTGCACCCGCCAGTAAGACTGACAGCAGAGGCTGAGTACTTCCTTCTTCGATCCTCTCGATATGAAGCTGAAAATCTTCCGCAAACCCCTTTGGGACTCTTTCTCGATCTCTGTGATTAACCCGATAGAGGTGTCTGGCCAACTCGATCACCAACTCTTCATACGCAGCGAGATCTCGGGCAGCAGATACAGGAAGCGTGTGTTCCTCAAATCTTTTGCCGGTGAACCGGGGTTGGATGAAGGGTTCTGTGGACATCAGGTGTAAACGTAAATTTAGCTTAGGAAACCTAATTAACAATTACGCGATTCGATAAATTATTGATGAGACATTTAACGTTCGGCTAATGCTCCCGCACGTCGATTTTGCCGGTGACGGCGGCGGAGATGAGGGCGGTGCGGCGTTCTTTGAGCAAGGCGATCGCGGATTCGGCTTTGGCGACGAGGGTGTCGATCTTCCCGCAGGCTTCGTCGAGGTAGGTGACGATGGCGCGTTGTTCGGGGAGGGGTGGGAGTGGGATACGGAAATTAGAGATCTGGTCTGGGCTAATGTGAGGAACGCTCACACCTGTCATTTCAGGGGTAAAGTAAGAAGAAAACAATGGTGAGGCCAAAATTCGAAAAAGGTAATCAGATATAAGTGTTGTTGTGGTTTCCAACGAGACAACCCGTTGAAGAAGCAGGCATGGTAAATCTCTCTTGGAGATTTTTGCTATTCTAATTCCGCCTTTGATCCACGGACGATCCATGCCAATTACCAAATCTCCTTCGGCAAGCTCGAATTCGTCAAGACCATCTCCTTTTTTGCGTTGCCAATAAACGGTTTCACTCCACCTGATTTTCGAGACGCCAACGTTAATTCCGCGAAGCAATCGAGTGTCTGTGTTTTCATGTGAAAACCCTGATGATGGAAATGCGTAACCGGATAGTAATGTGCAATAAAATCCCAGTTTCCCAGCTTTCCACCCCTCCGGCACTTGGCCGAGCCATTCGATGCCGGAGTCTTTGAGTGGGGCGTGGGGATCGAGGCCTTTGGTGACGGTGTGGGAGATGAGTGCCTGACGCTTCTCCGCCAGCAGCGCGATGAGCCGCTCCTGCTTCGCCATCAAGGTATCCATCGCCGCACACTCCCGATCCAGAAACGCCGCGATCTGGCGTTGTTCGGGGAGGGGTGGGAGTGGGATTGGCGCGTTGCTCAGCGGGTAGGTTCCCAATCCGTATCGAGTTAACCCATTCGCTCGCGTTGCGAAATAGCTCCGCACATACCGAGAATCGAAGTAGCGCTTCAAAAATCTTCCGTCCGTATTTTCCGTGGGGCGTAAGACTGTTAAATGATATCCGCAGACGACTCCTGGAATGTCTGCGTTAACCAATGCTGGTACTGCAATATCGTCAGGGTCTTCAGAGTCTTTGGTGATGATTACATCGTGACGTTTAAGCTCAAACTTTTCAATCTGCTCCAGAGTCGCGGTCGCCTTCATAAAGGGCAACTGCGCATGAATTTCTTCGTTGTAGTAGACGTCGACGTAGTTGCAAAGCTTCACGGGAGGTTCACCCTCTTTCGACTTTTTATCTACATTGCTCGGGGTAACTTTGGTGGCGAGTTTCAATTTAGACGATTCCCAGTGCTCAGGAATCTCCCCCAACCACTCCACACCACTCTCCCGATACTCCGGATACCGCGAATAACTCATGCCGAAATCTCCTTCAAGAGTTCCTGAATCTCCCCGGTGACCTCGGCCAGCTCGGCGTCGATTTCCTCCAAATCCCGTGGCGGGGTGTAGGTGTAGAAATGCCGGTTGAAGGGGATTTCATACCCGACGATGCCAACCTCGCCATCCTTCTCATCGCGCTTTGTTTCGTCGATCCACGCTTCGGGGACATGTGGCGTCACTTCGCGGGCGAAGTAGTCGGCGACGGCTTCGTCGAGAGGCACGTTTTCATTGTCGCGCAGTCCGGGGTCGGGTTCGATTTTGCCTTTGCTGTCGCGACAGATTTCAGCTTCTTCGTCGTGCTCACCGAGATGCTTGGCGAGCAATTTCCACTGTGCGGCGGCGAGTTTGAACCCGGCTTTTTTCAACTCGGTGGTGAGAGCGTTTTGAAATTGATCCCGCGCGAGGTAGGTCGCGTCGAGTTGCTTGAGCCCGTCAAGGATCGCGTCGGTCAAGGCTTTGTCTTTCGCGACGAGTTTCTCCCACGCGGCATCGGCGACGAGCGCGGCGCGTTTGTCTTCGTCCTGCGGATCAAATCGCAGCTGGAGAGGGCGCTCGACTGTGATGCGACGGTAACCGAATGCGGTGGTGGGGAAGAGCTTTGAAACAATCCCGAGGGCATCGGCCTCGTGCGCTTCGGCGCGCCCGAAACTCGCGGTGATGGCGTCGATCTGTTCGTCGGAGAGGACCTTTCGTTTCGACCCGAGCGACTTGCTCATTTTCTCAAAGGTTTCGGTGGCCTGGATGAGCTGGACCTTGCCCTTCCGCTCGGCGGTCTTGTGATTGCAGAGCACCCAGATGTAGGTAGCGATGCCGGTGTTGTAAAACATGTCGGTGGGCAGGGCGATGATGGCTTCGACAAGATCGCTCTCGAGGAGGTAGCGCCGGATTTCCGATTCTCCTGATCCCGCTCCGCCGGTGAAAAGCGGGGAGCCATTCAGAATGATCCCGATGCGCGAACCGCCTTCGGAGTCACCGGATTTTTTCGCCTGAGGATCCACCGCCCGCATTTTCGAAACGAGGTGCATGAGGAAGAGGAGCGAGCCATCGGAGACGCGGGGCAAGCCGGGGCCGAAGCGTCCGTCGAAGCCCTCGACTTTGTGTTCGTCGAGAATGCCGCGTTGCACTTTCTTCCAATCCACGCCGAAGGGTGGATTCGAGAGCATGTAGTCGAAGCGGTCGGCAGGGAGCTGGTCGTCGGAGAGGGTGTTGCCGAGTTTGATATTGGAAACGTCCTGCCCTTTGATGAGCATGTCGGCTTTGCAGATCGCGTAGGATTCGGGGTTCAGTTCCTGCCCGAAGGGGGCGAGTCGCGCCTGCTCATTCAGCTCGTGGAGGTATTCCATCCCGTTGGAAAGGAAGCCGCCGGTTCCCGCGGTGGGATCGTAGATCGAGCGGACGATGCCGGGACGGTTGAGTGCGTCGTCGTCCTCGCCGAAGACGAGCGCGGTGGTGAGCCGGACAATGTCGCGCGGGGTGAAGTGTTCCCCGGCGGTGTCGTTGGAGGATTCGGCGAATTTCCGGATCAGTTCCTCGAAGGCGAGGCCCATCTCGTGATTGCTGATCGCCTCGGGGGAGAGGTCCCAGTTCGCAAAGCGTTTGATGACGAGGTAAAGAAGGTTCGCCTCGTCGAGTGCGCGGATGAATTCGGAGAACCGGAAGTGCTCGAAGATCTCGCGCGCATCGTCGGAGAAGGCATTGATGTAGGCCTCGAGATTGTCCGCCGTCCCGGTTTCCCCGAGTTTCGACAGATCCATCAGTGAGGTGTTGTAGAAATGGCGGGCGGTCCCGTCCGACGAGGCCTCCCGGAGGAGGAGCGGTCCCTGGATCTCGATCGGCATGGATTCGATCTCACCGGCCTTCGCCAGCACAGCGTCCTTTGTGTCAGCGAGAACACATTCCAAACGCCGTAACAGCGCAAACGGCAGGATGATCCTCCCATACTGCGATTGTCTAAAATCGCCCCGCAGAAGGTCAGCGACAGCCCAGATTTCGTTGGCAGTGGAAGAGTGGTTGTTCGTCATGAAAAGTGTCAGCGGCTGACTGTGGCACAGTAGGAAAGAACCGGGTAGCGAAACTAGGCGGAAATCAGGTCAAACAACCTGCTGAGTTGCGGGCGGCTTGGTTCCCATATCGGCGAATTTTCCCTCCAACTCGGTTATTTTTTTCCAGTGCTGCTCTGAGTAATTATTCCGTAAGTCCCGGACATCGTGTTCCCGTGTCTGAGGTATTTTGGAAGCGATTTCAGGTGTCAATACGAGATGCTCAAGTGCTACAAAGTTTGAAAGGCTAATTGTTGCCCTATTGAGAAGTTGTCCCCAGACGGAATCTTTGTGAAAAGCGGAAATGAGATCTTCCAACCGATATCCAAGAGCGTCATTCATGCTGCAGCGCTTATAGTAGAGAAGGAGACGGAGCGGTGTGCAATAGTGATCCGGTTCAAGCGATTCCGGGAAAAAGTGGACACCATCTTCGACGTTGAATGCAGCCAGCTCTGCCACCTTTTCGTTGAAACTCTCCTGATGAAACTGTTTATGTGCTTCTTTCCAAAGCTCACGAAGTTTTTCCGTTTCACTTCTCGCCCAGAGTTTGAATGACTCTTGAGTTGCTGAATACGCTTCCTTCTTCATGGTCTCGAGAATTTCGGGAAGAGACTTTAACATCGCCCCTTCGCTCTCAGCTGAGCGGCGGTTCGGCAGTATTACTTTCTCCCACACGAACGTGAGATATGCGTGAGTAATCTCCCCCTTGTCAACCATACGGCTGAACGTTCGCAATGCTTTGTCGCCGGGGATCTGTTGAGGGCTTAACATTTTCAGGAACCGGGAACCAACGGCAGTTTCATCGAGTGTACGAAACCAACGACCGGGACGAAATACATCTTCAGGATCCACTTCAACTGACACCTCTACCTCCGGGGCGGTAGAGCTATGAGTATCTTCCCGGGAAAATGCGGCAGCATTGCCCTCTTTCCCCGAAAGAGGGCTGGGAGTTATTCCTTTATTCTTATCTTTTACCTTGTTCTTATCCTTTCCTTTGGAACGGGCCTCGCCATCAGATGGACTTCCATGGTGTGGCGCACCTCCATGCGATGGGGGTCCATCATATGGCTGATCAAACCAACCAAGTGCCTCCAGCTTTTCGCACACTTTCGGGTCTACTTTCGCCACCTGTGCCTTTCTCTTGGGTATGGCGTAGAAGGTGTAGGAGTAGCCAGCCAACTGGCCTTCGGCGTTGCGGTTCGGGCGTTTTGTGCAAAATCCGAGATCGCACAGATTCTTGAGTCCTTTCGAGACAGCTGTTTGGCCCATCGTGCCCTGCAGCTGTGTGCTGATAGTCCGTCCGTTGAAAAACTGCTCTTTCTTGATTCGGGAGATGAGATACGCCCAGAGGCGAAAGCTATTGCTATCGAGCCCCCATTGATGAGGATTTTCCATGACGCAGGTCGGAGCGGTTGTGAATCCGATCCCTGACTCCTTGAAGTTGGGCACCTGAATAGTTGCTTGTTTTTTCATTGAGCTTCTCAGGAGATTAAAGTGAAGTTTTCGGGTCGGAATCGTACACGGCGCGGGAATTGGCAAGAAGCTCCTCGACTTCGTTGCGAGAGTAGCGGATAATGCGGCTCGACAAGCGGATGGGTGTCAGCAATTTTTTCTCTTCCCAACGGACGATCGTCCGCGGTGTTACCTTGAGCATGTTGGCTACCTCCTGTCTCGAAAGGAGCTCTGAGTCATTTGATGTCTTTTCCATGACACAAGATCAGGGAACACAGAGAACTGGCGATTCCTGAGAAAAAGTTTATTCAGGAATTGTAATCATTCGCTTTCATTCGAGCTTGGAAATGGCGTGTCCACCCCCTCCGAGATCGTGTTTCAGTTGCTCCAAACTCTCGCTGGCTCGCCTCCGGGCGTCGTTCCACCCCTTCGGGGATTTGTAGATCTTCAGGGTATCCACTCCTGCATTTTCAAGAAATTTGGAAACTTTATCAGCATTGCCGCATCGATCAAAAAGCCGCAATATAGCCAGCTCTCGAAAGGGAAGGTCGGGCGAAGTGGACTTTCCTCTGGACTCACTTACAGGCTGTTTCCATTTTTCCCTTTCCCGGGTAATGATTTTCTCAAACTCTCTGACAATTTCTGTGGGCGAGCGGGTGAAATCAATATCAAGCATGAGCGAGCACCGACTGCGATCTATTCCCGGGTTGTCTGAAGCCATTAACTCATTCATTGCTTTGTCGACTGCCCTTTCGGGTGCTGTTCCCGGTGGCATGAAATCTTCGGGGGTGCTCTCGGGAATTTTGTTAGAAATTTCAGATGCTGCCTTATAGGCGATTTCCTCCATTTGAATTTCCAACTGAGGTTCAAGCGCATAGCGAACGGCACCATTTACCGCAAGTGGGCTGGAACTGAACTTGAGTCCAACGTGGAGACTGTTCTTCGGGTCACGGATGGCAGCGACCATAGATTTCCTGATAGATTCAGGCAGGTTCAAGAACGGAAAGTTCGGAAAATACCCCTCTGAAGCAGATTGAAGAAAAATCCGAACCTTTTCAGTCAGGTTTTCCTCATCGAGCAATACCCGTGCCCTTTCATAGAATAGGGCTTCTTTGCTTTCTCCTGACTCAATGATTTCATCGGCAACTTCTTTTTCGATGAAGCACCAGTTTTCCTTCGGGAACTCGCCTGCTGAAAGCGGAAGTTTTTTGAGCTCTGGCAAATCACCTGGTTTATTTTTCATCGTCGTTTTCCTGTTTTCCCGATGATAAAGAAAGCCCAGCCGTGATTCTTCCTTTCTGATCAGAGTAATAGCGTTCCGTTGTTGCAATCTCTGCGTGTCGCAGAAAGCGTTGTGCTGCAAAAATTCCGTGATTGGTGGCAAGCAGAGCCCCGATTTCTTTTCGGACTTCATGAAGCGGCTTTTGGATCTCTGCAAAAGGCCGTTCTCCTGACTCGACTTCGTAGTTTTGCAGCCACTCGATCAGATACCGGAATGTTTTGTCACAACGATAAGCAGAATGGGTTGTCACCTTTCTGGGTGGGGGGCCTCGCAGAACAAACTCTCCTTTTGGATCCTGTTTCCGGAATGCCTTCAGAAGGGTGACGGCATCTTCATCCAAAGGTATTCTGGCGACGGCACTCTCTGATTTGGGCTCAAAATATTTCGTCCTGCAGATATCGATGTATCCCTCCTGAAAGTTGATTTGCTTCCAAAGTAGAAGGTCTGCCTCCTTTCGACGGATCGCTGTAAACCCAAATAAAAGCATGGCCTTGAACGCCTCCTTCCTCCGGAAAAAGGCATGCTTGTTTTCATCTTCTTTCTTAGGCAGGTCGAGTTCATCACGAGCGGTCTCCAGGAGTCTCTGCGCATCGAAGTTCGATTGATATCGCTTTCGTTCGGGTGGATAGCCTTTCACCCCGGCGAACGGGTTTGCCAAGTTGCTAAGACCAGCCAGATCCAGCGTGGCATCGTTGAACAGAGCTTTAGCATTCCTGAGAACCGTATTGCATGATGTTCTGGCTTTTCTTGCGACATCCGGCCCTTTGTCCCGGGTCGTGACATAATTCTTGGTCCATTTTACAAGAGAGTCTTTGGTGAGAAATGAAAGCTTCGTGTCACTGACTTTCTGCAGCCAAATATCATAGGTCTCCCTTTTATACTTGGCACCCTTGGGAGATTCCAGGTCACGAATTTCAGCTGTGATTTGTCGGAGACACCTTGAGTAGTTCCCCCAGGTTCTGGGGCTCACTTTTGACACTGCCTCGATTTTCTCCAAAAACTCACCAACTGTGATATCGGCAGTGTCACCCTCTGGCTTTTTGTTGAGAGCATCCCACCCGCCATCTGTCAGCTTGGAATACTTTTGAGCAGCTACCGCTGCAGCATTGTCCTGGTTTCCTGTTCCCAGAGGAATCCACTTACGCTTCCCGGCCCACTGTAAAATTGCGTAATACTCCTTCGACTCAGACTCTATCCCGTCACGCTGGTACTTGCGCTTCCGCACACGGCTCTTCCAGTAGCTTTTTTGATTTTTGGCGCTCATTCAGGGACAAAAAGTGTAACACTTGTGTAACACTTTAGATGTCCGTGATCGCCTTAAATGTCAATTAATGACTATTTCGAATTATTGAAAAATCTACAGAAAGTGTTTGAGGTCAATGGGTTAACAGGGCGATGACGGGCAATCTAAGACATACGATGACAAAGGGGTTCTCTGATTTGTAATCTGCAGGTCGTCGGTTCGAGTCCGACAAATGGCTCTCTTCTTTGAAAAAACCGTCCATTTCGGACGAGAACCGGCGAAGTTGGTTCGCGTGCCTTTGACCGGCGAGAGCGGTTCATAAATCCCTGCGAAGCAGCACCCTGCACGACGGTCGCCGCCTCAGTGGCGACCATCAATCCGACAAATGGCTCTCTTCTCTGAAAAAAGCCCCCGCCGGGCTCGAACCGAGTATCGGTTCGCGTGCCAATGACCGCGGTAGCGGTCCACCAATTCCTGCGAAGCAGCACCCCGCACGACGGTTGCCGCCTCAGTGGTGACCATCAATCCGACAAATTTTCGAAGTCGCGCCGGCCAGTCCACCTTCAGTGTGTTTCAAAACACTCCGACAAATGCGTGTCACCTACCTCTTTCGTATCGAGTCATTCGTTAGTGTGTTCCGGTATTGTCTAAACCACCTGCAGAAAGGCTTCGCGCCATTCCTTCACGCCAGGGCGTAAATCGTCAATTCTCTCGTTCCACGCGAGGACCAGTTCCCGTCCCGCCTCCTCTAGTCCCGGAATCGCAAGTCGAGTAAGCCCGGTGGCTTTCGCCTCATCCTCAGCGGTATCAGGGAGAAATGAAGCAAGCCGTATATCCGATTTCAGGGCTTCGAAAACGAGCCGGAAGCTGGAGCATGAAAGCGCAAGCTTTGGTGAAATGTCATGTTCCTGTGCCCATTCACCGAATCGTCGGCGGAAATCTCCTCCCATCGCAAGGGCGAGGGGCGTTTTCCGGACCAGTTCGATGACATCGTTGTTGAAACGTTTCGCGAGAGCGGAGTGGCAATACAGAGAAAAGGTGACATCGACGATGGGGGTAAAGCGCAGTTTCTTCGAGGTGAGCGCCGACTTTCTCACCACGGCGAGATCGAGGGAGAAATCGTTGAGTCTTTCGATAATTTGTTGTGACCTCACGCTTTCGAGGATGATGTGGGGTGTCTCTCTTTTCGCATCGCGCCTGAGCTGTTCAATCGCCGGCAGCACGATCCATTCGAGGGTGGAGTGGCCTGAGCCGATTCGGATGTCGGAAAGGGCACCTGATGCCTGATCGAGAAACCCTTCAAGGCTCCGGAGATACTCTCTCGCGAGTGCGGCGAGGCGCTTGCCTTCCACGGTGAGTTCGATGCCTCTGCCGACGCGACGTTTCAGCTCGACTCCGAAGAACGTTTCCAGTTGGCTGAGGTTTCGGCTCAGTTGACTCTGCCGCACAACATCTCCGGGCGCGGCCTGGGAGATTCCACCAGCGGCATCGATCTCCACGAGGGATCGCAACCGGTCCAAGGAGAGGCCGGCGCGGGAGAAGAGGTTTTCAAACATGACTAAATGTACAGTTGAGATGTAATTTGTGAGATTAAATAATCATAAATTAAGGGGAATGTAGAGAGGTAATGGAAAACAACATCAAACAACAATGGGATCTCATCGGTGATATACACGGGCGATACGCCAGTCTCGTCCGCTTGCTGGAGGAGCTGGGTTATGAATCCGATCGGGAGGGTGGAGGATTTCGTCACCCTGAAGGGCGAAAGGTAATATTTGTCGGCGATTTCATTGATCGAGGTCCTAACAGCTTCGATGTCGTGAGCCTCGCGAAGCGAATGGTCGAAAACGGGCAGGCGCTCGCGGTGATGGGGAATCACGAATTTAATTTCGTCTCCTACATGACTCCTGACGACAATGGTGGCTATCTCCGGGAGAGAAGTGAGAAAAACACAAAGCTTGTTAGAGAGACTCTTCAGTCGTTTCGAGGGAGAGAGAGCGCTCTTGCCGATGCGGTTGAGTGGATGAAAGCTCTGCCGTTTTTTCTCGAGCTGGACGGGTTGCGCGTTGTTCACGCTTCCTGGGTGCCCGAGGATATTGACTTTCTGCGGGAGAGTTCCCTCGAAGATGAAGCCTTTCTCTCTGCCGCGAACCGGAAGGGGACTCGCGAATATGAGGCGATCGAGCATGTCCTCAAAGGAATCGAAGCGCCCCTGCCGGATGGCATCACTTTACCCGACGCAAATGGCATCGAGCGGGATTCGTTGAGAGTGAAATGGTGGGAAAATCTTGATGGCAAAAGCTGGAGAGCGATTGCTTTTCCTCCACGCGAAGACTTGTCGGAGGAGGTTGCCGCTTTTAAGGAGGGTGCTGGTGTCGCCGGTGTCTATCCCGCCGATGCACCGCCTCTTTTTATCGGTCATTACAAGTTGCTGAACTACGAGCCTTTTGCCGCGACCGCTAACATCGCGAGTCTTGATTACGGGCTCGGTCACGGCGGAGATGCAACCGCCTATCGCTGGCGCGGAGAAACCCGGATTGAGGTAGGAAATTTCGTGCAAGTGAGCGAGGAGGCAGATGTGAAATCTCAGGTTTCTGTCGATGACCAGTTTCACTGCCTGAGTGAAGTGAGCGAGGGCGGGACGGTGGAGGAGTGAAGTTGCGGTTTTTACCCCCAGGGTTGGCGGGAATGTGCTCGAAGGAGGTTCCTGATCGCCATCTCAAAGGTTACCGGATTTCGGTGTCTTTTTTTTCCAACTTCCTACAGTATGACTGCTGACCTCGAATAATGTCGTTCATTCATTCCAATCCCCGGGTATCGAATAACTGCAGCGGATTCTCTCTGCTGGAGTTGATGGTCGTGCTGGGGGTGATGGGCTTGCTTCTTGCGATGAGTGTTCCGGCGCTACTGACAGCACGGTCGGTGAGTCTTGATACAGCGGCGCGAAATGCAGGGGCTTTCTTTGAAGTGGCCCGTTCCCGGGCGGTCACGCTGGGGCGTCCTGTCCGGGTCATGATTCATGATAAGCCGGGGAATTCAGGCTATTTCAGGCAGAAGTTGATTCGGGCGGTGGACGCCGGGGCCGGGAACTGGGAGGTGGAGGGGACTCCGCTTCTTTTGCCTCCCGATGTCGTTTTTGACGCGAGTTCGCCGGATACTGCGACCCTGAGGATGGAGTATGCGCCCGGTCAGGAGGCACCGCATTTTTGGCGTTACTATGAAATCGGGGCGGATGGCTCGATGGGGGAAAGGGGACGGAATTTTGTGATCGCTTCGGGTAAGGTGGCAGGAGGCCGCGTTTCCATTCCCGATGCCGATGCGGTTCGGGGTTTTCGGATCAGCAGGAATGCGCGCCTTCTTTATTTCCGGAAGGCGGATGATATTGAGGAGGTTTTGAAGTGATGCGTCAGCAAACCGGACCTCTCGAAAAGGCCTCGATGTTGATTGAGGCAGTGCTTGCTGTCGGGATCGTCAGTATCGGGGCTTTGAGCATTATCGGAATGCTGGGCCAGTCGAACTCCTTCTCCAGTGAGAATCGGAACAGGGAAGAGGCGATTGAGAATCTCGGATTTGTGAAGTCGAAGCTTCAGGAGATTCCTTTTGAAGAGGCCTATGACATGTTGAAAGGGCAGGCCGCGCCGTATTATTCGTATCAGTATTCGGCGAATCCTGAATCGCTACGCAGGGATGGATCGGCAGAGCCGGAGCGCGGCGAGGGAAGCCGTCTTCGGAGAGGTTTTCGCCGTGGTGACGACCCGCTTTTAAAGAAGGATCTCGAATTTCGTGAAGGTGGTGTTTTCCGGTTACGGATTTCACAGTTGCTTGCCAATGGCGCTGCACCGGCTTCCCTGCCGCCTCCTGATAAATTGTTGTCCCCCGGATTCAGTATGGCACTGGAGTTTTTTATTGATCCCCTCCCGGGTGAGAATGAGGGGGAATGGATAGAAGTGAACCGGGTTCTCAGGGTGCCGGTGTCGATTGCGAGATGAGGAACCTTCGAGGCAGGTATTGGCGTTCTGTGAGGGCGACGACTCTGGTGGAGTTGCTCGTCTCGGTTGCGGTGACTATGTCCGTCATGGTGCTTCTCGCGATGATCGTTACATCGGTTTCGAATCAATGGACGCGGGGTTCCTCTCGGTATTTGCTGAATACAGAGGCCGGTGTTGCACTCGACTATCTGGTTCAGGATTTGAGATCTGTTGTCAGGAAAGGGGATGGTTCGCAGTGGCTTAGAATCAGGAAACCGAACCCGGGCGGGGTGAATCAGGGTTTTCTGATTTTGCTTTTGGCTCAACCGCTCGACGGGCAGGGAAAGGTGGTCACGATTGCCTACCGACTCGGGGTTCACGATCCGATGGGTGGGAATGAGGAACGTCCGGTGATGTATCGATGTGTGTTTTCCCCGGAAGAGACGATTGAGCATCTCGGGGCAGAGGATCTTGAAGTGGCCTGGTATCCCCGACTCGATGAGGTTCTCGATGATGACTGGTTTCTCGCCGAGAAGGTGATTGAAGCGAATCTTACGTTTCATCTAAAGGACCTGGACGGGAAAAGGGTCATCGTTGAGTGCCTGAACAATGCGAGTGGAGGAGAGACTTTGGTGGTTGACGGGAAGCCGGTCGATGTCGCCGGAACGACTCTGGAAAGCGTCACCGTGAGGCTTCTGCTCCTCGATGAAGTCGGGCTGGAAGTGTTGAAGAAGGGTGCCCTGCCCATACCTGAAATTCTTACCCGCTACGGACATGAGTATGTGAAGGAGGTGAAGTTCCCCGGGACAATCGGTGAGATCAAATATGATATTTAATCGACATTGTCAGTCCAGCAGAGGGTTTGCGCTGATCACTACTTTGCTATTGTTAGTCTTAGCGGTCATGCTCGTGGTCGCTTTGCTGAGCCTCCGGATGAAGGAGGGAAGTAAGGTTTCCAGTGATCGTGAACTGGCGGCTGCGCGGGCCAATGCACTTTACGCTCTGGATGTCGCGATGAGTGAATTGCAGCGCTACGCAGGACCTGATCAGGCGGTCTCGGGGGCGGCTTCGGTGCTCGAAGAGGGAGTTGTTGCCAACCCACATTGGACCGGTATTTGGAACTCGACTGAGGCGGGGCGATCGAATGAGTCTCCCGGTGCTTTTCTGGTAAGCGGAAATGAAAAATTTGACCTCAATGAATCGACCGTTGCATATCCTCCGGGATATCTGGATCCGGTAATTGCGCTCGATCCGGGTGATCCGGATGTTCTCGAGCTGGTCAAAGAGACGACGAATACCCCGGAGCGTCAGGTTCTTGTGGTAAGGCAGGATGTTCCCGCGGATGCAGATGCGGTCCGGAGAGGGCACTATGCCTACTGGGTCGGGGATGAAGGCGTGAAGGCCCGCGTCGATATGCGGGATCCCTACAGGAATGAATCATCTGACGAGGCTAAGCTGAACCGTCTCCGAATCGCCCAGCGGGTGGGGAGTGAGGCTGTGCTCCCTGATCTCAATACCAACGATGAGCGTCTCGACTCGGTGACCAGTCTGGATGAGATCGAACTGTTGCAGGCTTCCGGTGCGACGCAGGGGGCTGAGATTACGCGTGAGAAATTCCACGATTTGACGACCGTGAGCACCGGGCTTTTGACGGATCCCAGGAATGGTGGCCTGAAGCAGGATCTGACTTTGGCGTTTGAGAATGATGAAGTCTTCGAGCGTCTTTTCGGGGCCGAAAAGACAGGGGTGATACCAACCACGGCGGTTTCAAAGGAAGACGTCTATAAACTGGATCTTTCGAGGTTGAATGACTTTTACCTCGTGCCGGAGATTCTCGAGACGGCGACGAAAGAGTATCCTTCGGAAGGGGCCTGGGCCGGTGGTCCGAACTGGGGCAACTTGCGCGAGTATTTTCTGCTCTATAAAGAGCCCGGGACGCATTTCCCTTTTCTTCCCCATCCCCGCTGCGCGGTTCGGATGCGCCAGTATGCTTTCAACCCTTACAAACATGCTAACGGGGCGAGCGGGAAATATGATTACTACCAGCGCAACAGTCCCGTCTCACCGGTTCTCTCCCGGGCGCAAATGAATGTGCGGCTGCGTTCGCGAAAGGTAGGGACTACGGGAACGGGTAGTGATGAGGAGGACCTCTATGAAATTGATCTTGAGATCCAGCCGGTCATCGGAATTTGGAATCCTTATAACATTGCCTTCACTGATCGGATCTACCGTTTTGACTGGGAAATTTCGGTGTATCTGGATTTGAAAGTCGGTGGGACGACCCGCCGCTATGATCTCTATCGATTGTGGAATAACGATACCCCCTGGTTTTCGCTTAATACTGAGCAGGTGAACCTTCAACCCGGTGAGATGCGGTTGTTTACGATTGATACGCGCCGGTCACTTTCACAGCGAGTCACGCTCGTTCCGAGGTGGAGTGACAACGGAGCTTTTCGAATCGCCTTGCCGGAGACGCCACCTGCCTACAGAAAGCCTGCGGGGCCGGCCCTTCGAGTTACCGGAAGTCAATTGATCGAGATTGAGGAGGTAGGTCTCGTCGCCCCGCCGGCGAGTGAAAATTGGTCCGGGCCGCTTAAAGATTTGCAGAAGCACAATACCTTCATGGCAATCAAGTATGGTGAGAGCGTTGGTTCCGCTTCCAGTGCGGTCGAGAGCTCCAGCGTGAGAATGAATAACCTTTGGAAAGCGGATGATGAGTCAGGTCCGGCAGTGGTGCCTTCTCCGGGAGATGCGATACCTCCGTTTCAAGCGGCGCGTCATCTCGATGAACCTGCGCATCTCGCCGCGTGGTCGTATACGATGAGGACAACGCGGGAGGATGATCTCGGGCATCGTAATTTCATCGACAGCAACGTGCGTGCGATCGCGGCGAGTTCGAGGTGGGATGGCTCGGTTGAAGATCGCGGTTGGCGTTCGATGGGGTGGCTCAACGATGGAGCGGAAAGGGCGCTCCTTCCTCCGGGCAATGTTGAACCGGAGGCGGATGGCCTCGACCGGTATCGCGCTTTCGGAGGAAATGCGATCGGAGCGGGAGGGCGGAATCATCTCATTCTCTTCGACGTGCCGCGCGAACCGCTCGTGAGTGTGGGGCAGCTGCAGCATGCCAATACCGGGCGTTACAACAATGAGCCCTCTTTCGTGGTCGGGAATTCTTATCAGAATGTCAGGATACCGCTCGATCAAACCGAAGTGCGTGATTTTGCGGATCACGATGACAATGGGATTGGGTACGAAACCAAAAAGCTCGATGTCTTTGATCTGTCCTATCTCGTGAACGAGGCGCTTTGGGATTCCTGGTTTTTCTCGACCTTTGAGTATTCTGATGTGGTGCAGCAGTTCGCTGATCTGAAGGCTGCTCAACCTCTCCCTAATTCCCGTTACCGATTGTATGATCCCGAAGAGAGTCTCGAGGGAGATGATTTCGGGGCTGCGGCAGGCGACGATGAGGCATACCGCGTTCTCGGGGCAAGGTTTCTTGTCGAGGGCGCTTTCAATGTGAACTCCACCTCGGTTGAAGCGTGGAAAGCGGTGTTGCACTCGATGAGTGATTTGGCGATACCCGAATATGATGTGCACACCGGAAGTTATTTAAAAGAGGAGAGGGGAAAGGTTGTCTTCAGCCGGTTTGCGCGTCCGTTTGGCGGGGCGTATGATTCGAGTCAAAGTCCATCTGACGAATCCTATTGGAGAGGCTACCGGGAACTCGATTCCAATGAGATTGATGAGTTGGCGGTAGAGATCGTGCGTCAGGTGAAGATGAGGGGGCCGTTTCGCTCCATGGCGGATTTTGTGAATCGATCGCTGGTCGATTTTGATTCGTCGTCGGCTCCGGAGGATGACACCCGCTTGTCCGGGGCTCTGCAATCGGCTTTGGACCGGGTCGATTCGATCAATGCGGCGATCGATCCCGGCATTGCCTCCCCGGTGGCTCCGATCCCGGATCCGAAGAATGAATTCTACGATGTTCCTGAAGCCACGACGCAGGGAACCGGGTTTCCGGGATACCTGCTTCAGGGGGATATTCTGCAGGCGCTCGCCCCGACTTTGGCGGCACGTTCCGATACCTTCCGGATTCGGACGTATGGTGACCGGGTCGTGACGCCGCGAAGTAGCGGTGGGGTTGAGGTGCCAACGGCGAGGGTTTGGTGTGAAGCGATCGTGCAGCGACTTCCGGAACCTCTTGAGCCGCTCGATGCGGGGATTTCCGATGCGAGAAATTTGATTCAATCGCCGGAGGATGTGGATAGTTTCTATACTGCGAAAGGGCGGGTCTATTTTGGACGGCGCTTTCGTGTTGTTTCCTTTCGTTGGCTGAGAGAGGAGGATCTCTAGTCTGTTTGTTTTAATGGTTCGATGTTCCGGTTTCTAAAAATTCCCATGATGGTGCGCCTTCCCGTGGTGCTCTGCGTGCTTGTCCTCTCAAGTCAGGCGCAGGAGCAGGATGGCGCTGTTAAGGCGGAGATTCTGACTCTATCTCTCTCCGGTGTCGTTTCCGATCTCCACTATATTTCGAAAGAAGGGGTTGCCCGGACAACGGTGTACAGCCGCGGGTTCGGTATCCCGATTGAATACGAGGGACCACGGGAGATTGTCTTTTTCCGTCCGATAGCGAATCCGGAGGGGTTCTCCGGTGGCGACAGGGAGATCGTTTCCCGCGTCGTTCTGCCTTCGGGGGCGAGTCGCGTCCTGCTCTTGTTCGAGAAAATCGAGGGAGCTGATGAGGAGGTCTATAAGATCATTCCGATCAATAATGATTTGGGAAATATGCCGGCCGGGGCCTATCGCATTCTCAATCTTTCCACGGTCCCGTTTGTGGGCAGGATAGGGCGCAGTCGCATTGACCTTGCCGAAGGGAAAACCGCGATCATTTCAGATGACGGTGATGAGAATGGTAATTTTGAAGTGCGATTCTTCTCAACCGAAAAGGGAAAGGAAGGCGTCGTCTACAGCTCGGTGTGGCAGACGAAAAAGACGAGGCGGACAACAGTCTTTCTTCTCGCGTCCACCTCGGATCGCCAGAGCATTGAGGTCCGGAAATTTATCGAGCCTTTCGTGGAGAGGAAAAAGAAGAAGTGACTGCTTCGCTCCTTCAGTCCTGCAAATACGGATTGGTCGCCTTTTCTTCGCCGATGGTGGTGGTGGGACCATGGCCGGGAAGCACGTGGGTTTCATCGGGCAGCGGCCAGAGCTTTTCTTTGATCCCGTTGATGAGTTGTTCGTGACTGCCGTTGGGGAAGTCGGTGCGGCCGATGCCCTGTTTGAAAAGAACGTCCCCGCCGAACATGACGGGTTGTCCGGCGATGCGGAAGCAAACGCTGTCCGGTGAGTGGCCCGGAACGTGATACAGTTCGAGCTCGAGTTCTTCAAGGCTGAGTGTGGTTTCACCTTCGAGGAGGTGGTCGACCCGGTAGGGATCCAGCTCGCAGGGAACGCCCGTCATTGCTTCAAGGCGCTTCGCGAGAGTGAGTTCTTCAGAGGGCTCCGACCAGGCCCAGATCGGACATTCCGACTGGATCTGAGCTGCGCCTGCTCCGATGACGTGGTCGTGGTGCTGATGGGTCAAAATGATGCCATCGAGCTTGATGTTTTTTGACTCAATCCACTCGCTCACTCCCTCGGGAGCATCGAAGAGCCATGCTTTTCCGTTGGCCTCGAAGAGGTAGCCGTTGGTTTGGAAAAGACCGCCGCAATAGATATCGATTTCCATGGGGAGTGGGAGTGGGAGTGGAGGGGAAGCCCGCTTAGAGAATTTCAAAAACCGCTTCGACTTCTACAGCGACTCCGGTGGGAAGTGCGGAGAAACCGACCGCGCTGCGGGCGTGGTAGCCGTCACCGTCTTTGCCGTAAAGTTCGTGAAGGAGATCCGATGCCCCGTTGATGACGAGGTGCTGATCGGTGAAACTCTGATCTGAATAGACCATCCCGAGGAGTTTAATAACACGGAGCCCGTTGATCGTGCCGTGTTCGTTGTGGACGGAGCGGAGGATTTTCTCGCAGCAGTTTTTGGCGGCTTCGTAGCCTTCTTCGACGCTGACGCCTTTTCCGAGGATTCCCTTGAGGTCACTGACGTGGCCCGAGGTGATGAGCTGGTTACCGCTGCGGATGCAGAGATTCAGATATCCTGCTTCCTGAGGTGAGAGATCGATTCCGAGTTCGTTGGCTTTTTCTTCCGGTGACATGGCTCGGTTGTAATGCGGGCGGGGCAGTTTTTCCAGTGGAAAGCGCGTTCCTTTGCTCCGCGATGCTGCAATGGGGGCTCGCAAGGTGGAAACAAAGCGGTATGATTGGGGAGGATCTTTACCCGCTGTGATTATGAAATATCTCTTTGTTGCCTTCCTGTTTGTCTTTGGATTTACTTCATGTGAAACGACGGATTCCGCTGCTCCGGGAGTTGCAGAATCAGCGCAGACTTCAACGACCGCACCGGCAAATGAGTCTGCCGCCGCTTCATCCGGTGTGAAATCGTATCCCCGCGATACCTGTCTCGTAACCGGTGAAAAGCTCGACGCGAGAGGAACGCCGATGAGTTTTGTTCACAAGGGACAGGAAGTGAAAGTTTGCTGCGCGGCCTGCGAGATGGCTTTTAAAATGTCCCCCGGAACTTACCTCGCGAGGATTCAGTAGATCCTGCTATATGGATCTGGGCAACGGTATCTGTTGTTCACTGGAGGCGATCTGATATTGCTTCCGAAATTGTCCCGGGGTCGTTCCCTTCAGTTTGCGGAAGTGGCGGTTGAAGTTGGAGAGATTGTGAAATCCGCAGTCAAAGGCGACGTCTGATATCGAGCTGTCATCTTCGAGGAGGAGGCGGCAGGCTTCGCCGATCCGCAATTCGTGAAGGTACTGGACGAGTGTTTTGCCTGTGTTGCTTTTGAAAAATCGACAGAATGACTTGGGGCTCATTTTGGCAATCGCAGCGACTCTTTCGAGGGTGATCGTTTCAGTCTTCTTTTGCTGGAGAAAGGTGAGTACTTCGTCGAGTCGCGAGATGTTTTTCTTCTTTAGTGAGGGGGAGTAGGCGGGGCTTGCGAGGGATTGTTTTTCCGGTGAATCGGCGAAAAGCTGAAGCAACCTGAGTAACTGGGTGAAGCGTTCGAGGGGGCTTTGGTGCTCCATTTCCATAATCATCGCGGACGCTTTTGTGGCGGTCGAGCCGGTGAATTCGAAGCCCAGTCTTGCTTCATCGAGAAACTCCCGAATTGCCAGCATCTCCATTTTGGAAAGAAGTTCCTCTCCCAGTGATTCCCGCGAGAACTGGATGACCGCTAAAGAGGGGCGGGCCCAGTCCCCGTCGTTTTCCCGGCCGGAGTGAAGCGCATGGGGAATGTTGGGGCCGTTCATGAAAAGAGTTCCCTTCTTTAACTGGCCGATATGGTCGCCGGAAATGAACTCACCGCCGTGATCCTTCAGCGAGAGGAGTATATCAAATTCAGGATGATAGTGATAAACCGGCCAGAGATCGCGGTCGATTTTGAAGATGAGTGCCTTTGAAGGACCGGTTGAGATGAATTCCAATTGTGGTCTCGCCATGACGAATTTGCGCTAAATGGTGATAGATTAGCGCGATTGCGGTGGGTGTATCCAGAAAAATGTGAAAATCGTATCAGTATGTGTCCCGATCCGATTTGTTGAATCGACGGGACTGTGAAACTTTTAATACCCTCTTGATTCGACCTGCCCTTTCACTAAATGAGCCCTTCCCCCTTTCGTTACCTCTGCGCCGCCCTTAGCGCGGTGTGTTTGCCCGGGCAGGCATCTTTGCAGGCGGATGAGTTGGAGTTTTTCGAAAAGAAGATTCGACCTGTCCTCGCGGGGAGTTGCTACAAGTGTCATGCCGCCGATTCGGAGAAGCTCAAGGGCGGGCTTCAGGTTGATCATCGTGAACATTTGCTGGCCGGTGGAGAAACAGGGGCGGCGATCGTTCCGGGGGATATTGAAAAGAGTCTTCTCATCGAATCGATTCGCTATCACAACGAGGATTTGCAGATGCCTCCGAAGGAGAAGCTTTCGCAGGAGATCGTGAAGGATTTTGAAACCTGGATCACCGCGGGTGCTCCCTGGCCTGATGAGCCGGTGCCGGAACGTGATGGCGAAGCGGCAGGAGAAGGTTTTGATTTGAAGCAGCGCTTCGAGGAACACTGGAGTTGGCGTCCCGTTGAGAAGCCTGAGTTGCCGGTCGTCACAAAAGCGGATTGGCCACGAAGTGATCTCGATCGGTTCATTTTGAAGCGGGTCGAGGATGCGGGGTTGGAACCTGCTGAGGAGGCGGACCGGCGCACTTGGTTGCGGCGGGTTTATTTCGACATCATTGGGTTGCCTCCGACACTGGAGCAACAAACCGCTTTTTTGAGTGACACCTCTGACGGTGCCCGTGAGGCGGTTATCGATGAGCTCCTCGCCTCACCTCATTTCGGCGAAAAGTGGGCGCGTCACTGGATGGACCTGGTGCGCTATGCGGAGACTTACGGACACGAGTTCGATTATCCTATCGCTCATGCCTATCGCTATCGCGATTATTTGATTCGGGCATTCAACGCCGATGTTCCCTACAATGATTTCATCATCGAACACATCGCGGGTGATTTGATGGAGGGGCCGCGACGGAATCCCCTCGACCAAACCAATGAGTCGATTCAGGGAACGGCGTTCTGGTATTTCCATGAAGCGACTCACGCTCCCACTGATGTGCTCGGGAATGAAGCCGACATCATGGATAATCAGATTGATGTTTTCGGGAAAACCTTTCTCGGGCTGACGGTGGCCTGCGCACGTTGTCACGATCACAAATTCGATGCCATTTCCACCGCCGACTATTATGCGCTGACTTCCTACCTGCATGGGAGTGCGCGGCAGGAGGTGCCCCTTGACCCCGGGCGCATGCGTGAGAAGACGCGTTCGAAGTTGGTCGCTTTGAAGCAGAAGGCAGATGCCATGATTGATTCAGGGGGGACCTCGCCTGAGAAAGTGGCTCCGATACGTGACGGCGAGACTGTTTTTGAATCGTTTTCTGATGGGAAAATTCCGGCGGGTTGGAGCACTTCGGGTTTTGCCTTTAGCGGAACCGGTTCGAAACCCGGCGTCCGATTCAGTGGCGATGATTCTGTCAGCGCTCCGGGTAAAGTGGACAGTGGACTCTACGGTGAGAAGCAGGTGGGAATTCTCCGTTCGCCGACTTATACGATCGAAAGCGAATTCATTCACCTTCTCGTGCGGGGCACGGCGAAAGAGATTCGGGTGATCATCGACAACTATCAGATGGCGCGATTTAGCGGCCTTTTGTTCAACGGAACGGTGAAGAAGGACCTCGATACGGAGGGTAAATATCAATGGATTACAATGAGGTCCGAGTTAGCAAAATACGGAGGTCATAAAGCGTATTTGGAATTTTCGGACACGGATGATGGCTCTCTGATCATTGATGAAATTCGTTTTTCCTCTTCGAAGGAGGCTCCGGAATTGCCTCCAGTCGGGGGACTGCCCGTTCTTCCTGCAGAGGCGTTGCAGATCGTGGAAGAGGGCATCAAGCTGGAGGGCGCGTTGCCGAAAGCTGACTTCGCTGTCGCGATGGCGCAGGGGACTCCCGAGAAGGCGCATGTTTATGTGAGGGGAAGTCACAACAGCCCCGGAAAGGAAGTGCCGGGCCGGTTTCTCGAAGCGCTCGGTGGTGAAACGGGGGACCGATTGTTCCTCGCAAATAAAGTCGCCGACCCTGACAATCCTCTCACTTCACGGGTCATTGTGAACCGGGTTTGGCATTATCTTTTCGGAAGGGGACTGGTCGCTTCGGTCGATGATTTCGGTCCCATGGGAACAGCGCCGTCGCATCCGGAGTTGCTGGATTTTCTCGCTTCTGAATTTGTAGAGAAAGGCTGGTCGATTAAAACGCTGGTCCGGGAGATTGTTCTTTCGTCGACTTACCGGCAGTCATCGGAATTGAATCCGAATGTCTCGCCCGGCTATTTCGCGGGGGCTGATCCCGATAACCTTCTTCTTTCGAAAATGCCGGTGAAGCGTCTTACCGGTGAGGCGATCAGAGATAGTATCCTTGCGGTGTCGGAGGAATTGGATGCGACCATGTCAGGTCCGTCAGTGCCCACTTATAGAACGCAGTTCATGTCGGGGCGTGGCGGGAAGCAAAGCGGGCCGCTCGACGGCGACGGTCGTCGCAGCGTCTATGGAGCGGTTTACCGGAATTTCCTTTCGCCGTTTATGCTCACTTTCGACGTTCCGGGCCCGTTTGGACCAAAGGGGCGACGCAGTGTCTCGAATGTTCCGGCGCAGGCACTCGTTTTGATGAACGATCCCTTCGTCGTCGAGCAGAGCCAAAAGTGGGCGGAGAAACTGGGGCAGTCGAAAGCGGATGATGACGAGGTGATTCGCAGGGTTTTTCTATCAGCGTTAGGGCGGGATCCCGGTGAATCGGAAAGCGAACGTCTTGAACAGTTTTTGAAGAGTGAGGTCCAAAGCGGGGTGACGAAAGTCGATGCTCTTGCAGACCTCGTGCACGTCGTCATGAACATGAAGGAGTTCATTTTCATCCACTAATTAAACGAATCTGAATTAATGCATTGCGGAAAATTTGAACATCAACCTCTCTCAAGGCGGGAAATGTTGCGTCGCGGCGCGATGGGGTTCGGCAGTGTCGCTTTGCAGGCGCTTATGGCTGAACGGGCATCAGGTGCCGTCGTCAATCCGCTTGCTCCCAGGGTTCCTCATTTTCCGGCCAAAGCGAGAAACGTTATTTTCCTCTACATGGATGGCGGGCCGTCTCAGGTCGATACCTTTGATTACAAACCGCTGCTCAAAAAATACAACGGCCGGGATCCGCGCGAGGTGATCGGGAAGCTCGCTCCGACGCAGTTTGATAACGTGGGGAAGGTTCTCGAGGCGCAATGGGATTTTAAGCAGCGCGGAGAGAGCGGGAACTGGGTCAGCGATTTGTTTCCCCATCTTGCCAAGTCGGAAGTGATCGACGAACTCGCCTTCGTGAAGTCGATGACCTCGAAATTTTCGGAACACACTTTCGCCAATTATTTTCTTCATACCGGGAGCGCC
This sequence comes from Verrucomicrobiales bacterium BCK34, assembly GCA_035967665.1. Taxonomy (GTDB): domain Bacteria; phylum Verrucomicrobiota; class Verrucomicrobiia; order Verrucomicrobiales; family DEV007; genus Arctic95D-9. The sequence continues at coordinate 145,551 of JAYWLB010000125.1, forward strand.
TTTCAAGGTCGCCCCAGCATGGGCGCATGGACCGGATACGGGCTCGGGACGGAAAATCAAAATCTGCCCGGTTTCGTCGTTCTCAACGGTGGGCTGATTCCCCCCGGTGGTTTGGACTGCTTTGGTTCGGGCTTTCTGCCGGCAAGTTATCAGGGGTCTGTCTTTCTCCCGAAGGCGGAACCCATCGCGAATATTCAACGTCAGGAAAAAACCGCGGCGGAGCAGATCCGAAAACTCGATTTGCTCAGAGAGCTTGACGGAGGGGCGGTTCGCGAGACCGATCCGGATCCTCAAATAGAGGCGGCAATTCAGAATTACGAGACCGCTTTCCGGATGCAGACAGCGGTGCCGGATCTGATGGATCTGCGAGGGGAGTCCGATGCGACGAAGAAGCTCTACGGACTGGATGCCGACTATAAGAACACCAAAACTTTCGGGCTGCAGTGTCTTCTCGCGCGCAGGTTGGTTGAGCGCGGGGTGCGCTTCATCGAATTGACCTGCCCCTCGGGAAACGGGGATCGATGGGATCAGCACAAGAACCTCGTCGACGGCCATGAAAAAAACTGCAAGACAGTCGATCAGCCTATCGCCGGTCTCATCACCGATTTGAAAAGGCAGGGGCTTCTCGATTCGACCCTCGTGGTCTGGGCCGGGGAATTCGGACGAACCCCGTTTGCCCAGGGCGGCGACGGACGCGATCACAATCCGTTCGGTTTCACGATTTGGATGGCCGGCGCCGGAATCAAGGGCGGTGCCTGCGTCGGTGAAACAGATGAGTTCGGATACAAGGCGGTTCGCGATCGCTACGAAATCCACGATCTTCATGCCACCATGTTGCATTTGTTGGGAATCGAACACACTCAAAGCACCTTCCGCTTCAGTGGTCGTGATATGCGACTGACCGATGTCCACGGTCATTTGATCGACGGGATTCTGGCGTAGGGGCTGAAACGAGTTTCACTCCGCTACCGGTCACTGAAATAATTCGCCGGACCTGAAGTAGCATGGGTTTTTAACCCGTGTTCTCTGCCTATCGGGGCGGAGGCATTGGCGGACAGGCTCTGCGCACGAGTTGGAAACCCGGGCTAATTTTCTGTGTGTCTAAATGCGCAAGTTTTGTGTCGAATTGTTTGAACGGATTCCAAAGTGGTGTGTCTATTTATATAACAGCGCTTCCATGGTGAGGCGCAGAAGTTTAACCCCAATCATAATAGAATAGATAAAAAAGAACCTCGGCGATTTGCCGCCCGCATTGGAGTCGAGGTGCCCTTAGAGAAAGATCGAGAAACTCATCAAAAGAGCCTCCTTCCCAGGTCCCGACCGAAAAGAGTCGGGATTTCGAGGACACCCCGAGAACCACCAAAGGCTGCCGTCGCCACTCACGCGACACGAACATGGCAGCCTTATTACATTTCTTCAGATTCTCCCGATGCAATGAGGAGAATTCCAAACCCGAACCGGACAAAGATCGTCCCCGTATCGGGATAGCCCTTTCCTCCGGCGGAGCGAGAGGCCTTGCTCACATCGGCGTCATTCAAGTCCTTGAGGAGAACCATATTCCGATCGACGCGATCGTTGGAACCAGCATGGGTGCCTACGTCGGCGGGCTCTGGGCTTCGGGCCTTTCAGGAGCAGAACTTGAAGTGCTTGCGTCAAAGATTCCCGCAAAACGCGACCTCTGGAAGCTGGTGGATCCGGTTTTTCCGCCTCGAAAAGGTTTCATTCGGGGCCGCGCCATTCACGGGCGCCTCGATACCACTTTGGACGGAAAAGAATTCAGTGATCTGAAAACGCCTTTCCTCGCTGTAGCCACTGAGTTGGACAGTTTAAAGCGGGCCTTGCTGGGTGACGGTGAAGTTTCCTCCGCTATTCTTGCGAGCCTGGCGGTTCCGGGAGTGGTCGTCCCCGTTGAGCGCAACGGTATCGAATACATCGACGGCGGTGTCTGTGATCCGTTTCCTGTGCGACTCGCGAGGGAACACTTCGATCTCGATTACGTCATCGGAGTCAATGTGCTTCCACCCGTGGGGGCACTGAAGGTCCGGCGAAACCACAGGGAAAACCCCGGATGGCTTCGTCGGGGACTTCGCTGGTTGAATCAGCACATCAATTATTTTGCCCGGGGTAACCTCCTCGACATCCTTCGCAACGCCGCGATGGGATCACAGATGCGCCTCGTCGATCGAAGCGCGGTAGCTGCCGATGTCTATATCCCCGCGATCAGCAATACGGCGGGATGGCACGATTACCATCGCTACCGTGACTACATCAAAATCGGAAGAGAGGCGGCTGAGGCAGCGCTCCCTGAAATTCGGAAACTTCTCAGCGTGCCGGTGGAATCGGCAGGCGATCTCAACCCGAACATGGAGGAACTGACATGCGTATAAAAAATGACCGACTCACCAAATGCTGGGATTCACTCGGCAGGGACGAACTGAGAGATTTGCAGGGGCTGCGATTGCATTCTTTTCTCACCAGACACGTGGTTCCGTTTTCCGAATACTACCGGAAGCGCTTCGCTGAAGCGGAGGTTGATCCCGATTCGATAGATTCTCTTGAGGATCTCGCCCGTCTCCCGTTCAGCTCCAAGCGCACTTTGATCTCCGAAGTGGACGGTACGCCTTTGACGCGGGACTTCGTCCTCGTTCCTGATGAAAAAGTGCTTTCCCGTCGTCCTTCCACGATTCTCAAAGCAGTCACGCGTGGTCGTGCCCGCGTGAAAACAGATTTTGAGAAGGAGTATCGTCCTATCCTCATGACGAGCACCACAGGTCGCTCCGCCGAGCCGGTTCCGTTTCTCTACTCGCAGTATGATCTGGATAATCTCGAAATGACGGGGCGGCGACTTATGGAGGTTTGCGATTCCCGGAAAGACTTTAAACATTTTAATCTCTTCCCCTTTGCCCCGCACCTTGCCTTCTGGCAGGCGCACTATGCCGGGCTGGGCTACAACACATTCACTCTCTCAACAGGGGGCGGAAAAGTGATGGGAACGGATGGCAACGTTCGCCTTCTCGGAAAGATTAAGCCGAATGCCCTCATCGGGATGCCGACCTTCATCTATCATGTCCTTCAGGTCGCGGTTGAAGAGGGGCATGAAGTTCCTGACATTCGCCGAATTGTTCTCGGTGGCGAGAAGGTGCCTGACGGCCTTCGTCGCAAACTGAAAGCGCTCTGCGCGAATCTTGGTTCGGGCAATGTCGAGGTCATGGCGACCTACGGATTCACCGAAGCGAAAATGGCCTGGCCGGAATGTCCCGCCGGGGATTTGGACGAACCAACCGGCTACCACCTTTACCCTGATCTCGGTATCGTTGAAGTCGTCGATCCGGAAACCGGAAAAGTGGTGGGTGATGGTGAACCGGGGGAAATTGTTTTCACTCCGCTCGACAGTCGCGGAAGTGTTGTTCTCCGCTATCGCACCGGCGATTTGATTTCCGGTGGTCTCGTATATGAACCCTGTCCGGGATGCGGGCGGGTTGTGCCGAGGCTCGTTGGAAGAATCTCGCGGGTCAGCGATATCCGGCGACTGAACATCGGAAAGGTGAAAGGCACCCTCGTGAATTTCAACGAACTCGAACACGTTCTCGATGATCTCGATGCGGTCGGGACCTGGCAGATCGAACTGCGGAAGCGAAATGATGATCCACTCGAATGCGATGAGATCGTCGTCCATGTCGCACCTTCGAGGCGCGGAGAGAGAGACAAGCTGATCGAGAGTATTAACCGTCGTTTCACGGCGGCGACTGAGATTCACCCGAACCGGATCGAATTTCACGATGCCGAAGATCTTCGCCGGAGACACGGCGTGGGCAGGGCGCTCAAAGAGGAAAAGGTCGTCGATCACCGGGAGCACAAAGCGGCTCCGGATATGGCAACCGCAACCACCACTATCAAATCATGAATTCACCAGATACCAGCCGATCCAGAAAATCACTCGTCGTCGTCGACGGGGTTAGAACTCCCTTTTTGAAAATGGGAACCGACCTCGCTTCTCTCGATGCCACTGAACAGGGTAAGGTCGTGGTGCAAACCCTCTTAGGTCGAGTCGGAATTGATCCTGCTTTGATTGATGAGACCATTTTCGGCTGCGTTTCCCAACCCGCCGACGCGGCGAACATTGCCCGGGTTATCGCACTGAGAGCGGGAATTCCCGAGTCAGTTCCCGCGATGACGGTTCACCGGAACTGCGGGAGTGGACTCGAATCGCTCACTCTTGCCGCTGAGAGAATCGCGGCAGGCCGGGGAGAAATTTTTATCGTTGGCGGAACGGAAAACATGTCACGTATTCCTTTGTTCTTTTCAGCTGTCGCGGCTGCCAAATTCAACGCATTATCGCGGATGAAATCTGCGGGCGGCAGGGTGGCTGCGGCACTGAAATTCAATCCCTCGGATTTTGCCCCCGTGATCGGGCTCAAGCTTGGGCTCACCGACCCCGTCTCGGGAATGAATATGGGTGAGACCGCGGAGTTGTTGGCGAGGGACTTTGAAATTTCCCGCGATGATCAGGATTACTTTGCCCTCGAATCCCATCGCAAAGCAGCGGCGGCCCGTGAACGTTTCAGAGAGGAAATCTGCCCGGTCTATCTCCCCGGCGGAAAGTTTGCAGAGGCGGACAACGGAATCCGTGAGGGCCAGTCGATGGAGGCATTGGGTAAACTGAAACCGGTCTTCGAACGCGGAACCGGAACGGTCACGGCGGGAAACAGTTCTCAAATAACGGACGGTGCGGTAGCGATGCTCGTGATGACAGAGGAGCGTGCTGAAAAGTTAGGCTACTCGCCGCTCGGTCGTCTCGTCGATTTTGCCTACAGCGGATGTGATCCGAAACGAATGGGGCTTGGTCCTGCTTTTGCGATTCGGAACCTGCATGAAAGAACGGGACTTCGTCCACATGACGCGGCGGTCGTGGAGGTGAACGAGGCGTTCGCGGCGCAGGTCATAGCGGTGGAAAAACTCCTTAAGACGCCGGCCTTTGACGGTCTCGAGCTTCCGCAGGATAGGCTCAATCCGAATGGAGGGGCCATCGCTCTTGGGCACCCTGTGGGGGCGACCGGAGCGCGTCTCGTTCTCACCACTTTACTCGAACTGAAACGCCGCAACGAAAAGTGCGGCCTCGTCAGCCTCTGCATCGGAGGCGGCCAGGGCGCGGCGGCGTGCTTGGAAACACTTTAAATTAGAAAGGATAGAAAAATGGCAACAGAAATACTGAGAGAGAAATCACCTGAAGAAAAGGGCGGTCCGTCTGTGGAGCATCGTCAGGGGAAACATGGGATCCACATTGAGTTAACGAACCGGAATATTGCCGGGGTGATCTTTGATAATCCTGACAAAGCGGCCAACATCTTTGATGAGGCTACATTGGATCAGCTGGATTTAGCGCTTGATGCTGTTGAGCGAATTGAACCCGACGGAGTGGTTTTCAAGAGCGCAAAGCCTAAAGTATTCATCGCCGGAGCCGATCTCGATTCTCTTGCCAGTGCAAACGAGGAGTTGCTTGAGCATCTCATTGTTAAGGGTCAGAAGGTCTTTGCACGGATTGCAGCCTTGCCGATGCCGACGGTTGCTGCGATTCACGGGGCGTGTCTGGGTGGTGGCCTGGAACTGGCGCTTGCCTGTGATTATCGAATCGCGAGCGATGACAGTTCGACCAAAATCGGGTTGCCCGAAACGCTTCTGGGAATCATTCCCGCCTGGGGAGGTTCCACGAGACTACCAAGGTTGACAGGTCTTCCCAAAGCCCTTGCCGCGATCCTGAGCGGTAAAGCCTATGCGGCAAAACACGCGAAGAGTGTCGGGATCGTTGACCAGGTCGTTCCCCGGGAGCGGCTCATCGCTGCCGCAGGGAAAATGGTGAGTGGCCCCGCGGTGTCGAGAAAGTCATTCTTCCTCACGAACAATCCTCTTTCGAGCCTTGTCATTCGCGGCTTTGCCCGTCGGAACCTGCTTAGAAAAACACGGGGGAACTACCCGGCTCAGGAAGCCGCTATCGAGGTGGTGGGTCGCGGCGGATATGGCCCCGTTGATCGTTCTTTGAAACGCGAACGGGAGGCGGTAATGAAACTGGCCCGCTCCGGCGAAGCTCGTAATTTGATGCGGCTCTTCCGGTTGCAGGAGCGCTCAAAAAAATTCCGCTACGATCCTGAAGTGGATCGTGCTTCCCTTCCTCCCGTGACCCGCACGGCTGTGATAGGTGCAGGGGTGATGGGTTCGGGCATTGCCCAGTGGTTCGCGGCCCGGGGCGCCTCTGTGATTCTGCGCGACGTCGATCGCGGCAAGGTGGCTGCGGGAATGGAAGCGGTGAGAAAGCTCTTCAGCGGAGCGGTTCGCAAGCGAATCCTGACGAAACACGAAGCGATGAGGAAAATGGATCTCATCACGCCATCAGCGGAGGCGCTTCCTTTGAACGGTTGCGATCTCATCGTTGAGGCGGCGGTTGAGAATCTGGAGATCAAGAAGAAGATCTTTGCGGATCTCTGCGCGCGTTCTTCTGACGAAACGATCCTTGCGACGAATACTTCGGCTCTTCCGATTTCGGAATTGTGCGAGGCTGAGGGCGTTACTCATCCGGAGCGGATCATCGGATTGCATTTTTTCAATCCGGTGAGCCGGATGAAGCTGGTCGAAGTGGTTGTGACGGAGTGGACGTCCCCCGAAGTGGTCGAGCGGGTTCTCTCATTCGTCCGCAGTATCGGTAAGCTTCCTGTCGTGGTCAAAGACTCCCCCGGCTTTCTCGTAAACCGCATTTTGATGCCCTACCTGATTGAGGCCGGGAAGCTGGTCGATCAAGGCTACACGCCTGCCTACATCGATGAGGCGATGCTCGATTTCGGCATGCCGATGGGGCCGTTGCGTCTCCTTGATGAAGTGGGCCTCGATGTGGCTTCTCATGTCGCGGCGACGATGGGAGAAACCTTTGGCGCCCGCTTTGCCCTTCCGGTTTGCATCAAGGGGCATCTCGCTTCCGGAAATCTCGGAAAGAAATCCGGTCGCGGATTCTATCCTTATGAAAAGGGAGAGCCGGTAGTGGCGATGAGGCCGGATCTGCCGGTCACTGCGCTGAGTCGAAGCGCAATCGCCGAACAGCTCGCAGGTCTTATGTCGAGGGAGGCGGCGCTCTGTCTGGACGAAGGTATCGCCCTCGATGCCGATGATATTGATTTTGCCATGGTCATGGGAACCGGTTTCGCCCCGTTCCGGGGTGGGCCGCTTGAATATGCCCGCGGTAGGAAAACCCTGAAACTGGAAAGGAACCTGTGAAATGAAAAAAGTAGTGAATGACAAAAATAACAAGTCTTCCGGAGGTGTCATAGACACCTCGAAAATGTCAGCTGAGGAGCGCGCTGCGCTGGAGCTGGCCGAGGCTTCACGCGTTGAGGCGGGAGAGGTTGGAAGTTTCGGAAGCTCGCTTTTCATGGGGAATCCCCATTTCAAATCGATGTTTCCTTTTCCCGCGCAAACCGTCGAGGATGAAGATCAGGGCGACGCCTTTCTCGAGAGGCTCGAGACTTTTCTTAAAGAGAACGTCGATCCCGATGAGATCGACCGAACCGGAGAGATTTCGGATGAAGTGATCAAGGGACTCGCTGATCTGGGCGCCTTCGGAATTAAGATCCCGCGCCGCTATGGCGGACTCGGTCTCTCTCAGACGAATTACTCACGCGCCGCGATGGTGCTCGGCAAATACTGCGGAAACCTCACCGCGCTGCTATCGGCTCACCAGTCGATTGGAGTGCCTCAGCCACTTATCGTTTTCGGCACCGAAGCGCAGAAGAGGAAGTATTTGCCGCGCTGTGCGAAAGGGGAGATTTCGGCATTTGCCCTGACCGAGCCGAACGTGGGTTCGGATCCTGCCAAGATCGAGACAACCGCGACGGTTGATCCCGATTCGGGTGATTACATTATCAACGGTGAAAAGCTCTGGTGCACGAACGGCGTCAAGGCCGGTGTCATCATCCTGATGGCACGGATGGCGGATTCCGATCCGGCGAAGCCCAGGATCAGTGCGTTCATCATTGAGATGGACACGCCCGGTGTGGAAGTGACGCGTCGCTGTCATTTTATGGGATTAAAGGCTCTCTATAATGCGGTGATTACTTTCACCGACGTTGTGGTTCCGAGAGAAAATCTCGTCCTCGCGGAGGGACGGGGTTTGAAGGTCGCGCTCACGACTCTGAACACGGGGCGGATTACGCTGCCGGCTGCCTGTGTCGGTTTGGGCAGGCGATGCCTCGAGTGGTCGGTGGCCTGGGCGGGGAGACGGGTCCAGTGGGGGGCTCCGGTGGGGCGTCATGATGCGATCGCCCAGAAGCTCGCCGCGATGAAAGCGGAGACTTTTGCGATTGAGGCGATGGTCCGATATGTGTCCTTGTTAGTTGATCGTGATAAGAAGTCAGACATTCGGATTGAGGCGGCGTTCGCCAAGATGTGGGGAACTGAAAAGGGCTGGGACATTGTCAATGAGACGATGCAGGTGAGAGGTGGACGTGGTTACGAAACGGCTGAGTCACTTGCCGCTCGCGGCGACGAACCGGTTCCGGTGGAGCGTTTTCTCCGCGACAGCCGGATCAATACGATCTTCGAAGGGTCGAGTGAGATCATGCGACTCCTCATTGCCCGTGAAGCGCTGGATCCTCATTTGAAGGTGGGTGGGCCGGTATTGAACACGATGCTGCCGATGGGGGATCGGGTCAGAGCGGCAATGCGTTCGGCCTGGTTCTACGGTCGTTGGTATCCGATGCTGTGGTTGCCGTCATTCGGAGGTGTATCGGGTGCGTTGCCTGAATTCAGAAGTGATGCCCGTAAAGTTCGAACCCTGAGTAAGAAACTCGCGAGGAAACTGTTTCACGCGATGTTACGCTATGGCCCCAAGCTCGAGAAGAAGCAGGTTCTACTCGGCCGCTTTGTGGAAGTCGGCGCTGAGCTTTTCGCGATGACTGCCTCGATGGGTTACGCGAAGCAGCTGATCGAATCAGGCAAAGCGGATCGTGATGACCTTGTCGAAACGGTTCGATTCTTCAATAAGGCCTCCTGTGGAAAGGTGAACAACCTCTTCCGCGACATGAGCTCAAATGCCGATGTCGAAGGGTATCGGTTGGCGAAGCGGATGCTGGAGGGATAGGGAGAAGTAGAGGAGCGAAGTAGCAGAGAAGTAAAGAATGGCTCCGTCCGGGAGACTGTCTCGCTTCGGGAGCTTTTCAAACCTGCTCTTGATCGATTCGTGTTTGAAGGCGGGCGCAGCTGATGGGCTTTGCCGGGAAATCTTCACGAATTTCTGTCGTTTTGCGGAGCGAGATTGCCACTATCAGGCCAGGTGTTTTTCCTTTGTCGTGAGACGGGGGGCGCTTTAGGATTCTGACTGTCATGATCAGAACGCTCCTTTTTCTACTCTGCTTTTTTGCGACGCCTCTGGTCGCCGAAGACCTCTCGGTGATGTCTTTTAACATTCGTTTTGGCACCGCGAACGACGGTGACAATTCCTGGCCTCATCGGAAAGAGCTGGTCGCGGAGACGATCTCACGCACTTCGCCGGACTTGCTCGGTTTGCAGGAGTCGGTCGATTTTCAGGTTGAGTTCCTCGCCGGGAAGTTACCGGAGTATCAGGTGTATTCGGTTCCCCGTACCCCGGATGGCGGTGAGTCCTGCGCGGTCTTTTTCAAAAAAGATCGGTTTGAAAAACTGGATGCGGGAACTTTCTGGCTCAGCGAAACGCCGGAGGTGGTCGCTTCGAAAAGCTGGGATTCGAGTTTGCCGAGGATTGTGAGTTGGGTGCGTCTCAAAGAGAAATCTTCAGGAAAAGAGATCCTCTACGCGAATACCCATTTTGATCACAAAGGTGAGGTGGCTCGTGAGGAGTCGGCGAAACTGATTCGTGAACGCATTCCCAAAATCGCGGGCGAGACTCCATTCATCATCACGGGAGACTTCAATTGCGTAGACGCAAGCCCTCCCCATCGCGCGCTGATCGGTGCTGACGGGAAATTCGTCGATACGTTTCGTCACCTCAATCCCGAGGTCGTGCCTGAGAAGGAGGGCACCTTTACCGGCTTTGCCGAAACGGATAACGGCAAGCGGATCGACTGGGTTGTCTGCTCGCCCTCGTTCGAGGTGAAGTCCGCTGCGATCGATCGATATCGAAAAGAAAAACGGCTGCCCTCGGATCATTATCCGGTGACAGCCGTTTTGAAGTTCTGATGAGCAGGGCCCGCAGAGGGAGGGGGATTCCCTTTTTTTGAGGGCGCTACCAGGCCGCGTCGAGATTCCACTTCGCGAGCATCGGTTCGAGCTCGGGGCGCATCGGCCAGTGATCGGGCTGAGGCTCGATTCCCTCGTGACGTGTGCTTGCTCCTTTGAGAACCATGCACCCTTCGTTGTCTCCAATTTGTCGGATTTTTTCGACTTCTTCGGCGGAGAGGGTGACGTCTGGAAGGGCGGCGAATTCGCTGATTTTGTCCTCGATGGGGCGGGCGTCATCTCCGGCTTCCTGGACGAAGGTGGGTCCGACTGATTTCACCGGGGCCTGACTGAGGTCCCAGGCGCAGGCGAGCTGCAGCATCGTAAGTCCGTGTTTTTCGGCAATGGGGCGCATTTTCTCAAGCTTCTCGTTGCCGTGTTCGATCCACCCTTCGGGGCGGTAGGTGCGGTGATCACCGTCTTTGAAAAAGTGGCCGGGCTTGACGTCGTCGTGGAAAATTCCGCCAAAATCGACGACGCGGGCGAGAATATCGATGTCGAATTCCTGAGCGATCGGGAGCACGTAGCGTCCGGGCCAGGGTTCCATCGGATTCAGGATGATCATCGCCGAATCAATTTCGGAGTGAAAGTTTTCCATGCAGTAAGCCATGTCGATGGCAAAACCGTTTGCGGGTCCGGGGGCAATTCCGGTGTTTAGAGTGAGCCCTTTTTCGCGCAGCGATTTCATCGCTTTCCAGACATCGGGGCTCGAGTATCCGATCGAGTCGGGGTTGTGCAGCATCACGATATCGAAGTGATCGGTTCCGCAGCGGTCGGCGCATTTCTTCGTGGCGCGCTCAAGGTATTCCTCGTAGCCGTCGGGGCCGCGGAGTTCGGGGTGCGTGAAGCGGGCATAGCCTTTGGCACCGGCGCGCTGTCCGTCATAAATGTCATGCCCGATCATGGCAACGAGGCAGTAGTCATCGCGGTCGATGCCTTCGAGGGCTTTTCCGAGGAGTTCGTCTCCCTGCCCAATCCCGTAGACGTCCGAGGTGAGGAATGTGCGAACGCCTTCGTCATAGGCCTGACGGGCGAGTTTGACCCAGCGGTCTTCTTCGATGCGCTGCCCAAAGTGCATGAAGCGGCCACCACTCCATGATCCAAATGCGGTTTTTGTGAGATCCATCTTAGACAGTCGCGAAGAGATGCCGAACCGTCAAGAAGCAGAAAAACGGGAGTGCCTTTTTGGTAAAAGTTGACGTAGCGAAGTGTCTCCTTATGTACCGCTTACAATACATGTTGACCATTCTCCTGTTTGAGCGGAACCTACGCGCCTTACAAAAACGTAGAAATGGCAGCAAAAATCTATACAGACAAAGACGCGGACCTGGCAGTGCTTAAAGACAAGACCTGTGCCGTGATCGGTTTCGGATCACAAGGTCACGCACACGCCCTGAACTTGAAAGACAGCGGAGTGAAGGTCATTATCGGCCTCTACGCAAAAAGCAAATCACGTGCAGTGGCTGAGGAATACGGCTTCGAAGTCATGGACACCGCTGATGCCGTCAAAGCAGCGGACGTGATTTTCATTGCGACTCCTGATACGAAAATCGCTGCGATCTACAACAGTGATATCGCTCCTCACCTTGAAAAAGGTAAGACACTTCTTTTCTCGCACGGTTTCGCAGTTCACTTCAAAACCATCGAAGTGGATCCAAACGTCAACGTGATCATGGTTGCTCCTAAAGGACCGGGACACATCGTTCGTCGTCAGTTCGTTGAGGGCAAAGGTGTTCCTTCTCTCATCGCAATTCATCAGAACAAGGATCGTCAGGCGAAGAAAATCGCTCTCGCATGGGCCAAAGGAATCGGTGGCACACGTGCCGGCGTTTTCGAAACCACTTTCGAAGAGGAAACTGAAACTGACCTTTTCGGTGAGCAGACGGTTCTTTGCGGTGGTGTCAGCCAGCTCATCACAGCCGGTTTCGAAGTTCTCGTGGAAGCGGGATACCAGCCTGAGATGGCTTACTTCGAGTGTCTTCACGAGCTCAAGCTCACGGTTGACCTTATCAACGAGTCGGGAATCGGCGGCATGCGTTTCTCAATCTCCGACACTGCAGAGTGGGGCGATGTGAAAACCGGTCCTACCATTATCGATGCTTCGGTTAAGAAGAAAATGGAGCGTGCTCTCAAAAATATCCAGTCCGGCAAATTTGCTAAAGAGTGGATCAAAGAGTCCGAGACAGGTTGCAAGAACTTCAAAGAGCTTCGTAAAGAAGGTTCACAGCACCAGATCGAGAAGGTCGGTAAGCGTCTCCGTAACCTCATGCCATGGCTCAAGAAGCGTGACATCAAAGGTTCACAGGCTTCTTACAGCTAGTGTCTAATTCGTTAGATTAATTTCGAAGAAGCCGGGGCAGTGATGCTCCGGCTTTTTTTGTGTGGTGATGGGATTGCGGATCTTTGGTTGTTTTCTTTTGAAAAAGAAAGGGATAAAGATAACGAAAAGGAGTCTCAATGAACCCTTCCGATTTTAAATGCCCTGAATGTGATGCTGACGTTTCGCCGAACGCACGGGGGTGTCATGCCTGCGGTGCTCGCAAGGAGAATGGAAGGTGGATGCGCTCAGCGATCTACGACGGAATCGGTGTCGATGGGGATGATGATTTCGACTACGACGATTTTGTTGAGAGGGAATTCGGTTCGGGGCGGAGTCGGAAAACGCCAAAAGAGAAATTCTGGTGGGTGGTTGCCGTGTTTGTTCTCCTTGTCTTTATCTGGATGGTGACGGGCTGTTGAGGTCAGGCGCGCTTTGCGCCCGGTCTTCCGCTCTCGACGATGTAGGTTGCTTTGGTTTCCATGGGGGCGCCCGGCTTGTCGACATAGGCAACGGTGCGGAAGTAGGAAGTCCAGAGTTTCGGAGTGAGTTCGCAGGAAACATAGCCGCGGTTGGAATTGTACCATTTCACAAAATCATTCTGCGCGGCGGCTCTCTCGTATTCGGGGATGACGTTGCCTCCGTTGCCTGCCGAGGTCATCGAGGTGCCCACGAATTCGGTGCCTACGAGTGGTGAATTGGGATCTTCGAAATTCAGCTGCAGGTCATTGACCCAGTTGAGATGGATGTCGCCGGTGAGGACGATGGGATTCGGGATTTGCCTGTCGTGGAAAAACTGAAGGAGGCGCCGGCGGCTCACCTCATACCCGGGCCATTGATCCATTGAGTAGCGCTTGTCTTCTCCTTCTCCGCGGTTGAGGGGAGCCATCATGACCTGCTGCGCGAGCACGTTCCAGGTCGAAGGAGATTGGAGGAGATTTTTCATGAGCCACTGCTCCTGGGTTTTTCCGAGCATGGTAGCCTTTTGGTCGAACACCTTTCCCTCCATCGGTTTTTGATGGTCGCCGTTCGGCTGGTCGGTTCGGTACTGACGGGTGTCGAGAACGTGAAAATTGGCGAGGGTTCCGAATTGGCATTCCCGGTAGAGTTTCATGTTGGGGCCCCGGGGAAATGACCTGCGGCGAAGCGGCATGAATTCGTAATAGGTTTGATAGGCGTTCATGCGGCGTGCGAGAAATGCCTCCGGCGAAATCCCCTCTTCCTCGGAGACGAGGTTGGCGCAGTTGTTATCGAATTCGTGATCATCCCAGGTCACGAGCCAGGGGAAAAGGCGATGGGCTTCCTGCAGTTCTTTGTCGAGACGATACTGCGAGTAGCGGGTTCGGTATTCGGCGAGGGTTTCGACTTCTTTTCCGATGTGCTTTCGCGGTTTGTTATCGACGCCTCCGTATTCATAAATGTAGTCGCCGAGATGAACGACGAGATCGAGGTCCTCTGCCGCCATGTGAGGGTAGCCGTTGAAATACCCCGTTTCGAAATGTTGGCAGGAGGTGAAGGCAAAGCGCATCCTGTCCGGGCTCGCGTCTCGTGGTGGTGCCGTTCGCGTGCGGCCGACCGGACTGGTTTCGCTGCCGGTGTGAAAGCGGTAAAAGTACCAGCGATGCGGTCTTAAATTCTCAACTTCAACATGGACCGAGTGGCCCAGTTGCGGCATTGCGAGAGCATTCCCGGTTTGCGAGATCTGAGTGAAGGCTTCGTCCCCCGCGACTTCCCACCGGACCCGAACGGGTTCCGATGGCATGCCGCCGCCATCGAGTGGGTTTGGTGCGAGGCGGGTCCAGATGACGACGCCATCCGGCTCGGGATCACCTGAGGCCACTCCGAGGGTAAAGGGATTAGAGGAAAAAGCAGGCGATTCGAGAATCTGGCCTGATGCGTAATCCGGAAGATAGGGGATCGCCGATACCGTGGCGAGGTAGCTGAGAAACTGACGACGTTCGATTCCGTATCGGCGATTCTTTTTTTGCATTCCCGAGGGTATCGGGGAGGCGGGTGGCCCTTCAATTCTATTTTGGAATTGATCGCGTAATGACATCGAAGGGAAGTGCCGTGCTGCGGCTTGCGTCCCTCCTGCGTATTTACTCAAAGTTTTCCATTGTTTCGGACGCCGGTTCGAGGGAAGATTGGCGCGTGTTCCAGGTAATTTTTAACGAAATCAGTGCAGCCGAGATCTCACAACTGCCGACGCTTGAGCAGTTGGAGGTGTTGAGTGAATTTCAGGTTCGTCCTGAAGATCTTGAAGGGATCGAAGATCATCCTGCCGATGCGCCGTTTGGTGAGATTCAGCGCGATGGGAAGAGTCTCTACCGCTATCGCGCGAGTGATGTCCGGATTTATTTTGAAGTGTCCGATGATCATCAGTCGGTCATCGTTCACCGCGTTTTGAGCAAGAATACCTTTCAGGATTTTCTCTACCGCGCCAATCTTCCGGTTGAGGATGATGAGGAGCTGGCCGGCTCGAAGCAGTTTTGGGAATTGATTGAGGAAGGTGAGCGCGCCCGCCGCGTCTAATTCGTCATGTCCGATCTTATTTCCCGTCTCGAATCCGACGAATCTTTTCGCCGGGAATCTTTCCCTGCCTGCCGTGATCGTATTTTCATGGCTCATGCGGCAGTCACTGCGATCCCGCAAGTTGCCATCAGCGCGATGGATGAATTCAATCGCGCTTCTGCCACGGGGGAGCTTGATTACTCCAAAGTGCTCCTCAAGGACATGGACGAGGTGCGGGTTTCCGCTGCCAAGCTCATCCAGAGCAGCCCGGATGAAATCGCCCTGCTTGGGCCGACGAGCCTGGGTTTGAGCCTCGTTGCCAACGGGATTTCCTGGAACGAAGGCGACGAGATCATTACTTATCTCGATGACTATCCCGCGAACGTTTATCCCTGGAAATTTCTCGAGCGAAAGGGCGTCAAAGTTGTGTATCTCCAGCCCGGTGAGACCGGGGCGATCACTCCTGAGCTGGTCGAGGCGGCGATGACGCCGAAGACACGCCTTCTCGCGCTCGCATCGAATAACTTCCTGACCGGTTTCCGGCTCGATACCGCGGCGATCGGTGCTTTGGCTCGGAAACACGGAGCGCTTTTCTGTCTCGACGCGATTCAGACCTGCGGTGCCTTTGAGACCCTGGCGAAGGACGTCGATTTCATGAGCGCCGATTCTCACAAGTGGATGCTCGGGCCAATGACCGCAGGGATTGTCTACGTGGACAAAAATCGCTTCGAAGAGCTGGAACCCAGTCTTCTCGGGGCCTGGAACGTAAAGTCGCCGAATTTTATTGCTCAGGACGCGGTCGAATTTGAGCCCGGAGGGCGTCGCTACGAGCCCGGCGTTTTGAATGCGCAGGGACTTGTCGGTATGAAAGCATCACTCGATATGCTGAATGGGATTGGAATCCCCGCAGTCGAGGCGCGTCTCCTTGAGTTGAAGACTGCCATTTGCAAGGGGCTTGAGTCGATGGGCTTCAATGTTGTCGGGCCTCAGACGGGAATTAACGCTTCGGGGATCACTTCCTTCACTGACTTCGCCAACCCCGGGCAAATCGAGGGGTTATACTCTTATTTACTCGAAAAAGAAGTCGTGCTGAGTTTTCGCCATGACCGGTCAGGGGTGCCTTATTTGCGTTTCAGTCCCCATTTCTACAATACTCACGCTGAAATTGAGGCAGTAATGGCGGCGATTAGCAACGGTCGTACTTGACGAACCGCTCAGATGCGTATTCTATCGGGCTGATTTTAGCGCTGGCGTCCTGTCATTATCTACGTGAGAATACGGCGCGCCAGTCGCAAATTGTAACTTAACTGAGAGGGATCGCATTGGACTTCAAAGAAATTAAAAAAATTGTAGAGCTCATGGACGAACATGGGCTTTCCCAGTTCAAACTTGAGCAGGACGAAACTAAGCTCGAATTGAAAAAAGGGGGCGACGTTGATATGCAGGCTATTCAGCAATTGATGGCCAGCGCTCCGGCTCCTCAGTATGCAGCTCCTGCACCGGCTCCTGCTGTGGGCGCGGCGGCTCCTGCTGCTGCAGTTGGCCCTGCCGGGCTGCCTGCCGGAGTTGAGGAAATCACCTCCCCTATGGTTGGAACTTTCTACGCGGCTCCGTCACCGGATTCGGATGATTTTGTAAAGGTCGGCTCAAAAGTTTCCGCTGACACACCTGTTTGCATCGTTGAGGCAATGAAGGTGATGAATGAAATCCAGGCCGAGGTTTCCGGTGAGATCGTTGAGATCCTTATTGAGAGCGGAACTGCGGTTCAGTACGGGGAAGCGCTCTTCCGCGTCAAAACATCCTAATCGGCTGCACACAAGCTGATTAGAACCCCATTCATCGGGAGCCAGACGTCATGTTTAAAAATATTCTCGTAGCCAACCGGGGGGAAATTGCCCTCCGGGTCATTCGCGCAGCAAAAGAACTCGGAGTTCGGACCACTGCGATTTATTCCGAGGCGGATGCGGATTCTATGCACGTGCACCTCGCTGATGATGCGATTTGCATCGGGCCTGCGGCGAGTGCTGACTCGTATCTCAAGATGGAAGCGATTCTATCTGCTGCCGAGATTGCCAACGTCGACGCGATTCATCCAGGTTACGGGTTTCTTTCCGAAAACCCACGCTTCGCGGAACTCTGTGAGAGCTGCAATGTGAAGTTCATCGGCCCATCAGCCGAGATCATCAAGATGATGGGTGACAAGAACCAGGCCCGCGCCACCGCGACCAAATACGGTGTGCCGGTGACTCCCGGGACGGATGGGATTGTTGAATCAGAAGAGGAGGCGATCAAAGCCGCTGATGAAATCGGATATCCCGTCATGATCAAAGCCAGCGCCGGTGGCGGTGGTCGCGGGATGCGTCCCGCCCTGAACAAGGCGAGCTTTGTGAGCGCGTTTCATGCGGCGCGTCAGGAAGCGCAGGCCTGTTTCGGCAACCCTGATGTTTATATCGAGCACCTCGTTGAGAACCCTCACCACGTAGAGTTTCAGATTGTCGCCGACAGTCACGGAAACGTGAAAGAGCTTGGTGAGCGCGATTGCTCGATGCAGCGCCGGAACCAGAAAATCATCGAAGAGACCCCGTCTCCTCTCCTCAGCGACGAGCTCCGCCAGCGGATGGCTGAAGCTTCCGAGACACTTGTCAAAAACATCGGCTACGAGAACTGCGGAACGATCGAGTATCTCGTCGACGATAACGAGAATTTCTACTTCATGGAGATGAACACCCGGATTCAGGTGGAGCATCCCATTACCGAGGAAGTTCGAGGTTGTGATCTTATCAAAGAGCAGATCAGGATCGCTGCGGGACACCCGCTTTCCGATCACGTCGTCTACAGCGAGCCACGCGGTCACTCCATCGAGTGCCGTATCAACGCTGAGGATCCCTACAACAATTTTGCGCCGAGCCCCGGCAAGATTCGTCTTTTCTACGCTCCCGGTGGTCGTGGTGTCCGTGTTGATACTCACGTCTACAGTGGCTACGAGGTGCCGCCGAACTACGATTCGATGATCGCCAAGCTGATCGTGACCGGTGCGACGCGTGAAATCGCGATTGCCCGCATGATCCGCTCTCTCAATGAGTTTGTGATCAAAGGCATCAAGACGACAATTCCTTTTCAGGCGTCAATTCTGAAGCACAATGCTTTCCGCTCCGGTGATTACAACATTGCCTGGGTCGAGAAATTCCTCGCTTCACAGCCTGCTCCTCCGGAGGGGCTTCCGGAAATCATGCTCGAAGAAGAGTAGGATTTTTCCTCAGTAGAGTGATCTGGTAGACGCGCCCAGTTGATCCTGAAGGTTGACGGCGCGGTCGACCGGTCTCACCGGTTCCGTGGAATAGTATCCTTCACTTCCGGAATCCGGAGTGTTCGTGGTGCACCCGGCAAGGGTGAAGAGTGCCAGCGATAGTAAAAAGGCTGTTTTCATCGTCAATACTATGACGATGTCCGCGAAGAGGCGTCAATCTGAAAGCTTGCCCTTTGAGCGGGGATAATCGTAATTCAGAGGCATGAGACCCCTCCTTTGCCTCGTGATTCTTTCCGCCCTGACGCTCCCATTTGTAACCGCCTGCCAATCGGGTTCCTATTCGGATGACCGGGCCGGCTATCCGTATAGCGGGAAGAATAAAAAGAAAATGTCCTATGCGGAGAAGAAAATTCTTCGTCCGCGATAGGACACATTGATTCGGGGTGCTCTCTTCGAGCCTAGTGGTTGTGATTGGCGTGGCTGCCGCCGAGGCCACCCCACTGGATCTGAACCTGGAGCCATGCGGCGTGCTCGCCACCGATGTCGTCGTTCATCGTGTAGTCATACTGAATTCGGGTCCGAATGCGCTGCCCCGGATCAACAAATGCGGTGAGGGCGGCGGAGATGCGCTGAGACTCTGAGAGCTCGGCGATTTCGACACCGGTGACCCAATCGTGACGAAGGGAGAGTGTTGCCTTGTCGCTCAATCCATAGAGGAGGCTCGTTGAGATGCCGTAGTCATCGAAGCTCAAAGAATCACCGTCTTCGTCGTAGGCGTTGACCTTGCGACCGATAAACTCGGATTGAAGCATGATGGCCTCGCTGCAAAATTCAGGGCCGGCTCCGTGGTCATGGCCATTCCAGACTTTCTGAAAACCAAACCCGTAGGCGGTGGTGTCACGGTTGAACCCGTTTTCACCAAAGGCGAGTGAAGTTGAAAGCACGACGCTGTCATCAAAGGGGAGACGGAAGCGGTAGTCGGCAGAAACAATGAAGTTGGCGAATCCTGCGTCATCTGCCTCGAAGTGGTGCTCACCTTCTTCGTGGTCGTGATCGTCATGATCTTCGTGGTCGTCATCATGGTCCTCTTCGTGGTCATCATGATCATCGTGTTCGTCCTCTTCTCCGTGGCCGTGATCATGGCCGTGGGCGTGCGAGCGAACGCCCCCGCCGCCCAGGGTGAGGAGGCCATTGTTCCCCGGGGTTTTGAAAAGGATCTCACCACCATGGCTGATCAGCTCGCCTTCGTTGAGAATCCGACTGTTGACGAGGTTCTGATTCACAAACTGCCAGTCGTGGGCGTGGTTGGTGGCCTGGAATCCGAATCGGCTGAGATACTGGCCGCCGCCGATAGCGATGTTGTCGGTGATCCAGTAATGGAGGAAAGCTTCTTCAAGCTCCGCCTCCCAGACGCCGTCAGCCCCCATGTGGCCGAAGCCCGCAATCATACCGGTGATGGTGTCTTCGTAGTTGATTCCAAGATGCATTTCTATGCTCTGAAATCCAATATCATTGAGCGGGTCGTGACCACCGGTAGCGTAGTCTTCCGCCCCTGTGTTGCCATCGAATACGCCCCATGTGCCGGCGACATACATTTCAGGGAAGATGAAGCCACCGATGTTGGCGTTGTCTCCCATGATGCTGTTGGCAGCATTGACCTGGTATTCGAAGACTTCTTCTTCTTCTTCTTCGGCGACGACGGGAGTGAGAAGGCTTGCTGTGGAAAGAACCAGAGGCAAAATCCTGGCAAATGTCGGGAAATGATAATGAAGTGATTTCATAGAAAAGTTGCTGACCGTGCCGCTAATGCAAACGAATTGCAAATAATAATGCAAATTTATTGCATTAACTTGCTTTTTTCTTAAACATGTTTTAATTTTATGGTAAATGCAAAAGATTATTACTGTTTTCGCAATTGTCGTTCTGGGATTCGTGGGTCAACTCCACGCAGATTCGGTTGTCACCTACACGGGAAGCCTCAGCGGCATTGATTGCGATGGCTGCAAACGCACCATTGCCTCATCGATTGCTAAAATTAAAGGGGTGAAGACCATCAAAATCGTCAAGAAGTCCGAGGGCTCACATGTCCTCACCGTGGTCACGAATGGATCTAAAGAGATCTCCAAGTCAGAGGCTTCGAAAGCGCTGGGTAAGGATTCGCACTATAAAATCAACTCCTGGACGTCCACCAGCAAGCATTCTCATTAGCCCCTATTATTCACGAGGGGCATTCAACCCTGTTGAGTCTTGCACCAAACCCTGTTAAGTGACGGGGTGAGCACTCATGATAACGAAATGGCAGAAAAGCGGGTTGTGGTTCAATGCGACGATCTCTGTTTTCGTTACGGGAAACCATGGGTCCTAGAGGAGGTCTCCTTCGAAGTCACTGAAGGGGAGTCTCTTTGCGTTATCGGCCCGAATGGTGGCGGCAAATCGACTTTGCTGAAGTTGCTTCTCGGGCTGCTTGATCCCGGGCGGGGGTCCCTGCGGATTTTCGGAGAGTCGTGTGAAAAGGCCAGGTCCCGCATCGGCTATGTGCCTCAGTCGATGCAGTTTGACCGGATGTTTCCGATCTCGGCGCTCGATATCGTTCTCATGGGCAGGCTCGACCGTCTCCGTGTGGGGCGTTTCTCCAAAGAGTGCCGGTCCGTTGCGATGGAGTCGCTCGATGAGGTGGGGCTCGCCGATATCGCGCATCGTCCCTTTTCAGATCTTTCCGGGGGGCAGCGGCAGCGTGTCATGATTGCGCGGGCGCTTGCCTGCGAACCGGAATTACTGCTGCTCGATGAACCGACTGCGAACGTGGATCTTTCGGTTGAGGAGCAGTTTCTCGAGACGCTCGTCGAGCTTCGCAAAAAAATGACCATCCTCGTGGTGACACACGATCTCGATATTGTGTCTTTGATAGGGGATTCGGTTCTCTGTGTGAATCATCGCGTTCACCGTCATTCTCTTCCGCTTTCGGGCGATACGATTAAAGAAATCTACAGTGGTCGAAGACGTCTCGAACACGACCGCCGCACCCGCCACGTTCAGGGAGACCATTCCGCCTGTCAGCATGACTGAGTTCCTTGAAGCCATTCAAAATGTTCCGCTGATTCGCTATGCGCTTCTCGCGGGAATCGTTTCCAGCTTAACCTTCGGTGTGGTAGGGACTTTTGTCGTGACCCGTCGAATCGGTTACATCGCCGCTGCGATTGCTCACAGTATTCTCGGCGGAATCGGTGCTTCGATTTATTTCAGCCGTGTCTACGAGCTTGCCTGGCTTACGCCTATGGTCGGCGCGGTCATAGCGGCGCTCCTTTCGGCAGGAGTCATCGGCTGGGTCAGTCTCCGGACGAGTGAACGGGAGGACACCATCATCGGCGCAATCTGGGCTTTCGGGATGGCGGCGGGACTGCTCTTTATTCACTACGCTCCCGGAAAGGCGGTCAATCTCGAGAGTTACATATTCGGGGATATCCTTCTCACCTCGAAGAGTGATGTTATCGCGACGGTAGTTCTCGCTGCGCTGATCCTGACGCTCGTAGGCCTTTTTTACCACAAGCTGGTCGCGGTTTGTTTTGATGAGGAGTTTGCCCGGCTGCGGGGGATCTCATCCAATTTTTATTACCTGCTCCTCCTCGCGATTACGGCAATCAGCATGGTTTTGTTAGTCAGGGTTGCGGGGATAATTCTGTCGCTTGCTCTTCTCGTTCTTCCCGCTGCGACGGCCTCGCGGTTTTCGCGTCACATGTGGGTCGTGATGCTGATTGCGCTGTGTCTCGCTCTCGTATATAACGCGGGCGGACTTGCGGTAAGCTTCGCCCTCGATACTCCGACCGGTCCGTTTATCGTTCTCGTTGCCTCGGTGGTTTACGGATTCTCTTTTCTACTGAAGGGACGGCGGTAGGTGAATGGGTATTTTTCCAAACCGGCCCGTACGCGAAAAAACTGGCAGCCTCTTTCGGGGCCGGCCGGTTTGATCGGGAGGGGAAGTTTAAAATCAGGATTCGACAGCTCCGGCGGCAGCCTTCTCAATCAAGGAGGCAAGTGCTGCTTTCGGTTGTGCGCCGCGGGTTCCCACGACTGCTTCGCCGTCTTTGAAAACGATAAGAGTCGGGACCGAACGGACTTCAAAACGTGCTGCGAGGTCTTTTGCCGCGTCGATATCGACTTTAGCAATGATCGCTTCGCCGTCCTTTTCTTCGGCAAGCTCCTCAAGAACCGGGGCGAGCATCTTGCACGGACCACACCACTGGGCGTGGAAATCCACAAGAACGGGGAGAGTCGTGTCGGCAAGGGTCTTGTCGAAATTTTCGGAGGTGAGTTCGATTGTCTTCATAATATTCGGGGAAGCGTTGTTCCCTTCTATTGAGTCGTTTTTTGCTGCATTTCCTTACAAGTTCATGAGATGATCCTGCGTATGAAGCGTGATGATTCCTCTCCCGAAGCTTACCTTGCCTCGATCGAGGAGCCTCAAAAATCCCTGCTTCTCGCGATTCGTGATTTGATTATTGAGGTCGCTCCGGAGGCGAAAGAGGGGATCGAATACGGGATGCTCGGCTTCGGTGACATCGCAAATCTCGCGGCTCAGAAAAACTACGTGAGCCTCTACGTCCCGCCCGCTGCATTGGCTCCGTTCAAGAAGCGGCATCCCTCGGTGAACTGCGGCAAGTGTTGTCTCCGTTTCAGCTCCGCTGCCAAATTTGAGGCATTGGGGCGTGATGAAATCCGGGGCCTCCTTGAGGCTGTCGTCGCCCTGCCGCCTGATCAGCGGGTCTGTTGAGCATTAATAGACTTTCCGGTTCCCACCCCAGAAACCGCGGGGGACGTTGGTGAGCTTCACGAAGACGCGGTTTGCGGGGACTTGAAGTTGGGCTTCGGCAAGATCGCAGAGCGCGTCGCAAAGTGCCGGGGCCGGCGCGGCCTCGAGCTCGATGCCTTCGATTTCAAAGAGCGCTGTCGGATCATTCGTTCCGCCAAACAGCATCGCCGCCCCGGTCGAAGCCGTCGCCATCATGATGGACTCCGGTTTGCCGAGTTCACGGGCGGTGATGGTCGTAGCCTCTTTTAGAAGCACAGTAGTCGCTTCCTCTGAAAGCGACACGTTCGTGCGGATTTGAATGAGTGGCATAGCGATGAAAAATCAGCCCAGCTGTTCAGAGGCTTTCGCTAAAATCGCATCGACCTGATCAGCCGCATCGGGAGCGGCTCCGCGGGCCATTTCGGGTTTGCCGCCGCCTTTACCGCCCGCCACAGCGAGGGATTCCCGAACGATGTCGCCGGCTTTGAACCGGTCGGTAGCATCTTTTGAAACCACTGCTCCAAAATGAACCGTTCCGTCGGCGACGAGAGCGAGAGCAACGGCTCCGCTGAACTGCCGCGCTTTGATCACGTTCATTGCCTCCTGAAGGAGAGCGGGGGAGTCACCGGGAAGAACACCGGTGTAGGTGTTGCCATCGAGCGATGCGAGGGTTTCTTCAAACCATTGTGAAGCGATCTGAGCGGCAGCGCCTGCAGAGGCTTTCTTAACCGCTTTCTCTGCGTCGACGGCGGCGTTTTTGAGCGTGTCGCGATAGGACTCGAACCGGTTCAATGAGGCATTGGCCACTGCGAGTTCGTTCTTCCCGAGAGCTTCTGAGATTTCCCCGGCAAGGTTACCGGCAGTCGCTACAGTTATCTCGTCTTTATCGAGCGATTTCAATTTTGCGTTCGCCGCTTCGAGTTTGGCGATGGCTTCGCTCACCTCCGTGCTGACGGCTTCCGATTGATCCTGAATCAGATCGGCGGCGGCACTTCCGCAAACCGCTTCGATGCGCCGGATTCCGGCGGCGACGGCGCCTTCGCTTTTCACTTTAAAGAAACCGATCGTTCCCGTGCTCGGGACGTGGGTTCCGCCGCAAAGTTCCATGGAGTAACCGTCAAAATTTCCGGCTTCTCCTCCGATCTGGACGACGCGGACGAGGTCTCCGTATTTGTCGCCGAAGAACTGCATGATGTTCGGGTTGTCTTTGATCGTTGCCTGAGGGACCTCGGAAATGGCGACAGCGCTGTCGTCGGAGATGCACTGATTGACCCTTGTTTCGATTTCTGAAAGCTGCTCCGTCGTGAGCGCTTTGGAATTGAAGTCAAAGCGGAGACGGTCGGGAGCGACGAGCGATCCCTGCTGGGTCGCGTCGGGATCGACGACTTCGTGGAGGGCCCAGTGAAAGAGGTGTGTCGCGGTGTGGTGCTTTTCGATGCCGCGGCGTCGTTCGGTATCCAGTTTCAATGTTACGGTATCCGAGCTGGCGCGCTTCCCGACCTGGAGCACGGTGGCTTCGCCGACGCCGATGGCTCCGAGCACGGGAATGGATTCCCCGTCGGAGATCATTTCACCGATGTCTCCCTGCTGGCCGCCTTTTTCGATGTAGAAGGGGCTCTTGTCGACGATCGCGAAGATGCCGGAATCGTTCTCGATCCACTCGGCGACGGTCGCTTCGGTTTCATCCTGTTCGAATCCGACGAACTCGGTCACGACTTTGGTTTCGATGGAAACGGCTTCGACGACACTGGTGGTCTGACCTTCTGCGCCGGTGTTCTTGTGCGCTTCGACGAGGCGTTCAACTTCGTCCTTATCGGCGGCGATGGAGCGTTCATCGAGGAGGAGTTGGGTCAGGTCGGTGGGAAATCCGAAGGTTTCCCAGAGCTTTACGACGGTGGCGGCGGGGAATTTCTCACCCGTTTTGACTTTGTCAGCTGCGTCGTTGAAGAGCTTCAGGCCCCGGTCAAGAGTGCGGTTGAACTGCTCCTCTTCGGCGAGGAGAACGGCTTCGATTTTTTCCTGACGAGCGGCGAGTTCGGGGAAGACGCTGCCCATTTGCTCGACCAGCACAGGAACGAGCTGGTGGAGGAAAGCGCTTTCGGCATCGAATCCGAGGATACGCCCGAAGCGGACCGCGCGTCGGAGAATATTGCGGATCACGTAGTTGCGACCGCCGTTTCCGGGTTCGATGCCGTCTGCGATGGCGAAACTGGTCGTGCGAATGTGATCACCGATGACGCGAAAGGCGATGTCGATTTGCTCCTGTTCGGAAAGGCCGCTGCGGTTGCCGTGTTGAGGCACCGTGGAGGTGTATTTTTTTCCGGTGAGAGCGGAGAGCTTTTCAAAAATCGGGGAAAAGACGTCGGTGTCGTAGTTCGATGCAAGGGTGCTGAAATCGGTGAGTCCTTTCGTGCACTGGATGATGGAGCAGACCCGTTCGAAGCCCATGCCGGTGTCGACGTGGCAGGCGGGAAGTGCGCGAAAGGTGCCGTCTTCGTTCGCGTTGAACTGGATGAAGACGAGGTTCCAGATTTCGATGCAGCGGGAGTCGTCGGCGTTGACGAGGCTGCCTTTGGTATCGCCTTCGGGAGTGAGGTCAATGTGGAGCTCAGAGCAGGGGCCACAGGGGCCTGTCTCGCCCATCATCCAGAAGTTGTCCTTCTTGTTTCCGTTTACGATGTGGATTTTCGGATCGAGCCCGGCCTTTTCAAAAATGGCGGCCCAGAAATCGTGCGCTTCCTGGTCAAATTCAGCGGGATCGCCGTCGGCCGGAGCGTAGACGGTCGCGTAAAGGCGCTCGGCGGGGAGTTTCCAGCGCTCTGTGAGGAGTTCCCAGGCCCAGTTGATTGCCTCCTCTTTGAAATAGTTGCCGAACGACCAGTTCCCCAGCATTTCGAAGAGGGTGTGGTGGTAGGTGTCGTAGCCGACATCCTCGAGGTCGTTGTGTTTCCCTCCGGCACGAATGCATTTTTGCGTATCGGCTGCGCGCGGGGGATCATACGGCGCCGCTTCGCTCCCGAGGAAATATGGGATGAACTGGTTCATTCCCGCGTTTGTGAAGAGCAGGTTCGGAGAGGTCGGCATCAACGATGCCGAAGGCACGATGGTGTGCTTTTTCTCTTCGAAAAAGTCGAGAAACGATTGCCGTATTTCACTTGAGGTCATAGCGCGGTGAAAGTAGCGCAAGAAGCGCTTCGCGCTGTAAAAAGTTAAAGGTAAAAGGTGAAAAGTCGGGTGGGCTGCGATGCGGACAGGCTCCGCCGCATCTCTCGGAGCGAGATGGCTACTGTGCCGAGTGGCAAAAATCCTGACCTTTCACCTTTAACTTTTTACCTTTTACGGCGCGAAGCGCCCTGCGCTACAGCTTCGACTCCACGAGTGCTTCCATCTTGACGATGTCAGCGGAAAAGGCGCGGATGCCTTCGGCGGTTTTTTCGGTCGCCATGGCGTCTTCATTGAGGAGGAAGCGGAAGGTCTTCTCGTCGATCTCGAGGCGTTCGATATCCGCGTTGGCGGCTTCGCTTGCGTCGAGCTTCTTCTCGAGGGTGCCCTCGGTGTTTTGAAGCTCTTCGAGGAGGCCGGTTCCGATCGTGAGTAAATCACAGCCTGCCAGTTCGATGATTTGACCGGTGTTGCGGAAGCTGGCTCCCATCACTTCGGTGTCGTAGCCGAACTTGCGGTAGTAGTTGTAAATCTCCTGCACAGACTGAACGCCGGGATCATCGGCTCCGGTGTATTCGTTTCCGGTCGACTTTTTATACCAATCGTAGATTCGGCCGACGAAGGGCGAGATCAGTTTGATGCCGCCTTCGGCACAGGCAACCGCCTGGGCGAGCGAAAACATGAGCGTAAGGTTGCAGTTGATGCCCTCTTTCTGCAGCTTTGTGGCGGCTTGAATCCCTTCCCAGGTTGAGGCGATCTTGATGAGAACGCGCTCGCGGTCGATTCCCGCTTCTTTGTAAAGGTCGATGATGTCGTGCGCTTTCGCGATGGTTCCCGCTTCGTCGAAGGAAAGACGGGCGTCGACTTCGGTGGAAACACGACCGGGGACGATATTGAGAATTTCTTTCCCGAAGGCGATAAGGACTTTGTCGATGATCGCTTCGGTGAGTGCGGAACCGTTGAGGGAGGATCTTTTCCCCTCGACAACGGCTTCGTCGACGAGTGATGCGTATTGTTCCTGCTGAGAGGCTTTGAGGATGAGGGAAGGGTTCGTGGTGGCGTCCTGCGGCTGATACTCGACCATCGACTCAAAGTCTCCGGTATCTGCTACGACGGTTGTGAACTGCTTCAGTTGCTCAAGTTGATTGGCCATTCCTCATCGTGAGAGAGAATCGTGAAACTGTCCAGTGATTCTCCTGTCACCTATCCTTGAAGATAGTCATTGAGAGTATGAGAAAGTCTCATTCATTTTCTGTTTGCTATCAATTTCTCTCTAATCGGCCGTGAGCCGAACGCTGTCCATTTCCGGGCGGGGGAAAGAGACAGGGAGCGTGAAAATGAGAAGGGGCTCTGCAGAGGGCGAGCGGGGAGGATCAAGTCGGCAGAGACCACTGAACCGGAATCTCGAGCGACTGGTTGAAGCGGTTCTTGTATTTGACTATCCCGTGTTCGACGCCGAATTCGTGAACCATCTTGGTCACTTTGACGTCGAAACAGCAGTATTCAGCGATGTCCATGATGCGGCCTTCCTGCCACCATTTGATCGCGTCGGTTCCCACGGCTGTTTTGCTTTCCCCGAGCGAAGACTCTGCAACGGCATCGAGTTTGGGGCGATGCTGGATCTCTTTCTCGAGGTCAAGCATGAGATCGAGATTCGTGGTCTGCTCTTTGAGATCGAGAATCGTGTATCCCATGAGCACCTCATAGTCGAAGTAGATGTGGTTGTAGCCGATCACGAGGTCGGCCTCACACAGTTCGTCGATGAGCGCCTGGACGTTCGATTCGTCGTAGATCATGTAGGCACCCTTGGCGGTGCTGTAGGTCACGCCGACGGACATTTTCATGTCAGCTTTTCGATCCCAGCCTCCGACGTCATTCGCGGAGCGCTGAGTTTCCAGATCAAAATAGACGTAATTCTCCGCCATCAGGTTGCTAACCGGAATTTACTGATAGGGTTCAAAAAGATTCCACGGCAGATCCGCAAAAATCGGATTCATCGCCTCGATGTCTGAGAGCTCTTCATCATTTCCGCCCTGAGTCATCAGACTCCAGACGCGATCAAAGTTTTCGAGGTGGCCGTTGGTGCGGCCTTCTGCGTAGTCTCTCGATGCTTCGTTCAGCATGAGGAATCCCCAGTCGCTCGACTGCGAGAGAAGTAATTCACGAGTCAGCAATTGAATGCACCTCTGATATCGTGCGATCGCTTCGTCTGTGTATTCGCTGCGGTTGGTTTCGAACAGTTTCACGAAGCGGGCAAGGCGCTCAGATCTCTTTTGAAGCTCTGCCTGAACCCAGCTGTTCTGCTCATTCGTCCACGTTTCGAAGTAACCGCCTTCACCCCAGGATGAGGAAACAGGGGAGGCGAAGGGCCACTCCTGTTCATCATTGGCCGCAAGGTATTTGGACGGAGTGGTGAAAGCGAAATCCTCACGCGCTGCTGTCTTTCTGAAAATTCTCTCGAGGAACTCGGTGCCTTCATACCACCAGTGTCCGAAGAGGTCGGCGTCGAAAGCACAGACGATGTTCGGATTTTCAACGCCACTTGCTTCGAGGGCAGCGAGCTGAGCGCCCCGGCTGCTCACGAAGCGAACAGAGTGCTCTTCGAGCGCTTTTGAGGCGAGGTCGGTATCGTAGGGGAGGCTGTTATCACCATCCCGTTCCGAACGGTAATACTTAATCCCCGTGAACTGCCGTTCGTTACTTTTTCCAAGGTAATCGGCGAGGTATTCGGGAGGCGCTTCCAGACCGATATCACGAAGGAAATCCCGGTAGCGGCTGTCGCCGGGGAAACCTTCATCGGCGTTCCAGATTTCGCTGCTGCTTGCCTGATCCCGTCCGAAGACCATGAGATCGTCGGCAGTGATTCCCGGCACGAAAGGAAATTCGTCCGCTGCCTGAGGCGAGGTGGTGAGGCCGTGTTCTTCAACGAGGGTCCAATCGATTCCCTCTCCTTTGAGAAGCCGGCTCAAAGCAGGGGCGTAAGCGCACTCAGGCAGCCAGAAGCCGCGGGGCATGCGGCCGAAAGACTGAACATACTGACGAATTCCCGCTCTGACCTGAGCCTGAACGGTTTCGGGAACACGCAGATGAAGAGGGAGCAACCCATGGGTTGCGGCGCTGGCGGTGAGCTCGAGGTGGCCGCTGTCGCGGAGATCGGCGAAGGCTTTGATGAGATCTCCCTGCCATTCATCGACGAAGAGGGAGCGGAAGCGGAAGAAACGATCTTCATACATTTCCGCGAGTTTGCCGAAACCGGTAATGTCACCTCTTTCGACCTCGTCGCGACAAAGGCGCAGGGTCCGGTCGAGATAAGCGAGAGTTCTCCGCTTCAGTGAGCGATCGCTCATCATCGCGAGAAGCGTTGGTGACAGGTTCAGAGTCAGGTGAAAAGGCACTTCTTCACTACGGAGCCGGAAGAGCATCTCCAGCAGGGGGAGATGGGTTTCGACGATCGCACTGTGCAACCAGTCTTCCTCAAGGCAGTGCTCGACATTGGGGTGCTTCACCCATGGGACGTGGGCGTGAAGTACGATGGAACAATTTCGACTCATGAAAATTTAAGTGATTGTAACATGATTAAAACGAAAAATGCCCCTATGGCCAGCATTATCCTGACACCGCCAAGTTTCGTATATTCGACTTTGTTTCCGAGATGCTGATCCCAAAGGCAGTCTCCTGTCGACATCAGTCTGAAAAAGCTGAATACCATGCCGATCAGAATAAACGGAACCTGATAAAAGCCAACGCCTAATAGGTATATGTAAAATGACCGCCCTACTGATTTGAGTGGTTGTAGCCTCGTGCCGTCGATTTGTCTCACACGAATTCCGAAAAGCGCCTTTCCGGGAGTGGTTCCGAGCACGTGCAGGAGAATTCCCTCCAGAAAATGCCATCCGATCATCGCGAAAAACTGGGTTCGTGCGAGGAGGAGGGCTTCCGGCTTTTGCATTTCTGCAATGTAGCGGGTCAGGAGATCGTTGACGGATTCGCCCTCAAGCGGTTGGGGCATAACTACATCGGAGAGTAGAAATACAATCACCGAAACGAGGGTATAGTCGAACATCCTCGCCCAGAAGCGGAGGAAGGGCCTCACGTTGGTGGCAATGTGAACGGGTGAAGCCTCCATCGTCGCCGTGGCTGCTCCCGACCCGTCCGGGGTCTCTTCCGGGACTGGCGGCATTTCGTAGGTCTCCCTTTCCGGGGCCTTGGTTTCTTTGGGTTTCACGTGTTCAAACACGTTTTCCAGCGCGGGGACGTCCTTGAGCGGTTTCCAGCCGGTCATGCCGACATGCCAGACCAGCGTGTCATCGGTTGCTTCTTTGCTCTCAATGAGCTCTGAGACTTTGAAGATAGAGTAAGGTCCCTTCTTCTCGCCTCCTATCGAAAGATAAAAGTCCATGTATTGTAAAAGAGGTGGGTATCGGACGCCAACTTGCGGGGGTGAGGCGGCGGGGGTTACTCGCTGCGCAGTGCCTTGGCAGGTTGCATCTTCGCGGCGATCATGGCCGGAATCAATGAAGCAAACGTGCAGGCGAGGAAGGCCCCGATCGAAATGATCGCAAAATCCTCCGGCGTTTTCTTCGCGGGAAGGCCTCCATCGACCTTATAGATTGCCTCCGAGAAGATATCGACCCCGAAGGTGCTTCCAATCCAGCCGGCCATGTGATTTCTGAAATGAAGAGTGAATTCGGCCATGAGAAGGCCGACGACGACGCCTACGACGCCTACGAGGACGCCCTGAAAGAGGAAAACCCAGGCAATCTGCCCTTCGCGCGCGCCGAGCGCTTTGAGAAGTCCGATCTCCGACCGCTTCTGGAAAGTCACCGTAATCATCGTGTTCATGATTGTAAATCCGCCCACGATCATGATCATGAAGAGGATCAAATACATCGCCTGCCGTTCCGCAGCGACCGCGTCAAAAATGAGTTTGTTCATCTCCGACCAGGTCACCGCCTGATATTTTTCCGGGAGAAGCTGATGGAAGGTCTTCTGGAATTCATTCGCTCTGAATCCGTCGACTGTTCTCACGCCGATCCCATGGCACTGATCGAGATCGAAATTGTAAAGGACCTGGGCGGTTTCGAGATGAACGAAAACGATGTTGCTGTCAAAATCCCAATGCCCCGAGTCAAAGATCCCCGTGACGGTGACTTCCTGCGGAGCCGTCATTTCACGAATCTCGTTGAGTCCTTCTTTTCTCTTCGTTTCCGAGTCCGAATCTTCAGCGCGGTCCAGTGAATCGAGCAGTCTCGTCACATCGGCTGTGGAATAGAGAAGGATCGTATCGCCGACTTCAATCCCGTGGGCTTCGGCGAGACCGTCACCAACGACCGCGGAGTAAAAGCCATTCACATCAAAATCGCCACGCGGGACCGTCTTTTCGAGATCTGTCGGGAATTTGGGATCCTGACGCTGCGCGAGTTTCCCTCTCATGCGCTCCAGCTCGTCACCTTCAGGGGGGAGAATCCCGCGAATCATCGGCGCTTTGCGAAAGGTGCCGCGCTCGTTCGTGACCTCCATGATGACCTGGCCGGTCACGAAAGGGGATACCGAGGTGACGCCCTCGACCTCTTTTAGTATTTCGTAGGGCTCGGGCCAGTTATCGATAATCCCGCCCGCGCCGACGACGAGGTGTGGTTCAAATCCAAGAATACTTTCCTTAATTCGCTCCCCATACCCCGTGAAAACGGCGATCACGACAGCGAGAAGCCAGACGCCGAGAGCCACTCCGAGAATCGAAATAACGGTGATGATGGAGACAAACGTCCGCTTCGGTTTGAGGTAGCGGGACGCAAGAAAAGGACTGAAAGGCATGACTTCGGGAAAATTTACAATAATGTTACGCTTTTCTAAGGAATTCGATAGTGTAATTCCCTTTTTCGATCCATTGACAGCATATGATTGGCGAACGCCCTGACAAATATAAAGCCGTGATTTTCATGGGCGCTCCCGGATGCGGGAAAGGCACTCAGGGAGGTATTCTCGGAATCATCCCGCGTTTCTATCACTTTTCGATGGGCGATGCCTTTCGTTCGATGGACACGAGAACCCCGATCGGTCAGGAATTCGTTTCCTACTCGCGAAAAGGGGAGCTCGTTCCCGATGAGTTGACGGTTCGTTATTTTAAAACCCAGATCGATGCCCGTGCCGATTTGCACATGTTCAAGCCGGACATCGATGTGCTCATTCTCGACGGGATTCCCCGCAGTGTAAATCAGGCGAAGTTGCTCGAGGAGCATATTGAAGTGGTGCAGCTCTTTCATCTTTCCTGTCCGAATCGCGAGGAACTGATCACCCGGATTCGGAAGCGTTCCCTCAAAGAAGGGCGCATGGACGACGCCAGCGAAGAAACGATCAAGCGCCGCATTCAGACCTACGAGGAAGAGACCAAAGAACTTCTCGAGTATTACTCCGACCGGCGCGCCGATATCAACGCGAACCAGACGCCGATCAAAGTGACCCACGACATTCTCGGCACCATCCTCGACCAGCCCGAGTGGCAGCACTTCGTGAAAGCGGGGGCTGAGTGAGTCGATGAATGGTCTGAGGTAGATGCCTTTTGCCAAAAGGCATTTTTATTGAAAACGCCTCCTGGTAAGGGGCGTCTATCTTTTATAGTTTCATGGTGCGATCCAACCCTGTTGGGTCGAGGACCTGACAGGGTATGATGCAGCCTTTTCTCATCAGGTTCCCACTTGCGGCATTGCCGGCGGAATCGTATCCAATAGCGTGAACTCCGAACGCGCTTTTTACGACAGCCTGCACCCGACGGTGGGAAAGTGGTTTCGTAAGACCTTTCGGAAACCGACGGAGGCGCAGCGCTTGTGCATCCCTGACATTGCGCGAAAGGAATCGGTTCTTCTCTCTTCCCCGACGGGATCGGGGAAAACGCTCGCGGGGTTCCTCGGGATTATCGATCGACTTGCGCGCGAGCATTTCGCCGGTGAACTGAAGCCGCACGGGATTCGCTGCGTTTACGTGTCGCCGCTGCGGGCGCTTGCTTACGACATTGAGAAAAATTTACGCGGTCCGCTCGAAGGTCTCGGCTTGCAGGATGTCATCACCGTGGGGAAGCGGACGGGAGATACCTCGGCATCCGAGCGACAGAAGCAACGGCGCAAGCCACCGCACATTCTCATCACAACGCCCGAGAGCCTTGCGATTGTGCTGCCGCAAAAAGGGTATCGGGATGCCCTCGGGCGATGTGAGTTTGTTATCGTTGATGAGTTGCATGCTTTTGTGGAAAATAAGCGGGGTGTTCATCTCACGGTCTCTCTCGAGAGGCTGGAACGTTTGAGGAAAGCGAAGGAGCCGCTCTGTCGTATCGGGTTGTCAGCGACGGTGGCTCCGATGGATTTGGTCGGGCAATACTTGAGTGGGTCGGGACCGAAGTGTCATCTGCGCGAAGCGTCGGTGGGGCGGCAGTCCATTATTGAAGTGCTCACGCCGATCCAGAAGCATGCTTATCCGCCTGCTGGCTACACCGCGACGAGGGTGATCACGGACATCGCGGCCATCGTTGATAAGAACCGGACCACGCTCATTTTTACGAACACCCGGTCCGGCGCCGAGCGCATTGCTCATCGACTCAAGCTGGCGCTTCCGAAACTGAATGCGGTGATCGAAGCGCACCATTCCTCTCTCGACAGGGACATTCGCCAGGAAGTCGAGGACAGGCTCAAAGTGGGGGAGCTGCGAGCTGTGGTTTGTTCGACCAGCCTTGAGCTCGGGATTGATATCGGGCACATCGACACGGTGATCATGGTGAGCACTCCGAAGGGGATTTCGCGGGCGCTCCAGCGGGTGGGGCGGTCAGGGCATTCGATCGATCAAATGAGCCACGGGGTTCTCGTCGCGACAAATATAAACGATCTCATTGAGTGTGTCGTCTGCGCGCGGCTTACCCATGAGCGGAAGCTCGATCCCGTTGCGATGCTTGATTACGCGCCGGATGTCATTATTCAGCATGTCATGGGAATGGCGATGGATGGCGGAGTCACCGCGGATGAAGCGTTTGAAACAATTCGTGCGGCTTATCCATTCAGGAATCTGGACCGGGAATTGCTGAGTCGTATCATAGAGTATCTCGAGGGTGGCGGGCGATCCCTGCAAAACAAGTATCGTGAAACCTTTGGCAAGATCATTGAAAAGGATGGCGCTTTTCACACTGTTTCGAAAAAGGTCGAGCGGGAGTATCTTGTCAATGTGGGAACGATCCATGCCGACGGGATGGTGAGTGTCCTCCTGAATCGTCGTCGACTCGGTTCGGTCGAAGAGCGCTTTGTAAAAGGGCTCAAGCCGGGAGATGTTTTTGTATTGGCAGGGAAAACGGTAAGGCTGATCGACAGTTCCCCCGCCGAAGTGACGGTGGAGAGCGCGGCGGGGCGGATGCCGACGGTTCCGAGCTGGAATGCGAACAAGATGCCGCTGGCTTCCGGGATCGCGAATGAGGTTGCACGACTCCGCACCGGGATGGACCGGCGCATGAATTCGGTTGGTGAGTCGAAGAACGATATCGCCGACTGGCTCGTCGAGGAGTGGTCGATTTCGCAAACGAATGCGTTCGCGATTATCGATCATTTTGAGAACCAGATGCTGCTCTCACAGATCCCGACGGAGAAGCGGTTTCTTATCGAGCGGTTTGAAGATCCGGACGAAGCGGAGGAGGAGCGCGTTCACTTTTTCTTCCACAGTCTTATCGGGCGCAGTGCCAATGACGCTCTCTCCCGAATCATCAGTCGCCGGCTTAAAAATGCGGTCGGCGGGAACACTCTCGTGACGATTGATGACTATGGCTTTCTGCTTAGCTTGAAATCTTTTCAGGCGCTTGAGGTTGATGATTGGAAAGAGCTTTTTGAGAAGGGGGATCCTGACAAAGATCTCAACGACGGGCTCGAGGGCTCCCAATTGATGAAGTGGCAGTTTTCAGGGATTGCCCAGACCGGTCTAATGATTCCACGAAATCTTCCGGGGGGAGAGCGCAAGGCAAGGCAGATCCGCTGGAGTTCTGATATACTTTTCAAGGTGCTCTTTCAACACGAGCCGGATCATCCGCTGATGCGTCAGGCGTTGCATGAGGCAAAGCATGTATTTCTCGATGTTGAACGTGCCAAATCCTTTTTAAATGACGTTGGCGGCAAGCAGTGGGAGTTGGTCGAGGTGCCGGCTGTTTCGCCTTTTGCCTTTGGTCTCTACGCCAGCAAGATCAAAGAGGGGATGATGATGGAGTCTCCCGGGGAGGCCATCGAAAGACTCTACTCGGCGATGCAGCGAAAGCTTGGTCGTGCGGAGTGAGCGCCGCTTAAACCTGTGTGCGTATTCCTTTGGCGGTTTTGAAATAGAGACTGACCTGCAAGCCGCTTTTCCCATCTTCCCTGCTTGAGACTTGAATGAGTCCTTTGTGAAGGTCGACAATTTTTCGTGTTACCGTCAGGCCAAGGCCGGTTCCAACTCCGGTGGCCCGTGTCGTGAAGAATGCATCAAAGACCCGGTCCACGTCGGCTTTGGAGAGGCCCGGTCCCGAGTCGATAATGTGCAGGGCAACAACTTCGTCGCCGTCCCGCATCCGGTTTCCGGAGCGAGCTCCCTCGTTGGAGCCAATTCCTGATAAATGTGTTAACTCGGAGTGGAATGTAAGGGTTCGATCATCGCCACCTTCAAGTTTCATCGCCTGAATCGCATTCTCGACAATCTCACCGAGCCCGCGGCGGAACTCCTCGGAGGCGAGGGGCACGGGAGGCAGCGACTTGTTCAGGCGATAGGTGACTTTGACTCCGGCATCACTGAGTTGCTTATGAAACTCCCTGGCGAGTATTTTCACTTCAGCATTGAGGTCGGCGGAGACTAATTCGAGCTGCTGGTCGGCGGAAGCGCGCATCAACTCTTTGACGATGACGTCGGCGGCTTTGACCGAATCGCGAATGGTATCGGTGATGATTCTCCCTGTTTCCTGATCCGGTTCCGCGAGGCTTCCAAGGAGGGTTTCGAATCCTGCCGCAGCCATTTCGATTCTCCCGAGGGGATTCCGGATCTCGTGTGCCACTCCCGCGGCGAGCAAACCGACGGATTCGATTCGTGCGGCATTTACGAGCGATTGCTGAGCCCGCTTCAGCTCCTCATGGGTTTTCTTCAGGGCGAGGTGCGAGTTGAGTCTCGCGAGGAGGATTTGCAGATCGAGCGGCTTTGAGACAAAGTCGTTGGCGCCGGCTTCAAGGGCTGCAAGGACATCTTCCCGCTCGTCTTTTGCCGTGGCCATGATCACGGGTAACTGGATGCGACTCCAGCGTCTTCGGATGTGATTGAGCACCTCCATGCCGTCAATGCCGGGCATCATGATGTCCAGCAGCACCGCCATGACGGGCGGATGCTGGTCATCGCTATCTAGATGGAGGATCTCAAGAGCTTCTGCACCGTCGTTAGCAAGAACGACTTCAAACCCGGCGTCGGAAAGTTTTGTTTCGGCGACAGTTCGGTTCACCAGTGAGTCATCCACTACCAAAATAGGTTGGGACATATGTTATTGTCTCTGAAAGCGGTGTTTGTGTCAATAATAGTCGAAAGTGCTGAATCGATAGATCAAATGGGAGAAAAGAAGTGACGCGATCTCGTGGACTGACATTTTATGAGCCGAATCTAGTGTCTTCCGATACCGATGAATTTTTTCAGGCTACTTTTTTTGATCTCAGTTTTGACGGTTTCGCTAGGAGCGGAAGAGAAGGCCGCTCCTGCCGCGGATGCCGTCGAGCCGTTTTTCAAGGAGCATTGTATTCGATGCCACGGCGAGGATAAGCAAAAGGGCGATTTTCGAATCGACACTTTGTCGCGGGATTTTCAGAGCGGTAGAGATACCGATCTCTGGTTTGAAGTCGTTACCCGCATGGGGGCGGGTGAGATGCCGCCGGATGATGAGGAGGTTCTTCCAAGTCCGGAGGAATCGGATTTCGTGGTCAGCTGGCTCACCGACCGCATCCGGGAGGGGGAGGCGGTTCGACTCGCGAAGCGGGCCCCGGTGGAGCATTACCGGCTCAGTCGCGAGGAGTATTCGAATACGATCTATGATCTCCTCGGAGTCGAGTATGACACGCGGGCTCCGGGAGCGTTTTCGGAGGACCCCGAGTGGCACGGGATTGAGCGACTCGGATCGGAGCTTTCGCTCTCGCCCTCGCATGTCGAAAAGTATTTGAAAGCCGCATCTACGGTACTGGACCGGGCGTTCCCCGACAAGGAGCCCCGGAAGCTGGAGACGCATCGCACCGCTCTCGAGATCGATTGGCATAACCGCGCGAAAGTAAAAGAGCTCACTGAGATCGGCGTGGCGGAGCATGTTCGCACCTTGATCTGGGCGGGGCATAAGTTGAGCTATCTGCGCCCGCACGGCGGTCACGGACACAGTCCCGGTTTGTATCGTGCGAGGATAAAAGTAAGCGGACTTGCTCCGGAGGGAGGACGTCCTCCTCACATGACTCTGTATTCGAAGAAGCTCGACCGTATGATCTTCGAGACGGATGTCCTCGCACCGGAAGATGAGCCGGTGATTTTTGAGTTTGAGACCTACCTTCCGGATGGTCAGGTCGATATTTCGATCAATAACGATGTGCCGGGGCCATCGAACTCGGGCCGCTCCGGTCGTCCCGGTGATTTTGTTTTCACGACTCTCAGCGACCCGAAAGCGCGCGCTCCCTGGCAGCGGAAGATGACTGATGATGAGGGCAATCCTCTCTACCCGTTCCTGATCTTCGACTGGATCAAATGGGAGGGGCCGATCTCGAGGCCGGAGGATGTCAAAAAGCGCGAGGGGATTTTTCCGACGGAGAATGATCCTGCGAAGGTAAGGGCATCACTGCGAAGTTTTGCCGAGCGTGCCTGGCGGAGGCCGGTGACAGATTCCGAGCTGGGGCGCTACCTCGCGATCGTTAACCAACAGCTTGAGACAGGTGCAGAGTTTCGTCAGGCATACAAAGCGGGAATGTTGGGGTTGCTGGTATCGAAGAACTTTAATTATGTCGTGGAGGGCACTGCGGGGGAGAAACGTCAGGAATTGAACAACTTTGAGCTCGCCTCACGCCTGTCCTATTTTTTCTGGGGCTCAATGCCGGATTCTCATCTCTTCGAAGTCGCGCGGTCCGGAAAATTGAATCAACCCGAAGTTCTTTCTGCGGAGATCGACCGGATGATTGCCGACCCGAAGATCCAGCGGTTCACCGAGTCGTTTCCCCACCAGTGGTTGCAGTTGCAGAAAGTGGGGATGTTTCCGCCGGATGAAAAGTTGTATCCCGATTACGACAAGTGGCTTGAGCAAAGCATGATTCTCGAAACAACGAAATACTTCGAGCAGGTTTTCAAAGAGAATGCGCCCATCGGCGAGCTGCTTGACTCGAACTGGACGATGCTCAATCCGCGCCTTGCTGATCACTATGAATTGCCCGCGCCGGGGCAGGCTGGTTTTCAAAAGGTGTTACTCAGGCCGGAAGATAAACGGGGTGGTATTCTCACGCACGGTTCGATTCTGTCGCTGACTTCCGACGGGACGCGGCATCGTCCGGTGCATCGGGGGATTTGGGTTTCCGAGGTGGTTTTCGGAAAGACTCCGCCACCGCCTCCGCCTAATGTGGATGCGATCGCGCCGAACCCGATTGACGAACCCAAAGCCACGATCCGTCAGAAACTGGCGGCGCATATTGCCGACTCCAATTGCGCGAGTTGTCATGCGAGGATCGACCCGCTTGGGCTGGCTTTTGACAACTATGACGCGATCGGTCGCTGGCGGACCGAAGAGATCGTTCAAAAAGGGACGGGCGCCAATCCTCCTGTCGACGCGAGCGGTACCCTTCCCGAAGGTAAGGCGTTCGCCGATGTCGATGAATTCAAACAGCTCCTCGCGAAAAGAGAAAGGGAGTTTGCTCATACCCTCGTAGAAAAGCTGGCGACATACGCGTTGCGCAGGCGCATGGCATTTGATGATGCAGCGGAGATGAAGGCGATCGTTGAGAAGGCGAAGAAGAACGACTACCGCCTCCAGAGTCTTGTGCGGGAGCTGGCGACGTCGGAGTTGTTCCTGAAGAGATGAACGGCAGTCGAACCACGGATGGCTGGTCTGTGTAAATCTGTGATTATCTTCTTCTCATCTGTGTTAAAAATGGAAACTAATGATCTTACTTATGCTGTCATCGGATGCGCGATGAGGGTCCATAATGAATTGGGCCCGGGGCTTCGGGAGAAGCCTTATGAAAATGCGCTGACCTTCGATTTGGATGAGCAGGGACTTTCATTTGTTCAGCAACCCGCTTACCCAATCCTTTATCATGGCAGGGTTGCCGGAGAGTGCATCCCTGATCTTGTCGTTGGAGGCAAGGTGGTGGTCGAGACCAAGGCGATCGATAAACTAGGAGATGGGGAAATAGCGCAGATGTTGAATTACCTTCGAATCTCTAAAAATAGAATTGGTCTGGTTATCAACTTCGGCCCAACGAAACTTGAGTGGAAGCGGGTCGTAATTTAGTTTTTTGCACAGATGAAAACAGATTTAAAGAAATGAACACAGATCAGAACGGTGGTTAGTTCGAACTCCTCTTCTCCCTTTGCCTATGAATATTCAATCCGAAAAATGGCTTCTCTCGCGTCGTCACCTCTTGCGGGGACTCGGAGCGTCGATCGCGCTCCCGATGCTTGATTGCATGCGTCCGCTGAGAGCGGCGGGCAAAGCGACAGGCCCAAAACCGAAGCGCAGTGTCTTTATCTACCTGCCCAATGGCGTCAATACTCTTGATTACCAGATCCTCGAGGACGGAGTTAATTACACTTTCAGCCGAAGTCTGAAGCCGCTCGAAAAGCATCGGTCTAACATAACTCCTATTTCGGGCCTGCATCATCCGCACGGGCTGGGGCATCACCATGGCTGTCAGTCGATCTGGCTGACGGGTGGGGAGATCGGGCCGGGTAAGCGTAACAGTGTTTCGCTCGATCAGTTGATCGCTGAGCAGTCGGCCCCGTTTACGCGGTTCTCCTCATTGCAGTTGAGCAATACCGGTCGATCTCTCTCCTACAATCGGGACGGGATTCAGCTGCCGGCGGAGACAAAGCCTGCGCAGATTTTTGCAAGGCTCTTCGAAGCACCCGACGGCGGGATCGAAAAAGAGCGGACCGGTTTGGTCCGTCAGGGAAGTATTCTCGATGCAGTTCTCAGTGAGGCAAAGGAGTTGGAGCGCCGGATAGGGAGCGAAGACAGGACGCGACTGGATCAGTATTTAACCTCGGTTCGTGAAGTGGAAATTCGAACGGAGCGTTCCAACGAGTGGCTCGATATTCCCCGGCCGGAAATTGACGATGATTCGCGGCGCAGGATTACGAGAGAGGTTTCGCAGGGCGATCCTGGAGACTATTTC
Source organism: Verrucomicrobiales bacterium BCK34 (assembly GCA_035967665.1). Classification (GTDB taxonomy): domain Bacteria; phylum Verrucomicrobiota; class Verrucomicrobiia; order Verrucomicrobiales; family DEV007; genus Arctic95D-9. Next base: position 186,188 of record JAYWLB010000125.1, read on the forward strand.
CGGACAATGTATGATCTCATGATCCTTGCCTTTGAAACCGATGTGACCCGCGTGATCACCTTCAGCTCCGGGGACGAGGGCAAAGGCCTTCCCATTCCTGAGCTGGGGATCAATCAGACGAGACACGCGCTTTCCCACCACAACGGTGACGCGGATCAGCTGGATCGGCTCACACAGAGTGATGCCTTCAATTTTGAGCAGTTCGGCTATTTTCTGGATCGTCTGTCGGAGGTCGAGGATGAAAATGGAACGCTACTTGATTCGACCATCGCGATGTATGGCAGCGGAATGGCCTACGGGCACAGTCACGGAAACGCCAACGTTCCCACGCTCGTAGCCGGAGGGAAAAAGCTCGGTCTCAAACACGGTCAGCACGTCGATTTTAATAAAGGCCATTTCGATGGCTACAATCTCAGTGAGCCCAAAGAGCATTATCAGATCTGTTCGCGACCAGTGAACAGTGATGCGCGTGTTAGTAACTTGTTAGTCACGCTGGCTCAGAAGATGGATGTTGAAGTGGAAAGCTTTGCCGACAGCGTGGCGACCCTTTCAGAAATCGAGGTGTAGAGAAGAGCGTGATGAGAAATTTTGCAGCGGTAGTGTTGTTGGGAGTGAGTGCGGTATTAGCGCCGTTGTCAGCGGAGGAGGAAAAGAGCGATCCGCGGATTGCTTTGGATGAAGTGTTCCCCGATCCCGGGGCTGCGAAGTATTTTGGTGGAGAGATTACCCTTGTTGAACACGTCAACCGGCGGGGACTTCTCAGGCTCGACCGTGACGGGACGATCAATAAGTATTTCTGGGATTTGCCGCATGAATTTCAAATGCTCCCTTACGGGGCGATTTTCCTGAACGGCGCACCCGCTGAGCTTCGGGATATTCCGATCGGAACCCATCTTCATGGCGAGTTTTACCTGGGACCGGAAGGCGATTTCGAGGTGACTCCTCCGGAGTCCGGTTACGCATCAGGGAACATGGCCCGACCGGATATGAGATCGGTTGAGTCAAAATACTCCAGGGTTTTTTTGCTCGAGGATGATTTCACCTTTTACCGGCGCAACGGATCCGGTTGGAAGGTGAAAGAGATCGCCGGCGACAAAAAGCAGATCGTAGTCGAACGCGTTTCTCTGGAGACTGGTGAGGTGCAGACGGGGGATCTTAAAGGGATGGTCGGTGAGGCGACGATCCGGATCAATGAGGGGACTCGCTATTGGAAGGGGAGCGGCTACGCGGTGATTGATGACCTCGCAGCCGGTCAGGTCGTTCAGATGAATCTGGGTTGGGTCTCATTGTTAGGCACGCAGAAGCAGGATGCGCTCGCCCGCGATATCTGGATCGATGAAGCGAGTTGTCAGCAGGCGGAAAAAATTCAAACGGGGCGTTACCTCGCGCATGCTAAATTGCGCGGCGTCGGGGCAAAGGTGATGAAGACTGAGCACACTCCCGGGAAGGGCGCTGAAGGTGATGTCACGATTCAGCTCCACGCCGGAATCGCACCGGAGCTGCTCGAGGAAATCGCTGCGATGAAGCGAATCGTAGTGGGGGCGGCGGAGCCGTCGCTGCGTATCTATGACATCAATGACAAGAAGCCCGCGGCAATTGTGGAGGTGAAGCGAATCGGGAATCCGCCGGCGGGGAGCAGCGGCGTCGAGATCCGGTTTCATATCTACGAGATGTTTGAAGGGCTCCGCAAGGGGCGCACGATTCGGGTTTCCAGTGAGGCCTGGGATGTCCCGGTGGCACCGCGTGAGGAGAAGCTCTGGCCGAATGATATCCGTATTTTTGAAGTGGGGCCGCCCTTTATCAACTGGCGGGACGGGCCGCCTCCGGGAGTGGACGAGGAGAAGAAGTAAATACCGGTTTTGCTGATTCAGGATTGAAGAAAGTGCGATTTGGGATTCTCTTTTCGTTATGTTATTCCGGATTCTTGGGTGTCTCGTTCTTGCTGTTTCTATTTCCTCATCCTTTGCCGATGATTCACTTTCCGAGTTAGTCTCGGCGATTCAGAAGGAAAAGGGGACCCGCACCGCTTCGATCGGGGTTTGTCTCGTTCCGCTCGATGGTGAGCCGGGTGATGCCTTCGGATATCAAATCGATCAGGGGCTCGTGCCGGCCTCGACGATGAAGTCGATCACGACGGCAACGGCGAATGAAATCCTCGGGAGTGACTACCGTTTTAAAACCGAATTACAGACCGCCGGTGTCCTCGGTGAAGACGGCACTCTGAAAGGCAACGTCGTGATTCGAGGGGGTGGAGATCCCACTCTCGGCGATTCTCAGATTTCGAGAACTTTCGCGGTTTGGCAGGATGCGCTCGCGAAGGCCGGGGTAAAAAAGGTGGAAGGTTCTGTCGTTGGTGATGCTTCCATTTTCGGAACGAAGCTGATCCCCGATTCGTGGCAGTGGAATGATATCGGCAACTATTACGGAGCGGGAGCCTGCGGCCTCACTTTTCACCAGAATCAGTTTTTCTGTTCCTTTCGCACCTCTAAGGTCGGGGGCATTGCCGGATTTATCGGAACAGATCCGAAACTTCCTGAGGTCGAGTTTATCAACGAAATGCGGGTCGGCAGTGCAGGTTCGGGGGATCAGGGCTACATATACGGCGTGCCTTATGGAAAGGTTTTTTACCTGAGAGGTTCCGTTCCTGCCGGTAGCAGCTCTTTCACGATCAAAGGGGCGCTTCCGGATCCGGCGTTCTTTTGTGCTCGCGCCTTCACCAAGCATCTCAATCAGGGCGGACTCGAAGTGACCGGAGAGCCGACGACGGTCCGGCTCATGATGGTGGCGGGTGAGTCACTCGCGGCGCGGAAAGTGATTCACGAGCAGTCATCAGATTCGCTCAAGTCGCTTATGGTTCTGACCAATCACAAGTCGGTGAATCTGCGGGCCGAGTGCATGCACCGCGCCATCGGGTTGAAAGCGAAAAACAAAGGAACCACTGAGGCAGCCTCTGATGCTGTGACCAAACACTGGGCCGATAAAGGGATCGATATGACCGGATTCTACATGGCGGATGGCTGCGGGCTTTCGCGCTCCAATACGGTCACCGCGAAGCAAATGGCGTTGATCCATTATCACGCGGCGAAAGGGGAGAATTTTGAGGCCTTTCACGATTCTCTTCCCGTGGCAGGGCGTTCCGGCACTTTGAAAAGCATCGGTGGCGGCACTTCCGCTGAAGGGCGGGTTCGAGCCAAAAGCGGGACCCTCGATCGCATCAAGACATACGCGGGCTACGTGGACGCCCGGTCCGGAAAGCGCTACGCCTTTGCCGTTTTCGTGAACAATTACTCAGGCGATTCCTGGGACGCGAAGTCCAAGATCGTTCGCATCTGGACGAAGATGGTCGCCTTGTAGTCGGTGAATTCAGGCCTCTTTTGCCTGTTGTCGCGGAATTAGCGCTAAACGGATGACAAAAGAACGCTAATTGAGCTACTTGATTTATTAATGAGATAGTGTCTCAATAAGGGGTTGAATGCTCCTTTGGAAACGCCCGGGACTCTTTTCGGCACTATCAATCGTTCTCCTGTGTGGGCATTTGATGGTGCCGCTTTGAATGGGGGCAGTAATTCGATACGGATCGAGTCGGATCAACTGATCTGTGCGTTGCATCAGCGAGGCACTCTCCATGTTCTCAAGGATGGCGGTCCCTTTCTATCTATCGAAGCGGGGCATATCGTTTTTCTGAGGAATGAAAAAGGTGCCACTTTGACGCTTGAGTGGAGCGGGCCGGGGGAGAGCGACTTTCTAGTTTTCGGTTTTGAAACCAGATTGATTCAAAGCACCCTCCGAAGCTCGAAATCGGAATTAACGCGGGAGCTTTCAAATCTCGTTTTCGAAGAGGGACGGAAGTTCGAACCTGTTCAGACTCTGATGTCCAAATTGATCAGTGAGCGAATCTTTTCCGATCTGAGAAATCCTCCTGTCTCCGGCAAGGCGGTCCATTTGTGGAATGAGGGTAGGATCCGCGATGTTATTGCGCTGTGTTTTTATCACGCCCCGGAATCCGGAGAGCAGTTTTTCTGCACCCGTCAGAAAAGACTGGGGCAGGAACGGGTTGCGAAGACGAAATCGTATATTCTCGCCAACCTCGACGAGTCGCTCGATTTGAAAGCGGCGGCCCGCTACGTCGGATGCAGTCCGCATTATCTGAGCCGGACTTTTTCTGAGTGCGAAGGCTACACGATTTTGCAGTATGTGCGAAAAGCGCGCATCGAGAAAGCAGCCGAACTCCTTTCGACAGGAAAATACAACGTCAGCGAAGCAGCCGTCGAGGTGGGCTATCAAAGTCTCAGTCACTTCAGCAAAGCCTTTCAGCAGGAGAAAGGAATGCTGCCCTCACGCTATGAGAGTGGCGGACGGAAATGAGCGGGCCGTCGGTTGTATGAGCGACCTTGCGTGATGAACTGCCACGTTCTCTCCCGTATTCGAATACGGGAGAAGGTGGGTATGTTAGACTCCGGTTTAGTTGTCCTGAGCTGATTCGCTGAAGATGCTGTCCCAGCGAGCTGCCGCCTCACGACCGGGTGTGGTGAACTGGAAGTTCATGTTGCCGTGAGAATCGTAGATCGAAGCGACGGAGCTGAGTTCGTCGTCGATGCGCTTCACCCCGATCTGAACGGCATGAACCAGTTCCATATTGAGGTGGAGGATACTGTATTCAGAGGTATCCGTGAGCACGAGATAGCCCGGTTTCACATCGAGGCGTTTCGGGAAAAGTTTGCTGATGAAATCGACGTGCTCGGAGAAAAGCTGGATTCGGATGGAGTCGCCATTCTTGATCAACTCTGAGAAAAGGGTGTGGAGCGCATGAGCCTCCGGATTCCTCCCGCGTTTCGCGGCCGCCTCCTGACAGCATTCACACATCCCGAATTCATAACCGAGCTCCTCTCTCCACTGCACCAGTTCGTCGTCGCTGATAGGCACACACTGCTGATCGCGGACGAAATCGGCGATGGCGCCTGCTCCGGGAAGTTCCGGCATCGAGACAAGTGAAAGACCTGCCGGGAAACAACCGAATTCAAAGTCGATGCGCTCGGAAAGCTCGGGAAATTCCTGATTGATAAAATGCGATGAGACATACTCATCGAGAGAGAAGGCGAGGCCGGAATCGGGATCGACCGCGTAGGTCATTTCCGGAATGAGGAGCGGCTGAAACTGCTTCAGGTGCCGGCCGAGTCCGCCACCCCGGTTTCTTGCCTGGAGGTAAACCGGACCAATCGACCCGAGGCTTTCGATGAATTTCTGTTGGCAGCCGCCAAGTCGGTAAATGTATTCAATTTCTTGCATTGGAGTGGAGTGTTCTGTTTTGGTTAGGTTGATTGATCACGGTGTTGTCAGCGAAAATATGAGTTCGGCCGTCACGGGCCGTGATCCGGTGAATCTCGGAATCGGGAAAATCACTGAGCGTTTCGCCACTGGCGCGGAAACGAAATCCCCGCCCCTCAAAAGATGCTGTAAAGCGGTTCAAGGCATCCCGATGGAGTGCGCCGCGGCTTTGCAGGTGTTGCCATTCATCGAGCCAGGCCCCCGCGCCGGCGTTTCGCAGGACTGCCGGGGAGATTCTGGACGAGGCGTAGTTTTCGATGAGGTGCCCCATGATGAAATCGCTATAGGCGGACTTGTCCGGCTCGATTGAAACAGCGAAACCGTCCTCTTTAAAGAGGATCTCAATGGAAGGGCTGGAGGAGCCTTCCCCGAGAAGGAAGACATCGTCGACCGCATTCAGGTCAATGGTGAGCCCGCTGATTTCATCGCTGAAGAGCGTCCCGTTCTGATCGGGGGCGGCGGGGCGGAAAGGACCAAAGGAGGTGATTCTACTGCAGGAAATTCTCCGGGCTCTAACGACGAGGATCGAATTTTCAAAGTGTATCAGTTGATTGAAAATTTCCCGTATATTCGGATAGAGGCGATGGGCGGGGGGTTCTGATTGCCGCGAGTAGATCGAGCGGCTTCCCGGCCTCATTGAGGACGGTGGCGAAAACGGGGGAAGTGGAGGTGCTATCTGCCGCATGAATAGACCTAGCGCGGAAGGGATTCCCTGCTTGCGCTCAAGTGCGCTAAAATGACGGCGATATACAATATAGTCACTTCACCGCGAGATCGGCGCATTCAGTCGCGAGCGACGCCCTGCGATGGATCGAGTGTGGCCTTGATGACAATAAACAATTTTGATCAACGAGTCAGCGGCAGCTTTTCGATTCCCCGCGAGCGCCTTGAGTATGTGCGCAATCTGGAACGACGCTTGAAGGCGAGCCGTGCAAAGAAGTCGAAAGCGAAAAGCGCCGGATAAGAAGACACTTCTTCGAAGTGGATGAAGTCGCCCTGTGATCCTCCGGGCCGGGCTTCGTAAACAGGTTGCAAACCTGTTCTGCAATATTCGGTCTTAAATCCAACAGGGTTAGGTCATCGGTATAACCCTGTCAGGTTTCATGAGATCGATTCAAAGTTTCACCTTGGCGAGATAGATGCAGGTTTTCTCTTCGTGTGAGGAATAATAACTGACCCAGAGAAGGTCGTCTTTGAGCACCAGTCCCGCGTAGCTGGTGTCGCCGCCGGAAGGGAGTGTCAGGCACTCGGTCAGGGTCGCCTTTTCAGGGTCGAGCCAGCAGAGCGATGTCCGGGCTGTTTTGTCGTAAAGCCGTACCGCCGCAATGATTCTCCCGTCGGGAAGTTTGATCATGTTAGGGCCTCCGATCCGCTTGTTCATCGAGGTCCAGTTCCATTGGTCGTAGGGCGGTTTGGATTTTCCGAGGTAGGCCATCTTGTCTCCCGTTTCATGACGGAAAAGGCAGAGCGCCGAATCATCTTCGAGGAAGAGAATGGTGTCTTCTCCGACGCCGTTGGGGAGGTTTACTTTGGGAATGAGCGTCTCGTAGGTTTTGCCGTTGTCGCTGCGGTAAAAGCGGGTGGTTCTCTGCTCGCGGTCCCGGTTCGTCTCGTAGCCCATCGTGTAACTTTTGCCTTGGTGCCACTGGGCGCGCCAGAGCCAGAAGCCGTGGTCGCCGATGGGATGCTCCTTGCTCCAGGTCTTTCCATCGTCTTCCGAAAACCATGAGAAAGACTGGTATCTGATTTCCGCTTCCGCCTGCATCCCCGCACCATTGATCATCAGGTTCCCGTCCGGTGTTACCGTGATTTTGGCATCGCGCAGATCTTCGATCTCGTGGGTGATCAGGGCGAGTGATTCCCAGGTTTCCCCGTCAGTCGAGGTGATCACACGGATCGAACCGTCGGGGGAAACGTGAGCGCTGCCTTCGCGAAAGACACAGTACCATTTCCCTTTGTGAAAAAGCAGGTCGGTGAAAGCGTTGTGTGGTGCCTCGTCCCAAATGCGTTTGGATTCGATCAATTGCGGTGCGGCGGGACTGACGGCCGTTCTTGATACCTCGTATTGGTGGACCGATTTTTTTGCTCTGCTGATTGAGAAAGGGGCGCGCTTTCCGAAGTTGTCTGCGACCTTGCCTGCTTTCTCTGCATCATAGGCGCCTGAATGAGCATGGAGGAGATAGCGCAGTGTTAGGGGCTTTTCCACTGTCGCGACAAAGCCTTCATCGAGGCAGAAGGCTGCACCCATCCATCCGTCGGATCGCACGTGCCATTTTGACGGGTAGCGTGGGTTTCCGGGATGATCAAAGTAGGTGATGCCCCCGGTTACCAGCTTGCGGTCGTCTCCTGCGCCAGTGATGATGGAACCGGAGTAGTCCATCCATTTAGAGGACTTGCCGAAAATGTCTTTTTCACCGACGACACCATCACTGTTCGTGAGGTTGCCGTCGCCGAAGCGATTCGAGAGTGATTTGGCGACGCGAACCGCAAAGAGCCCGAAATTGGTTTTTTCAAAATTCACACTCTCGCGACCTCCTGCAGGTCTCATCGTGAGTTGAACTTCGAGAGCATGTTCCTCATTTGCGACCGGACGGAGAGCGAGAACGAGATCCTGCTCCGCTATTTCCTTTCCCTCTTCGTCATACCAGCCGAGGAGCGCTGCCATAACCGCTTCGTCAGCGCCATCTTCGTAGCGATACCATTGCTTCTGTCGGATTGTGGCTTTCGAGCTGTTCGACCAGAAGCTGACGCCATCGACAATATGATGGGCGAACCAGATCGACTGATGATGATCGTGATCCGGCGCTCCCGGGTGACCCATGCGAGTGAGGGATTCCCCGGAAGGGCCGTTGAAGGGGAAAATGTAGGGTCGGGGGTAGTCTTCGCCGAAGTGCCATCGGAGTTTCTCGATGCCGTCGATTCGCATCGAGACCTCTTTGTTGGCCAGGGGGAGCACTTCGCAACGGGGAAGTGAAAAGGCAGCGTCGCCCGTCTGGGCGTGGGAGAGGGAGGAGGCGAAGGCGAGGAGTGAGACAGCTAGCGGAATGAGTGTGGCGCGAATCAACATGGACGCATCGCAACACATTCGGTCATGAGTCTACAATGACGTCTTCGAGGAGAATGAGAGGGGGGGGGAGTCCTTGCAGCGAAATTTTGCCCGGATTGAACCGCTAGGCCTTGAGCGCTTTTACGTGCGTTGCGACAGCCTTGCCAAGACCGCTCTGATTATAGCCGCCTTCGAGAACCGAAATGAGTTTTCCTCCTGCGTATTCCCCTGCGATATCGAGGAGGGTGCCGGTAAGTGCGGCAAAATCTTCATCGGTCAGGGTGAGTTGGCCAAGGGGATCTCCCTCACGGCTGTCGAATCCGGCGGAGATGATGACGAGGTCCGGTTTAAACTCCGCCATTTTCTTTGTAAAGGCCCCGCGAAAGACGGCGCCGATTTCTTTCATCCCCGAACCGGCGGGGAGGGGCGCGTTCAATGTCGTTCCCCGTCCGTTCCCCGCACCGGTTTCGTCCTTCGAACCTGTTCCCGGATACCAGGGGGATTGATGCGTGGAAAAGTAAAAGACGCTTCCATCTTCGTAGAAAATATCCTGAGTCCCATTGCCGTGATGGACATCCCAATCGATGATCGCAACCCGTTCAAGTCCGTGCGTTTTTTGGGCGTAGCGGGCGGCGATCGCAGCGTTGTTGAAAATGCAGAATCCCATTCCGCGGTCAGGGGTGGCATGATGCCCCGGCGGGCGAACCGCGCAGAAGGCGTTGTCATACGCACCTTTGACGACATCGTCGACGGCGTTGAGTAAGCCACCTGCGGCTCGCCGCGCGACTTCGAGGGATTGAGGGCCGAAGTTCGTGTCACCCGTGCTGAGTTGTCCGGGGCCCTTTCCATTGATTTCCCTGAGCACGGTTTTCAGATACTTGTCCGTGTGAGCGAGCAGGACCTCATCGTCGTTGAGCGAGCGGTCGGCGATACGGTGGAGGTCGGCGATGAGAGGTGATGATTCGAGAGCTTCGGCAATGGCCAGAATTCGTCCGGGCGCCTCAGGGTGATGGGAGCCGGTTTCGTGTCCGGTAAAGGAGCGATCCAGAAGAATGCCTGTTTCCATAGGGTAAACTATAAGGGCGATTCAGCGTGTGTCCCGGGGCGCGATTTTTACATGCGTCCCCCCAATTGGGTTGATTCCCCGCGGGAGCAGGGTAAGCAGAGGCACGATATTATGAGCGCATCTTTTCAGCCTGTTTCCAGCACATTAGGTCAATTGCTTTCGGAGTCTCCTGACACGGGGGGGAAGCCTCAGTTGGGCTTTTTTATAGAGATCGAATTTGCAGAGGTTGAGCTCGATGATGAGCCGGTGAAGCCGTTTTTCCGGGCGAGTAACATTGTCGTTCCTGTCGATAGCTGGAGGGCTCTCGCGGGAATGAAGTATGAATTTCCCTGGATGCCGAAACCCGGATCGATTGATGCGGGAGTCCTCGCTTTCGGGATGCGGAATCCGGCGGATGTGATTGCGCTGGAGTTTGGGGAAGTGAAGGAAGGCAAGCTCACCGTATCATTTGAAACCGCGATTGACTTCGAGATCGAGGCGGATCGTGATGAACTGGGTCAGGTCAAAGTCGAGCTGGCGAATCTGCCGCTTGAGCTCGCTCCCTTGAAAATCGGGACGAGTATCGTGAAGCAGTGCCGGGATGATCCCGATCAACTCGCGGAAGTGGTATCTGCGTTCATCAATACCTCAGACTACGGTGCGATTACGAAAGTTCCCGGAGGATTTGAAATGGAAGTGTCTCTTTAGGCGCTCTTCCTCAACTTTTCCGGAAGAGGGCGGAGAAAATCATCCCGAGGCCGCCGAAGATGAACACAAAAGGAAACCAGATCGCGTAGAGGGCTGCTTTGGAGTCCTTTTTTAAGACCGCTTCTGAGGGCGCCTCCGGGTTGACGTAGGCCACGGTTTGAGTGCCTTCGGCATAGGCTTCAATATACTTTTTGAGCTTTCTCGGGTCACTTGCTTCGGTCGGCAGGCGCTTGATTCGCGTTCCTTCGAATTTCTTTCCGTCGAAATCGTAGTCGTAGGTGACGACCATGAGATATTTGGTCATTCCCCGCTGATTGAGGTGGGAATCGTCGACATCCATTTGGGTGATGGTGCAGGGCACTTCTATCCATGTGTCCATGAGGGCGGCACGCTCATGCGACTGCCACAGGTATTGCACGAGAATCCAGGCAATGGCGATGATAAAGGCACCCATCGCGATCTTCCAGAGGCGTCCGGGAAGGTTCATTGAAGGGCGGGATTGAGGGGATAAAGTTTCTTTTTTCACGTCTCGCGAAAGTTAGGATCGTTGCTACTTTACCCCATGAGCGAACTATCCCAACAGATTACGGAAGATATGAAGACAGCGATGCGTGAGAAGAACGCAGTTGCTCTTGGAACCATCCGCATGCTGAAGTCATCGATCAAAAACGCCGCCATCGAAAAAGGCGGTGCCGATGCCGAACTGAGCGACACCGAATTGGTCGCAGTGATCCGTAAAGAGGTCAAAAAGCGTCAGGACTCGATTGAACAATATGAGACCGCGGGTCGCGCCGAGCTTGCCGATAAAGAGAAAGAGGAAATGGCGGTTTTGAACGGTTATTTGCCTGAACCTCTCAGCGAAGAGAAAATTGCAGAAATTATCGATGCCGCGATCGCAGAGGTCGGTGCCACTTCCCGCAAGGAAATGGGGCAGGTCATGAAACTGGTTCAGGAGCAGACGGCTGGACGGGCTGATGGGAAAACGCTTTCCCAGGCAGTGATGGCCAAGCTCAGCTGATCAGCGATCCGAGTCGCCGCCGCATGAAAATTTCGGTGATCATTGTCGCGGCTGGCAGCAGTCGCCGCATGGGCTTTGACAAGCTGGAGGCCGATCTCGATGGTGAATCTGTTCTCACGCGATCACTTCTCGCCTTTCAAGCCTGTCCCGGGGTTGGCGAGATTTGGGTGGTGACGAATCCGGAGAAGTTTGACGCTATCAGGGAGACCGCTGAGCGGCTGGCTATTAGCCGGTTTGCCGGAACGATCGAAGGGGGCGCGGAACGCCACCTTTCGGTGAATGCCGGCCTCGAGCGCGTCGGAGAGGGTTTTGATCTCGTCGCAGTTCACGACGGGGCCCGCCCGCTTGTCTCGGCTGCGGCGGTGACACGCTGTGCTGAGAAGGCTTCGCAAGTTGGCGCGGCAACTCTCGCCCATCGAGTCGCTGACACCCTGAAGCGGGGGAATGATAAATTGCAGGTCTGTGGTGCCGTTTCCAGGGAGAATCTCTGGGCGATGGAGACACCTCAGATTTTTCAGCGCGAGCTGCTTCGGAAAGCCTATGCCAGGGTGGTCGCTGACGGTGAAGTGGTGACAGACGAAGTCTCCGCGATGGAGGCGATTGGGGTATCCGTTAGTCTCGTTGAGAATACCGAGCCCAATTTAAAGATCACCGTTCCGGGGGATCTCGTCGTCGCGACTGCGATTCTCAAGGGAGGGGCGGATTCCTTTCCGGCTAAAGCCTGAGATTCTCCCTGTTTAAATGGAGTTCCGGCGTTTTGATCTCGGGGGCGATTTACTTGCTGAAGAAAATCTTCAAGTTCTTCGTCTGTCTTGCAGCTGCGACAATATCGGCTTTTCCATCTCCGTTGAGATCAGCTGACTTGATGTCTTCCACCGCGACTTCTTCGGCGGAGATCTGGTGCTCGCGCCATTTCGTGCCGGAGCCATCGAGCGGAGTGAAAAACTTGATTCCCGGATCGCTCTTTGGCTCTTTCGGGTGCATCGCCCGCCATCCCACGACGACCTGGTCGCTTCCGATTCCGAGGTAATCGTCGATCGCGACGGCGTGGCCATCGACGAGCGCATCGCTGAGGACTTTGCTTTGCTCCCAGAGGCCTTCGCCATTTTCCGGCTCAAGATAGACTGCGGATCGGGTTCCATGCATCGGCTCGACCGTCGCGATAAAGCGGCGTCCCCCGGGAAGTTTTCCGTCACGGAGCTCACCGGCGAAATCTTCGGTGAGTTGTCGCGTTACCCATTTATTATCGACTCTGTCAAAGTACCAAACGCCTTCTTTCGCCGCGACGATGAGTTCCTCCTCCGGATCGTCGTCCCAGTTCACGGGATGGAAATTGTGTGAAAGGTGGAGCTGGTCCCCGACGACTCTTGTTTTCCATTCGGTGGTGGGATCTTCCGGTTTGAAATACTCGAGAATTCGCAGCCCTTTCCCGACGCCGTCGAGAGTGCCTTTCCCGCGTAGCGGTTTCACGATGAGAGTGTAGGAATCGTCAGCACCCTTGATCCAGTGCATCCGGTGGGTGCTGGGATCGTGCTGGAGTGAAACCGGTGTCCACGCCTGAGTGCGGTCTTCCGGCGCGATGAGGTAGGTCACGGCGCCATCCTTGATCGTTTCATTGAAGTTCCACTGACCACCGATAGCGATCTCGCATTTTCCGTCGCCATCGATGTCCTGCGCTGCGATGCAGACATTGTCGCGTTCGGTGAGATCCCGGGCGATGATGTGTTTTTCCCAGCTGGGATTCGCATACCACTGCACGGTCGATTTGTCGGCGAGGATGATATCGATGTCTTTGTCCCCGTCGACGTCTCTCAGGGCGAGGCCGTAACCGATTTCGATCTCGTCGATCTCCACTTCATCCCATTCGTATTTCGGTGGTTCGTCTGAGAAGCCAATCGAGGGAGTGAGAAAAAGGAGAGCGGAAAGAATAAGGGGTTTCATGGTTTGGCGGTTTTTTGGCGGACTTGATAGACCTGTTGAGTTCCGTGTTTCACCTTTCTCATTTCAAAGCGGTCAATCGCTTTGAAAAGATCGGTGAGTTTGCTGAATCCGTAGGTGCGGTGATCGAAGGGGCCCTGATTGGCGATGTAGGCCCCGACCGGTCCGAGGGTTGCCCAGCCATCGTCGTCCGCCGCGGCATCGACGGCACTGCGGAGTGTGTTCATGAGCTTCGTGTTGCCTTTGAGCTGGTTACTTGAGACTTTGGTGTTCTTGCGAACTTCGGCAGCGGCGGCGTCATCGTCGAGGTAGAGAAAGCGGGTGCAGGCGTTGATAAACGGAGCCGGTGTGTTCTGGCCGCCAAAGCCAATAACCTGTTTTCCCTCGGCGCGGATTCGGATGCAGAGCGGGGTGAAGTCGCAGTCGGAGGAAACTATCGCGAACGTCTGGACGTCTTTGGTGTAGAGCATGTCCATCGCGTCGATGAGCAATTTCATGTCGGTCCCGTTTTTGCCCTTCACCATATCGAAGAGTTGTACCGGCTCGATCGCATTTTCGTGCAGCACTTTGGTCCATCCTGAGAGTCCCCGCTTCACCCAGTTTCCGTAGGCCCGTCGGATGTTGACGACCCCGTGGGTTGCCAGCTCGGTGATGATGAAATCGATCTTCGCTGCGGGGGCGTTATCCGCATCGATAAGGAGGGCAATGGAGTCGTCGGGTTCTTGAGGCATGGGAGTGAGGATGGGCACTGATTAGACTACAGAAGGGAATCAGCGATCAAGTGTGATCGACTCTAAATTCATGAGGTGGGCCTTTCCGGGATTGGCGAAACGGATGTAGAGGTCGCCGCGTGAGGGCGCTGGCTTGATCTCAAATGTGAGTTTTTTCTGCTCGTTCCAATCTTTCGTGGGCGCTGCTTCTACGCTGCCGAGAAGTTCTCCGTCTGCTGAGCCGTGTCGAATTTCAATGGTTCCTCCGGGGCCGCCCGAAGAGTAGGTCACACTCGCTTTGGTTCTGTCAGTCAGGTTGAGTCCGGAAAATTTGAGCCACCCTTTGTCCATGATTGCCCCGGCCCGGGTTCCGGAGAGGCTCAGCCCTTCGAAGGCATCTGCTTCGGCGGGCAGAAGGGTTGAATTGCGGAGCCGGATGCTGTGGCTGCCGCTCAAGGGAGCGATCGGAGGTGCTCCTCCATCGAGATAGGTCGCTTCGATTACGAGAACGCCGGGGCCTTTTTGCTTGTCCGATTTTTTCGGTTTCGCGAGGGTGAACTCACCGGTCAATCCCGAAAGGACGGAGCCGGATTCCTCTTCCCCAAGGGAGAAAATCCACTCGGCCATCTGGCGGGATTGCTCGATGCCGTGCTGCGGGTGGGGGATCATCGGTATTTCGCCCCAGATGCCGCTTGAGCCGGTCACGATGCGTTTCGCCACTTCGTCGAGGGCGTGTTCCTGACCTTTGTATTTCGCTGCGACTTCGAGATAGGAAGGGCCTACCAGTTTGCGGTCAACGACGTGACAATTGAAGCAGTCGCTTTTCTTCATCAGCTCAAGTCCGGGGGGAAGTGTTTCTGCACCGGTCAGGGAGGCTTCGGTGTCTTTGAAATTTCCGGGGATGAGCTGATGAAAGATTTTCACGCGCTCGGAAACAGGCTCCCCGTCTTCCGGATCGCTTACCGAGATATCCCAGGTGACGGGTTTTCCGAAATCGTAGAAGTCGCCGTCCTGTGGCGATTTGAACTCAACGGATGGCGGGTCGTTTCCAACGAGAACGGGGGTTGAAGCGGTTGCCGAAGCTCCGTGCTCGTCGGTTACGGTGAGGACTGCCTGATAGGAGCCTATCGTTCCGAAGGCGAGGGTTGGGTTGGCCCGTTCGTCTTTGAACGAGTCGCTGCCGGGAACGATTTTCCATTCGTAGGTGAGGGCGTCCCCATCGGGATCGACAGTTCCCTCGCTTGAAAAGGCAACATCGAGAGGAGGTTTGCCGACGGCGTCTTTCGCGGTGAGCTTGATTTTCGGAGGGCGGTTCCCGCGGATATAGTCGATCCGGATGAGTTTGCAGTCTGCGTTCACTCCCCAGGTCTCGCCGTATTCGATGAGGTAAAGCGAGCCGTCCGGGCCGAAGTCCATGTCGATGGGCCTGACAAAGCCATAGTCAGGCATGAATTCCTCCATCGAGTCGATACCGGATTCGGCGTCGAGTTTCACTCCGAATATCCAGTGTCGCGACCATTCGTAGATGAACAAAGTATTGTCGAAATGCCCGGGGAACTTCGTGGAACTCTTGAGATCTTTGTCGTAGTGATAGACGGGGCCGGCGCAGGCGGTTCTCCCTCCGGTGCCAAGCATCGGGAAATCTTCGGTCTCATTACGATGGTAGTAGACAAAGGCCGGTTGAGCCGGAGGCAGTGTCTGGATGCCTTTGCTGTTGGGAGAATTGTTAACCGGCGCTTCCGGTGATTGGGTCGCTCCGATTTCCCCTGTTTCAAAATTCACATCGGGGTAGGCGAGGTTGGGGCCGACAAAATAAGGCCACCCAAAATTCCCCGCCTCGCGCGCCTGATTGATTTCATCATGACCGGCCGGACCACGATCTCCGGGAGTGCCCGCGTCGGGGCCGACTTCGCCCCAGTAGAGGTAGCCGGACTTTTGATCCACGCTGATGCGCCACGGGTTGCGGCAACCCATTACGTAAATCTCCGGAATACCTTCGGAGCCGTCTTTGGGAAAGAGGTTCCCATCGGGGACTTCGTAGGTTCCATCGCTCTTCGGCTTAATCCTGAGGACCTTGCCGTTGTAGCTGAACTTGTTCGAAGCTGATTTTTGCGCATCCCACGGCATGCGGTCGGGGCGCTCGTCAATGGGGGCGAAGCCTTTTGAATCTCCTCCGGGATGGGTGTTGTCGCCGGTGGCGATAAAGAGGCATCCGTCAGGGCCGAACTCGAGTGAACCGGCGTGGTGGCAGCATTGGAGGCGCTGTTCTTCAAATTTGAGTAACTGTTTCTCGGACGAGAGGTCGAGGGTGTCGCCTTTCATCGTGAATCGGCTCACGTGCTGGCCTGAGAAATTTGGAGGCGAGTATTGGAGGAAAATGTGCTGATTCTCCGTGAAATCGGGATCGAGAGCGATTCCGATGAGCCCGTTTTCCTGCTGCGTCGCCACTTCGAGTGTGCCCGCCTCGGTGATCTTCTGTGTTTCGGGATGAAAAATGCGAAGCTTCCCATCGATCTCGATGAAAAAGATACGACCATCAGGAGCGACCTCCAGCTCCATCGGGCGGATCAGGCCGGTCGCGAGTGTTGTCGGTGTGAGACGACCGGGATCGAAATCTTCGGCGGTAGCTTCCTTTGCCGTTGAAAATAACACGGTCAAGGTGAGCAGGGAGGCAATCTTGAAGAGAGAGAAAAGGTTCATGCGATTGGGTGCGAGCATGCCCGAACCTTGCCTTTCCTCCTGTATTTGTCACTGGCGTGACTGCGACAAAGTGAATTTTGCAGGAGTCAGGGCGCCGCGCCTTCAAGCTTCACTGCAATGAGAACTCCCTCGGCGGTGCGGCAATAGACCTGACCGTTTGCGAGGACGGGGACGGTCCAGCATTTTCCTTCGGCGAGCTTTTGCTCGAGGAGCGGTTTGTAGCCTTCGGGCGAGGCCCGGAAAATGATAAGGCTTCCCTTGTCGAAAAGGAAAACGGTATCGCCGGCAGCCGTGACCGCACCATTTCCGAAGTTCTCTTCGGCCCAGATTGTTTTGCCGCTTTTGAGCTCGGTGCAGATCAGTTCGGTTGGTTTGTGGGTTGTCCCGTGAATGGAGTAAATGTGATCGTCGATGACGACTCCGGCGTTAAAATACCACTTCAGATCATGTTGCTCCCATACCACCTCAGGAGTCCCGCCGGAGGCAGTTGGCTTCAGCATCCTGGTGCCGCCGCTCGATGAAACGACGATGCCGTATGGTGTCACGATGGGATCGGCGGCATTGACGTCCCGGCTCGACTTCCAGGGATAGCTCCAGTGTTGCTTTCCGGTGTTCGAATCGAAGGAAATCAGTGCTTTCGCCGAAAAGAGGAGGTGATGGGGCTCGGTATTATCTGATGCGTAGGGAACGACAGTCGCGTATCCGGAGGTCTCTGTTTCAGGCATCCAGAGCGTTTCGCCGGATTCGGCTGAGAGAGCGAGGCCGCCGCGGCCCACGTTGTAGAGGACGCGCGGGCCATCGATATAGGCGGAGCTCGAAAAACTCCATTCGGGCAGCTCGAAGCCGTGATCAGCGACGAGGTCCCGTGACCAAAGCGGCTTGCCGGTCTCAAGATCGAGGCACCACGCGTGACCCATTTTACTGAGTGTGTAGACTTTGCCCTCGTGGATCGTCGGAGTCGCAGTGGGGCCGCCTTCATAGTAGCGGTCCGCGAGCTCGCAGTCGTAGCTGTGCTTCCAGAGGACCTCCCCGCTTGTTGCGTTGAGACACCAAACGGTGTCCTTCGCATCCGCGTTGCCCATCGTGAGAACGCGCTCTCCGGCGACCGAGACTGTGCTGAACCCAATCCCTACCTGAGCTCTCCACGCGACGGGCAGCTTTTCCGGAAATGTTTTGGGGACGCTCTCCTTTGAGATCCCGTCGAAGGCGGGGCCGCGCCAGCGGGGCCAATCTTCTGCCGGTGATAGAATCGGCAGGGAAAGGATTAAGGCAATGGTGGAAAAGCGGGGGTTCATGCTTGAGAAGGGAATGCTGAAATTTACCAGGCGATCAGGTCCGAAATCTTTGTATCCCAGGCAAAGGTTCCGGCACGTTTGAGGTCGCCTTGCTCGTTGATGGAAAAGGCCATGAGTGTTCCCGCCTCGAAACCGGTCGCGAGGAGGTAGTTGCCGTCGGGTGAAAGAGCGAGCCCCCAGGGAATCTTGTCGGCGGGGGTGAGTCCGAGATGTTTCACGGTTCCGTCTTCCAGAATCTCGTAGCGGGAGATGAAATCGAAGTCGTGTTTGTGGCCGCGGATCCCGGCGAAGAGAAAGCGACCGTCGGCGGTGATGACAATGTCGGATGAACTGACGCCGTCTTCCGGAGGTGTCGGGCCGGTAAGATCGCAAACCTGCCTGATCGTGAGCTGGCCGTCTTCGGCGCGATCGTAAACTGAGACTCCAAGGTGTTGCTCGTTGCTGAAGTACTGGATCGGCAGAGTGGGATGGTAGGCAAGGTGGCGGGGGCCGGTGCCTTCGGGCGGCTCAGCGTTGAGTTTTGCGAGCGGGGAAAGGGCTCCTGTGTCCTCATCGAAGTGGTATTGATAGAGGGCATTGGTTTCCTTTACATAGGGAATGTAGATGAACCGGTTGTCGGGCGTGGGGAGAACGCAATGGGCGTTTTTTCTGCCTTCGTTGAGAGTCGCGACGCGGACGGTTGGATTGCCGTCAGGATCTAACGAATACACATCGACGATCCCCTCCCCGTAATTGCATCCGAGCAGAAATCGATTTTTCCTGTCGAGGCTGAGGTAGGAATAACTGTTTTCCGGGGTGAATGACCGGATGACTGCTTCACCCGAAGTGAAGTCTACGAAGACGCCGCCCGAGACATCTTTCTCCGGGCGCGTTGAGGTGACGTAGAATCTTTTTTCGAGTGGGTGGGCCGTGATTGTAGCCGGGGAAAATTCGAGGGGGATGTTTTTCCCGGCCTCAAGAGTGAGGCCGTCTTCCCCGGGGATCGCGCGGACTTCCCAAATTTGATCGCTCTCGCGGCCGGGGGCATAGACCGTGAACGGCTCCGGTGCGGGCGGCGGTTCTGCGGAGACCGCGGTGTGATGAAAAAGGAAGAGTGTGAGAAGAAGGCAGGCTGATTTCATGGAAAAGTCGGAGAGGGAAATAGGATTCAAGAGGGTTAAGTGGGGGATCATACCCTCTTAAGTGATGTCCCGGTAAGTAGGTATTCCCGCCAAAAATCAGCAGAAAGGTCGGTGAAGGGCGGCGTCGAGCTGAATGCTGAGCTGTTGCCTCATCCCGGCAGTGTTGCGGATGAGACGGCACTCGTTCGCGCGGTCCATACCGGGGCGATCAATCGCGATCCCGTAAGCACCTTTTTTTAAACGGGATTTCAACTCGCGGGGCGCCCGGGCATCGGCGCGTGGGCCGGTTGCGGACCTGACAGCGGGAATGAAAACCTTCCCGCCGTTGTTTCGATGAGCTCCGCGAAACGATTTTGAATGAGACGGGTGTCGACCACGAACACCTCACCGGCGAATTCAAGGGCCGTCGCTACCGGCTCCCCGATGTGCACGGAGCGATTATCAAAGGAATTCTCAGTTGACCGAGACCTACGCTGAAGCGCGAACCTTATCCTTCGCTGCTTCGCAATCCGCTTTCAGGCTCGCGATTTCGCGGGCCTTTTGCGTTTCGAGCTGTTTCATCTCGTGATAGTCCCCTTCCATTCGGGCTTTCACGAGAAGGTCGGCGAGAAAGACTTCCCGCTCGGCCATTTTGGCTCTGAACTTTTCGTCGATGGCTGCAATCTCCGCCTTTTGTTCGTCGGAGATTTTTGCCTGAGGAGATGACTCCTCAAGCCGTTCCATCGCAAGTTCGTAAGCGCTTTTCATCGGGGAAATTACTTCTCCTCGTCGCCTGATTTCTCAGACTCCGCCTTCGCCGCTTTCTTAGAGGCTGCCTTTTTAGCAGGCGCTTTTTTGGCCGGTGCAGCCTCTTCGGCCGCTTCCGCTTCCGCTTTGGGCTCTTCCGTTGCTTCCGCAGTTGCAGCAGGAGCCGGTTCGCCAAACTGGAGCGCAGGAGTCGCCGCAATCAGTTCAGTGATTTCAGGCCACCCTTCGTAGCGCTGGAGCTGGAAAACGTGGATGTAAGCTTTTACGATTTCAGGATCGTGATCCTTGAGGAGTTTTTCGACGGTGCTTTTCAGCTTCTTCTTGTCGAACTCGTCAGGGATATCGTCAGCGGCACCTTCGCCGTCGTGCTCGACACCAAGTCCGTCGAGGAAGCCTACCAATACATCCTGATGACCTTTCATGAGCCACAGCTGGATGACGTGTTCAGCGATCTCGCCGGAACCGCGGAGTTTCACATTTTTTACGAGCCATTCGATCTGAGCAGGAGCCGGTTTCCGCTGAATAAAGACAGGGCGGAGTTTCCGATTTGCGGCGAGTGAGGAAAGTGATGCGGTGTAAACTTCACGCTGTTCGTCGCGAAGATATTGAAAGACAGACGCGGCTGTCTCCGGCTTCAGTTCCTGAAAAATTTCGTAGGCTTTCATTTAGAGACTAATAGAGCGGTCATATCCACTCAAAATTAGGAGGTGGGGAGACTGTGCCAGCTTTGTGCGTTGACGCAACATCGAATCAGGAATTCGAGTTTTCCGAGAACTGCAGTTCGTAGAGCTGTTTGTATTCAGGGCAGCGGCTCAGGAGAGTCTCGTGTGGCGCGGAATCGATGATTTTGCCCTCCTTCATCACGACGATCTCATCGGAATCGAGGATCGTGGAAAGGCGGTGGGCGATTGCGATGACGGTTTTCCCTTTGGAGAGTTTGTCGAGGGCTTTCTGGATGCCTCGCTCGGATTCGGAGTCGAGCGCGGAGGTTGCTTCGTCGAAGAAGAGGATCGGTGGATTCCTGAGGATCGCCCGGGCAATGGAGATGCGCTGTTGTTGACCGCCGGAAAGGGTGCAGCCTTTGTCTCCGAGCATTGTTTCGTACCCATTGGCCTGCTCCATGATGAAGTCGTGGGCAAATGCGTTCTTCGCGGCTTCTTCGATTTCCTTGTCGGTCGCGTCGAGTTTGCCGTAGCGGATGTTGTTCCGTATCGTGTCGTGAAAAAGGAAGGTGTCCTGACTGACCAGGCCGATTTGGTCACGCAGCGAAACCTGTTTGAGATCCCGGATGTCGACTCCGTCGAGCTCAATGCCGCCGTCCTCGGGGTCGTAGAATCGGAGGAGCAGGGAGAGAATCGTCGATTTACCTGAACCGCTCTGGCCAACGAGGGCGTATTTTTTACCCTCCTCGAACTTGATGGAGACTCCGTTGAGGGCTTTGCGATCGCCGGTGTAGGAAAAAACGACGTCCTGCATCTCGATGTTGCCGCGGCATTTTTCGATTGCGACGGGATTGATCGGGTCCTGGATTTCCGGGGAAGCGTCGATGTAGCCGAAAACTTTGCGGGCGGCGACGAAGCACTTCTGGATCTGGATCTGCATCCGGCTGAGCGCTTTGGCGTGCGGATAGATGCTCATGAGCCCGAGATTCACCATGAGAAATTTGTCCGGTGCCATTTGAGTCCACCACGCGTAGGCCATCCCGATGGCGACGCCGAGCGACCCGACGATCTCCACCATGGGGCTGGAAATTTCCATCGCTTTGCGCCAGCGAATAATGAATTTTACGATTCTCTGACTCGCGCTGTTGAATTGTTCACGCTGGAATTCTTCGCGCCCGTTGGCTTTGACGAGGCGAATGCCGGCAAAGCTTTCATGCAGTGTCACCATGAGGCCTTCCGATTCCTCTTCCTCACGACCGCCGGCTTTTCTGACTTTGCGGCTGATCAAGGCGACCGGAACAATACAGAGGGGAAAGACAACGAGGGCCCCCAGGCTGTAAATTGGATCGGAAATAACGACGATGAAGAGAATTGAAATGATTCCCGCGGGGTGTTGGATAATCCCACTGAGAAGCTGGCTCGCGGCATCGGCAGTGGTGCGGGTCTGGTTCGCCACTGTCTGAATGATCTCGCCCTGCTTCACATGATTGAAAAATGACAGTGATTGCTTGAGAAGGCTTGAAAAGGACTCGTCGCGAAGGCGGTAGAGAACCCTCATGTTGATCCAGAGCATGCAATACTGGTGAAGGAAATAAAAGGCCCCTCGAATCAGGAAAAGAATCGGAATACTTAGACAGACGAGGAGCACGAAGAGCCACTCCTCAATGGGTGGGGGAGTGATCGTGAAATCGGTGAAAATGGGTAAATCCTTGAAGGGGTGATACTCGTCGGGGATAGGTTCTCCCTGGGCCCCCGGGAGGACGATCGTGAAAACGGATTTCAAGACGAGGAGGAGGACTCCGTTGAAGACACCCGCCATGATTCCACAAAAAATCCCCCAGGCGAGGCGTGTTCGGTAGGGCCTGATGTAGCTGAGAAGGCGTTTGAATACGTCGCTGCGGTCTTCGGCGAGATCGTCCGAGGAAATTTTAGCGAGATCTAGCGCACGAGCCGTTTTTTTCGGTTCTATCGGATTGGACATGATACATGAGGCCGATGCCGGAGGGGGGGGAAGCATTCCAGCGCACTGATAAAGGCAGATTTCCAATTCTGCAAGAAGTCCTGCGTGAAGGAAAAACCGCCGGTTGAACCTCAATGCTGAAGCTTTATAGTGGTTCTTCCCCCCTGTTTTTCATTCTATGTCACCATCCAGTCAAACAGCCGAAAATGGCTGGTTTTGCGTTAGGACAAAGCCTAAATCCGAGCACGTCGCAGCCCGGAATCTTCTCACCTACGCCGGACTGGAAGAAGTTTTCTGCCCCCGGATTCGGTATCAAAAGGCGACGCGGCGCGGGAAGGCGTGGTTTGTTGAAGCGCTTTTCCCGGGGTATATTTTTGCGAAGTTTGATCTCATTGAGGATCTCAGGACCGTCAACGCGACCACGAATGTCACCGGCGTGCTTCGATTTGCGGATCGCTATCCCACAATCGAGGATGCCCTGATCACTGCGCTTCAGGGAGAGTTTCCTGAAGAGGACGGATCGGTCCGTATCCTCGAAACTTCCATCAATGAGGGCGACGAGGTCGTGATCGATGAAGGCGTCCTCAAGGGGATGACCACGGTCGTGAGTCGGATCAGCCTGAACGGTGATCGGGTTGCGGTTCTAATGGACTGGCTTGGGCAGGAGCGGGAAGTCGAGGTTTCGGTGAAATCTGTTTCACCGGTCGACGGGGTAACGAGAATTCTTAAGAAGTAACGCGCTCGCGGTTACCCTGCCGCGGTCGCTTTGAAGAAATCGCAGAGTGCCTTCGCTTCGCGTTCGATCGTGTAATTCTGCTCGATTTTTAACCGCCCTTTCGCTCCCATTACTTCGAGCTCGTCCGGCAATTCCAGCATTTCCTGAAGGGCCTTCCCGGTCGCGGCGAGGTCGTCGCAGGGAACAATTCGACCATCAACGCCGTCCTCAACAATGTCTTTCCAGGCGCCTGCTTCCGAGGCGAGCACTGCGGTTCCGCTCGCCATTGCTTCGGGAACGGTGAGCCCGAAGCCTTCGTTCCGGCTCAGGGCTGCAACAATCGTCATGGAGCGGAAGAGGGCGGGAATTTCTTCAAAGGGGCGTTTTCCGAGAAAGACGAATTGATTCCCGAGGCCGGCTCCTTTGATTTCTGAAATCAGTTTTTCCTGAAAGGGTTTCTGATCGGGTGTGGTTTCCCCGCAAATCACGACGGTGTAGTCCGGGTGGTTTTTCAAAAGCGGGATCGCTGCGCGAACGAGGAGATCGACCCCCTTTTGTTTGCGGACGCGGCCGAAGATTCCGATGCCTTTTTTCCCGGGGAGTCCCAACCGGTTCCAGTCGGCCTGGCGATCGTTTGATGGAAAGTAGGTCGCGAGGTCGATCCCGTGAGGCACCAGCAGTGCCGGGGGCGTGCTCAGGTAGGAGGCCGCAGCGGTACAGGTGCTGATGACGTCATCCATCTGCCCCATAAGCCAGCGCGTGAAGCCTGAGTGATAGCGCTGCGCCGTCGAGGTGAAGATGATCTTGATCCTGGCCCCGAATACGCGTTTGAGGAGAAGGGCCTGAATCATCTCGTTGTTGCGGCGGGCGTGGAAAATCCGGGGGCGGCCGTCCCGAAGCGGGGTGCGGCAGAGACGGATCAATTTCCGAAACGTCACCACGGGAACGCCTTCGGGAAGGTGATGTTTTCCCAATACGGCCAATTTCATGATTTTCTGCTGGTGCTGCAGAACCTGGAGCATGGTCGAAGTCACCCCCGAGAAACGCCGGTTCGAATTGCCGAGAATCAGCTCCACCTCTTCGAGTCTTTTTTCCGGATCGCTCATGGGCGCAGGATTCCTTTCATGGTCCCGGCGAGTGTTTCCCTGAACTGCTCATCATTGGAGGTGAACCAGGCTTTTGCGGCTTCGCTGATTTCTCTCAGCGATTCAGGCGGGCTCTTGAAGAGGGCTTCGAGTTTCGATTCCAGAGCGTCGGGATCGACGAAGAAGTTTGTCCCGAGATGTCGCGGTTCACTTTTGTGGAAAGGCACCGTGACGCCTCTGTCTTCGGTGACGAGCTCGTTCATGGGAGGCCCGTCCGTGGTTACAACGACGGCTCCGCAGCTCATCGCTTCGACAATGTAGTGGCCCCATCCCTCTGAAAGTGACGGGCAGAGGTGAATCGGATTCACATTGAGGTGGCGCTGAATCTCCTCATCACTCAGGTAATCGGTAAGCAGGGTGACATTTGCCGGAACCGATTCAGGGGCGTTTTCTTTGCACTGGATCAGCGTCAGTTGCGGCCACTCCGGATGTTTCTTCCACAGGGCGAGAACTGTTTCCGTTCCCTTCAGGGTACTGCGCCCCGCAAGATGAAGACAGGACTGGGACTCGTTTTTTGGAACTGCCGGGTCGAAAAGATCGGGCGAAGTGAATCGGACGAGGTGCGTGTCAGGAACGTATTTTGAGAATATCCCGTGACCGTGAGCGGTCTTTGCGAGAACGTGATCCATCCGCCTGAGAAGAGGCAAGTGGCGTTTCGGAAAGCGTTCCTGATTCGGGATTACGATATTGACGGGGGCACTTCCAAACCAGCGGGGAAAGATCCGTTCAACAAAGAGATTGGCGTCAAATTTCGCGGTCTGCGGGAAGAACCGTCGGAAAGGGGAGATGCCCCGGCAGTGGCTGACTGTGACCTCAAATCCGGCCGCGCTCAGCACGTCGTGAAGGAGATCGACATCGCGATCGAGGCCGACGCCGTTCCGTCGCGCAATGATGTTAATTTTTCCAGGCACCGTTTCTCAGCCGGGTTCGGCTACTTACGAGAATTAAGCGCTTTCTCGACCGGTGCAAGAATATGCTCCAGTTCTGCGAGAGTTTTTTCCGCAACGGTAATCACTTTGAGCTGTGGCTCATACTTTTCGCGGTGCTCGCGGCAGACATTGCGGAGAGGTTCGAAAAGCGCCACAAAGTCGTGATAGAAAGCAGCAGTTCCTTCAGAAAAGGCGGCTCGCTGTGCTTCGGCGACTTTTTTGCGGTGGGTTTCAATCGTCGTTGTATAAAACTCACGGGTCGTCTTGACCGAGCGGGCTCCAACAACGGCACCCAGAGCGAGGCAGATCGCGGCAACACCGAAGCTGACCGCATTCCAGGGTGCGAGATCAAGCATCATGAGAATGACGCCGCCGAGTGAGGCGATAATCGCAGAAAAAATGAAGCCCCAGATCAACTTGCTGCGGCGCGAGAAAAGAAGGCCGAGTTGATCTTTGAGTTGCAGATCGCGGAGCGCATTCGAAGTGGCTGCTTCGACTTTTTCTTCAAGCTTGTTTCTCGATTCCGTCCAATCGGGACTGCCTTCCTCTCCCACGCTCAGTTCGAGATTGAAGGCTGCCTGCATCTCTTCGCCGACGCGTTCCCAGAAGTGCTGCACGTCCTCTTCAACTGCCCCGGCGCCTGATCCGATACTGCGGCGAACCGCTTTCATCGTCGTCGCGAATATCAATCCTTCGATCTCTTCGGAGCGCTGTCGTTGCGGGATGAGCGCGGACATCACGCTGAACTCGGATTCGAGGAGTGGTTCGGCCTGAAGGCCTGCAGCCATAAAGCTCTGGTCGAAGGCTTCGAACAGAGGTTCACACTTTTTGAGGGTACGCATTTGCTGCGCTGCGCTCGCCGGTTCAAGTTCGCTCAGCAGCTCGCTGTCGGCACGGATGATCTCCGAGGCGGCACCGAGCTTTTCTTTGATGTCGTTGAGGACATAGCAGGAGGCCCTCCACGCGTGGATCAGTTTGATGAGGCGCGGTTCCGACGATTCGACGACGCCGGCGATGTAGCGTTCGAGTCCGCCAATTTGACTGGTTTGGGAAAGCTCCTCGTTTTTCAGTCCCGAGGTCTTGGCAAGGAATGCCTGTTTCGCGGAAATCGCGAAGGTCGGGAAGTGTTGTCCGAAGCGGTGATGGGCTGTCGTCTGGAGATGCTCCAAAATCGCCCCGACTTCCTCTTCAGTTCGCAGGTCGCATTGCTGGAGGACAAAGACGATTTTCTTTTTCCACTGGTGATGGATTCGGTCGAGAAAATCCCAGGTCGTCGCTCCCCACGGATTTGTCACCGAAAAAACGAAGAGCACCAGATCCGCCATCGGCAGGAACTGTTCAGTGATCTGCTGGTGCTTGGATTCAATCGAGTTCGTTCCCGGAGTGTCGACGATGTTGAAATCTTTGAGGAAAGCGTTCGGTCGGAAAACCTCGACAATCTCGTCGGAAAAATCGAACTCGTGCGATTCGGCGCCGTGCTTGAAAAATGCGATTCGCTCGGTCGTGGGTATCACGTCGGATTTGCAAAAGTCCTCTCCGAAAAGCGCATTCAGCAAAGTTGACTTACCTGCGTTGACTTCACCGGCGACGACGAAGAGGAAGGGATCCTCCAGGTTCGCCATGAGGTTCTGAAGAAGTGACAGCCTCGCCGGATCGACGCCACAATCGCTCCCAAGCTCGTTCAAAAGTGAGATCGTCTCACTGAGCTTTTCGCGTGTTTGGAAATAGTTTTTTCCGGGAAGATCTGTGGGGCTGTTGGGCAAAGCGGGCGTCGAGCAGGAGTGGATAGAATTTAGCTATAAACTCTATAGATAGTGAAGCGAATTATTTCACTTTGCCAAACTAATTATTTCGCGGATATGAGCGCCGCTTTAGTCGGGCCGTTTCATCTCAAAACGGTCAGCGGTCCGGCAATATCCCGAGGGAACTTCCATTCGGCCGATCGGGGCGAATGCCTCCGGATTTACGAGAAGTGTCTCAGGATCAAGGATGCCGTCCTGAGTAAAGACGCGATCAATCAATCCAATCACGAGACGATTTTGCCCGATCTCAAGCGTCGACCATTCGCGGCACTCCATCGCAACGGGTGCGGAGGCAATGCGGGGCGTTTTGATCGACACGCTCGCAGCGGTTTTTAATTCAGCCAATTCCACTTCACTTGCGCCCGCTGGAACCTCACTCGAAGTGAGATTCATCTGCTCTGCACAGGCTTCGTCGACGAGATTGACAACAAACTCTCCGGTCCGCCGGATGTTCCTCGCGGTGTCCTTGGGAATGCCCGGTTCCTTGTTTCCGGGCGCAAAGCCGAGGATGGGAGGTTTCGTCCCGAGAACGTTGAAAAAGCTGAAGGGGGCGGCGTTGACCGAGTCGTCCTCATTCAGGGTTGTGACCCAGGCGATGGGGCGGGGCGTTACGAGGCCCGCCAGCAGTTTGTATGCGTAGCGTGAATGCTCGCCGGTGAGGTCAAATTCCATCGACGTGCTTGCGCGGTAGCAAACTTGTTCCTTCCCGCCCTACTTGGAGACGAGCGCCGGAGTCACGAGGGTTGCCTCTTTGCGGTAGGTCCGCTGGAATTTTTTTCCCCAGGCGCCGTTGGCGTAGACCGGACGGTAGGTAATTACGACCGCTTTGTAGGTCTCGTAGTTGCCGCAGTCATCGCGTTCTGTGATCGTGACGTCCTCGCGGCACCATTCGATGTTTCCAAGCTCTCCGGGAGCGGGGTTGCAGATCTTGTGACGGAGAGAGAAATTCGGAAATACCTTGCAGAAACTCATGTCCTTGCGCGGGTAGTGACACTTCATCTCCGGCTTGATGTTGGCGTATTGCTCGGCAAAAGCAGTGGAGCCAAAAAAGAAGGTCAGAGCCAAAAAAGCAAAGGTAACGCGTCTCATATCGTGTCGTGTGGTTGCGGCATCATTGAAGGATTTAGATGCGAATTCAAGCGGAAACTTAGGTAAGTCGGACCGTAGTGGACTTCTCAAACGGCAAAAGAATCGTCGATCTGTGAGGAAAAAACGCTATCCACCGTTGCAACCTCGCCCGCCCCATGCAAATGGTGAGAAATTTTACACTCAGGAATATGCCGCGTGACAACTCGATTCACAAAATTCTTCTGATCGGTTCCGGCCCCATTGTTATTGGGCAGGGATGCGAATTTGATTACTCCGGGGTTCAGGCCTGTAAAGCACTTCAGGAAGAAGGCTATACGGTTGTTCTCTTAAATTCCAATCCGGCGACGATCATGACGGATCCGGAATTTGCCTCGAAAACCTACGTCGAGCCAATCACAGCGGAGGTCGTGGAAAAAATCATCGAGAAAGAGAAGCCCGACGCGCTCCTTCCCACTCTCGGAGGACAGACCGCTCTCAATACGGCAATGGAACTGGTCAGGTCCGGCTACCTTGAAAAGTCCGGCGTGAAGCTCATCGGTGCCAACGCAGAAGCGATTGAAAAAGGCGAGGACAGGCAGCTCTTCAAGGACGCCATGATGAAGATCGGGCTCGATATGCCGCGTTCCGGTGTTGGCAAAACGATGAGCGAATGTTTTGCCATCGCAGCTGAGATTGGAACCTACCCACTTATTGTCCGTCCCGCATACACGCTTGGTGGAACCGGGGGCGGTATCGCCTACAACCGCGAAGAGCTTGAAACGATTTGCCGCCGCGGAATCGATCTCTCTCCCGTCGATGAAGTCCAGATCGATGAATCTCTCCTCGGATGGAAGGAATATGAGATGGAGGTCATGCGTGACCACGCCGACAACTGTGTCGTGATTTGTTCGATCGAGAACTTTGACCCCATGGGGGTTCACACCGGTGATTCGATCACCGTGGCACCCGCGCAGACCCTGACCGATCGCGAGTATCAGCTCATGCGCGATGCCTCTTTCGCCGTCATTCGTGAAATCGGCGTTGAAACCGGAGGGTCCAATATTCAGTTTTCAATTAACCCCGAGAACGGTCGTATGATCGTTATCGAGATGAACCCGCGGGTTTCCCGCTCCTCGGCTCTCGCATCAAAAGCCACCGGGTTCCCGATTGCGAAAATCGCAGCCAAGCTCGCCGTCGGTTACACCCTTGACGAGATCCCGAACGACATTACTCGCGAGACCCCGGCAAGCTTTGAGCCGACGATCGACTATTGCGTGGTGAAGCTTCCCCGTTTTACCTTTGAAAAATTTGCCGATGCGGATCCTACGTTGACCACTCAGATGAAGAGTGTCGGCGAAGCCATGGCGATTGGGCGGACGTTTAAAGAGTCTCTTCAGAAAGCACTTCGTTCACTCGAAGTCGGTCGTTTCGGCCTCGGTGCCGATGGCAAAGACGGCAATCCTGACATCAGTTACATTCGTGAGCGACTTGCGACACCGAATGCCGAGCGGATCTTCTTTGTCCGCCTTGCCTTTGAGGCCGGTCTCACGTTGGAGGAGATTTTTGACCTCTCCGCAATCGACCCCTGGTTCCTTCGCAATATCGAAGACCTTCTCGAAGCCGAAAAGGGATTGGGAACCGAGCTCGAAGGACTCGATTTTCTCCGCGCGAAGCGGCTAGGCTATTCTGATATGCAGTTAGCGCACATCACCGGCACGACGCATGATGAAGTGCGTGCGGCGCGGAAAGCTGCCGGTGTCATTCCGACCTACCGGCTCGTTGATACCTGTGCCGCTGAGTTCGAGGCCTACACCCCATACTACTATTCCACCTACGGAATCGAGAACGAGACCCGTAAGAGTGATAAGAAAAAGGTTATGATTCTCGGTGGCGGTCCCAACCGGATCGGGCAGGGGATCGAATTTGACTACTGCTGTGTGCACGCCGCGTTCGCACTGAAGGAGATCGGGTTTGAAACCATCATGGTGAACTCGAATCCCGAGACTGTTTCGACCGACTACGACACCAGTGACAAACTCTACTTCGAGCCGCTCACCCTTGAGGACGTGCTTAATATTTACGAAGAAGAAGACTGCTGGGGCGTCATCGTCCAGTTTGGTGGTCAGACACCGCTGAACCTCGCCGCTGATCTTGAAGCGCACGGTTGCAACATTATCGGAACTTCTCCGAAAAACATCGAACTCGCCGAGGACCGGAAATTTTTCTCTGCGCTGCTCGACAAGCTCGGCCTGCAACAGGCACCTGCCGGCACCGCTGTATCTCCTGAAGAAGCTGTCGTTATCGCACAGCGGATCGGTTACCCCGTTCTCGTGCGTCCATCCTTCGTTCTCGGTGGTCGCGCCATGATGATCGTCTACACCGACGAAGAACTGAGCCACTACATGCAGAACGCCGTCGACGTCAGTCCGGCCCGTCCTGTCCTCATTGACCGGTTCCTCGAAGACGCAACTGAGGTCGATGTCGATTGTATTTCCGATGGCGACACCACCGTCGTGGGATCGATCATGGAGCACATTGAGGAAGCCGGCATTCACAGTGGCGACAGTGCCTGTGTGATTCCTTCGTTCTCCCTCAGCGATCCGATGCGGGTGAAAATTTCCGATGCAGCCAAAGATCTCGCCAAAGAACTCGGCGTGCGCGGTCTCATGAACATTCAGTTCGCGGTCAAAGACGAAGAACTCTACGTCATCGAAGTGAACCCCCGGGCCTCACGAACCGTCCCGTTTGTTTCCAAAGCCATCGGCGTTCCCCTCGCGAAGCTCGCCGCCAAAGTCATGGCCGGTGAGAAACTCGTCGACCTCGGTTTCACCGAACCCGTTTATCCGGAGCACTACTCGGTCAAAGAAGCCGTTTTTCCTTTCGCCAAATTCCCCGGTATCGATATCAGCCTCGGGCCTGAGATGAAATCGACCGGAGAAGTCATGGGGATCGACGCCGATCTCGGAAAAGCCTACGCGAAAGCGCAGATGGCCGCCTCCTCGGCGCTTCCGCTCAGCGGCAAGATGTTTATCAGCGTTAAGGATTCGCACAAAGAGGAAGCCATTGAATTGGCTCGTCAGTTCAGTGAACTCGGATTTACGATTTACTCGACCTCCGGAACCGCCAAGCGGATCAAAGAAGCCGGCGTTCCCGTGACGCGACTTCACAAGCTCGCTGAAGGTCGCCCCAACGTACTCGACATGATCAAAAATGGCGAAATTGCCATGGTCATCAACACTCCGGGTGGACGGATTCCCCGGCGTGACGAAGTGCGCATCCGAAGCGGAGCCCTCGCCAATCGTGTCCCCATCATCACAACGATGCGCGGGGCGCAGGCAAGCCTTCGCTCGATCAAGTCCCTCATCGAAACGCCTATGGGCGTCGAGCCGCTCCAGTCCTACCATCCACAGGATTAAAAGGCGGGGGCTCTTCGGAGGCCTTTACCTTTGTTCCTGATTTTTTTACGGACCGAAAATCGCCGGCGTTCGCGCACGGCGTGGGCTCAGCCTGAGATAAAGAAAGCGAAAAAAAAGGGGGGGGAGATAGCTTCCCCGGGAGAAGTCGTCGCTTCTTCTATCAATTTTGCCTCACTCAACCCTGTCAGGTCTCTGACTCAACAGGGTTGGGCCACCGTAGTTAGCGAGCATGAGGCCCGCTGCCTCACTGTTCAGTGTGCAACGGGCTTCTTTTGTAGAAATTCCGCAACAATCTTCTAGCACTCCCGAAAAAAACGGATACAATAACTGTTCAAATTAGCAGTTATGTTTTACGACAAAAGCGATTCAGAGTTTCCACAGTGGAGAGAGCATCTCGATCGGGAGGAATCGCGAGGAATGAGTTCCCCTTACTCCACTGATTGCTGTGACAATGGCGGGTCTGAGGGAAACGTGGGAAGCGTGGGAAGCGAGGGAAGCGAGGGAAAGGATGACGCAGACAATCACTCCGACCAGCCCGCAAGTATTCCTGCAAGAGCCGCCTACGAGCGCGAAGTGATCGCCAGCGTCTGGGAGTGCGCCGAAATCGTTCCCGGAACCGACCCTGTGATTTGGCGGAAAGACGAATACGGCGCCTGGATCCATCGCGCTGATTACGGGCGCCGCACTTCCGAATTCGGCTGGGAGATTTTTGATCCCGGCGTTGGGCGACACAGTCAGGGCGTCTACGCGATGCGCCCGATGCAGTGGCGTAGCTACATCAGTCAGTATTCGACCATGCTCTAGAGTTCCTCCTTTGACAGGGTGGAACTAGCAACATTGGGGAACCGGAGATTTCCCAATTAACAGTGACCAGCTAGCAGGGACAGGCTTCACCAAATTAGGAGATTTCCCAATTAACAGTGACCAGCTAGCAGGGACAGGCTTCACCAAATTAGGGACAGGTTAATTATTGAACAATGTTCTTGCGAACAGTTGTTTGTGCGTGCATGATGTCCACATGAGGCAATCACGCATCCGGGGAGAGGGGAAAAGTTACTACCACTGCC
>JAYWLB010000126.1:0-63701 GCA_035967665.1 Verrucomicrobiales bacterium BCK34
CGCAGGGCTGGTCTCTCAATCCCGGTCGTTATGTTGGTGTAGCCAAGGGCGAGGAGATGAATGACGAGGATTTCCGGGAGAAGCTGGAGTCGCTGAACGAGGAACTTGAGGTGCTGAATGCCGAGGCGCGGGAGTTGGAGGAGCGGATCGCGGAGAATGTGGCGGAGATTCTGGAGGCGATATGACGGCATCGACCACGCCAATGCTTGCCAAAGGTTTTCACGGTGATTTCAAATCGCCGATAGTTCAATTTGGCGATTTGGTAACGCTAAATTACGGAAAATCATTACCTGCAAGAGACCGTGAACCCGGCAACATCAGAGTTTACGGAAGCAATGGACAGTGCGGCTGGCACAACGCACCACTTAGAGATGGTCCCACAGTGATTTTGGGCCGTAAAGGGCAAGGCCCTCTTGGTGTTGAATGGTGTCCCTGGCCATTCTGGGTAATTGATACGGCCTACTTTGTAACAACCGATCCTGAGCGGATTGACCTGCGATACTTCTATTATCTGGCTGACTACATCGGCTTGAATCACCTCAAGCACGGCACCTCGAATCCAAGCCTTCAACGGGAGGTATTCTACAATCAGGCTTTCCCCCTCCCCGACCTCCCCACCCAACGCAAGATCACGGGGATCCTCTCAGCCTACGACGGCCTGATCGAGAACAACCTGCGCCGGATCCGGATCCTGGAGGAGATGGCGCAATCCCTCTACCGCGAGTGGTTCGTCCACTTCCGCTTCCCCGGCCACGAATCCACCCCCATGGTCGATTCCCCCCTCGGCCCGATTCCGAAGGGGTGGGAGGTGAAGACCGTTGAAGACGCTGTGAAGCGTTTCCCAGTCGGGAAGAAATACAGCAACAAGACCGTGAATGAAACGGGAACGGTTCCAGTGTTAGACCAAGGAAAGTCTGGTATCATTGGATACCATGATGACGAACCGGGATTCAAGGCGTCAGAAGAAAATCCTGTGATAGTTTTCGCAAACCACACCTGCTATCAACGGATCATCCAGTATCCTTTTTCAGCGATTCAGAATGTACTGCCATTCCGATCCAATTCGGCGATCGAACGAAATCTCTATTGGCTGCACTGGGCAACGAAGGATGTAATCGAATTTAATGACTACAAAGGCCACTGGCCGGAATTTATTGCGAAAAAACTTATCTTCCCGCCTACCGAGGTTTGCGATGCATTTGGGAAGATCGCTGAAACATCGATTCGCTCTATCTATTGCCTCGAACGCCGCAACCAAACCCTCCGCCAAACCCGCGATCTCCTATTGCCGAAATTGCTCTCAGGACAACACGCACCTTAGTCGCCTTTCATTTTTATCATGACTAAGATCAAACTTCCAAACGGAGTGTGGGAATATGACGAATCCCAACCACTTGGCGCACCGGGGGGATTTGGGCAAGTTTTCGCTGGAAAATCCGATGATCATCCCCAGGTAGCAATCAAAAAAATCCATATCGATGCCGGCGACGCCGCTCATCGTGAAATGGAAGTCGTGGAATCTTTGATTGGCGCGAACCACAAACATGTTATCCCATTTCTTGATGCAGGCGAAGAGGCGGACTCTGGCGAGTATTTCGTGGTAATGGAGAAAGCCAAAAAGAGTCTTCAAGATGATCTGAACCAAGGTCAGGTCTTCACTCCGCAGGAAACAGCAACCATTCTTCTCGACGCAGCGAGAGGTCTTCAAGAAGCGAGCCAGTTTGTTCATCGAGACTTGAAACCAGGAAACCTTCTTTTCCGTGACAGTCGATGGATGATTGCAGATTTCGGTATTGCGCGATTCGTCGAGATATCAACGTCCAGTCAAACGCTAAAATCATGTCAGAGTGATAACTTTGCCGCTCCAGAGCAATGGAGGTATGAAAGCGCGACTTCTAAAACAGACATCTATGCTTTGGGTTGCATCGGATTCAATCTCCTAACTGGATCCCCCCCTTATTCAGGAGATCCCCAAGATGGTCACCTCAATCAGCCCCTTCCCACATTTCCCTGCTCAGATCGGAGACTGACAGCCTTACTGAAGGCAATGCTTCGGAAGCCACCGGAATCTCGACCTGAGATTTCGAGATTAATTCAGCAACTTTCCAAAGTGGCTACTGAACAAATGCCCACGAGGGAAGGCGTTCGCATACTCCTTGATGCGGCGAACCATGTTGAGGAGGAAGAAGCAGAGGAAGAGGCCCGTAGGGAAGCGATTAGAGCAAAAGCGGAGCGAAGATCAGCACTCCACGCGGAAGCGTTCCAAGTGCTTCAATTAAATGTCGAAAATCTTTCCGAGGTGGTTGAAGTAAATATCCCAAAGGCTGAAATCAGGAGGGCCGCTAGCGACTTTAGAATCAAACTCGGAAAAGGAGAATTGATCGTTAATCTTAAGGGATCTGTATCACCGATGGATGAGGGACAGTTCTTGCATTCAAAATGGGAAATTATTGCATTCAGCCAAGTTCTCGCGATCCAGCATTCTCCTCCTAAATTTGTATGGCCGTCATTATTGTTTTATGGCAAGCCATTTGGCTCAGAAGAATATCGGTGGTACGAAGCGATCTTTGCTCATAGCCCGATGACCTTTCAGACAGGATTAGTTCAGCTCAACGAAACCAGTGATATTGATTTTTCACTATCTAAAGTAGAGCACTCTTCCTATCGAATATTTGGACCAAGCCCGATTGACGATGAGGAAGAATCAAGTTTTCACGAACGTTGTCTATGGCTTCTTGCGAAAGCATCGACTGGGGAACTTCGTTCTCCAGCCGGACAAATATTAACTTGGCCGCCGTATCAGTAGACAATTCGGCCATTCAATAATCAGAAATGTATCAAATCAATACAACCGACAACGAACTAATCGAACTGTGCTGCAAGCGGTTCTCTGAACTCGGGTTCAAGGAGCGAGATTACCTCCAGGAATGGATCGTGATGTGCCCTAATTCTGGACCGATAGTAAAATTCGGATGAACTCGAATCTTTCAGCAACGGCGGTACTCCGACGAGTCGGCCAAGGATTCTTTTACACCTGCGAAGTGAATTGTCCTCAGAATGCGGATCCTATCCGGTTTGTTTACGATTGTGGTGCCAAGACTAACAAGAAGTATCTTGAGGCCGCTGTTGAAGCCTTTGTCGAAGAGTTGCACGGAGAATCACTCAACTTCTTTGTAGTGTCTCATTATGACGAAGACCATGTTAACGGTTTGAACGCCCTCCTTTCTCGTGGGGTTCACATCAAAAAGGTGTTCCTGCCTTACTTAACGCCGCTGCAACGAATGCTTCAGGGTTTTAGCGCCCCATCCTTTTCAGGATGGTATGCCGATTTCATTGATAATCCGGTAAGTTATCTAACAGAGCGTGGTGTCGAGGAGGTAATCCTTGTCATTGGAAGTGGAAATGATCCGAGAGACGACAATCAAGATTCCGGGCCTCCTTTTCTCGATGGACCACTGGGACAGCCAAACGATTTCCCGACTGATCTTAAGCCCGAGAGTCCTCGTCGTCTTCCCGATGAATTCGGAGAAGGTGAACGGGCTGTAGAAACTGACGATGCGAATGTTATCGCAATATCAGACCGTGGTCGAGTCCATGCAGGACTCTGCTGGCAATTGAAGTTCTTCAACTATGATCGGTTCCCGCCCGAAACCGAGATACTGATTTCCCGGGCAGCCATCGCGTCCGACACGTCGACAGATCGAAGGATTCAGCGGTGGAAGAAATTTGTTTCTGACCTGCTCGATATTCTCGACAAAGACACATTGAGTCCACTGGAATTGCTGACTGCCATCCGGACAGAGTCGGTGAGGCTGGCAGTGAAGGAGGCGCATAAAACGATTCGAGCGGATCACAACGATATTAGCATGACTCTGTGGCATGGGCCTTCTCACAGTATAAGAATGTGGAGTCATATTAGCGGACGAGACGAGCTGCGGATGATCGCCGGAGGCGCCAATCAAACGAATGGCTGGTGGCCGAGCGGTGGAGGAACCCTCCTGACTGGTGATCTGGGAGTGAAAAAGAGAGTCATTTTTAGCGAGTTTCGCGATCACTACGATGGATACTTTGATAGCACGGAGTTTGCGCAGACTCCTCACCACGGCTCTCGCGCTTCTTGGAATAGAGGAATTCTCGATCTATTGCCGACGCAATCGGCGTTTTTCCTAAGTGCTGGAATCGGTAATACGTATGGGCATCCAAATCTCGACGTCCTCGTCGACATTTCAAATTCAGGTCGCCCATGCTATTGGGGGCACACCCATTGCGAGGTGGTGATGCAACTGACTACATAATCCAATGATTCAAGAAGTATACACAGAAGATCACTTCGGCGAGCAACCCGCCACCGAGCTGCTCCGCGACGATCTTGGATGGGGCTCCGCCAACTGCCACGACGAGTGGGCCACTGGCGAAATTGCGCTGGGCGCCGAAGCCAAGCGGAATGTGGGCCTCGTGAATCGCCTCCGGCCCGCGCCGGAGACGCTGAATTACGACCTCTCCTCCGAGGCCGTGACTGGCGCCATCGAGGAACTCACTCGCCACCGCTCTTTCCACAATCTTTCTCCCGCGAGGCCAATACTCTACACGCACCCGTCCAGTCATTACCCCAACCCTATCGAGCTATTTTCCCCGAACTATCCATGAGCACCACCCTTTTCAAAGAAGTCAGCTACTCCCTTTCCACCTTAATCGACGATATCGAGATGGGCGAGATCGGCCTCCCCGACATTCAACGCCCCTTCGTTTGGAAAAACGCGAAGGTGCGGGATTTGTTCGACTCTATGTATCAGGGCTATCCGGTCGGCTACCTTCTCTTCTGGGAGAACCAGGTCGGCGAGAAAACCAAACAGATCGGCGACAACGAACACCAGAAGGTGCCAAACCTGCTCATCGTTGACGGGCAGCAGCGCATGACCTCACTCTACGCCGTGCTCAAGGGAATCGCGGTGGTCCGGGAAAACTACGAATCAGAGAATATCGAGATCGCTTTCCGACCGAGTGACGGCAAGTTCGAGGTCTGCGACGCGGCGATCCGGCGCGATCCGGAATTTCTCCCGAACATATCGGAACTCTTTGCCAAGGGCGCAAGCCAGTTTCGCATCGTAGGGGAATTTCTCGAAGGGCTCTCAGCCTATCGGGAGAAGACCGGTAAGGAATTCTCCGAGGAAGAACGCAAGAAATGCGAGCAGTCCCTGCAGCGACTTTTCAACCTGACGGCTTTCCCTTTCACGACGCTGCAACTTTCTGCCAGCATCAACGAAGAGCAGGTCGCAGAGGTGTTTGTCCGCATCAACAGCAAGGGCAAGTCGCTGAACCAGGCGGATTTCATTCTCACCCTGATGTCGGTGTTCTGGGAGGACGGCCGCAAGGAGCTGGAGCAGTTCTGTCAGGATGCCCGCAAACCAACCAAAGGCGGGGCGAGTTCTTTCAACTACTTCGTGGAGCCCTCTCCCGATCAACTCCTGCGGGTCTCGATTGGCCTCGCCTTCCGCCGGGCGCGGCTCAAGTCGGCCTACTCGGTGCTGCGAGGGAAAGACATGGACACCGACGAGTTCAGCGAGGAGATGCGGGAGAAGCAGTTCGCTCTTTTGAAGGAGGCACAGGCTCACGTCCTCAACCTTCAGCATTGGCATGACTATCTCGGCATCCTGCGACAGAGCGGATTCCTCGGCGGACATATGATCAGTTCTGCGACGACGATTTTTTACACTTACATCTTGTACCTGATCGGGAGGATCGATCTGAAGGTGGTGCCTCACACACTCGGGCAGGTTATTGGTCGATGGTTCTACATGGCATCGATCACATCACGCTACACCGGGGGTTCGCCTGAGACGTTGATGGAACGGGATCTGGCCGACCTTCGGGGAGTTAAAGACTCCGAGAATTTTCTGGCGTGGATCGAGCGGGTGATGGTGTCCGAGCTAACATCCGATTTTTGGTCGGTAACCCTGCCAAATCGACTCGAAACCTCATCGTCGACGAGTCCGCTGCTGTATGCTTACTATGCTTCACTGAACCTGCTCCAGGCGAGAGCTTTGTTTTCCAAAAAACATATCCGCGATGTGCTCGACCCTGCGTTGAAGGCGAAGAAATCACCGGTGGAACGGCATCATCTCTATCCGAAGAGTTACCTCGGAACGCTCGGCTTCTCCTCCACCCGCGATACGAACCAGATAGCGAACTACGCACTGGTGGAATGGAATGACAATATCGCGATCTCGGATCAGCCACCGTCGGAATATTTCCAGTCCTACTGGGATCGGCTCACTCCGAAGGAACAAGAGGACCAGACCTACTGGCACGCACTTCCCGATGGCTGGGAATCCATGGACTACAAAGTCTTTCTCGATGCGCGACGCAAGGGCATCGCCAAGGTAATCGCTGATGGGTATGATCGCCTGACACATGGCGAAACCGTCGAACCTGAGGTGGATACGTGGGAACATAGAATCGACCGGGGCGAGGGCATGCAGGTGGAATTCAAATCAACGCTGCGGGTAAACCTGCACACCGGACAACCTGACCAGAAGATGGAATACGCGATCCTGAAAACGCTGGCGGCTTTCTTCAATTCGAAGGGTGGGACACTGTTCGTCGGCGTGAACGATGATGGTGATGTGGTCGGCCTCGATCAGGACCATTTCCCGAACGAAGACAAAATGCTGCTCCACCTCGACAATCTCATCAAATCGAAACTGGGCGGTTCGGTCTTCGCATGCCTGAAAACGGAGGTCGGTGAAATCGAAGGCAAGCGGTTTCTGGCTGTAGAATGCGAGAAAAGCGGTCAACCCGTGTTCCTCAAAAACGGTAACGAGGAAGCCTTCCATATCCGGGCGGGGGCGTCGTCTCCGGCATTGCCCGGGAAACAGGCCCACGATTACATTCAACAACATTTCAAATAGGCATGTCCTCCAGCTACACAGAAGATCACCTCGTCGAGCAACCCGCCATCGCGTTGCTAAGGGACGATCTTGGCTGGGACTACGCCAACTGCTACGACGAATGGGCCACCGGACAAAGCACCCTGGGCCGCGAAGCCAAGCGTGATGCGGTCCTCATTGATCGTCTCCGTCCTGCCCTGGAAAAGCTGAACCCCTCTCTCACAACCGAGGCCATTGACGGAGCCATCGAGGAACTCACCCGCGACCGTTCCGCCCTCAGTCTCGTCGAGGCCAACCGCGAAATCGACAAGCTGCTGAGGGGCAGCGTGAAGGTGAAGACGCCCGACCCCGAGCGCGGCGGACAACGCACCGACGAAGTGCGCGTGATCGACTGGGACGATCCGGGAAACAACGACTTCTTCCTCGCCTCGCAGTTCTGGATCGCGGGGGAACTCTACACGAAACGCCCCGACCTCGTCGGGTTCGTCAACGGGATCCCCTTTCTCCTCGTCGAATTGAAGAAACCCGGGGTACCCGTCGCTGAGGCCCTCAGCAAGAACCTTTCCGACTACAAAGACACGGTCCCTCAAATTTTCCACTTCAACGGCTTTCTACTCGTCTCCAATGGAGTGAATTCTAAACTGGGGAGCCTCACCGCCCCGTGGGAGCATTTCTCGGACTGGAAGAAAGTCGAGGCAGAGGGCGAGGACCCGACGATTTCACTGGAAACCATCCTGCATGGCACCTGCGAAAAATCGCGCCTGCTCGACCTCGTCGAGAACTTCACCCGTTTCTCCGAGAGCAAGGGCGCGGTGAACAAGATCGTCGCGCGGAACCACCAGTTTCTCGGAGTGAACCGCGCCGTCGAGGAACTACAGTTTTCCGAGGATGGTCGGATCGGCGTCTTCTGGCACACTCAGGGCAGCGGAAAAAGCTACTCGATGGTTTTCTTCGCCGAGAAGGTGTTCCGCAAGATCCCGGGGAACTGGACCTTCGTGGTCATCACCGACCGGACTGAACTGGACGAGCAGATTTATCGTACCTTCGCCACCTGCGGAGCGGCCTCCGAGGGGCATTGTCAGGCGACCAGTAGCAGTGATCTGCGCCGACTCCTCAGCGAGGATCATCGCTACGTCTTCACCCTGATCCACAAGTTCCGCACCGCTCCGGGGACACTGCACCCGGTCCTCTCCGAGCGGGAGGATATCATCGTGCTGACCGACGAGGCCCACCGGAGCCAGTATGATACTCTCGCTATGAACATGCGGACGGCTCTGCCGAATGCGAAGTTCCTCGCCTTTACCGGAACGCCGCTGATCTCGGGAGAGGAGCGGACCCGCGAGGTCTTTGGCGACTACGTCAGCATCTACGACTTCAAGCAATCAGTCGACGACGGAGCGACCGTGCCACTCTACTACGAGAACCGGACTCCGGAACTGGAAATCACCAATCCGGATCTGAACGAAGAAATTTATCAGGTCATCGACGATGCAGGACTCGACGACGACCAGGAAGAGCGGCTGAAAAACGTCCTCGGTAAACGCTACCACCGTATCACCCGCGACGACCGGCTCGATGCGGTGGCAAAAGACATCGTCCACCATTTCCTAAATCGAGGCTATCAGGGCAAGGCGATGGTTGTCTCCATCGACAAGCTGACGACTCTCAGGATGTATGAGAAGGTCCGCGCCGAGTGGGAGGCCGAGCGCGAGCGCGTCGAGTCCAGGATCGGAGATTACAGCACCGGCTCCCCTCAACGGAAAGAACTGGAAGAACGTCTCGCCAACCTCTGCGAAACCGACATGGCCGTGGTCGTGTCCCCCGGACAGAACGAGGTTCAGGAGATGAAGGAGCGCGGCTTCGACATACTCCACC
This sequence comes from Verrucomicrobiales bacterium BCK34, assembly GCA_035967665.1. GTDB lineage: Bacteria > Verrucomicrobiota > Verrucomicrobiia > Verrucomicrobiales > DEV007 > Arctic95D-9. Next base: position 8,763 of record JAYWLB010000126.1, read on the forward strand.
ATCGGGAGCGAATGGTGAAAGAAGATCTTGAGACGAAGTTCAAAGATCCCAAAGACGAGTTTCGCCTCGTCTTTGTCTGCGCCATGTGGCTGACCGGCTTCGACGCACCTAACTGCTCGACCCTGTATCTCGACAAGCCGATGCGTGGCCACACTCTCATGCAGACCATCGCCCGGGCCAACCGTGTCTACGGCGACAAGGTCAATGGACTCATCGTCGATTACGCCAACGTCTTTCAGGAGTTGGAGAAAGCTCTCGCCATCTATGGATCCGGCAAAGGTGGCGAAATGCCTGTGAAGGACAAGACCGAACTGATCGAAGCCCTCCGGATAGCATTAGAGCAGATCACATCCTTCTGCCATCAGCAGGACGTGGCTCTCGCCAAGATTGAGGAGTCTCCGCAGAAGCATTTCCTGATCGGCGTAAGCAATCTCTGCAAGAACGACCGGATCAAAGATGACTACCTCGCCCAGGCGAACGACGTGACCCGCCTCTACAAGGCCGTGATGCCCGATCCAATTATTCCGGATCTCGCGCCGCGCTGCCAGGTGGTCGCCGAACTCGCCAAGGCGATCCGCGCCCAGAAGGATCCCGTGAACATTTCCGCCGTTCTGGAGGAGATCAGCCGGACTCTCGACGGATCCATCGTAGCCGAGCCGCACATCGCCCCGGGAGCTGGATCCAAGACCGTCGATCTGAGCCAGATCGATTTCGAGGCGTTGAGCAAAAAGTTCGCCCGATCCGAAACTAAGAACACCGAGGCTCAGCAACTCAGAGCCCTCATCGAGCGCAAGCTGGACAATCTGATTCGCCTCAATGCGAGCCGCTACGACTACCTCGACCGCTTCCAGAAGATGATCGAGGAATACAACAGCGGTGCCCTCAGCATCGAGCAACTCTACGAGCAGTTGGTGGACTTTTCCAAGGATCTCAATGACGAGGAGCAACGTCACATGCGCGAGAACATCAGCGAGGAGGAACTGGCCGTCTTCGACATTCTCACCCGCCCCGGCCCCGACCTCACCGACAAGGAAACCGACGCCATCAAGAAGGTCTGTCGCGAGATGCTCGCAAAACTCAAGACGGAGAAACTCGTGCTCGACTGGCGCAAACGCCGCACCTCACGCGCCTCCGTCCGAGTCGCGATCGAAGAGATGCTAGACTCCGGCCTCCCCGAGAAATACACCGTTGACCTCTTCGAGCAGAAGTGTGGGGCACTGTTCCAGCACATGCTGGAGAAGTATCCGCAGCGGAATGCGGGGGTGTATGCGGAGGATGTTGCGTGAACGCCTAACCAAATCCACGAACGAAAATGGAAGATTTGACATGGGTGCTAATTGATACCGAAACCAATGGTTTCAAGGCTCCAATCTACACAGTTGAAATCGGGGCGCAGAAAATGCGAGGCTGGGAACCTATCGGGGGAACTTTCCGGCGGTTGGTTAATCAGAATTGCGCAATTCCTCGCGAGGCATCTCGTATTCATGGTTACACCAGAGAAATTCTCGCTCAAAAAGGGTATCCCCCTGAAACGGTTTACAGGGAGTTTCGAAACTATGTTGGTGGGGATCATCCCATTGCTTCGTTCAATTTGTCGTTTGATTGGGATCGGGTTTTGCTTCCAGAGTGGGAGCGACTGAGCATCGCGCCGATTGGCGTAAGGGGCCTCTGTATGCTTAAGCTGACGCAACGGTTGCTTGATCCCTGTCCTGCCGGCAATTGTCAGCTACAAACACTTCGACAGTTCTATAATCTGTCTGGAGGTGATTCTCACACTGCATTGGGAGACGTTAAAACGACGATCAGTCTGCTCCAACATATTTTGCGTCCTCTCGCTGAATCACAAGGGCTAAAGTCGTGGGATGAAATAGAGAGATTCGCTGAAAAGAAATTCTATCCGTCGATTATTCCATTTGGAAAATTCAAAGGTCGAAATTTCAAGAGTGCCGTTCACGATGAGGAACTTAGAAATTGGCTCCATTGGCTCGCTACGACGAATCAAGGAAAAGCAGGAATGGCCAAATGGTATCTCCGCAAACTGGGGATTGCTTTACCCTCGCAGGAAAGAAAATCTCGGAGCGGGAGTGATACGATTCGACTCGAACAAGTTAAAAAAAATATACCATTGTCACGATCTTCAGCAGAACGTAGACAGATAGCCTCGAACTCTCCAGATAATCAGAATTCAGGCAAAAAGGGAGGTCAGTCAAGAAGGACTTCGTCTCCTTCAAAGGCAAAGCAAGATCGGACCACCAGAAGTAGCGATATTAGCCCTGCTAGAAATTGTTTAGGTGGCATAATGATGATTGTATTTTCCCTGGTTGTTTTGCGCGGGTGCGTCGCCATTCTTCCCAGCAGCAAGGAGGGAGAGCCGATTAGAATCAAAGGGAGGACTTACTACCCTACTCCGAAGGAGAAAATTCAGCCATCAATGACCGTGGAACGTGGCGGGAAGGAAATCGATTATGGACTCAGTGAGGACAGCCAATTGAATCGAGCTCGTGAAATCAGCGTAACTGCGAATGCCAAGGAGTTAGAACCTATTCCCGTCAGGACAATGGTAAAAGCTGCAAAACTTCCAACCGAGTTCCGATTGTGGCATCACAAAGATGGAAGACAGGCTGAATTGCAGGCTATCGAAGTAGATCGTCAATTAGGAACTGTGGTGTTTCGTATGAGGAATGGAATGACCGGGAAGAAAACCAACATACAAAATTTGATTCGAGAAGATCAGATCTTCTTGCTCGGAGAGAAGCGCTCGAAATAAACTGGAGCGAACAATAGGAATTCAGTGTCCTCGTCGCGTCACTGATAATCTATCTGAAGCGGATAGACGATATGCGCTAAGATTTTGGAAGGGGCCTGGAATTAGTTAAAAATGGTTCTCGACGTATATCCGCGAGCAGTATTGTCAAACCCGAAAACAGCGGGGCAATAATAAGATTTCTTATTAGCTAAGGAATCTCCGAACTTCCTCGGCCACCAATGAAAATAATGGAATTGCTTCCGGATTATCATTTTATCCGAGACCATCACCGACTGAAATTGAGTTCAGAATGGCTTTCAAGAATTGCGGCAACGGCAAAAAGGCGGCAAAGCATATCTCAAAAAATCCATGACCATACGGAACTTGTTTAAAACAAAGTAGGGCCGGTGGGGTTCGAACCCACGACCAAGGGATTATGAGTCCCCTGCTCTAACCGCTGAGCTACAGCCCCATTTCGTTGTGAACCTTGAGGTTAAAGAGGATTTCTTCAACCTGATTTTGCCGTTTGTTAACCGTTTTTGTAACCCGATGGCGGCAGGCATCACGCTCCTTGCCGATTCAGGAAGTTTTTCACAATGGAATTGGCCGCAAATCCCCCTCTCCTGCCATCCGCAGGCCGACCGGTCGAATTGACGTTCGCAGAGCCGCGCGCTCAGATCCGGAGAATCGAAATTTCGACCGCAGCCAGGTCCGGGAACACCACCTGGCTTCGCGACTCAGCCACCCAATTACTAACACAAACGCAAACCCCTAACATACCCCAAAATCGATCAACTACACTTTATTAAGTTTAATTAACTTTATAAAAAATATAATCTACTACCATTTGACGGGAAATATACTATTTGGTTCACTTTGTACATGACTGCGACAAACCTACCCGTCTCCTCCCCTGGAAATGGATCAGATCTGTACGCTTCCTTTCTCGAAGCTTACAAATCCGATGAAGAGTTGTCTCCCGTGGTCTTTGAATCTGAGGCATTATCAGTAAGATATGCGCCCCATTCGAAAACCCCGAAAAGCAAAGTAACGGCGTTCCGGCTTTCAAAGCTGATTGATAATTCGTTATCCTGCCCCGAATTGAGGAAGGTAGCCGAAGCCGCCCGCAAGACAGCAAGCGAGCGGGATCACAAGTCTCACGGTTTCGCGGAACACATCATCGGAATGTGCGCTTCGCTTGTGGGAATATCGATCCTTGCGAGCCTCGTCGTCGGCGTATTGGCCTTCTGCGCGATCGTGATCGGCGTGCTGGTTCCTTTTCAGGTAATCTAGCGGAACGCGCTGGACCTCCCCCCCCGTCTCGCTGGGCTTCGCTCCCCACCTCTCTGCAGGCGCCGGATTCCCGTTCTGATCAAAGCTTTTGCAGAACCCTCGCGCAGTGATGCGAAGGCACAGAGATTTTTTTTTGATGGAGCGCCCTACTCCTCTACTCCTCTCCGTCCCGCAAAACCGATCCCGGCGGCGAGAATGAGACAAAGCCCGATCAGTGCGCTTGCTTTAAGGAATGAGATGCGAGTGTCCTTTGCAAAATTCAGGTCGAGGCCGAGCGGGGCATTCTCTGCTACCTGAACAGTTCGCTTGAAAGTATAGATAGTGCCTTCCTCAGGAAGCGTAATTGTAATTGCCTGGGGAGCGGGGATGCTGGAACGCTGATGCTTCACAAGTTGTGCCGCAATTCTCGTAAGGGCCTCGTTTTCTTCGCTGGAAATTCCCACGAGGAGCTGGCTCAGTTCCTGAGGCCGGTAATTGAGGTCCCCTTTCTGGAGGATGCGGTTCTCATTGATTCCCGCATCAATCTGTTCGTTCTGCCCAATCCCTTCGCCAGCAGCAGATTGATCGAGATACAGTCGCTGCCGTCTCGTGTTCAGCCCCACGACGGCTTGCTGGGTCTGAAGATTCTCCAACTGCACCCGTGCATCCTCGTTCGAGGCGGCATCAAGTGCATACTGGTTTGCGACACTGTTGAACGCCCAGCGCGCCTTGCTTTGTTCTCCGGCCTGAAGCAACACATTCGCCTGATCGAGAAGCGCAGCCGCCTGCTTTGCCTGTTCATCCCGCTTGCCTTTCGTTTTCGAAAGGTAGCTATTGCGATCGTATCGCTGCCAGCGCTGTTCCTCTTTCAGTTCGAGATTGCCGTCGCTGTCCGTGAGGGTAAATCCTTTCGGGGCAACGACATTCCACTCAATATTTTCAAGCGGCACGTTCAGTTCCGGGCTGAGAAGTCCCTGCTTCGCAAGTTGAGTTCCCTCCACCGAATAGACAAACCTTACTGTGGCGGTGCGATCATCGGCACCGGGAAGTATGTAAAACTGCCACGCATCCCCCTGTCGCACCGAGTGAACACTTTCACCGTTCACGAAGATGCTGAAGAGTTCGCCTTCGGGTGGGAGGACCACTCTCAGGCTGCTTCGCTGGACCACCTCCATGGTGAGATCCACCGCGGTGAGTTGATCCCCTAAAGGCGAGAGAACTGAAGTGAGAGTGCCATTGGCAACCCTCAGCTTGAGGGCCTCTGCGAGCGAGTGGCGTTGCGCTCCTATGAAAAGTGGCTCCTCCGGGGCGACAGTTCGGAGAGTGATGACAGGAGCATTTCGATTCCCCGCTTCACGCAAAGCCTGAGGCACGTTGTTCCAGTCAGCGCGCTGCCAGCCGCGTGGCAGTTCGGCTACCTCCACTTCGAGCCGGCCACCTGACCGAACCGCAAAGAAATAAGAGGTTTGACGGGATTCGGGAAATGCGGCGGGAGTCAGTGCTTCGCGTTCCTCTTCGCGTCCCCCGCGCCTCTCGTACTCAATCCGGAAATCGACATCACCGAGGACGCGTCGCTTCAACCGAATCTCCCAGAGATCAGAGTCCGGTGAAACCCTCACCATGTCACTGACAGCCTTCCCTGTTGCCATGAGCGAGCGTGCTTCCTCGGGGGGGGTGAGCGGCAGATGCACTTGAAAGCTCCTCACCGAGGCGTTTTGAACATTGAGACGGACGTGGAGGGTCGTTCGTGTCTGGCCTTCGCGAAGGGTCACTTCATGGAGGACCTGCGAGGTTAACCATGGATCAAGCTTCTCGATTCCCAGAGTGAGATTCCAGTCTTTCTGAAGCAGGCGAAAAGCGAGAGACCCTTTGGCGCCATCGCCGAGGGATCTCGGGTCAACTTCAGAAACGTTTTGTCGTGTCAGGGTCCGGAGACGAATCCCCGTGGTCGGCTTGACTACCATCTCACCGGTTTGACGGGAAGCCTCAGTCAGAGAGAATTGTGGAATCTCCCAGCCATCTTCAGTCTCCGGTGTGGCTGAGGTCAGGGTGAGAGCAAAAGAGTGAACGCCCATGGTCTTTCCGTTGAGATGCAGCACGATACGGCGTTGCTCCTCATCGGAAAGTTCCGCCCAATGGTGGAGTGCATCCCCCGTGAGCGACTCCACCTCGAAGCCGTCCGGCAGCGGAAAGCTGAGTTGAAAGAGCCCCGCACGAGTGATTGCGACATTGAAATTGACACTGAAGACGACTCTTTCATCGCCGAGTGACAGGACCTGCTTGCTCTCGACGCGGACCTCGGGTGTCACCGCAGCTACGCGCAGGGAGAAACTGCCGCCTTCTTCACCGAAGCGATAAACGCGGTGTAAAACGGTGGATTCATCAGGAAGCAGAGTTGAATCAAAATCACCCGGATTCACGGTCGAGAGTGTTCCCGACTCCACCGTTTCCGGTTGCGCATCAGGCCCGAAGCCGATCGCAATGAGCCCGACCTGGCCCTCTGCACCTTCCACCAGAATGGGCTCCAGCGTCGCATCCGCCGGTAAAGGTCCGAGGCTACGCTGCGTTTCCACATCAATCCGGAAGGGAGTGGACTGCTTCGGCTCAACCTCAAGGTGGAGCCTCCCGCTCTCGGCATCAAACTGCCACGATCCTACCGGACCGGTGACTTCACTAACTGTAGCTCCATCCGGGATCGTCACATCCAACTGAGTCACCTCTCCTTTCGCAGGACGAATTTCGAGACGGTGTTTACCATCAATCACGCCGGGGCCGGGAAGGTAGAGATTGCTGTTTTCTACAAAAAACTGAGTTACCTCCGATGAAAGATCCCTCATCTCCGGCTTGATGAATACTTTCGCTTTTCGCCCCGGCGCGATGAGCATACGCGCCGAAGAGCTTTCGCCATCACCTTTGATTTTGGTAACCTGAATGGCATCGCCGCTTGAGTAACGCCACCCCGCTTTGTCAAAAGTCGCGGTAATTTCCTGAACCGATGCGGTCCCGGTGGGAACGTCGACACCCGCGCCCACATCTGTGACTTCAAGAAGAAATGAGAAGCGGGCCTCGTAGCGATTGACCTCCTGCGCAGGGTTTTCAGGTTCCGCCGCTAGCGGCTCTGCTTCGGGTAAGATAGAAGGAGACCTCTCTGCGATCGTGATGACATAGCAAAGCCCGAGTCCGTCGAGAGTTTGTCGAGTCAGGCGAAGCCCGTCCCCCTGGAAATCAGTCAGGACCGCAGGATGCCTGAGGAGGAGAAAACTGTCCCCACTCATGCCCGATAGCAGGAGAGTGCCATCACCGCTTACCGAGTTATTCAAACTGGAGATTTTCCATTCCTGTCGAATCTCACTTGCCGATTCATAGCCTGCTGGATTGAGGCCCTGTGCCGATGCGCTCCCCCATCCCGAAAGGAGGAGGATAGCTCCGATAATCAACGTTGCCGTTGCCGGTCCGGTTCCCTCACCGGATTCACCGGATTCACTGGGCTTCACCCCGGCGGCGCGGCGGGACTGTTTGAGATTTTCCCGAAAGCGCTTCCATCCACCCCGCACTTGTGGAAACAAAAGCAGCACTGCAATGGTCACAGCGAGAAACGCGAAGAACCAGCCGGCTCCGTCACGCTGCATGAGCAATCCTATCGAGACCAGAAAGATTGCAACGACGCGGCAGAGGGATTTTCCGAAAGGAGGATTTTTCATGAATGAGCGAACGAGTCCCCCGATTCCTAAAGCGAGAACAACGAGGCCGGACCCAACAAGATTCGCCTGCCAGAGAGTGCTGTTGCGCACCATCAGCTCCACTGCTTCGCCTTCGGTGAGAGCAGGCAAACTGATCTGCAAAGGGTTCGTGCCCCGGATCGCAGAGAGAGCCCGAACCATGGCAGCCAGGGCGCAGAGGACAGATGCGATCAACGCGAGGATCCCCGGGAATTTCAATACCCCCTTCTTCCTGCTCAGCGAAACACCAACGACAGCGAATACCGATATCATTGTCAGAAATGGAAGGCCGTGGCGGGTCATCCAGCTGAATCCGGAAGGGCGCAGCACGGGAACGGGAGGGTCGACCGTTCCCCCTGTCGGAACCAGAATGCGCTTCTCATCACCATGCAGATACCACTCCGTTTTCAAAACCGGTGCATCAACTTTCGGGAGAGCCACAAGAGGATTCGCTCCATCAACGGCGGGGCGCCCGAGGCGAAGACTCACTTCAACCGGCACGTTCGGATCTATTCCCCCCGGCAGCGGGATCAAGGTCGCCGTGCCGCTCTGACGCGCAGTGGCTGACTTCCCGGCCACGGTCACGGCCCAAAGGCGGACCGCATCGGGCAGCTCAACTTTGAACGCACGCCGTCCCCTCGATTTTACATAATAGATGACATCTGAGACCCACTCTCCGTCCGGTGAGATCCGGCTGTTGATCTCGGAAAATTCCACGACCTGTGTCACCGTCATACCTGTCTCAAACCAGTCCACATTGAGACTGAGTTCGAAGGGGCGTTCGGTGTATTGCCAGGCGCCGAGGGTGGGTGCAGAACTGAGAAGGCGAAACTCGGCCGGCAGCTCGAGAGCATCGAGCTTGAGCAACCCCTCACTCCCGCTCTTAAGCTCCATCTTCACTTGCATGAGACTGACGATCTGAAGATAGCCACGCTCCCCCTCGACCTCGAGAGGTTGAACACGTCCCGGTTGAAGAACGCCTCCGGTGGTATCGAGTTTTTCCTCAAAAGTGATCAGGAGCGTATAGGAACCAATCACCGGCTGATGAAGTGCCACTTTGAGCGTGTCCCCCTCCTGCCGGAATGAGCGGATGTCTTTTCCATCGGCAGTGACATTTCCAAGATCCTCAGGCACGAGAATATTCAACTCGGAAACCGGCGCACCGGTCACAAAATAGTTAATGAGAGCACTTCCGTAAGCGGTGCCTTCACTCAAAGAGTAAAGATGGAAAACATCGGCCTGGATGCTTTTCTCGAGAACCTCCACCTGCATCGTCGCCGACCAGCCGCGCTCGCGAATTCGGAAAGCCTGCTGTAGATGGGGCGTGGGATCAGGGAAGTAAGACAAAGGCCGTTCCGCAAGTAAGTCAGTCTCGCCCGAGACAATACGAAATCCCGGGTCCCCCGCGATTCCGATATCACCTCGAAGCGATTCCGCTCCGGGATATTCAATGCGTGGCAAAACCCAGTCCCCGGCCACCGCTGCGAGATTCTTCTCCAACTGCAAGGTAACCAACTGACGCCCGCTGACATCAGCATTAAAAATCACTTTCAAATTTCGACGACCGGCATCTGCGGCGGATGCGACGATGTAATCAGCAATACTCGCACCGCTCACTGCCACGACCGAATAGTCCTCCGGAATGAGAAAATCCCATTCCCTCACGGGAGCCTCGCGAACGTCGAGTTCGATGGCGGCATCGATGATGCGATCGGTTTCAGCGAGCTTGTAGACAACCCGCTCGGAGACGCTCACGACGGGCTGGATTCGATCCACCGCGACTTCGAACTCGTGCTCCGCTGAGGGAAACCGATAGACAAATACCTGCCTGGCTTCGAGAGCCTCGCCGGGGAACTGCTCCGGCGCCAACTGAGTGAGCCCCGAAGTTGCTGCCGGTTCGAGGCGGACACTGCCACGATTGGAAATACGCATGAAGCCGGAATGCCTCACGACACCGCGCGGGATGATTCGCATCACCGCAGCGCGAATTGGAAACGCGTCGAGCGGCAACTGAGTCACCACTGTGATCCCCCCCGACTTTCGGATTGCCTCGCTGAGCCGGACACGGAGAAAACGGCTTTCATCGCCCTCCACCGTCCACCCCGCGACCTGCGTCCCCGCCCCCTTCATCGCGACGACATCGAGAACCTCGCCGCCCCCCTCGATATCGAGGAGAAGCTCTTCCAGTTCGCCCTGTAAAATCTGATAGTCGATTGCATGATCCTGCCGGAGGAGACCCGCGCTGACCGTGGTCTCGATCTTTGCGCTCGTGCTGAAGAAAAGCTTCCCCTCGCCGACTCTCCGCACAGCCTTCCAGCCGATCTGGAAATCCCCGCTCGCAGGAATGAAACCGTTCCACTTCGCTCCCTGCAAAACCGGCTGAACCGTGGAGTCGTTGCGAAATTCGATTGCCTCAGGAAAGCCGTCGAGTGATACCGGAGAGACAGCACCCGCTGCGACGGTGAACAAAATCCGGCTCCACTCTTTATCCTGAGTCACCGCTCCAACGAACTCCAACTCGACGGGCCATTCACCAGCCTTATCAAAAACCAGTTCGTAGTAGGGCGCCTGCTTTCCCGAGGTCTCGAGCCTGACCCGGTAATTGGGATTCGCCGGAACGGAACTGAGAGAAACCGCCGCGCCCCGCAAGATCGTAATCGTCGCCCCCGCCTTCGCGACGCGCGCAATCCCCTGCATCCGGAAGCTGCCAAATTTCCCATCCTCGTCCAATTCACCGGAGAGTCGGAACCGGGTCAACTCGACCGCTGCGGGAGTCATTCCGCTGCGATTCAACTGCAACTGAAACGTCCCGCCGAAGTCGGTCTGAAAACGGGAAGGCACGCCGTCATCGGCATTCAAAGACAGAAAATTCTTGATCGATTTCAACTGCCCCTCGACTCCGTTCGTGTAGCTGAGATTGACAATTTGGGTGAAGCTGGCGGACTCGTCGTTCGCGGGACCGAGATTGGTGACCTGCTCCTTCGCCGGAAACTCGCCGATCTCTTCTTTGAGTCGGATCTTGAAGGAATGATCCTTCACCGGCTTTTCGGCTTCCTTGAAAGTCACATCGATGAAGCGTCTTCGTTTGTCGTCCCACCGAACCGCCCAGGCTCCCACCGTGCCACCCTCGACCGTTACCACTTCGGCGAGACCGTGAGTCCAGTAGCTGACCGTCTTTGCCTCGCCCTGGAGAATCTTAACTTTCACGAGAATCTCAGAATCGATCTGATTCGGGCGAACCGTGACATTGTTAGTGATATCGCTCGAATAAAAGACAGGAGGCTTCGGAAGCTCGCCCCTCGCCTCAACGATGATTTTGCCGGCTCCGTTCTTGTCGATCGTCGTGGAGACACTCGCCTGCCCCCCTTCGGCCGCCGGAGGTGGAGCCTCTGCACCAAAGGCAGGAAGGGTAATCAGAAACAGGATCAGCAGCAGGTGGGTTTTCATGAGATATCAGGATCAAGCGTTGAGAGAAAATTGCGATTTCGAAGTTGTCATTTGATTGTCAGAGAGATGTCAGAAAGTTGTCAGGAAAGGTGATTCGACAAATTCAACAGGGTTAGGTCAGTGACCTGAGAGGGTTAAATCCGGGCACAATTCTGTCTTTGATAGGGGGAAATTCATAAACTATTTACCGGCGATGGAACGGGCCGATTCGATCATCTTCGTCAGCTCAACGACACGCGGTTTCTCACGCCAGGCCTGCGGCAATTGTGAGACGATTTGGCTGAGTTCATTCAAGTCGACAAGATCCCCGGGGGCTCCGCCTTTCAACTTCGCTCCGAGCATCGCTGCGGCAGTGGCGACCTGCATCGACGGGCTTGCCTGCTCAGGTCTCGCGGGATGCGACTGGTAGGGAATCGTCCAGCGCCGCTCCGTCATTTCACCGCTCGACATATCGCGAAATCTTACGAAGGCCGAACCAATCTCACCATCCCCGTCCGGAAGAGTCTCGATCTGATAGACCGCCACCCCGGCTTCCGCGGAAGCCAGCTCGGCAGCATCGACTTTGTCATCGCGGAAGTCCTCTTTGTTTAAGCGGTGCTTCTCGAAGCCGAGCAACTTGTATTTGCCAACCCGGGCCGGATTGAATTCCATCTGGATTTTGACATTTCCGGCAGCAGGACGAAGCGCTCCCGCGATCTGTTTCGCGAAACCGGAATCGACGTCCTCCTTGCGATCGAGCAGGTAGTATCGTCCATCACCTTTCCGCGTAAGTGCTTCGAGAATTTCGTCGTTGAGCCCCTCCGTTCCGATACCGGCGGCATCGAATGCGATTCCGGCGTTTCGCATTGTCTCAACCCGGGATGCCAGTTTCTCAGGCCGGGCATCGCCGAGATTTGCGGCGCCATCGGTGAGGAGAATGATTCGGTTCTGCGCGCCCGGAGCCTGTTGCTCGATTGCTTTTTCAAACGCAAGGTCCAAAGCCGCTTCGAGATTGGTGCCCCCCTCACTCGGGAGATTCGCAACCGTCTCAACGAGCGACGCAGCATCGTCCCCCGCGACACGATCAGCGAGAAGTCGGGGCTGTCGGGCGAAACTGATCAGGGTGACTTCATCGGAGGGCTGCAACATCGAGGCGAGAACCGCAAAGGCGCTCCGCACCGTTTCACGACGATCGGAACGCTCCATCGATCCGGAGTTATCGAGGAGAAATGTGAGGCGCAGCGGCGTCGAGGCATTGCGACCCGTCTCAGCAGTCCGCATCGAAACGCGGAGGAGATTGCGCTGCTGCAGAAAGGGGTGAATTGCCTGCTCAAGAACCGCGGCGACCTTTTCATCCTGCCCCGGGAGAGGATCGCCGTAATCGAAGGCATTCACGAATTCCTCGATCCGGATCCGCTCCGCATCAGGCCATTCCCCTTTCGCGAGCGCAGCCTGAGCGAGTTTAAAAGAGACATCACTAACATGGAGCGAAAAAGTCGAGAAGGGTTCTTCCTTCGCACTGGACTCGGTGAGATCTGCTGGAATCTCCCGAAACAATCTTTGCCGGAGCTCTTTGAGCTGAGGTTCGGCAGGATGAACAATTGCTTCACTTGCAGGGTTAGCGACAAGCTGAGGAAGCTTTCGCCGAACAAGTTTATCCACTGTCTTATCACTTCCCGAAATGTCGACCTGACCAAGTTCCGTTGAGGCGGTTTGAGCTCGGAGCGCTATCGCTTCGCTCTCTTCCAACTCTGTCATAAATCCGTCCCCTGAGTTCATCGAGAAATTGAACTGACCGCCCTCTTCTTCCCTGGATTCAGCAACTCCCCCCGTGATCGTCACGGTTCCCGCGTGCTGCTTCTCAGCCACTTTCTTTCTCTTTAATTCCCGGGCACCAACGAAAGCATAGTCACTCGCATAACCGGCTGAGACCCCGCTCTCCTCTTTGTCGGTCAGGCCCGCTTGAGGGACTGCGGTAGTAGTGAGCAAATCCGAGGCGGTGTTTGCGCCGTCACCTGCAATACGGCCCGCTCCAAAACGACTGACGATAACGGGGGCAGCGGGACTTTCCGGAAATGCAAGAGCCTCGTTCCTGCTCTCACCGACGAGGCCAAAATCAACTCCCTCCGATTTCGTGTCACGGGTTGCTGCTGCCTGTTTCTCCGAAGAAGGAGCATTGCCCGGCTCAGCCATTGCTTGTGGAACCGGAGTCTCCCATCCCTCAGCCACTCGTGTGAGCATCTTCGCACGGGTTTGATCATAGGAACCGTCATAGTAATGCATTCGAAACCGCTCGTTGGACTGCGCTTCATTCGCGGCAACAATTGAGTAGGCATCGTCGCTCGACTCGGCCAACTTTCGCTCATCCCCGGGAGACTCCATCTCTTTTCCGGCAGTGACGGACAACCCGGAACTGTTCGCGGTCGCCTGCCCCGGAACAGCGTGTTCCAAAGAGGCTCCCCCGTGCCCAGTTGCCGCATAACGTGAATCCCGTTCGCTTCCCTCCGCAGCCATGCTATCCGCGACCGGAGCGGGCTCGGGGGCTGTTTTCAAAAATTTCCCGGCATCAAGATCGAGGGAACTCAAACTGCTGCCAAACGAATCCAACTCTTCCGTCTCCCTTTCTGAGAAAGCTATCATGCCACTCGTCGGCCCTGTTGCATCTTTCAGGCCCCGACTCATCATCGGTGAAGACGCCGGCATCATCACTCCGACAAAAGCAGCCAGCAACACAACAATCGCAGCTGCTTTCAAGAGCACGGGCAGCACTCTACGTCTCACCCTTTTTGATTCTACCGCCCCCTCTTCTGCCTCCCCCGAAACAGAAACATCGCCACCTAACACATCCAAAACCGCATTCCGTTTCTCCTGCGAAAGTTTCCACTCCTCTTCATCAGCCAGCGACGCGGGTTTGCGGTTTGCTCTCAGCATCGTGTGCATTGATTCAATGCGTTGACGGAATACAGCCAGCTCCGGCTTACCGCTGATGAGCCGCTCCAGTTCCTCCCTCTCGAAATCAGACGCCTCACCCAGCACGAGCGCGACGATGCGGGCTTCGAGTTCCGGTTCAATCCAGGGATGTAAAGATTCGTCTTTCATTGCTTTCCGTCGATTCCCAGTTGTTGAAGTTTGTCAGCAAGCTGCTTGAGAACGTGGTGCAGCCGGTATCCGACATTGCCAATGCTCAGCCCCGTTTTTTCGCTGATCTCTTTATACTTGAGGTCTTGAAAATACTTCAGATCGATCAACTGCCGATCCGCGTCCTCGAGTTCTGATACTAACAGTCGTAAAAACCCCGCAGCCTCCATGCGATGCAGAACTTCTTCGGGCGTTTCACTGGATTCAGAAAGCCCGCTCTGAAATGCCCCCCGCGTCCCGTCCTCGTCCGTGAGAATCTCCCGCTTGTTGTCGCGGTGATAGTTGAAGGAACGGTTACGGGCGCTTCGATAAAGCCACGCGACGGGGTTCTCTACCGAATCCCAATGAGTGTGCAGTTGTAAAAAAGTTTCCTGAACAATTTCCTCGGCAATAGCGCGACGCCCCACCAGCGAAAATGTGTAGCGCAAGAGCGGCGTTTCCTCGGTTTCGAATAACTGCAGCAACGATCCCTTTGAAGGCGGCGTCGATTGATCTGGTTTGGATTTCGACATTGCCTCGATCGTTTCTGAGTCGGTTTGCTGTTGGGTCGTTCTCACGAAAAAGTTATCCTCTCACAAAGGGATGACCCGCAGTGAGATAAATCCTTAGAATTTAGTGTAAATAAATTCCGCGAACGTTTCGACAGCACCTCCGCCGGCGCCCGGGCAAACTGTGTCTGCCCGATCAATCAGCGGCAAAGCGGGCCTCTATTTTCGCCGCAAGCGCTTCGACCACCGCGGGATTCTGCGCCGCGATATTCCGCGTCTCGCCGTCCGGTCCAACTTCATCGTAGAGTTCGTAATGCCCGCCCTGATGCGCGATTAGCCGGTAACGATCGGTTCGGATCGTGCGGATATTTTTAGAGTAGGAATGAGCTTCCCCTCCCTCTGCCTCAGGATTTTCCAGAAGCGGTCGGAGCGATCTCCCCTGCGTGAATGAAGGCGTTTCGAGACCGGTCAGGTCTGTCAATGTTGGAAACAAATCGAGTGTCTCGACAATCCCTGAAGTAGCAGCGCCCGGCTCGGCTATGCCGGGGTGGGAAATGATAAGCGGTGAACGAAGCGACTCTTCAAAGAGAGCGTGTTTTCCCCAGATAGCATGTTCCCCGAGATGCCAGCCATGGTCGCCCCAGAGAACGATGACGGTTGATTCGCGCAAGCCCAGAGCGTCGAGCTTCGCGATAATTCGACCGACCTGAGCATCGGCATAGGAAACACAGGCAGCGTAGTGACGGCGGACCTCGAGAGCGAAGGCAGGATCAGTGTTAGGGTCTTTTCCCCACCGGTTGTATTTCATGAACTCCCCCGACTTGTGCCAGGTCGTTTTTCCCTCCGGCTTCGTCGGATGCGGGGTCGCAGGAAGCTCGACGTCGTTATAAAGTTCAAGATACCCGGCAGGCGCTCCGAAGGGCAGATGCGGACGCAGGATTCCAGTAGCGAGGAAGAACGGCTTCTCTGGAGCCCCTTTGCCAAGGGCCTCCAGTTCCTCAAGGGTGAGATCCACCGCCGCGCCATCAGGGTAGATGGTATCTGGTCCTTCGACAGCCTGGAAAAGATCCATCTCTCCCGCCTTCACCCGAATCTCGCCGTTCGCGAGGCCGTGCATCCAGCCTCGCGGGTGTTGCCAGGGCCCGAAGGGTAACAAATTACGATCCCAGGAATTCGGCATTTCCGGAAGAGACGGATCGTTCCAGTCCGGACCTCCGAGTCCACCGGGATGATGCGATACCTTGCCGACCGATACAGTGGTGTAGCCGCGATCTTTGAACCAGGCCGGCATGCTGGGATCGACCGATTCAGGTTTCGCTACGAGAGCCTTGGAACGATGGAAAAGAGCGTCATTGTTGGAGCCGCCGTATTTCCCGGTAAGGAGAGTGAACCGCGAGGCCCCGCAAGTGGGAGCCTGCACATAGTGACGGGTGAAAATGCGCCCCCCTGCAGCGAGGGCATCAATGTTAGGCGAATGGATATAATCAACGCCATAGCATTTCAGCTCCGGTCTGAGATCGTCCACGCAGATGAGAAGCACATTCATTTTCCCTTCGGCTCCTGAAGAGGTGATCGCAATTAAAGCACTGAATAAAAAGAGGACGCGTCGAATCATGCGGCATTCTGTATTCTGCTGCACTGCGGAGCAAGGAAAAGGGTGAGACCGGATGACGGGACTGAACTCGATAAATGGGTTGCCATCCGAAGCTCGATTTTAAATACTGCTCCCATGAACGGGGTGTATACGGGACGGGTCGGTGCAACTGCGGTTGCGTTATGCCTCATGGCCGGTTCATGCAGCAAAGCGCCACCCCGTGAATACGAGGTTTTAAACGCCCCGGCTCCTGACAGCCCTGCTGAAATGGAGCTGAACGCGACTTTGATCGTCGAGGTAATTGAGGTGAAATCGTCGCTCTTCGATGAGTGGATCGCCGGGAACCGCTTGATTTCAGACTCAGCGACACCTTTACGAAAATCAGCTCAAACCTGGATCCATCGTGGTGATGCAGCGATCGCCGAAACGCTCACCCTCAGCGTCAGGGATGGATCGAGTTCCCGCATCCAGTCGGAGCACATCGCTTTTTCGATGGAGAATGAATATCGCCTGAAAACAAACACGCTCGGCAGCTCGGTGGAAGCCTCAGTGACGATTACTCCCGATTCGAGAATGTGTTCGGTCCAGCTCCATCCGACCTTCTTACATCCTGACAAAACCCGATCCGATTCGACTCCTCACGAAAACATCTGGAACTGGAGCGGGACGAACCTCGCCTCATCGATGGAGCTTCCCGAAATGACCTACGGCTTTCTGGGCAGTCGCAAACCCAGCGCAACAGCGTCGAAGGGTAAAGACTCAGAGGCAATGACCTCCCTCTTTTTTCTCCGGGCCGATACCAATTTACCACCTCTACCCGAAACCCCGTCCACTAGCCAACTTTGATGAAAATCCTGATTCCAATCCTCATCGCCCTCTGCTGCCTCCCGATGCTCCATGCTGAGGAGAAACCGGAAACTCCAGCCGAACCATCGGCGAAACCACCAGTGAAAAACGCTCCGCTGCTTTTCACGAAAAAATACACTGTCCCCGCGACATTTTTCCGCTGGCTTAAGCAAGGTCCGACCACTCCCTCATCTGATCCCTTTGCGCCCCCATCGCAAACCGGCGAAGGGAAACGGATCACGCCGGAGAAAAAACTGGCTTCCATGGGCATCATACCCGGTGAGGACGGAGCCAGTGTGGTTTTCAACGAAACCATCTCAACGCTGGTGCTTCGCGGTACTGAAAAGCACCACAAAATCCTCAATGACGCCCTTGAGAATTTCACATCGAACAGCGAGAGGCAGCTACATGTCATTGTTGAATTCATTGAAGTCGAGCACCTCGATTTCAGCGACTGGCTCCTCGACAACCGGCTCTCCGGCGATGCGACCGAATTGCGAAAACAGGTTCAGGAATGGCTGCACGACAAGCGTGGAACGATTCTGGAGACATCGATGATCACCGCCCGTTCCGGCCAGAGAGCAAAAACAGAGTCGGGAGACGAGTATATTTATCCAACGGAGATCAGCCCCCCGAGCATGCCCGGCACTCTCACACTGGGGGAAAAGGCGCAACTGCCCGAGTCAGGCCCCTACCCCTCAGCGTTTGAGACGCGGAATCTGGGAATCACCCTCGAAGTTGACCCTGTTCTTGGTTCCGACGACACCACGATCGATCTCAATCTCGCACCTGAGATGATTAAACTGAGCGGTCACTCTGAATGGTTCAGTGAAGACACTCCGGATGCCATGAAAATCAGTATGCCCACCTTTCATCGCATGAAGGTGACCACTCAGGTCACCCTCCTCGACGGTCGCTACGTCCTCGCAGGTTCCTGCCGCCCCATGCCTGAAGAAAAATCAAAACGCGACGATCCTATGGTATTGCTTTTCATCCGCGCTGACATCGGCCATCTTGGCAAATGGTCGGTCGAGGATGAAAATGCAGAGTAAGATCACTAACAAACACTCAGAAGAAATATCGGATGCTGTGAAAAACGGGTCCTCCGACTATTCGGGGAAATCGATTCTGCTGAGCAATGGCTTCGCGATTCTCCTCGCAGTCGTGCAGGGCTGGCCGCTCTTCCCGCTTCTGGTCGTATACTGGAGTCAGAGCGTCATCATTGGCGGTTTCAATGTTGCCCGGATCCTGAAACTGCAGCGATTCTCAACAGAGGGTTTCACCTCAAACGGGCGCCCCGTCCCGGAGAATGAAAAAGGGAAGCGCTCAACCGCATCGTTCTTCGCGATGCACTTCGGTATTTTCCACTTGGTTTATTTGATCTTCCTCGCCGGCGGCGCATCCACCTTTATCAAAACGCTCGACGGGGAAAAATCGCTCACTTTCGAACTGCTCTGGATTCTCTTTGCGGTAGTTGGCTTTCTCATCAGTCATTGGTTCTCCTACCGGAGAAATGTTGAGGCGGATCTCGAAGGTCGCCCCAACATCGGGCTCATGATGATGCTCCCCTATCTTCGAGTCGTCCCCATGCATATCACCATCATCGTCGGAGGATCGATTTCATCAGGCGGCTGGCTCCTGATCATTTTTATGGTTCTCAAGACCGCTGCCGATTACGGCATGCACATCGCAGAGCACCGCATCATGCGGAAGCTGAGGAAATCGTGAAAGGGTTCTGAGGTTTGAGCCCGGGCGGGTTTGGCTTACACAGATGTCGTGGGCGGTCCGAACGATCTGCGTCCCGCCGAGACGCCTCTACCCTCAGCGCATCTACCGTTTCAGCCGTCGACAGGTAGATGCCTTTTGCCAAAAGGCATTTCACGACGCTCTGATGTCGCGCCACTTCCCGTTAACTCGCCCGGCGCCAGTGAAATTCCACCCTCGCCACGACCGAAAATAATCAAGACTTGAATAATATAATAATTATGGTATTTTTAATTGTTATATTTTCAAATCTATGAAGACTTCCCACCTTCGTCACTTTTTTTCAGGCGCTCTTCTCCTGCTTTTCTTCGCTTCGGCGGTGAATTCTGAAGCGGGATTGTTCAACCGGGACAAAAAGCCCAAACACCCCCTTTCCCCGCCTGAGAGCGCCGCCCCTGCGGGGAATCCTTTCCTTTCCGGCAGCCAGCAGGAAGGCGAAAGCGCTCAACTGGTCTCCTTCAACCGCCCTTTCTGGAAGCCACCATCGTATGAGCTCCCCTACTCGGATTACAAGTTTCCCCGCTCCGAGGGCAAATCACGCGGTTTCTTTTCTTCCGGCAAGCCATCACAGGATATGCTGCAGTTCATCGCCATTGTCCGTCAGCGGGCCGAGGCACTTGCGAGATTCAACCTGACTTACAAATTCGGAGGAAATCATCCATCCGAGGGCGGCATGGACTGCTCAGCGACAATGAAATACCTCCTTGGTGATCTCGGATTCTCGGATATGCCGAGGACCAGTTACAGCCAGTATGACTGGCTGAAGAAAAACCGAACGATGTTCCATTCGAGATCGATTCCCGCCAGTATGGGTGGGCGTAAAGGGATCAAACCCGGTGATCTCATCTTCTGGGGCGGCACTTACAATTCCGGTCACAAGGTCTCCCACGTCATGATCTATCTCGGACAGGGCGACAGCGGAACCCACTACATGTTCGGCGCACGGGGCAAAAAGAAAAAGGGTCTCAACGGTGCAGGAGTCGATGTTTTCAAACTCAATTCCGGTTACCAGAAGAGCCTCGTTGGCTACGGTTCACTTCCCGGAGTCAAATAGTCTCCCCTTTTTATGGGCAGCTCTGTTTGCCGGTTTATTTTTGCGCGTTCCTGCTATGAGCGGAGCCCTGAATTCCCTTGCGACGCTTTCATCATAGCGCCATAAAAGAGCATGTTTCATAAACTGCTCGCCCCCTTGTTGCTCGCTGTCAGTCTCTTTTCCTCCGTGCAGGCGGGAGACCGTCCTAACATTGTCTTCATCTTTTCAGATGACCACGCCCCCCACGCGATTGGCGCCTACAATGGCTGGCTCAAATCGGTGAATCCGACGCCGAACATCGACAAGCTCGCCGCGCAGGGCATGCTGTTCGAGAACAGCTTTTGTACCAACTCGATCTGCGGCCCGAGCCGCGCCGTGATCCAGACCGGTAAGCACAGCCACAAAAACGGTTTCATGAACAATGGAAACTCGTTTGACTGGAACCAGCAGACCTTCCCCAAGCTACTCAAAGAAGTTGGCTACCAGACAGCGATCTACGGTAAATCCCACCTTAAAGGCGATCCTCAGGGCTTCGACGACTGGATGGTTCTCCCCGGTCAGGGTCTCTACTACAACCCCGATTTTCACACCCCTGAAGGGAAGAAACGAATCGAGGGACATTGCACCGACGTCGTCACTGACCTCGCGGTCGAGTGGCTCAAAGAGAAGCGCACTGAGGACAAACCTTTCATGCTCATGGTCCAACACAAGGCTCCCCACCGCAACTGGATGCCTGCCGCCCGCCACCTCAATCTCTACGACGATGTCGAAATGCCTGAGCCACCGACCCTTTTCGACAAGTGGGAGGACAACACCCTCGCGGCCAAATATCAGGAACTCGAAATTGATAACCACATGGATATCAACTACGACCTTTTCCTCGACCTCACCGCCGATTTCGAAGGAGAGAACACT
Organism: Verrucomicrobiales bacterium BCK34; assembly: GCA_035967665.1. Taxonomy (GTDB): domain Bacteria; phylum Verrucomicrobiota; class Verrucomicrobiia; order Verrucomicrobiales; family DEV007; genus Arctic95D-9. The sequence continues at coordinate 29,704 of JAYWLB010000126.1, forward strand.
CAAAAGCGCCAGGACAAATCCGCCTGGGTCAATATGAAGCGGATGTCCCCCGAACAGCTCGCTACCTGGCACGCCGCTTACGATCCCAAAGATGCCGCCTTCCACAAAGCGAACCTCAGCGGCGACGACCTCGTGCGCTGGAAGTATCAGCGCTACGCGAAAAACTACCTTCGCTGCGTCAAGGGCGTCGATGAAAGCGTCGGCACGCTCATGGATACGCTCAAGGAGCTGAAGCTCGACAAGAATACCGTCGTGATTTACTCATCCGATCAGGGATTCTACATCGGCGACCACGGCTGGTATGACAAGCGCTGGATGTATGAAGAGTCTTTCAAAATGCCTCTCATCGTAAAGTGGCCCGGCGTTGCTAAAAAGGGATCTCGAAATGAAGAGATGGTGCAGAATCTCGACTACGCCTCCACTTTCCTTGAAATGGCCGGAGCAGAAATCCCCGGCGATCTCCAGGGCAAGTCGCTCGTTCCCCTTCTCAACGGCGAACACGAAGGCAGCTTCCGCGACGCGGTTTACTACCACTACTACGAGTATCCCAGCGTCCACATGGTGCCGCGTCACTACGGAATTCGCACGGACCGCTACAAGCTGATTTACTTCTACCAGTTCGGTGTCTGGGAACTCTACGACCTTCAGGAAGATCCTGACGAGCTCACCAACATTTACGAGACCGCTGATCAGAGCCTCGTTTCCGAAATGAAGGAGAAGCTCAAAGATCTCCGCGAGCACTACGAGGACGACAGCGACGAGCCCGAGTATTCACTCGAGAAGAAGAAAGAGTTCTGGCCTGACTTCAAAGGGTAAGCCCCGGGGCGCATCTTTCAGAAAAAAGTCCGCCTGAAAGGGCGGGCTCCTGCGTCTAAGGGATGTCACCTTGCCGGGTTTCACGGCAATATTTAGTAGACACCCACCAACGCAGGCATGAAAAACACCACCCGATTCTTTCTCACGATCACCTCGCTTGCCCTTGGCTGGACTGGCTCTTCAGAAGCGCAGGTGAAGATCCCCGCCAGCTCAGCGAAGTCACTCGACAACGCACCGGCGTCAACGACGACAGCCCCTCCGGCGGTGAGTCAGCCCGCTTTTAACAGCTCGAGCAACGTTTCACGAGTTCAACAGCCGACGGCTCAGAACCCGGGACAAAAAGCGACGATCTCTACCTCAACCCAACCGGTGAAGGAGCAAATGATCGACGGATCGAAAGTGATCGCGATCCAGCGCGTCGAAGCGAAAGGAGCCCCCCAGAGCGTCGCGACGATTAAAAGGCTTTCCGAGTTGCGCCGCGAGCTCAACATCGCCGAGTCTGCTTCGAGAGCCCGCATCGTCCTTCCAGCCGACGACCTTTTCGAGGATGAAGATCCTGTCATGATCGACAAGTTTTCCGAGCCCGTCTTGAAACAGATCTCGGAATACCTCCTCCTCACCGAGAAGAAAAAGATCACACTGACCAGCTTCTACGCTCCCGATCAGGACGGCGGCAAATCTCTCGCCTGGGGACGCTCCCTCAGTCTCATTGAATGGTTTGAAGATCAAGGCGGCCTCCCCGCTGACAGCATCAACAGCGGACGCCCTGCGCCGGTCGAATCGAAGACCCAGAAAAAGTTTCCCAACGTTCCGGGCGAACGCGCCTTTCAGAATCGCATTGAGTTGAATCTGGAGTAAAAGTGTCGTTCCGACTATCAACATGTATCATTTAGCGCAATGAAACAAAGCTGGGAATGGAACAAGGACCGCTGGGGCTACGACGGCGTTCATACTCACGAGGGAAAGCTGGTCTGGTTTACCCACAAACACAATCCCCACGGCGGCGGCGGTGCCTGCACTCAGGGCTTCAGGGATTTCCTCGAGAACGGCCCCAAAGTGAGCGCCCCTTCGGAAGTTCTCGTTGAGCTTCGCGCATCAGTCGAGGCATTGCTCAAAGGCAGCTGAGCAAATCGCCCCAACCTCCGGGCAGAGCGTTCGGCGACAGGAGAATGAGCCACGCCCCGGGCTCATCTGCAGCGGCAACAAAGAGCCCCCATTTTACACGGGAACACCGTTTCGAGTCTTGCAGTTTCAGCAAGATCGTTCTACCTCTTCCCCTCCATGGCAGGAGCTTCCAACATTCATGCATTCTTCGGAACCGACGAGGCCCGTGTCAAAGAGGGCGCGTTGCTTCTTTCCCGCAAAATAGCACCTCAGGACGACGAATTCGGGCTCGAAATCATCGCCGGCGCTGCCGACAACGCAGATCACGCCTCGCAGATTGTGGGTCGCACTATTGAGGCGATCCAGACCCTGCCCTTTTTCGGCGGGGAAAAGGTCGTCTGGCTTCAGGGCGCGACCTTTTTCAGCGACACCCAGACCGGAAAAGCGGAAACGACTCTCCGCGCGGTTGAAGCGCTCGTCGACGTGCTCGAATCAGGGCTTCCCGCAGAAGTTCAGGTCATTATCTCCGCCACCGATGTCGACAAACGACGCGTCTTTTACAAAAAGATCGGCAAGCTGACCAAGCCACAGATTTTCGACAAGGTTGATATTTCCAAACAGGGCTGGGAAGCACAGGTCATGACCCTCGTGAGAAAGAAGTCCGATGAACTCGGCCTGACTTTCGCCGGAGACGCCCTCGAGCGCTTTGTGCTCATGGTGGGTGCGGAGACCCGCATGCTCGACAGCGAGATTGAAAAGCTTTCCCTCTACGTCGGCGACAAGCCGGCAACGGAGGAGGACGTCAGCAGGATTGCGGCCTCGAGCCACATCGGCGTCATTTTTGAAATTGGAGACACCATCGCGCGGAAGAATCTCCCCAAAGCACTCGACCTCATCGACCGCCAGTTGAGCCAGGGCGAGAGCGCCGTGGGAATTCTCCTCGCCTCGATTGTCCCGAAAGTGCGCAGCCTCCTTCACGCACGCGATCTCATCGAGCGTCACGGGCTCCGCCCCGGGAGAAGCTTTCCACCTTTCCAATCCGCGATCGACGCTCTTCCCAAATCCGAGACAGCCCACCTCCCCCGCAAAAAGGACGGCAATGTCTCGGCCTACCCTCTTTTCCTCGCCGCTCAAATTTCCAATCGATTCACGGTTAAAGAATTGAAAGTCGCACTGGACGCCTGCCTCGAAGCGAACCTCAGGCTCGTCACCACCAGCCTCGATCCGAAACTGGTCCTCAACCAACTCGTCACCCGAATCCTGACATGACACCGAAGCTGCTCTTGCTTCCCCTCGGAATAGGAGTCTTCGCCGGGGTTATGGCCGGTCTCTGCGGCGTCGGCGGCGGCATCGTCATGGTTCCCGCCTTCACCTTTCTTCTCGGCATGGAGCAAAAAGAAGCCGTCGCCACGAGCATGGCCGTGATTGTTCCCACCTCCATCATGGCGGTAGCGCGGTTCAGCGAGGCGGGCCTCGTCCAGTGGCACATTTTCTGGCCCACCGCGATCGGCGCCATTTTCGCAGCCTACTTCGCAACCGGCTGGGTGCGAAAACTCAGCAATGATCAACTCACAAAGATCTTCGCAGTGCTCATGATCCTCGTCGGTATCAGCATGCTCTTTAAAAAGGCGTAGCCCCCTGTCAGGATAGATCCAAGAGGGTTGGGTCGAACACCTCACAGGGTTGAATGTTCGACACGGACGCGGCATCGCCGAATCGAGTTTCCGATCGACGCGATTCAACGCCACCGGCCGGACCCCATTTTCAGGGAAAAAGATGTGAGTTTTCCGCGATCCGAGCGGTTACCCCGTGACATTGGCACGAAAGAATCGATATCCTTTCCGGATTCGCCTCTGCCATTTCGACTTTCTGCCTCCCAATTCCTCTTCCATTTTTTCTTTTCACCCTTTCAAAGCCCCTCTGATGAAGACCCGAACCCTGGTAGCCGCCCTGGCTCTATTGCTCTTTGGCGCACTCTTTTTCCGCAGTGAACCGGAAGGAAAACTCGTTCCTTTCATGCCCCGGCCTGAAGACCACACCTCGATCTGGTGGCGGGACGGGTTTCCCGGCATCATTCCCGAAGCGCGCTGGCACCGCTGCATTCAAACGGGTGAATTCGGTTTCGTTCTCGATACCACGAGCCTGACCATCCCCCACTTCGGCGCGTTCGATTCCGAAGCGAATGAGGACTCTCTTTTTCAGCTGCCCCCCGGAGAGCTTTCATTGCAAATCACAGAGGGAGGAAAAACCTATCACGCCACTGAGGGCGGCGAGTGGACGCGCTATTCGGGACCGCGACTGGTTGAGTCGGGACGCTTTTTCCAGCGCGCCGACATCACGGATCTCGTTTTCAAAACGGATCAGGGCGAGGTCCTCAACGCTGAGATGCGCCTCGAAACGGCCGCGTGGACGGACCGTTTATCGCTCATCTTAGCAGGTCGTCCCGGCGTGTTGCCGATTACAGCGGGCGAAGCCTCTTTCGGGCGGGTCCGGGGTGGTTTCGGACTCGACGGGGAGAACGCATTCATCATTCCTGAAGATCCGACGCTCAATACCTCCGCTTTCACACTGGAATTCTGGACCTTTGTCCCCACCGACTTCAAAGCAGGTAAAAACTCGCCGTGGCTTTTCTGCCGGGGCAAAAACGAGCTCAGCGACGGAAATGTCGGGGTTTTACTTCGCCACGATGCCGATCCCGAAGTGAGGTTCAATATCGGTGGAGGAAAAGAGAATGCCCACACCCTTCACCCTGCGAAAAGCGGTTCGATCAAGCTCGATCAGTGGAACCACCTCGCGGTCAGTTACGATGGGAATGCCCTGCAACTTTATGTCAACGGCCAGGTCGTCGCTGAGGAGGCCCTCGCGAAGAAGCACACCGTGCCCCCCGCTCCGATCACTTTCGGTCGTCGCGGTGACAACTCCGGCGATGGCTTCCGATTTCGCGGCGTCATTGACGAAGTCCGATTTTACGACCGCGCTCTGAAGCTGGAGGAATTTCGTCAGCATTTTAACAAACCGGAACAAGCCCGCCCCGCCTTAAAACCGGTCAAAGAGTGGACCTTTCAGGAGAACGGCAAAGCCTCGATGAGCCAGCTCCGCGATACCTGGACGGATGCAGCGATGAAGATCACTTTGGGATCGGGCGATAAACAACTCACTCAGAATTGGTCTCAACCCGCTGAAACAGTTTGGTCGGAAGACGCCAACGAGGTGGCTCTGGCGCTTCACCCCGTGGATTTTTCCCCTGCTCCGGAAACCTCGCCTCTCGTCGTTGAAGCCACCGAGGTCGCCACCGGCGAGGCTCGTCCCGTCAACTACGACCGGGCCCCCGGATGGCATCGCATCAACCTGGACGGAATCGAGCCCGTGCTCCCTGCCGGGATGCAAAGCCCTTCCCACGATTCGGTTGAACGAGTGACGCTCTCCCTGTCCAATCCCGATGAAACCGCTCAGGTCGCACGGCTCATGTTTGAGAAAAGCTCCCGCGGAATTGTCCGTCGCGTCGGATCCGCAATCACCGGGGTCTCTGCGATGCTTCGGGATGCAAACGGTCATCCTACGGGCATTCCGGTGCAGCTCAGCAAAAACTGGCACAATGACTACCGGGGCGGCACCTATTCAGGGGTGTGGTTTCACGGCATCAGTCAGGTTCATCTTCCTCCGAAATCGGACCTAACCCTCGAACTCACGATCGCCTACGGGCGCTGGGGCGGCGTGCCTGCAGCCTCGCATTCCCAGCTCAGTCTCATTGGCTGGGGCGGCAATCAACTCTGGGATCAGAGTGCGCTCGGTTCCTGGGGCGAGAGCATTTGCTACAATCCCGAGCAGACCCAGGCCCACTGCACCATCACCGACGTGAGGCCGCTTATGGTGACGTCGAAAGGAAAAGAGGCTGAATGGGGATGGACCAACAACGTGGGAGGCGGAGATTTTTTCCGGAACTTCGACACGGATGGAAACCGGGTGCCCCACAGCTCGATGCAAACTGTCTATCATCGTCAGGGGCCATGCCTTACCGAAGTGACTTATTCCGGGAAAACCGGCCCTGACATTGCGATCCGACAGACCGTGAGCATCAGCCGCACCGATGATCTCGTTCGGGGAACCTACCGCATCCGCATGGATGTGAGTGAAGCGACCGACTTCTCCCGCTTTGCAATCTTTCAAGTCGGGGCGGACACCTACAACTTCACCCGCGAAAAGCGGTTCGCCTTTGGGGATGAAAAGGGAATGAAAGAAGAGTGGAACGCGAAGTGGGGCGGCGACATTTACCAAACAGCCCCAAAGGAAGCCTCCGGCACAGCACCCTGGATTTCGCTTCACGAAGGCGAAGCCGTAAAACCGGGCATGGTGGGCGCGTGGGCAAACCGGGGCTTCGTCATTCGCGAGTGGAAGGCCCGCCTCGGCGGAAAAGAAGCCTCCCCGTGGATCGCGGAACGCGGAGTGACACGCCACGGGACCGAATCCTCAACCATCGATCTCGTTCCCCCACCGGGTTTAACGAAGTTTGAAGCAGGTGACTTCGTCGAGGCGACGATTGAGCACCTCATCGTCCCGCAGGAAGCAAAGGACTACTACGGCCCCGATGAAAACCTGCGAAACGCTCTCGTAAAACACCCGAACAGCTGGAAGACGATTCATAGGGAAGCGAAAGGAAACGAGCGCTCCGTCGAGGTGACCAAAGGAAAGCTGTCCCGGAAATACCCTGACCTTGCCCTGGAAGCAGAGAATGATAAGGCGGAATTCACACTCAGTGGCGGGATCGGCTATGTTCCCCTCACCTTTGCAAACCTGAAATTCCATGAGAACTACGTGCTCACAATCGACGGAAAACCACTCGATCAAAGCATTCACGGAAACGATTTCTGGCAAAGCGACTACGATGTTGAAACCGGCACCTGGAGCCGGACCTACAACCTTCCGATGACGGACCGGGACTTGCACCGGATTTCCCTGAAGCGAGAAAAATGAGCCCCCTCCTGATACTTGTATACGGGCATTGATCCGCTTTGAGCGATCCGCTACCCGTTGTGCATGAAATCGTTTCTCATCGCTCTGGCATTGTGCCTTTTCTCAACGTCCAGCCTCATCGCGGAACTGTCACTGCCCCATTTTTTCAGTGACCACATGGTCCTGCAACGGGAGCGGCCCGCTGCGATTTGGGGTAAAGCTTCGCCGAATGCGGCGATTAAGGTGAGCTTCAAGGACGAAACCGTCACTGCCGAAGCCGACAACAAGGGGCGCTGGAAAGTCGAAATCGCCACAGGCCCGGCCGATGCCACCGGGGCGGAGCTGACGATCGAAGCAAACGGCAAAAAGCGGACCATCAAGGATGTTCTCGTCGGCGAAGTCTGGTTTGCCTCGGGGCAGTCGAACATGTTTTTCCCGATGGAGCGGGTCCAAGCCTACGAAGAAATGATTTCAAAAACGAATCTCCCTTCGGTTCGCACTTTCAGCGCCCCTCTCGTCACCGCGACCGGGCCTCAGGATGACATCGAAGGCGCATGGACCGCAGCAACGCCTGAAACCATTCCCGGCTATTCGGCGGTGGCTTTTTTCTTCACCAAATACCTCAACGAAGAACTCGACATTCCCATCGGCATGATCAAATCCGCCTGGGGTGGCAAACCTGTCGAAACCTTCACGAGCCGCGCTGCGCTCCAGACACATCCCGACACGAAAAAGATGGTCGACGCATTGATCAAGGCTGACGCGAACTACAATGAGGCGAAGGCAAAGGCCGCCTACGAGACTCGTCTCGATCAGTGGGAGGCAGCTGTCGCCGCCTCGAAAAAGCTTCCCGCATCAGAGAGAAAGAAACTCCCGAAGAAACCTCAACCGCCGAAGCGCCCTCTCGACACCGAAGGCAGACCCGGCGTACTTTTCGATTCGATGATCAATCCCTTCGCCGGTTACACAATGCGAGGGGCAATCTGGTATCAGGGTGAGGGCAATGCCAAACACGGAGCGGTTCCCTACGACGAAACGCTCCCGCTCATGATCAACGACTGGCGGACCCGCTGGGACGATGACTTTTCCTTCTACTACGTTCAGCTGGCCAACTACAAAACCGTCGAAACCGAGGCGGGAAACAACGACCCGTGGCCTCTCCTTCAGGACCGGATGCGCCTCGTTCTCGATACCACGCCTAAGACCGGAATGGCGATCATCAACGACATCGGCGACGCGAAAGACATTCACCCGAAGAACAAGCACGACGTCGGCAAACGCCTCGCGCTCTGGGCTCTGGCAAAAGACTACGGCCGGGACATCACCTACTCGGGACCACTCTATCAGTCGTATAAAATCAAAGACGGAGCGATCCATCTGACCTTCGATCAAGCCGGGGAAGGCCTCAAGAGTCGCGACGGAAAAGACCTCGCCCGTTTTGAGATTGCCGGAGAAGAAAAGCTCTGGCGCTGGGCGGATGCGAGCATCACGGGGAAAGACACCGTGGTTGTCAGTCACGGAAAAGTGGAAGCGCCGGTCGCGGTTCGCTACGCCTGGGCTGCCAATCCCGAAGGCGCCAATCTCATCAACAGCGAAGGCCTTCCCGCCTCCGTGTTCCGCACCGATGACTGGGATGACGCGGAAGAAGCAGTCGATCCAGGTGTGGCGCGTGCCGCAGCAGTGAAACGCGCCTACGCCGTTGAAATCAAAGCACTCGGAGAAAGGATCAAAGCCCTCGAGCCGAAAACCGAATTAGCGCGAGAACTCCTGAAAAAACGTCGGGAGATGCTGAAGGAATTCAAAGCGACCGCTCCGGCTGCGAAATAGGATAGGATTTAACCCTGTTGAGTCGTTGACCTGACAGGGTTGACCCGCTTCCCTGAAAACACTTCAATTCAAAATGCGATTTTTCACACTCGTCCTCATTTTCATGCTCACCTCCCCCGCTTTCGCTCAGGTCAAAGGCTACCCTGAAGGCGTTAAAGCAGTCACCTACCTGTCTGCTGCCGACGAAACCGAACAACCTGCCCTGTTCGAAGCGCCAGCGGAGACAAAAGAACCCGTCCCGCTCCTCGTCGCGCTCCACACCTGGTCGAGTGACTACCGGCAGTCAGGTGGCGAAGCGGTCTACGCGCGCTGGTGCCAGCAAATGGGCTGGGCCTTTATCCATCCGAATTTTCGCGGCAAAAACAGCACGCCCGAGGCACTCGGTTCCGATCTCGTCGTCGGAGACATTCTCAGCGCAGTGGAATATGCAAAGACTCAGGCCAATATCGATGTTGATCGCATCTACTGCATCGGTGTTTCCGGCGGCGGACACGCCTCACTGCTCATGGCGGCCCGGGCACCTCAAATCTGGGCGGGTGTTTCCGCGTGGTGTGGGATTTCTGACATCGCGAAGTGGCACCAGCAGTGCACCGACAATCGTTCGTTCAGCCGTTACGCGGGAAATATTGAATCCGTTCTCGGCGGCCCGCCGGAAGGAAACTCAGGGCAAATGAAGTCAGCGGAGCATCGTTCTCCGGTAACCTGGCTGGCCGCTGCCAAAAACGTCAATCTCGACATCAACCACGGCGTCAATGACGGCAGGTCGAGCCGGAAGGAGGATGACTTCGTCGGAGGCAGCGTTCCTTTCACCCATTCCCTCGAGGCATGGAATGCGGTCGTCCCCGCGATGGACCGTTTCTCTGACGCGCAGATTAAAACCTGGTTCAAAACGCAGCAATTCCCCGATCACGAAGTCGCTGAAGATGCCCTTTATGGTATCAATCAACCCGTCTTCCGAAAAGTGAGCGGCCCCACCCGAATCACGATTTTCAATGGCGGTCACGAAATCATCCACGAAGCCGCCTTGAACTGGTTGAACACTCAACGACTCGGACAACCTTCCATCTGGGAAATCAAAGATCCGGTCTCGCTGAAAACCAAAGCCGGCGAGTCCGAAAGCGGAAAATAACCCCCATCTTCACTCCTTTCTCTCACCATGAAAGCCATCACCACATTCCTTTTCGCCCTGCTCTTTGCAGCAGGCAATCTCTCAGCCGATGCCGCCGAACCCACCAAAATTCTGTTTTTGGCAGGGCCTCGAAGTCACGCCTCAGGCGATCATGAATTCTTCGCAGGATGCTCGCTTCTCGCCAAAGCACTCAACGAACAGAGCAATCTTAATGTCGAGGCATCGGTAATCAAAGGCTGGCCCGAAGACGAAAGCGTTTTTGACGGAGTCGATGCCGTCATCATCTACTCGGACAGCACTCAGGTCGTCGGTAAAGGGTGGGAGAAAACCGACGAACTGGCAAAGGCCGGCGTCGGGCTCATGTTTATGCACTACGCGGTGCATCCCAGCGCGGAACAGGGCGAGCAATACTTTCGCCCATGGATCGGTGGAGCCTTTGAGACCGGCTGGTCCGTCAACCCTCACTGGGTCGCCGACTTGAAGACATTACCTGATCACCCGATTTCAAACGGAGTCACTGATCTGGTGCGCGCCTACGATGAATTCTACTACTCAATGCGTTTCCCAAAGGATCGCAGCAAGGTACTCGACCTCGTCACCGCAGTCCCAACGAAGGAACGTCTCAAACGCATCATCAATTTGTGGAACGAAAACGGGATCAACGGTATTGGAAAACCTCAGACCCTGATGTGGGGAATCGAGCGTGAGGACGGTGGACGGGGCGTCGGTTTCACGGGCGGCCACTATCATCGCAACTGGGCCATCGATGGATTTCGCAAGATCGCGCTGAATGCAATCGTCTGGGTCGCGGGAATGGAGGTACCCGCGGAAGGCGTCACTTCGAAAGCAATCACCGAGGACGAGCTGAACGAAAACCTCGACGAATACGATAAACCAAATCCACGCATCCCCCTTCCGGATGTTGATGCGTTCATGAAGCTGCCTCCCGCTAAGTTTGTGACCATGGAAGACCTCAAAAAACGAGAGGCCGACAAGAAAGCACAAGAGGCTGCGAAAAAGAACAGGAAAGAAAAATAGAAGCCTGACGCATCCACCAACGCTTCCCGGGCGCTTTATGAAAGTTCTGTCATGAAGAGCAGTGCGGAGAAGCGCCTCGCCGCTTTCGACGCCGATCTTAAAGGAGTCAAAGACCTCTACCCCGTCGTTTCAAACGAAGGTAGCCTTTCCGCGATTGGTCCAACTGACTCAACACCCGGCTGCCACTTGAAGACGGCAGCAAAATCCCGCTCCCGGAACTCAAGTGGGAGTGGCTGCATCCTGCTGCCCGCGGAAGCTCCGTTCAGAAGAGACGTCTTCTGACCTCCCCGTTCCCGCCTCCTGAGTAAACCTTATCCGGCGGCTCGAAGCGCGCCACTCCCGGAGTTGATCTCACTCACGGAAAAGGCCGGCTCCCCCTTCGGGAAGACCGGCCTTAAAATTTATAAGAAGAGAGTAAAACGATTGAGTCGTTTGTTAGTCAAGGAGATCAGCTGGAACAGTTCCACCGTTAGCGGCGAGCTGCTTCATCACTTCTTTGTGGAGCCACATGTTCATTTCAGCGGAACCTTTGCTGTCGATGTCGGCTTGTGAGTAGCCAAGCTCAAGAGCAAGTTCTTTACGGGCACCGTAGCTGCTGTCCATTCCCACGAGCTTCATGAGATCGACGATTGAACGACGCCAATCGAGGTCTTCAGGATGCTCACTCGCCAACTTGGTAAGGTTCGCTTCAACGTCCACTGCCGATACCGGAGCAGGAGTTGGCGCTGCCTCAGGAGTGGCTTCAGCAGTTGCTTCGCCGCCTTCGGCAGTTGCTTCAGCGCCCTCTGCGACAGGGGTTGGAGATGGTGCAGCTTCTTCAGCAGCATCAGCTTTATCGTCTGTGCCAAAAATAAGGCCCTTCAGTTTTGAAAACATACTCATTGAAGCTATGCTAGCGATTGAAATGAAACTGGCAAGTTTCAAACTCGCCAGATTGCGCTTCTTTTTTTGTGACTTTACCGAAAAGGGCAAAATCCACCCCTGAGCCGATTGCCGAGTCTTCGAAGTCCGGCTAGACTGCTGCCTCAATCTTCACTCAATGAACCGTTCTCCTCTATTCACGGCGCTAGTCACCCTGGCAGTGTTGACCTTGCCCCTCATCACCGGCGGACAAACCCGCTTTTTCGGCGGCACCCCTGAAGACAGGATTATCAGAAAGGCAAAGCGATACAATCTCGTCGCGGTGAAAGATGCGGTTCCGGGTATCTATATAGACATGAGGTATAAAGTCACCTCGGCGGCTAACAAGCCTCTCTATCTTGCAGATATGCCCTGCCTCGCCCACCGCTCCACGGCGGAAAAGCTGAAAAAGGCCAATGCGATACTCGCCAAAAGCGGTTACGCGATCAAAATCTGGGATGCCTGGCGCCCGCCGGAGGCTCATCATGCGCTCTGGAATGCAGTGAAGGACCCGAAGTACGTAGTGCCGCCGAGCAAGGGACTCTCATGGCACTGCTATGGAATCTCCATTGACCTGACCCTTGTCAGAACCAACGGCGAGGCGGTCACGATGCCTTCGAGGTTCGACGAGTTCTCCGATCGTGCCGCCTCGAACTACACTGGGGGCGATCCTGAAATCGCTGAGCGGGTCAATTTGCTTCAGCAAACGATGAAAGATGTAGGATTTCGCACGATCGAATCGGAATGGTGGCACTTTGACGACATGACTGCTCAAGGCGGAATCCGCAACGTCACTGCTGCCGATCTCGGTATTCGGATGCCCTGACTCTCTGTATGAAAAAAACAGCCATTGCGATCGTCAGCAAGCTTCAGAAAAGCGGCTATGAAGCGCTCTTTGCGGGTGGCTGTGTCCGGGATCAATTGCTCAACGAAACGCCGGGCGATTATGACATCGCCACTGACGCGACACCGGAGCAGGTCATTGAGCTTTTCCCAAACGCCAACACCGTCGGGGCGCATTTTGGAGTCGTTCTCGTAAAGAAAGGCGGATTTCACTTCGAAATCGCAACCTTCAGAACCGACGGGAATTACACCGATGGCAGACGCCCTGACAGTGTCTCTTTTTCCACCGCTAAAGAGGATGCCAGCCGCCGGGATTTCACGGTGAACGGCCTCTTCTTTGACCCTGTGCGCGAAGAACTGATCGACTACGTCAATGGTCAAGCGGACCTCGGTGCCCAATTGATCCGCGCTATCGGTAACCCCGAAGACCGCTTTTCGGAAGACTACCTGAGAATGCTGCGTGCGGTGCGGTTCGCGACCACGCTGGAATTTGAAATTGAAACGGAGACCATGCGCTCCATCAAGTCGTTCGCCCACTGTTCGGCAGAAATCGCTCCCGAACGGATTAAGGAGGAGCTCAATAAGATCTGGCTAAGCCCGCATCGTCAACGCGGCTTTGATCTTCTCGTTGAGACGGGTTTGATGAAAGCCGTTTTCCCGGAGATTCTCGATCTGATGGGCTGCGAGCAACCTCCGCAATGGCACCCTGAAGGAGATGTATTTAAACACACCCGGCTCATGCTGGGACATCTTCCCGACGACGCGAGCCTGCCGCTGGTTCTCTCGGTGCTCTTTCATGACATCGCGAAGCCGGCCACCTTTACCTACGACGAGGTTGATGACAGGATCCGGTTCAATGGTCATGACAAGCTGGGCTCTGAGATGGCGGTGACGATTTTAAAACGGCTGCGCTACTCCAATGAGGTGATTGCAGCGGTCGAATCGGCCGTCGCAAACCACATGAAGTTCAAGGATGTACAGAAAATGCGCACCGCGACGCTGAAGCGCTTCATTGCTAAAGACCGCTTTAATGACGAGCTCGAGCTGCACCGCGTCGACTGCGCGGGGAGCAATCAGAATTTCGAAAACTATAATTTTGTGCGGGAGAAAATCGCAGAATTTGAGAGCGAACCGCTGATGCCGAAACGCTTCATCAATGGCCGTGATCTCATCGAACGAGGCTGGAAAGCAGGCCCGGAATTTGGCGAACTACTCGAAAAAGCATTCGATCTACAGTTGGAGAACGGGTTTAAAACTCGCGAGGAGGCACTCGCATGGCTGGAGCTACAGACGCCTGAACAGTGATAGTCGGTTGACGAGTTCACTTACTACGGTTCCATTGCCTGCGAGACATTAGTTCCATCCCACCCGATAATGAGACACCGCACCATTCTCTCACGCATCGCTTTCGGCAGCTTTGCTTTCATCCTCACCGCAGGAACCGCTCTCGCGGAGAAGCCGAAAGAGGAAACACCTGTAACCGTTCACGAGATCACACCGGACCATACCGAGGGCCAGGGTTGGACCGGAGCCGATCTCGCAAGCCCATTTGACCGGCTGCCTGCCAAAGCCGAAAAGATCGTGAGACCGGCGGTTTGGAGTTTGAGTCGTCACAGCGCGGGAATTTCATTTCGCTTTAACAGTGATTCCCCTGACATCACCATTAAATACACACTCACCTCGGGCAGCGTCGCAAAGCCTCACATGCCCGCAACCGGTGTCAGCGGAGTCGATCTCTACGCGCTCGATGTTGATAAAAAGTGGAAGTGGGTTGCCGTGGCAAGACCCGCTGGACAGGAAGTAACCTTTAAAGTCGAAGGGCTTGACCCGGGGATGCGCAGCTACCTCGCCTACCTCCCCCTCTACAACGGAGTGAAGTCGATTCAGGTCGAAGTACCCGAGGGTAAAACTTATCAGCAGGTTGCCCCGCAAAAAGGAAAGCCGATCGTTTTTTACGGCACCTCGATCACGCACGGAGCCTGTGCCTCGCGCCCGGGAATGACGCATGTCGCGCTCCTCTCCCGCCGTCTCGATAAGCCCACTATCAATCTGGGATTCTCCGGAAACGGCAAAATGGAACCGGAAGTTGGTGCGCTACTCACTGAAATTGATGCGTCCATCTACGTGATCGACTGCCTTCCCAACATGAATGGCGATCAGGTTGATACGAATGCTGTTTCACTGGTGAAACAGATTCGCGATATACGTCCCGACACACCGGTTGTCCTCGTCGAGGACCGGACATTTACCAACGCCTGGGTATTCAAATCCCGCCGTGAGCACCACGCGAAGAGCCGGGCCGCCCTCATTCGGGCCTACGATGAGCTCGTTTCCTCCGGTGTTAAGAACCTCTACTATATCCCGGGAGCTGATCTACTCGGCGATGATCACGAAGGCGCCACCGACGGATCTCACCCGAATGACCTCGGATTCCTCCGTCAGGCCGATGCTTTTGAGCCCGTCCTCAGGAAGGCCCTTGAGAGTCGATAAGCTTACTTATTTCCTTTACCCCCACCCCCTGCTCCACTCTATCATCCTTTCATGACATCATATATTCTTGGCGGCGTCGCAATTGTCGTAATTCTGGTTCTCGGAATCATCCTGATGAAGTTCATCGGCATCTGGATCCGGGCACGCGTCTCGAATGCTCCGGTCGGATTGCTCACCCTTGTCGCGATGTGGATTCGAAAGGTCCCCGCTTCATTGATCGTCGACAGCCGCATTACCGCAGCCAAGGCAGGTCTCGATTTTTCAACCGATCAGCTCGAGGCCCACTATCTTGCAGGCGGCCACATCGATGACGTTACCCTCGCCATGGTTGCGGCTGACAAAGCCGCTATTCCCCTCACTTTCGACCGTGCCTGCGCGATTGACCTCGCCGTGAAAGGCACCAGCAAGACCGTTCTCGAAGCGGTTCGGACCTCGATCAATCCTGCAGTGATCGACTGTCCCGGCGATGGTAAGAAAATCGACGCAGTCGCACGTGACGGCATTCAGCTCCGCGCCCGCGCCCGGGTGACGGTTCGAACCAACCTCGAGCGTTTCGTCGGTGGCGCCACGGAGGAAACCATTATTGCACGGGTCAACGAAGGCATCGTGACCTCGATCGGTTCAGCGAAATCTCATAAAGACGTCCTCGAGAATCCCGATCACATTTCCCACCGCGTGCTTGAGCGGGGCCTCGACGCCAACACCGCGTTTGAAATCCTTTCGATCGATATTGCTGACGTCGATGTCGGTGAGAACATCGGAGCCAAGCTGCAGGCGAGTCAGGCCGAGGCGGACAAGCAGGTCGCCCAGGCGAAAGCCGAAGTTCGCCGTGCTGCCGCTGTCGCAACCGAGCAGGAAATGTCGGCGCGGACGCAGGAAATGCGCGCCAAACTGGTCGAAGCGGAAGCGGAAGTCCCTCAAGCGATCGCGGAAGCCTTCCGCAACGGAAATCTCGGCGTGATGGACTACACCAATTACCGCAACATCGTCTCCGATACCGAGATGAGAACGAGCATCGCTGAAGAGATCAACGACAACGACGAAGACGACTCGCTTTCCTGATTCCAAGCTTAAAGCCTCATGGAAGATATCCCCTGGTTGCCGCTCGCGATGGTTTTCATCGCGTTCCTGAGCTGGTTGCGAAACCGGATCGTGGAGGCAGCCGAGATTCGCCGTGCCCGCAATGCAGCGAAAGCGGAGGTGGCACGAGCCCGTCGAACCACCGAGCCAGCCCAACCCGCCTACGAAACACCTTATCGGAAAGCGCAAACCACAGAAGTCGCTGACGAGGAAATCCCGAGAACATTTCGGGAGCTCTTCGATGAAATCAATGCTCAAAGAACTGCCGCAGCGGCGCCGCCACCGCTCCCGCCTCAGGTCGTGGAAGTGGAGGAAGCTGACGAACCGTGGGGAGACGGCGATGGATTCGGTGGGATCACAGAGGTTCCTGAACTTCCCAAAGTGACGCCGAAAATTCGTAAAAAGGCCGTTAAAAGAGAACGGCATCCACTTGCGAAGACTTTAAGCGACGGGAATCAGCTCCGGACTGCTCTCATTTTGAAAGAGATTCTGGGACCACCCAAAGCACTGAGTAAACATCCGCGACGCTAGGCAGCTCGAAGGTTTTTCATCCCCCCCGGCAATTAGGAAATCCTCACGGATTCCTCTACATTCACAACCTGTAGAGAAACTGCGTGAGCATTTCTCCCTGCAGCCTGTCCGAGCTCAATTTTACGCCCCTCGGGCAATTAGGAAATCCTCACGGATTCCTCTACATTCGCAAGCCGTAGAGAAACTGCGTGAGCATTTCTCCCTGCAGCCTGTCCGACCTCAAATTTACGTTCCCCGGGCAAAGAGGAAATCCTCACGGATTCCTCTACATTCGCAACCCTGTAGAGAAACTGCGTGAGCATTTCTCCCCGCGGCCCATCCGCCCCGATCAGCTTGCCAATACCGCCCGGACAATCCCGGGAGTCACGAGGGAGCAGAGGTAGAGCAGCGCCCCACTGAGGAGGAGGCTCACGAGAATCACAAAAACAGCCTCGTAGACCACGAGCGCCCGCATCGTCGAAAGATCCGCTCCGAGCATTCGAAGCTGGCGGAACTCGTCTTTACGAAGCCGGTTCGAAAGAAGAAAGACAAGAATCCCGATGAGAATCGTGGCGATCCCGACAGCAAAGAGAATCCAGAGCACGACCCGCTGGACACTGAAGACCGTCGCAAAAAGTTCGTCCATCTCCGCAGTAGGGCTCACCATCTGAAGCGACTTGTCCGCCGCGATGGCCCCTTTCAGAAGGGCCTGTTCTTTTGTCCCGTGGGGAATGAGAATCGCGGCAGTAACGGGATGATCCCCGGTGTCGCCGTGAAAGTGGAAATTGGCCACATTCGCCTCGGTGATTTCATTGAACTCCTCGACCGAAGCATTGACCCGAATGACACCGGATGTCGCATCGGTCGTGAGGAGTTTGTCAGGATCGAGTTTATCGGCCTCATCGTGTCCGTGACCGAGCCCCTCAATGATCCAGCAAGTCTTCACATCAACGAAAATGGCGCTGTCATCCGGCGTCCCGCTGCTGCCGAGAATCCCGACAACTTTCATCTTGAGCGGATAGACACCACCCAGATCAAACAGCGTCTCAGGAGAGGAAATAACCGCATCGCCAACGACGATCCCGTTCTCTTCAGCGACCTTGGCACCAACTACGCATTCCCCGAGGCGGAGCAGCTGACGCCCGCTTGCTATCTCCAGTTCCCGGAAAAGAAAGTAGTCGATCGAGGTCCCGACAATCCGATTTTTTCCCGCGCTGAAGCGTGAGTAGAGCGGAATCGCTGACGCGAGTTCCCCCTCCTGAATGGCCTGCACATCGCGAAACGCGAGCACCTGAATCTCAGGCTTCGTGAAATAGAGACCGTTAAAAACCAACTCGAGAGCGCTCCCGTTTTTTCCGAGCAGAAACGGCGTTTCCCCCGCCCGCGCCCGGATCCGGGTTTCGACCTGACCAACCACCATCGCAATGAGGGCCGGCAAGAGCCAAACGAGGGTGAACGCAGAGACGAGAATGAGGGTGCGCGCCTTGTGCCTTGTGAGGTAGCGCGATCCCAGATAGAGAAGCCCGCGAAAGTTCATACGCCGGCCTCCCCTCTCAATTTCAGCAAGTCGATGCAACGATCAAAACGGGGAACGAGCTCCGGTTCGTGCGTAATCATGAAAAGCGTAGAACCTAGCCGGTCCGCCTCTTCGAGAAGAAGGCTCACCAGTTTCTCCTGATTTCCGGGATCCAGATTGCCCGTCGGCTCATCCGCAAGAATCAAGGCCGGAGAGGCGATCAGGGCTCTGCAAATCGCGGCCCGCTGACGCTCACCCTGCGAGAGTTCGTGAGGAAACTTGTTCAGCTGGGCCGTAATCCCGCTGCGATCCGCCAACTCCTCACATCGGGCGGCGATCCCTGAATGATCCGGCAGCACCGACGTAATCTGAAAGGGAAGCTCGATATTTTCCCGAATCGTCAGGTAATCGAGTAGCTCAAAATTTTGAGGAACCATCCCAATCGTCCTGATGCGAAACTGCTGCCGCTCCGACACCGGGAGAGCGGACGGTGTCGCGCCGAAGATGTCGAGATCCCCGCTTTCCGGAATGAGTATTCCCGAAATGAGATTGAACAGGGTCGTTTTTCCACACCCACTCGCACCGACCAAAGCCACCTTTTCCCCTTTTTTGATATCGAGCGCATCGATCTCAAGAGCAAAACGCTCTCCCGGGTAGGCAAATTTAAGATGACGACAGGTGATCATTCTTCCGGTTCCGGAGTGGCACTTTGCCGGGAAACTTTCTGGACACGTTCTTCGTTCAGTAAATCCAGCGCACTGATTTTCCACTCCTGCCCTGCAAGTGACGCAGTGATGAGCGCTTCATAACGGTTGGTGCGTTCGTGAGTATGTCCCCAGTGCGTGATCTGGCCTATCGTGACCCACTCCGCTTTACTCGCAAAAGAATCAGGATCCTCACAGGGGGCTTCCGCGACGTCGCGCAGGGCGATCTCGTAGACCCGGACCCGCGGCCCGCCCGCATTCTCCAACTTGAGCGAGGCATAGATTTCAAGATAGATTTTCTCCAGCAGCGCCCCCGTGACACTCTTCTCGAGGGTATCGTAAATTGCCGACTCGTCCCGGAAATCGAAAGCGTGATAGGTGTTTCTTAAGAGCGAGTAGACGATCTCCTCTTTGGTTTCCCCGCCGGGCATCACGACCGTTTCGATGCGAACTTTATAGGAAACAAAGGCAAGAAGAAGCGCTCCCAGGAAAAGCCACCATACCCACGAGGGGGAAAGATTCTTCTTCTTGATCACGGTGATGATGGCGAAGAGGAACAGCGCGATCGCGACAAAGAGGAGATACTTGAAAGGTGCCGTTTCATCCAACTGAAGCTTAGGCACCGGCATCAACGAAGGGAGCGAAATTTCCTCCGACTGCTCCCAGTTGAAGGTCGTTGCCTCAGGCGTCACGATCCGCGCGGAAGGCTTCCCCCTGCTCGCGATTTCCACGACGAGCTTCTCCTGCCCGGGACCGAACCAGAACCAGTCCACATCCAGCGAGCGAACTCCCGATTCCGCAGCGGAGAGGGTTACCCCGACGAGCGCCTCGGAAATCGGAATCGAAGCTCTTTCATCGGGCAGATACCCTTTGGCCTCATCGCGAACCACGAACTGAATCGATTGATCGGGAAAGGCGATAGCCCGACCTTTTTCAGCTACGGTTACCCCGCTCTCCAGAAGCGTGAGCAAATTATCGAGAACGACCGATTTCCCGGCGGCATCAATGGTATCCCCCTCAATCCTCCAGCGCTCGCGAAACGCTTCGACACGGATAAGTGCTTCAACCCGCAATTCAAAAGGCTCCACATTCACAAAACCGCGCACAGCGTCGCTTTCAGCGGAAAATCCGTGCGATCCCCCTGAAATCACGGAGAAAAGGCAGATGAATGATAGAAGGATGCGCGACACACCCTAACCAAAGCAGCGCATCCAACATCGTCAAGATCGTGATTCAATACCCCGTGAGGCAAAAAAGACCTGAATGCCTTTATCACGTTGCTTGATTCCGACTGCTATATCTGCCACTATTGCCGTTAAATTTATTCACTCATGCGAAGAAAATTCTTTTCAATCTTACTCGTCGGGTCAATGGGCCCTCTCAGCCTCCAGGCGGAAAACGTAGACTTCATGACTCAGGTGAAGCCACTTTTCGAAGGCGCCTGTATTCACTGCCACAGCCCGGAAAAGGCCAAGAAGGACGGCGGTGACTACGATATGTCGACCAAAGAGGCCGCTTTCGCCGGAGGAGACAGCTACGGAGACGAAGTCATTATCGCGAAGAACGCGAACAACAGTCCCGTTTACTGGATGACTACGGTGCACCTCGATGAGCCGGACAGCGATGAGGCGATGCCTCCCAAAAAGCCTCTCAACGAGCACCAGCAGAATCTGATCCGCGACTGGATTGATCAGGGTGCTGAGTGGCCCGACGGCGTCACCCTCAAAGAGGAAGCTCGCGTAACATTCCAAAGCGTCCGCGGACTTCTCATGAAAGGTGGCCCTTTCACCGCCAAGCAGATCGAAACACTCAAGCTCTGGGCAGCACAGGGCGCCGACTGGCCGGCTGGCAACAGCCTCGGTGGCGGCGACAGCGCGGAAGATGACGGCGTTCTCGGTGACAACCTTGCTCTCGCCAAAGCGATCCGCGAAAACATTCTCGCGAACTCCCCTGAAAAGGCAGAGGGAGACATGAAGGATTACACCAACGTGATTCCGAAAACCGGCGTCAAATACGACATGGTTGCAATCAAAGGCGGCGAGTTCATGATGGGCAGCCCTGAAGATGAAAAAGGCCGCTTCGAAGACGAAGGTCCTCAGCACAAAGTCAAGGTCGACCCTTTCTGGATGGGTAAATTCGAAGTGACCTGGAACATGTATGAGCCATTCATGATTACCGGCGTGGCCCGTAACAAAGACGGCTCCCCCCAGGACATTCCCGCAGATGCCGAGTCCGTCGACGTGGTATCGAGTCCGACAACTCCCTACACCGAAATGAGCTTCGGCATGGGAACTGACGGCTATCCTGCGATCTGCATGACGCAACACGCAGCCAATAAGTTCTGCCAGTGGCTCAGCGCCCAGACAGGTCACTACTACCGCCTCCCCACCGAAGCGGAATGGGAGTATGCCTGCCGCGCCGGAACAACCGGTCCTTTCTCCTGTCCTGAAGAGGAATTGGCTGACTACGCCGTTCTCGATCCCGAGCAGATCCGCGTGGGATACGAGAAGATCGGAACCAAGAAGCCCAATCCCTGGGGCCTTTACGACATGCACGGAAACGTCATGGAATGGGTTCTCGACCAGTATCAGGCCGATGCCTACGCAGGCCGCACCGGTGTTACCGAGAATCCACTCGTGGTCCCAACGAAGCTTTATCCACGTGTCGCTCGTGGCGGTTCATGGTATGACCCGGCTGAAGAGCTTCGTTCCGCCCGCCGCGTATTCTCCGACGAGAACTGGAAAACACAGGATCCCCAGTTGCCTAAGTCGATCTGGTATCACACCGATGCCCATTGGCTCGGATTCCGCATTGTCCGCCCTCTCACCGTTCCCGAAGAGAAGGAAATGCATGATCGCTGGAGCTTCGGCCGTGGCGACGAATAGTCGGAGATACGACATTCAGCGTATTTCCGCATGATAGTTTCGAAAAAGGCGAGCCTGGCGGTTCGCCTTTTTTCGTAGCGATTCGAAATGCTGCTGTCCTACTTTACGACTCTCCCGATGCGAATTTCGAGAATCACTCCTCGCCCGTTGTATCCCTGCATCATCGCAGCGTCGCTCTTCATGAGTTCCTGCCGGGGCGACGAATGGGAGCTCCACACCGTGAGAGAGCCTCACATGGGGACCGAATTCACGATCCGGGCCTGGGCCAAACAGGGTCAAGCCGACGACCTGACCCTGTTGATCGGCAAGGCCTTCGATCGCGTCGCTGAATTGAACCAAATCTGCTCGGATTACCTTCCCGATTCCGAAATCAACCAGTTCGCGAAGTCCCCTTCGCGCTATCCGATCGAAGTAAGTGACGATCTTTTCGACCTCTTTGCGATCGCCGGGGAGCTCCACAGCGAATCCGGCGGCGCCTTTGACATCACTGCAGGACCGCTGATCCGGCTCTGGCGAATGACGAGGAAGAACCGCCGAATGCCGACACGGGAACAACTCAGTTCAGCGAAAGAGAGGACGGGATTTCAGAATCTCGAACTCGATGAGAGGAACAAAACGATCACCAAGAAGATCGACGGAATGCTTTTTGACCTCGGAGGCATCGCCAAAGGTTACGCGGCTGATGAAGCCCTTGAGATCCTTCGAGACGGAGGTTTTCCCCGCGCCCTTGTCGCTGCGAGTGGCGACATTGTCGTCGGAGAAGCCCCGCCAAACGAAGAAGGCTGGAAGGTCGGGATCGAAACGCTCGAACTGGATACAGAATTAAAAAACCTGCAGGTCGTAGTCCTTGAGAATCAGGCCATTTCGACCTCCGGCGACACGAGACAGTACGTCGAACTGAACGGTGCGCGATACTCTCACATTGTCTCGACAAAAACGGGACTGGGATTGACCGAGAGAATCGGCGCAAGCGTGATCGCACCCAACGCCGTAACCTCTGATACTCACGCGACTATCGTTACCCTTCTGGGAGAAAAGGAAGGCTTGCAATTCATCCGAAATAAACGAGGAGTCGAATGCCAGATTGCGGTCATAATCGATGACCAAGAAGTCTTTACACGCACCGATGGATTCCTCCGGCAAGTCCGACAAAAAGTCGAAAAAGAAGGCCCCTTCCCCGCGCCGTGACGGTCGCGAGGCAGCGGTACAGTACCTGTATGGCAACGATATCAGCGGCGAGGTCGATTTTTCCCCCGAGCGAATCGCCGAATTCTGGGAGATCCGTCTCGCCAAATCATTTGCTCAGGATTTTGCAGCGGAGCTCCTCACCGGAATTGAGGAACATCTCCCCGAAATCGATCGCTCGATACGTGAGAGACTGGAAAATTTCGCTTTTGAAAGGCTGACCGCTGTCGACCGGAATATCCTGCGCCTCGGCGCCTTTGAGATTCTTTTTGCCGATCACATCCCGCCGCAGGCCGCGATCAACGAATCGATTGAAATCGCGAAGCGCTTCGGAACCGAAGAATCTCCAAAATTCATCAACGGTATTCTCGATAAGATTCTCAAGAGCTAGCCTGCGGAGCCTGACTCCTTTTTATTATGGGACTTTTTTCCTCTATCATCAACCGCTTCAAAGGTAACGACATAGATTGGGACGATCTCGAAGAGACTTTAATTGCAGGAGACCTCGGGATTCGGCTCACCACAAAAATCGTCGACCAGTTACAGGAAAAGAAAGGTAAACTCGATGCTGAGTCCGTAGTCGATGCCTGCAAAGAGGAGATCACCACCATCCTCGGAGGCTCCGCCATTCCTGTGCCTCCTCCGGGTGAACCCGGCAAACCCACTGTGATCCTGGTTGCCGGCGTCAACGGGGTCGGCAAAACCACTTCCGTGGCGAAACTGGCGTCCTATCTCAAAGGAAACGGGCACAGCGTCGTGCTCGCAGCTGCGGACACTTTCCGCGCTGCGGCCATTGAGCAACTCAAGATCTGGGCCGAACGCATCGACGTTCCCATCGTGACGACTGAGTATCAGGGAGATCCTTCCGCGGTGTGTTTCGAAGCCCACAAACAGGCCATCGCAACAGGCGCCCAGTATGTCATCTGCGACACAGCGGGACGATTGCACACCCGCCACAATCTGATGGAGGAGCTGAAGAAAATTCGCCGCACCATCGCCAAGCAGGACGAAACAGCGCCCCACGAACGCTGGATCGTGGTCGATGCAACGACCGGCTCCAATGCCGTTTCGCAGGCGAAAGAATTTCAGTCAGCCCTCGATCTCAACGGAGTCATCGTGACCAAGTTGGACGGATCGGGGAAAGGCGGAAGCGTCGTCGCGATTCAACACGAACTCGGAGTCCCGACCCGGTTCATTGGAACCGGTGAGGAAGCAGCGAACTTCGAACATTTCGATCCCGAAAGGTTCGTCGATACGCTGCTCTGATTTACCCTTTTCCGGGCCCGGTCCCGCCTTGCTACGAAACGAGGGTGGCACTCAACCGCTGCGGAACAGTCTCGGGAACAGAGAGCCGGTTCAGGAGATCCATCGTCGTTTCCTGATCCTCCGGCTGCTTCGCTTTTACCGGGAGCACCAGCGAAATAACGTTGCGGCCATCCTCGGCGATTTTAGCGTCAATTCTCCCTCCGTGGTAGAACACAGTGAGATAGCAGGCCATCAAATTAGTACCCAGTTCCTCAGGCCGGTCGCTTCTTACGTAAAACGGATCAAAAACGCGCTCCAACTCCTTGGCGGGAAGCGGGCTGCCATTGTCGATAACCTCTACTTTTACCGCATCAGAGTTCGATAGATAGCCAAAGTTGACCTCGACCTTTCCGCCCCGTTTCAAACTGCTGTTCACCTCATCAAAGAGAAGGCGGAACATCTGGGCAATCCGGCTCGGATCCCCCTCAATCGAAGGAATTTCGCTGGAAGTTAGAACCGAAACATCAACATCGGCCCGCTGACCAAATACCAGATCAGAGGTTTGACTGACCGTTTCAATCAAATCAATTTCACCATCAAACTTGAGAGTGTGGGAACGAGTCCCTTCCGCGAGATTTCCAAGCATTGAGGTCATTCTGTCGATCTGCCCTCCCACCTCATCATAAAAGCGAGTCCAGAAATCAACATCTCCGGGCTGGCCTTCGATTTCCTCAGCCAACTGATAGGGCAGCAAATCGTGGAAAGTCCGCATCACAGTGAGCGCATTCCTCATGTGATGATTCAAGCCCGTCGAAAGAATGCCAATACTCGCCGCTTTATCAGCCATCATGAGATGTTGAAACGCATCTGCTTTCTCACGAACGAGCCGCTCTTTCTCCAGAGAGAGAGAGTAGTGCCCCAGAGCCTTGATAATCCGATGCTCAAGATCAGCAGGATCCCACGGCTTGGAAAGGTAGGAATAAAGAAGCCCGTCGTTCAAGGCATCGACAGCGACGTCCAAATCGGCAAAGGCGGTTACGAGAAAGCGAAGCGGGCCGGGGTTTATTTCTCTAACCCTAGCCAGAAAATCCAGACCCGAAATATTCGGCATCTTCTTGTCGCTGAGGACCAAACCAATGTGTTCGTGATTTGCTTCAAAAACCTCCAATCCCTCTTCCGGACTGCCGGCAATATAGATAGGAGCGATATCTTCGAAAATGGCTTCGAAGTACTTAAGAGACTTCACTTCGTCGTCGACGTAGAGAATTCCCAGATCAGGAAACTGCTTTTTCATGTATTTGTGGTGATTGATTGGTAATTGTTTTCGCAAGAGCGGGAAGATGATGGTCCGCCCTCTTTCTGGAAACCGGGTTCACCGGAAACGAGATGATAAACTCGGTGAATTCACCGACCTCTGAGCTCACCTCCATAGTGCCTCGATGCGCTTCGATGATTCGGAAACAAATACTCAGTCCGAGCCCGGTGCCCTCGCCTGCTTCTTTGGTGGTAAAGAACGGATCAAAAATCTCTTTTCTAATCTTCTCTGAAATCCCCGGTCCGTTGTCCCGAACCAGTAGAATTACCTGTCCCTCATCGACCAGTCCGCGAATCTCAATTTCGTTCGGGCATTGCTTCTCAGCCTTCACCATGGCCTGAATGGAGTTGTGGATCAGGTTGATACAAACCTGAGTGATCTGGTTTTTAACCCCTTCCACTCTGAGATCATCCTCCATGATCACCTTCACCTTTGTCGAGGTCTCAGCGATCTCAGCTCCGAGCATGCGCAAAGCGACATCGACAGGCTCCCGCAGATTAAATTCTATCTGAACCTCACTGCTCTTATGTGAAAACTCACGCAGCTCAGTAACGATCTCCTTCATTCGATTGATGCTGTCCTGAATATCATCGACCGCCTCCATCATCTGCCCGTCCGCCTCCTGGCGCTGAAGGCGCTTGCGGAGAAGAAAGAGCGCCTGATTGGAATAGTTCAGCGGGTTGCCGATTTCGTGAATCACCCCGGCACTGAGCTGGCCGAGTGAAGCCATTTTCTCAGACTGAATCAGCTGGTTCTCGGTATGGTTCAGTTCATCGAGCGTCTCCTTGAGCGTTTCCGCATTCTGTCTCAAAGCGATTTTTTGAAGCCGCATCTTCTCGCGCCCTTTGAACTCCTGAATACGAACATTGTGATGAGCCACACTGCCACACACGATGACAAACCCCTTCGCCGAGAGGAACAGCGCGTTACTGGTGAATCCGGCTGCAGTGGTGGAATCCATTCCGAGAATGAGCGCCGTCGAACAGGAAACCAGATAGAAAATCAGCACTGACGTACAGACAATAAAAGCCTCCCGATAGGTCCAGTGAAAGAGAAATCCAATCGCCACCATACAGAGTGACAGGCCAGCATAATAGGGCGTCGCGGGATCCTGGGCGACGAAGATCATTCCGGCGATAAAGGCAGCCGGCACGAGGGGTAAAATTACGGTTAGCACCCTGAAGTATCTCTTCCCGAGTTTGGAGTGCACCACCGCGAAAATCGCGAGGATAATGGCTGAACAAATCACTCTGAACCAGCCGAAAAGATAGATGTGCTCCGGGTAGGCGAAGAAATCCACGAGGCTGAAAAGCGGAACCAGCAGCGCCGCGAGAACGCAGATCAAACGAAGGTTTTTCAGGATCAAACGGCGATCCTCGGCGACGAGCAGCTTCCAACCAACGTCACTCAGCCCGGACCGTGATGACAGCCCGAGAGAGAACGTTTGCTTATCTTTTGATGCGCCCAACATTTTCGAAAACATATCATAATAACCATAATAATCGATAATTTTTACTATAATTAGACGCTTTTATTCAGGAAATACTCCCTTATTTTGCCTTTTCCGGCAGAATCGCCTCACGGCAAAACGCATTGCTCCCGTGAAAGCTCCACTTCCACACGCGAGCCTGCCGGCGGAGAAGGCCTCCCACCTCCCCCGTTTCGGTTAGCGAAAACCGCCCCCTACTACTTCGAGAGTTCCGGAAAGACGGCCTTGAGATCGACCGTGTCGTTGACTTCCTCCTGCAGATTTAACAGGGCCGTGAACAGACCCGCTACCTTTGCAGGCTTCTCCGCTGAAAGGTCATTCATCTCCATCGGATCATTCACGAGATCATAAAGAAGCACTTTCGGAATCTTCGGATAAACGATCAGTTTAAAACCGTCTTTCGTAATGCTCCGCTGACTTTTCAAATAAGCACCGTAAATGGATTCGTAGCCCTGCGATTTGCCTGCGAGAACCGGGAGGAGAGATTGAAATTCCACATGCTCCGGTTTTTCGATGCCGGCCAGCTCGAGAGAGGTCGGCATGACATCCTGCAAATAGATCGGCGTATTCATCTTTTTACCCGCCTCGATGTTCGGCCCGGTAATCATAAATGGAACACGTGTACTGTGCTCGTAGAGATTCTGTTTCCCCATGAAACCATGATGCCCCACCGCGAGACCATGGTCAGCGGTGAATACAATATAGGTATTATCCGCTTTTCCACTCTTCTCAAGGGCGTCAATAATCCGCCCGATCTGTTCGTCCATGTGAGTGATTATCGCATAGTATTCCTGACGATGAACCTGCACCGCAAACTTCGTGCGCGGCACTGGCGCAAGATGCTCGTCACGCAATGAAGCTGGATTGTCGATCAAATTCCGATCGGGATAATCGGTTTGAAAATTTTCGGGAATTGCGATGCGGTCCAGCGGGTAGCGATCCACAAATTCTTTCGGAGCCTGCCTCGGATCATGCGGGGCATTGAAGGCGACATACATAAAAAAGGGATTCGCATCCGCTTTCGCTTCCTTCAAAAAATCACAGGCATCATCACCCACCACTTCACTCCAGTGTTTACCACCTTCCCAGAAGCCACCGAAAGCGGTGTCGTAGGGACTCCATTTATCCGGAATACCCTGCACCGGTCGATCATACCCCGCAGGCGTCTGTTGAGGCATCCCCCCGCGAATGTGGCGGGCTACATCAAAAATCTTATTGGGATCAGCTTTCACATGCCACTTCCCCGTAAAGTAAGTGCGATAGCCGGACTGACTCATCAACTGCGACCACATCAATCCCTCCTTCTGAAAGTCGGGAATCCCCGAATCCACTTTCGGAACCTGCCCGCCTTTCTTTCCGCCGCGACCGAGTCCCTGTGAAAGCCGCTCTGCGTTCCAGACAAATGCACCCGTGTTCAGCATATGACGACTCGCGACACACACCGCCCCGCTCCAGCTTCCCATGTTGTATGCGTGCGTAAACGTCGTGCCGCGTTCGACAAGCTTGTCGAGGTTCGGCGTATCGATATCCGTCATCTCAAAAGCGCGGACCGTTTCGTAACTTTGGTCGTCCGCAAAAATAAAGAGAATGTTAGGACGGTCTTCAGCAAAAGATGTGGAAGCTACCGACGTAAGGAACACAATGAACGCGACTAAGCGCAGGGGGAATTTCATTCCTCAAATAAGAACGATTGCAGGTAAGATGCAACACCGCGATCCCTTGAAAATACACACCTTTCCAAATAGCAAATTAAAAGTTGGCGAAAACACACTAATTGTGATATTTAACAGGTGATTACAAATCCTACCGTAACTAACTCCACACAATATCATGAGTAAACTAGACGATCTCCTCGTTAAATACACAGCCGACCTTGAAGCACTCGACGAAAAAGTTGATGCCAAATTCCTCCACGCCGTGGCAAAGGCCTGCGGACCTGCCATCTACCGGAAGGACGCTGCTCTCGTGGCGGCATCGGACAAGAAAGAGCTTGAGCGTGTTCGCACTAATTTCCTCATTAAGAAGCTGGGTCTCAAGGACACACCGAAACTCGACGAGGGAATCGACGCCGTCAAAAAGCGCTACAACAAACGCGCCAAGTCACGTGTCGTATTTTACTACCTTCTTGCGAAGCACTTCAAAAAGCGCGCTGCAATCATGGGTTAATCCCCCCATTTTTTGAACCCTTTGGTTCTACTTTAAGAAAGCCTTTTCCCTCACCGGGAGAAGGCTTTTTTGATTGTTTAGTTAGTTTAGATGCAAGCGCGGCACTTTCGCTGTCGAGCGTGCTCAGTGGAATCTGAAACTGCTTACCGTTTCGCATTTTAATCGTCACCGAATCCGCGGTTCCGGAAACAAAAACGGCCTCAATCGACTTTCCCGCCTGATTCGTCCAGGTGAGATACTCCGGTAAAGCAGGCATTGCCGGGGCGCCTCCCCCGCCGGCCTTATCAACCCAGACCTGCTCTTTCTCCGTTGGCTTCTTCGCATCAATCACCGCGCCCTGATCGATCCACGCCCGAATTTTTTCGATCTCCTTTTCCGGAAGCTTCTCCGCCTTCCGGGGCATGAAGTCGTTATCGCTCGAATTCAAAAGCAGGCGCTCCACAAAATTGCTTTCCGCAGCGTTCCCCGGACGGATCAAATTGTAGGTCCCGATCTGGCTCTCCCGCACCTCATCGAGATCATCGAGAGCAAGACTCCCCTTCACATCCTCCTCGTTGCTGTGACACTTCCAGCAATGCTCCTTCATGATGGGGAGGATATCCGAGCGATAGTCGATCATATCCTCCGCGTGTGAACTGAGCAGAGCGAAACCGGAAAAGATCAGGAGACAAAACTTCATCGCACTGGATAACACAGATCTGCCAACCCGTTACGGAAAAGATCAACGTGTGATCTCGGGGACAGGAGCATCCGCAGCGACATCCTCACCCTCCCAGTTCATCTGACCGTCTTTATAGATGATGATCCGCGCTTCGCTATTCGGAGCCGGGTCTTTATCATTCTTTGGAACCCACTTCCGGTGTGCCTCAATGATATCAGCATACTTGCCGTCACCGGCGAGGTTAGTCCATTCGTTAGGATCATTGACCATATCGTATAGTTCCTCCGACCCGTCAGCATAGACAATGTATCTCCAGTTCTCTGAGCGAATCCCGTGATTTCCCGCGTTGTGAGTTGTGATCGCAGGTCGCTCGCGTTTCGTGCTTCCGTCTTTCAACTGGGGAACAAGCGACAAACCTTCGACGCCTTCTTTCTCCGGGAGACCGCAGAGTTCGGCAAGAGTTGGATAAATATCAAGCAGCTCCGCCGGCTGATGTGAGACCTGACCGGCAACGACACCGGGGCCGGCAAAAATCAACGGCACCCGCGTTCCATCATCCCAGAGCGTGTTTTTCCCCGTGATCTCTTTCTCTCCAATATGCCAGCCGTGATCCGACCAGAGCACCACAATTGTGTTATCCTTCAAGCCGTTTGCCTCGAGGGCATCGAGGACCCGTTTCACCTGCGCATCGACAAAACTGGTGCAGGCGAGATACGAGCGGGTCAGGTTCAACCACTCATCCGCATCTTCGAGAAACTCCAGTCGGGGCTCGGGGAGTTTCCAGTGCATATACCAGGAAAAACGCGGCGTATCCTTCCTGTCATCGCGTTTAATTATCGGTAAAGCGGTCGACTCGACGGGATGAAGGTCGAACCACTTCTGCGTCGCGAAACACGGCACGTGGGGAAGGAAAAATCCGCAGGAAAGAAAGAAGGGTTCGTCCTCCGGCATTGCGTTGAGTTGATCAACCGTCCAAGACGCTATCTTCCAATCCCCCTTGTCCTCATCCTCATGAGGAAAGACACCCCAATCCATCAGCTTGTGACCGGAAGGCGCATCGACAAGAGGCTTTGGCGGAAACGGCTTCCCGGTCGCCCCCGGCCCGATCGCATCCCATTCTTTCGGTGCGTCGCGCCCATAGCTCCCGTGATAGATCTTTCCCGCCATGTAGGTTTTGTAGCCGTTGCGACGCATGAATTGCGGCAAGGTCTCCAGCTCCGCCAGTTCAGGCACATCGCGGAACCAGGGCTTCAAACCGTAGATTCCGGTGCTGCCGGGACGTTTCGAGAGCATCAAACTCGCTCTCGAGGGATTGCAAAGCGGAGCCTGACAATGGGCGTTCGTGAACCCCGTCCCCCGCGCTGCCAATGCATCAATGTTAGGTGTCTTCGCATTGGGATGCCCTCCCATATAACCAATCCAGTCATTTTGATCATCGATCGCGATCATGAGGACGTTCGGTTTTTCCGCACCGGCAGTAGACAAAGAAATCAGCGCCAGGGCGACCAGCAAACAGGGTTTAATCAAGGACATAACAGGGTTGGGTGAAAGAGTTAAGAGGGTCAGGTGTCTGAGCAAACAGGGTTGAGTCGATCCTCGAATCGTATTAGCTTTCGAACCTTGTCGGGATCTTAGAGACTCCCACCCGAAGGAACAAGCCCCCAATCATGCCTCTTTTCAAAAAGCCCCTCTACATCGGCATTCTGATTTTCACCCTGACAGTCACACCTTTCCTCCTCGAGGCGGAGCCCCCTCACGTTGCCACTTTTTCAATCGTCGCGACCGATCCCGCTACCGGGGAAATAGGCATCGCGGTGCAGTCAAAAATCGTCAGTGTCGGGAGCATCGTTCCCTTCGCCCGAGCCGGGGTCGGTGCTGTTGCAACACAATCCTATGCCAACGTGAAGTATGGCCCCTTCGGCCTCTACCTGCTCGAAGAAGGCCATTCGCCCGATGACGTGCTTTCCATGCTGACACAGGCCGACCCTCAGCGTGAGCACCGTCAGGCCGGCATCATCGACGCAGAGGGCAACGCGACTTCTTTCACCGGAAAGAATTGCACCCCGTGGGCAGGAAGCATCGCAGGGAGGCACTTCGCAGTTCAGGGCAACATGCTCACCGGCCCCGAAGTCGTCGAAGCGATGGCGAAAGCGTTTCAGGAAACTGAAGGAGTCCTCGCAGAGCGGTTGCTCGCCTCACTCGAAGCGGGGCAGGCTGCCGGCGGCGACAAGCGGGGACGGCAGTCAGCAGCCCTTATCATTGCCCGCGAAGGCTGGGGCTACGGCGGCATGAACGACCGCTTCAGAGATGTGCGAGTCGATGAACACGAAACGCCCATCAAAGAGCTCCGGCGCATTTACCTGGCCCATCGCAAGTTGTTCCCCCGGCCCTGATTTTACCGTCGCGCTGCGCTTTACAGTCCCGCCGATTTTATTCATCCTCCCCCCGACCTCCCCTTTTTCTTCATGCTTGAGTTTTCCGACGCCAACTATCAGTTTTTTGAACCGAAGCCATCACGCGGCATCATCGCGCTGAGCCGGGCTGCGAACCGTCATCTCGTCCTCCCGGGAAAGAATCACCTGATTAAAGACATCCAGATCGAAGGCGATATCCGTCAGGTTCGGGATCTGAAAAAAGCAGGACATCGCATTCTCTTTGTGATCAATCATCCCAGCCACAGCGATCCGCAAGTCGTCACCGAGCTGCACCGGCGTATGCGAATTCCTTCCAGCTTCATGGCTGCCTATGATGTCTTTCTCCGCAGCAAACGAGCGGCGTGGTGCATGCAGCGTCTCGGACATTTCTCGATCGACCGCGAAGGCAATGATCGCAAAGCAATGGCCACCGCGATCGAGATTCTCAAAGAGGGAAAGTTCGCACTCAATATTTTTCCGGAAGGCAATGTCTACCTCACCAATGATCGCGTTACCCCCTTTCTCGACGGAACCGCCTTCATCGCACTCAAGGCACAGAAAGCATTGGAGCATGAGAAAGTCACCGTTGTCCCCCTGAGCCTCAAATTCACTCACCTGACCACGCCCCGTACCACCCTCCGCTCACGCATGCGGAAACTGGGAGACGACAGTGGCTTCACATTTGATCCCGACCCCGATCCGGTCGAAGCAATCATGGGACTCGGAACGCACTTGCTTGCCGCACACCTCAGAACGCACGGCTACGAGAATGAAATCTCCCCCACTGACCGGAATGTTCACCGCGAACTGGACTTACTCGCCCACGCCATCATGGCGGATATCGAAAGCGAACTGAACCTGCCCCCCTCCGTAAGTGACGAATTGATTTCCCGAATTCGAAAAGCCCGCTCGACGATTCACTCCCTGAGAATCAAAGAAGACTCCAACCCCGAATCCAATACCGACCTTCTCCGATCCACGGCGCAGAAAACAATTCTCGCGCTCCGTATCCACGGCTATCTGGATCCCTACCTCACCGCTAATCCCACGATTGATCGTTTCGACGAAACCGTTGAAAAGCTCTCGGAGGATTTTTACTCTAAAGCAATGCCGAGGACAGGAACCCGCCGGGCCATCGCCAAGGTGCATCCCCCTCTCGACGTCTCGGAGTATCTGAATGCAGCCGACGGCAAGCTCAAGGACGCCGTCAGCGCTTTGACGAAAGACATGGAAAATCGGGTGCAGTCCGGAATCGACGACATCAACGGGAAAAATGACGCTCCCGGTGCGACACCGCTGGAGGAAGTTTCGTAGTGTCCGGGAGCGCTGACGTCCTCGTCAGCATCTAAGTCCTTGCGCAAGAGTTCGAGTCTTGGCGGCAACGTAAATCTCCGCCGAATCTCCCGGAGCGGGATTGCCACTATGCCAGCATCCCCGAAGAGATATGATCCGGCGGCTGAAAGCCTCCTTCGCCGTAATAGCCCAACATTCTCCAGGCGATTCCCAAACGACCACCGGGCTATGTGCTGAGCCGGAGGCTAAACCAGAACCCCTGTTCATTCTTGAATTCTGCCCTGGAGGGGCTGTAGAAATCCCCCAGTTCGCTCATTCACAACGCATTGCATGATCACATCGTGTTCAGCATGAAGAGCACGAGGTTGAATCGCGGCATCATCGAATTCGAGGAACGGAATCGTCGGTGGAAGGTCGCTTCCCACTTTCCCACTTTCC
>JAYWLB010000127.1:0-16567 GCA_035967665.1 Verrucomicrobiales bacterium BCK34
ACAAGGGACGAGCTTTCGCCTTGACGGCCTTTTGCTTGGCGCCGGTGCGTTTCTCAAGCCAGTCCTGATAGGCACGGGCCATTGAGCGCGCGAAAAACCAGCGCTTACGACGGGAGGATGTCGTTTCGTTCATAAAAAAAGGGGGGGGAAGTTCTTGAGTTATGGAAACTCTAAAAAACCTGAAAATAATTCAAGTCAATTTTATTGGACACATACGTATCAAAACCGACACATCAATCAAGGATGATTCGCGGAATCGCCAATTTTAATGACGGCGGATTTGGGGTACTCGTAACCGCCTCTAATTGCCTCCAACTGAGCTTGCGTGACATCTTTGCGCCTCATTTTCTTTCACCCTAAGGGTGGAAACACAACGAAGCAGTTGCTCAGCGGAGACAAATTAAAGTCCTATCGATCCTGATAACGACCGGGTTTTACTGCGGCATCCCGTTGGCTTTCCTCCAATCAGCATTCGAGCCGTTGGGATGAGCGTTCGTTTCGATCATTTGATCAAAGGCCACCGAGCTCAGGCGACGACCCAGAATCGAGTCCACCGTCAAGACATCACTCTCAGAATGGGAACCGTTGATCGCCGGGGCAAAGAACACTTCAAACGTTCCTTTCACACCCGTGCTCCAGGCTGGCGCTGCTGTCTCCACTTTCACAAAGTATGACGTGTTCCCAATCTCCAGCCCGCTGAATTTCGCTATCCAGCCTCCTGACAGGTCTGCCACCACCGTCATCGATCCTCCCGCCATCGTCGAACCATCTGCTCCCATCACTGTCAAGGTGATCACCGAGCCGGGCTCTGCTGTCCCCGAATAGGTTGGCATCAGGAGCAACAACGGCGCATCAGCGTCACCATCAGGATTCTGTCGTTCCGCAAAACGGAAGCCTTCCAGAATCCCCGAGCCGCCCACTCCGAAGAAGTCACCTATCTTTCCTCCGGTCGATCCCACGACCCGAACCACGATCTGCGCTTCATCGAAACCTCCGTTCCCGTCACTGATCAGGTAAGTGAAGGTTTCCACTCCCACGTCGCCGGTATCCAGTGCTCTCGTCGTCGGCAGGTTGCCATCCACGGTGTAGACAAATTCGCCGTTCGCATTGATCGAAAGCGTTCCATACAATCCGTTCACGAGTGTCCCCGACGGGCTCACCGCTCCGCCCGCTTGAGTCGCTCCTCCAAACGGGGTTCCTTCAAATCTGATATTCACCACTCTGATGACATCGTCCTCCGGTGTCCCGCTCTGATCGAGATCCGAGTCGTTGCCCAGTGCATTGCCCGAAACGGTCTCAGAACCTCCCTGACCGCCTTCAAAAACAGTCACGACGTCTTCAACCGCTACTGGCGCATCATTCGCTCCCGTCACCTTGACCGTCACCGTCTCCGTCGTCGTGCCACCATCGTTGTCTGCCACGGTGTAGGTGAAAGTGTCATTCTCTGACTGCCCCACCCCGAGGTATTCGAACTGGCCGTTGGGATCGTAGCTGAACGTGCCATCGGGATTCATCGTCACAATGCCTTTAGTCGCCGAGGTATCGATGCTGACCACACTCAGCGGATCGTGTATCGGTGCCGTGAGCGGACCGTTTGGATTGGCCGCATCATTGTCATTCCCGAGAACACCCGCTGCCGGAGTTGTGATGCTCAATACATCCTCCTCGTCCGTTGTGTAAAAGTCAGGCTCAGGTTCAGGAGCGAGGTTGCTGACCGTGATTGCTTCGCTATCGCTGCCGACTCCAGTATCGTCATCAGTAACTGTCACCGTCACCGTGTAATCGTCACTCGAAGTTCCGGCCACGTCGTCATCGATATACTGGTGTCCTGTCACACTGAAAGTAAAAGAACCGTCCGGCGACACCGCATTGATTGTAAGTACCGCTCCATCACCACTGGTAGAGGTATAAGTATCACCAACCTCCATGAGAGGATTGAAAGAAGTCGTTCCATCGCTGCTGTTAACGAGCCGCACCGCACCGAGATCAAAAACGGAATCAGTGGTGTCATTAGGATCGCCCCAATCAACTCTCAATTGATGACTGTCAAGTGAGCCCGCATCGCTGGCACTACCGGTAATCGTTGCAATCCCCGCTTCATCGATACCGGAAATCGGATCGAGCGTCACTGACGGTGCCGCATTGTTCACCGTTAGAGTGACCTCAGAAGATTGAGCCCGCACAGCGCCCTCAAGGTTAAAATTATCGAACTCAACCGTGTTACCGGCATTCGGTGAATATACATAAATCCGGAACGTAACCGCACCTGCTATGCCCTGGAAATCTGCTCCTGTCAGGTCGACAGAGAAAGGGGTCATGTCAGGACGCTGCGCCGGCACGTGTCCCGGCTCCGAACTGTCGATGACATTGGCGAATCCATCGAGGCTCGTCGCGATTCCCCAGCCGCGGGCGGCGGAAACGCCTCCCCTGCCCGCGTCAAAAGTCAACGCAGACAGATCCAGCAGCATTCCGCTGTCCGGAGTTACCGTGAATTCAAAATAGCGATTCCCCGCTACCGCCTCAGCAATCGTGGTAGAACCATTACCGGGGCTGACTTGAATAACCGGATTCGGATAGGTAAGCGCTACTGCGCCCATCGTGATATTGCCCGAAGTATCCGCAATGCTTCCCGCCCCCAGTCCCGGAGCGACATCGGAGGCACTGAAGCCGGGTCCCGTTTCGGTTCCATATGCACCCGCGACAGGGAAGTTCCACTGCGCCAGCGTTCCACCAACCGTTGAATCGTCATCCGCTATTGTTGCGGAGATGGTAACGTTGTCAGATGCGGTTCCGTTACCTGCAGAGGTTGCAGGTGCCCAGATTGATTCACTGAGACCATCATCGAGGTATTGATGCGTAATCGAAAAGGTCACCGTTCCTGTCGTATCATCGATCCCCGTAATCGTCAGAACCGAACCGTCCGTGCTGCTGGAAAAGGTATCATTGATCGCAAGCCAGCTCACAAGAGTTCCGTCCCCTGTGTTCGCGACCTGTTTGATCGCCTTGTTAATATCGAACGTCGCCGGTACCGTATCGCTGACATCCCCCCAGTTCACGACGAGCGTTTGAGTATCGAGTAACCCGACATCCGTGTAATTTCCTGTCAGGGTGAGTATATCGTTTTCAACAATCGCGCCCGGCGCATCCAAAGTCACAGTCGATGCAACGTCATTGATGTGTAAACCGACTGAATCGGAAACACTCGCATTGTCATCATCCTTCACCGTCACCCCTACAACAACATCGTCGCCAAAGGTTCCCGAAGGATCGTCATCGTAGTATTGGTGAGTTACGCTGAAGGAAATCTCACCTGTCCCGCTGTCCACTGTAATCACGAGTGAATCCCCGTTCGCCGCTGTTACGGTCCCTGAGATCAGATTTGCCGCAGTCCTACCATCAATCGTATCAACGACCCATAGAGCAGCTAGATCAAAGACAGCGTCAGCTGTATCGTTGGGATCATCCCAGTTGATCGTCACTTCATGACTATCCAGACGCCCGACATCGGAAATCGTGCCGGTCAGAGTCGCGATGCCATTTTCATCAATCGATGACATCGGGTCAAGCGTCACCACTGGTGCCACATTGTTTATCGTCAAGGTCGCTGTAGCCCCTACCGGCGCGGCAACACAATTGTAAAGCGCAGCAATCTCCGCATTTGTCATGGCCCGACCGATGATGGCCGCATCATCGATCTCACCGTTGAAGTAGTTGCCGCCATTCCACTTACCTATCTGAACAAGATCAGAGGCCGGCCCCGCAAAGGCAGCCTTCCCGGTTCCCTGTGCGATCTGCACGCCGTCGACAAAAATGGTCTGGGTCTGAGCAATCGCATCGTAGCGGAATGTGACCTGATAATCCTGCCCAGTGTTGAGTAGCATACTGCTTCCGGTATCATTACTGAAGAACCCAAAGTGAGGTTTTCCGGCACGTATCACGAGATGAAGGCCCAAACCTGCACCTGAGCGATTCGTTCCGAAAATCGTATTATCACCAAGCAGATCATTGAGGTTAATCGTCGCCGTAGCCGTAAAGCTACCATTGAGTCCGAGGTCGCCAACGGAACCGACTTCAAGATGGTCATTAGCACCGTCGAGAACCAGTCTACCGCTCACGGTCGCTCCGTTATTTAGAGTTCCATGACCATCGTTTCCAGAAGCATCCCGGACCTGATCGTCCGTCGCCGTCGCGGCAGTCCCGCCGGCCTCTTCCATTCTCCAGAAACCATTGAGATCTGCGTCGCCCGCAAGCAGAGCCTCAAGACTTGGCTGATCATCATCAACCAGGCGCATCGTCACAGTGAAGACATCAGATCCAGTTCCGTTTGCACCGGAGGCATACGGCGTTGCGCTAAGGCCGTCATCAAGCACCTCGCGACTCAAAGAATACTTAATAATCCCTGCGTCGAGTTCAGCCTGCGTTGAAGTAATCGTCAACTCGCTACCATCTGTAGAGGACATCAGAACCGCCCCCGGCGTAAGGTTGTTAGCCGTCGTGCCCGCTGCCACGTCAGCAACGAGGATTGATCCGATGTCAAAAGTAGCATCGGCGATATTGTTCGGATCGCCCCAATCAACCACCAGAAGATGACTGTCGAGCAAGCCCGGGTCGGTAATCGTTCCCGTCATCACAGCGGTCCCGGCTTCATCCACCGACGCGTTATCCAGTGTTAGTGTCGGAACGACATTGGTGACGGTGATCGAAGTAGCCGCGGCGTTGATCCCGGCCAGGGCGAGAACTTCGTCGTTGCTCAGTGAGCGATTGATTACAGAAACCTCGTCCAGGAAACCTTGAAATCCCCGACTGTTGCTGTTTTGCCAGCGGCCGATTTTCACCTCATTGGAGATGCCGGTAAACACACCATGGCCTGTGGTCGCCCGGTCCAATACTCCGTTGACGAAAAGTGCCTGCTCTCCTGTCGCAACCGTAAAGCGATAGGTGATGTGATACCATTCGCCGGCGTTGAGGGTTTGTGTGCCTCCCGTGTCATTGCTGAAAAAGCCGAAGTGCGGCTTGCCCTCGCGAATCACCAGATGCAAACCGTTGTTGGCACCACTGGTATCTGTTCCCAGGATCGTATTGTCCCCCGCCAATGCAGACGGATCGTTGGGATCGAGGAATATCCAGGCGCTGGCGGTAAAGTCACCTCCGAATCCCAGTTCACCTGCGGTAGCGCCGGTGGCAAACAGATCACCGTTGCCGTCGAAGCCGGCCGCTTCACCAAACGGCGGCACAGCACTCGCTTCCCCGGTCGTTGCATCACCTTCGGCAGTGAGGGTGTGCCCATTGCCACTGGCATCCACCAAGACGCCGGTAGCCGCATCGAAGCGCCAGTAGCCGGTGAGGTTGGCACCCTCCGCCAGCAGCGAAGTCGCATACACCGAATCACTTGCCGCAGCCGTAGTCGGATCGTCGACAACAACACTGATGC
This sequence comes from Verrucomicrobiales bacterium BCK34, assembly GCA_035967665.1. GTDB lineage: Bacteria > Verrucomicrobiota > Verrucomicrobiia > Verrucomicrobiales > DEV007 > Arctic95D-9. The sequence goes on from JAYWLB010000127.1 coordinate 5,432, forward strand.
TTACGGTGTCAGAAGGCGTGCAGTTTTCGCCATCCTCAAAGAGACTGCCACTGACCCCATCGTCGAGGTAACGGTATTCGACGGTGAAATGCACCTCGCCCGTCGTTTTGTCGACCGAAGTAATCGTGAGCACCGTAGTCGTGTCGTCCCCCATGCTGGTATACGTGTCACTGACGTTTATATCGTTGGTCTTCGGCAGGCTGAACACCGAGTCCGGGGCACTGTTAGGATCACCCCAGGCGACCGTAATGGTGTGCGGATCGCTAAAATCCGGATCAGTGAAGTCGCCGGTCAGAACCATCGCCTCGCCTTCGTTGACATCGGTGGCGGCGATGTTGACAATCGGCGCATCGTTGGTGCCGGTTATCGTGATCGTGACCGTTTCAGAATCGCTCAACGGAGTCCCGGCATCATCAGAGGCAGTAACGGTGTAGGTAAGAATTAAAGTCTCCCCGGCAGCGAGGTAGTCAAACGTTTCCGAGCCGCTGTCGAAAGTCCAGTCCAGAGCCCTGCTCGTTTCAGAACCACTGAGAAGTTGCCCCGGAACCGCAGGATTCACGGTGAACATGGCCAGCAATGCCGCATCGGAAGGACGGGCAGGGGCTGCCGGATCATCTCCGGAAACCACCACTGCGACAGAACCCGTCACTACATCAGAGGTATCCACATCAGTGACCGTCAAGGTTCCACTGGTTGTCAAAGCCGCATCCGTTTCCGCAAGCGCGGCTGTATCCGGTCCATCGGTAAACACCGGTGCATCGTTCGTGCCCTGGACGGTGATCGCAAGATCCGCTGTACTGACAACTTTCGTTCCGGCGACATCGAGCGTCGCCAGCTTCGTCCAGCCCCAACTTCCGTCGTCGTTGTCGAAGAACTGAATTTGATAGACGTTTGCAATGTCAAAATTGCCGTTAGCGTAGACATCCGCTCTTACGTTGGTTCCGTTCAAGTCGGCCAGAGTGTAGTCGTCGGTGTCGGCAATATCATTATTGCGCTGAGGATAGATCACCGCGTCATAGACACCCGTCTCGGTATTGAGTAGTGCAAGCCCCTTTTGCCCGTTCAATTCTGAACGTCCACCGTTAAAGGCCAACACTTCTTCAGGAGAAGTAAATACCTGATCAACGACCCCGGGATTGTCCTGACTGCTTCCGCTGCCATCCCCTCCCCGGAAATCCACCGACAGGAGTGTCCCCGTCGCAGTGTCAAAAGTGAAGGCCGGAGAGGTCGCGATAAATGTCTCATGTATCGAGTCATGCGCATTCGATCCAATCGCCGTTGTCCGAGGTGCTCCCGTCGCCCCGTGCTCGGTTGGATTCTCAGTCGTCGAGGCTCCGAGCCCGTTTGCATCAATGTGAGGTTGAACATTACTCGTCCAATCCTGAATCGTTCCGCTGATAAAATCCCAGCTCGCATCGAGCGCACCGGTAATGAGGTGGTCGGATATCGCATAGGTAAAAGTTTCCGTGACAGACTCACCTTCCGCGAGCGAATCGGTCAGAGAATCCGTAGGGGTATAAGTATAACTCCCGTCCGGATTGATCACGAGCACTCCGTAGGCCCCGTCGATCGTGGTGGCACCATCCACGGCCAGCGACTCATTCACGACCGTATCACTCGCCGTTCCATTGAAAGCAATATTGACGACGTTCAAGTCACCCGGCGCATCTCCTGCATCGACGTCCGTATCGACAGCAGTTGTTGTCAGCCTGACATTGTCAAACACGACCTGAGCATCACCGTCATTCACCAATTCAATCCGAAGCGCGTCGCCGAGGTTGATTGGATTCCCGCCCGTCGTAAATTCAGTGACAAAGGTCGACCATCCCCCCGGTGTAGCCGGTGTATTCGAAATGATCGTTCCAGTAAGGAGGTTCGCACCAAAAGTGGAACCGGTTCCAAGACGAATGACCGGCGTTCCTGTTCCTCGGGCTTCATGTTCACCCACGTCAACGGTGAGACGATACGTCGTCAGAGGTTCTAACGTTCCGCCAACGACCTGATAAAGATTGCCTCCATTGGAATAGGCAAACTGCTCGCCATCCGTCCCGTCCGGAGTCTCAGAGAGATACACACCTGCATCCTCAAAATTTCGATCTTCAATTCCGGCGACACCTCCGGTTACAGTCCAGCCGGACGGATCACCACTGACAATAACACCGGGTGCGATGTCATCATTTTCAAAACTGGAGTTCGTCACCGCAATCGAATCACCGATGACATTGCCCGAAGCGACAACGGCAGCCGTCCCATTCGCGACGCCACCCGCTTCGATCGCAACATCAGCGTCATTGTTCGCAATCGGATTATCGTTTGTGCCACTGACGGTGAAAGCCAATACCGTGGCCTTTTGAATACTGAAGTCCCAATTGAAGCCGTCACTTCCCGCATTGCCGTTGGTTCCGGCACCTATGTAGATCGTATCTCCGGCGACCAAATCACCGAGAGCAGTATCAAAATCGACGCTGCCACCGGGTTTGACCATGACCGAATTGATGAGCGTGTCGTTCACAAAAATATCAACCCGCCCACCGTCATTGAAGCTGCTGTTACCGCGGGAGATAAAACTGTCACTCACTGTGTAGGAACCGTCTTCACTGACGGTATACGCGGCAATAGCATAACGTTCCACGGAACTGTGTGCATCATTTGCACCTGCGCCGGGGTGACCGCCGGTTGAAGTCAGTCTTACGTATCGGTCTGGATTGCTGTCCGTACCATCGGCATTCCCATCCGAGGTCCAATACGAACCGGCGGAAAGCATCGAAAGGTAGTTGGCGGCATTTCCAAACGGTCCTCCCGCCGCGTCATAGTCGCCAATTTGATCTCCGGGATCCCAATCAGCCGGCGCATTCCAAAGATACTGCCATCCGGTGGCCGGGGTTGTACCGTTGAAATCGTCACGATAGTCGGCGACTACCGTCTCTCCGAGATAGAAAGTATCAACGACGGCATCACCGTCATCCAGAGCATCGACACGCTCGTCGACCAGTGTGTAAGTGACCGTTCCATCCGTCCCCACAACGAGATCCCCGTAAACGCCTGAAACGGTGTCGCCAGTTGCTCCGGAATCATGAGTCGAAGAAACAACGCCGTTCGCGTTCGGCAGAGTACTTCCAGTTACCGGAGCTCCGGCTCCGGTATCGGCCTCACCTGTTTCCGCTCCGCCCAGCTCTGTTGCCTGTGGCTTTGCGAGGACGACGCGTTTCCCGGCATCGTCATACTGAACGAGGTAACCTTCCGGAATCGAAGACACCGCAACCTCGCCGGTGCGGGTTCCCGTGTAAGTGGCGATCACATATTCATCGTCGTCGGCCGCGACCAGAGCGGTCACCTCCAATGTCGTTCCAGCGAGAGAAAGATCGCCCGTGATTGCGAGCAAGTCAGCGAAACCATCTCCGGTGCCATCAACATCCACCTCCCAGGTGCCGGCCTGAGCAACACCTCCCAAAACCGTCAAGGTATCCAGTGTATCATCGCCCGGCTCAAGGGTTCCTCCGGCGCTGATCGCAACCGCCCCGGCAATCGTTCCGGTGCCTGCGAGATTACCACCTGAACTCACCATCACCGATCCGGATCCAGTCGCCGATCCCGAAGCGTTGTTGGCGATCAAAGCTCCCGCGTTCACGGTTGTGCCGCCGGAGTAGGTATTGGCACCCGTGATCGTCAGATCATCATCACCGGTCTTAAGCAAAGAACCGCTACCACTGATAACACCATTGATGAGGACTTCACGGCCCCGGTCTGAATACGCTAATACTTCAATCGTGTTCACCCCGTTCAGGGCCATCGTTCCATTGAAGGTTGCAACCACGTACGTTCCCGCTCCTCCGCTGCCTGTGATCAAGGCGTTGTTCAATACGATGTTGGCGGAAATAGTAAGACCTGAGTAGGTTGAAAGAACCGCTCCGGAATTCACCGTTACCGTTCCTGTAACGCTGTTCAGTGCATTATTCCCCTGAGCACCGTAGACACCCCCGTCAACCACGATGTTGGCAACCGACACGTTCGAATTGACCCAGACATCTTTGTTTCCGACTTTTGTTAAAGTAAAGCCAGCCCCCGTTACCGTTCCGCTATTCAATCCGAAACGCTGGCCATTGCTGCCAATCGAAGCATTGCTCCCGAGAGTGAGATAGCGCACCCCGTTGTTCACCATGTTGGGTCCATTGTTGAACAAGGCACCTGTATCAGCCGCGCCGGTTCCAAAGCCATTAATCTCAATCCGCTCACCCACCTGGGAAAAACCATTCAGATCGAGCGCGCCACCGCTTTGAACAACCGTTCCGGTAGCGGTGGATCCGTTGCTCCCGAGCGCCGTCGCATGGTTGAGTTTCAGGATGCCCGACGCCACCGTCGTAACACCGGTGTAGGTATTCGCTCCGCTCAAAATAAGAGTCCCTGTATCATTCTTCTCGAGAGAACCGGCTCCCGAAATCGCTCCTGAGACCGTAACCTCAGTTCCGCCGCGGACATCGATTCGTCCACCGCCCGCCCCCAGGGTAATCCCCCTGTTGGCATCGAGAGTGATTGATGGGCCGTCATTTTTCAAAATGCCGCCATCGAGAGTAATGTTATCAACATCTGTGGCCCCCGGCACGGCTCCAAGCACCGCATCTGATTTTATCCTGACCGTGCCACCCTTTATCACGGTTCCCCCGGAGTAGGAATTGCCTTCGTTTATCAGCTTAAGCGTTCCCGCACCTTCTTTCACAAAGGTTCCTGTGCCCGATATCTCAGCAAAAATATCGGTCGAACCATTATTGGCCCCTACCGCAAGAGTGGAATTCCCCTCTATGACGATCGATTCGGCAACTCCAGCTCCCAAAGAGCCGATCGTTACCGTTTCAAAAACACCCGGAGTATCCTCACCGGTGATTTTAATTACCCTGCCTCCTGCGAGAGCAATCGACTCGCCGCTGTAATCCCCGGCATTCACGATGACGGTTCCATTCGTATCGACAGCAGCGAGCGCATCTGCAATCGAAGCAAACGCATTGATGCCAAAAACAGCATCCTGATTCCCGGCCGTTCCCGCATCGGCGTCGGCAATTACCTGGCCGCCGTTCTTCGGAGAGGCTCCGCCCGCCGCCCAGTCATCATCCACGTATACAACCGTCGGGGTGATCGCTTCAGCGAGGACGACATTGTTTCCATCACCACCGTTGTAGAAAATCTTATAGGTCTTCGCTCCAAGCGTAATCGAATCGCCTTCCGCATAATTGCTGAACGCTCCCACGACAGCATCCGATGTGCCGTCATTGTCGATCACGGTGATAAAATCTGCAGTAGGAGAGGCAATGACATTGAAAGTCAACGTTCCACTGAGAGTGACATCGTCTCCCGCCGTGCCATCGCCGGCGACGGACAACAAGTCAGTGGTCCCGCCATCGACATCAAACTCCAAATCGCCATTGATGATCGTATTCGACGTTATCGTCAGCGTTCCCACGCCGTCATCACCCGGTTGCAGATCAGCCCCCGTAACAACCGTGACGATGCCGCCAAGAGAGCCCGTTCCCGAAAGATCAGCACCACTCGCAACCGTGACCGCTCCAGTCGCTCCGGAATTATCGCCGTTCACGACAAGTTCACCCGCGTTCACATTGGTCGCACCACCGTAAGTATTCGTTCCCGCGAGAATCCACGTTCCGGGATGGTCGTTCCTGGTAATCCCTCCGGCCCCCGAAATATTTCCGGAGATCGTCCCTGTACCAGTTCCCCTTACAAAGAGTGTGTGTCCAGCAAGATCAAAATTTCCCGTCAATGAAGCCGCATTGCCGCTCACTGTCGCCGAATTTGTGCTCCCCACCGAAATGACAGCATTGCCATTCAGAATAAAATTATTGGAGTGTGTCGTGCCATTGCCAAAAATCATCGAGGAAGGAACCGACCCTCCACTCGTCCAGGTCGTCTCGTTTCCACCACTGATCGTGACATCACCAGTGCCCAAAGCGCCACTCGCGTTGATATTGAACAAATCCCAATTGCCCGTCGGGCCTGAATCGGATGCATACACTGTCCCTCCCGAATAATCGTTAGCTCCATTCGAGAGAGTCACTCCGCCAGACCCGTAGGTCGGATCGAAAATCAACTTCCCGGCACCACTGACCTGACCTCCAATAACGTTGGCGTAAGTATTCGTCCGGAAGCTCAAACTCGTCGCATCAATCTGAATCGCCGAGTTCACATAGGTGTTGCCCAGGTGAAGCGTTTCGAACACGGCCTCAGTCGTCCCGTCATCGACGAAGCGGAGCGTTCCGGTGCCATCGGTGATAGCGGGATGTACCGTCGTCCCGCTGGAATTATCCCAATCGAGTCGGTTAAGCGACAAGGTAGCGCCGCCCAAAATGAGCTCGCTCAGTTCAGCCGCTCCGGCAGTGATTCCTTTGACGCTGAGAACCGTTTCGTTGTTCCCATCTAAATTCCAATCACCAAAATCCAAAGTCACAGTGGCATCGTCACCGATCTGGTCTGCTGCCAGATTGCGCAAGACCGTTCCGTTTTCCACAAGAACACCTCCGGTTGCTGAATTTCCATCCCCGGCAATCGCATCAACGCCGGGTGTTTTGTTTAACTGTAAAACGCCACCGCTAACCGTCGTCAGCCCTGTGTGAGTGTTAGCGATCTCCCCACCGAGGGTGAAAGTTCCAGCGCCATCCTTTTTAATCGCGAGGTCACCACTGAGAGAACCGAAATAGGTTGTATTCGAAGCCTGATTAAGGGTCAATGAAGCTGCCGTCGTGGCATTAGTGTTAGTGATTACCGCTTCCAGACCACTCCCGTTGTTGGAGCCGGAATACATAGAACTCACCACTTGCGTGGTGCCATTCAAGTCCAGAGTTCCAGCGGTTCCATAACCAAGGCCACTGTGGCGGAACGTCGTATTTGCCGGAAGTGCGTCGTCGACATCAAGCCGAAGCGTTCCGGAACTCAGAGTGGTGCTCGACCAGGAGTTCCCGCTTACCCCGATCGCCGTGGTGCCTCCTTGGTCCGTGTAAAAAGTTCCATTATTCAGGTCGATCGGATTAGTCGTAAAATTAATCAGTCCGCCTCCGGTATTGACAACGAAAAACGTGTTTCCCGCTCCTGAAACTCCGCCGGTATAGGTGATACTACTTCCACTGGATCCTCCAATTCGTGAACTCGGACCATCGACGCGGAGAAGGCCGGTAACGATATTGTTCCCGCTGACGTTGTAAACTGCGGAGCCATTCAACTGCCCACCAGTTAAGACAATCGTTTCGGCAGTAGTGATATCACCGGCAAGTTCCAGTCGAGCTTTATTAGCCTGAGTTATTGTGGTGTCCCTGGTCGTCATCCCGAGTGCATTGTTATGGGAAATTCGCAAATTTCCTTCATCAACGAGAGTCGCTCCGGAATAAGAATTATCTCCTGATAACTCAACTCTACCGGTTCCGACTTTGGAGAAATTGCCCGAACCTGAAATCACTCCGGCAATCGTCTGTGATCCTGCATCTCCTATAACCAGCGTCGAATTCCCCTCCAGAATAATCTCCGTCCCGGCAACACTCGAAAGCGAATTGATCGTAACCGTTGCCGCCGCATCCGGCCCCGTAATCTCAATTTTCTTACCGTCATCTAAAGTGATGGTCTCAGCGTAGGTTCCTCCATTTACAATGATGGTGCCGCCCGTATCAACGGCCGCAAGCGCATCCGCAATCGTGGCAAATGCGTTGACACCGAAGACAGCGCCCTGCGCTCCTGATGCTCCATGGTCGGCATCAGCTATAACCTGTCCCCCGTTTTGCGGAGCAGCACCTCCCGCAGCCCACTCGCCATCGACGTATACGGTCGTCGGGGTCGTATCCTCAACGAGGACAACGTCGTTCCCGTCACCGCCACCATAGAAAATCCGGTAGTTGTTCGTTCCGTCTGAAACGACCTCTCCGTCGGCATACCCACTGAAGACTCCGACCACGTCATCCACGGCATCGTTATTGACAATTTTGTATACACCGCCTGCGACCGGAGCATTTACCGCGACGACGGTGAGACTTGAGTTCGCATCCAACTTGAAGTTGCCGATGACATTGAGCTGATCATTCGTCGATCCATCAATTTGAAAAACGACTTCGCTGTCAATCTTGACCGCCTCAAACGCATCAAGCTCAGCCCCCGAGATGGTCAACGTTCCGATGCCGCCATTCACAGAGGGATCGCCCACCTCAACCGTAGCGCCCAGAGCAGGCTTAATTTGTCTCCATGCAGGAATCGTGATCGTTCCCGTTCCGGCAAGAGTTGCACCACTGCTAACATTGTAATCATGCCCGCCTGTGTGCGTCCCGTTGACGAGAAGCTTACCTCCACTGATCGTTGTCATCCCGGTATAGGAATTATCGCCACTCAGCGTAAACACCCCAGATCCGATTTTTGCGAGTTCGAGAACACCGCCGCTATCCCGGATCAATCCGTCGAAGGTCGAAGTCGCACCATTATCCCCAACTGTAAACACAGCACTACCCGTCGAGTTTTCGATTACGGCCACCCCTGAATTTCGCACAACTCCATTCACCGTTTCACTGAACCCGTTGAGATCGAGCGTCGCTGTTGTGCCCGAATCAAAAATGAGATTCCCATGGCCTGAATCATTTGGAATCACATTCGAATTTCCAAGCCGGAGCAATGCATCGTTATTATTTCCGCCAACCAATCCACCGCCGCCGATGATGGTATCTCCTGCGTAGTCATTGTCCGGGTTCGTCAGTTCCACAGCACTGCTGTCATTAACGATGCGAAGCGTTCCGGGCCCTGTGATTTTGCCATTTAAAGTAATCGTCTTATTCAACCAGCCTGATCGAATCCGCCCTTCTCCATTAGCGAGCAGAATGGTCCGGTTCTCATGAAGGTCGACATCAGAATTCCTGTTTTGAAAGATGCCTCCATCACGGATTGTGAGATTTACAGCCGGAGCAGACGGGACCGCTCCCAGACTGCCATCGCTCACGACCCGAAAGTACCCCCCTGCTACTGTCGTCCCGCCTTCGTAAGTATTTGCCGTTCCGAAAATCTCAGTGACTCCGGTTCCAATTTTTTCCAAAGCGAGTGTTCCCACTCCGGAATCCTGTATCACGCCAAAAAGTGCCCCTCCTGTAGCTCCCGTCCCGAAGGTCAATACAGCATTCGCTGAGCCACTGTTGTCAATCGTGCCGTTCGCAGCCGAAGTCAGGCCATTCACCGTTTCACTGAACCCGTTCAAGTCCAAAATCCCCTCCGAAACATTCACATTTCCTTTGCCGGAACCATCCGGAATAACACCGGAAGCATCGAGGCGAATTTTTGTTCCATTGAGCACAAGAGTATCTCCGCTGTAGGTATTGGCTCCTCCAAGGGCAAGGGTATTGTCACTCCCCGCTGCCGCTATCAAATCACCGGCAAAAGAATTCACTCCGTTCAATACGAGAGTTCCTCCATCGACAAATCTGACATTACCTGTGCCTGTGATATTTCCCTCGATCACAAGCGCCCGGTTCCCATATACGCGAAAGATTTTATCGCCGCCTCCGGAAAGGACAATGTCCCTGCTCGCCGGCAAGGTCACGCTGGCAGAAGCTACCAGCCCTCCCCCTTCAATCACGATATCATTCGATGTATGTCCAAAAGACGAATTACTTGAAAAGGCAACCACACCCGACGTAATCGTCACGTTCCCTGTAAAATTATTTCCGTTGTTACCGAGTTTCAGATAAGCAGGATGCCCGCCTGCATCCGCCACATTCCCATGCGCGGCGAGCGTCAACGGCCCCGTCCCCGTTATAATTGAGTTCAGGTCAATTCGCGGGGTGTTACTGAGCGTTGATGTGTCAATCGTCGCACCGAGGTTTCCAATCGTAATGCCCCGCTTTGTCACGATGCCGGCATTAGCAGTCGAAGTGAACTCCAGAGTGCCGCCATTGATTGTGAGCTGATCAGCCACCGCAGAACCCGGCTCAGCACCCAAATTCTCGTCGGCCGAAATGCTAACGGTCCCTTCACTTATCAAGGTCTTTCCGCCATAGGTATTGGTCCCGCCGAGAGTCAGTTTACCAAGACCCGTTTTCGTGAGCCCCCCACTGCCTTCAATGACAGAATTGATCGTCGCATCGACATCCGTCTCAATCGAGCCGCTATCAATTGTGATTTCCCCGCCATTCAGAGTAAAGCTACCACTCTGGAAATGCAGCGCCCCGACCGTGATGTCACCGGCAATCGTAATGTTTCCTCCAGCCCCTGAGAACACGGCTTCTTCACCTGCCGTAGAAGGAACATTCCCGCCGGTCCAGTTGGCTGCATCATTCCATGAAACCCCGTCACCGGCACCAGTCCAGACGCGCTGAGTCAGTAATGTATGCGCATAATGCGCCCCCTCCAGACTGAGCGCCTCCGCGCCATCCGCCTGTCCCTCAGTCAGTATGCGCCTCTCGCCCTCACCGAACAGTCCATACATCCCCGAAACACTGAGACTCGCGTCATACTCATCCAGCAATCCGAGAATGTGCCCCTGTTCGTGCATGAGAACACTGAGCATATCGACGCCGTCTCCGGCGAGACCGTCAAGATCCTCCCCGCCTGCAGCCCGCAGCAATCCATCGATCTCAACGAACTCCTCGTCGAGCCACCCGGTATCATCAACAAACCAGTCAAATCCCGCCGCATCCCTATCAATGAAGATGGAATTCCCCTCAGCATACGCCAGTGCAGATCCCTCCAAATCTGTCACCACGTAATTAATCTCCTCAAGAGCGGCAATCTGAACCTCGGTCAGACCAGACTTTTCCCAACGGGAAACCGCCTCAGCAGCAAGGCGTTCGAGATCCTCCTCCGAAAAGTCAGCATCGATCCCCTCATCGAAACCAAATTCACCGAGGCGATCGATCCCTGCGTCGAGCGTTTCGGCAGACTGCGCCACCGGAGCCTCGTCAGCCTGTCCATCAGCATCCTCAACCGGAACCGGCGTCCCTGAAAAGAGAACACGTGGCTCAAGCGCCTCGGCAAACAAGGGACGAGCTTTCGCCTTGACGGCCTTTTGCTTGGCGCCGGTGCGTTTCTCAAGCCAGTCCTGATAGGCACGGGCCATTGAGCGCGCGAAAAACCAGCGCTTACGACGGGAGGATGTCGTTTCGTTCATAAAAAAAG
>JAYWLB010000128.1:0-26006 GCA_035967665.1 Verrucomicrobiales bacterium BCK34
GGTTCCAGCGCCTCGGCAAACAAAGGCCGCGCTTTCGCTTTGACAGGTTTTACGCCACCACGAAACCCGGTGCGCTTACTATTCCGGGAACGCTTTTCCAGCCACTCCTGATAGGCACGTGCCATCGAACGGGCAAAAAACCAGCGCCTACGACGATCAGAGGTCGTTTTCTTCATAAATTCAGGGGTTTTTTATGGAAAATACCGAAAATAGCAAAAATTATTCAAGCAAAAACTCTCGAAGAGCTACTTCTATCAGAAGCAAAACAGCAATCAAGATTGATTCGCAAATTCGAGGTCTTTTATATACTTTCAACGCTGAATATTGCCTTGAAACGGCCAGCCTGTGACATGGGAAAGGACCGGATTTACACATATTAGTGCCCCTCCCGATATCATTTTATATCGGGCCTGGGAATCCGGTCCGTTTTCTCTATATCATTTGCCAAAAGCGAACTCGATTCCGAATCGCCGGGCGCGCGCCCTGAAAAACACTCGGGATCACCCTACTCAGGGATCCCATTGGCCTTCCTCCAATCAGCATTGGAACCATTGGGGTGTACATTTCCTTCGATAAAATCTTCAAAGGCAACCGAACTCAGACGACGTCCCATAACTGAGTCCACCGTGAGAACTTCGCCCTGCGCATGGGAACCGTTTATTGCCGGTGCAAAGAACACCTCAAATGTTCCTTTCACTCCTGTGCTCCAGGCAGGAGGGGCGGTCTCCACTTTCACAAAGTAGGATGTATTACCAATCTCAAGACCGCTGAACTTCGCGATCCAGCCCCCGGACATATCGGCCACCACTGTCATCGATCCGCCACGCAGCACCGAGCCGTCAGCTCCCATCACCGTCAAGGTAATCACCGATCCCGGCAGGGCTGTTCCCGAATAGGTAGGCATCAGCAATAACAACGGGATATCGCTCCCACCAGCCGGAGCCTGTCGCTCGGCAAACCGGAACCCTTCCAGGATTCCCGAGCCGCCCACTCCGAAGAATTCCCCGATCTTGCCACCGGTCGATCCTACGACCCGAACCACTATCTGCTCTTCGACGAAACCACCACTCCCGTCACTGACAAGGTAGATAAACGTTTCCACTCCGACATCACCGGTGTCGAGCGCACGGGTAGTTGGTAAATTTCCGTCCACGGTGTAGACAAAGTTCCCATCGGCATCAATCGAAAGCGTTCCATAGAGTCCGTCCACTCTGGTCATGCTGCCTTCCACCACCGCTCCGCCGGGGTTGCCCGATCCACCAAACGGAGTCCCATCGAAGCGGGTGTTCACCACTTTGAGCACATCATCGATCCCCTGACCGTTGATATCAATGTCGGTATCATTCGCAAGCGCGTTTCCGCTCACCGTTTCAGAGCCTCCCTCGCCACCTTCGAACACGGTTACGACATCGGTGGTCAAGACAGGATCGTCATTCGTTCCCGTGATCTTAATCGTCACGGTTTGCGTATCCGATCCGGTTGCGGGATCCGTTGCTGTAATCGTATAGGTCAATGTCAGCGTTTCACCGAGAGCGAGAAAATCGAAGGTCGTCGTGTTGCTGTCGAAGAGCCACTCTATCGTCCCGATCGTGCCGGGTGCGGTCACAATCGGATTCGGGCTCGTGAGGCTGAACATCGCCAGAAAATCAGCGTTGGTCAAAACGTCAGGAGACCCTGCAATGCCCACGGTAGCGTTAATCGTCGCGTCCACATTACCGAGGTCGTGCACGGTCAGAGTGCCGCCTGCGCTTAACGGCGCATCGGTTTCTGTAAGATCCTCTGCCGCAGAGTCCCCTCCGGTAACAATGATCTCCGGAGCGAGGTTGTCGTTTTCGACTTCCTCAAAGTCGATTCGCTGTTGTCCGCCGCCGAAGGTGTAGGATCCCGCTCCATCAGTCGCAGGCGAAGCCGGATCAAAGTTCGCATCGACTGCGCCAACGAGATTAAGAATATCCCCGGGGACCGTCGTCGGGTCATTCCCGTCGATGTTTATCTCCGAGTTCGTGCTCGGCTTCACATTGAAAGTATCGCCTTCACTTCCGCCTTCGATGAAGATTTCGCCACCGGCAGTTACAGTTCCTAACAAATCAACCGTTCCACCGCCTGCATCAACCGGGCCTACCTGGTCGACTTTGATATCAATCTTCCCGCCTGCGGTGGAAAGTTCGCCGTTGGGATCGAGAACAAAGGAATCCCCCGCGTTCAGAACAATGTCTGCCCCCGAGGAAATATCGGAATCTCCGATCGTAATATCATCCGAAGTGATCGCGATTTCGCCGGCGACCGAGAGAGCTCCATTCGTTGTCACCGTGACACTGTCATTCACACCTACGATCGAAGAACCCGGATCAGTCGTATCGATATCGATCGCTGTAATTCCCACTCCGCTGATCGTGACGCTGTTTGCTGTGCGCCCCGTTACAGTTACCCCGGCGGTCGAGATCACAGCTGCGGGATCGACTTCACTGATCGTGTAAGTATTGGCTGCAGCATCGTAGACTACCGAGAGACGGTTTTCTGAATCGCTCCCGATATCGGTGATCTCGAGGACACCTCCTGCGGTCAACTCCACGTGAGTTTCCGCTGTTCCCGCAAACAGCACGACGTCGTTTCCGTCATTACCCACGTAGCTAATCACATAGTCTTCACCACCCACAGAAAGCGCAAGGCCTTCCGTTAAACCGGTGAAAGTTCCCGTGACAAGATCAGTCGCCCCGTCGTTGTCTATAAGTGTCAAGGTGGAGCCTGCCTGGTGAACCGCACCAAGCGTTGAGAGGTCGAGCGTCGTCACGTTCGTGCCAAGATCAACACTGCCACTCACAGCGACAACATCATTGCTTGTCCCCGCTGTGCTTCCGCTATCGCCACCAAGCTGAGCCTGAAATGCCCCACCCGTATAGGTGACCGCACCGGTGCTCAGCGATTCAATCGCACCCGGATCGCCAACATCAATCACGCCGGTTCCAGATACATTCACCGGCGAATCAGTAAGACCTGTCCCCCCGAAGATCGCCCCGCTCGCTACATTGATTTCGCCGGGTGATGAGCTTTGCTGCAAAATTCTGAAATCCCAGGTAAAGCTGTCACTCCCCGGATCGTTGCCTGCACCAAGCCCGTCAGTCCCCGTCGTCACATAAATGACATCTCCGGCCGTGAGGCTACCGAGCATCGTTTCAAAAGAAATCTCCGCATCATCCGTTGCAGTTGAAAATACTTCAGTCGTGCTACCGCCTGACGTTACAAAAATACGCAGGTCATTGCCGTCACCCGCCGTCGTGCCGGGATCAAGGAACCCGTCCACAATGGAGTAGGACCCGCTGACGCCAACCGTATACGCGGCGATGGCATAAACATCAGTTGCCCCCGGATGGCCACCTACGGAATAAAGATTGAGATAGGATCCGGGTGCAGCATCCGGAAAACTTCCATCTGCAACCGTTTCCCATCGCCCGTTATCCTCAACAAGCGCAGTGTAACTCGCCGGATCGGAGACGCCCCCCGCCGTACTCCAGAGGTACTGCCAACCGGCAGGGAATCCCCCTGTCTGATAAGAATCCTGATATCCCCCGGCAGTGATTGCCCCGCTGTAGTGAGCGCCGTTCTGCAGAAGCGTTCCGGCCTCAACATTCGTATCCCCTGCGTAGTTACTTTTTCCGGTGAGAGTTAAAACGCCATTCCCCAGCTTATCAAATCCACCGGCACCCCCGAGGCTTCCGGACAGGCTGACGTCAAAGCCGTTCGTATCAAAGTTAACCGTATTGACACCAGAACCTAACAGGATCATATCGAGATCCGAACTCCAGTCGGCAGTGGCGCGAACAATGCCGCCGTTTCCGCCGAGATTAACGGTTCCCGGTGCGCCTGCTGAATCACTGTTAATCCCCTTGGATCCGACATTAAATGTGCCCCCGAGCACTTCAAAGGTTCCAATTCCAGACGCATCCCCACGCGAATTAACATCGACACCGCTAACGTGAACCGTTCCCGCGGTCTGGGTGAAGATTCCGGTTCCAGTCGTGGCAATACTCAACTCGTAACCATTCTCTATCGTCAAGGTTCCACCCGACATGTTGTAACTACTGACAGATCCACCCCAATGCGCCATTCGCACACCGTTTCCTTCGCCGGCATCCCCCGTGGTTCGAACAGAACCGCCGGACTGATTGATCGTGGCTGTCACCGTGCCGAACGCCCTGTTGCCGGTAATGATAGATCTGGTGGTGAGACTTCCGGACTCGATATCCAGGGTGCCCGCAACCGAACCTGACACAGACCCGGTAATTTCAGTGCGGTTCGTTCCCACTACCGTGCCGCTGTTCGCCGTAACCACTGCGTTGTCTTTAATCGTGACTTTACCGTTTCCAATTCGGAAATTCCCAACCGTCACCGTTCCACCGGACAGTTCCAATGTCCCGCTGCTCTCGATCGCACCGCGAATATTCAACGATCCGCCACCTGTAATATCCCCCGTAAAAGTGTGGGTTCCATTGAGTTCGTCGAGAGAGAGCCCTGTGTTTCCGTTATTGGTATGATTGATAACATCACCGCTTCCACGGAAATTTCCGATAGCCTCTTCCTGACCGCTCATGTCGAGGACTCCATTGATCAGGAAATCACTGCCATTTGCGATGACATTACTTTGAGCGAGGCCGAAAGTCGCTCCGGAATCGATTGTTACATTCCCCTGAATCGCTCCATCAACTGCAAAACCACCGCCTACGATCAGTGCCCCCGCCTTGAGATGGGTGAGCCCCGAGTAGCTGTTCGACGCCGTTCCTGTTCCATTCAAACTGAACGTTCCGTTCCCCTGTTTGATGAGCTGTCCAATTCCGGAGATACCTCCTGTGGAAGCGCCAGTGATTCCCGAAACATCGATCGTGAGATCGTTAGCGCCCATCGCCACGGTTCCATTCAGAAAAACATCGTCAGCGTCGAGAGTCACCGAAGTGCTGAGAACGACATTGCCATTGAAGGTCTGATCGCCCGTCGTCGTCACCCCTGTTCCGAGATTGATTGTTTCAGCATTGATCGTGACATCACCACCAATACTTGCAGGAAGGCTTGAAATCGTCACCGCGTCAACGGTCCCGGGTGTATCCAGCTCCGTCGAGACGATCACACTGCTCACGAGTGAAGCATTGACCCTAACGGTGTGTGCATCGGGACGGGAGAACTGCCCGGCGGTCAGGTTGCTGGTCTTCAGGACAAGGTTGGGATCACTGATGACATACTCATTTTTCAGGCCGTCATAGGTAATCGTGATCGCATCAGCGTTTTCATTGGTGATGTCAGTGATCGAGAGAACCCCTCCACTGAGGTCGACATTTGTTTCCGCTTCACCTTCAAAAAGAACGACATCGTTTCCATCGATCCCGGCATAACTGATCGTGTAGAGATTCCCGTCAACACTGGTCACGGTTGAGCCCTCCGCGAGAGGCGTCACTCCGTCAGAAGTAAAAATCCCATTCACTGCATCAGTGCCCTCATTATCGATCACGAGAATCGTAGAGCCGGCATTCGGATCGGTTGAATCCGTTACGATCAGCGTTGCTGCTCCCCCAAGAGTCACTTCTTCAGTGGGAACCGTTACCTTCAATGTATCGGAATTCGCTCCGTCGATCTCGAGCTGGAAGTGACTGTTGATCGAGATGTCACCATCAACCGTCAAGGCGCCGATCCCTCCGGCCACATCAGGATCACCCGCTGCAAGAATTCCATCTACAACGACAGTGCCGGTAGTGGTGATTGCGCCCGTGCCACCGAGAATCGCCCCCCCGGCCACCGCATAATCTCCCGCGCCGGCCGCATGCGTTCCGTTCACAAGAAGCCCACCGGTCGTCACCGTCGTGGTACCGGTATAAGTGTTATCACCTGTAAGCGTCACAATACCCGTGTCCGTTTTAACGAGCGATCCGCTGCCACTGACAACGCCGTTCAAAATCACATCAGCGTAGGATATGACATGAAACCGGTTGTTCGCTCCTATAAGGGTGATGTCGCCGTTAAAAGTCACCGTATCATCTGCTCCTCCCGGAGCGCCGGTATCGATTCGACCGCCGTTGAGAATGATGTCAGCGTCGAATGTCTTGGAAGTCCAGCTGCCAAGAGTGCCGTTCGCATTCACCGTAATTTTACCGGTGACGTTGTCGGCGTTGTTGTGCTGCATCCCGTATACACCGTCATCAACAATGATGTTGGCCACAGTCACATTCGACCCGACCCACACATCGTTACTTCCCACTTTTGTGAGATCGAACGCTCCTGAAACCGTTCCGCCATTGAGTCCGAAACGATAGTTCTGGTTACCAATCGAGGCATGACTTCCCAGGATAAGATTATCAACGCCCTGATTTCCATTCCCCATCGCTTTGCTGGTGAAGAGCGCGCCGGTATTCGCGGCACCACTTCCCGTTCCGTTGATTGTGACACGTTCGTTTGGCAGATCCGTTCCATTCAGATCAAGGGCACCACCACTCTGCACCACCGTTCCGTTTGCTGTCGCCCCACCGGCGCCGAGAGCCAAAAGGTTGTTCAGTTTGAGAATACCATCAGCAACCGTGGTTTCCCCCGTGTAGGTATTGGCACCACTCAAGGTAAGGGTCCCGTCGCCGTCTTTGACGAGAGCTCCGTCACCACTGACGATTCCTTTCATCTCACTACCGACGTCGAAAGCATCCACCGTCAGCGTGTTTGCTGCCGCGCCGAGATCGACTGTCGATTCAAAAACGACATCCCCGGTAGTGCTCTCAACGGTTGCGGTTGCAGCCACTGTAACCGGGCCATTGAAAGTAATGTTGCCGGTCGTGCTCGTGACACTCTGACTGAGGACAGTTTCCTCGACATTCGCATTCACAACGACATCGCCACTGAAGCTGATCGCTCCGGCACCACCGAAGGTTACGACGTCTTTTGCGACGTCAGAAACATCATCGCCCACAGTGTCGACAATCAATCCGCCGGACACGGCCGTCTTCAATACCTTGATCGTATTCCCGTCGACCCGCTCTACATTCGCAGCCGCAATTGAAGTGGTCAGAGCCAGCTCAGGATCACTGATAATATAATAGGTGCCATCATCGGAGATGGTGACATTATCATCGGAAACGCCGCCATTGATATCGGTGATTACCAGATTGCCACCGCCGTCAATTTCAACACTCGTTTCAGCGACTCCGAAGCTTTCCAAAACCACGTTATTCCCTGCTGCCACTCCGTCTTCCGTATTGTAATGAATTTGGAAGACATAATCTTTGCCGCCAAAGGTCAAATTAAAGACGTGATCTTCCGGCATTCCTGCAAAGGTCCCCGTGATCGCATCCGCGGTCGTATCGTTGTCGATCAGGACAAACACCTGACCTGACACAGCGGCAAAATTCAGAGTCAATGCGAGCGTGCTGCCATTCAGGTCCAGCGCTCCATCACCATCGGTATCAGCAACGAGAATCTGATCGTGACCACCGGCTACGCCTCCTCCGGCAGTGCCGTCAATTTGCAACTCAATGGTTCCTCCGCTCGCGGTGAAGTCACCCTGAACTGTCATCGAATCGACTTCGCCGTCGCCACCAATTTGAAGCGTTCCGCCCTCCTGTTCAAAATCGAACCCGAGAACACTAACATCTTTCAAAACACCACCGGTGAGATTGTAATCGGCGGTGCCGACTCCATCCGTGATCGTTCCATCGAGGATATCAACTTCGCCACCACTTTGATTGACCGTTCCGGTGCTGCCTTCGGAGGTTCCGATTGCCATCCGGATATCATCCGTTTCGAAGATAGCGGTGCCACTGACGTTCAAAATCCCCAGACCGCGTCCCTCTCCTTTTGTCGAAAGATCCCCGTTCAGAGTTTTCTGTCCCTCACCGAGTATCACCGAATTGGCAGTCACCGTTCCGGAATCGAAACTCAATACACCATTTGTAGCAGGATTGTAATCATCCCGTGCATCGCGGAAAGCGATATCGAGGACATTCAGAGTGGCATTAAACGTGCCGCCATCCAAATCAATCACACCCCTGGTCGAATTGGTGGTAGCCCCCTGAGTTTCACCCACTTTCAAATCTGTCGCAGCTCCGGTCGAACCTGAAAGGGTAAACACTCCTCCCGGGGCAGCAAACTCAACCAGCGCATTCCCGCGATGACCTCCTACCGTAAAGTCGTCCACCTTAAAGACATTGGCAGCTCCCAGCGTCAAAACACTTTGTGGCTGTTCACGATACATCTCCGATTTGGAAACCACCACCGTGGTCGAATCCACGTTGTTCGCAGCCGCGAGGAATACATCACCATCGGTAGTGCCATTGAGCCCGACAGAAACGCGTTCACCCAGTACGAATGTATTGAGGAATGCGTCGAAAGTAGCGGCGTTAGCCAAATTCAGGACACCGGTGGTATTGAGTGCGCTATTGCCATTGTAACCCACATACAGGTTCACCCGATCCGCTATCGTTCCAACATTCAGAGCCGCGCCATCTTCGACTGTCAGCGTGCCGTCCGCGCCCTCCTTCCCGATGAAAACATCATCGGCGAGGATTGTATTGTCATCACCCAGCTTAATGCTTCCGACTGACTTGAAGGTATTCGAATTCAAATTGTCAGCAATCGTCATCGTTTCGACATCGATAGCGACCGTGTCAGCGGCGGAGAAATCAATCGTTCCCATCGTCACTGCAGCGACGGCGGCGTCATCATTAATCGCGGCTGAAAGCCCTGTTCCCGCCCCGGCTCCAACCTGGACACTGGATCCCAACACAGTAACCAGAGCGGTTTTCCCGTTTTTACCGGAAAGGAGATTATCCACTGCGAGATTTCCGCCGACGGTGAAAGTTCCGCCTTCGACATAAACGGCGCTTAGGCTTTTCGTTCCATTCGCGGCTCCTGCATTGATACCTCGAACAACATCGCCAGCGACATCAAATGAACCACCACCCATTGTGATCGTTCCCGAAGCGGTCTTCAGCGAACCGCTTCCGCCAACCCCGCTTCGATTATAAGAACCCAGCTCAACTGAATTCGCGTCAACATCGTTCAGCGCATCGTCACTTAAGGTAAGAGTGCCCACTCCGCTGCCACTCCCGCTTCCCGGGCCCAAATCTGAGGAATAATCCCCAATGACGATCTCATCCAGATTTGCATCAAAAACGCCTCCGGAAAGATCCATTGTCCCTCTCGTCGTCGAAGAAGTGTTACTATCACTGTTATCCCCGATTCTGAGATCCGCCTTCGCTCCACTCAGGCCATCCAGAGTTAAAGTCCCCGCTGAGGCAAAAGAGACATTTCCGGTCCCTTTGTGTCCGCCCACGATAAAGGTATCAACCTTGAATGTGTTCGATGCGCCCAGGTTCAAATTCCCCGTGACCGGCTGAACATTTCCACCATCAATCTGTCCCATGATGAGAGTGATTGCATCGACCGTGTTAGTGGCACTCAGATTCACGGTGCCTGCTACATCCCCCCCGCCAGCACTGTGCGTCAGTTTTCCGGCCTGGAACAGGGTTACGTCAGCAGTAAACGAATCTGCAGCCGACACATCGAAAACACCGGTAGTGTGAGCCTCCAAATTCTGAGTCCGCTGAGCGATCACAAAAACGTCGCCGGTTCCATTACCATTACCAACAGACACGTCCCCGCCACTCACGGTTAAATTCGCGCTCCCACCTTCGAGCGCGACATAGACGGAGTCAGACGAGAAGCCATCCTCGAAATCAATCGTTCCTGTATCTGTCAATGTCAGGACATTGAGTCCCGTCGCCGCTCCACTGATAACGCCATCACCCGCTCCCGTAGTCAAGGTCAGATCCCTATTGCCGCCGGCAATCGTCCCTGTCACAGCCACCGACCCATTTGCATCTGAAGTGTCCCAGACAACGTTCGCGGTCAGAGTGACATTTCCATTAAGAGCAATTGAATCGGCTTTGATATTCGAAGCAACATTGATCTCCTCTGCGTTGATCGTCACCGCGCCATTGATGTCGGCAGGGAGACTTGAAATCGTCACCGCGTCGGTTTCTGTCATCGCGGTCGGATTGGCCGTTACGACCTCGAGGCCGCCCGTCACCGAAGCCACCTTTACGTGAATTTCATTGCCGCTGACACGATTCGCATCCGCAGCTGTTAGCGTTGTTGTCAGGGCCAACGGAGTCGCATTGATATCCCTGATCACATAGTAGTCCTCTCCACCGATATTCTGCACGGAGATATCGATCCGGTCAGCCGACTCATTGTTGATGTCGCTGACAACCAGGTTACCCCCCGCGATTTCCACGCTCGTATCAGCAGCACCGAAACTCTTCAGCACCACGTTGTTTCCAGCAGTGGTTCCATCCTCTGTCGTGTAATCAATTTGAAAGACATAGCTGGTGCCTCCGAAAGTGAGCTCGAAGACATGATCGTCAGGCAATCCGGCAAAGGTCCCCGTGACCGCATCCGCAGTCGTATCATTGTCGATCAGAACAAATGTCTGACCTGCCGCAGGGGCAAAATTCAAGACGAGATCAAGGGTGCTTCCAGTCAAGTCCAGCGCACCGTCGCCATCCGTATCGGCAACCACAATCTGATCATGACCACCCGCAAGACCGGCCCCCGCGGTTCCATCGAGTTGTATTTCTATGGAGCCACCACTCGCGGTGAAGTCGCCTTCAATCGTCGTGTCACCAATCGCACCATCCGCGCCGGGCTGGAAAACACCACCCTGCTGAGTCGCCGTAAACCCTATCGTATCGACATCTTTCAAAGTGCCACCCGTAAAATTAATCACTTCGGTTCCGTCCCCGTCAGGGATGACACCGTCAGTGAGATCAAGAACGCCACCGCTCAGGTTAATCGTTCCAACGGCAACACGGCCATCAGCCACCGTTGTCATTGAAACGGTATCATTAACCGTAAAAACGCCGCCACCAATGTCGATAGTCGCCGTGGCTGCGTGCCAGAATTCACCTGCACGATTCGCCATATCGACGGTATTGGCAGTAAAGGTGCCGTCATCAAACAGAAGTCGGCCGCTAACCTGCCCGTTCGGAGCAGGAGTAATCGTTGCATGCCATCCGGGCATTGTCCGATAGGCGATCACCAACGCGTCAGCGAGAACGTCCACATTGTGTCCCCGCAGATCAAGGAGCCCCTGATTGTGTGCCCCTGTGCCGGCATTCGTATTCGCACCTATCGTAATATCGGCAGCGCCAACTCCATCTTTCGCCCGAATCGTAAGAGTGCCGGCACTTCCTGACGACTGTGAAGCAAACTTCACCGTTCCATTGCCTTTACTGATTCCAAGGGCCAGGGCATCAACATGAAGCACATTTGTGCCAGCTCCGAAAATCATGGTGGAACTTCCCGAGTTCTGGCCCCTTGTATCACTCACATTCAGTTCTTCAGCGGTGATTGTATTCGCCGTATCTGAAAGAGTTAAGGTACTGCGAATCTGTCGCCCATACCCAACTCTGAAATCGGTTACGTTGGCAGTAAAATTCCCTATCCCTGACATATTCACGACCGCCGCGTTTTGGATCGCGCTGCTGCTACTCTCAACTCCAATCTCTACAAAGGATCCAGTAACAGCCAGTGAGCCTCCTCCCGTTACGGTGACATCGGTGGTCAGACCGCTGACACTGCGCTCTCCGAAAAGCAGATTTCCAACCACATTCAAGGTTTCACCCGCGTCGATCGTCAACACGCTCGAACTTACTGTTTTAGATTGAAAGGCGACATCTGTTCCCGTCAGGGTGACATTACCATCCAGATCGACAGATCCATCATAAGCCTGAGTACCCGTCGTCGAGACGTCAGCGCCCAGATTAATCGTTTCCGCTGCGATGACAACATCACCACCAAGTGTCAACGAGCTGGAGACAGTGAAGGTATCGAGAGTCGTTCCCGCCGCTGCATTCTCTGTCACCACTTGCAATCCGCCCGTCACATCGGATACGAGAATTCGAATCTCGTTCGGCCCGCCATGAAGCGCACCGGGATGAGATGAAGTGAGAGCCAAAGTCGTGTCGGCATCACGAATCACGTAGTAGTCGTTACCCCCGATGTTCTGAATTGAAATTTCAAGTTGATCAACGGTCTCGCTCCCGATGTCGGTGATCACGAGATCATTCCCCACAATTTCGACACTGGTCTCGGGAGCACCATTTGCCACGAGGACAACATCGTTTCCGCTTCCAGTCGCAAGAGAGGCAGCATTATTGATATCGACGACCGATGCATCCACGTTGTAGAGAAGCGTGAACACAACCGGACCGGAACCATCATTCAGCTCGATTCCGGAACCATGCGGAAGATCGTTTCCGCCGGCGTCTTTGAAAATCCCCACCACGGGGTCCGTGGCAAAATCACTTCCGTCGTTTTCAACAATCGTAAACTTCTCTCCACGAACCGCTCCATAATTGAGCGTCAGATCAAGGGTGGCACCCCCAAGAGCAACCGAACCAGTGACATCGAGTTGATCGTAACCCGTGTTCGGTGTCGCGCTATCCAACTGGACGCTGAAGGTTGAACCTGCGTCGAGAGTCACATCGCCCGTCGACAGATCGTCAGTAAGATCAGCCGGTGCGGGGAGCCCGCTATCAATCTTTCCGCCGGTAGCAGTGACCGCTCCGGAAACGGATCCGGTGCCTCCGAGAAGGGCCGTCGTCTCCACAGCAACATCCCCCGTTCCGGTTCCTGAACCGCTCGTGTTGTTGGCCAGCAGTGTTCCAGCCTTAACTGTGGTTCCACCATTGTAGGTATTGGCCGCATTGAGCGTCAGTGTTCCTGAACCCTCTTTTTCCAAAGCATTATCCGCTTTCAGAAGGCGGGGAGCCAGCTCCTGAACCAGAATCGCCATCCTCTTCACTGAGTAGCTGCCGGCGCTGTTGCTGAAAGTCCAGTCAGGTCTCCCTGTCCCCGTGTCGTTCGTCCCAATACCAATGTCCGGGCTTCCGGAACTCCAGTTGTTATAAGCAAACAGAGTTTCACCGGTCGTTCCCGGTCCGGTACCGTCAAGGTCATGATTATGAATCTGAAACGAGCCATACCCATGGTTTGTGTTCGCGGATCCGTCACCAAAATCGAATTCCCCGGTATCAGCATTCGGAATACCTATCGCATTATTTCCGCCGTAATTGCTCGGCCAGATTTCGATGTTGCCGGTGGCAAGCCCTGTTCCGGTTGTCACTCCGGAACCGGCCGACGCAACAACGTTCATATTGTTGACGACCTGCTGATACAACCATGGACTCGATCCGGTTGGAATACCGATTTGCGACACGTCGGTTGTAAACGCATCCATCGAAACATAAACCCACTCCAATCCGGAGCCGCTATCCAACTCTAAATAATAGGCAATCCGGTCGAATGCCTGAATCGTGCTGGAGTTGTCACGCGAATAGGGAAAGGGGTTATTGTCATTTACCGCCGTTGGAACATCGCTATTTTCATAGACAAGAACGTAGTCAGCTGCTTCCGCCACATTGGTAAACACGCCCGTTTGCGCTCCTTCATTTTCAATGGGGTCAATCGGAATATCGACACCGGTTCCGGAAATAATTCCATTCACAACAAGATCGCCCGAGCCATCGGCAACGAGCTTGGAAGCCTTCAGGTCGATTGTCGAATCGATCGTCAGAGTATCAGCCGCAGAACCGATCCCGACCTGGCCAAGGTTGACTTCCTCGGCAATGATTGACGCACTCGCGAGAATGGTGTTGTCGCCCCTCACATTGACGAGCGCGCCGTCTCCGGTTCCAATTCCATTCAAGGTGATCGTTTCGCCTCCAATCGCCAGGTCGGCACTGCCGTTCAAATTGCTGTCATCTGCCAGATCAGCACAGGTGTTATCGAGAGCGAGAACTGCTCCGTCTTTCACCGTGGTCCCCCCATCGACGGTTCCCAGCGCGTTGTTATGTCCGACTACAAGGGTACCGGCTTCGACGCTCGTCTCACCGGTGTAACTGTTGTCACCCGCGAGGATGAGAGCCCCCGTGCCGAGCTTGGTAATGTCGTTGGCAAATGAAACGGAAGCACTGCTATCAAAGGTTCCGGCAATACCGTATTTCACCGCAAGATAGTTTTCGACGTATTGCCTTTCCGCAGTGCTCAGGGCGTGATCAAAGGCCAACACCTCGGCAGTATCAAAACGGGCATTGCTCCATCCATCTGTCCTCGTGCCGACGATGTATTCTCTCTCCTGTGTCCCGTTGGCAGGTCCGGCAGCCACCTGGAGCACCATGTACTCTCCGGCATCGATCCCGCCCATGTCGAAATTATTAGCCGAAGAGACCGAAACGCCATTTCTCGTGACAGCGGATGGCAACTCACTGCTCCAGAACCTGTCCTCATTCCCCTGGAACATCCACATGCGATCCGCTTCATCCTCGTCTTTGACACCAATGGGAGCTCCCCAGTCGGGGCCGAAAGTTGTCCGCGTAGCACCATTGCCATCCTGCCCGGCCCGGAAGACCAGATAGACATCACCGGCAAAGTATTCCTTGCCGGGGAATTCCATCTGCAGGTTTTCATTGTTGCCATTGAACCTCACAGCAGGATTGCCGTTAATCTCGTTTGTCTCGAAAGTCGGCGTACCGGTATAGCTGACGAGATCCCGACCGTTACCGGATTGATCCGTCCACGAGGTCACGAGATCACCGTCGTTCAATGTCAGGGTCGAAGCGTCATACCAGGCCTCCAAACCGGGGATAGCTGCCGGTCCGGGATCAGATCCGGGGGCAGCACCACTGATGTCCCCCTTCAAAGTAATATCACCGGCACCGTCAACAGTCAGTTCACTGAAGCGCAGATTGAGCGAACCCTTCAGGGTCAATTCCGAGCCCGCGGCCTCACTGGCAATTCTGAAGTCAATTCCGCCGAATACCTCAATGTCACCGTCGATGGTGTTGTCGCCGCTTAAGTTGACGAGAACGCCGGACTGCCCACTCGCGCCAACTCCGCTGAGTTTGATAGAAGCGGTTGTGATGTCGATACCCGGAACGCCACCGTCGACCGCCAGCGTTGCATCATTATTTACGGTGAGAATTCCCTCACCATTACCCAGTGCCGTATCGTGCGACACCACCAGAACTCCATCCTGAACCGTCGTATTGCCATTGTAACTGTTCGCTCCCGCGAAAGTCGTCGTTCCCGCGCCGAACTTGGTCACGTGGTTCTCAATCGTCACAGGAATGTATCCCGTCCACAAACCAGCTTGCGCAGGATCGCCCGGATTGACATCGCTCAGCGAGGCACCGGACGGCAGCTTGAATTGAAATCCGGCAGCCGAGTTTCCACCACCTTCAAGCTGAGTAAACGCGACCAGATAACGCCCCGTGCCGAGTGGATTTGATAAACTGACGGTTTTGAGAGCACTATCGTTGTAGGCAATCTGCTCTCCACGGTTTGATCCCCTTCCGGGAATCGTCGATTCGAGAACACCGTCCTGATCAAGATCGATCCACATTCCGGTCCAGTCATCCTGAAGAACCCGCTGCAGCTGTAGATTACCGATTTCCGTGGTGTTGAGATAGCCTACCCAAACATTAACGAAGTTGTCGGTGTATCCCGAAATGCTCGTGTCAAAAACGCCGGAAGCGAGAAGGGACGCTTCATCGGGGAATCGCAGAGCCCCGGTCAGACGTGCCTCGCCAGTATACGAAGGATGCCCGGCGGGATCGCCCAGGTTCAAACCACCGCCGTTGTTATTCAGATCAAAAACCGCGTCACCGGAGTCGCGACGGAATCCGTAGTGATTCAAAAAGTCCACGTCGTTGCTTCCCGTTCCATTTCCGAAATCCGTGTTGACCGTCAAATCACCAGCGCCACCCAGTTTGATATCTCCGGTAAGACCCAGATTCAGAGTGAAGGTGTCATCCAGAGTGACCTCACCGCTCATGACTTCAACAGTTCCGTCGCTAACATTGAGAGTCTTCAATGCGGTCGAACCATCGTAAGTCGTCGACCCGGTAAGCTGAAACTCAATCGCTTCTCCACTATCCACATCCAGAGTCTCAGTTTGCCCGAGTCCATCACTCTTCAAAATACGGAGCTGACCGAAATCCAGAGTCACGTTCCCAATCGTCGGATTACTCTCATTTAAAATGAGGCGGCTTACCGTATTGGAGCCAGTCTTGGACAGGGTGTGGTTTCCTCCGACAATCGTATTCTCAACCGTGAGGGTGCCATTGTTCACGTAAATCGACGCGTCGCCCGTCATCGTGATATTCCCCGACAGTGTCGCGGTTCCACCTTCTTTACGAATTGCACCCTCAGTCCCGCGGCCATCACCGCTGATGACGAAATCGTTGCTGTGATCAAGGTCATTACGCAACGTAATTCCCGCATCACTGCCATTGGCAATCGTCACGGTGTTGCCGACTCCGAGTGCCCCATCTTTAGCATGCACATCGAGGCGGCCCAAATCTTCAGCAAGGCCGATCCCCGCTGCGCCAACCGTCACATCGCCGGTAAACCCTGAATTAACAGCGTGAAAATCAACCCGGTCACTCCCGACCACAAAAAGATCGCCGGTGCCCGTAATCGGTGAATCCAGATTAATACGACTGTCAGCATCCAGAGTGAGGTCAAAAGCCCCCATCGTGATACCATTCCGAATACTCAGTTCATTTCCATTGTCGGAATGAATTCGCGCATCACCGGCAAGTGTGATCGGGCCGTTGAGCGCAGCATTGCCTCCGCTCTGCTTGACGATTGCCGCTCCAAATTTGGCATTCCCTGTCCCGCTGACGGTGAGGGCTTCGTCCACTGAAGTTCCACCTCCGACGGCCAACGCACCTCCGGCCTCGACGGTAGTGCCTCCATTCGCGACAATGTTAGGGGAAGTCAGCAGGGTGAAGTTATCCATACCAATCCGCCCTCCGAGATCGGTATCCGTTCTCCGAATTTCGATGACGTTGTCGCCCGTTGTCGCGCCGACATCCGAACCGTTGAATCTCACCGTTCGGATATCACCATCAGAGGCATGCGTGCCGGTGAAGACCGTAACGCCGTTAACGGTGACCTCATACGGAATCGCAGCGACCGGGAACCATGATGTTCCAAAATCCATTTCAAGACGGAAATCATTCGCGAGATCTCCGGCTGGCAAATTAAAGTGAATCGAGTTGGCGGGATCGCCGTTCGTCAGCTCGCGCTCGAATGTATTGACGGCTTCACTTGCAGTGGCACCCGCAGGCTGGCCATCCAACCTCGCAGAATAAGTTCCTGCGAAGTAGTAGTGCTCGTCGCCGGAGTTACTGCCGAAACTGTTCCAGTTGTTGGTGTCGGTTCCCAATTGCCAAACCTGAGTGAAACCGGAGTCGTATCCCCCCAGCGAATAATCCTCGTAAGTAATCACCGAAGAACCATTTCCAATCGTGGTCTCCCCCGTGTAACTGTTGTTTGTAGTGAGGTGAACGCACCCATCTCCGCTGACTGTGAAATCCGACGGTGAAGCAGTCTCACTGATATCGGGCAAGGTGACCGAGACCCCGTTTCCGAGGTTCACGGTCGCGGCATCAGTGATTTCCACACTCGCAAACTCCAGTGCCTTGCCATCCGTCTCCCCGTTGATATTGATCGTCGCGTTCGCCGCGATCTTCAAATCGCCCAGAGTCGCTGCTCCGACCCCACTCTCAATCGTGATCGTGGAATCGCCATTCACAGTGACATTGTTAGTTAGAGTCGTTGGACTACCGTAGTATTTGTCCATCAGATAGGCCTCCACCCCGAGACGGTCAGCCGCACTGATATTGTCGTATACAATAATCTCGGCAGTATCGAAACGGCTGTTCGCCCACGCATCCGTGCGGGTTCCAACGATGTATTCTCTTACCTGAGTACCGTTGTTAGGACCGGCGGTGACATTGAGCACCATATACTCACCCATCGAGGCGTTCCCCGTGGCTGCCGACATATCAAAGTTACTGGCGGACGGAATATCGATTCCATTCCATCTCACCGCCGATGGAAGCTCGCTGGCCCAGAACCGGTCTTCATTGCCCTGGAACATCCACATCCGGTCATTGTCGTCCCCATCTTTGACCCCGATCGGAGCACCCCAATCAGGCCCGAAAGTAGTTCTATTTGAAGTGGCTGAGTCACCGTCCTGTCCCGCACGGAATACGATAAAGACATCCTTCGCAAAGTATTCGGTGGCAGTGCCAACCATCTGCAGGTTTTCGTTATAGCTGTTAAACCTGACCGCCGGCTGCCCGTTGATCTCATTGGCGGCGAGAGTGGGAGAGCCCGTATAGGTGACGAGGTCACGACCATTACCCGACAGGTCCGCCCAGGCGGTTACCGGAGCACCGTCAGCAAGCGCCAAAGTACCAGCGTCATACCACGCCTGCATGTTTGTGGAAGTTGGAGCCACAGGCGGCGTCGAAACATCCGCCAGCGTCATCGTGCCGCCATTTAAAATGACCTCCGCATCGCCGAGACCACTGGCTCCGCCGTTCGTTCCAACGATCAACTCGCCGCCGATGTTTACCTCGATGTCGACCGCAGCGTCCAAACTGTTCGTTGAATTCGCCAGCTTGAGAGGTCCCGTATTCACAGTGATTCCGCCCCCCGTGGAATTAACCTGGGAATCGATCGTGGACTCAGCAACCACTGAGACGTCCATTGTATTGCCGCCAAGCCCAAAAGCGCCTGACGCTGAAAGCTGATTCGCAGTGAAAGCAACATCGTTACCAAGCGTTACCTCGCCGGTATATGTCTGATCACCCGTCCCTGTGTTTACGACAGCGCCGTCGATATTGATTGATTCCACATTGAGAATAAGATCGGTATTGGTTCCCGAAAGATCCAAATCAGTAGAAAGAGTGAGGATATCTCCAGCCGCTCCGTTCACGGTAATCGAACCGCTCGGCGCCACGAAAGCGGTCGATTCAAATGTAGGCACACTGTCAGTGCTCTCGAGAGTAAGAAATCCGCCCGATTGACTCAACCGGGCATTGTCCGCTCCGGCAGGAAGATTAAAGACAAAATCAGTCGCGGTGCTGCCGGTCATGTCGACCGGCTCGAGACCTGAGTATTCAACATCAATGTCGGTATTGAGATCATTGTCGAGATCGAAGGTTCCACTCGAACCATTCGTCATGTTGTGCACGACCCTTGTGAAAACCCCGTTGGTAATTTTCAATTCATCGCCATTCCCGGCACCGCCGATGAAGACAATCTTCTGTTGAATGGAAGCTCCATTCCGGTTCGCCGGATTCGTAATTTGACCGAAATCAAGAGTAAGAACATCGACTCCGCCTTTCGTATCAAACTCAATCTGATCGATACCCGCCGAAGCGAGATTCTCGAACGAGATAAAAATCTCATTGGCCGAAAGCCGCTCCGCCCCTGGGATGGGTGTGTCCATGACTTCGTTAGAAGTAATGATGTAGCCATTATCGGTCAGTGTCAGGGTCAACGCATCATCTGAATCTGCAGCCCCATTGACATCAGTGAGAACCAGACTGGTTCCTGAAATTGCCACCGAAGTTTCTACGGTCCCTGCGGCAGTCAGACTCACCTCATCATTGAGATAGGAGATCGTAAAAACCTCTCCGTCAATCGTCACAGCAGCACCTTCCGGAAGACCTTTAAACTCTCCGGTGAGCCCTTCACTACCGGTAATCAGAACCATTTTCGTCACTCCCGGCGTTGGCGTGGAATCCAGAGTTCCGCTCAGTGCCAGAGTGGCGCCTCCGAGATCCACTTCACCGACTGCGTTCACCCGGTCATGACCGGATGGACCACCGTCCGCGCTGGCAATATCGAAGTTTAAGACAGAATCACTGTCAAACCTGAGGCTTCGAACAGCGAGAGTCCCAATGGTCCCATCCCCTGTTGAATCCACCCCGTTATCAACCCCGGGAAAGAAGTTCGCATCGGTACTTTCAAGATCAAGCTGCACTGTCCCCGAGCCTGAAATCCGGTCACCTGCGCTGAGAATTGCGCTTCCGGACGGGGATGCAAAGAGCTCGAATCCGTTCAGATTCACATGCCCCACGCCCTCAGTTCGCGACAACATGATATCCACAGGGGAACCGCCGACAACCGTGAAACGAAAGGTTTGAGTTAAAATCGAAGCAGGATTGATCGGATCCACCGACTCAGTCAATCCGATTCCAATAATACGATTGCTTTCCACGCCATCGGTCACGGAAAGATCAAAGATCCCCCCCTTGCCCGATTCGAAATTACCCGAGCTGTGATGGTAGGTCGTGATCTCATACTCACCGTCGAGCAAATCCTCGAGCCGGAGAGTCATTACTCCATTACCATTTCGGAAGACAGAATCAGAAAGAAGATTGTTCTGATTAACGTAGTCCCCGGAAGTAATCGAATTGTAATCACGATAGTGAGTCGGATTGATAATCGTAACCCCTACGGAGTTACCGGCACCGGCAAGCGCGTCATTGGCGTAGACAACAGTCTTGTTTCCCGGATTTGTGTCACCGTTATAATTGAATCCCACAAACCCATCCTGAAGAGGGTCATCACCATTTGTATCTCTCCCAAAATCCACTGAAAGCGCAGCCGAATCGGCACGGAGAAATCCGTCAATGATCGTATGTGCCCCAAGCTCTGCTCCATCAGAATCGCGAAGGGTGAGGACATCACCCCGGCCGACTATCACGTCTCCCTCAGTGGCAAAACCGGCATCTGAACCGTCTCCCAGTTTCAGATCACCATCAGCAGAGATAACCGACCCGGCGGCTCCGTTAATCGCTGCGTAAACATCTCCGCCCCCCGTCAGAGTGGAACCACCGGCAAGGGTAACCGTTGCTGCTTCGATTCGCCCATCGACATCAAGGCTGTCACCGGAACTCAGAGCGATGTCCCCCGGGGGAATCAAAGACAAATCGAAACCGTTCAGATTAACATGCCCGGAGCCTCCGGTGCGCTCCAGAAGAATGTCTGTCGTGGAACCGGCAACCACGGTGAATCGAAAAGTCTCGGAAATAATCGAACTCGGTGTCGTGTTGGCATTTGATTCGACGAGCCCCGTGGCAATGCGCCTTTCAGTAGATACGCCATCAGTCACCGAAAGATTAAACTCTCCGCCCACCGCATAAGACTGGGGATTACTGTTGTGATGATAGGTCGTAATCTCGTAATCACCATCAACCAGGTTCTCGAGGCGCAGAGTCATTATGCCATTGCCTGTCCTCAGAGCCGAATCAGAGAGGAGGTTGCTTTGCCCGACAAAATCTCCCGATGAGATGGCATTGTAATCCCGGTAATGAGTCGGATTTAAAATGGTTACATCCACGGAATTCCCCGCACCTGCCAACCTATCATCGGCATATGATTGAGTGTGTTCTGCGGAGCCATCACCAGTACGACTGAAGCCTTCATACCCATCCTGCAGCGGAGCATCACCATTGCTGTTCTGCCCGATATCAATCCTCAAGTCCGGAGTCCCGCCCGGCTTGAGAATTCGAAGATCGCCCGCGACGGTGCTGAGCGGACCGAGATCAACTTGATCTGCATCCCAAATCGTGACGCTGTTTCCAGCATCAACCTGGAACGTTCCCAGAGTGAAGAAACCCTCTGAAGTGCCATCGCCCAAAGCGAGATCCCCATTTGACTGAATGAGAGAACCGGCTGCCCCGTTCACCGCAGAGTCAATTACGCCACTCCCGGAAAGTGTCGCACCGCTCAACACGTTGACGACACTGCCCTTAATCTCACCGGCCACGTCCAGCGTCCCTGCGTTGACATTCGCGACACCCGCAAAATCACTCACTCCGGTGAGCGCCAGAAGTCCGTCACCCGCCTTAGTCAACGCCCCGTTTAACAGTGGCACTTCGATCCTGAGATCTTCAGTCGCACTGCCATCAGCAATCGTAAAGGTCCGCTCCACACCGCCCAAATCGAGGCCACCGCTGGTGAAGGTGCCTGAACTGAGACGAATTCTTGAAGTGTTACTGGAAGGCAGTGTCGTTAAATCTCCATTCAGAATCACGCGGCTGCTGCCACCATTCAGACTGATCGTGGTCCCCTGCATCGTGAGTCCTCCAGTCCCGATCTGCACCGTTCCGCCACCACCTCCAATGTTCAACGCTCCGCCGGTAAGAATTACAGTCTCAGCAATGACAGTGGATGGGCTGTTGAGATCGAAGTTACTACCCCCACTTATATTCAACGTATCGGAAATGGTGATGATCGCACTGCCCCCTACCGTTCGAGTGTAACCATTCGAGCGATTGAAATGAGTGACCGTTTCCGAGCGTCCATTGAAATTAACCGTCCCACCACTCTGAGTGAGAGTCGCCGAATCCCCAATCTGATGGGATTCATCCCATCGCAATGTACCGTCTTCGACAGTCACATTGCCACCGGTCGCAGCAGTCCCGCTACCGGCTTTGTCCAGAACGAGCGTTCCTTCACTGAGAGTCGTCAAACCGGTATAGGTATTCGCAGAGGCTCCCGCCAGGGTGAGCTCACCGGCACCGACTTTTTTCAAGTTTCCACTCCCCTGGATGGCCGCGGCAATTGTCTGATTCCCGGCATCGCCGATTTGAAGTGTCGAGCCACCTTCGATCA
Source organism: Verrucomicrobiales bacterium BCK34 (assembly GCA_035967665.1). Taxonomy (GTDB): domain Bacteria; phylum Verrucomicrobiota; class Verrucomicrobiia; order Verrucomicrobiales; family DEV007; genus Arctic95D-9. The sequence goes on from JAYWLB010000128.1 coordinate 22,513, forward strand.
CTATCGTGGTATTTTCAGAGGCCGAAAGCGCAGAAATAAAGACATCTGAGGCCGTGTCCGGTCCGGTTATCTCCAAGGTCTGATTTCCCGTCAGAGCAACCGTCTCGTTGTAGGTTCCGGCGTTCACAATTATAGTTGAATCCGCCCCCGCAACAGCGAGCGCGTCAGCCAGAGTCGCAAACGCATTAATCCCGAAGTTCGCAGTCTCTGCCGCGGAAGTCCCGAGATCCGCATCGGCGATATCCGCTCCCGGCCTCAACCCGGCCCAGTCATCATCCACATAGATAACGGGAGTAATATCGTCGGCACTTTGAACGTTGATCGTCAAAGTAGCCTTATTCGTCGCACCGGTCGGAGTTTGAGAGTCAACGATCGTGTAGGTAAAAACGTCTGCCGGATCAGGATCAGCAGCATTCACCCCGGCCATGACAGCTTCGTTCGCCACATAGCTATAGCTTCCGTCGGGGGCAATAGTCAAAGTTCCGTAGGCACCGTCGATGACTGTTGATCCACTCACCGTCTGCGATTCATTAACAGCACCGTCAAAGGCGGTCCCACCGAAGGCTATATTTGATACTTTAAGGTCGGAAGCAGTTCCCGTTCCGACAGTATCTTCTACATCCATATCGCTATCGCCCTGCCCCGCGCCGAAGTGCGAAGCGATGACTTCATCCGCGAGATGCGTGCTGTAGAAAGCGACAGAATCCAACTCACCCTCCCACTTGGCGTGAGAATTGGCAGCGTTACTACCGAACTTCCAGCCACCGTTCCAATCGGTGAAATTCGAGCGCCCCGTATCAAACAACCTATCCGTCCAAACTTGCTCCAAACTGCCCCCGGCAACATCACCGACAAAGGCGTCAACCAACCACCCGGGACCGGTTCCTCCGGGAACCGTTCCAGTGTGATAACTGAATCGAATCGCGACATAAGTCGGTTCATTGAGGTTAAAATGAGACGCATCAATAACGGTTTGAAAATTGGCAGCATCCCCCAAAGCAAGACGGATCTCGTTGTCGAACTGAGCAAGATAGAACCGGTTCACATTGGCACCAACCGTGCTTATGATTTGCCCCTCATTGATACCGCTGTCCACAGTGGGAGTGACAACGAATTCCAAAGTCATCTCGTCGATTGGCACACTGAGGGTCCCCTGGAGATACGACTTATTCGACCCATTATCATTCCCCTCAAAAACAGCCTCCTCGCCACCGGTATTAACCGTGGCGTTGCCACTCGTCACCTGGGTCAGGTTTCCGGCACCGGCTTTGTCACTCAGTGGATCCGTTCCTGAGAAAGTATATTGATGGAGCAGACTGCTATCCTGTTGCTGATTGGCTTCGACCCCCGCGATAACGTTTCCAGTAGCAGGAATTCCGGGAGTGGCATTATTGATCCCACCGGCTTCTGCAGCAAACGCAGTATCATTCGTTGCTACAGGAACACTGTTAAGAACGATTGCCTCGATAGCACCTGGCAGCAAAAGACAGTCATAGAAAACCACATCGTCGACCAGCCCGGTCATGGGCCTCGTTCCATTGGCCTGATTGCCCACTACCAATTCCAAACCGGCGCTGAAATCCGGTCTTAGAGCACTTACATTAGCACCGACCTGAACTCCGTCCAAATAAGCACGTGCAACCCCACGGCCATCAGTGCCGCTAGCATCGGAATCGAAGGTCAAAGCCAAATGATGCCACCCCTGAGACAGCGGAGCCGTCGTGTGAATTGCCTGTTCACTCGTTTGAAATGAAACCGCTGTCGTGTTGTCCTCAAATCGGAAAAAAGGATCGAGAATTCGATCATACTGCGCCTGATTGCCGTCAATGTAGACATTCACCGACACGGTAAAATCACCGCCCGCTTCGATTTCCCCGCCGGGAATACTGTAAGACACGAGATTGCTGTCTTCGTCGAATTGTGCGGCAAGCTCCCCTTCGATTTTTCCATTCCCATACTCCAGTGTCCCTGTCGACGTTGCGCCGCCACCCAGAGAGCCCTGGTTGGAAGTGACGGTAAGGGCATCACCGGACTGAGCCCCGTCCGCATCAAACGTCAAATTTACCAGTGGCACTGCGACCGCAGGGAGCGCAACAGCTCTGAGACTGATGTTGTCATAGTAAACTTCCGCCCCGGCGGCACTGCCGGCTGTGTTCCAGAAATCTATCCGAATGTTACTGAAACGCCCCTGCTCAAAAACACTCGCACCAGTGAGCTCCTCTCCCGGAGCAACGATGGTTAAAATAGCAGGATTACGCGCACTCGTCCCGGCATTTAACTCAGTGGAAATCGCAACATGAGAAAAAGCGTTGTTTAAAGTTCTATCAGACGGCTGGTTGCTGCCCCCTCCATAGGCAACATTGTGTACTGACCAGCTGTTACCACTACCGTTGATCCCACTTAACGAAAATCCAGTCTTCGGAGCAATATCGAGCACATTCTGGTCATATTCGAAAATCAGTTGATAGTCGCCCGGAGGGAGCGCATTGAGAGCCGCAATCGCTGAACCTGAATCATAGGAGTTCAGATTGAGAGAGGCCGTGGAGAATTCAGTATTCATCCCCCACACCTTATTTGTCGCGCTGGCACCGCTTGCATTGGTTGCCCCCAAAGCGGAAACCGTTGTATCGATGCTACTGGGATTGCCGCCACCCGATGTAAAAAGAGAAGAACCGTCAACGTCTTCGAAATCCAGAGTAAAGAGGGTCGTGGAAGAAGAAGCCTCGGCGAAATGCATACCCTCCAAGCTGAGTGCCTTCGATCCTTCCGCCTGATCATCCTCGAGTATCCGGCGTTCACCCTCATCAAAACGTCCGAACATCGAAGAATCCCGGAGCCCCAGCTCATACTCATCCAACAAGCCGAGAATATGTCCCTGCTCATGCATAAGCACGCTCAGCATATCAATCCCATCACGGGCAATACCATCGATATCGTCCCCTTTGATCGCGCGTAGAATACCGTCAATCTCAACAAACTCTTCGTCGAGCCACTCGGTGTCATCGACGAACCAGTCTGCTCCCGCCGCGTTGTAGTCCAGATAGATCGCATTCCCCTCAGCAGCCCCAATTACGGATCCCTCAAGATCAGTAACCGCGTAGGTGATACTCTCAAGAGCCTCCAATTGCTCAGCCGTCAGCCCGCTTTTCTCCCAACGGGAAACCGCTTCCCGGGCAAGTCGCTCGACGTCTTCCTCCGTGTAGTCAAAATCGACTCCATCATCGAAAGTAATCGATTCCACGCCCTCTGCGAGAGAGTCCAACGCCCCGGAAACCTGAGGAGTGGCTTCCTGAAGCGTTTCTTCCGGGGGAACTTCCTCAACCGGAGCAGGCGTCGCCGAAAACAAAACCCTCGGTTCCAGCGCCTCGGCAAACAAAGGCCGCGCTTTCGCTTTGACAGGTTTTACGCCACCACGAAACCCGGTGCGCTTACTATTCCGGGAACGCTTTTCCAGCCACTCCTGATAGGCACGTGCCATCGAACGGGCAAAAAAC
>JAYWLB010000129.1:0-270 GCA_035967665.1 Verrucomicrobiales bacterium BCK34
CCACGAACCTCCACCACCACCCCCTCCTCCACCCCCGCCCCCGCCCCCGGCCTCCCCGCCCCGGGAGGAACCCCCGGCGCCTTCCCCTCTCCGGGAGGAGGTGGTGCGCCGGGTGGTGGAGGAGAGAAGCCACGAACCTCCACCACCACCCCCTCCTCCACCCCCGCCCCCGCCCCCGGCCTCCCCGCCCCGGGAGGAACCCCCGGCGCCTTCCCCTCTCCGGGAGGAGGTGGTGCGCCGGGTGGTGGAGGAGAGAAGCCACGAACCTCC
>JAYWLB010000130.1:0-317 GCA_035967665.1 Verrucomicrobiales bacterium BCK34
AGTGATCAACGTAATCTAATTGCGTATAGTGACGCGGAACTGCGGAAATCGAACTATTGCATTGCGCAGTTCATTGCTGAAATAGGGACCGAAGCAGGTAGGAATGTGGTAAGGCCTGTCACACCGCTGCGAGTGAGGTAGGGACAGGCTAGTAGTTGAGGGGGCAGGGGGGGATGAGTGATCAACGTAATCTAATTGCGTATAGTGACGCGGAACTGCGGAAATCGAACTATTGCATTGCGCAGTTCATTGCTGAAATAGGGACCGAAGCAGGTAGGAATGTGGTAAGGCCTGTCACACCGCTGCGAGTGAGGTAG
>JAYWLB010000039.1:0-944 GCA_035967665.1 Verrucomicrobiales bacterium BCK34
AGTCATCGATTCGAAATCCGCTCCTCTAACCATTTCGTCCGTCCAGTGCAATGATCGAGTTTGCACCTGATACAGCAAGGCGAGCGAGCAAATAACCGCAACCATCAAAAAGGCTATCCGACGGTTCCCCGCTTTCATTTCACAGGCAAAATTTTGAAGATTCTCAATGCGAACGAAGCGAAGAAGAGAAGGATCCAAAGTCGTTGCATTTTATTGGCACGTCTGAAGAATGGCAGCCTGATAGGAGAGCGCGGATGACTTCTAGGATGGTAATCGAGTCAAATCCCGATGACAAGTGCGGGCGTGATGTGCGTTGAGTGCTCTGGCTTGTTCGGCTTGGTGTATTTGCGGCTGGGAGATCTGAGTAACCTCTCGAAAGAGTCCCCATTTCCGGTCTGCTCCTGCGGCAGAAAGTGAGAAGAACTGATATAGAAGAAACATCAAGACAATGCCCGTTACGATTGTGAATGCCTCAGGAGAGATGCGATTAGAGAGGTCATACCAAATCGTTAGCCATACCCAAAATCCCGGAATAATCAGAATTAGAAAACCAGCGTGCCTGACAAATAAAGAATACCATGCGAACTGATCAAATTCAGGGTATCCGTTTACTTTGAGAAGTGTTCCGGTCACCATTATTCCGTAGATAATGATCGTTGCTTGGATTGCCACGAAGATCGATTGAACGGTGTAATCGCGAATCCAAGAAATCATTTTTTTGAGCGTCCAAGAGCACTCAGCCCTGACGGAGAGCGCTGGTGGATTGTGGATGAATTTCGTGGAGTAGAAAAGTCATTTCGACTCGTAGCGGTCAGGGCTTGAGTGCCTCGGCTTGTGTACGCCCAGCATGGGCTGAAACCAAAAGGGGTTCAAGTCTCCTGTTTATAGAATGAACATCGAAAGATGAAAAGAACTACCAGAAGCCAACTGCAAGCGGGTGACCG
>JAYWLB010000046.1:0-185433 GCA_035967665.1 Verrucomicrobiales bacterium BCK34
AAGCCAAGCCTGAAGCCAAGAAGTAAGGCTGCCAGGTATTCTACGAAAAATATTATCACGTTCTCATGACATCTGAACACCCAACGCCTGAGGAAATGAGCGAAAGAGCGGCGATTGACCGCTCGGCCCGCTTTCCCGTGCTGTTTTTCTTCACAAGTGCAGCAGCATGGCTTCTCGTTGCTACGTTGCTGGGTTTCTTCAGCTCTTTGAAGCTGAGTGTCCCCGGTCTCTGGGATAACTGTCAGTTTCTCGGCTATGGGCGTCTTTTCCCCGCCCATATGAATGCCCTTGTCTACGGTTGGGCGATGCAGGCCGGGCTGGGAGTCGTGCTTTGGCTCATGGCGAGATTGAGCCGCAATAAGATTGAGCATCCTGTCGCGATTATTGTTGCCGGAGCTCTCTGGAATGCCGGAGTGACGCTTTCGGTTATCACTGTCTGGTTTGGATTCGGTAATTCGATGCCGCTTCTCGACTTTCCTGCCTGGGTATGGCCCGTCCTCGCTATCTCCTACGCGTTGATCGTGGTGTGGATCGTGCCGATGTTCCGCCAGCGTGGCGAATCGCTCATCTATGTCTCCGAGATGTTTGTCCTCGGGGCGGTTGTGTGGTTTCCGTGGATTTTCATCACCGCAAACCTCCTTATCAATAAAGGAAGTGCCCCGGTGATGGCTGCAGGCACCAATGCCTGGTTCATTACCAATCTCTCATACTTCTGGATGGCTCCGATCGCACTGGCGATTGCCTACTACATCGTGCCGAAGATTTCCGGGCGGGCTGTCTTCAGCTACCCACTCGCACAGGTGAGCTTCTGGCTCCTTGCCGGGCTCGCCGGCTGGACAGGTTTTGCCCGCTATATGGGTGGTCCGTTTCCTGCCTGGATGTCGGCAGTAAGCAGCACTGCTTCCATTTTCATCCTTCTCGCTGTTCTTGTGACCGTCGTGAATATTCTGATGACTTTGAAGGGAGCGACCAAGATCTGGGAGTTCAGCCCGTCCTTGCGTTTCACCGTATTTGGAATGTTGATGCTGGCGGCCTACGCTCTTCTCTCTGCAGTCAGTTCGACTTACTATTTCGGAAAGAATCTTCAGTTCAGCCATTTCGTGGTCGGGCTCGACACGCTTGCTTTCTACGGTTTCTTCTCCATGACGGTTTTCGGAGCGATCTACTTCATCGTTCCCCGTATCACCGGAAGCGAGTGGCCTTCGGGTAAGCGCATACGAACCCACTTCTGGTTCAGTGCCTACGGTATTATCACCTTGGTTGTCTGCATGCTCGTTGGCGGTATCGCTCAAGGAGGGAGCCTCGCTCAGTGGGACCAGGCGTTTTCTACATCGTTTGTTACTTCTTCAGCCTACGTCGCGGGACGTTGCATCGCATGGGCACTGATTTCATTCTCGAATCTCATGTTCCTTTACCAGTTGGCGCTCATGTTTATTGGCAAAGGGCGTAAATCAAGCGGGCCGACTCTGATTCATGCCGAGCCGGGTAAGGTTGAAAGTGCCAAAGCAGCTGCCGGTATTAACTGAGAACCTTTGAATCGCGTAGAAAAATCATTTATATGAGTTCAAACAAATTCTGGAAGTTGCTCAGCGCTCTTGGAGCGGTATTCGCACTGCCGTGGCTATTTCTCATCGTCATTCCATTCCTCAAGATGTCGAATGCCCAGCCGGTTCCTTATTCTGAGGAAGATGGCGTCGAAGGTATTGCGGCCTATCCGGACAAGACTCTGCAACGGCACGGAGCGAGCGATTACGGTCGTCAGATTTACGCAGCCGAAGGGTGCGCTTACTGTCATACGCAGGTAGTTCGCCCAACCTACGCCGGTCCTGATATGTGGAGACCGGGCTGGGGTGGACGCGAAGAGGACGGACTCGCCCGTGAAACTCAGCCGGGGGATTACGCGACCGAAAAAGTGGCGATGCTCGGCTATCAGCGTATCGGTCAGGATCTTTCAAACGTGGGCCATCGCATCACCTCCCGTGAGCTGATGCATCAGCATCTCGTTGATCCCAAGGGGCTCGATCCGAATTCCGGTATGCCGGCATACAAGCACCTTTATAAAAAATCATCGATCGGCAGCGGCTATGTTCCTACAGGAAAAGCCGAAGCATTGGTGGACTATCTGATGTCTTTGAAGAAAGATCAGAAGATTCCGGGCGCAATTGTAAGCGGCAGCTAGTCCGCGAAACCAAATTTAATTTTAATCAGCTATCCAAATGGGGAGCAACGAGAACAAAAACATCGATTACGATCAGGGAACCGTCAGCACGGTTCAGTTGCATGACTCTGTTCGTCGTGAGAACGCCCTTCCACGTGAAGGAAGCGGCACTGTGGGCATTTCAATTATCGTGGTTAGCGCACTTGTCCTGATTTTCGGTGGTGGGCAGCTTTTCAGCGGTGCCAACGGCTTTAGCGACAGCATCTACATTTCTGATTACTACAAAGCGGAACCACGTCCTTCCCTCGGTGGTGACGGCGGCGATGCTGCAGCTGTCGCATGGATCGATTCCTGGACCAAGGACGGTAAGAAAGTTTATGGTAACTGCATCGCCTGTCACCAGGCATCGGGGCTCGGAATTCCCGGTCAGTTCCCACCGCTCATCGGATCCGAATGGGTCGACGGCGGAACAGCCCGAATGGGGGCGATTCTCCTTCACGGAATCACCGGCTCATTCTCTGTTGGCGGTCAGGCCTACAATGGCCTCATGCCGGCGTGGAACACGCTTTCCGATGAAAAGATTGCCCAGGTCGCCACTTATATCCGACGTGAATTCGGCAGTCTCCCTGAAGGGGAAGACGGCGTAGTTACCACGGAGATGATCAAAGCGGCTCGTGAGCAATTCAGTGGTCAGGCAGTTCCTTATCAGGAAGCTGAGCTTCTGGCGATTCCTGAAGACGAGATGCTTCCGGGCGCAAAGGTGGACTTGCAGACGGGGAAACCGGCTGAAGGTTGATATTAAAGGATCTCAATCCGAAAACATTCAAAGACGGGGGTTTATCTCTTCTCCTTATTAACGTAATTTAGACTTTCAATGAGCGCAGCTACAGCAGAAACACACGATCAGGCTCACGAGGAACATCATCATGTTGAGCCTTTCTGGAAAAAATATATTTTCTCCACCGATCACAAAACCATTGGAATTCAGTATGGTTATACCTCGCTGGTCTTTCTCGCGTTCGGGTTTTTCCTGATGATGGTGATGCGATGGAGTATCGCCTATCCCGACCGTGCTGTTCCATTGCTCGCTGACTGGCCCTGGTTTCAGGCATGGCTCGACGACGGCGGTAAAGTCACCGGCGATCTCTACAATATGTTCGGTGCGATGCACGGAACGATCATGGTTTTCCTTGGTATTGTCCCGCTCGCTTTCGGAGCTTTCGGCAACTACGTGACTCCTCTGCAGATCGGTGCGCCGGATATGGCGTTTCCCCGCCTCAATATGGCGAGCTACTGGCTTTACCTTCTCGGTGGCGTCCTCATGTTCGTCAGTTTCTTCCTGCCTTCGGGCGCGGCCAAGGCCGGCTGGACCAATTACTCGCCTCTCGCTACGACGACCGATATTCACTACGGGGACCTGTTCTGGACGGGGCAAACCCAGTGGCTTGTCGCGATGGCTCTCCTCATCACCTCGTCTCTTCTCGGTGCGGTTAACTTCATCTGTACGATTATCAACCTGCGATGCCGCGGGATGAGCTGGATGCGTCTGCCCTTCTTTGTCTGGGCAATGCTTGTGACCGGCTTTCTTCTCCTCCTCGCTTTCCCGCCTCTTGAGGTAGCGGCAATCATGCAGCTTATGGACCGACTCGCCGGAACGAGTTTCTTTGTTCCTACCGGTCTCAACGTCAGCGGAATGTCGTTCGACGCCGCGGGTGGTGGTAGTCCGCTTCTTTATCAGCACCTTTTCTGGTTCCTCGCTCACCCCGAGGTTTACGTTCTGATTCTGCCTGCGCTTGCGATTGTGGCTGAAATCATTCCATGTAACACCCGGAAACCGCTCTGGGGTTACAAAACGATGGTCTACGCCGTAATGGTGCTCGGATTCCTCGCCTTTATCGTGTGGGCTCACCACATGTATATCACCGGAATGGGGCCGGCGATTTCAACGTTCTTCCAGACAACGACGGTGCTGATCTCGGTGCCCTCGGTGATTCTGATCACCTCACTGTTGATTTCCATGTGGGGCGGTTCGATCCGCTTCAATGTCCCGATGCTTTTCGCGACTGCGTTCATTCCGATGTTCGGAATCGGTGGACTTACCGGTTTGCCTCTCGCATTCAGCCTTCCGGATCTGCACCTTCACGATACCTACTACGTGATTGCCCACTTCCACTACGTAGTGGCTCCCGGCACGATCTTCGGACTCTTTGCAGGGATTTATCACTGGTATCCAAAGCTCACCGGGCGCATGATGAGCACCCGGCTCGGACACCTGCACTTCTGGCCTTCATTGTTGTTCATGAACGGCATTTTCGCCCCCATGTTCATTCAGGGAATGGCTGGATTTCACCGTCGTGCATTTGACGGAGGTAAAGCGTATGAGCAAATCAGCACACAGGTTTTTGCTGAACCGAATACGTTTCTCGCCAACGTTGCAGAGGTTCTCAACGTAATTGAGCCGGATGCAGCGCTTCGTATGATCGATTTGAATATCGTGACTTCCGGATCCGCCTGGTTGCTCGCCGTTTTTCAGGTTCCTTTCATCATTAATTTGTTCATCAGCAAGTTTATCGGCAAGAAAGTGAGCAGCGACAATCCGTGGGACGCAACCACTCTGGAGTGGGCCACTCCGACGCCTCCTCCGCATGGGAATTTCCTTTCCGAGCCGGTTGCTTATCGTGGACCCTACGAGTATAGCGTCCCGGGTGAAGCGAGAGACTTTTGTCCGCAGTTCGAAGACGATCCTTCAAAGATTACTTCAGAGAGTAAAGCCGGCAAAGAAGGTGATAAACCAGCCGTTTAACCGGGGATCGACCCCTTACCGAACGATTTAGAAGATTTTAGCAAGAAGATTGCCATATGGAAATTCCACACGAAGTAACGCCGAGACGGGACACCGGTTTATACAATGCCAAGCTCGGTGTCTGGTTGTTCCTCGCGTCCGAGGTTATGTTGTTTGGCGGCCTCTTTTCCGCTTACGTATTTTTGCGGGTTGGTATTCAGGACGGAGTTGATAATCCGTGGCCCTGGGGACTCAATGTTCACAAAGACTTTGTCTGGCTCGGTTTCATCAACACACTTGTTCTGATCGCCTCATCGGTCGGAGTCGTGTTTGCCTGGGTTGCCCTGAAGGAGCGGAACTGGAAGCTCTATCAGATCTACATGTATGCGGTGATTGGTTGTGCGGTTATTTTCATGTGCCTCAAGGGGATTGAATACAACAGCAAATTAAATCACCACTTCGGGATCAAGTTGAAAGACAACTCCGTCATGGAGGGGGAGCTGGTAAACAAGACCGACCGCATTCGTTTCGAAGGTGCCTCGGCTTCAGTCAGTCTTCAGGGCGCTGTGCCGGTCTTCATCAAAAGTATTCCAAAAGGGGAGTTTCCCACATTCAAGGTGACTGAAGGTCCCGGTTCTGAAGAGGGTGTTGAAATCCATTCGGAGTCTGAGCTCAAGGCCTGGTTCCACAAGGAGCGTCGCGCAATTTCGGCGAAACTGACGGAAGAGCGCAAACGTTACCGTTCAGAGCTTGCCTCCGGTGTGGCCAATCCGACGCCGGTATCAGTGAGCAGCTCAGCAAAGTTGACATCGAGCGAGCCTTTTGTTCTCAACGCAAATCCCCGTAAAGTGGTTCTCCACAGCGACAGCGTGGTTAATTTCAAAGACGGTTCGAAAGTCGAAGGGAAACTCATCAGCGATGACGTCGAATTCATCGTTCACGAGGTGGACCTTCAGCTCGTGCTTCCTCAAAAGCAGCGTGAGTCTATTGTCTGGGATGTTATCAATGACGAAGGCGCAAAGCAGCAGTTCTTCGAGCAGCAGGACGCCGAGTATCGTCATCTTCGGGAATACTACGAGCCACGCGGCGAGGTGATTCCTGAGAAGATGTTGCGGGGCCACATCCTCAATCTTCACGACGTTCATCTCGGTGGGCATCATGGTGATCACGACGATCACGGTGATGAGCATCATGACGAGGTTCACAAGAGCGAGTCAAAGCCGTCCGCTGAAGGTGCTGATAAAGAAGTCGGACACGAGCGGTCGGATGCGATTCACAGCCACGGCGCGCATGACGGGGAGCACAGCATCAGTGTTCCACGTGATCAGATCAAATTCATGGGGAACCACGGCCCTCGATACGGCAACTACTACGCGATTTATTTCACGATGACGGCTCTCCACGGTCTTCACGTTATCGGTGGAGCGCTCGTTCTCCTGTTCTTCACCGTCTTCGGGAAGAAACTCTACTTGAAGAACCCGGAGCATCTCGCCAACCGCATTGAGGTAGGCGGTCTTTTCTGGCACTTTGTCGACTTGATCTGGATCTTCCTGTTCCCGCTCATGTATCTCCTTTAATTTTTTATTCTATTTTCATTCATCATGGCTGAATCAACTCACGACTGGGGAAAGCATAAGAAGTCTTATTTGATTGTTTTCGGAGCGCTTTGCGCCTGCACCTGTCTCACGCTTGCTCTGGGAATTTTCGCTCCTTTTGATTTGGGCCCTCCGGGACCGACGCCTGCTGATTTCGTGATCGGTCTCGCTGTTGCCTGCTTCAAGGCGAGTCTTGTCGGACTCATCTTCATGCACCTGAATCACGAAAGAGGACTGATTTACAAGCTGCTTGTCTTTACCTTTCTCTTTTCTCTCGGGCTCATGGCTCTGACTCTTTTCGCCGGTGCGGATCCGATTCTGGAGCAGTATGATACTCTGGAAAGCACCAACGGGAAATTGATGGAGAAACTCTAAACCTGACACCCCCTAAGAAACATGTCACTCAAACACTTTCATATCGCCTTCATTACCATCGTCGTTCTCGGCTCCTGGTCATTTGGTGCCTGGTGTTTGTTGACCCGCGGACTTCCCTCGATGTTCACTGCGATGGGATGGGCGAGTGTCGTCGGCGGCTTCGGACTCCTCGTTTACGGGGTTCGCTTTATGAAGAAAATCCGAAAGGTTGTATCTTAGAGAATCTGATGATGAGCACGTTGTTTTTTGAAAATATTCTCGCTTGCCCGATGTGCATGAGCGGCGCGGAAGGAAAATCTCTCCTCGCAGCCAACAGCGCTATCGGGGTGATGCTCGTCTTCCTTTTTACCATTTTGGGAAGCTTTATTACTTTTATTTATTATCTCGCACGTCGTTCGCGGAAAATGGCCGAAGAACTCCCGGGCGAGGGGAACTGAGGCTGGACTGATGTTTCGGCTAACCGATCTTTTTACTAACGAATTTTGATATGATTGAGTGGATTAACGACATTTCCGGAATGCACGAGGTGGCTTCCCAGCATGGTAACGTGGGAAATCACATGTTGGCACTGGTGCACTGGTTTATGGCAATTCTCTTTGTAGGATGGTCTATATTTCTGGGGGTAATCCTCTGGAAATTTCGCCGGAAGAAGACACCCCGCGCGAATTATCACGGAATGACTTCCCACTTTTCGACACACGTCGAGATCGGGGTGGTGATCGTGGAAGTTGTATTGCTTCTCGGATTCGCGTTCCCTCTCTGGGCAAAGCGCTCTGACAAAAACGCCCGTCCTGTTGGCGATGAGGTTGTCAATCTTCGTGCCGTCGGTGAGCAGTATCGCTGGACCTTCCATTACGCCGGTGCTGATAAGAATGTCGGGATGACCTCTCATGAGCGGATTTCAGGTGCGAACCCGGTGGGGCTCGTCGCGGAAGATCCCAATGCTGCAGATGACTTTGTCTCAGTGAATGAGTTGAAAGTGCCGGTCGGACGCCCTGTCGTTATTCAGGTGACATCGAAAGATGTGATTCACGGTCTCGCGATTATCCCGATGTTTTCGCAGCAGGATGCGATTCCCGGTTCCGAAATCCCAATGTGGTTTGTTCCGGAAAAGGAAGGTGAGTGGAACATCGTTTGTGCCCAGCTTTGCGGAGCAGGTCACGCGCAGATGGTGGCTTACGTTGAAGCTGTCAGCAGCGAAGAGTTCGATGAGTGGTATGCCGCTCAAACTCCGCTTCTGCCCAAAAACTAAACGATCAGTTCATAGAATTGATCGAAGTGGCGGAGCGTGTAAGCACTCCGCCATTTTTGTTATCAGCTTCGGGATATTGTGCCCTCCGGACCTTCACGAGCGTATATGATTCGATAGAAGATGAGCAATCCAATGCCTCAGACGGCGTTTAACAAATACTCAAGAGTCGTTGCGTTTTTCGCAGTGCTTCTCATTTGGTGGGGAGCGGCGACGACATCCAAGCTGGCTGGAATGGCTTTTTCCGATTGGCCTCTCAGTCTGGGATCGATCAACCCTCCGGGATGGCTCAGCTATATGGTTCCGTTTCTGGAGCACAGTCATCGTCTCCTCGCGACGCTCGTCGGACTCCTCGTTTTGGCGATGTTTTCCTGGGCTTATGTGAAAAGCGGGAAGCGCTTTCTTGAGGTTTTGACCCTCGTGATCGGCCTTGCCGTTATCTTCGCGATCTTCATCATGGCAGGGGCGGAGCGAAGTGATGTCGATAGAAAGTCCAGTTTACTGGGGCTGGGGCTGGGACTTGGTGCGATACCGTTTATCTGGCTGATTTGGAGCTGGGCGAAGCGCTCCTGGACTCTTGTTCAGAAGCTCTCGGCGTTGGCGCTTCTGATGGTGACGACACAGGCGATTTTCGGCGGACTTCGGGTTACCGAGATTTCGAATGCCTTTGCGGTGGCCCATGGATGCCTCGCTCAGGCTTTCTTTTGTCTTCTCATTCTCATTGTCATGGCGTCGGGTTCGAAGTGGGAGTCAATCGGGTTCTCCGCGTCAGGGGGCGTGCAAAAGCTAGCCCGGATGGGTAGCGTTTCGCTCGTCGCATTGGTTTCGATGCAGCTTCTTTTCGGCGCTTCGATGCGGCATTTTCATCGCGTCGGTCTTGCTGATACCGATTTGCTGAAAACAGCCGGACAGTGGATTCCGCCGTTTGATGAGCCGATCATTATTGTGCTTTTTCTCCACAAGTGGACCGCCTTCTGTATCTTTGGACTGGTTTTGGGGCTGTGGTTGAAGCTCAGGAATGTGACACGGATTGGAAAGCATCTTTTCGTATTGCTGCTCCTCATTGTGGGGCAGATTGTTCTCGGACTCACGGTTATTGCGACAGGTAAGCACTTCTGGCTTACCAATTTTCATGTCATCAATGGGCTGGCGATACTCGCGGTGGCCTTCACTTTTGCAGTGAAGGCGATGAAACCGAATTCGAGCGAGGCTGAACTCGCGTGGACAGGGAAAGAGGGTTAGCGTGCCGGGTAGATAAACAGGAATGGCAGAGTTAGAAGTGAATCCGGAATCAACCGCATCCCCACGCAACGTCGCGAGGGAGCTGCGTCGTGATGTCATGACTCTGACGAAAGCGCGTCTGAGTATCCTTGTTGTTATCACTTCGTTGTTCGGGTTTCTCATCGCGACTAAGGACGGCGGGTTTTCGGCCGCTCTGCTTTTTCATGTCTTTCTCGGTTCCATCCTTGCCGCTTTCGGGGCCGCGGTTTTCAACCAGCTCATGGAGGTGGATGTCGATGCCCGAATGAAGCGGACTTCCGATCGTCCACTTCCCGCCAACCGTATTCCGAGGCCTGCCGCGTTCGTGCTCGGCTGGCTGTTCTGTGCCTTCGGAATTATGCACCTGGGAGTGAAAGTGAATGTGATGGCTTCCTCGATGGCGGGTATCACGCTCCTCACTTATCTGTTTGTTTATACGCCGATGAAACGTGTTTCCACGTTCAACACTGTGGTTGGTGCGGTATCCGGGGCTGTTCCACCCTTGATCGGCTGGACCGGGGGAGGCGGGGCGTTCTTCAGTGATGGCGCGTTGTTTTTATTCCTCCTCCTCTTCCTCTGGCAAATGCCTCACTTTGCCGCGATCAACTGGATGTATCGCGAAGAGTATGCGCTCGGAGGTTTTAAAATGTGGTCGAACGATGACGAGACGGGCGCAAAGACAGGAAAGATTGCCCTGTTTTTCGCGGTTCTGACCTTTCTTTTCGGGGCCGTATACCCTCTGGTGAGCGATTCGCTCGACTGGTGGGGGTGTTTTGCGGGCGGCGCGCTCGGAGCGGTCATGGTTTGGTTGGCAGTCAGGTTTCTCAAGAGCGGAAAGCGAAACGATGCGAGAACCCTCTTTTTCTATACCCTGCTTTATTTGCCTTTGATGATGGTCGCTTCCTACCTCGCCTGGGCGTAACTCCTTTTAAATTTCAGTTTGATGGACAAAGAAGAATCCGACGTGACCCGAAATAAGCTCATCGCCTGGTGGGGGACTATCTTCGGGATTTGCTTTATTATCGTTTTTGGTTCGATTTTCGTAACCCGTGCCTATTTAATCCGGCGCGACTACGAAGAAAAGAACTGGCGTCCCCCGCACGTAGCGAAACTCGAAACCGATTTGAATGTGATCAATCGGGACGGGAAGGAAGTTTCTCTCGGGATGTTGAGGCACAAAGTTTACGTCGCAGGCTACCAGTATACGGATTGCCCTGCAGGCTGTCTCGGAATGGCGGCGATGATGAAGACTCTCGAAGAGAAGTTCGGTGATAATCCAGTCTTCAAACTCGTCTCCATCAGTGTGAACCCGAAAGACGATACGCCTGAAAAAATGGATGCGTGGGTGAAGGACAAGGGTGTCGAATCGGAAGACTGGTGGTTTCTCACCGGTGACCCTGACACGATTGCTAAATACATGATTTCGGAGTTCAAATTCTACGCCACCGAAGAAATTACGGATCCTGACATTCGTGCCTCGCAGGGACCGTTTGCTCACGATCAGCGCCTCGCACTCGTCGATGGCGATGCCAACATTCGAGGTTACTACGATGTCATGAATCCCAACCATGGTGAGTTCGAATTCAAGAGGCTCGTCCGTGATGTCGAAATGGTCCTCAATCCTGAACTCAAGCTTTCCGACTTCGAATAGATCATGGAATTACTCGCCGCTTTCAGCTACGAATCGCTCCCGCCAATCAATGCGATTCTCAATTCTATCAGCGCAATTCTGCTCGTTACCGGAGTCCTTTTGATTAAGGCGGGGAAGAAAGAGGCGCACAAAAGAGCAATGGTCGGGGCTTTGATTTCCTCGGCGCTCTTTCTCACCTCGTATCTCATCTACCACTACACGGCCCGTCATACCACCTTCCCGAAGGAGTATCCGGTGGCCAGAATCGTTTACCTGTCGATTCTCATTCCACATGTGATTCTCGCTGTCGTTAACCTGCCCTTCATTATTATGCTCGTGGTCGCAGCGTTCCGCGGGAATTTTGAGAAACATAAAAAGCTCGCCCGTTTCACCTGCCCTTCATGGCTTTTTGTGTCCGTTACCGGAGTTATTATCTACCTGATGATTTACCAGTGGTTTCCTCCATCAACGGATTCTGCGGATTCAGCGGTCAATCCTTCCGGTCCTTCTGAAAAGGTTGAGGCACTTTCCGGGGCAACACGATTGGGTGATATCGTATACGAGTCAACTTTGCATGAGGTGAAGGCTCAAGCCGGTCAGGACCGGGTCGAGGTGTCCTTTAAAATCAGCAACAAAGGGAAGGAACCTGTAAAGGTCACTCAAATGGATTCGGGGTGCGCCTGTTTAGCTGTTGAAATCAGTGAGAATCCCATCTCCGCAGGTGGAACGGCAATCATCACCGGCGTCTTTGATACTTCAAAAATGCGGGGAAGCACTGAGAAAAAGATCACCGTATCAACGGAGGGTCAGAAGCATCCCGTCTTTTTGAAGACAAAAATTCACATCGACCCTCTCTATGATGTCATCGAGAGCATGACAACCTGGAGCGTGGGCTCGAATCCCGAGCCGAAGATTGTGAAGTTCAACGTAAAGCGTTCCAAGCCGATTCATGTTCTCGGAGCCGAGAGCATGCGGAAAGAAGTCGCGTGTGAAGTTCTCGAGGTAGAGAAGGGAAGAGAATATCATCTCAAGTTGACACCGGATTCAACCGCGGAAACGCTTTTGGGATTTGTCAGGATAGAGACCGATTGCGAAATTGAGCAACTGGCCCGTCCGCTCGCCTACTTCTCGATTCAATGATGGGAAAACAGATTGCCGCTATTCTCGGGATATCGTTCGTTGTCGCGATCATCTCTGCGGCGGTTCATCCTTCTCGCCCTCCTTTCTTTCAGGTCGAAAGCGCGGAAACCCTGCGCTGGCAGATTGATATTGAAAAGGCGAATCAGCTCGCCGCAGCTGGTGAGGTCCTCTGGGTTGATGCCCGGAGCCGTGAGAAGTTTGAGGAATCCCACATTGAGGGGGCGATCCTGCTCAATGTTGATGAATGGGGGGATCTCATGTTTCAAAACATGGACTCTCTTCAGGCCGCACTCGGGACTCCTGTTGTCGTCTATTGCGACGGAACCCGCTGTGAAAAAAGTCAGGATGTCTCTGTAAGGCTCCGGGAACTCCTCGGGCTCGATCCTGTCTATGTGCTCAAAGGCGACTGGCGGGAGGTTAAGCGAAACTGAACAGGGTCAGGTCATTGACATAACCCTGTTGGATCACCGGAAAATCACGGAAGTGGGATCGTGAATACTTTCGTGAAAACGAATTCAGCTCCGAACCCGGTGAGGAGGGCCAGCTGCGCGAGCACTGGAAGGTATTTGCGTTCCCATCCCGACATGATTCCCCCGACCGCGAAGACCATGAGGATGGAGGCAATCGCGAAGGGAATCGGAGTGGCGACGAGAGAAACGACGTAAACGATGAGAGCAAGGAAACAGGCCGCGGCCCGACCGGGGCGTTTCGTGAAAGGGATTTCATCGCCGGGAACTTCGGTGGTTGCCGGTATCGGGCTTTTCCGGTTGTGATAGGCTTCTACGAGAACAGCGAGCAACAGCGCCAGAACGATGAGTTGGACGTAGAGTGCGAAATTCGGGACGTTCTTTTCCTGCTGAACGACGACGGACTGGAATCCCTTCACTGTCGCGTCGATGCTTTTCTCCACTTCTTTGCCGCGCAGAAAGGTGGGGTCGATGCGGAGCCGTTTCATTTCGCTTTGAGCGATCTCCGTGGCCATCGTTTTTTCAAGAACATCAGCGAGGAACTTTTGAACCTCAGGCGGGGTGCCTTTCGGAGCCCACCAGTAGTAGGCATTGCTGAAGGTGACAGGAATACCCTGCTCGATTGTTGTCTTTGTGTCAGGAATCGCGGGATGTCGTTCCTCTTCAAAAACAGCGAGGGCTTTCACGTTCCGGTCCGCCGGGGAGTCATCGGAGTCGCGAAAATCGAGATACTCCGAGAGTGAGAAAATGCCTGCATTGAGATGCCCTCCGATAAGTCGATTGTAGCGGTCTGCACCGCCGTCAGCAGAGACGATGCTGAACTGGGCACCGGGGACGGCTTTCTCCAACTGGAGGGTGATGAAGTAAGCGGCTGATCCGACGTTGGCTCCGAAGGTCAGCGTTTTCGGATCTTTGGCGGCGGCATTGAGGAGTGAGAGCAAATCGGGATAGGGGCAATCCTCCCGCACCATAACGATCATGGTGTTCTTCGCGGTCTGGGCGAACTTGTCGAAGTCATCCGGCCCGAAAGCGACTGTGCCGGCCAGTTTGGAACTGATCATGGAAGTGTGATGACAGAGAACGCGGTAACCGTCGGGGCGGCTGTCTTTGACTTCACGGCTGCCGATCGTGCCACCACCTCCGGGGATGTTGATGACCGCGAGGGGAACGTCAAGTAATTGGCCCTCCTCGATGCCCTGTTGGATGACGCGTCTCACGAAGGTATCGGACCCCCCGCCGGCGGGGTAGGGAACGACGACTTCGATGGGCTTTGAGGGAAAGGTTTTGTCTTTCCCTTTGAGGTGTTTCCCCGTCCACCAAATCGCGAGAGCGGCGATGATGATGCCGGTGACGAGATGCCACGCCGTTGTCAGCTTTTTCCGCTTCATGAGTGCCCTGCCTCCGGTGATGTGTTCTTTGAGATAAGCGATTTAATGGCGGGTAAAAACAGCATCAACAGTGCGATGATGACGAAGAAAAGGGAAATCGGTTGGGTCACGATGGGGGCGTAGCTTCCGTTCGAGGCCTGGAGACCGAGGCTCAGATTCTTTTCGGCAATGGGCCCGAGGACGAAACCAATCACAAACGGGGCCAGTGGAATGCGAAAGCTTTCGAGACAGAATCCGAGCAATCCGAAACCTAACATGACGTAAATATCAAAGACCCGGTTGGAGAGCGCGTAGGAGCCGATTACGGCAAAACAGAGAATCAGAGGGAGAAGATACGGGCGTGGAACCCGGACGAGACGGGCGAGCCGCTTCATCGAGGCGAACATGATTACCGCCATGGCGATGTTGGCGAGAAACATCGCTCCCATGATGGTGTAAACCATGTCGGGGCTTTGCTCGAAGAGCCGCGGGCCGGGCTGGAGCCCGTGAACGATCAGTGCGCCTAACAGAACCACTTCCATGACGCTGCCGGGAAGTCCCATCGCGATGAGCGGGATGAGGGCGCCTCCGATTGTGGCGTTGTTTGCCGACTCGGCCGCGACCACTCCGGCTTCGTGTCCGGTACCGAATTTTTCAGGTGTCTTTGAGACGCTCTTGGCGACGGAGTAGGCGGTGACGGATCCGATGTTGCCCCCGATCCCGGGAAGGATTCCAATCCAGGTTCCGATGACGGAGGAACGCAGCATGTTCAAGGCGTGCGTTTTAATGTCCCTGAGCCCGACGAGGACGCGGTTGTTGCCGATCTCGATGGGCTTCTTCTTTTTCTCAATCTCGATGATGTCCCTCAGGATCTGGTTCACTGCGAAGAGTCCGATGAGGACGGGCATGTGTTCGAATCCGGCGTTCATTTCTGTGATCCCGAAGGTCATTCGCGGATTCCCCGTCGCCGCGACCAGTCCCGGCATGGAGAGGAGAATGCCGAAGAATCCGGAAAAGAGCGAACGCCAAAGCGAGTTGCCGCCAATCGTGGCGATCAGTACCAGCGCCATAAGGACGAGCGAAAAGTATTCGAAGTATCCGAATCTGGAGGAGAGGCGGGCGATCGGTTCGGTCAGAAGAATGAGAAAGAGCCAGGAAATCATCCCTCCGGCGGTAGAGGACATCACACCGAGACCGAGCGCTTTTCCCGGCTGGCCGTCGCGAGCCATGGGGTACCCGTCCAGAGTTGTTACGATTGAGGCGGGGGTTCCCGGCATTCGCAGGAGCGTAGCGGTGATGAGTCCCCCGCTGACGGCACCGACGTAGACGGAGATCAAAAAGGCCATCGAGAGTAACTTGTCCTGCCCATAGGTCAGCGGCAGCATCAGCGCGATGAGCATGGTCCCGGTAAGGCCTGGAACCGCTCCCACAAAGATTCCGAGGGCGGTCCCGAAGATGATGAGAACCAGCCCGAGCGGGCTGAAAATGTGATCAATCGCCTCGCCGAAGGGCGTGGCTGCTGATAAGAGTGGTAAGAGACTGTCAAACATTAACGGGCCTCAGCATAGTGAGTTGAGGAGTGATGACCAGTCTTGACTCGCCATTCGAAAAGTTCGAGGAGGAGCGCGTTCTTCGTTTCGAGGTGATCGGGGGAGTTCCAGAGATTGGTCTGCTCGTCCGGATCGTTAATGAGGTCGAAGAGTTGGCCTTCGCTCTTTCCATCGAGTTCGTCGCTGCCCGCGATATGGACGAGTTTCCATTTCCTGCTCCGGATCATGGTCTGGTAGTCGGCGGAAACAAAATTCCCGTCGCGGCAGCCTTCGGCGAAAACAAAGTCGCGGCCTTTCCAGGTTTCGTCTTCGAGGAGCGCCGGCATCAGAGAGCGGGCTGTGAAATTTGCAGGAACTTCGCAGCCGGCCAGTTCGAGAATGGTGGGTCCGAGATCAAAAAGCGAAGTGAGCTCGTCGATCTTCCGCCCGCCTTTTCCAAAGCGGCCATTCGATGACCAGACAATTGTCGGCATGCGGGTGACCTGCTCGTAGAAAGTCCATTTCTGTGAATGCCCGTGATCGGTGAGGCAGTCCCCGTGATCACTTGTGAAGATGATCACTGAATTCTCGAGGTAACCCTGCTCGTCGAGAGACTCGATGATCTCCCCGATCTTTGTATCGATCATGGTGACGTTCGCGAGGTAGTGGCGGCGTTGATCGAGACGTTGTTGTTCGGTTGGAGCGAGAGGCAGAACGACGGAGTCGTGATCGACCTCGTTGTTGTGCTTTCGCATTGCCTGATAGGCGGCGGGTTGGTTTTCGAGATCCTCATCTGTGAGTGGCTGCAGCGGAATCTCGCGGTCGGCGTATTCGGCGAGAGCGGCCGGGGTCGGGTCGTAGGGCGGGTGCGGGCCGGGGAATCCGATTTGGAGAAAAAGCGGGTCCTCTTTGGGATGGGTCTTCAGCCACCACTTTGTGAGATCACCCACAAAATTGTCTGACTGGGTTTCTTCCGGCAGGTCCCAGGTGAAAGCTCCGAGTCGGTCGGCGTAGTCTTCGCGCTCCCGATAGGTGACGCGCTGCTGTTTGGTAAGACCGCGGGCCGCGAGGGCTTTATCCCATTCGTCGAAAAAGTAGCGCCCCTCGAGATAGCGGTCCTTGTTTTCAACCACGTAGCGCTCGTGAAATCCACAGGGGGTGGTGAAGGGAAAGGTGTGCATCTTCCCTGCGTTGACGCAGTGGTATCCGGAATCAGCGAGATCACTGATCCAGCTTTTGGTCCAGCGATCGGCGTTTTTGAGGATCCCGTTGGTGTGGGGGTATTGTCCCGTGAAAAGGCTGGCCCGCGATGGCGCGCAGCTCGGCGCGGTGACGTGGCAGTTCGTGAAAGTGACCCCTTCGTTGACGAGTCGATCGAGGTGGGGCGTGTCGACATGGGGAAAACCGAGGGCGTTGATCGTATCAAAGCGCTGCTGATCCGTGATGATGAAAATGAGGTTGGGTCGGCTCTGATCCATAGCTTGGTGTGGCAGGGCACAGTTGTAGCGGTAACTGCACGGGGCATCAATTCCGCGTTTGATGATTTTAAGGTAACAAATGGAGGTGAAACCGGTTATACGATTCGGGGTTCATCAACTGCCGTTGAATTAATTTATGAAATCTCGCTTTATCTGTGTTCTCTGGATCAGCCTTGTTTGCGTTTCTGTAAACGGGGCGCCAACCGATTATTCGAAAGCGATTGATTCCCTCGTGAATGAAAAACTGGTGGAGCAGGGGATTCAACCGAACGGCGATGCATCGGATGCCATTTTCCTGCGCCGGGCCTATCTGGATATTGTGGGGCGAATTCCTACCTTGAAGGAGTCGGCCGCGTTCTCCGGTGATACCTACGAAAACAAGCGGGAGCGGTTGATCGACGAGCTCCTCGGGAGCGAGGGCTATGTTTCCGATTCATATCATTTCTGGGCCGATTTACTCCGGATCAACGGCGAGCCCGGTGCGACGGTGAGCGCTGCCTACGGTTTGTGGGTGAAGGATGCGCTCAGAAAAAATATGCCCTACGACGAGATGGTTTATTCACTGGTCACGGCCGAGGGGAAATTCTGGGAGAATGGCGCGGTCGGATACTATTTTCGTGATCGGGGAATGCCTCTCGATAATATGTCCAACACCGTGAGGGTTTTTCTGGGGACGAGATTGGAGTGCGCGCAGTGCCATAATCATCCTTTCGATAAATGGACGCAGATGGACTATTTCAAAATGGCTTCGTTCAGTTTCGGGATGGTTGCCAACAACTATGGTTCGCCTAATCGGGCACTCGCAATCAGAGAGGCTAAGGGAGAGGGCGCCGTAGCCTATCATGAAAAGGCGAGGGAACTCACGGGCCGTGATGATTTTCCGTATTTCGCGAGGGCGGAGAAGCTCAACAAATTTGTCGAGGCGCAGAAGAGCGGGGAAGGGGCACCCGTTGAAAAGGGTCGGAAGAAGAACAAGCGTGAATCGAGAGTGCCCTATCACGTGCGAACGGAAATGTCGTTGGAGGCATTTGTGAAAGTCGCTGAGGAATCGATGAAAGCCGCAGAAGGTGTCGCAGGAAATCGCTCTGTGATGAGAGAGGTTATCAATGAACTCTATGATCCGCTTCAGTATGTCTCGGTGACAGCGACGGCGAAAAACTCGAGTCTACCTCATGATTATCAATATGAGGATGCGAAGCCGAAAGACACAGTTCCCGCGTCGACGATGTTCGGAGCGGCGATCGATCTATCATCTGAGGAGGGCAAAATTGAGGCGTACGGGAAGTGGCTCACTTCGCCGGAGAACCCGACCTTTACCCGCGTGATTGTGAACCGGCTCTGGAAAGAGGTTTTCGGTCAGGGGATTTTTGAGCCGGTCGATGAACTGACCGAGCAAACGACGATCACGAATCCCGCTTTGCTCGACTATCTCGAAGAGGTCATGAGAGAGCTTGATTACGATCTCGTCGCTTTTCAGTCGGTTTTATACAACACGAGCGCTTATCAGAGATCGGCACATACCGGAGAGGTCGAGTTGGGTTCGCCCTATTACTTTCAAGGGCCCTTGTTGCGTCGCATGAGCGCCGAGCAAATTTGGGATTCGCTGGTGGCTCTCGCGTTGCCGGAGGCCGACCGCTATCAGCCGAATCTGAAAAAGGAGCTCAGTTCGATTGAGCGGGTTAAGCGGATATACGAAAGCCTTGAGGAGCGGTCTTTTGATGAGCTGATGGAAGTGGTGAAGGAAATTATGCCTATCGTGGAAGCGCAGCAGAGAGACGCCGACTCCTATCGCGAATTGATCGCCGAAGCCCGGGCTGCGGATGATGTCGAAGCGATTCAAGCGCTGAGAAAGAAGTATGGAGGGAAAAAGAAAGAGCTTTCCCGGGCCATTTCCGGGATTGCCTACAAGGGGCTGGATGAGAAAATCGACGGCGGTGAGTTGCTTCTCGCGATGGGCTTTATCGATGCGGGCTCTGCGCTCGGTCAGGAAAGTGAAATGACCGATGGGGAACCGGACGGGAAGGTCAATTACATCACCACTTCTCTGCCTTCCAGAAAAGAGGCGATGCGCGCAGGCGAGGGCAATGGCACCGAAACCCGTCGGATGAGGAAAAAGGGAAGCGGTGGCCGCGGCGGATCCCTTGATGAGAGAGCGGACATGAGGGCTTATCAAAACCTTATTTCCGGCATGGCACGGGCTTCAGAGCTCCCGTCGCCGGCGAAGCGGGGCCACTTTCTCAGAGATTTTGGACAGTCGGACCGTGAAGTGATTGAGAATGCGAGCACGCACGCCTCGGTTCCGCAGGCCTTGAATCTGCTGAACAGTTCGATTGTCGAAGCTCTCGTCAATCCTTTCTCCCACCTCGGAGAGAGTTTGCAGGAAGTGAATGATGTCGACGACAAGGCCCGCATGATTTTTCAGGCGATGTTGACCCGTGATCCCAGTGAGGCGGAGCTGGAAACAGTTCGCCTCGAAATTGAAGAGCAGGGAGACGCCGGTTATGAAGGGATCATTTGGGCATTGCTCAATACTCAGCAGTTTCTCTTTGTCGAATAAGGCGTGTTGCTTGTGCCGCTCAAGGTTCTTTTCACCCGAAGTGGCCTTTTCGGCATTTTGTCTCCACGATGATGGCCCTGATACAGCTCTAAAAAGGGTTTGATCAGGAGGGACTTTCTCTCTACCTTCCCGACCCTGCGGAGATTCGAAAATTCGCGCCCCCATATAGAGCTATTCTCATGCTGACTCAAATTCGTCATATTCAAAAAGGCACGCTAATCGTCGTGACTATTATTATTGTGATCGCTTTCGCGTTTCTTTATTCCGACTTTGATTTCGTAAAAGGATCCGTGGGAAAACAGAACTGCGTCGTCAAAGTTTACAATCGCTGCTATCGCCAGAAGGAAGCCCAGAAGCTCGGAAGCAATTTCGACGTTGCGCTTCGTCTTGGAATGTATGATTTCGCGACAGTTCTTTTCGGTGAGAACCGTCAGGATCGCGATCCGACCGACTTCATTATGAGTCTCGTCATTTTGCGTACCGAAGCCGAGAAAATGGGGATCGAGCCGACTGCAGAGGAGATCAAAGAGGCGATTCCAAAGCTGCCGGTATTCCAGCAGCCTTTCGTGAATGCTGATTTCGTTAAAAATAACATTCTCGGGCCTAACGGCTTCACCGAAGGGGATCTGGCTCAGCTCGTGAAAGATTACCTTTCATTCCAGAAGCTTCGCGATTTGATTGGTGCCGGTGTTGCAGCGGTTCCGAGTGAGACAGACCGACTTTATATTCGCGGTAACCAGCGTTACACCGCTTCGGTGATCAAATTTGATCGCAAAGAGATTTTAGAAAAACTCAAGATCTCTGATGAAGAGGTGAAGACTTACTACGAAGAGAACAAAGATTCTCTCAAATCCAACCCCAAGCGCGGGTTCGATTATGTGAAATTCACCCCGAAGGCTCAGCCTGAGGGCGCCACCAACGAGCAGAAAGCCAAAGCTGAGCTCAATTTTGCCAATGCTGTGAACCACGCATACTCGGACCTCGCTCAGGACGGAGCTGATTTCGAGGCCGTTGCAAAACAGTATTCAGGGAAGAAAGCGGACTACGATCTCGAACTGAAAAAGATCGCCCCGTTCTCACCGGATACTCCTCCTGCCTTTGCGGAAGGGGATGACGCGATGCTTCGCGTGCTCTTCAGCAATGCGCTTCCGATCGAGACGGTTACTGTGCCGATCGCTGCACAGGATGGCGGTTACTACGTTTTCCACTACACGGAACAAATTGAGCCACAGCCTCTCACCCTGGAGGAGGCGACTGCTCCGATTCGCGAAATGCTGCTCGCTCAGAAATCAAACACAGCGGTTAATGAGGCCGCTAACGCAGCACTCGCTTCGATTCGCGAAGCCATTGCCGGCGGGAGTTCATTTTCCGATGCGGTGGCGAAAGCGGGAGTTAAGGCTGAGTCGATTCCCAACTTCTCAGAGGCTGAGCCTCCTGCCGGCGCTGAAGATTCCGCTTTGATTCTCGAAGCGGTCGAAGGCCTCGGTGAGAAGGAGCTTTCGGGAGTGATTGACCGCCCGGGCGGTGCCGGGGTGCTTCTTGTCTATGTCGACAAGCTTGAACTCTACAAAGACGAGGAAGAGGCCGCGGCAAAAACTTCCATCGCGGCGTCTTCTTCCAATCAGCTTGATCGGACTCTTTTCTCAGCATGGTTCAATCAGCGTCGCGCTGAGTCGGGATCGGAGCGCGCCGGTATGGCAGTGGCTCAGCAGTAGCCTCTACGCGTGTGAGTGCTGAACTGGACGACCTTTTTGATGACGCCAACGGTGATCTCGCCGTTGGTGATCTGCACTCGGCGGTTGAAAAATACCGGGCTTGCGTTGAGCTCGATCCTGATTTTTTTGACGGGTGGCACGCTCTTGCTATGGCGCTCATGAAAACCGATCAGATCAAAGAGGCGATCGGGGCGGGGCTCAAAGCGACGACTTTGAAACCGAATGATCTCCTCGCCTGGACGGCATTGTCTCAGATGTATGTTCAGGACCGGCAAATCGGCGAAGCCGAGGATGCCAAAGCAAATGCACGGATTCTCTCCCTCGGGGGGAAGATTGTGAAAGACGCCGATTAACTCTTTTCAGAGTTCTTAATTCCGGCAGCTTCAGCGGTATCGACGCAGCGTTAGCGATCCTGTTCCGGCCGGGCCAATTCGCGTCCCGGATATTCACCACCAGAGTGGAAACTCCCGGTGGGTGCACCGTGGGGCTCTCCCTTATCGCGCGGTATCCATGAGCCTTACCAATGAGGAGTCTCGCTTTCCTCGTGCGGGTTTTCGCGCCGATAAACTGATCAAATTTTCATATTGATTTGTTTTTATCATAAGTTAGGATCACATTTATGAATTTTATCATAAATGTGAATCATGTTGTCGCTGTCGCGGCCATGGCTTCGTGCCTCAATCTTGTGGCGAGTGATGAAATTGATCTTCTGGAACGGAAAGTGGAGCGGGCCGTTGAGGAGTTCTCGGGGAGTTGCTACGGTGTCCGCGCCTTGGACGGGGGCTGGGGGAGTGCTGTCCTGATTTCTGCTGAAGGGCGCTTTTTGAGTTCTGCTCACGTTTTCCAGTTTGTTGGTGAGTCCATTACGGTTCACCAGGTTGGCGGACCTGAAATTTCTGCAAGGGTCGTAAGGCTGGATCGTGAGCTTGATATCGCTCTTTTGGAGGCGGCTGATTTCAGGGTGCGGGGGAAAGAAGTGAAGGTGGTTTCTCTGAGTTCCGGAGCCCGAATTGATGAGCCGGTTGAGGCTCTCGCCTTTGGGCATGCCTCGGGATTCAGGAGGGAGAGGAGGGCTCCTCTTCGTTTTGGCTTTGTTTATGAGAACGCAGAAGGTGATTTGATATCGAACTGCCGCCTCACGATTGGCGATTCAGGAGGCGCGCTTCTCAACCTTGAGGGTGAGCTTATCGGTATTCATCGGACCGTTGACCGGAAATGGGGCAGCGCGACTCATGTTTCTCTGGCTGCGATCTTCGATCGATGGCCGGATATGAAGAAAAGTGATTCATGAGCCGCGTATACTCAGTCATCGTTCTGGTTCTTCTGTCGACGTTCCGGGCTGATCTTGTCGGGGAGGACATCGAGGTCCCGCAGCCGATATCGCTCAGGGCGATGATCGCTTCCGGGCAGGTCAGAGTTGCCGGATCCGATCCCGAAAAAGATGAGCGACTTATTAAAACGCTGAAACGTCGCGAGAGGGTGCGCGAGATCGAGGTCAAAATTTTCCGGAGGACGGAAGCGCTCCTCTCGCAGATAAAACGACGAGCCTATTTTCAGGATGCTAACCGAATTGTCCGTATTGAATCTATCGATGGAAAGATATCCGCCACCGGGACGCTGATCGATCCCGGGAAGGGCGTGGCGGTGACTTCTCTCGACGGTCCCTGCTCCGGGTTAGGGGTCGTGCGCGTGATTCCCCCAAATGGGCGGGAATACACCGCAACCCTCCGCCCGCTTTCCGAAGGGCATCATCTCGCCGTGCTTGATCCCGGAGATGATTTTGAAGGGTTT
This sequence comes from Verrucomicrobiales bacterium BCK34, assembly GCA_035967665.1. Taxonomy (GTDB): domain Bacteria; phylum Verrucomicrobiota; class Verrucomicrobiia; order Verrucomicrobiales; family DEV007; genus Arctic95D-9. Next base: position 23,094 of record JAYWLB010000046.1, read on the forward strand.
GCTGAAGACTGTGCGGCGGCCTCAGAGATTTCAAGTGATCGGTCGGCTTCTCTCGTCCCCGGCGGCTTTATTGGAGCCGAAATTCGGGAGGGGGAATGGGTTCTCGGGAGTGTTACCTCGTTGCACCATAGCGACGAGAACGGCATCGAGCCGATCGTAAGGGATTCGGTGCGCGCTCACTGGGAACGTTCAGGAATTCCGGTCAGTGTACGACGAACCGGATTTGAGGGCGGAGTGGTATGTGATCTTCCCATCGCGGCGGAGGATTGCGGAGGTCCGCTCTATACGTCGCATGCCGGTTTTGTTGGTGTGGTCGTCTCGAGAACAGACCGGCATGAGGCAATTCTCATCCCTGTTCAGTTGATCGAAAACCTTCTCGATTCGATGCCTTGAGCCTGCCTGCAGGGGCGGTTCGGCTGGTTTCCCTCTCTCTGAGTTGAGCCGCAGATTTCCGGAGCATTGGGTGAATCCCTCCTTTTGTAAGTAGTTGGTAACTTGCTGTAAAAGAGCGCGTTGTGATGTCTTTGGGCTTGCGGGTTTAGGTCGCAAAAAGAGCGATGAAATCGAAGTTCTGAGAAAAAACTTCAATTTTAATCAAACTTGGCACGCAGGGTGCTTTCTATGGTTGGGAAAGAGTGATGAGTGGCACGTAGGAAGGCCGCCTCTGACCCCTAACTAAAACAAAAAATGAGAAATACATTCACCCTGAAATTAATGTTACTAGTCGCCTTGGCGGTGGCTCCCTTGCTAGTCGGCACTGCCATTGGGCAGGACGCCGCTCCTGAACCTGCTCCTGCAGCCGCTGAGGTTGGTCCGGAAAGCGCTTACTCCTCTGATGAATATATCGCATCAGAAGGTTATGCGACCTTTGCGGTCAATAACCTCTGGATCTGTATCGCAGCTGCGTTGGTGTTCATTATGCACCTCGGATTCGCGACACTTGAGGCCGGTTTGACCCAGTCCAAGAATACAGTGAACATTCTTTTTAAGAACGTTTGGATCATCTCTACCGGTATCCTGCTTTATGCGTTCTGGGGTTTTAACTCCATGTATCCCGGTGACGGGAATGGCTTTTTCGCCATGGGTAGCTGGTTCGGTGGTGATCTTAACGACACCTCACTGACCACTGCTGAATACAACGCCGGTTATACCTGGTGGGGTGACTTCATCTTCCAGGCGATGTTTGCTGCTACGGCTGCAACGATCGTTTCCGGAGCTGTTGCTGAGCGCGTTAAGCTTGGTAAGTTCATGGTTTTCGCCGTTCTCCTCGTTGGTCTTGCCTATCCTGTTTCCGGTTACTGGAAGTGGGGCGGTGGCTGGCTCGATGCGAAAGGTTTCTACGATTTCGCCGGTTCATCAGTTGTTCACGCATTCGGTGGATTCGCTGCTCTCGCCTGTGTTCTTATCCTCGGGCCACGTAAAGGAAAGTATACCAAAGAAGGTATCAAGCCTATCCTCGGACACAGCATGCCACTCGCTGCAATCGGTGTCTTCCTCCTCTGGCTCGGCTGGTTCGGATTCAACGGTGGATCTGCTCTCAGTGCTGACCCTAAAGCGGTTTCATACGCTCTCACAACGACATCACTTGCTGCTGCAGCAGGAGCCGTTGCTTCGATTGCGATCTCCATGATCGTTCTCAAGAAGCCTGATCTTTCTATGGCCCTTAACGGTATCCTTGCCGGTCTCGTTGGCATCACTGCCGGTGCTGACACGGTTGGTGAAGGAAGCGCGATCATCATCGGTCTTATCGCCGGTGTAATCGTAGTGTTCTCAATCCTCTTCTTCGACAAAATCAAAATCGACGATCCAGTTGGTGCGATTTCCGTTCACGGTGTGTGCGGTATGTGGGGAACGATTGCAGTGGGACTCTTCTCCTTCGATCCAGGCCATTCACTTGGTATCCAGATCCTCGGAACGATTGCCATCTCCGTCTTTGCCTTCGTATTCGCCTTCGTAGTCTTCTTCATCCTGAAGATGCTCGGTGGAGTTCGCGTTAGCGAAGAGGAAGAGAGCGAAGGACTTGATGTTGCTGAGCACGGTGCTCCAGCATACAACCTTCATTAATCGACGCTTGAGTCGGGTCTCTCTTAAATTTTAACAGTGAGACCAGGAAAGAGCGGCGGGGCGAAAGCCTCGCCGCTTTTTTGTCGATTCGATAACTGGTTTAAACCGATTATTGTCGCTCGACAGGAACCTCACAAAAACCTATATTTCGCACGTGCAAGAATACGCTTACATCCACGACGAAGATGAAGTCCCCGGAACTCTTTTGGAGGTCCCATTCCTTGGAGTCTTTTCAAAGGAACATCTTGATCAAGTTCTCCACGCTTCTGCATTTATCGAATGTGACCCGGGAGATGTTATCATTGCTGAAGGTGACGAGGCTTCGCGAATTTTTATTCTCCTTGCGGGTACCGTTGCTGTCGTTAAAGGCGGAGAGCAAATCGTATCGATGGATCAGGTCGGCGATATTTTCGGAGAGCTGGCGGCTCTCGATGATGAGGTCCGTTCCGCTTCGGTGGTTTCAGTGAGTGAATCGTTCTGCCTTGCGGTGGATCAGAAATTTCTCCATCACGTCCTGCCGAAAAATAAAAACGCCCCGTTCTACGCGGCGCTGTATGAATTTATTGCCAAGCTGACGACGAGACGTCTCAAGGCTACTTCAGACTATCTCGCAACCGTCGATACAGAGTTGCGGAAGCTGAAAGCGAAAGAGTAGCGGCACCGGCGGAAATTCCCGGCTGCGGCGCCTTTCTGTGCCGATTTTGTTCTGAGCCGATTTTGCGGCGCCCTGCTGCGTCGAAATGGGCCTTCAGGCTGGGGCAGGCCCTTTTATCCAACCCTGTCGGGTTGATCGCTATACCCTGTTGGATCGCCCTTTCGGGAAGAAAAAAAGGGACTCGGAGCAGCGTTGAGCTCTTTAGATCCCTCAATCCTCAAGCCTGCCTGCGAGTTCGAATCGAACCTGCAGGCAGTTGCGTTCAACGCGGTGCTTACTTCTTTTTCCCTTTTTTGGCAGGTGGTTCGACTGAACCGTCGCTGAAGAGGAACTTGAGATCGTCCATTTCCAGATTCCGGGTGAAGCCTTCTTCGCCGAGAACGCTGGTCATCATCTCGTTCTTCTGCTGTTGCAGAATTCGGATTTTCTCTTCGACACTGTCCCGCACGAGGAGGCGGTAGGCATTCACTTTGCTTTCCTGGCCGATTCGGTGACAACGGTCAATCGCCTGGTTTTCCACAGCAGGGTTCCACCATGGATCGTAGAGAACGACGTAACTGGCGGAGGTAAGGTTCAAACCGCTACCACCGGCTTTGAGTGAAAGGAGGAATGTCTTGGGCTCTTTCGTCTCCTGGAAATCACTGATGACCTCGTGTCGGTTCTTGGTCTGACCTGTCAGGTAGCTGTATGGGCGGTTGCGCTCCTCAAGTTCGTCACGAATGATGTCGAGCATGGAAACAAACTGACTGAAGACGAGCACTTTGTGACCTTCTTCATGCAGCTGATCGAGCAGGTAAAAGAGAGCGTTCAGCTTGGAGCTTGGCTCGCCGAGATACTGGGATTTGAGCAGACCGGGGTGACAGCAGATCTGGCGCAGTCTCATCAATCCCTGGAGGATTACGAAGCTGTTCTTTCTGAGGCTGTCGTCGTTTTCCACACCGAGAAGAACTTTCTGGATACGCTCGAGTTCTTCCTGGTACATTTGCTTCTGGATGTCCTCCATGTCGCTGAAGACGTCCTCTTCGATTTTCGGAGGAAGGTCGAGGGCCACTTCGCCTTTGGTCCGTCGAAGGAGGAAGGGGCGGAGTCGGGCCGTGAGGCGGTTCTTCGATTGCAGGTCTTTGCGGCGATCAAAGTTTTCACGGAAGTATTTCCTGTCTCCGAGGATGCCGGGCATCGCAAATGACATCAGGCTCCAGACGTCGAGAAGGCGGTTCTCGATCGGCGTTCCTGTAAGGACAAGGCGGTTCTGAGCCTGAAGGGAGCGCGCTGATTTTGCGGCCTTCGAATCAGGGTTCTTAATCTGCTGGCCCTCATCGAGAATGATCCCGAGCCAGTTGATTGAGGTGAGTTCTTCAGCACAGGTTCGAAGCTGGCTGTAGTTGACGACGAGCAGGTCGATGTCTTTGCCGAGCTTGTCGACGTCGAGCTCGATTTTGTTTCTCAACACCTGAACACGAATCGACGGGGCGGCTTTAACCACCTCAGCTCCCCAGACGTCGAGCACTGATTTCGGACAGACGACGAGGCTTGGGGGGGCGTTGTCACCGAAGGTCTCTCTGAGCCAGAGGAGCCAGGTGAGCGACTGAATTGTTTTACCGAGACCCATGTCATCGGCGAGGATACCGCCGAACTGGTTGGTCGCGAGATAGGAGAGGAAGTGGAAGCCTTCGATCTGGTAGGGGCGAAGGTTCACATTCAGGCCCGGTGGGACCTCCGGTCTTACCTGAAGTTGCAGATTCTTGGCGCGATCGGTGATTCGCTCCCAGGCCTTGGCATCAAAGACTTCCTTGGCGGCGGGTTCTGCGAGCTGGAGGGCGTGAAGGCGGTGTGTTTCGCCGGTGAGGTCGAATGGATCGAGTCCAATGCGGGAAACGGCTTCCTGCTGCTCTTCGCTGAGGTTCATCTTGAGACGAAGCCAGCCGCCTCTGTCCATCCGGACGAATTCGCCACGTGCCTGGACGAGGGCGCGAATCTCGTCTTGTGAGAGATCCATGCCTTCGACTTTGACGACGACTTTGAGATCGAACCAGTCGATTTCCTCGTCAACAACTTCGAATGAAACCTGTGCCTCAACCGGCTCAGCCTCAAGAGTTGCGAGGTCGGCGTCCGCCTCGATGATAATTTCTTCAGGGAGGGATTCGATCCACTCGGCGTATTTCTCGGGGAAATTTTTAGTTACCCGTGCGCGGTAACATCCGAGGTTCCCGTCGAAGGTGGGTTGCATCGGGGCGATAAGACGTCCCGATCTGCGTTGCAGATTTCTATCGTAGCGATAGAGAAAGTCGGAGGATTCTTTCGGCTGTTTCACCACTTCCCAGCCTTCGCGGGAAAGCTGCTCTTCACGCGTTCCCGAGCTGTTCCGCGCGAGGATGTTCATGAGCATGTGCTCGCTGCTCGCGCCGGTTGCTTTTGAAGAAATGCTGAGATTGAAGATGATCGTGAGCGCTTCCTCTTTGACCTGGCGTTCCAGCTCTTCGGGGAGTTTTGCTCCGAGGCGATAGAGAAAGGCGACTCCGTTCTCGCTCTCGATGACCTGGCGTGGAATCTCGACTCTGGGATCGATCAGGGTTTCGTCACGAATCCAGTGTTCAGGGCCGTGGAAGACCCACTCGTCTGAGACGTAGAGGTTCTCGTCACCGGGGAGCAGTCTGACCGTATGGGAAACTTCACGACCGTCGGCGGTGAAAAGTTGAATCTCGTAGTCGTCGCTACCCATCGTGTCTTTCTGGCAGACCCAGTGCAGCGGTGCGTCGCTGATCCGGAATGCCTGTTCATCGAGATTGACGATGCGGCCTTCCAGTTCCGACTGATGGAAAAGGCGGTTCAAAAAGCGGCAGTTCTCGATCCGGTCAAGCTGGAGGATGCCGTCGCTTGATTCCTCTTTGGCAGCTGCGTTGAGAAACTTACTCCAGAGGATCTCCGAAGGGCCGTCCATGCGAAGGCCCCCGTTGCGGTAGCGATCGCAAAGGCGATCAAATTCCTCTTCCGATTCAACTCTCACAAACTGGGATTTGTCAGCGACGTTGGTGAGAAGGCGGACTTCTCTGGTGCTGATTTGGAGACGGAATTCAATCTCCTCAATGGGATCTTCCGCAGGGCGTTTTTCGAATACTTCAACACGGTAGCGCCATTCGCTTTCTTCGCGGCGGCGTTCCCATTCAGCGATGCGGTCTTCGGTCCACTCGCGGTCGGTGATTGATTCAAGGAACTCGGGAAAGTCGAAATTGTTCTTTTCGAAGGCGTGGGCCACGTAGTTCCAGAATTCGACGATGTTGTCGGGGGGAGTCGGCCAGAGAATGAGTGGGTCAAAGCTCTCGACGGGCCAGCGTGGATTCAATCGCACGAGATCGGAGTCGAAAATCTCTCTTTCGAGCTCGAATCGACGGAAGCGACGCTCGATTTTGCTGAGATACTCGTCCTCTTCGCCGGTGAGGGAGCGGCTCAGCTTCTCTTCGATAACCTCGGTCAGGGTTTGTTCCCCGATTTCGTTGGGTGCTTCAGGAAGGTCGCCTTTGCGAGCCACTTTCTCGAGCATGGTTGCGTAAAGGGCGGCGCGACCGGACTCTGTTTTTTCGTCGGCTTCTCCGGTCCAGTCATTGCCCTGTAACTGAATCTTGGTGCGACATGACCAGTCTCTGTCTTCTACTTTTCCCTGAATGAGGAGGTGATTCCCGAAAATCTGGGTAACGCCGCCTTCGTCGTGTATGCGTTGGCCTTCATTTTTTTCATCTTCGGAGAATGCATTGAGGAAGTCGAGAGTCGCACGGTCTACGTTCATATAAAAATAAAGAGGGATCGGGTAATGGCTCCGGAAAGCCGTTAATTCAGTTTCTTCTGATAGGGGAGGAAAACAGGTTCGGTCACTATCAGAGAGGTGATCGATTGCGCTGCATCGGGGGGCGGGCAATTAAGCCCACGGCGGGCCCGGCGTCAACCGGTCGGGCCATTGTGTCAGGAAATTAAAAAGCCTCCGGCGCCGTGAGACGGCGGGAGGCTTTGTTTGCTCAGCCGGATTTGCACAGGAACAACGGGCTAAGCAATGGTAATTCCGGTTGAAAGAGGGATCGTCTAGCGGCGACGGTAGTACTGAAGCATGATTTGCTCGTTTCTTTTGAAATCAGCTTCAACCTTCGCAACGGCTTCAGGCTCTGCTTCAAAATAGAACTGCACGTAGTAGCCGTGTTTCTGTTTCACGTTGTTTTCGTGAGCGAATTCTCTGCGACCGAGGCGATCGATCTGTTCGAGTGATGCACCGCCGGCTTCGAGATCTTTCGTGATGCCTGCGACCATTTCTTCGATGCCTTCTTCCTGGCCCTGTAGTTTGAGGATGTAAACCCCTTCGTATTTGCGCTTCATGAATAAATTAACGTTTTGAAATTCTCCGATCACGCACCATTTAGCCGCGCCTGTTGAATTGGTTCATTGCCTGATCCATCCCTTCGGAGAGCGCACAATTTACTCCATCTACGGCAATCGCGAGCACTTTTTCGAGTTCTTCGGTTTCATTGGCCGAGAATTTGCCCAGAACATGGTCAACGACGGTGTCATTTTGGGCGGCTCCTCCGATTCCCAGCTTCAATCGGGGGAAGTCTTTAGTGCTGAGAAATTCGATGATGGATTTGATTCCGTTGTGTCCTCCTGATGATCCTTCTTTCCGAAAGCGGATTTTTCCAACCGGGAGGTCGAGATCATCGTAGACAACGAGAATTTGATTCGGCTGGAGTTTGTAGAATCGTCCCAAACGCGCCACGGCATTGCCGCTGAGATTCATAAAAGTGAGTGGCTTTGCAAGAATGACGCCGTTTTCGGTTCTCGCTACTTTTGCACGGAACTTCCGCTCCCTGGACCATTTGGAATCACTGCCGCCGGCGAGACGGTCCACGAGGTCGAACCCGATATTGTGGCGCGTGCCCTCATACTCGGAGCCGGGATTGCCGAGTCCGACGACGAGTTTTATTTTATCCGGTGCAGCAGCGGAATCTCCGGATCCGCCGCCAAGAAATTTTTCAAGGAGTGACACGGTTGGCAGTAAAATGCTGAACGCCACTTTCTGCAAGTGGCGTCCCCGGTTTTCCGCTGGATATCGCGAGCGCTACTGGCTGATATTGACGTAGCTGCCTCCCAGCAAATTTGCGATTGCGGTAAGGATAATTTCCGCTGGCTGGTTCACGTCGAAACCAATGGTATTGACGATGACTCCCGCGGATAGAAGTTCGCTCGTCGTCGTCGAGTAGTTTTGTGAATTGGGCTGGCCATCACTGAGCATGAACACTTCAGCAGGCACGGGATTGAAATTGAGGGCGGCATTCAGGGCTACCTGGTAGTTTGTGCCCCCGTTGGCAGTGAGTCCCTGAAGAGCTGAGATCACGGTGTCTTTGTTCTCCTGCGTGGCAGACTGGAGTATATTCCCGCTGTTGTATTTCAGGCTGCTGGAGAAAGCAACCACTCCGAAACGGTCAGCCGGGGTAAGTGAGTTGATCGAAGAAATCGTTTCCTGCACGACCGCTTCCCAGCGGGTTTGAGAACCAAAGTTGCCATTCATTGATCCGGAGGCATCGAGAACGAAAAGGACGTCGCCGGCGGTAGGCAGTCCGAAGAAGTTCGACCCTGTCGTTGCTGTGGCGTCGTTGCTGTTGAGGTAGTTGGTATTCTGCCGTGCTTTCGCGTAGGCGGAAATGCGGAAACCATCGGGGTAGTTGGCATGTTCGGCGGAGGCGCTGCCCTGATAGAGCGACCACTGCGCCCTCGGGGGAACCGGGGCGTTGATATCGGTGAGGACAAAGAAGATATCCGATGACCCCGGAGGATTCGGGTTTGCCAATGAATAGCTGATTGAGGAGGTGTTCTCGTTGAACTCGTTTGAGCTCAGGGTGATGAGAGGGGAGGCAAGCGTGGTCGGCGGTGCCGCCGCTTTGAAAGTCCAGGAGCTGGAGGTCTGAACACTGCTGGTCCAATGTTCGGGATCGCCTTCAGAAAATGCTACGATAGTTGTATCAGCAGTAATCTGGAAGGGGCCTCCGTAGGTTTTAAAAGGCCCGCCGTCGAGAGAGTAGAGCATCCAGGTTCCGCTTGGATTGGGATTGTAGAGAGTCACATTGAGCGGGCTGGCGCTCTCCGGGTATTCACCGCTGGCCGGGTAAATTTGCGGCGGGTTAAGGGACTGAACGATAGCGGCCGGTGATGAAGATGTCGGATCAGTGGTTCCTATCGCGGTGATCCCAGCACGGGTATCAGGCATTTTTTCGACCCCGTTCCACACCCAGCCTGCATTTTTGTTGTAATTGAAGGTTCCCGGATCACGGGTTTCGGTCCCGTAATCGATTTCGGCGAGGGTCTCGTCGAGGAAAAACTGGCTGATCCCTTTGCCTGATTCGACCATTTTGAAAATCATCTCATCCTTGTCCCAAACGGCACGGGGTACATCGGAATCAAGTTTCTCCTGTTTCGTGAGGTATTGGACAGCGAGCCGCTTATCGATCATGCTGCCGCTAAATGTCGTGGAGACTTTGGCAGCCGATGAATCGTTGCGGGATTTCAACTTATCGAGAACGACCTGCGGATCTGAAATCCCCTTGAGATCGCCGCCGGTTGCGAGATAGGCCTGGATAGAGCGATTGATGGTCGCGACATCGGAAACGAGAGCATTCTCCTTTACTCCGTTTGAAAGGTTACCGATCGAAGGCATCGCGACTGCTGCGATGATTCCTATCACGGCGACAACGATTAAGACTTCCAGCATGGAGAAAGCCCTTTGAAAGTGTGTTTGTATTTTCATATTTGTAACCGTCCTCGGCGTTTAAAAGAAACTATTAATAATAAATACCATAATTAAAATAAAATCAATACTGAAATTTTAAACGGAAAGTTCGCTTTCCAGTAATATCAAGGGTTTGGCGGTGTGTCGTCGAAGGTGCGGACACGACCGGCAATTTGGGAGAGGTGATGTTATGACACCTAAATCGGTGGCAATGAATTCACAGGTGCGTTAGCCTAGGCTCCTTTTTTATGAGCGATCCAGGTCAGGTAGAAACTCAATTTCAGACAATTGCGACGTCAGAGTGTCCTTTTGTGTTCCGAAACGGCGACTCGCTTGATGATGTTGTCATAGCTTATGAAACCTGGGGCACTTTAAATGAGGACCGCAGCAATGCGATTCTCTTGTTCCACGCCTTTTCAGGTAGTCAGCACGCAGCGGGCTACAATCCGTCGGTCGAGGGAAATGAGTTTTGGACGAAGGAGTGTCAGCAGGGGTGGTGGAATCCATTCATTGGCCCGGGGAAGGCGCTCGATACCGACAAGTATTTCATTATTTGCGCCAACTATTTAGGCGGCTGCTACGGTTCAACCGGGCCGGCGAGCGTGAATCCTGCTACCGGGCTTCGTCATGGCAGTTCGTTTCCCAATGTGACGGTTAACGATGTCGTGAGGAGTCAGGCGCTTCTCCTCGATGGGTTGGGAATTGAGAAACTGCTCGCAGTGGTGGGCCCTTCGACAGGCGGTCTTGCCTGCGTTTGTTTTGCGACCTTGTTTCCCGAGCGTGTCAGTCTCGTCATTCCTATTGCGACCGGAACGAGGACAACGGTTCTGAACCGCATCATTTTGCTAGAGCAGATTTTGGCGATTGAGAACGATCCAAAATTCCAGGCGGGCAAATATTACGATTCAGGTGTTCCTGAGACCGGGCTGTCGCTTGCGCGCATGATCAGCCATAAAACTTTTGTGCATCTCAATGCCATCGAAAGGCGGGCGGGAAAAGATGTGGTTCATCCCGAGGATCGATTTTCCTGGTATCGGGCGCACGATCACGTTGAGAGCTACATGCTCCATCAGGGGAAGAAGTTTACGGCGCGTTTTGATGCTAACACTTATCTGCGAATCTGTGAGATGTGGAGTCGATATGACCCTGTCATAGAGGGAGATGCGGAAGATCTTCTCAGTCTCTTTTCGCGCTCACGCGAGGCGGGGCACCAGTATCTCGTTTTCAGCATCGACGAGGATTATTGCTTTTACCCCGAGGAGCAGGCGGCACTCGTTGAGCAGCTGAAAAATGCAGAGGTGCCCCATTTGTTCCTCACGGTGCATTCGGAGAAGGGGCACGATTCGTTTCTTCTCGAACCTGAGCTCTACACGCCGCACATTCAGGTCATGCTTCAGAACGCGACAGACTGAGAATAAAAAGCGAAAAGTGAATGATACGTCGGTTGATTATCCGCATGCGGTGTCATACGATCCGGCCATGGTTCGACACAACGTATATTTCTGGCTGAATGAGACAGTTTCCGAGACTCAACGCTCCGCGTTTGAGGAGGGACTCAAGGCGCTTTTTGAGATCGATGTGGTTGCTAAAGGATCGTTCGGTATCGCTGCCGGAACGCCGGAGCGACCTGTGACTCAGAACACTTTTGATTACGCGCTGGTCCTCGAATTTGATTCTGTTGAACAGCACAACGCCTATCAGGTTCACGATGAGCATACTGTTTTCGTGGACTCCTTCGGCAGCTGGTTCAAAGAGGTCAGAGTATTCGATACTCAGTTTTAAAATCACCTCATAAATTGCTCTTCGGTTTTTGAACACTTTGGCTGGACAATCTCCGGCACGCCCGCAAATTAATCTCACTTACGATGCACCTGGAAATTTTTAATTCTTCAAAAGAACAACTCGACTACGAGTTTCACGGCGATCCCAGCGATACTTCGCTACTCGTGATCATCGGTCACGGCGTGACAGGAAATAAGGATCGTCCATGGGCGATTGGCCTTGCTGAGACCCTTGAAAAAGAGGGGTTTAACGTGCTTCGTTTCTCTTTTTCCGGTAACGGGAATTCAGAGGGGGATTTTGAGAAGTGCACGATCTCGAAAGAGGTGAAGGATCTCAAGTCGATCGTTAACGCTGCGGAAGACGAAGGTTATCACCGGGTTTGCTACATGGGACATTCCATGGGCGGTGCTGTCGGCGTTCTGGCCGCTCCAAAAGATTCGAGAATCGAACTGATGGTTTCGCTTTCAGGAATGGTTCACACGAAAAAATTCCTGGAGACCGAATTCGGTGATCAGGTCCCCGGAAAAGGTTTCATGTGGGACGACAAAGAATGCCCGCTTTCAGAAGCGTTTGCGGAAGACATGGTGAAAATCGACAACACACTCGGGAAGACTGAGAAAATCGAGATTCCATGGCTCATCGTTCACGGTGACGCTGACGAAGTCGTTCCTGTTGAGGAAAGCCGCGAAATTTACCGCAGCGCCTACGAGCCTAAAGAGCTCGAGATTCTTGAAGGTGTCGATCACGTCTACAGCGGTGACGGCCTCAAGAAAATGACTGATGTCGTTGTTTCCTGGCTGAAAGCACATCACAGCTGATGTGCGCTTTGCCCGCTGATGCAGAATCCACTGCAGGCGGCAGCGATCATCGTTCTTTCGACATTCTCGGCATCGGGATGTCGATGATCGATTCGATTCAGGTGGTCGACGAATTTCCGTCGGCCTCCGGGGTAACCGAATCTCCCATCGCAACTCTGATGGGGGGTGGCCCTGTTCCCACGGCTCTCTGCGCGGCTTCGATGCTGGGTGTCCGTGCGGGGATTATTGATCAGATCGGGGATGACTGGTGTTCCGAACTGATTCTGAAAGATTTTGAGCGCTTCGGAGTCGACTGCCGGTATTTGCATCGCCAGGAGGCGCGAACCAGCACCTACGGTTCGGTCATGGTTCGCCGATCCGACGGGGAGAGGCATATTGTTTTTACCCGCGGCACTTTTGATGAGCTTTTGGTGTCGCAATTGCCGGTTAAGGATCTGGAGGCCTGTCCGATCCTCCACTTGAACGGGCGACACTGGGATTGCGCCCGTGAAGCCGCCCGACTCGTGAAGGCCGGCGGAGGGAGAGTTTCCTTCGATGGTGGCGCGAATCGATACGAGTCTCGATTTATCCCGCTTCTGGCGGAGGTCGATATTTTGATTGTTGCGAGGGACTTTGCGGAAAGGCTCTCGAATTCGGGCGACCGCGAAAAGCAAATGGCTGCGCTAGGACAGTGGGATGCCGAGATCGTGGGAATCACCGACGGGGAGAAGGGAAGCTGGTTTCTCCCGCGAGGTGGGCGGGAGTTTCATCAACCTGCCTTCGCGGCTAGTTCTGTCGTTGATACGACAGGGTGCGGTGATGTTTTTCACGGTGCATTTCTAGCTTCCCTTTCTCAGGGCGGCTCGTGGAGGGAGTGCGCCGCTTTTGCGAGCGCCGCTGCTGCCTGCAATGTCTCAGCCCCGGGAGGTCGCGGAAATCTACCGACAGTGGAGAAGGTGATTGAAGTGATGAAGGCCTGAGTTTCAGGAGGAGGAACTTCCCTTTTCCTAACAAGTCGGGAATAGGCGCAAATCTATAATTATTGATTTTATTGATTTTATTGAAATTATGGATTACGGTGTGCTGAATGCACCGATTTGAGTCGCCGGGGACGAAGTTTCCGGAGGCCTTTCGGATGTTTCTTTCTTTCGTGCTCTAAATGAATTGTCTCTGGCTCACCCGGAAATACCCACGTCCCGCCAATAGCGGGGAGTTGATTTATTCGAACGGTTTGATTCGTTCGTTTGCGAAAGCCGGTGCCAAACTTACTGTTCTCGCGCATGACAACGATGAGGTTCCCGTCGGAAAAGGCGGCTCTCATTCCGAATACGTGGACGATGACAATGTTAAATGGCAACTGGGGACCCCCGATCTGGGTGGACGCTTCACGAGTTTGTTCACGCGATATCCAAGTGATTCCTGGCGTCTGAAAAACGGCGGACCTGAAGAGGCTTTAGTGGATGCGTTGGAGAATGAGTCATGGGACGCTATCATTATCGACCACGCGGCATTGGGCTGGGCCTTTCGACTCATTCAGAGAGCGAAGGAAAAAGGTGTTTTCTCGATAGATCCAGTTGTGGTCTATCTTTCGCACAATCATGAAGCGAAGATTCGGCGGGAGATTGCGAGGAATTCAAAAGCCTCTCTTCCGCGCCGGATCGCCCTGCAGCTCGATGCTGAAAAATATGCAAGGCAGGAGGAAATGCTCTGCCGGGAGGTCGACCTCGTCACTGCGATCACTGATACCGAGGTGGAGGCCTACCGTGAGAATTTTCCCTCACAACAATACATCAGCCTGACGCCGGGGTATGAGGGGATGTCGCACCAGCGGGAGATCACGGAAGCCACCCCGAGGCGTGTTGTCATGTCAGGTTCATTTGAGTGGGTCGCTAAGCGAATCAATTTGGAGCGCTTTCTCGAGCAGGCGGCGAGTCCTTTAGAGGAGGCCGGAATCGAACTTCAGATTGTCGGGAAAGCCGACGATGACTACCGCCGTGAAATTTCTGACCGGTTTCCGGGCGTCGATATGGTGGGGCGGGTGCCTGAAATGACCTCGTTTCTGCTCAAATCGAGAATGGGCCTGATCGTCGAGGAGTTTGGCGGTGGCTTTAAATTGAAGACTCTTGAATACATCTTCCACGGGCTGCCGCTCGCGGGACTGGACCACGCCGTTGAAGGCCTGCCCTTAAGCAGTCCGGAGAACGTGCTGCTCACCGCGGATACGGGCAGCCTCATTTCCGCGATTATTGAGAAGATCGACGACTATGAGGCGCTCAACCGGATGCAGAAATCATCCCTCGAAATCTGCGAGAGCTCGTTTCGCTGGGAGGACAGGGGGCGAAAACTCTATCATCAAATCGAGGCGATGAGGGCGGTTGCTCTTGCCGGGTAGTCTTGCCTGAGCCGGCTCACTCGATCTCGCCGAGCCTGCTCTCTGCTTCTTTTTGTGCTTTTGTCATGACGCTTTCAAGTGTCACTGGAGCACCTTCCTGGCGTTTGCTTTCGTCGGCGGCTTCCATGAAGGCGTAGATCTCAATAGTTTCTGCCGGTTCAACGGGAAGGGCTCCTGTTGTGAAGTAGTCGGCGATGGCAACGACGAGCGGTCCGTATCCCGGATAGGCTCCGACCTCGCTGGTTCCGTTGCTGCCAGTGGCGGTTCCCCCGTAACCTTTGCGCTCTTCGAAAACGCCGGTTCGATTGTCATTCCAGGTTCCGGTAACGCGGATCAAGCCTTCGTCACTCTTCGTGCGGACGACGGACTTGCAGCCGGTTCCCATCACGGTGAAGAGGGATTCCACCCCGTGAATGCCATACCAGAACAAGTCAGGATGAGTTTTTTCAAGAGAGGCGGGGCTGCCGGTTTGCGCGTTGACTACGGTGCCAATCGAACCCGCCCGCACCTTGAGTGAATTCGGCCCGAAACGTAGCGAGGATGAGGAAAACAACGGGACTCCATATTTTTCCGAAGCTTTAAAAATCAAAATCGCGTCGGCGAGCGATCCGGCGATCGGTTTGTCGATGAAGACCGGCTTCCCTGCCTTGAGCACGGGAATGAGCTGTTGGAGGTGAGGGCGCCCGTCGTTCGTTTCGAGGAGAATGGCATCGACCTTTTCGAGGAGTGCGGGAATGGAATCGACAATTTCGACGCCGAAAGTTTGGATCTCTTCGGTGTATTTGGGAACGCGACTGGTGCTCGACTCAATATCAGGGCTTCCTTCCGGGTAGGCGGCGACAACTTTACACTTTGCGAGGGAGCCTTCCGCGGCGGGATCATTCATTGTCTTGGTGAAGGCAATGACGTGGCCTGTATCGAGTCCGATAATGCCGACTCTGATCTGGTCCTCTGCCGCTGAAACTGATAAGGTGTTCGCGCCGATTGCCAGTGTCGCGCAGAGTAGATTACGAAAAAATGTCTTCATGGTAGGGGATAGTGCCATGATCTTTGTAACCTTGTCACGGTGAAGCGGCGGCGCAATCCAGTCCCTGCGGATTACGGAGGTTAGCGGCAAACTCTCACTTCTCCTTTCCGGGGAATGGCCGCAAACCGAGGAGCATCTCCGCCCGTTCTGTTAACGGCTTCGCAGCGAGTTCGCTGTCGGTGTGTTCGGCGAGATTGCCGGCGACGAGGGTGTAAACGGCTTCGCGACCCTGACTGGTGTCGACCTCAACACACTTCCCCTGCTTTTTGAAAAGATCGACGATCGGAAGGGTTTCCGCTTTGAAGGTATCGAATCTCAGTTTGATGCTTTCCACGTTGTCGTCGCTTCTGCCTGTCCATTTCGCGCGTCCGAGAATGCGTTGTTCCAGAACCTCGTAAGGGCATTCGAAATAAAGCATTTTGGGGAGTTCCATTTTGCTGCCAAAGGCTTCGTGCCAGGCTTCCAAATTGGCAGGGGAGCGGGGGAACCCATCGAGGAGGAAATTATTTTTGCCCGTCGTCCGCGTGATTTTCTCCATCCTCGATTTGAGCAAGCCCAACATGATTTCGTTGGGAACGAGTTTCCCCGCAGTGATACAGTCTTCAATTGTCGCGGCGTTAGGGCCGCCGCGTTCACGTTCTTCCCGAAGCATGTCTCCCATCGAAAGATGGATCCACCCGAGTTGGGATTCGGCGAGCTCACACATGGTTCCTTTTCCAGCTCCGGGGCCGCCGAGCACGAAGACCACATTCGGCTCGGGGCAGGGGAGGCGCGGGTCAAAGTGGTGGATGACGACTTTGGGCGCGGGAGCGACACCTTTTTTGTAAACGTGCCATTCGATCTCTGTCGGGGGCATCTCCTCGTCGCCGGTGGTGTCGTAGGCGAGGTGTCCATCGAGCCGGCAGATACGCCACGAGGTGTAGCTGTTGGAAAACGAGAGCGCAGGACTGCGAGCCGATTTCCCGTCGGCCCGGTCCCATGCCATTTTTCCGTTCCAGTAACCCGGGCTCGAAACGGTTCCCGATTCTGACTTTGCGGGAGGTGCCGTCGAAGGAACGAAAAGTCCGTCCACTTCGGGAAGGCCGGCGCCTGACACTTCGATAAAGAAGGTGTTAGGTTTGAGATCGTTTGTTTCAGCCATGAGGTCTTCTAGCAGCAAACGACCACTTTGGAAACCAAACTGCAATTAAACTTCTCTGAAAGCGGGAGGCTGCTGCTCCGGAAAGGTAAGGTCGAGATAGATGAGTCGAACGCGGATGCCTGCGAGAAGCTGAACCGAGATCGTCAGATTCGATTGATCTTCAAGAGCTTCTTTCGGTAGCGAAAAGCACACTGTATCATCGGCGGTTCCCAGCCAGGTTTTGTCGTAGGGGTGGGGAATTGGTTTTTCAATAAATGAAACGGGTTTTAAAGATAACTCTCCACAAGTCACTGTGATCTTCCGATCGGAAATAGATTCATCCGAACGAAGTCTCAAAATGCCGTCCCCCTTCGGATGCATCTTCGAGGAGAGCTGAAACTTGAAAGGGTAGGGGCCGTCCCGGTTCATGATGACCGGAAGTGAACGCTCTCCGAGAATGCGATCTTTCCGCCCGGCGCTGAGGAAGTAAGAGGGAGTTTGCTTTTCAAGAAACTCCCGGTCTTTCAGGTTCGCAAGGATGTGGAAAGGCGGTTCGTGAAACGGGCCGATCTCTTCAGTGACGTGATAGCGAAAGTAGGGGAAATTAAAAAGGCTCATCCCGCTCGCTCCCTGCTCATAGGAAAGTTGTGCAGTGGTGTAGAACTGTTCATCGGTGGTCCGGAGATAGGGCTGGGTTCCGCTGCCGTTGGTTGCTTTTCCCGTCATGGTGCAGTGGGTCATTTCGGAATAAATCGCAGCGGAGTCTCCTGTTTCTGCGCGGGCTTGTGCGACGCTGTCGTCCTGCCAGGTGAAGTAACTGTGCGAGAGGTTGATCATTTCGACGCCGGCTTCGACGAGGCTTGCGAGGTCGATTCCCTGATCGGGACGAATCTGCTCATTGGCGGGGACGCGAATACAGAGCAGGCGGCGGGGAAGACCGCGTAAGAGGGCTGTTTTATCTAACATTGCTCTAACTTTGGAGACGAATTCTGTCGTGATTTCACGGCGTTTCTCAAGCGGAAGGTCGGCTTTGAATCTCACCCAGTGACGGAGGAAATCGAGCTCGAGGCCGGCGATGTCGTAGTTGGTGCAGGCTTCTTCGATCAGTGAAAAAGTATGGTTTCTCACTTCGGGTATGGCCCAGTCAAAGACCGCATCGTCCCAGTTGTTCGGGTCCGGGCCGATCCGGAATGCCTCGTAGTTTTCCCAGTAATGACGAGACATGTGGACCCCGGGACGACCCCGTTTCAAAGCCTCTGAAAGGTCGCGGGTGTGGTGACCATCATTGAGCCGGAAACTGAGAAACGGTTTAACCCGAAGTTCGGAGCAGGTTTCCACCAGCGTTTTCAGCATGTCGCCGCCATCGAGCAAATACTGCCCGATATGGGGAACTCCTTTGACGTCGTGCCTTTCCCGAAGCCATCGATAGTGTTCGGCAGGTGAATAGATATCAGACTTCCACCAGGGCATCCAGCCCAGACCCGGTTGCAGAAAATGTGCGTCGGCTTCCGCGGCTTCCCGGATTGATGCGGCGAGAAGTTCATCGGTAAATGATTTCTGAGTTCTCACTCCGGGGCGGAGGCAGGAGAAAATATGAGTGGTATCGTTACTGTAGATCGTTTGAATAGGCTCCCCTGATTCTGCATCGGCAAGGGTAGGTATAGAAACTGATCCCAACAGCGGAATGGACTGGAGCATTCTGCGGCGCTTCATTTGCTGAGAGGTTTTGTTGTTTGAAGGTAGAGAAAGAGGTCGCGGACATCTTCCTTTCTCATGGAGTCGAGGAGCCCGGGTGGCATCAGGGAGACTCCGGATACTTCCCGTGATTTAATCTCCGAGGTATCGATCCGATCCACTTGTCCGACCTGACGGAAAGTGAGAACCTTCCCGCTTTCCTCAACCACGTTACCCAATAAGGTTCGACCGTCTTTGAGAGTCAGGGTTACGAGCCGATAGTCGGGTGAGACATCTTCGGACGGAAAGAGAGTGTTGATCAGGAAGTAGTCAAGATCGGCACGGCCCGAGCCAGTCAGGTCGGGACCGATCACTCCGCCCTCTCCGTAAAGTTGGTGGCAGGCAGCACAGGTGCGTCGAAATACTTCGCGACCATCCTCTGCATTTCCCAGCGCGAGATAGTTTTTTGAGAGACGCTTTTTCCAGGTCGCGATCTGTGCCGCTTTTTGAGAGGCGTCCTTCTCATTGATCCCGAGAAATTCCGAGAAGGCTTTCCTTCGCGAGGTTGTCATCAATACCTGGCGGGCAACATATGCCGGGATTCGCTCCTTCGCGACCTCGCCGGAGAATACTGCTTCAACGAGTGCGTCGGCAAAGTTTTCGCGGGAGGCAAGGGTTTCGAGAATCGCGGTGTTTTTTTCATTCTCTGAATCCGATAGGAGTGAGAGGAGGCGGAGCGCCGAATCGTCGCCTGCAAACACCGTTTCTGCGCGAATCGCATCGAGGGTCAGTTCGGGAAACTGGATCAGCTCAGGAAGCCGATTTGCAATCGCGGGGGATTCCGCAGAGACGAGCATACGAAAATACTTCAGTCGGTCACTGGCTGTTGTCGATTCAGCCAGGATCCGTTCCGCTATTTCTTTTTCACCCTGTGGATCGCCGAACCGGAGCGCGAGCTGAAATGCCTGCGTCAGGATCGCGGGGTTTTTCCGGCCCTTGAGAAGGGAGAAAAGGTCGCTCCATCTCTGTGGGGTTTCCGACCGGACGGGGAGAGATTCAAGTAGCCCGGCCAGGATGGATTGGAGCGGCTGCTCTTCTACCGGATCGCTTAGAAGTGCGGTGATGACATCCGGAAGCGCATCAGCTTCTATGGCCCGTCTCGTGATTGACTCGCTGAGCCAGGCATGTCCCGGTGTGACTGCAACCTTCATGGCCCGGACGGGATTCGATTCAACGAGGGGTTCGAATCCATACCAGCGCATCAGCGAAAAGTTTCGATCCTTGTTATCAATGGTGATGCGGGAGAGCGCTTCGGCTGCGTTCCAGCGATGTTCGATTGGGATGCGTTGGAGCAGGGCCGACATCCGATAGAGAACCGCAGGGTCTGACTCGACTGCGATCATTTCCTCCAACCATTGGACTTGATCGGGAGTCGGAATTGATTCGGTAAATGTCAGGGTTAAGAGATGCACCCGGACAGGTGCGCGTGCTTCGGCGTCGCCGGATGCGAGCGTTGAGTCATAAACGGAGCGGATCCATTCTCCTCCCGGTAGAACGGCATGCAGTCCCTGTATTGCGCTGATGGCGTCGGGAATGGAGGCGGTTCTAGCTTTCCCAATGAGAAGTTGCTGTAAGTCTTCACTGATAACTAACTGCGATTCGGGGGCGAGTGCGACACGTTCATGCAGATTCCTCAGGGCATGGCGACGCCACCAGACGTTCTCGTGGAAGAGCAGGTCGACGAGCGATTTGGTGCTCATTGATGCGACATCGAAGGGTTCCTTTCCGGCTCGTTCCCCGTGCCAGACTTCGTAAAGCCTGCCGCTGCTGCGATGAATGCCGTCGCGGTCGTGACATTCGCCCAGGTCGGTCCACTCAGCCGTCATCATTTCCCCGTAGGGGCCCTGACAAAGATCTACGATTCTGAACCAGGGGCTGCTGCTCTTGAGGAAATCATCGCCGTGACTTGCGTTCCACGCAGAGGCTTTCCTGCTGAGGTGGTCCATGTTGATGCGCTGACCGAGGACATTGCCGAAAAATGCTTTTCCCCGGTACTGGCCTGGCCATGAATCTGCCTGATAAATCACGAGGCCGCTATGGGAGTGTCCACCGCCCGCTTCGTCGTTTCCTCCAAAGTCCTTCCGTCCGGTCTCTCCGCCGGACCAATGCCGGTGATCGGAGGTCGGCTTCATCAGAGCATAGCTGGACGAATCGGGGCTCTTCCAGGACCCGCGCGGGTATCTCGCTCCGGGAACGAGGTGCCAGAAATGATCGATCACGCTGGTGTGAATGAATCCTTCACCCTCTTCATTCCAGTCGAGACCCCACGGGTTTACAGTTCCTTCGGCCCAGACTTCGAACGCCTTCTTTACCGGATGATAGCGCCAGATCGAGCAACTGAGCGGAGTGCGCTCGTCGTCGGGCGCACCGGGCTTTCCGACATTCGACGGCGCCTTGATTCCGTGTCGACCGTAGAGCCATCCATCGGGGCCCCACTTTAAACCATTGAAGAAATTATGTTCTGCTTTGGTGCTCCAGCCATCGAGCACCGCAGTCGGGGCGGCGTCGGGAATGTCGTCGCGGTCGGCATCGGGAATGAAGAGCAGCTCGGGGGCGTCGCAGAGCCATACTCCGCCGTGTCCGATTTGAAATCCACTCGTATGGTTTCCCTGATCCCAGAAAACTTTGCGTTTGTCGAACTGACCATCGTTGTCAGTATCTTCGAAAATGAGAAGGCGATCCTTCCCGGTGCGTTTCCACTCAATGTAGGAGAAACTTTCAAGGACCCAGAGGCGGCCTTTGTCATCATACTCGATCGCTATGGGCTGAGCCACATCCGGCTCGCCGGCAAAAAGGGAGATATGAAACCCTTCGGGGACGGTGATTTTTTCCAGCGACTCAAGGGGCGGGGGCGGAGTCTCACCGGGAGCCTGAGTATCGACGATGCCCCCGGGGAGTTGGGCGAAAGACTGAGTGGCGAGGAGCGCGAACAGTGAAAAGAGGGCTGAATTTTTCATCTCGCCTTACCTTGCGAGACTTTTACCCAATCGGCCATTGGCACATCTCCGGCAGATCGGCGGTGCAGAGCTTACGCGAAAAAGGCGACGGTTAATGCCCAGAGGATCGCGGCGAGTCCTGCTGCGTTGGAGGCTGGAACGATCTGCGTTTTTACGTGATCCATCAGATCGCATCCGGTGGTCATCGAGCTTAGGACCGTCGTATCGGAAATAAGGGAGCATTGATCTCCAAAAACACTGCCATTCAGAACCGTGGCAAAACAGACTGACATAGTCAGCTCGGGATTCGCGAGGTCACTGCCCTGAACGCCGCTCCGCGCAAGCGGCATCGCGAGTGGAAAGGCGATTGCGTAAGTGCCCCGGATTGTTCCGGTCGAAAAGGCGATGATCATTGTGAGAATTTGCAAAGTGACCGGAAGTGCGATGTAGGAAATCTTGTCTCCTGACAAATCAACTAAGTAGCTGCCTGCTCCGACCTCCCGGCTGATGCCACCGATCGTCACTGCCAAAATAAGAATGACTGAGCCGAAGACGACGCCCTTGAGTCCGTCTCCGATTCCTTCAATGACATCGCCCAGTCTCATTCCCTCGAAGAGCGCGACGAATACGGAAACTAACAAGGCGATCCCGAAGGCCCAATTCACTTTCGGACTCCCCATGAAAATGAAAGTTCCAATCGCGGTGCCGAGCAGGAGGAACAGGGAAAGAAGAATTCGAGGACGTTTGTTTTGTATCCTTTGGGAACATGGCTCACCTGCAGCTCTCTCCCATTCATTGGCCGCGCTCCGGGCGCGTCGAGTTGACCGGTGGTCTTGGCTCGTTCGTGCGCCGCGCGAATCCCGGGGCCTGAGAAACGGGTGATACCGAGGCTGAGCAAGAGTGTGCCGAGGACCGCGAGAATTCCGTAGAAACTCAAAGGAACGCTTTTGAAAAAGAAGGAGATACGTCGGCCTCGGTCGCGAGAAAAGCGACCCCGGGAACAACGGCGAAGGCCTGAACGTAGACGGGCCAAGCGTTGAACGCGAGGACCGATGCGATGGGCGAAGCTGTGGAATCGACGATCCAGGAAAGTTCTTCGTGACTGACTTTCTCCAAATCGGCGACTGGCTTGACGATCGTTCCGACTAAAACCACGCTGACGGTTCATCCCTGAAAAAAGAGCACTCCCATGACCCATGATACGAACTTGGCGGATCTTGGCCCCTTAACGAAGTGTCTTGTCATGAATTCAGCGAAGGTCTGAGCCGCTCCGGTCCGCGACCAAAATCCCATGAGCCCTCCGGGTAACCAAAGGTAGAACAGAACAACTCCCGCTGCACTTTTGCTGCCGAGACTGGGGAGAAGAACCGCGTCGGTGATGTCGAAACGACCGAGCATAAATGCGCCGACTACCACTCCGCTAAATAGAGCTGTAATTGCCTCCTTCGTAACGAGACAGAGGGCGATCGCAATCAGGGCGGGAAGCAGCGACCACACCCAAAATGGAATTCTCGATCGTGTCGCAGGGATTTTTCTCCCCGATCGCCGCTCTAAACACGAGTGTGATTTTTTCCTCCCCGTTCACGAAGCTTCTGCCGATCTGTTGCACCCCGGCAACTCCGCTGTCAGGGACCTCTATGATGCTCGACTCGACCGCTACCTCGGCGATCACCGGTGAAATAACGTCTTCGACTTGATCGCGTTCCCATCCCAGCGAACAGGCCAACAAGTGAATGGACTCGGTCAGCCCGATGTGACGGATTATTTTCGCGGCCACAAGCACGTCGAATTCTTCCAATGTCAGGCCTGCTCCGATCTTTCTCTAAAACGGTACCCGTCGAAATGAAGCATCTTGTAAACGGGTTGCCTTGACGGCATCGACCCGTTGGCAGGCAGCCGGCATGAACAGCGGAAGCGAGTCCATCGGGAAGCCCGGGTTTATCCCCGTTCGCAGAACAGTGACTCCTGCTGACTTCGCCGCTTCGTCGATTTTGGCTGCCAGTTCCGGCTGAGTTTCCAAGGGGGGTAAGAGTTCTTCACTGGTGGAAACAACAGGAAGACCGTTTTGCACGATCTCAAGAATCTGCGGGATGATCACGTCCAGGCTCGAGACAGTCGTGAGAATGACGCAGTCCGCATTGCAAGATTGGATAGCCTCAGTGATCGTGTTCTTTAAGTTTACTCCCAGCGATCCAATCCCGGAAATAACCCCGACGTCTTGCCCTGTGATTTCAGGATTGATATCTGCCGCACCAACAATTTTGTTGCGCGAGCGTTCTGAAATGTAGCGAACGATTTTTCTTGGCCGAGGGGACCGAGTCCGATTTGGATAACCTTCATATGATAGGATAAGTGTAATTGGTTCTATTCCGATACCCGTTTAGAAACCTGCGGGAGTGTTCGGAGTAGAGAAATCCTAGTTGCTGTTATAAAAAGGAATAATGTGTAACTCTTTATCGAAGATAAACAGATTCTTTTGGTTTCGATCACTCTTGGTATCGCCGTGAGATCGAGGACAAGAAGAGGTTTTTCGCCTGATCGTCGTTACTTCTTTCGGATGAGCGGTAACTGTTGCGTAGGTATCCCGGAGTATTGGGCAGAACTCGTGATTTAGAACGAGGCCGCCTCCCTGTAATTGAGCCCTGTCAGCTCTCCAAATGTTAGCTGATTAGCCCCGCCGAAGCATCATGATCATAAATCTCCCGGGAGCGGCGGAGATCTCGAGGTCGAGGAGTGAACCTGCCGCTTTCGCGGCACCATGGAGAGGCGCTGACTCGGCAGGTCCTCCCCAGGTGAACCATGCGCCACCTCCGAACTGCAACGCGTATCCCCATCCGTCGACGCGGATCGCTTTCCCGCTTCGCAGTTTTTCAGGAACATGGACGACAGGGTTCTCATCATTCCCGAGTGCACCTCCTTCAAGCGTTCCGTTTTTGAGCAATACAAGGTAGGCGGATCGTCCACCTCTGAAGCTTGAGATGTCATCGTGTTCGCCAATCTTTTCGGGTTGGCCACTGTTTCGCCAGGAATACACCTCACCGTTATCCTTGACGGCCCAGGCGATGTTTTCGGAAGCTCCAACAAAGCGGACAGTCTCGAACTGACTTTCGATCTTCTCGCGTGCGGTTTCGTCGGCGTACATGCCTCCCCACACCCGGATTTTACCTCCATTGGTCAGAGCAATCCCGCTTCCCCGGTCGAGTTCGAACTGGGTGATCTGATTCAAGTCTTCAGGTGGCAGGTCTTTGGGATTTTTTGGTTCTCCGAAAACACTGTGTTCACCATCCGGATGAAAAGCCGTCACCACTCCGGCTCCAACACGAAACCAGACAACGGGTTTATGATCTTCCGGGATACCATCTCCGGTAAGGGGCGATGAAATCAACGTACCGTCTTTTTTCAATGCGGCCCAGGTTTCCCAGTTCCCGTTCATTTCGACGATATCTTCGCTTTGCGATCCAATTGGCAGAACGAGACTTGTTTGCGGACCTGCCGTCATGATGGCCATGGTCCCCGATTTTTTGTCGGCGGGATCTCCTTCCGGTGAAAGTTCGTTTGCTGTTACTTGAACCTTTACTGTGGCTGGCCCTGTACCGAGGAGGATTTGAATGCTGTCAGAGTCTCCTGCGACCTCTTTAAATTTGGCGATTTCCGCCTTCGTCTCGACGGCCTCATCTATCTTGCCTTCCTTTGTTGTTCGTTGAACGACATCTTCAAGTGCGCGGAGGTAGGCGTCGGTCAGGGGAACTAATTTTGCCGAGTTCTCAGCTTGCCACTTTTCACTCAAGCTGCGGTAGGAAGCTTGCATTTTAGAGAGCTCTTTGACGGGGGATAGATCGGGTCGCATTGTGGTGCGGAATGATTCGCGCTCCGCTTTGACTGCTTCGCTTTCTTCACTGTTGCCCTTGTTGGCTAACTTTTCTTCGAGGGAGCCGAGTGCGTTTTCATATTGAGCGTTGAGCCGCTCATAATCTGCGATCCAATTTTGAAGGGCGTCGTGAAAGATGGCTTTCGTTTCCTCCAGTCCGGGCATGAGCCCATTCGCGAGGCGGAAGTTCTTCGGCAATTTCGCAATATTGATCGACGCAATCCCTCCCGAATGTGAGAGAATTGCCTGGCCTTTCTCGACCCGAACTACTTTTACCGAAGTGTAGGTAGTGCCATCGGTTGTTGTCAATTCCGCGGTCTCCTGCCCGGTCGATAGAGTGAATAAGCAGACGGAGATGACTAAGATAAATAAAATACGATTCATTAGGGTAGAGGAAGCGAAGAAGAAAATCAGTTAATCTTTGTCTACAAAATTAAGGTAATCATAGCAAGGGGCGTCTTCCTGATTATCGCGTCGGGGATACGTGTTGATCTTGAGTTCGGCAGTCCCTAGTATCCTAACCGAGTTTGAAATCTCATATTCCGTCGAATGAAGTATTTTTTTATCTGTTATCTCCTTTTTTATGCTCTTGCTGGAAGTCTTTTCGCGGGGGTGGACATTAAGCTGGCGGACGGAACCACATACAATAATGCGGAAGTGCGGTCCCTGGAATCCGGAGACGTGCTTCTGATGCATAAGGGAGGAATCGCCCGCATACCAGTGGAGCAACTCACCCCTGAAAATCGGGCGCTTCTTGAATTAAAATCGTCCCCTGATATCGCGAAAATTGATTTCTCAACCCTCGTTAAATCGCTCAAAGAAAGCGCTGCGATAATACAACAGGGATATCGCGATGGTCTTCAAAAGCTCGAGGAAGATAACATCACGGCCGGTGAGGTCGATGCTGTTGTCGAGATACGAAGTGAATTGGCTGCGCTTCCCGAATTGAAGCCGGAATCAGAAATAAGATTTCATGGACTTCGAGAATTCCGGAAGGAGCACGTTTTTCGTTCGGTCGCGGAGCAGTCTGAGCTTGCTGCCCGACTAAAGGAAGGCCTCAATGATTATCGCAAATCACTCCAGTCCTTTGCTGACGATTTAGACAAGTCGGGAAGAATGGTTGCGTCGGTAGCGTTGAAAAGCGAGATCGATAAAATTGCAGCCATGGCTGCCGATCCAACGACCGCTCTGGTGACTCTGGAGATCGTTCCGGTCATCGTGAAACCCGCAAAACCTGTTTTAGCTGCTTCAGACTATCCTTCGGGCCGAATCATCATTTTACCTCTCACAGAAGCAGCACAGGATGCTTCTCTACCGGGCACTTTCTCGGCTGTGGAAAAAGAAGATCGGAGGGATATTATCGGAATTGGGAGATCGATGTTTCCCAATGTGGGAGCGATCGAGGCGGATGGGAATCTTGTTTATTGGAGTAATGATGAACCGACTTCACGGATTGTTCCCGGTGCCAATATGAAGTGTATCCAGTTTCACGGGCTGCCGTTAATTGGCTTGGATCGGGACGGTAGCTTGAATTATACGAATAATGCTGATGAGAAGATCCTTTCCGGTCTTGCTGCGCAGAGCAAAATTATCGACATGGCTGCGACATACGGCGGCATCGCTTTTGTCTCAAGCGATAGTCGGGTTTCTGTTGTCGGCCCTCAAAGTGATCACGCGCACGCTTCGCTTCTTCGGGCAATGGAGAATGTTCGTTCGGTGGGATTCTCCGGGTTCGGTTTTGTTACTGTGTTAAGACGGGATGGAACGGTTGTTAAAATGAGGGATGGTGAAGCGACAACACTGACCGGAATCGATCCTATAGCGAAGCTTTCTTACGATGGTATCGGCGAGACCAAAACCGGGACGCTCGTCAATCTTGGGGCGACACCCCAGGCGTTTATCAATGAAGTGGGACCCAACCCCCGTCAAACCTTCCGCGAGAATAAATTGTTCTGTGCGATCGCGGAGAAGGGGAGATTTATTTGCCAAATGAAAGCCGCGGACGGCGAACTTTACCCGATGAAGGATGTCGAAACAGCGTTGCAAGGAGTGCTTGAATTCGCGCCCATCAATGGGCCCAACGGGGCTGTCTGGCTTGCTGCGATACTGCCTGCCAATGAAGTGGGCCGCTCCGGGTTATGGAAAGTTGAGGAGTTAATTTCGGCGAGACGTTGATTGAGGTGCCATGAGTTTGATCCGTTCTGAAAATCCTGGACCCGGCTACTTCGCAATGCTCTTTAAAGTGCTATTCGTATCTCCGTCTGAAAGGTAGTCGCAGGCTTTGATTACCGCAGTGGCATTGAAAAGTGAAGATGTCTATTTTTCACCGGCTCTAATTCAATTCTCCTGAGATCAGGAAGTCAAATAGGGGGGGATTGTGTAATTTCCGGGAGGGGTAGGTTTGCGTTTAGAATGAGGCTCCGAACCATGCGCCGATGACAGTGGCATTGTCGATGTCGCCATTCGTTCCGCCGCCGGGATTGATGATATATTGAATTGCCGGCTGAATGTAGGATGCCGGAGTGAGTTGGATACGGTGTCCAAGTTCGAGGACAACCTCTGAGGAGACAGGTCCCATCGTGACAAACTGGCCATAGGTATCGCTGATTTGCCCGTAGGTGGCGAAGGCGACAGTGTGATCATCTTCACGGCCGGGGATGAGTCCTTTCCAGTTGGCACCGGCGCTTATCTGAAGTGGAATCTTAGCTTTTTCATCTTCAGCGTTGTAGGAAGCGAAAGCGAAGAGTTTCAGGTCGTCGATCACTTCCACCTCAGCGCGTCCATAGAAGGACAACATGCTGGAGCTCCGGCCGCCGTCGAAAGTATCGAATTCATAAAAGGAACTGGCCAGACCTGTATAAAAGCGGGCGGGGCGGCCAAACACTTCCGGGGTCCAGTCATACTGGGCCATCACAGTGACCCCGTCGCCGGTGTTGATACTCCAGTCGGTTCCCTTCAGGTGGGTGCCAAAGGGGTTGCTGTTGATCTGATAGGCACCGAGCTGAAACTGGTGCTCATCGTTAGGATTATACTTTATCCGTCCACCCCAGAGGGCGAGGGGGAAGGAGAAGATCTGAGGCGTATCGAGCATCAGGGAGCGGATCGGGCCGTTGATCGATGTGCTCAGGGAATAGCGGTTCAGTCCGGTATCTGCGAAATCTTCATCCATCGAGGTCCGGCCGAGTTTGATTTTCCAGTCGTTGAAAACCACTTTTTCGATCCAGGCCTGATACAACCAGGTGACCTGTCCGGCACTGCCGCCGTTGATGGTCATCGGGTCATAGATGCCGCCGACGTCATTGGCGATACCGAGACCTTCCCTGTCTACCATCGAAATCTTAACGGTGGTTTCATCCCACCCCAGTATTTTCTCGAGATCGAGATCGACACCGGCATAGGTTTGAACCGTGTAGTTTTTGGCAGATGCGAGGCCGCCGTCAACATTTGCCGCAGCAATGGAGTCAAAGTAGAGGAATGGGGAGATACCTGCCGCTTCGAGGGTATCGCGGGGGCCGAGGAGGCGATCACGTTCATACCAGCGTAATGACGGTGATGTGTCGTCAAACCGGACGGGGGAGTCTACAACTGCCTTTTGCGCATTTGCTGAAAAGGCAATCAAAGAGCTGACAGCAATTGCAAGTATCGTGTTTTTCATTTTGTTTTTTCTGTTTAGTTAGGGGGGGATTTTTTGGCACAGTTGTCCCAAGCCGCTCTCCTGGAGCGACTGACATTTCAGTGGGGGGTGTAAAAGGGTTGCCGCCTATTCCCTGCCGAAAAGGAGGGCCTGCATTTGGCGGGCAATGTCGGGATGTGCGTAGAGTTCATCCACCATTCCGGTGTATTCGGCGGCGAACGGTTTGTTTTCCGCGAGGTCACCGAAGACGGGGCAGAATTTTAGAAAGGCGAGTTTATCTTTGGCTGTGCGAATAGCTGCGCGATGAAGGTCTGATTTCATAGCATCGACGATCTCGAGTTTGTGACCGTCTTTGTCGGTGCCTTTGTCGCTGTAATAGCACCAGGCGGCGAGGACCAGGGCTGCGAATTCGGTGCTGCCTCTTCGGGCGATATTCTCCCTTATCGTGGGAATAATGAATTTCGGAATTTTGGCGGAGCTTTCCAGGCAGATTCGGGCGAGTGAGTCCTTGATCGCCGGATTTCCGAAACGCTCAATGAGCAGGGCTTTGTATTTTTCGAGATCGATACCTTCGACAGGATCGAGAACAGGGCCGGCTTCCACATCCATGAAACGGCGCAGGTAGGTTTCTTCGCACCGCCCGAACACATGAAGGATTCATCGGCCTTTAACCTGAAAATCATAGAGCGGCCCACTGACGCGGGGATTCACGTTGTGCTTCTCGACCGCGATATCTTTCGCTGGCCGAAGCAGACAACCTTCGAAATGATCGGGATCGACAACGTCGAAGCAGGTTATCTTGTGGCGACACATCTCCTTGATCAGGGGTGCAAGCGTCTCGCTTTTGTTACCCGGGGGAATCCAGCTGCGACGGTGTACTTGAGAAAGATGGGCTGTCGCGAAGCTTTGACGCAGCGTGGGCTTGATCCAACCAGTCTCATTAACCTGGACGACTTGAGCTCGGCCCCCGGAAAAGCTGCCGAAGAGCTGCTCGCCAGTGGTGTCGACGGTGTTATTTGCGCGAACGATGCCACCGCAAGCACCCTTTTGAGAAGTTTGCTGGATGCCGGCGCGGAGATTCCGGGAAAGGTGAAAGTTTGCGGTTTCGACGACGTTAAATACGCCTCGCTACTCAGTGTGCCGCTCACCAGTTATCAGCAGCCATGTAAAGAGATCGGCAAAGTGGCCGCCGACGTGATGATCCATCGGATCCGAAATCCTCAGGCACCCGTTTTGCGGATCACTCTGAAGGGAAAGCTGATTGTTCGCGAATCTTCGTCGTAGGATGGGGGCCGGGGATCGCCCCGCCTTCATTCTATTTCGTTTTGCGGGGCCAGCTAATCAGCGCTTTTCCGGCTTCGTCTGTCAGTTCCAGGTTGGAGATGCGTACTTCGCCGGGGCCTCCTGCGGGATCGAGTCGAAAGCCGAAGAGTGCATCAGTGGTATCGATGGTGAGTTCGATGTCCTGCAGGGTCTCATCGTGTTGAACTTCAAATGGAATCCGTTCCCCGGCCGGGAGCTTGGTCTTTGCGTCAACGGTCCAGAAGAGGTCTCCGCTTCCTGATGCGTTGCTTTGAATTTTGAAACGCAGGCGATAGGGACCCTTGTTTTGTAGATTTGTTAGTTGGTCGAAAGCGAGGCCGGAGTCTTCGCCCCTGCAGGTGATGATCAGTTCTCCGCCCTCGATGCGCAGCCCGGTGTCTTTTCGTGTGCGGATTGCCCCGGGCTTTCTTTTGATTTGTTTTGGCTTAGCGGTGACGCGCTTGCCGCTCGGTCCCAGCTCCTGATCAAAGGCGGTCCATTCGGGGTGCTGCATGGATTTTCCGGTAGCTGCCTCCATTACCGGTTGGCGTGCCTTCGCAGGCGCGTGGTCCTGTGTTTCAGCGAGTCGATGCCATTCCGTGACCATTCGCTTGAGAATCTCCGGGTGCCCGGCAGCGAGGTTGTTCAATTCGGCGCGGTCTTCGTCGATGTTGTAAAGTTCCCACGGATTGGAGCGAAAGCTGACCAGTTTCCACGGGCCTTCGCGCAGGCCCCGGTCATCTCCGAAGATAAAGTAGATTGGCTCCTGCCGGTTCCAGGTTTTGTTTTTTAGTAATGGTAGGAATGATTCCCCGGCGATTGGTCGCAGTTCGCGTTCGGGCCATTCGGTGGCGATGGTTGCTTCGCCGAGTTCGGCAACGGTCGGCAGAATGTCGACGAGGTGGGCAGGTTCACGGGTAATGCTGCCGGGTTCGGTTTTCAGTCCGGCGGGCCAGTGGATGATCGCGGGTGTCGCGACACCGCCTTCGTGCTGGTTTTGCTTGTAGTAGCGGAAAGGGGAGTTGCGTGCCCATGACCAACCTGTGCTGTCGCTCCATGATGTCCCGGGTTTGTAGGGTTCATCATCCATATTGCGGCTCGTGCGGTCGTAGGGGCAGGCGCCGTTGTCGGAGACGAACATCAGAATGGTGTTTTCCAATTCGTCGTTGGCTTCGAGGTCGGCGAGGAGCCGGCCGATTTCCTGATCGACGCGATCAATCATGCCGGCGAGTGCCGTCATGCGGCGGGCTTCCCAATCCCGGCGTTCGGGTTCCATCTCCGCCCAGGCGGGGACATGAGAGGGGCGTTGGCAGGCTTCGGTGCCTTCGCGGAAAAGGCCGAGCTGTTGTTGCTTTTTGATACGGGTTTCTCGGACCGCGTCCCATCCTGCATCGTAGCGGCCGAGGTATTTTTTGTAGTCGGCTTCCAGTGGTTGCAGAGGGGCGTGAGGCGCATTGAAGGCAATGTGCAGATACCAGGGCTGTTCAGCATTTTTGCTACGGGCTTCACCGAGGAATTCAAGGGCGTGATCGACCATTGCCACGGTGGTGTAAAAGTCTTTTTCAGGGACCTTCCACGTTTCTCCGTTGAGTCGAAAGGTGTTGTCTCCGAGGTAGTAATTGCAGGCCCCGCTGAGATGTCCGAAGTAGCGATCGAATCCGAAGTCGGTCGGTTCTTTGTCGAGATGCCACTTCCCGCTCATCATGGTGTGGTAGCCTGCTGCCCCGAGGGTTTCGGCGGTGGTGGTAGCGTGCTTTAAGGTGGTGTCGCCAGCCTGAAAGGCGTAGCGTCCCGTGAGCATCGCAATGCGGGAGCTGTGGCATTTTGCGGTGTTGTAGAACTGGCTGAAGCGCAGTCCCTGTGCGGCGAGGCGGTCGATATTCGGCGTTTCGATTTCGCTTCCGTAGCAGCCGAGGTCGGAGTAGCCGAGGTCATCGACCATGATGAGAAGCACATTCGGCCGGGCGTCTTCGGCAATTGTGACCGTAGCTAAGGCTGGCAAAAAGAGGAGCCCGGCGAGGTAGAGTAATTTGCGAATCATTCGGCAAGAGTAGGGCTCAGCGGTAAAGATGAGCAATCACAAATGCCGTGTTGATCATCTTTCCTCCTCTCTTCGGCCTTGCTCTTTCGCGAAGCCTCCGTTTCATTCGCGGGATATGTCACGAGGCTACGCATTATTCGATCTCGATCACACGATTCTCCCGTTCGACACTCAGGCGCTGTTCTGTAATTACGTGCTGCATCGGGAGGGGTGGCGGCGGATTTATCTCCTCTGGTTCATTCCCTGTCTTCCCCTGGTTGCCTTGAAGATTTTGAATCTCCGCACGATGAAGCGCGTCTTTGCCAGTTACCTCGTGGGAATGAAGCGTGAAACGCTCATGGAGCACGTGAGCGGTTTTCTGGAATCTGATTTTCAAGCGGCGCTTTATCCGGCTGTTGTCGCCGAGATCGAGAGGAACCGGAGCGAAGGGCGTCTCCTTATTCTTAACAGCGCCAGCCCCGAATTCTATCTCGAAGGTATATCCGACCGACTTGGATTTGATCATTTCATTGGAACGGACATGGAAGTGCGGGATAAAATGGCGCTTTTCCCCGCAATCTCGGGGCCAAATAACAAGCACGGGGCGAAAATCACCGCGATGGTGACCCGCGGGCTCATTCCTGATGACGTCGAGGTCCTTGCCAATTCCTGGGCTTATTCGGACAGTTCGGCGGACATCCCTCTCTTATCGGTTGCTGAGCATGGCGTTATGATTCATCCGGGAGCCAAACTCGATGAAGCGGGGTTGGAAAAAGGCTGGCGGACCATGACTCCGGCGCGGCCCTATGGGGGAAAGTGGTCAGGACGCTGGGCCTCTTTGTTACAGTCGATCGGTTGCTACAAGGTGAAACCGGTTAAATCTGACGAACAATCCGTTCGCCCTGCCTGAGGAATTCGAGTAGAAGTGGCCATGCCTGAAGAGTCCACCTCCGAGCCAGTCTCACGTCGATCCTGGGTTTCGCTTTTTGCGGTGCTTTTTGTTCAGACGCAGAATTCCTTCAACGATAATTTCGTGAAGATGGTCCTGATCGGGCTGGGGTTGGCGGTTGCGCAGGGCACGATTGTTTTCTCCGTCGATCTCGGCGAGAAGATTCAATACATCCTCACAATGTTGATTCCGATCCCCTTCATTCTGGGGGCGCCGGTCGCGGGATGGATTTCGGACCGCTTTTCTAAAAAGCAGGTCATTGTCGCGAGTCTCATTTTTCAGCTCGCGATTTTTATTCTCATCGCTCTCGCGATTATACAGAAGCAGGTCCTCCTTGCGATTTTCGGCTATTTCCTTCTCGCGGTTCAGTCGACTCTGTTCTCACCGGCGAAGCAGGGGATTCTGAAGGAGTTGGTCGGGTCGGCGAGACTGGGCCTCGCGAACGGGCTCATGCAGATGCTTTCGATGATCGGTATTCTCGGTGGCATCGGGATTGGCGGCTGGTGGTTTGATAAATTACTCGCGAACCTGAATGAGGCGAACGGCGTCGGAATCGCCAATGCCTGGTCAGCGGCCCTGACGCCGACGATCTGGATCGGGTGCGGTTGTATTGCGCCGCTTCTGATTTCGATGCTGATTCAGAAAACTCCGGCTCACCCGGGGAAGCGGTTTGAGGCCGGGGTTTGGTTCCGTCATTTTGAGCACCTCGGGCTCATGTTCAAGCGCAAGGGGCTCCGCCCGGTTGCGATCCGTATCGCGCTCTACTGGCTGATCGCGAATTTTATCGCCCTCGTCTTTGTTACGATAGGCAAAGAGCTTTTTCCGGATGCACAGGAAGGCGGCGCTGCCAGTGCGACTTCGGGGATGATGCTTTTTGTGGGTGCCGGCCTTTTTATCGGAAGTATCGTCGTTTCTGTTCTCAGTCGTAAGAGAATTCAGCTACGTCTGATTCCGCAGGGAGCGATTGGAATGGCGGCTGGAATCACCGGGGTGCTTCTGTTCGATCCGGCGAGTGATCTTTTTAAACCCAGTATCGGGTTGATCGGTTTCTTCTCCAGCTTTCTGATTATTCCGCTGGCGGCACAATTGCAGGATCTGGCTCCTGAAGATGAGCGTGGACGTATTATTTCGGCATCGAATTTGCTGAATTCCGTGTCGGGCGTCGTTGCTATTTTTGTATGCAACGGTCTTGATTCGGCCGGGTTCGATTCAACCAGGCAGATGCTGGTGGTATTGCTCGTGACGCTCGGGGTAGTGGTCTGGACGATTGGCTACTGGCGATCCGGCCCGTCGACGGCCTCCTAGTATGAAACTTTTGATTCGATTTCTCTTAAGGTTGGTGATTCAGCCTATCGTTTTTCTGATCTACCGGATCAGGCGCACCGGAGTGGACCAGTTTCCGAAAGAGGGGGGAGTTCTCATTCTCGGCAATCACGTCAGCTACATCGATGCCTTCGTCGTCTACCTGAGTTGTCCCCGCCGGGTCCGTTTCGTGATTCTGGAAAGTTACATGGGGGTGAAGGCCATTTCGTGGTTTCTGAAACTCTACGATGCGATTCCGATCCGGCCCAAAAATGCAAAAGAGGCAATCGTGAGAACCGCTGAGGCCCTTCAGGAAGGCTCCGTCGTTTGCCTGTTTCCCGAAGGGGGATTGACCCGTCTCGGCGTTACCACAGAATTAAAAAAGGGATTCGAGCTCATCGTTCGGAAATCAGGCTGTCAGGTTGTCCCTTTTTATATGGATGGACTTTGGGGCTCGATTTTCTCCTTTGAACGCAGCAAATATTTCAAGAAACGGCCCAACGGTCTTGTCTGTCCGCTTCAGGTTTCCTGGGGAGCCCCGATACCACCGGAGGAAGCCAACGTCGAAACGGTGCGTCGAGCCATCTGGGAGCAGTCAGTCGAAGCGTTCGCAATGCGGCGTGAATTCGAGGCTCCTTTGGAGAAAATCGTCATTCAGAATCTGAAAAGGGGACGTCGCAAATCACTTTTCGTGGAATACGGGAAGAAAGGGGAGCGGGACTGGTCAAGGGCCTACACCCTTGGGCTTGCTACTGCTATGGCACGCAGGTGGATGCACCAGCGGGAGGAAGCGGGTGACCGTATCGGTATTCTACTCCCGCCGGGTCCGATGACTGCGGTGATTAATGTCGGGCTCTTCCTTGCCGGAAAAACGCCCGTGAACCTTCCCTTTACGATTGATCAGGACGAAACCGAGGCCGTTGCCAAGGCCATTGCCCCATTGGGGATCAATACCGTGGTGACATCACGGGCTTTCATGCCTCATCTTATGGATTTCTGGCATGGGGATGAAGGCGTTTTCATTGATTTAAAGTCGGTCATCTCCGCTCCGGGATCGGCGATGGCGATGCTGGAACGGATCAGAGCCATGATCGAACCAGCCTGGCTGACCTGCTGGAGGCTCGACCTGAACAAGCGCTCGATTGACCGGGAAGCGGTGGGAACTGTGGCCACGCCCGGCGATAAACCACTCTTTTTCTCCGCTCAGACCCTGCTTCGGAGTGCGACACGGGTGGTTTCTGCAAACTTCGTTGAGAAAGATGACATAATTTTCAGCGAGACCTCGATGGCCATGCCGGAAGGCCTTGCTCTTGGTTGCTGGGCTCCCATCCTGGGTCGGGGGAGGGTCGTGAGCCGTTCCTTCGCGCTCCGCGACAATTTCGACGCCCTCGAGAATGCGATCCTGGATCAGGGTGTCACGATTGTGGTCGGGGATGCCGCCTTCTACGGCTCGCTGGAGCGGGCTCTCAGTATTCGCTCGCTTAAATACGGGATCATCTTCGGTCCCGCCAATAAATGGGAGCTCGAAGACTGGGAGGAGTTGCTCGACCTCCCGCTCGCACGGGCCTGGTCTCATTCGGGGCGGGTTGTAACGATGAGCCGGACCGATCCCATGACCGGCGACACAGCCCGCCATATCAAGCAGGTGGGGCGCAATCCGAAGTCAGTGGGACGTCTTCTGCCCGGAATCGCCGCGAAAGTGGAGGAAGGGCGACTCTGGTTGAAATTCGCATCCTGTGAAGATGAAAACGCGGACGGGGGGTGGATTCCGGGCCCTGATGATGCCGAAATTGACGCCGATGGCTTCGTCTATATTCGGAACGTGGATTTGCGCTGATTTGGGCGAGTGAAGCTATTTTAAAAAACCGCTTGCCGTTTGGCCTTACTCATGGCAATTTCCCGCCCTTCAAATCAGGGACACAACGATGGCATACGCAATTATCAAAACAGGTGGCAAACAGTATCGCGTCGCGGCTGGAGACAAAATTAATGTCGAAAAGCTCGATGCTGAAGTAGGAGATACTGTCACTTTTGACGAAGTTCTCGCTGCTGGCAGCGGTGACAGCATCAATGTAGGCGCTCCCTTCATTGACGGTGCAACCGTAACCGCCAAGGTGGTTGAGCAGTTCCGTGACAAGAAGGTGATCAACTTTCAGTTCAAGCGCCGTAAAGGTCATCACAAGACTACCGGTCATCGCCGTCACTTGACGAAGCTTGAGATCGTATCGGTCTAATACCGGTGTTCCATTTCTGGAAATCCAATCAATTTATTTTACCCCTCTAAAAAGCCATGGCTCATAAGAAAGGACAGGGAAGTGTTAAGAACGGTCGCGACAGTAACAGTAAGCGACGTGGTGTTAAGAAATTCGGTGGTGAGAAAGTTATCGCCGGAAACATCATTCTTCGCCAGTGTGGCACCAAGTGGCACCCCGGCAAAAACGTAGGTCTCGGCCGCGATTACACCATTTTCTCACTCGTTGATGGCAACGTTCGTTTCGATCAAAATGGTCGTCGCGTAAACGTTGATCCAGTCGAGGCGTAAGCTTCCCGGGCTGTCGTTGGTGGCAGCCTACGGGGGATTACCCGCAGGCGTTCTATGCTGAACGTCGTATTATTCGAGCCGGAGATTCCTCCGAATACCGGCAACATCGGGCGCCTCTGTCATGGCGCCGGTGCAGCACTGCACCTCATCGAGCCACTGGGTTTCTCGCTCGATGACAAATCCCTGAAACGGGCCGGCCTCGATTACTGGCCTGAGCTGAATCCGACGCTCTGGCCGGACTTCGATACGTTTTTGAAATCAGTTCCCGAATCGGCGAACTGCTTCTATCTCACTACCAAGTCCACAAAGCCCTACTGGAACGCAATGTTTTCGGATGGGGATTATCTGATCTTCGGGCCCGAGACCCGCGGCCTTCCGGGGAGTCTTCTCACCGGCGTAAAAGACCAAATTTTTGTGATTCCGCAAGAACGGGGGCGAAGCCTGAATCTCGCCACATCGGCAGGGATAGTGCTGTATGAAGCGATCAGACAGCTGAAAATAAACAATTTTTAGTTGTTTTGTATGTTTTGTCTTGTCGCATTTTTAAAAAAACGTTAGACAAGATTAACTGTGTGAAATTTCACACACTCAATTAAACCGCTTCATCTATGTCATCACCTCGTCCTAACTACGGGATCACCCGGATTGACCAGCCGGAAAAAAAGAACCACGGCTTTTACGTGCGAATCACCCATCGCGGTAAGAGCCATCAAAAATACTTTCCTGACAAAGCTTCAGGAGGAAAAACAAAAGCGCTGAAGGCAGCTAAAGAGCATCGTGATACCTTGCTCGCGAAAATGCCAAAGTATAAACAGGAGGCAGCATCGAAGAAAAAACGTCGTATCAAACAGTCAGGCGTTGTCGGTGTCACTCATGTCGTTTCCAAATCTCCCAAGGGGAAAAGTTACGAATACTGGCAGGCAGCCTGGGCCAGCGAGGATGGAAAGCGCAAAACTGCGAAGTTTTCCATCACCCGCTATGGCACGGAAAAGGCACTTACGATGGCCAAAAAGGCGCGTCGTGATGGTCTCAAAGGCAAGCGCTGATACGGCGTATACGGCCGGTTTTCAGATCGGGTCTATCGGGGCGTAATTCCCCGAAAAATCATTCGTCCTCACGCAAAAGTGAGGTGATTGTTTTACGTGTCTGAAATTTTATCCAGTTCCAAAGAGGAGAGCCCGGCGACGAGTGCGTCAGCCGTCGAAGCTCAGGATGTGTTCCGAACTTTTGAGATCGGAGATAATCGCATCGAAGTACTTAAAGGCGTTACGCTCGTAGCGAAGCCGGGAGAGAAACTGTTTCTGGTCGGTCCTTCCGGAGCCGGAAAGACTTCACTACTCTACACACTTGCAGGGCTGGAGAAGCCCAATCAGGGTGACGTCATCATCAACGGGCGTTCCCTTTACAAGCTCAGTCGCAGGGAGCAGGCAAACGTGCGAAATTCCAGCATGGGCTACGTGTTTCAGAGTTTCTTTCTGTTACCGGAGCTCACTGCAATGGAAAACGTCATGGTGCCGGCGATGATTCGGGGGCGCAAAGGCAAAGAGCGCGCCCTTGAACTCCTAGAGAAGGTCGGGCTCGCGGACCGGGCGCATCACCTTCCCACGGAACTTTCCGGTGGTGAGCAGCAGCGCGTCGCCATTGCGAGGTCACTGATGAATAATCCCGCGATCATTTTTGCCGATGAGCCAACCGGCAACCTCGACACGAAAACCGGCGTGGCAGTGATGGATTTGCTCATGGATCTCGTCGACGAGCAGGAGCGAACTCTCATCGTCGTGACACACGACAGCGCGCTCGCAGAAGTGGGGGATCGCAAGGTGACCCTCGTTGATGGCAGGATTACAGATTGAGTCGGCTCATCTCCCAGGAGGGTATCATCCATGACTGAAGAGGGTATGATGCATCACCAAACAGGGTTGAGTCGTCGACCCGGGAGGGTTGAGTCGTCGCCTTTTCTGCTTCTTTTCCTGCTCATCGCCTTTTTGCCGGCGAAAGAGATTCAGGCGCATCCCGCCCATGCCAAGCCGGTGAATTATCCGTTTGTGATCGGATTTGAGCGGTTTCACAGCAGCCTCGATGATGAGGATTACCTCGCCGAGGGTGGTTTCATTCTGCTGAACGAACTCAACTGCGTGGCCTGTCATGCGCCGCCAAAGCATCTTGAAGAGCAACTGGAGGGCGTTGAAGCGACTTACCTGAGCGGTGTTTCGAGCCGCCTCGATCCCGTCAGTCTCGAGTTGATGATTCGGAATCCCCGCTTTCTGAAGCGCGACACGATGATGCCGAGTCTCTTCGCGGGACCCGATCGTGATCTTGCGGAAGTGGAGGCGCTGAAACACTATCTGGCGAGTTTGAATGAGCCGGTTCCCGATTATCCAGTCGGGGATATTGAGGCGGGGCGCCGTTTTTATCACAGTGTCGGATGCGTCGCCTGTCATGCACCTGAAGTGGGCTACCGGCCTGAGGGAATTCCGGAAAACGCGGAGATCGAACTCTCGGGTCTTCCGAGTGTGGCAATGAATCTTGCGGATCTCTACAATCTCGATGCGCTTACCCATTTCCTGTTGAAACCCCACGAGCATCGCCCCTCGGGCCGGATGCCGGATTTCAAACTCAGTGAAAAAGAGGCGATCGATCTCGCGGCCTACCTTCGTGCCGGGCCCGATTTGATCCTCCCGGAAAATCTCACGAACGCGCTCGCGGAAGGAGCTTCGATGGAGACGGACGGGGCTCTAATCGCGAAGGGGAAAGCACTTTTTCAATCAAAGCAATGTCATGCCTGTCACTCCGTTCCCGATGAGCGGGGCAACGCTCTCGCAAAGCCACAGGCGATGCCTCTTGCTGATATCAATCCCGATGTGATTGGCGGTTGTTTTTCAGAGCGCCCTCCCGGCGGCGCGATTCCTTTTTACGGACTTGATGAAGTGCAGAAGCGGGCCATCAGCGCGGCTTTGCGCAGGCTCGAAAGTCGGAAGGAGTTCGACCTCAAGGGGGAAGTCGATTGGAGGATGAAGCGGCTCAATTGTTACGCATGTCATGAAAGGGGCGGCGTCGGCGGTGCGGAGATGGCGAGGGAGGTGTATTTTGGATTTTCCTCGAAAGAGGCGTTGGCGCTCGGACGATGGGGGAATCTGCCTCCTGCTCTCGACGGGATCGGGGCGAAGCTGACTCCGGACTGGATGGAGCGGGTTCT
Organism: Verrucomicrobiales bacterium BCK34; assembly: GCA_035967665.1. Classification (GTDB taxonomy): domain Bacteria; phylum Verrucomicrobiota; class Verrucomicrobiia; order Verrucomicrobiales; family DEV007; genus Arctic95D-9. Next base: position 63,174 of record JAYWLB010000046.1, read on the forward strand.
TCTCGGCGTGAACGGCGGTGGCGCGGTGCGGCCCTACATGGTGGCGAGAATGCCTTTGTTCGGGCATGAGGATGTGAAGCCCTTTCTGCAGCAGTTTAGAAAACTCGATGAACTTCCGAAAGGGCCTCGGCTCGGTGGAAAAAAGGGAACTCCGGAGGAGGGAAAGGCGGTCTTTCACTCGGCGGAAATGAATTGCCGTTCCTGTCACGGAGCCGGGGCGATTGAATCAAGTGGATTGCCTGGAATCAATCTCGCGTTCAGTCCGGAGCGGCTCGAGCGTGACTGGTTTGAGCAATTTCTCCTCCATCCTCAGGCGGTGCAGCGGGACACTCCAATGCCGGATGTTTTCGATGAAACGCCGGAAGGAAGACGCGCCATCCAGAGTCTCCGGGAATACCTCAAGGAAGTCGGCGCAAAGTGAAGGCCTGTTGCCCGCGGCACTTCAGTCAGTGGGCGTGAAGCCCTTGTCCTCGATCAGCTTTCCGCGGAGACCGTCGGCGGCTTCGGTCGCGAGCTCGTCGCAGCGCTCGTTCATTTCGTGACCGGCATGACCTTTGACCCACTGCCAGTCGATGCGATGTCCTTCCGCAGCGGCTTCGAGTCGTTTCCAGAGATCGATGTTTTTCACCGGCTTTTTATCCGATTTTTTCCAGCCCTTCTTTTTCCAGCCTTCGACCCAACCCTTGGTTTGGGCGTCGACGAGGTAACGCGAGTCTGAATAGACGGTGACCTGACAGGGTTCGCGGAGGATTTCGAGTCCGGCGATGGAGGCGAGGATCTCCATGCGGTTGTTCGTAGTAGTGACGAATCCCTGGGCCAGCTCGCGTGAGTGACCGCCATAGGTGACGACGGTTCCGTAGCCGCCGGGGCCGGGGTTTCCACGGGAGGAACCGTCTGTGTAGATGCAGACCTGTTTCATCGTCGCGGCAGGGGTAATGGATTACTTACCCAGTGAAAGGCGGTGGGCCAGCATTTCCGGTAAGCCCGCCGCAATGATCTTGTCCTGAGCTTTCTGGATGTCGTAATCGATTCGCTGAATCGAGACAGTTTGCTCTTCGACGTCGTAAATCGCGTAGGAGGCACGCCAGTCGCCGTCACGGGGCTGGCCGGCACTACCTACATTGATAAAATACTTTCTCCCCATTTCGAGGTTCACGGTGGTTTCCTCGATGGGTTCGACGCTGTCTCCCTTGATGTAGATTCGCGGGGTATGCGTATGCCCGTAGAAGCAAAGTTGGGTGAATTGATAGCTGAAGCTCGCCATCGCATCAAATTTATTGGTCACATAGGTCCAGCTGCCCGGTGTATCGAGCGTCGCGTGAACGATCGTGAAATCACGGACCTGGCGAACGAGTTTCAGGTTTCTTAAAAAGTCCTGCTCCTCTGGATTGAGATGATCGCGGGTCCACTCCATCGCCTGTTTTGCGAGCGGATTGAGTCCGTCGAGGCTCGTCGTCAGAATCGCCTCCTCGTCGTGGTTCCCTTTAACCACGGGGCATCCGAGCTCGCGCACTTTCGCAAGGCACTCTCCCGGGTTGGCCGCGTAGCCTACAATGTCGCCGGTGCAAACATGCTCGGTGCAACCTTGCTGCTCTGCATGCTCAAGGACTGCTTCGAATGCCTCGAGATTCGCGTGGATGTCTCCAAAAATGGCGTATTTCATTGCCTGTTACCCCGCACATTCAGTGATTCCGATTGAACGGGGAAGTGCGAACTAATCATAAATTAGCATTTTCGCAACGATGGGGAAGGAAAAGCTTGGAAAACTTCTGCCTGGTTTTGCTAACACTAATCGATCAGGGGATGATAAGGCCGCCGGGCAGTTCGTTCGGGGCCGGTTTTTTGCGGTTCGACTTCTGCGGTCGCTTGTCAGGGTCTGCGTCGGGAATCCTTTGCGGAATAGGTATATTCAGGAACTTTTCGAGCTTCTTGATCTCAACAATCAGGGTGGGTAAGTGATTGCGTTCGCTTTCCCGGTAAAGGCCCGAGAGGTAGTCGTAGGCTTCCTGTTCTTTGCCTTCGCAGCGGGCCATGAAATAGCCGTGAAATCGCTCTACAAAGGGCAGGGCGTCGGGGAGGCCGATCGTGTCTCCGTAAACGCGCGAGGTCGCACAGTTGTCTTTCAACTTTTCCCGATAGACTTCCGCCAGCTGCATCCGAATCGTGGCCGACTCGGGATTCTGTTTGATGCCCCGCTCTGCAATGTCCACCGCTTCGAGGGCATACGCGAAAAACCGTCTCTTCCTCTCAAATTCAGGGAGTCGGTCGTCGATCTCCATGTTCGCGGTCGCGTTGATTCCGATGTGCCAAATCCAGGTGACCCAGTGCTCTTCATCGTTGGGTTCCAGATTGGTGATCACCGCGTAAGTCTGGCTGAGTTGCTCCCAGTCTTTGTTGCTGAAGTGCTCGTAGGCCTCCAGTGTCAGGAACACCGCAACAAGCGACCTGAGCCCTCCCAGGGTGCCCATGAGCGCGGACTGACTCATTTGCTCCATAGCGGTTTGGCCCGGGGGGGGAAGCAGCAGCTTCTCTTCAACAAGCCTCACGCGAAGCCTGTCCTCGATCGGTTCACGGATGAACCCGAAGAGTGCCAGCCCGGCAATGACGAGCACGAGACGCGGGCATTTCTGTAGGATTGTCTTCACCGGAACCTAGAATTCTTTATCCACAAAAACGAGCAGTGAGAGGAGCAGGAAGACGATGAGATAGCCTCCCGTCAGCATCCCCATCTGAGAGACCACGGCGTAGTTAATCGCCTCCCCCTGAACGACGCCTTCGCTGAACGAGAAGAGCTGATAGTTGGGGATGAGGATTTTGATGACCTTCACGAGCATCTGCACAAAAAGATTTGAGTCACTCTGATGCAGCCAGAAATTCGTCGCCATGGTGTGGGCGTGTCCGATCAGGAAAAGGAGAACGCTCACAATGATGGTGAAGAGGGAGCTCGAGGCAAAGGTGGACAGGAAAATCGTCACTGCTGCGACGACGGAGGCTTTCAGAAATGAAGCGAGAACCGCGATCCCGAGCTCGGCGCGGAGACCCTGCTTTTGAATAAGGGTGAGTTGTTCCGCAATTTCCTCCTGAGTGTAGCTGCTGTCCGCTTTCATTGCTTCAAATTCCGCCCCGACAAAGTTGATCTCACGGGCGTAGATCATGACGGCGCAGATCGCATACATCGCTAGCAGTGAAACGCCGACGACGAAGAGCACACCGCCAAGCTTGCCAACGAGATATTCGATGCGGCGCACCGGCTTTGAGAGAATCGTGTAGAGCGTTCTGTCTTCAAGATCTCTCGGAATGAGAAGGGCAGTCGAGACAATCGCGAAGAGCCACGCGAAAAGGTCCATCGTTCCGAAGGAGACCTTTTTGATCATCGAGAGTTCCTTCGCCGGGGTCGTGGGGATGTTGAAATTTCCCACCGCTACGACGACGAGAGCGAAGGCGAGGAGAAAGTAAAAGGTCTTCATCCGGACGAGTTGTGTCACGGTGCTGGCCGCGATCGTCCAGACCCGCCCGAGGGAAAAGAGCGGAACTTTCGCCGTGGGCGGGCGCAAAGTCGGGGTGGTGGCGTTGGAATCACTCATTTTCAGCGTTCTCCTTTCGTTTTCCGGCGATATTGATGAAAAGCCGCTCGAGGGTGGTCCTCGGGTGACCCTGTTCGAGGATCTTTGCTTTTCCGTCTTCAGCGACGAGCGCGTTGATTTTCTCCATCAGTTCAGGGCTGGCTCCTTCGAGGGTCATTGCGGTTTGGTCTTCGATCGCGATGAGTTCATCGAGTGAACCCTCGCGGCGCATGCGGCCTTTGAAAATAATGCCGACGCGGTCGCAGACTTCCTGGACCTGCTCCAGCAGGTGAGAGCACAGGAAAACGGTGTAGCCGTCGTCGCGCAGCTTCATGATGAGATCCCGAATCTGACGGGAACCCACGGGGTCAACACCGGCGGTCGGTTCATCGAGAATGACGAGGCGGGGATTCTGGATCAGAGTTTGAGCGAGGCCGATGCGCTGGAGCATCCCTTTGGAATAGCCACCGAGACGTCGATTCGCGGCGTCCTCGAGGTCGACGAGTTTGAGCAGTTCGGCGATACGGTCTTTCAGCTCCGAACCTTTGATTCCACAGAGTTTGCCGTAAAATTTCAGTGTTTCAGCACCGGAGAGATGCTTGTAAAAATAGGGATTTTCGGGAAGAAATCCGATCTCGTTGCGGGCGCGAATGTCGCCACTGTCGAGTCCGAATACTTTTGCGGAACCCTTGCTCGCGGCCATGAGCCCGAGAACCACCTTCATCGTCGTGGATTTCCCCGAACCGTTTGGTCCGATGAGCCCGTAGACTTCGCCCGCTTTGACCTCGAACGAGAGATTGTCGACCGCGACAACGTAGTCTTTGCTAAGACCCGTCGCGAAGACCTTGGTTAAATTTTTGACTTCTACTGCCAGTTCACTCATGAAAATTAGTCTCGGATCGAAAAACCGCTGATGTCTTCTAATAGCGGCACAGTGCGTTCTTCCTGTTCCAGAATATGATGCCCGAGCGGGCTGTCGTGCAGTTCCTGAAGGAATTCATCGAGTTCCTCCTCGTCGCCCATGATTTGCAGTTCGACGCGGCCGTCGGGGCAATTCCGCACCCAGCCGAGCACATCAAACCCTTTTGCGAGCTGCTTCGTTGCGTAACGAAAACCCACTCCCTGCACTCTCCCTTCAAAAAAATACTGCTTGGCAGTCATGGGCGCATCTTAGCAGAGGATTTGGATAGGGCGCGAGTGGATTTGAGAATATGGGCAAAAAATCACGAAACGGTAACAATGGGGCACGAAGTGGTAACGGTAATATTGATTGCAGCTCGATCCGGATACGCAACGATAGAGAGCCTATGTCATTTTCTATCCAGTCCCTTTGCGTCTTTTGCGGAGCGCAAACGAGCGCTAATCCTGCCTTTGAAGCTTCAGCCAGAGAAGTTGGCAGTTACCTTGCGGATAAGGAAATCCGCCTCGTTTACGGCGGGGGAAGCGTCGGAATGATGGGCGCGGTCGCTGACGCGTGTCTCGAAGCGGGCGGAGAGGTTATCGGAGTGATCACCACCTACCTCCAGAGCCGCGAACTCGGGCATCCTGGGATCACTGAGATGCGCGTTGTCGAAACGATGCTGGAGCGAAAGCAGGTCATGGCGGATCTCAGCGATGGTTTTATCTCGCTTCCCGGTGGAATCGGGACGCTCGACGAACTTTTTGAGATGTTGACCTGGTCGAGGCTTTCGGTTCATGATAAGCCGAGCGGAGTCCTCAATGTGGACGGTTTTTACGACGAATTGATCTCATTCACTCAGAAAACGCAGGTTGAAGCTGGCTTCATCAGCGCGGATGATGCCGCTAACTTGATCCACTCAACGACCCTCTCCGGTTTGCTCGCGCAACTGGAAAGCTCGATTGAGCAGGGGCCCTCTTCACTTTACCGAAAATGAAAGCCTATCTCGACTTACTCACCCACGTTCTCGAGAACGGAAAGGAACGCGGCGATCGCACCGGAACCGGCACGATTGGTGTTTTCGGTGCTCAGGCGCGATTTGATCTTCGCGAAAGTTTCCCCTGTCTCACGACGAAGAAACTGCATCTCCGGTCTATCATTCATGAGCTGCTCTGGTTTCTGCAGGGTGACACGAATATCAAATACCTGAAGGACAACGGCGTTCGGATCTGGGACGAATGGGCCGACGAAAATGGCGACCTCGGTCCCGTCTACGGAAAGCAATGGCGCTCGTGGGCGAATCCGGGCTCCGGTGAAACGATCGACCAGATTGCGCGGGTCGTGGACTCGATTCGGAACAATCCGAACAGTCGGCGTCACATCGTCAGTGCGTGGAATCCCGCCGATGTGGAGGACATGGCGCTGCCGCCGTGTCACACCATGTTTCAATTTTATGTCGATGAGAGTGCGGGGGAACTCAGCTGCCAACTCTACCAGCGGAGCGCTGATTTGTTTCTCGGGGTTCCTTTTAATATCGCTTCGTATGCCTTACTCACGATGATGATGGCCCAGGTCTGCGGTTTGAAGCCGGGTGAATTTGTTCATACCTTCGGCGATCTTCATCTTTACTCGAATCATCTCGAGCAGGCGCGTGAGCAGCTCAGCCGGGAGCCGCGAGCGCTTCCGAGAATGAAGCTGAATCCCGACGTCAAAGAAATCGACGGTTTCTGTTTCGATGATTTCGAGTTGGTCGGATACGATCCTCATCCAACGATTAAAGCTCCCATCGCTGTATGAGTGGCCCCGTTTTAAAAGCCGTTGTCGCAATGGCGTCGAACCGCGTCATTGGGAAAGACGGTGGCTTGCCGTGGCGATTGTCTGAGGATTTGAAGTGGTTCAAAAAAATGACAGTGGGGCATCCCATCATCATGGGCCGCAAGACGATGGATTCGTTAGGGCGTCCTCTGCCAAAGCGGCGGAATATTGTCATTTCCCGGTCGCTCACCGAAGTGCCGGAGGGATTTGAGCTGGTCGGTAGCTGCGATGCCGCCGTGGAGCTGGTCAAAGACGAAGAAGCCGCCAGCGTCATCGGAGGCGCTCAAATCTACGGCGAAATGATTCCCCTGTGCGATGAAGTGCTTCTCAGCTACGTCTTCCATCCCTACGAAGGCGACACGAGCCTGCCCGAATTCGAAGCCGATTTTGAAATGACCGAAGTGTTATTCGAGAATGATGATTTCGAGTTGCGGCGATATGTGAGGAAGTAACCATTGTGGCAATCTCGCTCCGGGAGATTGTTACAACCCACCCAAACTCTGCACCAACTGCTGCAATTGCGGATTCTCGGGCTGCAATTTCAGCGCTTCTTTCGCGTATTTCAACGCCTCTGCCATTTTACCGCCGTCCCGCATGATTGCCGCGGCGCCGGTGAGATATTCCATATTGTAGGGATCAAGTTCGATGGCCTTTTTCAGGTAGGGAATCGCCTCGGGAAACTTGCCCAGTGAGTTCATCGCCACGGCGTAGAAGTAATGCGTCTGGGCGTGGTTCGGCATCAGTTCGGTTGCCAGTTTCAGCTCCGCAACGCCTTCGTCATATCGCTTCATCCGGATCAAAAAACGCGCCAGTGCGTCGCGGGCGAGGCCCTCTTCTCCGTCGATCATTGCTGCCTCGACGGCTTCGCGGAATTCACCCTCCGCTTCCTTCGGGCGATTCTCTGAATAGAGCATCTCTGCGAGATTGATTCGCGCGGGAACGAACTCCGGCTCGACCCGTTTCGCGGTTTCGTAGGCCGCTTTCGCTTTCTCTGTTTCACCGAGATCAGTGTAAAAGAGAGCGAGTCCCATATGCCCTGCGGCGCGGTCCGAGATTGCTTCCAGTTTGGAGATGAGCTCGGCCTTGGCGGTGTCAAAGGCTTCACGGGTTGCTTCTTCAAATGAAGGTGAGGCAGCAGCCAGAACGCGTGCTGCTTCGGTGCGAACCGACTTTACAGGATCGCTGAGAAGCCCCTTACCCAGATTCATGCGCTGCTGGGCAGGGTAGGGCAAAAGGGCCGCGAGGGCCTGAGCTCTCACTTCGGGATCTTTGTCCGCAAGGCGGGTTGCAAGGGCGGTCGTCGATTCGAGACCGGGAGCCTGCTGTCCGAGAGTCTCAACGGCGGCAGCGCGTGCGATCGCCGGCTGGTCGTAGTCGCCTGCCAAAGCAATCACTCTTTCCAGTGAACCCGGTTCCCCGCGGCGGGCCGATGCGAGGATTTCCCCGTAGTGCGCATTGCGAGGACCTCCGCCCCACCAGTTTTTAGCAGCTTCTGCGGCCCACTCCTGTGTCTGGTCTTCATGGCACTGGGTGCAGGCGTCGGGGGAACCGACTTTCATGGAAAGATCAGGACGGGGAATGCGAATGCTGTGGTCGCGCCGGTCGTCCACGCCCATGTAGGTTTTGTGCGGCATGTGACACTCAACGCAGCTTGCCCCGGTGCTGCCCATTTCATGAAAATGGTGCGCCGGTGTGTTGTAGGGCTCCGCCTGGTGGCATTGCAGGCAAAGCGCATTGCCCGGCATTTTCAGCTTCATCGAATGCGGATTGTGGCAATCCGAGCAACGTACTCCGGCGTGAAACATTTTGCTCTGCACGTAGGAGCCGTAGACATAAACTTCTTCATCGATCTGCCCGTCATGATGATAGAGTTGATCGGTGATGACTGAGGGGTGATGCGAGTCGTGAAATCCCTGACCGGGAGTGTAGACCGGCTCGTTGAGCGATCGGTGGGAGTGGCAGCGCGCGCAGCTTTCGACCTGAACGTTCGATTTCAGCGGGATGGTGCGTTTCGGCAGATTTGTCTCCGGATCGATCGCCCAGCCGCCCTCTTCCGGTTCCTTCAAGGTAACAACGAGCCCTTTGGATTTGGCGTAATCGGTGAGCGCCTTCTTTTCCTCGTCGCTGATACCGGAATCGCCTTCCTTCTTCGCGGTGGCATTTGCCCAGAGAACGTGTTCCGATCCTGGGCCGTGGCAGGCTTCGCAACTGACGTTCATTTCCGACCAGGTCGTGTCGTAGGTGAGTGTGTCAGGATCGAAATTCTTGTCGAGGTTGGTGGAATGACAGTCGGCGCACATGTAGTTCCAGTTGAAATGACGGCGCGTCCAGTGAAGGACATCTTCCGGCGGAACGGGCTCGTCGGGATAGAGGTGATACCAGCGCTGGCCTCCGTCCTCTTTCGGTCGCGAGTCCCAGCACACCTGCAGCGCCTGGTAGCGACCACCGGGAAAGGGAATCAGATATTGCTGGAGCGGTTCATGACCGAAGGTGTAGTCGATCTTCATGTCCTGATAGGTGCCCTCTGAATCCGGTGCGTTGACCCAGAATTCTTTCCCTTTTCTGAAAAAGCGGAATTTCTGACCGAAGTGGTCGAACTCTGCATCGTTGAAATCGCCGAGAACGAACTCGTCTGTCGCCGGATTCATCGCGAGGTGGTGATCACTCTTGAGCCAGTCCTGATGCTGCTCGGTGTGGCATTCGACGCAGCTTTTCAGCCCTGCGTAGTCAGCGTTCGGGATGGAGTGATAGGGTGAGTAGTCCTCTTCCACGGTGGTGGAATCGGAATTTTTCTCAGGGCCGCAAGAGCTGAGCAGGAGGGCTGCGGCGAAGAAGGCAATAAGACGATGAAATGAGAGCATTGGGAAAAGCGCAACCGATTCAGGGGTGAAAAGCGGGGAGTCAACCCTGTTGAATACGGGACTAAACACTGTTTAGTCATGACTTTCCATGCCGAACTTGCGCGCATTTCTAAAGACCAAATTCGAGGCATCGGGTGGCTCAATGTCATTCGAGGATTTCATGGCTCTGGCGCTCTATGATCCGGAATTCGGTTATTACGGTGCGAACATCAGCGATGTCGGGAATGGGCGGGGGGACTTCGCCACGACGGCGACGTTATCGGCGGGGCTTGGTAAGGCGGTTGCGTTCTGGATTCAGGCTGAGGCCGGGAATCACGAATGGAACGGGAGGGTTTCCGTGATCGAAGTCGGGCCCGGAAGTGGCGATCTCGCGGCCGGTGTTCTAAAAGAGTTTGGATGGTGGGGGCGGCGTAAACTGGATTATCATCTTGTCGAGGTTTCCCCGGCTTTGCGGAAACGGCAGAGGAGGCGGCTTAGAGGTCAGCGCGTCAGGTGGCATGATACGGTTCATGAGGCCCTTCGTGAGACGGAAGGACGCGCCCTGATTTATTCGAATGAACTCTTCGACGCCTTTCCTGCGAAATGGTTGCGCGCGACGGGGGAATCAAATCGGTGGGAGGAGATTTGTGTGAGCTACAATGAGGCAGATGGTCTCAGAGAATTCTGGTGTCCGCTCCCTGCTGCGATCGATCCCGCTGACTTCACCGCGATGCAGTTGCGCGAAATGAAGGCGGGACGTCGAATTGAAATTCAGCCTTCGGTGAAAGGCTGGATCAATGAGCTGGGGGCAAACTGGAAAGCCGGTTCGATCCTCTCAGTCGATTACGGTGGCGATCCCGGCGATGTCTACGGTCGGAATTTGATGGGGACAGTTCGGGGGTATTTTAAAAACGAGCGAATTACCGAAGGCCGGGTCTACAGCCGGTTTGGAAAGCAGGATCTCACCGTGGATGTGAATTTTTCCGATTTGGAGAACTGGGGGCGCGACGCCGGGATCGAGACGGTTCGCCGCGAGACGCAGCGGGAATTTCTCGAGCGTTATGGAATTGTGAGCGATCCGCTCATTGAGTCGGGAGCAGCTGACGAGTTTCAGGTTTTGCTTCAGCGAAAGGCAGGGGAATGAGGATTCATTCTCCGCAGAGGCTTTGGGAACGATTCTCGTTCCTCTACAGGCTGTGAAAGTTGCGGAATGAAACTCATTCCGATTCCTATGCTGTGATAGCTCCCTATTCACATTGTTGCTGGACAGGTCGGGAATCGAAACTACCTTTTACTATTCCAAGGATGAAAATCTCAAAGAACAGCACCGTTTTTTCTCTCTCTCTGCTCGCTAACGAGCTGGTGCTACTGGGCTAGTCTGCCCGTTCTTCTTTCTATTCTTCCAACTCCCTGTCCCATTGTTTAAGGGATCATTGTGTACGGGAGTTTGCTTTTCTACTCATTCTCAACCACTAATCAGAACTAATGAAACCTGAATCCATCAAGAAATACCGACCGTTTCCAGCGGTTGAATTGCCGGATCGCCAATGGCCGAACCGGACGATCACGCACGCACCAATCTGGGCCAGCGTTGACCTTCGCGACGGGAATCAGGCGCTACCGGTTCCCATGAGCGTAGAAGAAAAGCTCGTTCTCTTTGATGAGTTGGTCCGAATCGGCTTCAAGCAAATCGAAGTGGGCTTCCCCTCCGCCGCGGATACCGAGTTCAACTTTTTGCGTGCTCTCGTTGATCAAAACCGCATTCCCGACGACGTCACCGTGCAGGTGTTAGTGCAGGCGCGTGAGCATTTGATTCGCCGCACTTTCGAAAGTCTCGAGGGAACGAAGCGGGCCATTGTCCATCTCTACAATTCGACTTCGCCTTTGCAGCGGCGTGTCACTTTCGGCGACGCGAGTAAAGAGAGTATCCGCGACATCGCGGTAGCGGGAGCCGAGTTGATCAAAGAGTTGGTGCCCACTTTACCCGACACGGAGATTACCTTGCAGTATTCTCCCGAGAGTTTTTCGGACACTGAGCCGGAATATGCGCTCGAGGTTTGCAATGCTGTCTCTGCCGTATGGGAGCCTAACGAAGATAAAAAAATCATTTTGAATCTTCCCGCCACGGTTGAGTGGACGACTCCGAATGTGCATGCCGATCAGATCGAATGGTTTTGCCGTCACGTTGATAATCGCGAGTTTTCCATCATCAGTTTGCACACGCACAATGACAGGGGAACGGGAACGGCAGCGACCGAACTTGGCTTGTTGGCCGGAGCGGACCGCGTGGAAGGAACGTTGTTTGGAAACGGCGAACGCACCGGTAACCTCGACATCGTCACGGTGGCCTTGAATATGAACAGTCACGGGATCGACACCGGGCTCGACTTTTCGGACTTGTCCTCGACTCGCCAGATCTACGAGACAGTGACGCGTCTCAACGTGCCTGAGCGTCATCCCTACGCCGGGGAGTTGGTCTTCACCGCTTTCTCGGGAAGTCATCAGGATGCGATCAAGAAAGGCTTCGATCGTCGCGTTTCCGATGTGGAAGCGGCGGGGAGTGAAGATGTCCAGTGGGGTGTTCCCTATTTGACGATCGACCCTCAGGATCTCGGGCGCAGTTACGAAGCGATCATTCGTATCAACAGCCAGAGTGGTAAGGGCGGTGTCGCCTATGTTCTCGATCGTGAGCACGGTTACGACCTTCCCAAATCGATGCATCCTCAGGTCGGCAAATTTGTTTACGACAAAGCCGATGAGGCGGGGCGTGAGCTCGGTAACGACGAGATCGGCGAGCTCTTTTTCGAGCAGTTCGTCAATGTCGATGCGCCGATGTCCTTGACCAGTTTCGAGCTCGATCACACCAACATGAAAGTGGGGGAAGTGATCTGCCATGCCGCTGTTGAATTGAATGGTGAGACGATTGAGGGGACTGGAAAAGGTAATGGTCCCATTAATGCCTTTGTGCATTTCCTCGACGGGGCGGGACAGAAAACCTTTAAAGTGACTGACTATCGCAGTCAGGCATTGCGCGGCGGCTCCGACGCGGATTCCGCGGCGTATGTTCAGATTCAGGATGAGGAAAGCGGTCAGCTTCTCTGGGGCTGTGGCGTCGATCCGAGTATCGAGATGGCCGGTTTGAAGGCGTTGATCTGTGCCTTTAACCTCAAGCAGAAGTCCGAGTCATGAGTGATTCGATTAAAGCGGTCATTTTCGATCTCGACGGAACCCTGCTGGACACCCTGCAGGATTTGTCCGATTCGGGGAACGACGTGTTGCGTGCTCATGGAATGCCGACGCACTCCATGGATGCCTACCGAACCTTCATTGGGAACGGGATGATGAGTCTCGTGCAGGATATCTTTCCTCCTGAGCATCGTCCTGCCGACGGTGAAGAGTCCGAGGTGATTCTCGCCGAATACCGCGAGGCCTACGGTCGTAACTGGAAGAATACGACCTGCATTTTTCCAGGTATGGGGGAGCTGCTCGATGAGCTGAAAGCGAGAGACATTCCTATCGGCGTGTTATCGAACAAGGCTCATGATTTCACTCTGAAATGTGTCGAAGCCTTTCTCGCCGACTGGGAGTGGGACGTTGTTCTCGGTGCTCGCGACGGGATGGAAAGAAAACCGGATCCAGCGGGGGCCTTTGAGGCTGCCGGGCTGGTGAACTGCGCGCCGTCTCAATGCGCCTACGTGGGTGATTCGGATGTCGATATGTTCACGGCGGTGAATGCCGGGATGCTGCCCGTCGCAGTGAGCTGGGGATTTCGGGACGAAGAGGAATTGCGCGCTGCAGGGGCTGAGGTGTTTTTGGAAAAGCCGGCCGAGCTGCTGACTTTGCTTTAAGAGGGATCGATGCTTTGAATCTTCTCCCGGAGGTAGAAGGGCACGTAGCCGCCACTCTTCGAGTGGTGGCATCTTTGGAGCAGCGTATGCGATTCGTCGAGAATTTTTAAACGGGCACCACTCATTTCTTATCAGCGCCAATTAGCGTCCATCAGCGGTTAACCTCTTTCTCTAGATCTCGACCATCGCCGGAATTGCACTCTCCAGCAGCGTGAAGAGTTCCGCCGCGGCATCGCGCCCGACTTCGATGACTTCCCCGTGACTCAGCGGCGAGCCGGAAAGCCCGGCGCCGTAGTTGGTGAGGCAGGACATTCCGAGCACGCGCATCCCGAGCGCTCGTGCCTGAATCGCTTCGGGGACAGTCGACATTCCTACGGCATCAGCACCGAGGGTTCGCAACATCCGAATTTCCGCAGGGGTCTCGTATTCGGGGCCGTTCATCCACGCGTAAACGCCCTCATACAGTCTCGATGATCCTGTTTCGCGACTCTCCGCTTTCATGAGTTCCCGCAGTTGCGGCGAGTAGACATGGGTTTGATCGATAAAATGAGCGTCTCCGGTGAGGGGGGACTGGCGGGTCAAATTCAGATGATCTGACATCAGCATCCACTGTCCCGGTTTGAAGTTGGCATTCACGATCCCCGCCGCGTTGGTGAGAATGAGAGTTGAGACCCCGAGCTCGTGAAACACGCGCACACCCGTGGCGACCTCCTTTGCGGTCCAGCCTTCGTAAAGATGAACCCGTCCCTGAGCGACGACGAGGTCGACTCCCCCGAGGGAGCCAAAGTGGAGCTTCCCTTCATGACCGGGAACAGTGCTCTGAGGGAGGCCTTTGATCGCGGAAAACTCGAATGACTCGTGATTCTCGAGCAACTCGGCGAATCCTCCGAGGCCGGAACCGAGAACGAGCCCGACCTGCGGGTGGTGCTTCTTAATCGAGTTCGGGATTTCGAAAGTCGAGTCGCTCATGTCGCTAAGATGCCCTCGAAGCGACGGCCTCGCAAATCTCCTGATGCAACAATTCGAGCTGCGGAGTGGAAACGTTCACCGATTTCGCGCGACGGAGCGGTTCGCCCCAGATGGGATCGACTTCGACGGGGTTTCCGGCAAGGAAATCGACGAGGCTGGACGGCTGGTAGGCTCCCATCTCGCGGGTTCGGTTGATATTGGCATCGGCGAACGACTCGTCAATCTCGTAGCCAAAGCCCGCCGCTGCGGCAATGATTTCCAGCATGAGAGCACGGGTTCGGTTCTCCAGTTCGGGTGAGGAAAGTATCGCCTGCGTATCGATTCCACCCGCGGCGATGGCGAGACCGTTGAAAGGGACGTTCCAAATGAGCTTTCGCCACCGTGCCAGTCCGAGATCAGGGAGCGCTTTGCACGGGATTCCGGCAGCGGTGAAGATCCCGCTAACCTTTTCGAGCGCTGCGGAGTCATCCCGCGCCCCCATCTCAATAAGCCCGTGTGCGATGTGGCGAATCGTCCCCGGCTCGCCGCGGTTGATGCAGACGAAGCACATCCCGCCGAGAATAGTGTGTTTCGGAAAATGTTGATGCAGGAAATCCTCGTTTCCAAGCCCGTTCTGGAGGGTGAGGAGTTGGGTTGACTCTTTGAGAAGCGGAGGAAGGATTTCCGGCAAAATCCCGTTCGCAGTGGTTTTTAACGCGATGATGACGAGATCGACAGGCCCGATTTCCTCTGTTGAGGCGAAGGCCTTCACGTCATCGAGATGAAAGTTGCCTTCGGGGCTCTCGATCGTCAGCCCGCGCTCCTTTACCGCTGCGAGGTCGCTTCTCATCAGGAACGAGACGTCAAAGTGACGGCTCAGGATCGCTCCATAGTAGGATCCAACTGAACCTGATCCCACCACCGCTATTGTAAATTCCGCCATCGGTTGAAGCGTAGCCGGTATCTGAGTTCCCGCAATTTTCGAAGTGTTTCCAAATCGCCTTTCCTTGACGATTTCTGTAGAGGCTCTTGAATGGGACATGGCCATCGCAAACGAACTTCTATCCGCGACCGATCAACTCCTCGCGAAGTTGGAAGGACTTACCTTTTCTGAACCGGTAACGCATCTCTACAATCCTCTGATCTACGCGAGAGCGTCGCATGAGATCTATCTGAAGCGTTTCGGAAACTCGAAGAAGCGGGTTCTCATGATGGGGATGAATCCGGGGCCCTGGGGCATGGCGCAGACAGGCGTTCCCTTCGGTGAGATCGCATTGGTCCGCGACTGGATGGGGGTGAGCGCTGAGGTGGGGAAGCCGGAGAACGAACATCCTAAGCGTCCCATCGTCGGTTTCGATTGTGAGAAGTCGGAAGTGAGCGGGAAGCGACTCTGGGGATTGTTTTCAGAAATCTTTCCGAAGGCTGACGAGTTCTTCGCCGACAACTACGTTGTGAATTACTGCCCGCTTGTCTGGATGGAGGAGAGCGGGAGAAATCGCACCCCGGATAAATTGCCGGCTGCAGAGATGGAGCCGGTCAGCGCCGCTTGTGATGAATATGTTGCCGCGCACATTCGTCTTCTTGAACCGGAGTATCTTGTCGGGGTCGGCGCTTTTGCCGAGACCGCGCTGAAGCGTATCGCCAAAGGGCTCGATCTTGATGTTACGATCGGACGGATCCTCCACCCGAGTCCGGCCAGTCCCGCTGCAAATCGTGACTGGGCTGGAACTGCGACGAAGCAGTTGAGTGAGCTCGGAGTTTGGAAGTAAAAAAATATCTATATAAAATGTAATTAGTGTTTGACGCTCCTTTTATCGGTAGTAAACTCATTCCACACAAAATCATTTCAATGAACCCTGTATTATTCATATCGAACTCAATTTTACCGCTGCTCCGCAGTTGGGGGAGTTGTGGTCATCCGATCGAGAGCTTGCGCTTGAGATTTGATGCGCTCGATAGTTTCGGCGGCATGCGCAATTCCTATTGCGTAGCGTCGAAGCCGAAACATCAAGGGACAGAGAAAGAACTCAACCAGGGGAGGGCCCCGTTCACTTAGTAGTGCTGCATTTTAACGCCAGCTAAGCGTCGTGAACCCGCTCTCCTGTAAGGAAGCGGGTTTTTTATTGCCCCAAATGAAGGGCGGACAAAACGGACGCCCCGGAAACTAGGAATTATATAAAAATGAATTCCCGTTGAATCGGGAACCGACAAAAAGAAAGAATTTAGAAAAAGGAAAACCCGCTGTCAGCGGCAACTGACAACGGGTTTAAAGGAAGCAAAAGACCGGTAAATTTGATCAGTTGTTCGCAAAGCAATGATAAGCGATCAAACGAATCCGGTCAAGGATGGGGAGCTGTTCAGCTCTTTAACCGGATAATTGTATCTATATACAAATCTATGTTTCCTGAAAATGTATTTATTTAAAATTAGAAAAATCAAAAGGCCTTCAGGGAGGTGTGCCTGCTAAACACCGAAACGTCCGCCGGGAAATCCTGCGGCTTCCTTTGAAAAACAGGGAAACGGTGTTCGTTCTTTTTTAATGTGATACGGGATGTCTTTTTGACGTTTCGGAGAAGCCCGGGGTTCACTCATTCTTCCCGCCTGAATGACTCAAATGAAATTAAACAGGGTTAGTCTCCTGAGGCAACGGGGTTGGATGGGGGATTCAAGAGGGTTAGGTCCATGGCCCAACAGGGTTGGATGGACCCTTCCGAAACGGGAGAGGATTCCGTATCTCGAAATTACAAGCAAGTCGCGCACCGGTTGTGCACGATGGACTCCAAATCCAACGATTCCCGGAACAAGCTGTCCGGGACAGCACCGGGGCGACTTGCTCATTTTCTTTTTTTCCGGCTGACGCCGGAGTAAAAGGTTAAAGGTGAAAAGTAAAAGGTGGCTGGCGCTAGTTCGCAGAGCCCCTGACTTTTTACCTTTTGCTTTTAACTTTTTACCGCAGCCCTGCTGCGAGAAAATTTGGCGGCCTGGCGTCGTTAGATGATCCTGTCGTGAGGCAGGGAAAAGGTGAGTCTGCCCGGACTTGCCGCCTCGGACTTTGGTTCGGGGACAGCCAGGCAAACCTGATTCTGTGAATTTCGTGGCCTTACAAGCTGCGGAATTATGCTGGAAGATGGGGGACGCTTCTGTTGTTGATGGCAAATGCTCAGGCAACAGGCAGAGGTAGCAGCCTGCAGAGTCTCCACGCAAACATCGACAGCTAAGAATGAAGGGCAGTTTTATCGTGCGAGGCAATTTTGCCGCCGAGTGCGATGAAGCAGTTGATCGGTAAGGGATGGCCTGTTTCGGGTCGTCCCAAGTCGCGTAGACGGTTCGAGACCTTTGGTATGAGGCCGGACAAAAGGCGTGTGGGATTCGGTTGCTCAAAAAGCAATGGAACCGCAGGATGTGCACGTCTTTCAGGGAGAAAGCAATTAGCCAAATTGGTATAGGCGATAGACTTCTAATCTATAGTTGCGGGTTCGAGTCCCGCATTGTTCACCACGAACGCAAAGTCGCATCCACGATGATAGCGAAAATGGCTTAATTTCCGACTGGCTTCGGCCGGAATCGGGATCCGACGAGACTCGCGAGGTCTCTGACGATTGATGGGAAGCTGCACGGTGGGGTGATCGCCCCTTTGTGGCCCGGCAGGGTCAACGGTAAGCGGAACGTCGAGTAGCGATTGTCGAATGGGTCCAACGCCTGACCCGTAAACTAAACGGCAGCCATGTAGAGATACGCCATGCGGGGCTCATAGTCCCCGGTGGCGTGGAACGAGTCGGGAAGGCGGGCCATGCAGGTCTGCGATAATCCGGCACAAGTTTCTACAGTAGTGGGTGTCCTTCTCAGCCCGCATCAGCAAATCACAGCTCATTTTTTTCAGTCGGTTCAACCGACATATCCGCGGTGAGGTCCCGCCGAAGCCGGCTTCGTAGATGCGCATTGCAGGATGTAATGCACTTCGCTGATCCCACCCTCCATAATCAATTTAACAAAGGCGTGCGTCGGAGTAAGAGAGCCGAGTCGGTCTGTAAAACCGAAGCCATCAAGGCTGCGTGGGTGCAAATCCCACCGCGCCTACCATTTATACAATCCGGAATTGGGCGAAGTCGTATTCCATCAATGAATCGTCAATCTTGAACTTAATTTCTCCGAAGCATTAACAGTGATGCACCGGCCTTTTAATCCGGTGAAGAAGGGGCAGTACCTTCCGGGGAAACTTTAAGATGAACCTTTGGATTTCGGATCTGCTATTTTTCCGCCGCGAATTCGGCGGCTTCAATTGGCCATTTTAAAATCATCAATCTTAGATCCCAGTCGTGGTGTAACCAGATAGCATTCTACCCTGTGAAGGTAGCGGTGCGGGTGCAAGTCCCGTCGACCGGATTTATTTTGTTGGCGCTCAGGCAGGGCCTGCATCCTGCTGCATGCGGAGACTCCGATCGCGGAGCTTGTCCTGCCGGCAGGAGGCGCGCCGCTATTAAAGACACGTTCGCAGGTTTGCAGCCTACCGCGAAAAACTTTGGGAGCTTTCAACCGGACAAGCGTGCCGGCGTCGCCTGCTAAGCGATTGGTTCCGCAGCTGCGGAATGGGGTGCAAGTCTCCGGAGCTCCGCCATTTTATTTATCAGCCGGAATGTGGGGGCGATCAGTCCTGAAGTTTCGAGGGAGGACGGGGTGAAATCAATCGTGTTTGGCCTTCATCACGAGTTCCGCGATGGAGCGGAGATTCCCGATGACATCCCGTTCCAGCGGATCGAGTGAAGCAACATTGCCGTCGATGGCTTTGGCAAGTGCCCTCGCACTGGTCTGATCAAATTGCGGCTGAACAAAAATAAGTTTCACGCCATCTTTAATCGCCTGTTGAGAGAGGGCGGCCACTTGCTTCGGCGACGGGCCCCGGCTTCCAACTTCCACAGCGACTTGTTCGAGGCCGAAATCACGGGCGAAGTAGGCGAAGGCTCCATGGTAAACGTAAAACTGCGTGCCTTTGAGAGGGGCGAGGCTTTCCTGCAGTTCGAGGTTCACCCCGGCGAGTTCTTTTTGAAATGCAGCGACGTTCGCATCAATGGTCGCGTGGTCAGTTTGAGGCAGGAGTTCTTTGATTGTTCCCGCCACGTTTACGGCTTGTTGCTGCAGGATTGCCGGTGAAAGCCAGACGTGTGGATCGTGGAGGTCTTCGTGAACATGAGAGCGCTTCTCCTCCTCGGTCGCTTCAGGGCGATGACTTGGATGGTCGCAGCTGCCTTCAAGGAGAGGCAGTCCTGCGAGGAGGCTGACCGATTTCGGGGCATCTTTCCCGTCGCCTACCTTTACGTAAAAGTTGCTCTCGAATCCGAGTTCGCCTGAAAAAAGGATATCAGCCCCGGAGATTTCGACGAGCTGACGAGCCGTTGGCGAATATTCGTGCGGATCGTCATTCGGGCCGCAAATCGACTTTACGGTGATGAGGTCACCCGCGACTTTTTCGATGAGAAATTCATAAGGAGGTGCCGGAACGAAGACAAGGGGTTTCCCTTTATCGCCGGAATGGACCGGTGAGCAAGTGATGCTCACGATTGCCGCGAGCATCAGAAGATTCAGCGTTCGGCTCATAGGGACTGAGTGAGAGAAGTTCAAAGAGAGTTGGAATGCGCTCTTAAGATCCCTGCTTTCCCCAGCTGGTCACCTCGTAGTGCTCAGCATCGGCGATCGCGGATACGATCTGCGATTTGGAAAGGACAACGCTACCATCGGTGATGACTTCGAGCCGGTATTTCTCGTCTGACTTTTTCACGAGTCGAATTGTTTTGACGCCTTTGATTTTGCCAAGCGATCTCGCGATCTTCTGCTTGCAGGCAGTGCACTCAACACCTTTGACATCCCCTGCGTAAGTCGTTTCAGCGGCAACCAGGTTTGTCTGAGTCGCGAGGATTCCTGCAACAAGAAACAAAAGTAGAGTGTGGGGAAGCGATGTCATTGGATTCTAAAATTTTAACGGATATTAATGCAAATCTCTTGCAATATCCTGCTGCGTGGAATAATTGCAAGTCCTTTGCATTAAGATATGAGAGATCTTTCCTTAAGAGGTATCGAGTGTGATCCCGTTGCTCCCCTCCGGATACAATCGAGGCGGAAGCCGGGGGGACGAGTTTGTTCTCAGGCAGACCGTTTCGGCGTCGTCGCTTCGATTCTCTGTGCGGTTCATTGCGCCGTGACGCCACTCATTTTACTCATGGCTCCGGCATTCGGCGGAGTGTGGGCGCATCCTGCTTCTCACTGGGGAGCGGCCCTTCTGGTTGTCCCTCTCGCCTCAACAGCGATGGTTCACGGGTATCGCAAACACGGAAAAAAATGGGTCGTCGCCTGCGGTTCCACAGGGATTTTATTTCTACTCATAGGTGCTGTGCTTCCGTATTTGGATATTTCAACATTTCCTCTCTTTACTATGCCTGAGGCCGGCGACGTGACCTTCGTCTACGATGTTGAGACCGCGAGCACGGTGGGTGAGTGTCAGGATTCCTGCTGCCCGTCAATCGTTCAGAATGGCGACGGCACTTCACGTTTACATGTTCCCCCCGCCAGCATTGTCACCACCCTGGGAGGCATTGCCCTGATTATGACCCATCTCGGGAATCTCTGCAGTTGCAGAGGGTGCCGAAAGTGAGTCTGAAAACAGGTTTTGGACTCTGGTGGGTTTTTCCGGAATTGGCTCAGGGATTGAGCTTTTCCGATGACTGACGCTGAACGCCTGGCATTGCGTCAGTGTAAAAATTTACAGACCGGTCCCGACCGGTCAGAAGAACGATTT
The DNA here is from genome assembly GCA_035967665.1 of Verrucomicrobiales bacterium BCK34. GTDB lineage: Bacteria > Verrucomicrobiota > Verrucomicrobiia > Verrucomicrobiales > DEV007 > Arctic95D-9. The sequence goes on from JAYWLB010000046.1 coordinate 83,873, forward strand.
CGGTTCAGCAGTGAGGCGATGGAGCTACTTCGATTATGGATCGCGTGGTCGCGGGTTCGAATCCCGCTCTCCCGACTTCGGGAGGTAGCTCAGTGGTAGAGCACGTACACGCTCCTGCCTGATTTCTCTGAACCGTCTCTTTAATTCCCGGGTCGTCCAACAGTTAGGATACCTGACTCTGAATCAGTAGATCATGGTGCAATTCCATGTCCGGGTGCCAATTTCGAAGCAGTGAGGAACGGGGATACTTCGTAAACCATAAACACGACCACCCTGGAAAGGTGGTGCCGCAAGGCATCCAATCCCCGTCCGGTTTTCTCTTCGATTCCATTTCGATGCATCACTCTTTGATGTTTCGACCTAACAAAAACCAAAACACCGAAAGGAGGTAATGAACCAAATATGAAATTCAATAAACGACTCAAACGTCATGCCGGTAAGCCGGACACAACTAACTTCGCCGGAGGGCAGGCCCATTCGCAGTCAGACAAACTCGAGCTGATCACGATCATGCTGACGAGCTTTCTCGACAGCCAGTTCTATCGAAAGGGAGACGAGACCGCAAATCGACTTGTCGAGTTGATCAATCGAATCCCTGATAAGCGGTTCGTTGCGAAGTCGGCTCTGTATGCACGTCGTGAGGCCGGAATGCGTTCCGTTTCTCATCTCCTTGCCGGTGAGATCGCTCATGCCGTAAAAGGTGAGCAGTGGACCAAAGAGTTTCTTGAGCGGGTTGTCTTTCGAGCCGATGACGTTCTGGAAATACTCGCCTACTGCATTGCTGTTTACGGTAAACCGCTTCCTAACTCTCTTAAAAAAGGGTTGGGTTCCGCGCTTACCAAATTTGATGCTTACCAACTGGCGAAGTATCGACGGGACTCAGCGGAACTGAAGATGGTTGATGCGGTGAACCTGCTTCACCCTCCTCACTCGGAGGCTCTGCGTCAGCTTATTGACGGGACCCTTGCTCCTGCGGAGACGTGGGAAGCGAAGCTCACTGAGGCAGGGCAAACTGCTAAGTCCGACCGTGAAAAGGATTTCAATAAAGCGCAAGTCTGGTCGAAGCTCGTTCGCGGGCGTAAGATCGGTTACTTCGCGTTGCTTCGAAATCTTCGGAATATTCTGGAACAGGCGCCGCAACTTACGAGCGAAGTGGCCGAACGTCTCATCGATCGGAAACTTATTCGCAAGTCGATGGTTCTGCCTTTCCGATACCGGGTTGCTCTCGATGCTCTTGAGTCATCCGGGGTTGGGCGCGGAAAACGTCAGAAGGTGATTCGTGCCTTGAACAAGGCGGTGGATAGGTCGCTCTCCAATGTCCCCCGGTTCCCGGGGCGCACTCTGGTTGCGATGGATTGCTCCGGATCGATGCTTGGAAAGCCGATGAAAATCGGATCACTCTTTGCTTCGGTTCTCTACAAGGTGAACGATGCGGACTTGATGCTCTTCAGCGGAGATGCCCGCCTTGTTCCCATGAATGCGGATGACGGGACTCTGTCTATCGCTCAGCGCATTGAGGAGAATGCCGAGTGGAGTGGAACCAACTTCCACGCGATCTTCCAGCGGGCGAATCAGGCCTACGAACGCATCGTGATCCTGTCGGATATGCAAGCCTGGGTGGGGCACTGGACTCCGAAAGACGCTTTTGATCGATACGTCGCAAAAGTGGGGAAACGTCCCCGCGTTTACTCGTTCGATCTGGCGGGATACGGAACGCTCCAGTTCCCTGAAAAGGATGTCTATGCCCTCGCGGGTTTCTCAGACAAAACGATGGGAATCATGAAATCGCTCGAACGGGACAAACGCGCCCTCGTTCGGGAGATTGAATCGATTAAACTCTAACATTAACCCCGGAATCACATGCCGGGTCGACCCGGTTCGGGGCGGCCCGGCTTATCCGGGCTCTCTTTGCCATTCACGTGCCGATGGCAGGTCAAAAGGTGCGGTCTTGCTCAACGTAAGAGCAAGGGGGAATAGGCGGAGCGGGCTGGGCGGTGCTTCGGTATTGACCGGCTCGTTTCCGTTCTTCATTTCCAGGAGCCACTCAGGTAATCTTCTGAAGCTCAAAGGTAACCAAATCGAAACAAACATTTTACTGAACCAAATTTACTTTTAATCAATCTTCCGAAACGACGCATCATGAGCACTTCTATCCTGCATCAAAAAATCGTTCTGGTATTGAATCGGAACTGGCAGGCGATCAATACGCGGACTCCTGCCGAAGCGTTTTGCCAAATGGCAACCGACACCGCAACAGCTCTTGATATCCAGGGGAAAGATTACATGAGCCCTACCTCCTGGGAGGACTGGCAGAAGCTGCCGGTTCGGGAGGAGGACGCCAGCATCGGAACCGCTCACGGTTTGATCCGGGTGCCGACGGTTATCGTCTGCACCAATTTCGCCAAGGTTCCGATGACGCGACCGAAGTTCGGCTCGCGCGGTCTCTGGGAGCGCGACGGTGGTCGGTGTCAGTATTCGGGGCGCGCTTTGCAACCCGGCGAAGGCAATATCGACCACGTCGTTCCCCGGTCCCGGGGAGGCGAAACGAGTTGGGAGAACTGTGTGCTCGCCGCGCGGGACATCAACTCGCGTAAAGCGGATCGAACGCCAAAGGAAGCGGGGCTTTCTTTGCTCCGGACCCCGCACACACCCCGGGAAATGCCGGTAACGGCATTCCTGCGGAACACTCACGACATTCCGGACTGGGACCCGTTCCTCTTGTCCTGAAACGTCGAAATCATTTTCTGTCGTGCGGTCTCGAAGGGTTTCCCGGAGAGGTCCCGCCTATTGGCAGATAGACTGGATAGCTCAGTGGTTAGAGCAGGGGATTCATAATCTCATAGCCGTCGGTTCGAATCCGACTCCATTGGTTTGCACAACCAAACTACAAACGGCCTGCCGTCTTTGTGTTCGGCCTGATTTTCTTAGATCGGGCAACTGGTAGGGAACTTTGCAAATCGAGCCACTCCCGCGATCCGTCGTTGGAATTTTTCCGGCGATGCGTCGCGATGAAACTCAGATTTCCGTTCCTAAACAGTGAACGCGAAGGCGGCATGGCTTTTTTATACCCGAAAAGAACGAACACCGTTTCCCCCGAAGGGAGGAATTATCGAAAGAATTTTTAGAATGGAAAAAATGAAAATGGAAATCATCATCAGCATCGCACTCGTCGTCGCCGTCATCTGGATTGGGGGCCTTATCATCGGCGTGGTCCGCAGCCGTATCGAAATCGTTACGATCTGGGATTACCAGGTGGGACTTCACTTCAAAGACGGGCGCTACGTCGAGACACTTGAGTCCGGGCGTCACCGACTCTGGGGGCGCGGGCACTCCGTGATTCTCCTTGATACGCGAACCACCGAAATGGTGGTTCAAGGTCAGGAAGTGATCACCTCCGACAGCGCCACCGTGAAACTCACCGCCGTCGCTCTCTGGAAAGTGGTCGATCCTCTCAAGTTTCATCTTGGGGTCGAAAATGCTCATCAGGCCCTCTACACGCAGGTGCAGTTGGCGATGCGACGACTCATTGGAGGGATTGAACTGGACGCCGTAGTCGAAGGGAAAGCCGATTTCGGGAAAGCCCTTCTCAACGATGTGAAGGAAACAATCCTTGAAGAGACCGGCGCCGATGTGCTTCGGATCGATATCCGTGACCTCATGTTGAGCGGAGAACTGAAGGCATCCTACTCGGGTGTGATCAGTGCCCGGAAAGAAGCGCAGGCTCAGCAAGAGCGTGCACGTGGAGATGCCGCCGCCCTGCGAACTTTCGCGAATGCGGCACGTGTCTACGAAAACAATCCTGAACTTTTCCGTCTGCGTTACCTCGAAACGCTCAAGGAGGCCGGTTCCGGATATGGAAACCAACTCATCATCGGGGTTCCGGAGGAACTCATGAGCCTGGTTAAAAAAACGAACGAATAACCTGACAAGGGGGCGCCTTCGATGAGGTGCACCCTTTCTACAAGAATCTAAGATGATAGCAAAAAATGATCCTGATCACGAGGCACGTCGGGCACGGGCCGGGAACCGGAAGGCCGGGGACAGGAAACTTCGGGATTTGATCCTCGAGCAGCGCCGGCTCAGCCGGGCGATGTGGAACGCTCCGGTTGTTCCTCTCAAGGAGCCGTATCAGCGGGGCTGGTATCGTTATCTTGTTCTGAGCGAGCGGGCATCGCGTCGCCCTGATTTTGAGCAGCTGGAAGAGTTACTGGAGTTCGTTAACCACAAACAATACTGCCGGAAGAAAAAGTTTCTTCAGTATTGCCCGCGGCGGAAACGTGAGGTGGAAGAGAATCATCGCCCGCGCAGGTTCGAGTTGTGGGAACTGCTCCGGATGAAAATGCCGGATCATCTTTTTCGCTATTTTCGTCAGACTGGTGGATCTCGAGTCGTGAATCGTGAGATTCTGCGCGAACTGCCGATGCGGGGATGGTCGGGGAAGTTTGAAGTGAACTGTGAGCACCTTTTTGAAAGTGTCGTTGCCCCTTACATTGTCACCCATCAGAAAGTCGACATGCCGGAGGTCCGGTCGCGACTCGATGAGATCGACGAGATTCTTGAGCAGTCAAACGGCTGGGGCCGCTATCAGAACATGACGGGGGTGAAAGGTTGGTGGAACTACCATTCGAAAATTGAACAAGCCATGCTCAAGCGTCTCGCTGAAAGGGAAATGCGGGAGGCGAAGTTTGCTTTCAATGATGGCGGGCATTTTGAACCCCTGACCGACGAAGAAAATAAGAAAGGCACAACGAAGGTTGTGCCTTTTTTGTTGGTGCTCAAAAAGAGGGTGATAAATATTATTATTTACATAATTACGCATTTGCAAAAATTACTATAAATATTAAAATTGATTCGACCTGATATGTTTTACTTCACCAAATGTGCAACTTCCGCTGCGGTTGTGCTTCTGTTTACTGCGGAATTGTTTGCCGGGGAAATATCCCCATTGAGGTCTGATAAGTGGTTCTCCGAGGTCGTGAGTGAGCTCCACGGGGAGTGGGAGGAGCCGTTGGAATCATACTCGGTTTTTGCTGATGAAAACGGGGTCGTCTGGTGTGGAACCAATAAGGGGCTTTACGCTCTTGATGGCAGTCGCCCCCGCTATACAGGTTTGTTTGCGGGGCGGGGGGAAGTCCTTTCGATGACCCAGTCTGAAGGCAGTGATATTATCTGGGTGATGACCGGGGAAGGGGTCGGTATGTTTTCCGTTGTCTCGCACGAATCGGAGTTTTTTGAGGTTCCGTCAGGTGATGAATTAAGGGCATTTGCCAGTGATTCCAGGGGCGTTCTTTGGATCTCCACCGATCAGGGACTGCTTTCGTTTTCCACGGAGCACAAAACATGGGGAGGTAAGATTTTATCAGGGGTGTTTCGTTCCCCGCAGCAGATCCTGTCAGACTCAGAATCTCCCGATACTTTGTGGATTAGCGACTCGGAATCGGGATTGATCCGATTTTCAATTTACGGGGAGTCGGGTGAAATTTTTGCTCCGGCAGTTCGTGACTTAAACTCAAATTCGGGATGGGAGTTAACCAGTCTCTGTCAGACCCCGGACGGACGGATCTGGGCCGGAGGGAAGAATGGAATCCTGAGAGTTCAGGACGGGGGCTTCGAATGGATGTCATTTGAGGACCGGAAAAATTACCCTAGCTGTCTCCTCACCGCTATCTCATCAAATGTTGCCGGAGACAGGCTCTGGATCGGAACCAAATCAGAGCGCGGGGTTATGAGCTTTGATTGTGAGCGTCTTGAACTGGTGTCATACGGAAACTCTATTCGAGCGGAGCATACACGAGGGGCAATGAGGCAACGGGACGTTCTGGTTGATCGGTTTGGAGTGCTTTGGATGGCTACTGAGGATTTCGGGCTCGTTCGCACAAATTCTCTTTCGGCTTCCTTGCAGACCTATGCGTCGATTACAGAGAAAAAGGATTCACTGTTTCCGGGGCTGGTGCTGCGCACTTTTGAGTCGGGGGAGGATATCCTTGTTCATTCCAGCTCCGGTTTGGCCAGTATTTCTCAGAAAGAGCGCAAGATTACGAGAATTCGTTTCGGGAGTGCCAGTGGTCGGAATGCTCTCGCAATGGGGGATTTGGGGGAGTCGAAGTTCCTGTTGATCACACCGCATGAGTTGATTCTGAATAAGCGGCTAAGGGATGGGCAATGGGAGCAACTGAATGCATTCCCTACCGATTTTGTTGACACAGTTGATTTTGCAGATTGTGCGGAGAGGGTTGACTGCAATGGCAAGCTCTGGTTTTCGATCAATTCTGAATTGTTCCGGTTTGATCCCGTTTCCTCCAAAATCTTCAAAGTAGCCACTTTGCCATCCCGTGTGAGAGTTATATACATTCACGAGACTGAGGTTTGGGTGGGAAATCGCGGTGGGATTTATCGATTCGACGCCACCAGCGGAGACCGGGCATCTCTTTGTTTTGGTGAGAATGTAGTGGTGAAGTCGATGGCAGCCTCTCACGAGGGGCGATATCTTTGGGCTGCCACGAACAGCGGGTTGTTTCTCTGTCACCCGGAAACGCTGAACGTTGAGAAAATTCCCCGGATTAACAAGCCCGTCTCATCTGTTTGCCCGGGGCCGGAAGGGGCTCTCTGGTTGGTGATAGAGGAGAGTCTTGAGCTCTTTGACATGGAATCCCGGGAGCTTGCGGGCTATGCCTGGCGATCGGAATTGAGCAGCCGTCCCTATCCGTTCAAATCGGTGAAAACTCTCGGGGACGGACAGGTTCTTGCGGGGGGCTATGGGATTCTCATGATTGCCTCTGAGGACAATCTGCGATCGAATGATGTTCTGCAAATCCCCGAACTGAGATTGGAGCGGATTCAGGTATTGGGGGAAGAGGCTGAGCGCGAGATTCCGGTTTTTGCGAATCGCTTTCCCGATGAAATTACCCTCAAAGCTTCTGAACACGGAATACGGCTCCATACCGCGATTCCTGATTACCAACTCCCTTCGGCGAATCGCTACGAGTATCGCGTGGATGGCGATTACTGGAGGGGTAGCGTTGATGGGATGATTGAGATTTCCCGAATTTCAAAAGGGAAGCACAAGATCGAGCTGAGGGCGATTTCTTCGAGGGGAGTGAGGTCGGGTACTCCTGTGTCTGTTTCGCTGCATGCCCGCCCCCGCCTGTGGGAAACAGCGGGCTTCTACGTAGTGGTTTTTTTGATCTCTTTAATTGCGGTAGCTCTTCATTTCCGGTGGAGGACGCGAATATTAAATCGTGCCAAAGAGGCTTTGGAATCGGTCAATGAAGCGCTCGCCGGCTCGGAAGCTCGATACCGTGGTATTGTCGCGGGAACGACTGATGCAATTGTGGTCACTGACAGGAAATTCCGGATTGTGGCATGCAATCCGGCGGCGGAGAGAATGCTGGGCGCCGGGGTTGGTGAAGATTTGGCCGGGTATGGCGTCTCCCCTGATGTCGTCCCGAATTTTGTCGGGGAGTTGAGTGAATCTGGAATTCATTCCGATGAGCTGCTTCTCAGGGGAAGCGGTGAGCATATTGTCAGGGTGGAGGCGACGGTGATCGGAGATTATGGGAATGCCTCGCAGTGGCAGTTTCAAATGCGGGATATCACAAGCCAGGTTGAGTGGGAGGCTCGAATTCGAGAGACCCAGAAAATGGATGCGGTTGGAACGCTGGCCGGGGGAATCGCTCATGATTTTAACAATCTGCTTACTCCGATTGCGGTTCATTCAAGACTGTCCCGGGAGGCTCTTGAGAAAGATGCTGAAGCCGCTGTTCCGGGAGCGATTGATGCGTTCCGGATTTGTTCCGATGCTGCTGCGAGAGCTGCCGAGCTCGTTCAGTCCCTGCTGCGGTTTGCTAAACAAACTGACGAAGGCGCCAAGGTGGAGGATTTGGTTGTTGTTATGAAATCCGCCGGCAGGCTGTTGCGCGGGAGTCTTTCCACCAACGTTGATTTGGCTGTCGAAACAGACAACCGGCCTGCGATGGTTTATTGCTCTGCACAGCAGTTTGAGCAGTGCCTTATGAATTTGGTGGTGAACGCCGGTCATGCCATCGGGATCGGCAATGGAAAAATTCGAGTGACGCTGCACCGTGTGGAAGAGGGGGCGCCTCTTCCGCCTGAAGCGGCGAATCACGGCAATGGAATCTGGTGCCTTTCAGTTGCTGACGATGGTGAGGGAATGGATGAGGCAACGCGGAAGAAAATTTTCGATCCGTTTTTCACAACTAGAGCGCCGGGCGAGGGAAGTGGCCTGGGATTGTCGATGGTCCATTCATTTGCCGGAGAATTCGGGTGCGGCCTTGAGGTTGTGAGTGAGCGGGGCAGGGGAACCACTTTCCGGATTTATTTTCCCGAGGCTCCGGCTCAAGGCGGCTTCGAGGTGGGCGGACCCGTTGAATCCGTCCGGAAGCCTGTTCCGGGGGAAGTTTCGCCACGTCGACTGCTTGTCGTGGATGATGATCCCAGGGTCCTCCTCGCCACGACGATGATGCTTAGAAAGCTGGGACACGAAGTGGTTTCCAAAGCCGATCCGGTTGAGGCGCTCGAGTTGTTTCAGTCAGATCAGCGTTTTGACCTTGTTATCACGGATCAGATGATGCCCGAAATCACGGGGATTCGCCTCGCCCGGAAAATTCATGAGATCGCACCGGAGATTCCTGTGATTCTTCTGACCGGTTTCAGCCAGTTGATGCTGGAACAGGGGGATCACGGTGAGGATATCAGTATCGTCCACATGAAGCCCCTCGATTACGGGGAATTGAACGGGAGCCTGCAACGGTTTTCGAGACCGCTTGCGCTGGCAGAGGATAGCGGTGTTGCCCTGAGTTCGTAGGGCGCAGGACTAATAATCCCGATCCAGAAGGTAGTCGGCGATCTCGTGCAGCCGCTGAGCCTTTTTGCCGAATGGCTTGAGGGCGTCGTGAGCTTTGGCAGTCAATTGCGCGGCTTTCTTTCGGCTCTTTTCCAATCCGAAAAGGGCAGGATAGGTGGACTTGTTAGTCGCTTCGTCTTTTCCGGCGCTCTTACCGAGCTTTTCGCTCGTCGAGGTGACGTCGAGAATGTCGTCGATGACTTGAAAGGCGAGGCCGAGTGACTGGCCGTAAATACTGATCGCTTCGAGCTTCTTCGGGGTTGCGTTGGCCGTCATGGCCCCAAGCCGGAGGGATGAAGTCAAAAGGGCTGCCGTTTTGCTTTTGTGAATGTAGTCGAGTTGTGTCGGTGTTAGGAGCACATCGCTTCCTTCACCTTCGAGGTCTAGCACTTGTCCGCCGATGAGATGGCGGCTGCCGGCGCAGTTGGCCAGTTCGGTAACGTAGGTGCCGATGTCGTAGCGCTTTGCTGCCGGTGTTTTCGCGAGGATCTCGAATGCGATGGTGAGGAGGGCATCTCCTGCCAGAACCGCGATTCCCTCTCCGTACTTTACGTGACTGGTCGGCTTGCCGCGACGGAGGTCGTCGTCGTCCATGCAGGGAAGATCATCGTGAATGAGCGAGTAGGTGTGAATACACTCGACTGCAGAGGCCGGAGCGAGGGCGTCTTCGTAGTTTCCGTCACAAGCCTCCGCCGCTGCGAGGCAGAGAATCGGACGAAGTCGTTTTCCTCCCGCGAAGATGCTGTAACGCATCGCGTCGTGCACCGTGGCAGGGCGTGTTTTCGCGGTGGGAAGGAATTTGCCGAGTGCCTGGTCAACAAGCTTGCAGCGACTTTTAAGGTAGGGTTTGAGATCGGCTGACATGTTGTGGAGGGCGCTGCGCGCCGTGAAAAGTGAAAGGTCAGGGGTTCTGCAGGCCCGGCTTAAGAGGGGAGTCGAGCGTTCAACAGGGTTAGGTGCGGCACATGACAGGGTTTAAAGGAGGGTCGGTGGATTCGTGTGAGGGTTCTCAGCCTATCCGACCTTTTACCTTTAACTTTTTACCTTTCACAGCGCCGCCGGCGCTAGAGGAGTTCTGCAATCTGGACAGCGTTGAGAGCCGCGCCTTTCCTAACCTGATCGCCGACGACCCAGAAGGTGAGGGCGTTGTCGAGAACGAGGTCTTCGCGGATTCGTCCGACGAGGCAGTCGTCGCCATGGGTGCAGTCGAGCGGGGTTGGGAACTCCGGTTTTTCAGCAAAGGGATTGTCGACGACGCGCACTCCGGGAGCGGCTTCGATGGCAGCTCGTGCAGCGGCAACGTCCGGCTTGTCGTTGAAAACAGCGGTGATGGAAACGGCGTGCGAGCGGTAAACGGGAACGCGGACGCAGGTGACCGAGGCTTTGAGGTCAGGTGCGTGAAGGATCTTCTGACCTTCAAAGTGCATTTTCATTTCCTCCTTCGTGTATCCGTTCTCCTGGAACTTGTCGACCTGTGGGATCACGTTGAATGCGATCTGGCACGGGTAGACGTTTCGCTCGGGGAGAGGCTCGCCTTTGGCGATGGCGTCGACCTGAGCTTCGAGTTCGGCGATGCCCTGTGCGCCACTTCCGGAAACTGCCTGATAGCTGGAGGCAATGATGCTTTTGACTCCTCCGAATGCTTTGTGCATTGGATTCAGAGCCATGAGGCTCACGATCGTGGTGCAGTTGGGGTTCGCGATGATGCCGCTGGTTCCGGGGGCATCACCGGGATTGATTTCAGGCACGATAAGAGGGACATCTTCCTGCATGCGGAAGGCGGATGAGTTGTCGACGACGATGGCCCCTGCGGCGACGGCGTGCGGTGCAAAGGTTTCCGAGATCCCGCCACCTGCGCTGAAAAGAGCGATGTCGACGCCTTCGAATGAATCGGGTGTGAGCTCCTTCACTTCGATCTCCTCTCCGCGAAACGTGAGTTTCTTTCCTGCCGAGCGTGCTGAGGCGAGAAGAGTGAGTTGGCTGACTGGAAAGTCCCGCTGCTCAAGGCATTTGAGAATCTCAATGCCTACAGCTCCGGTGGCTCCGGCGATGGCGAGATGCTTGGGGGATTGGCTCATAATAATTTTTTGTAAGAAAACCTGCGAGTTTACGTATTAAAACTCCGATTGCAACCGCTTGGCGAAGTGGTTTATTCCGCCTGCGAAGTTTTGATCGACTTCGTTTATTGTTTTACAACAAATTACCAAAAACAACCATCTATGAAAACTGCTATCCTATTCTCACTTATCGCTTGCGCATCACTTGCTCTCAACGCTTGTGCTTGTAACAAAAAAGCAGCTTGTGCTACTTCATGTGCTCCTTCAGCTTGCTCGAAGTAATTCGTGATTTGAGTTAATTACTCTTTTCGAAACAGCCACCTCTAACGGGGTGGCTGTTTTTTTGTGCCCCGGCTTATGCCTGTGCTTTCGTGGTGCCCATTCGGTCTCCCATGCGCGCGTAGAGCTCGATGCCGTTCTCTGACTGTGCGATAAAATCGGGATCGGGAGAAAAGCGCCCTTCGGGGAAAATCGTGATGACCATGGAGCCTCCGAAGCGGAAGTAGCCTTTTTCATCACCTTTGCTAACAGGGCTGCCGGAGACTGAGGTGCTGACGATGCTCCCGACATTGGTCGCTCCGATTTCGAGAAAGAGGTATTTTCCAACGGGGGAATCGTTCACCGGGGTGATTTGCCGCTTGTTTTCCGTGATGTAGGAAAGTTGGCGTGACAGGGCGATGGGATTGACGGAAAAGAGGGAGCCGTTGATGAGCAGGCCCTCTTCCGGAGTGCCGTCGAGTGGAAAGTGGTAGCGGTGATAGTCGGTTGGGCAGAGTCGTGAGAGCACGGCGGTCCCGCCTGAAAATTCCTCCGCGAGGTCGCTCTTGCCGAGGAGCGTTGCGAGATCGAATCGCTGGCCTTTGGCATAAAGGGTGGTGGCTTTCGATAGATCGGGGATTAGAAAGTGGCGCCCGTCAGCGGGGAAGACAACGGAATCGGTCCCGGGGTCGATGGGGCGTGCTTCCGGCTTGAGCTTGCGGAAAAAGAACTCGTTAAAGGTGCTGAAGGATTCCGGGGAGTCGAGAAATTCCGAGGTATCGACGTCGAAGCGTTTGATAAAGCTCCCGATCTCTTTCTGCGAGCAACTGCAGTCCGCCCAGCGACCGTAGAGTCGTGAGAACCACTTTCGCCGAATCACCGCGTTGAGGCAGATCCTTCCGGGAGTGGTCTCGTAGGCCCATCGCAATGGCTTTTCACCGTAGATCCCTTCGGTCTTGAGGGATTTAGTATAACGGTCGTAAAAAACGAGCTCTTGTGTTTCATTCACGCGTGAGAGATAACCTCTCGCCACATTAACAGTAAAGATCTTTTCCTATGATAGCGCTTTTGACGAATGATGACGGTATTCACGCCGATGGGCTGGAGGCTCTGAGAGAGCTGGCGGAGTCGTATTTCGATGAGGTCTGGGTGGTGGCTCCGGCAAAAGAGATGTCTCAAATCGGTCATCGGGTGACGACCTATGAGCCCCTTGAGATCGAAGAACGGGGCCGGCGGCGCTTCGCGGTTCACGGGACGCCGGCCGATTGCACGCGGGTCGCGTTGACGCATTTGTTACCAAAACAGCCGGATTGGATTCTTTCAGGGATCAATCATGGGGGCAATCTCGGGCGGCACGATTTTGCGATTTCCGGCACGGTCGCGGCGGTGCGGGAGGCGGCCTTTGCGGGCGTGCGCGGGATCGCCTTTTCCCATTATATCCGACGCGAGCTTCCTTTAGACTGGGGGCTCGCGGGTGAGCGTCTCGATGCGGTGATGCGTGAGCTGTTGTCCCGGGACCTCGATGTCGGTTCGTTCTGGAACGTGAATTTGCCCCACCTCGAGGCCGGATCGGAGGCGCCACGGCTCATTGATTGCGAGCAGGAGCGGCTCTCGCTGGAGGTTTGTTATGCGAAGGATGAAACCGGAAAACTGCACTACAAGGGCGACTATCAGGGGCGGCCGAGAGTTGCGGGGAGTGATGTGGATGTCTGTTTCAGCGGGAATATTGCGCTCACTCTCGCTGGTATCTAAGTGACGGATCATGGGCGGCGAAAGTAAGGATCCGGTCAATGTCTCGCTCAGCGACTGGCAGGCCCGTGTCCGCGCGAGCCTGAAGCGGTGGGAAGGGGCTTTCGGCCTCGACCCTGATCCGCTCTTTTTCGAAGGTGTCGACGGGATGCCTGATTTTCACTTTGAAGGCGCGGAGGAATTCTCCGCCTCAACGGCCTGGTGGCTGGGGGAGCTGTGCCGGCTTGCCTACACCCCGGATGATCGTGAGCGTGGACGCAGGAAATACGACGGGTTTCCTCAGCGCGATGTCATTCTGGAAACGCGCACGCCTTTTAAGGAGCTCGTTTCGATTCATAAAACGGGGAATCATGCCTCGATTTACCGCCGTCGGGACGATACGGGGCCCACGATCGTATGCTTCCGGGGGACTAACCGGACGCGGCAGTGGGTCATGAACGCGGTGGTGCGACCTCATCGGTGGAAACGATACCTCCTCGACGGTGATCCTGAAGAAGCGTATGTCCATTCAGGATTCTATGTGTTTTTGAAACGGGTTTGGCCTTTGATCGAGCAGGAGTTGGCTCAGTTACCTCGTCCCTGGATCGTGACGGGGCATTCTCTCGGCGGTGCTCTTGCTATGCTCGTCGGGCCGATTGTCCATCCGGAGCTCATTTGCACCTTCGGCGCTCCGAAAGTCGGGAATGAGACGTTTTACCAACTCAGGACGGGAAACGCGCTGTGGCGCCTGGTCAATCATACCGATTTGGTTCCCCATTTACCTTTGAGGGATCGAACTGCGGGAGTCCGTAATTTTTCGCATGGCCATCCGGCCTCGATTCTCGGGAACGACTCAGGAATTTCGCCGGGGGTGGAAACAGACCCGGGAGGTGTTCTTCCGGTGTTGGCCGCCAATTCGAAAACCGGGCTGAAAAATCCTCCTCAATGGCTGATTGAACATCGAATTGGCGAGTATTGTCGAAAACTTCAGCGGCTTCATCATGATGGATGCAGGATTGATAGTCTGTGATTTTCTGCGATAATTCAGGCAACGGTAATGATTAAAACTTTTTCCTGTCATTTTAATAAGCGTCTGAGCCAGAGCCTGGCGGTCACCCTGGTCTCGGGATTTCTGCTGGCTTCCGGTCAGGAGGAAGCACCCACTCAGATCGATCTTACGAATTTCCCCGGACAGATTGTTGAGAAGGTCGTCGTCCCCATTCCCGCCGAAATTTTCGCGGTGCTGGATAAACTGGGTGAGCCGAACTGGGGTAGCGGGATCGCGCTGCCCTCCGGCGATGTAGCGGCAAATGATCGTTCCCTTCTGGCTCTGACTTTTGGAGGTCTTGTCGCCGAGGGGTTTATTGCGGTTCAGGCGAAGGATGCTGACAAGATTCAGAAAATCGGCCGCGAAGTCCTAACTCTTTCCAATGCCCTCGGCCTTGCCGTTGCGGTTCGTCCCCACAGCCTCAGCATCATTGAGGCGGCGGGTGATAAAGATTGGAGCAGGGTTCGCGATGAGCTGGACAGCACCCAGCAGACGGTTCGTGAGACCATGGAGAAGTTGAGAGACGAGGAGCTTTCCAATCTTGTCAGTCTTGGCGGTTGGCTTCGCGGCACCAATGTGGTGACTATTTTTATCAGTGATTCATTCAGCGAGGACAAAGCGGAATTGCTCAACCAGCCGGGATTGATCGTTCATTTTCGCGAAGTGCTCGAAATGATGGAGGGGCCATCCGGCAGGACTCCGGCGATGAGAGCTATTTCGGTCGGCCTGGCGAGGCTTGAGTCTATCATCGGGAGTGCGGAGATTATTTCGGAGGAGGATGTCAGGCAATTGCGGGACATCACGAGATCGATGCTCGAAGAATTTTATTACGAGAAAAACGAATCAGCGGCTGGCGAGGCGGTAAATTGATCCTGATCCAAAATGACGCGTTACTTTAAAAAAATTACACGAAGACTCACAGCGCTGCTGCTGGTCCTCTTTCTGGCAGGTGGGGGGATCGTTTATGCTTTCGTGAATGAGGCGATCTCGATGGCCTTTGAAGCTGCTACTCCGTATGTGGAGCAGGGATTCGAAGTGCGTGAAGACACCTGGTCGGGTGAGGTTGAGCCGGGGAAACCCCTCCTTGTGCGTCATCAGCTTTTCCGCGGAAATGAATACTGGTTCTGGGCTGGCACCAGCTGGCCGGGCGCGACCGTGAAGGTTGATATTTTTGACAGCGAAGGCCAGTCGGTGAAGCTGGAGGGATTCGTTAAGCCCCCGCCGAAGAAGGACGAGGAATTCAGCGAAGGTTCCTACGCCGGCGTGCGAACTCTACCCGGAAAGACGGCCACTTATTTCATTCGTGTCATTGTCGAATACGACCACGAGGCAGCAGCTAAAGATCCTAAACTTCAGGGATTCAATCCTGCGGTTGACGGGGTTGGTGAGTTTACCGGCACAGTCGATTGGGGGCTTGCCTACGGGTATCGCTAGAGACGTGCGATTGCGATATGGCCGAAAGAACGCTCGAGTTCGAGAGTCCGCATTTTCTTCACAGTCTTTTTGCTGAAGATCTGCCTCTTCTCCGCGACATGGAGGAATCGCTGAGCGTGCGTATCACGACAAGGGATGCCTGGATCAAGCTGGAAGGCGACGAAGTGAATGTCGAAGCCGCTGTCGCGGTGATCGAGGACCTTGAAGAAGCCCGGCGGCGTGGAGGGGCGATCACCGCATCCACATTCCGGTATGCGGTGAACGCTGCGAGCGAATCTCTCACCCGGGCTGTTTCGGAAGCGTCTGCGGAAATTGAGGCGGGTGATCGTGTTTCCGATTTGTTCGAATGCAAGTTGCTGGGGACCGGGTCAAAACCGGCCGTGACGCCGAGGACGAAGAATCAACTTCGTTACCTCGAAGCATTGGAACGAAATGATGTTTCTTTCGGGATCGGGCCGGCCGGAACGGGGAAGACCTTCCTCGCGATGGCTTACGCTCTTGATCTTCTCAAGAAAAGGCGGGTGGACCGGATTCTTCTGACGCGTCCTGCCGTCGAAGCGGGTGAGGCTCTCGGATTTCTTCCCGGAGCGCTTGAGGAAAAAGTCCTCCCCTACCTGCGTCCCTTGTACGATGCCATGAGCGAGATGCTGGACAGTTCCGATACGCTCAAGTTCACGGAGAAAAATATGATTGAGATCGCCCCGCTCGCCTACATGCGGGGCCGCACTCTGAACCGTGCCTGTGTCATTCTCGATGAGGCGCAGAATGCGACGCGCGAGCAGATGTTCATGTTTCTGACGCGTCTCGGGGAGGAATCCAAATGTATCATCACAGGGGATCCTTCCCAGATTGATTTGATGCCGAAATCGAAAAGCGGAATACTCGAGGCAATGGATTTGCTTCGGGGGATTGAGGGCATTGCCTTCACTGAATTCGAAGGCAGCGACGTGGTTCGTCACCCCGTAGTCGCGCGAATTATTCAGGCATACGAGGCTGGTCGCGAGTAGGCTTCACGAGTTTTTCCGGTAAGTTTCGAGGGCGCTTTGGAGGCGTTGGTATTCGGTAGCGACCTGATCAACAAGAAGCTTTGTTTCGCCGGTGACGCCTTCGCTGTTGACTTGTTTGTTCAGGTTTCGCGCGAGGGTGGAAAACCGTTTCGCCCCGTAGTTTGCGGTGAGGCTGATGAGGGAATGTGAGGCCTTGTCGATTGCCTCCCCGTCTCCGTTTGTGAGGGCTTCTCTCAATGTCTCGATGAGGGGATCAGCTTCTGCCGGTAGAAGGCTGATCAGTGTCTGTGCCAGTTCCGGTGTCGAGGCGACCTCCCTGAAGGCGGCCGAATCAAAGACGGGTAATTTATCAATCGCTTTTGAGGGGGCGTCTGCGTCCTCATTTGCACCGCCTTCCACTTTTTCGAAGAGCTTCGCTGAACGGAACGGCTTGGAAATGAAGTCGTCCATCCCGGCTGCGAAGCAGGCGTCACGATCTCTTTTGCCTACATTGGCGGTCATCGCGATGATCTTCACTGCCGGTTGTTCAGTGCTCTTTTCGTGTTCCCGAATTTTGACGGTTGCTTCGAGGCCGTTCAACACCGGCATTTGCACGTCCATGAGGATTGCGTCGTATTTGGTTGTGATCGCCTTTTCAATGGCGATCTCTCCATTTTCGGCGAGATCGACGAGGTGGCCGCGATTGGTGAGCATTTGCTGGGCGACCATTTGATTGACTTGGCCATCCTCGGCGAGAAGAATGCGGAGCGATGGTCCGTGATGCTGTGTTTCCTCGCTGCCGGAGCTAAGCGTTTCTTCGCCCGGGGAAGCGTTCAGGGCCTGTAGAATCGATGAGCGCAGAACCGAGAGTTTTACGGGCTTTGTGAGGATTTCGACGACACCGGTTTCGCCGGCTGAAAAATCACCGATGACATCGCCAGCGGATGAAAGCATGATGACGGGGGGCGGGGCTGTGTCGCGGGCGAGATATATTTTTCGAATCTCAGAGGTCGCTTCAATTCCGTCCATTTCGGGCATCATGTGGTCCGAAATAATCAGCTGGAATTGAGCGGCGGGGGCTTTTTCGATGACTGCGAGAGCGTCTTTTCCCGAAGCGGCCGTCTGGGGGAGAAGGCCCCAGCCTGCAGTTGCTTCGCTCACGATTTCGCAATTGGTTTCGTTGTCGTCGATGATGAGAACTCCGACACGGGGAAGCTGTTGTTCGATTCCTGTGACGTGTGAGGTGGTCGGGCTCGATGCTATCTTCAGCGGGATCGCCACCGTGAACTGACTGCCTTTTCCCAATTCGCTGGTTACGAGAATGTCGCCGCCCATCAACTGGATAAGTTGGCGCGCGATTGCAAGGCCCAGCCCCGTTCCGCCGAAGCGTCTTGTTGTCGATGTTTCTGCCTGGGTAAAGGAGTCAAAAATTTCGTTCAGCTTACTCTTCGGAATTCCAATTCCGGTGTCTCTCACCACGATTTCGAGGGTGACGCTTTCCTCGTTGATTGATTTAGAGGTTACTCCTACAAAAACTTCACCGACTTCAGTGAACTTTATCGCGTTTCCGACAAGGTTGATGATGACCTGTCGAATTCTCGTGGTGTCGCCGAGGAGATACTGAGGAACGTTTGGATCGACCCGGTTCACGAGATCAATCCCTTTCTCTTCGGCGGAGAAATTCATCATTTGGAGCGTGTCACTCAGCATGTCGCGGAGCTCAAAGGGGTGGGGATGAATCTCGAGTTTCCCGGCTTCGATTTTGGAAAAGTCGAGAATGTCATTGATTAGAAAAAGCAGAGAGTCGGCGGAAGATTGAACGACTTTCTGGTATTCCCGCTGCTTGCTCGTGAGCTCGGTGTTGAGCAGCAGTTCCGTCATCCCGAGAATCCCGTTCATTGGGGTCCGGATCTCGTGACTCATGTTGGCGAGAAATTCGCTTTTGGCCCGATTGGCGCTTTCCGCGGCCTCTTTTGCAATGGTCAGTTCGACAGCTCCGGACTCCAATCGTGAGGTCATCGCGTTGAAGTTTTTGGCGAGGCTTCCCAGTTCATCTGTATCGGACGCATCCACTCTCGTATCGAGTTTTCCGACGGCTACCTGCCGGGTTGCTGCTATGAGGTGCTGAATTCTCTTTCGAATAGGAGCTGTGACAGAGACAATCAAAATCAGGGAGAATAGGCCTGCAGCCAGTGTGATGAAGTAAGTGTTTTTTCTCAGTTGCTTGATTGGAACGAGAAAGGTTTCCGCATCTTCCTGCTTCACGGCAATCCATCCCAGCGTGTGCAGAGGGCCGCCTTCCCCGGCTTCCGCAACGGTGCTGATCGATTGCTTTTCTTTTCCTTTTGGGACTTGTGCAATCGTTACGGCATCCCCATCCGCGAGGAGCGACTGGAAATAGAGGTTGTCTCCGATGAGGTGTGAGCAATCGGAAAGTGGCGGCGCGTCAGAGTTCCCTTCATGCACCAGTTTTCCTTTCCGGTTGATGAGGGCGAGGGTGCTTTTGCTATCGGTGATGGCCGTCTGGGAATCGATCAGGAGTACGATTTCCCGAATGTTCAGGACGGCTTTCATCACTCCGAGAGATTCGCCGTCTTCCCCGTCAATTCTCAAGCAGAGGTCCATCGAATGAATTCCGGCACTTCCGTCAAACTGAAGGTCGCCGATAAAAACGCCGTCACTCGAGGCGCGCTGCCACCAGTCTTCATCGTCCTGACGGTAATCTGTCGTCGGGCCGCTTTGAGCCACGTTTGCTCCATACGCATTGGTGATGAAGACCTCGCCGAAAATCGGATAGCCGAAGATGTCGGCGAGTTTGCGCATCCTTGATCTCAGATCACGCGCCAGCCGGTTGCTGGTGAGGGTTCTCAGATTGGCAATGGCCGTTTCGGATGTCCCTTCAATCCAGTCCTCGTCCCGTTTGCTCAGTTCAGCTTCGATATCGGGAAAGGCTGCAAACTCGATATTGGATTTCAATAAGGTCTCGTGAACAAGCTCGCCTCTGGCGTAGGCCTGCCAGTTCGCCGTTCGGCTGATGAGGAGCCTGTCGACTTCGTTGAGGATGCTGCGCAATTCCACGAGAGCGGTCCTCTCAAGTGACTGTCGGAGTTGATCTTCTGCTATGTGGGTCGCGTGGATGCCAACCGCCAGGATGAGAATTGACGGAACCGCGATAATCGCGAGTAGTTTGTGCGACAGTCGCATGGCGTGATTCTACTCAGATTGGGAGGACAGGTGCAAGATTACTCCATCTAATTCGTCTTTAATTCGGTGTTTTCAGGGCCTTGCAAAGAACGGTGATCCCGTTAGGTTCCCTTCCCCTGATTGACCGGGCCCGATGAACGAACAGAATCTCATAATAGCGACCGTGATTTTTCTCGGCGGATTTATTCTCGCTGTTGTCGCGCTGCGTTCGGAGAAAAAGCCGCCGGCGGGTTTGAACATCGTGATTGCGATCGCCGGTCTCGTTTTTCAAAGTCTTTTCCTGCGTGAGCGGGGGGAGTTGCATGGCCGTTGTCCCATCACCAATGGCGCGGAAGTTCTCGTTTTTGTGAGCTGGAGCCTGGTTATCATGTATCTCGCCCTGGGGAGAGCATTCCGGCTTTCTCTCCTCGGTGTTTTCACGATGCCGATTGTGTTCCTTTTTCACGTCATCGCGATTGTCTATCTGTCGATTGCCGATCCCGGGGCGCGGCCTCCTGATGTTCTGGATCCGTGGCTTGAAATGCACGCGGCGATGTCGCTTCTTGCCTACGGGGCGTTTGGTTTGTGTGGCGTTGCCGGGGCAATGTATCTGGTGCAGGATCGACAATTGAAAACGCACCACACCGGCAGCCTTTTCTATTCGATGCCGCCGATTAAGTATTTGATCGATGCGATGATTCGACTGCTTTCAATTGGGATGCTTCTTTTGACGATTGGAATCGTCGCGGCCTTTTTTATGCGGGAATTACCGACCGCACTGCATTTCGCCGCTTCAGGAGCCGTTTGGGTTCTTTATGCCGTCCTTCTGGGGATCTATTTCGTAAAAAGGCCATCGCCTAAGCGGTTTTCAGTCCTCGTGATAGGAGCGTTTTGTTTTGCCCTGCTGACTCTCGGAGCTCTTTAACCTACTCAAACAGTGTCTATTTTTTGTCTCGGCGTGAATCACAAGACGGCCCCGGTGGAAATCCGGGAGCGGCTTGCTTTTGCCGAACACTCAATTCCGGAACACCTCAAAGAGATTCGCGAACTGGTGCATGTTAACGAGGCTGTTGTGCTCTCTACCTGCAACCGGGTTGAGATATACGGCGGGGCTGAGGCGATTGCCGACGCTGTGGCGGAACTCACTGAATACATGGTTTCCCATTTTGCGGTCGAGCCCGGGGAAGTGGAGTTTTATCATCACGAGTCGGAAGCGGCTGCGCATCATCTCTTTGAAGTCGCCAGCGGGCTGGATTCAATGGTGCTCGGGGAGACGGAGATTTTCGGTCAAATCAAGAAGGCCTACGCGCTCGCCCAGTCAAATGGTGCGACGGCGCGTCGAATGAATAAGCTGTTCCAGCAGTCTTTTTCGATTGGAAAGCTCGTTCGCACGAGCACCCGTATTCAACAGGGCTCGACGTCCGTCGGATCCGCTGCGGTGGATCTCGCAGAGCGCATTTTCGGCGATCTCAAGGAGTGCCGGGTCATGGTGATCGGAGCGGGGGAAATGAGCCGGACCACTGCTCAGAGCCTGCTTTCACGGGGGGCTCACAGCATCATCGTTTCGAATCGAAATTTCGATAAGGCCGAGGAGCTTGCTACCGAATTGAAAGGAAAAGCGGTTCGATTTGACGATTGGGAAAACTGTCTCGATGAGGTCGATATCATTGTTTCTTCGACTTCGGCACCTCATGCCGTTGTGAAAAAAGACACGATTGAACGCGTCATGTCGAAGCGACGGGGGCATACCCTTTACCTGATCGACATCGCGGTGCCCCGTGATATTGAAGCGGGCGTGAACGATATCGAAAACGTATATCTCTCAAATATTGATCAACTCCTCCAGATTGCGAAAGACGGTCAGGATCGGCGCCATCGCCAGATCGAGGTCTGCCGGGGCGTTATTGCAGAATTTCTAAGCGAGAAAGGAATTGAAGCTCTCGCGGAAATACCCGAGAGACGGAAGTCGAAAAGCGGGGACGATACCCTGTCAGACCCACCAGGTAACCCTGTAACTCATTCATGAGCGAACCATTGATTCTCGGAACACGCGGCAGCGACTTAGCGCTGGCCCAGGCCAACATGACCCGTGACGCCCTTGCCGCAGCAGGCGTGGAGTGTCGCATCGAAGTCATCAAGACAATCGGGGACAAGCGTCCCGATCTGAAACTGATTGAATTCAGTCAGGGCGAGAATGCGGTGCTCGATAAAGGCATTTTTACGAAGGAACTCGAAGAGGCACTCCTGCGCGGTGAGATTGATTTTGCGGTTCACAGTTTGAAAGACGTTCCGACTGAACTCGGTGACGGATTTGAGATCTGCGCAACTTTGCCGCGGGCGGCGATTCCTGATGTGCTCCTGACTCTTGATCCGGATTTTCCGGAGAAGCTGGCGGATGTTTCCGGTAAAACGGTAGCAACAAGTTCAGTGCGACGGGCGCGTCAGTTGACGTGGCTGTGTAAGGATGTCGAGGTTGTCGACATTCGCGGGAATGTTCCGACGCGGGTTCGCAAGCTCATCGAAAACAGCGACTGGGATGCGATTTTACTCGCGCGGGCCGGACTTGAGCGCCTTGGTATTTACGATCCCGCTAAATCCACTTTCGATTTCGAGGGCCACATCGTTCAGGCGAGAGAGTTGCCTGAAGACGAGTTTTTACCCGCCGCCGGTCAGGGTGCCGTTGCGATGGAGATTCGATCAGAAAATTCACGGGCCCGTGAAGCACTCGCTCTGATCAATCACGAAGCGACCTTTCAGCGGATCGTTGCGGAGCG
The DNA here is from genome assembly GCA_035967665.1 of Verrucomicrobiales bacterium BCK34. Lineage (GTDB taxonomy): Bacteria > Verrucomicrobiota > Verrucomicrobiia > Verrucomicrobiales > DEV007 > Arctic95D-9. The sequence continues at coordinate 106,204 of JAYWLB010000046.1, forward strand.
GGCTTTCCTCGCGGCGCTGAAAGCGGGGTGTCAGACTCCGGTGGGCGTTTATACCTGGTTTGAGGACGAAGGCGCTTCTCTCGTAATGTCCGTTCAGGTTTTCAATGAAGAGGATCCCACGGCGGATCCCTTCGTCGCAGAAGTAAAAGCTCCGACGTCACAGCCGGAAGCACTCGCTGCTGAGTTAATGAATTTAAAAGACCAATTTGCGTCCTGATATGAGTAAAAAACAAGGAATCTGTTACCTCGTCGGCGCAGGCCCGGGCGATCCCGGTTTGATGACCCTTCGCGGGCGCGAGTGCATCGAGATGGCTGACGTGATCGTTTATGATTACCTCTCGAATGCGGAGTTTCTTCAGTGGGCGAAACCGGGGGCTGAGAAAATTTACGCAGGCAAGAAGTCCAAAGATCACGCCATTCCCCAGGGCGGAATCAATCAGCTGCTCGTTGATAAGGCTAAGGAAGGTAAAGTCGTGACGCGGCTGAAAGGCGGCGATCCACTCATTTTTGGAAGAGGGGGAGAAGAGGCGGAAGAGCTCCGCGACGCGGGGATTACGTTCGAGTTTGTTCCCGGTATCAGTTCCTCGATTGCCGGTCCCGCCTATGCGGGGATTCCGGTGACGCACCGTGATCACTGTTCCCAGTTGACGATTTTCACCGGTCATGAAAAGCCGGACAAGGAGGAGTCGTCGATCAAATACGAGCAAATCGCGAACTCTCCGGGGACGAAGGTGATGCTAATGGGGGTCGAGCGACTTCCCATCATTACGAAAGCGATTCTCGACGCCGGCGGTGATCCTGAACTTCCTGTTGCGCTGGTTCGCTGGGCGACAACCGGGCAGCACCGCACGATTACGGGCACGCTCGCTACGATTGCGGATATTGCGATCAGAGAGGAATTCAAAGCCCCTGCTGTTGCCGTTTTCGGCACGGTTGTGAACTGTCGTGAAAAGCTCAACTGGTTTGAGGAGCGTCCCCTTCGCGGAAAGCGGGTCGTTGTTACGAGAACCCGGGAGCAGGCGAGCGGATTGAGTCGCGGGCTTCGCGATCTCGGTGCCGACGTCATCGAAATGCCGACGATCCGGATCGAACATCCCGAGGGCGAGGATGCTGCGAATTTTGCGAAGTGTGTCGCGGATGCTCACACCTACGAGTGGATTATTTTCACGAGCCCGAACGGGGTCCAGCGCTTTTTCGAAGCGTTCTATACGATTCGTGAAGATGCCCGTGCTATCGGTGGCGCCCGCATCGCGGCGGTGGGTCCCGGCACGGCAGCGAAGCTGAAAGAGTATCACATGGCGACTGATCTCATGCCTGAGAAGCATGTTGCCGAAGCGCTTGCGGAGGCATTGGTGAAGGATATCGGTTCGATCGAAAACACGACGATGCTCTGGGTTCGTCCTAAAGAGGCCCGTGATGTGATTTCCACTGCACTGATTGAAGCCGGTGTGATCCTCGATGAAGCGGTCGCCTACCGGACCGTTCCGGAAACGGATGATCCGACCGGTGCGGTGAAACGCTTTACCGAAGAGGGGGCTGATATCATTACGTTCACGAGTTCGTCGACGGTGGATAGCTTTCTCGATCTAGGTTTGTCGATTCCGGATGAAACCGCGATTGCCAGCATCGGGCCGATCACTTCGGCAACGCTCGTTGAGAACAGCTACGACCCTGACATTGAGGCAAAATCCCATGACATTCCCGGGTTGATCGAAGCGGTCGTCGAGATCGCAAATGAAGATCTCTTCGGTGATGAGGGCGAAGAAGATTGAGGTTTTACCAAATAGCTGAGCAGGACCGCAGTGAGTTGGAGGTTCTAATCCGGTGAGGTTTCGTCCTTCTGTTTTTACCGAACTTTTACAGACTGAATACGGTGGATTGACGCATAGTTCCTTTAATCGATCATGATTGAGGAACTATGAAAAAGATCCGATTCCACTGTTTTGCTGTCCTAATGGGAGCCGTTATCGGTTTCGGTCCTGTTGGCTTTGCTGCTGATTCTGCGAAAGTGGAGAAAGACCCGTTCACCCGTGAGGTCGGAAAAGGAAATGAACCGGGGCAGGTCGACGAAGGTGTCGACAACATCGTTCTCGACTTTCAATTGATTGAGGTCCCTCAGGAAGCGGTTTTTAAATGGGAGCAGGAAGGGCTGAACTGGGGTGTGTGGTACGATAACGCGAACGCTCTGATTGATTCAGGGGAGGCGAAGATTCTCGTTTCAACGGCAAAATTGGCCAGAAGCGGGCAGCGGGGGCAGGTGGCGAGTCAGTTGAGGATTGCCTACCCAACAGAGTTTGACGTTCTCGAGATCGATCCGAAAGGGCCTCCGTTTCCGGCTGCTTTTGAACACAAAAATCTCGGTCTCATATTGATGGTGGATCCTGTCCTGTTTCAAGGAGGGGAGGGACTCAATCTGAACTACATGTTAGAGTGGTCGAAATATGCGGGGGAGAATTTCGAGACCCGAACGGTGAGTTCCCGGATTGAGGATAGCGATGTGATTGCTCCGAAATTTCAGGTCAACAAAATCAGCAACTCTGTCGAATTGGCTATCGGCGCCTATCGCATGCTGACTCAGTTTGAAGGCGGGGCCGAAGGGAATGTGGTGCTGGTTTTTGCCCGTTTTGATTTGGTCACTGCCGCTCCGCTGGAGGACAAGAGGAAGATGGCTGATGTGGAAGGGGTTCGACTTCGATCTTCGTGGATCGAGATGCCTTCTGAGTTATGGCATGACTGGCTTCGCCGCGGTTCACTGAGAACCCTCTTCGGTGGCGAAGCCTGGAATCGCGTCGGCGCAGAGGTTGAAAAGGGAAATGCCGATGTAAAGGTCATCGCAAGCCCCACCCTGTCGTGTCCCAGTGGTCAGCGGGGAAGGTCCGAAGTGGTTGCTGAAACGGTCACCGGCTTTCGGGACTTTGAGCCACCTCGGGTACTGGGGGGGATCAGCAAGGCGAAAGGAACCGAGACCGAGGATATCGGAATGACTTTTGATGTAGATCCCGTTCTCGGGGTGAATGGGATTGTAGACCTGAGTTTTGCGTCATCATCCACCGCTGTCTGCGGGAATACGGTTAGCTACCGTTATGAAGAAAACGGGAAATGGGTTCCTTCGATTTCTCAGTTGAAGCTGTTTGAAGATAAAATTACGACGCAGGTCTCGCTCGACGAAGGGATGAAACTACTCAGTGCGGTGATGACTCCTTCGAATGAAGACGGGTCGCTTGATTACTCCAGGAAAATTCTTTTCTTCATCAGCAATGAAACCTTTCAGTCTCCCTGATGCGATTTGAAGCCATCATCGGAGCCGGGCTCCTCCTTGCACTCGCTATTGGCGGCGTCACGGTTCAGCTGACGCAACAGGTTGAAATCGAGGAATTGCCCCGTGATTTTGAATTGGTTGAGTCGGCTGCAGCTCAGGTTCAATTGGAGTTGGACCGGCTTCACTTCCGGTATGTTGACCGGCTTGAGGAACTTGCAGGAGAGCTCCACCGCTATGCTCGGGCTGTTTTTCCGGCGGAGCGACTGGCCTCCAAACTGGTGGGTGTGAGGACGATCTCGCTGATCAATCTGGAAGGGGAATCTCCCAATGGACACTATGAGATTCGAATTCCCGATGCGGGGGATTCAGTCTTCGATCGCGACCGGTTTCCGGAGTTGAAGTCGCCCCAGGCTCCCGTGAACGGGACGGGAACGCCGGCGCTGGTTGTGGGTTCAGAGCGGTTCGAAATCGACGAAGGTGACGTGGGGTGGGTGCGGAGCCCGGGCGATGTTCTTTATTTCTGGAAGAAGGTTCGTGGCGGAGTGATATCGGTGATTGGGATTGATACCATCGAGGTTCAGGAGTCGATCAATGATTGGCTGCTCAAAGCCGATGAGATGGGGTTCAAGGCGCTTGAACATGGATACGTGCGGTTGGTCGACCCCCGCCGGAAGGTGGTTTGGGCAAATGGCGAATCCCTTTCAGAAGGGGCTGCGCCGCGATTTTTCCCGGCGACCAGCCGGATGGGCACCTGGCAAATAGAAGCGGCCGGGCGCACCAAGGTGAAACAGGTCTGGAACCTGCCGTTTCTTATCGCCGGCGTTGGTCTCGCTCTCGCTGTCTTTCTGGCGTCCATTCTCATGGGCGCGTCATTGCGTCGTGCGACCCGCCTCGCTGAGCAACGGGTTACTTTTGTGAATCGTGTTTCGCATGAATTGCGGACGCCGATCACGAATATTTTGCTCAATACTGATATCGCCAGAGATGTGCTCGTTGAAGATCCGTCAGATGCGGATGTGCATCTGCGCCGTGTCCGGGATGAGACTTCGCGGTTGAGCCGGCTCGTGGACAACGTCCTCACTTTTTCCAGGAAAGAAGAACGCGGGCACCGGCTTCGTATTTCAAGGCAGGATCCAAATAGTGTAATTCAGGAGGTTGCCGCGAATTTTGAGTCCCTGTTTGAACTGGCGGGGATCGATTTGCAAATCGAGTCCGTCTCAGGCTCCTTTGTCGAAGCTGACCCGGATGCGCTTTCCCAGATTCTAACGAACCTGTTCTCCAATGTTGAAAAGTATGCGGCGGCGGGCGGCTTCTTGAGGATTGAAACCGAAATCGACGGGGAAACATGGATCCTGCTGGCGTCTGACGGTGGTCCGGGGGTGAGGGCGGGGGCCCGGGAGAAAATCTTCGAACCCTTCCGGCGTTCCGGGGATTCGATCAGCGAAGGCGTTACCGGCACGGGGCTGGGGTTGACGATTGCCCGTGATCTTGCTCGCGAAATGAATGGCGATTTAAGCCTCGTTGACTCAGAACAGGGTGCCGCTTTCAAACTTACCCTGCCACTATCCATTTCATGAAAATACTGATCGCCGAAGATGATCCCGTCACGGGAGACAGCATACGGAAAATCCTCGCGATGGAGGGATTCAGCCCCGTTCTCGCCCGCGACGGGGAGGAGGCCTTGAAGCTCTGGGCGGAAGACAGGCCGGATCTCGTTTGTCTCGATATTATGATGCCGAAAAAAGACGGGTTCAGTGTCTGTCGCGAGATTCGGGCGGAGGATGCGAATACTCCGGTCCTGTTTCTTTCAGCAAAGAATGAGGAAGTGGATGTCGTCGTCGGGCTCGAGCTGGGAGCGGATGACTTTATCCGGAAGCCGTTTGGAAAACATGAGCTGGTTGCGCGGATACGAAGAGCGTTGCGACGGACCACGGCAAAAACGGAGGCGGTGGACCTTTTTGAAATGGGGCACTTAAAAGTGTTCCCCAAACAGCTCAGAGCGACCGTCGAAGACCGGGAAATCGAACTGACTCCAAGAGAGGTCGCGATTCTCAAGGTTCTCAGCGATCGGGTTAATGAGGCTGTGAGCCGCGACGACCTCCTCGACGAGTGCTGGGGAATGGATTATTTTCCCGAGTCCCGAACCCTCGATCAGCATATTTCAAAACTCCGGCACAAAATCGAGCTGGATCCCGAGTCGCCCACTCTCATCGAGACGGTGCGTGGTGTCGGGTACCGATGGAGGCGATCGTAAAGCGCGAAATCTTCATGAAAACTCCATTGGCAGTTTTTCACAGGATCACGTAGAATCCCGACGGAACGGGCCGGAGATGATCGCTGGGTGCTTAGGCACTTAGAGGAAAGTCCGGACACCGCACGGCAGTATGCCCGGTGAAAGCCGGGGCGCTCATTTGAAATGAATGGGTGACGGAAAGTGTCGCAGAAAATAAACCGCCCTCCGGAGCTCTCTGAGTGACGAAGGGTAAGGGTGAAAAGGCGAGGTAAAAGCTCACCGCCCCGGAGGTAACAACGGGGGCATGAAAAACCCCATACGGTGCAAGACATAACAGGGAAAACGGGTTGTCGGTCCGGCTCTGTGGCTTCGGTCACAGAATGATCCCGGGTATTAGTCGCACTCTGCTTCGGCGGGGAATGGGGCGCTCGCGTTCACGTGGGTGTCCTGTTAGATAAATGATCGTCCGTTGAGTTCCATCAGGGCTCGACGAACAGGATCCGGCTTACGAAGGCCCGTTCCACTTCTTCGTCTCGAAAATTCGCATTTAGCTGTCTAAAAAGTGCGAAATTGGCTGATTAGCGTCCTTGCACAATGGAGGGGTAAACGCGAGTAAGGGGAACACGAGATGCGAAAAGACAAAATTGCAGAAGGTTCAGCCTGTTATGACAAGCGGACGGCGTCAGTTTGGCGCCTTCTTTCGGTGGCCGGGGCGTTGGGTTTTTCCCTCATTTCCTGTTCTCCTGAGATGTATCACACCCGGGCGGATAAGGAGGCGTATTCGATTTTGTATTCGAAGACCCCCGAGGTCGAGAATGTCGAGCCGTCCAGTGTCGATGTCGACGACTTGAAGGAGGTCGATCTTTCCAAATACAAGATCGGCGGAGGTGGATCGAGCTTTCTCGGTAAGGCAGCTCTCGAGGAAAAGGGAGCGAAAGTGCTCAGCCTTGACGATGCGATGGAGGCCGGGGTCAGCTATGGCCGCGATTATCTTTCGCAACGGGAGCGGGTTTTTATCTCGGCTCTCGATCTGACATTGGCCCGATGGAGATTGACCCCGATTTTCAATATCAATGGAAACGGTGTTCGTTCGGGTGATTCGAGAAACGCACAGGTTCAGCAAAATCTCACGGAATTGGTTTCCACGAATACGATGGCCCAGAACCGGACAGCAGGCTTTAACTGGCTCTCAATGACAGGAGCAAGGGTGTCGGCGGATTTTACGCAGGATTTTCTCCGGTTGATGACAGGGAGTCGTTCCCTCAATGAGTCAGATCTCGCCGTATCAGTGGTGCAGCCGTTGCTCAAAGGTGGTGGAACCACGGTGACGATGGAAGCATTGACTCAGGAGGAGCGTGACCTTCTCTATGACCTCAGGGGGTTCGCGACGTTTCGAAGAGAGTTTATTGTCGATGTCGTGAGCGATTACTACAATGTGTTGCAGGCCCGGGATCAGATTCAAAACAACTACGTCGCCTATCAGGGATTTTTAATCAACGGCGAGCGTGAGCAGGCACTCGCCGAGGAGAATCGTCGAACCAAGACGGAGATCGGACAGCTGCAACAGGCGACTTTGCAGGCGGAGAGTCGGTGGATTAACTCGATTCGAACCTACCAGACTCGTTTGGATAATTTAAAACTCTCTCTCGGTCTGCCGGTTGAGGAGCAGATTATACTGGATGATAAAGAGCTGCAGAAGTTGCGAATTGAATCACCACCGGTGACACGCGACGAAGCCGTGCGGATTGCGTTGGTGACCCGGCCGGAGATCGCCACGGTCACCGATCAGGTGGAGGATGCTGAACGTCGCATCAAAGTCGCAAAGAATGGTCTTCTCCCCGGTGTTGACGTCGGGTTGGATTACAATTCTGTCAGTGATCCGGGGGACACGACTCCGAACGTCAATTTTGATCGCCGGAGATGGTCGACTTCCCTCGATGTAGATTTGCCTCTTGATCGCAAATCAGAACGCAATCTCTATCGCGTTGCCTTCATTGCCCTGGAACGTGCGAAACGTGCTGCGGAGTCTCAGAAGGATCAGGTGCGTCTCCAGATTTATGATGACTGGAGGGCGCTCGATCAGGCCGAGTTGAATTTTAAAATTGCGGAAAAGGGAGTGGCACTCGCGGCGAGTCGACTCGAGGAGCAGAATCTCCTGCAGGATCTGGGCAGAGGTGAGGCGCGAGACCTCATTGATGCGCAGAATGACCTCCTCAGTGCACAGAACCAGCGCACGTCAACCGTAGTCGACCATACCTTAGCACGATTACGCCTTTGGAGGGACATGGGTATCTTGTATATTAAGGAAGACGGTTCGTGGGTTAAGAAACTCGAGAACGAATCTCTTTAAGGTTCATCCTTTTAGGGCGTCTCTCTCCAAGGTATGAAAAAGTGGGTCATCATAGGAGGCGGTACCGCCGTCGTCATCGCATTAGGTGTGTTGTTTTCGAAATCGGATCCTTCGGGGAGCGATACTTCCGACCTGCCTGTGACAAAGGCGCAACGGGGGGATCTCACCATCGATGTTCTCGAAGGTGGGAACATTCAGGCGCTGAATTTCCTCGAATTTCGCAACGAAGTGACTTCAAAAACCGGAATCAAGATCCTCGAAATCATCGATGAGGGTTACATGGTTACGGAAGAGGATGTTGAGAATGAGAAAGTGCTCGTACGTCTCGATCCATCCGAACTGGAAGAGGAGATTGTCGATCACGATGTTCAGTTTCAGCAGACTGAGTCAGCTTATGCCGAGGCGAAGCAGAATATCGAGATTGAGGAGAGTGAGGCACTCAGTGATATTAAAGCCGAGCGTCAGAAGTTGAGATTCGCATTGCTCGATTTTCAGAAGTTTGTCGGAGCGGAGGCGGCTGAAAGTACTCTGAAAAAACTCGGATTGCCTTTCGATAATGAAACCCTGCAGGTCTACGAGAAAGAGGCTACTGAACTGATTGTTAAGGCTTTCGATACCAAAAAACTTGCCGAGTCTGCGGACGATGACGAGGAAATGAACCCTTTTGAGCTGGAGGCTGACGACAGTCTTGCTTCCAATGTGAATTTCGGGGCCTTTCTCAAAAACGAACTCCTCGGTGACGGGGAGGCAGAGCAGACGATCCGGCGGATGAAGGATGAGGCTCTCGTTGCAGCCTCCCAGTTGTCGGTTGTCGCGGAGTCGGTGGAGGGGGCGAAACGTCTTCATCAGAGGGATTTCATCACGAAGCAAACGCTCGAGAATGAGATCGTGGGACTGGACAAGGCGCGACTTGCTCTCCAGCGCTCTGAAACCGAACTCGAGCTGTTCCGTGATTATGAGTTTCCGAAGGAAGCTGAAAAAATGCTTTCCCACTACGAGGAGGCACTCCTTTCCCTGATTCGCAGCAAGCGTGAGGAGATGGCGAAGATGTCCCAGATTTACGCTCGCTATCGATCGGCAAAGCGCCGCTACGAGCTTGAGTTGAAGAAGCGTCAGAATCTGGAAGACCAGGTCGCGAGCTGTGTGATTCGTGCTGAACTTCCCGGATTGATTGCCTACGGGGGCGCGAATGACAACTACTACACCTCGCGCTATTACGATGGGATTTCAGAAGGAGCCACCCTCAAAACCGGTCAGCCCATCATCACGATTCCTGATATGTCCAAACTTGGTGTTGAAGTGAATATTCACGAATCCAACATTAAGAAAATCGAACTGGGCCAGAAAGTTTACATCACTGCGGAATCTGTTCCTGACAAAACCCTGCTCGGTCGCATTGCGAAAGTGGCGGTGCTTCCCGATTCGAACGCTTCACGATACAATCCTTCTTTGAAGGTGTATCCCGCCACGGTGGAAATCGAAGGCACCCACGAGTTCCTCAAGCCGGGAATGAGCGCTAAAGTTGAGATCATCGTAAGCGAGCTCAGTGACGTTACTTTTGTGCCGGTTCAGTCGGTCTTTGTTGAGAATGACGAGCACTTCGTGTTTTTGAAAACACTGACGGGCTACAAGCGCCAGAAAGTGAACACCGGCGCCTACAACAACGATTTCATCGAAATTAACGAGGGTGTTGTGGACGGCGACGAAGTGTTTTTGAAAATGCCTGACGGTTACGAACCGACCCAGTTACAGATGGCCGGGGAGAATAAGCGGGTCATCGAGAAAGGCACCGGTCGGAAGACAACTTCGACAGTTGAAGCCGAGAAGGTGACAAAGAAGAAGTCGCCGAAAAAGGCATAACGCTTCCGTCTTTCCTCTGAATTGTAAACAGGCAAGGATGTCCCGCAGACCTGACACAGAACCTGTGATTGAACTCCGTGGTGTTGAGAAACATTACACGATGGGGGAGTTCACGGTTAAGGCGCTTCAGAAAGTGAATCTGAAGATTTACCCCGGGGATTATATTTCCATTCTCGGGCCATCGGGCGGTGGAAAATCGACGATGTTGAATATTCTCGGATGTCTCGATCAGCCCACGATTGGTGAATACTTTCTATCGGGCACTGATGTCTCTCACCTCTCCGATGATGATCTTTCAAAGGTCAGGGGAAAGGAGCTCGGTTTCATTTTTCAAAGTTACAATTTGATCCAGCAGCTCACCGTGGTGGAGAACATTGAGGTGCCGCTTTATTACCAGGGCGTTTCCGAAAAAGAGAGTCGCGAGATCGCGATCGAGCTCGCCACGAAGGTGGGTTTGGGGAAGCGGCTTGATCACCGTCCCACCGAGCTTTCCGGCGGTCAGCAACAACGTGTTGCGATCGCGAGGGCGTTGTCCTGTGATCCTGCTGTGATCCTTGCCGATGAAGCGACCGGTAACCTCGATTCAAAGTCGGGAGGTGATATTCTTCAGATTTTCGACGAACTGAACGCGGAAGGAAAAACCCTCATCATGATCACTCACGATGAAGCAATGGCAGATCGCACCCCGCGTGTCATTCGACTGAAAGACGGCGAGGTCGCTTTCGATACCTACGACGAACCGAATTGATGAAGCTGCTCGATATCATCAGTGGCGTTTCGCTCTTTCGATTGAAGCGCGCAGTTATCCTCGGGGTGAAGAGCCTCTGGATGCACAAGCTGCGCTCTATGCTCACTGCGATGGGGATTGTCTTCGGGGTTTGCTCCGTGATTGCGATGTTGGCGATCGGTGAGGGTGCCAGCTACGAGGCGCAACAGCAGATCAAGGACCTCGGAAGTCAGAATGTGATTCTCGAGTCGGTAAAGCCGACTAACAATACGACAGCAGGGGAGCAGGAGCGTTCCTTGATTCTCGAGTATGGATTGACCTATCACGACATTCTCCAGATGCAGGCCACGGTTCCCGGCATCGAAATCACGGTCCCGTCGAGGGAGGTGAAAGACTTTCTCTGGAATCGGACCAACAGCGTTGACGGGGTTGTTCTGGGAACGGTTTCCTGGTATCCCACGATGAAAAATCGCGATGTCGTGAGAGGTCGATTTTTTACCAAGCTGGAAATGGCCAGCAGCGCACCCGTTTGTGTCCTCACGGAAAGTCTTGCGCGGCAGCTCTTCCCCCTCGAAGAGCCCATCGGCCTCACGGTGCGCATGCGAACGAGCTACTTTCGTGTCATCGGCGTGATTGAAGATGATCCTGCCGTCGCTGCGTCGGCCGAGGGGATGGAGAGTTCTTCACAGTCCAGTAGTGAGGGAATGGAGATGATGGTTCCGATGTCGACATTGAAGGATCACTTCGGTGATGTCCTTTTTAAATACCGCTCAGGCAGCTTCGAGGCGATCAAGGTGGAGCTTCATGAAGTGACAGTTCGCATTGAAGATCCCGATCAGGTCAAGCCCGCCGCGCTGGCGATTCAGCACATTCTGGAGAGAAACCACAAGGACGTGGATTATAAAATGACAGTGCCTCTCGATCTTCTCCAGCGGGCTGAGCGAACCAAGCAGATTTTCAACATTGTGCTTGGTTCTATTGCGGCGATCTCGCTGCTGGTTGGCGGCATCGGGATCATGAATATTATGCTCGCAACCGTAACGGAGAGGACGCGTGAAATTGGAATTCGTCGTGCTCTCGGGGCGAAGAAGAAAGACATTGTGACTCAGTTTCTCATTGAGACGGTGATGCTATCCGGTGCAGGGGGCTTGCTCGGGGTGGCCCTTGGAATCGCGATTCCGGTGGTCATCACCCATTTCGCAGGCATGAAAACGGTGATTGAATTCTGGGCCCCGGCGATGGCGTTTTCGATCTCTGTTATGACGGGGGTCCTCTTCGGAATCTATCCCGCTTTTCGGGCCGCGGATATGAATCCGGTCGAAGCTCTGCGTCACGAATAGGCAACTCTCCGGATGCTGAATCGGAAGTTGTTGTATGACTGTGTTTCCGGTAAATTGAGGCAATGAGATCTCCTTTTCTTCTTCTCGCGCCGCTCGCACTATTGTCCTCCGCTTATTGTGAAGAGGTCCCGGTTTCATTCGTCAAAGACATCAAACCTATTTTGCAGGAGCGCTGTGTGCATTGTCACAATCGCAAGACGCTGAAAGACAAGGTGAGCTTTGAAACGGCAAAGCTGGCCTTCGTGAAAAACGAAGAGGGCCAATTCTACATCATACCGGAGAAGCCGGAAGAGAGCCTCATGGTGATTGCTCTGGAATCTCCTGACATGCACGAAATGGCAATGCCGATGGTCGGGCCCAAACCTACGGAGGAAGACATCGCAATCATTAAGCGGTGGATTGCTGAAGGCGCTGAATGGCCGAAGGGGAAAGAGGGACGAATCAAACCGACTTTCTATCCTAAAGAGTAGGCAGCGTCCCGATACGAAAAACCCGGCGTCACAGAAGTGAGGCCGGGTTCTTGCAGGGAGGTGTTTCTAAAAGTCAGGGTGGTTAAGCTTCCTTATCACCTTCGAGTGCAGGGCGTTTTTTCTTCTCGCCGTCCCCGGGCTTGTCGCCACCCGGTTTTCTGCCGTCACGCTGAGACATCACTTTGTCCAACTCAGCTTTGCTGACGAGCCCATCGGCGTCATCGTCCGCCTTGCGGACTTTGGCCCACATTTCTTCGGGGACTTCGCTTTCAGCCAGCTTGCCGTCTTCGTCTTTGTCGAAGCGGTCAAACATGGCACCGGGGCCGCCTTCGGGAGGACCGCCTTTGCCTTTGCCTCTGCCACCTTCCGGGCCGCCTTTGCCGCCCCGCTGGCGCATCATGGCTGCGAGTGCCGCCATTTCTTCTTTTGAGACTGCGTTGTCGCCATCTTTGTCGAGTTTGCCAAGACGCTCCCAATGTTCGGCCGGCACTTCATCTTTGCTCAGTTTGCCGTCGCCATTCTTGTCCGCTTTCGCGAATCTCTCTGCGGCTTCCTCTTTGCTGGGAGGTCCGCCGGGGCGGCCCTCGCCGGGGCGGCCGCCTTCAGGACGGCCGGCTTTCGCCTCTTCTCCGCTTACGGCGCCATCACCGTCTGTGTCGAGTTTGCCGAGACGTTCCCATGCCTGCTCGGGGACTTCATCTTTGGAGATTTTGCCGTCATTGTTCTTGTCGGCCCGCTTGAACATTTCGCCGGGGGCGCCGTCACGGGGGCCGCCTTTGGGTCTTTCACCGTCTTTGCCCTCAGGTCTTTCGCCGGGTTTTCCCTTGGGTTTGTCGCCGGGGCCGCCGTCGGGTCTGCCTTTTCCTTTTCCGCCGCGGGCGGCCATCAATTCTTGAACGGTAACAGAGCCGTCACCGTCTTTGTCGAGCTTGCCGAGGCGCTCCCATTTGTCTCCGGCTTCCTCTTTTGAAATGGACTTATCACCGTTGGTGTCCATTGCTTTGAAGAAGGAGCCGCCGCCTTTGCCGCCTTTGCCGCCTTTGGGGCGTTCTTTATCTTCGGCGTGAGTAAGACTGACACTGCCGAGGAGCAGTGCGCCGGTTGCGAGTAATGTCAGGGTGGATTTTGTTTTCATCGTGTCGATTGATTTCAAGAGGTGAAACCACGAAAGACGCGATGAGTTGCGAAAAAAATATCAGGCACCTGATTGATTGCGTTTCGAAGCGATGACCCGCTTTGCCAATTCGTCGCCGATCGCACCTACTAAAATGACGGCGCCGATCACCGCAAATTCGATGTTTTGAGGGATCTCATCGACGAGCGTAATCATGTTTCTCAACAGCTGGATCAGAGCCGTTCCAATGATGACTCCAATGATGGTTCCCGAGCCGCCGCGAAGCGAGCAGCCTCCCAAAACAGCAGCGGCAATCGCGAAGAGTTCGTAGAAATTTCCAAAATCAACCGGCTGGGCCGAGTTCGTGTCTAACACAAACAGAAGCCCGCCGAGGCCGGCGAGAAATGAACTGATGACATAGGCGAGAATCGTCATGCGGTTCGTGTTGATCCCGCTGAATCGGGCGGCCTCCTCATTGTTGCCCAGCGCGAGCAGATAGCGCCCCCAAACGGTGCGGTTGAGAAAGATCGCGGCAAGGGTTGCGACGAGAAGAAGGACGAGGCAGGGCACCGGAATTCCGAATCCACTGGTGATCGGGATTTCACCGGTTGCGAGCCAGCGAAGGCCTTTGAGCTCACCCTGAAATCCGGCGGTTTGGTCATTGGTGAATCCCCGCGTGATCCCCCGGTAAAGAAGCAGTCCGCAAAGGGTCACGACAAAGGGTTGGAGCTTCATTTTTGTGACAAGCAATCCGTGGAGTAATCCAATGGAGAGCGATACGAGCATCGCGATAATGAGGGCCAGCCAGACCGGTTGCCCCAATTCGACTGCCAGCCACGGAAACCCGACACCGACGAGGCAGACGACCGAGCCGATTGAGAGATCAATTCCGCCGGTGATGATAACAAAGGCGACGCCAATTCCGATGATTCCGAAAAGAGCGGTGCGACGTAAAAGGTTCTCCTGATTGAACGGGGAGAGAAAACTCCGGCGACCCGTCATGAGATCGCTCATCAGATACGTGGCGAAGTAGACGAGAACGAGGAGGGTGAAAATCCCGATGAGACGTTTCATAGGCCTGCTTTTTATCGGGGGAGCGTGGGAATGTCAACGGTGTGAGGCGGTTCTGTAAATCTGACTTTGCGTTTCGCCAATGGGGCGGCACAGTTGCGCCATGGCTGAAGAAAGATCAGAATCTCCAGAGCTTCGCGGCTCGCCCACGACCGGTTGCCTTATTCTCGCAGCGATTGTCATCGTTTTCGGTGGGCTTATCGTGCTCTACCTTGTTGTCGGGAATATCCAGACGAAGGCAATTGACGGTTTTACCCAGGATGAGCCTGCAAAACTGGAGACTGTCGTGACCACCGATGAAGTGGTTTCCGCTTCGATGGCGAAATTGAAGCAGGTTGAAGAAGCGGTAAAAGCGGGCCGATCGGAGCGTGTTACCTTCACGGCGGAGGATTTGAATGTTCTCATCGCGACCCTCGAAGTGGCGAAAGATTTTCGCGGGAACACTTTTGTTGAGTCGATCAACTCGGATGGGATTCTCGCGCACATGGCGCAGCCTCTTCGCAAAGGAATTATTGCGAAGGGATTCCGTTACCTGAATGCTAAATTTCTCCTCGAGCCGGAACTTCGGAAGCGCACTTTTGCCTTCAAGGTTCGGGATATCCGGCCAGCGGAAGGAAAGGTTCCTCTCGAGTTTATTAAGAACTACGCGGTGATCGACTTTTTCAAAATCGATCCGGAGAACGAAGCGATTAAGGCCAATATCCCGCATCTCGCAGCGATCTACACGGAAAAGGATTTACTCGTGGTCGAAACGAAAGTGGCTGAAGCGACTGAGTGATGGAGGGTCGGCGTTGCTGTTCCCCGCAATCGGATCGCGGCCCTGTCGAGCCGCAGCAGGGGCACGATCCGGAGAAGCGTTCACCAGATGCCGGTTCCAAAGCCGGTATGGTTCAGCTTGATGGCGGCACCTTCAAAATGGGTGCCGAAGGACCCGAGACCTGGGCTGCCGATGGCGAAGGGCCGGTGCGCGAAGTGGCGCTCGACCCGTTCTGGATCGATCAGACCTGTGTCACCAATGATGCCTTTGCTCAATTTGTCGAAGAGACCGGTTACGAAACCGAGGCGGAGCGATTCGGCTGGTCGTTTGTATTTTTGAATCAGTTGCCAAAGGCACACCGGAAAAAGGCTGAGCTGATCACGGTTCAGGGAACTCCGTGGTGGGCCAGGGTGGAAAAAGCGGACTGGCGAAAGCCGGGGGGGGCCGGAACGAATATCAAAAAGCTCGGAGCGCACCCCGTTGTCCATGTTTCGTGGAATGACGCGGCGGCATTTGCCCGGTGGGCCGGCAAGCGCCTCCCGACCGAGGCCGAGTGGGAGTTCGCGGCGCGGGGAGGACTGGAGCAGGAAATTTACCCGTGGGGTAGCGAGCTTACCCCTGACGGAAAGCACCGCTGCAACATTTGGCAGGGGAAATTTCCTCATGAGGACAGCGGCGAAGATGGCTACACGAGCACAGCCCCGGCAAAGGCATTTCGCGCGAACGGGCATGGGCTTTATCAGAGTGTTGGAAATGTCTGGGAGTGGACCGCTGATTGGTTCAGTCCGACATGGCACAGGACTGCGGATATGAAGAATCCCACCGGCCCGGAGAGTGGGACCGGACGAGTCATCAAAGGCGGATCATTTTTGTGTCACCTGTCATACTGCAATCGCTACCGGAACTCCGCGCGGTCTCAAAACACGCCCGATTCGTCGACGTGTCATACCGGGTTCCGGTGTGTCATGGGGGTGTGATCGGTGGGGAAGGCGGATTCGGCGTGCCGGGGTGGATCGTCGGAACGAGTTTCGTTCCGCTACATTCTTTTTCGCAAGATCCTGGAAGTCTCCTGACAGGGCGCTAATGGTGACGCTTGACTTCAATGTGCTGCCGGAGCTACAAGAATTCATCAGACCAAAAGCGGAGTCAGGAATGCGTCCTGAAGGTCGCTAACTGAAAATGGTTCACTCGATACATACATGGAAAATCCGCCGAAAAATATCGGAGCTGCCAATAATCTGGCATTGGCTTCGCTGCTCCTCTCAAGCGCTTTTCTGTTTGTGGGGCCACTGGGCAGTATCCCCGGTTTGATCTGTGGGTATCTGGCGTTGAGGGAATTCCGTCTATCGAACGTTGAGCAGGGACAGGGGATGGCCAAAGCAGGAATCGTCGTTGGCTGGATTGGTCTTGTGATTGCGGTGGTGACGCTCTGTGTGGTGTTGAAATGGAGAGCCGATTATCAGGAGCGGCTGGATGAATTGTTGCGCCTTTGAGCGGCTCGAGTCTTTCGGAACGACTTCGCGATGGGAAAGATCCCGGGGAAGAATGAATCGGCTGAAGTCCGATCGTTTCGTGCGATTCTGCCCGGAGATTCGAGGGGCTCGTCGGATTGGGTTTCGTTCCGCTTCACTTCACGCGAACAACGTCCGATCGCCCTTGACCCATTGTCTCCCGCCTTTATCATGGAGCAGGCTGAACTTCAGCTTATAAAACTTCATCTATTCCAAAGAAAACTATGGCAATCCCAATCGGCACTCAGGCCCCAGATTTTGAACTCACCACTCTCGGCGCAGACGGCCCGGAGATCGTAAAATTGAGCGACCAGCTCGGCGACGGAAACATTCTCCTTCTCTTCGTTCCCATGGCATTCACCGGCGTTTGCACGACGGAATTTTGTTCGGTTACGAGCGAGCTTTCCGAGTATGCGGATCTCAATGCGAAAGTCTACGGCATCAGCGGTGACAATCCGTTCGCTCAGCAGAACTGGAAGGAGAAAGAGGGCATTGAGCTCACGCTTCTCAGCGATTACGAGCACGAAGTGGCAGTTGCCTATGACGTTGCCTACAAGAGCTTTCTTCCTGCGAAGAATTTGAACATGGGCGGTGTCCCTAAACGCTCCGCTTTCATCATCGATAAAGACGGTGTCATTCAGTATTCCGAGAGCAGCGACAGCCCCGGGGACCTTCCTGATTTCGACGCAATCAAAGCAAAGCTCAAAGAGCTCGGCTGATTTTTGCTTCAGCTTATTTTTTTTAAAGGCCCGGAGAAATCCGGGCCTTTTTTGTGTCGATTTGAGAATGACGATTGGCGGGGAGGGCTTCAGGGGCTGGGGCTTCTCAAAAGAGGGGAAGCGGCTCGGGTAATTTCTCTGGAAACCCTCTCTTGAATCCGGTGGGATCGTGCCGTAAAAGTGCTTCAGAATTCCGGCCCCGGGCCCTGTTTTTCGTTGAGTAAACAGGGTTAGGTCGGTGACCAGACCCTGTTGAGTCAATCGCCCAACCCTGTCAGGTCATCGACTTGACCCTGTTAAGTCATTCTCTTGACAGGACTTGTGTCGGATTAAACCAAGATACCTGACCAAATAAAGATGAGTTTTGATGTTGTTCGTTCATTCACCACCGGCAGCGGCGCCGAGGGAAAATACCATTCACTTCCTGCGCTCGCTGAGTCAGGTGTCGCTCCGAATCTCGGAAAGCTTCCTGTCAGTATCCGAATTGTTCTCGAGTCAGTGCTTCGAAACTGTGACGGACGCAAGGTGACCGAGGACGACGTTAAGAATCTCGCGAACTACAACGCGGCCAATCCCGGCGAATACGAAATTCCGTTCACGGTCGCCCGTATCGTTCTGCAGGATTTCACCGGTGTTCCTCTCCTCGTCGATGTTGCCGCGATGCGTGACGCGGCAGTGGCCCGTGGTGCTGATGCGGCGAAGGTTGAGCCGCTCGTGCCGGTTGATCTCGTCGTTGACCACTCGGTTCAGGTGGATTTTGCCGGATCTCAGGCCGCTCTCGACCGCAACATGGCGATCGAATTTATTCGTAACCGTGAGCGCTACGAGTTCCTCAAATGGGGCCAGCAGGCGTTCGAGACTTTCTCAGTGGTGCCTCCGGGTATCGGGATCGTTCACCAGGTGAACCTCGAGTATCTCGCGAAGGGTGTTCTTTCCAAAGACGGAACCTATTATCCTGATACCCTCGTGGGAACGGATTCACACACCACGATGATCAACGGCGTTGGCGTTGTTGGCTGGGGTGTTGGCGGTATCGAAGCGGAAGCAGGGATGCTCGGCCAGCCGGTGACTTTCCTCGTTCCCGAGGTGGTCGGTGTTTATCTTCACGGCGATCTTGCCGAAGGGGTTACCGCGACCGATTTGACTCTCCGTGTCACCGAGATGCTTCGTGCTCATGGTGTTGTGGGTAAATTCGTCGAGTTCTTCGGCCCCGGTGCCAGGGCGCTTTCGCTGCCTGACCGTGCCACCATCGCGAACATGGCTCCCGAGTACGGCGCGACGATGGGATTTTTCCCGGTTGATGAGGAAACGATCAATTACCTCCGCGGCACAGGCCGTTCCGAGGAACTCTGCACGACGGTTGAGAATTACTACAAGGCACAGGGGCTTTTCGGAATTCCTGACAAAGGTGAATGTGTTTACACCGATCAGCTCGAGTTGGATCTCAGCACGATTGTTCCCTGCGTTTCAGGACCGAAGCGTCCTCAGGACCGTATCGATGTTCCTGCTCTGGGGAACAAGTTCAACGAGCTTTTCACGGCTGCACCGGGCGATGGTGGTTTTGGCCTCAGCGCTGATCAGCGTGACGTCAGCATCGGCTTGCACCTCGATTCTCCTGCCGGTGAGTTCGACAATCCTCTCATCGAAGGGGAGACCATTACTGCGGTCGATACGGACACGGCGCTTCGCCATGGATCGATCGTCATCGCTGCGATCACGAGCTGCACGAACACTTCGAACCCGAGCGTGATGCTCGCGGCCGGTCTCGTCGCGAAGAAAGCGAACGAGAAAGGACTCACCGTGAATCCTGTCATCAAAACGTCTCTCGGGCCCGGTTCACGTGTTGTAACGGATTATCTCGAAGCGACTGATTTGCAGAAGGAACTCGATCAGCTCGGATTCCAGACGGTGGGCTACGGTTGCACGACCTGTATCGGTAACTCCGGTCCGCTTCACCCCGCAATCGAAGGGGCGATCACCGAGGGGAATCTCGTGACCGCGTCGGTTCTTTCCGGAAACCGGAACTTTGAAGCCCGTATTCACGGCAACATTAAATCGAACTTCCTCATGTCGCCGCCGCTCGTCGTCGCTTATGCGCTTGCCGGCCGTGTTGATATCGATCTGACCACTGAGCCACTCGGAACTGATTCAAATGGTGAGCCGGTTTTCCTCGCTGACATCTGGCCAACCCAGGCCGAAGTGAGCGAGCAACTCGCTGCCGCGCTGAAGCCTGAGGTTTACAGCAAACTTTACGGCAACGTCGACGACGCGAATCCGAAGTGGGCTGAAATCAACGGTTCGACCGGTGCGACTTACACCTGGGACGCTGCTTCAACTTACGTTCAGTCACCTCCGTTCTTCGACACGAAAGAGGGCGGAAGTCAGGATGTTGTCGGCGCTCGTCCTCTCGGAATTTTCGGTGATTCGGTCACGACTGATCACATTTCCCCTGCCGGGGCGATCAAGGACACCTCACCTGCCGGTCAATACCTGCTTGAGAACGGCGTCGAAAAAGCCTCGTTCAATTCCTACGGCGCCCGTCGTGGTAATGACCGTGTCATGACTCGTGGAACCTTCGCGAACGTGCGGATTAAAAACCAGATGTGCCCCGGCATTGAAGGTGGTTACACGCAGTTCTTCGGCTCTTCCGAAGTGCCTGCTCCGGACACTGCGATCGAGGCATTCGGTTCAGCGAAGCCGACTTTCATCTACAACGCATCGATGGCCTATCAGGAAGAGGGAACGCCTCTCGTCGTGATTGGTGGCGATGATTACGGAATGGGAAGTTCGCGTGACTGGGCTGCCAAAGGGACCCGTCTTCTTGGTGTTTCCGCCGTGGTTACGAAGTCTTTCGAGCGGATTCACCGTTCCAACCTCATCGGAATGGGCGTTCTGCCATTGAATTTCGTTGATCCCGCTGATTATGACAAGGTGAAGGGACTCGTTGACGCGACCTTCGACATCGTCGGAATCGCCGGAGAGCTCAAGCCGATGCAGACCGCAACAATGATTGCCCACAAGGCTGACGGAACCACCATCGAAGTGCCTCTCAAGGTGCGTCTCGATACCCCGGCTGAGGTTGATTACTACAATGCGGGAGGAATTCTTCCATACGTGTTGAATCAGATTATTGCTTCGTAAGCGGTTTTCCCGCTACCTGAGTATTTCGCGAAAGAGGGCAGTTTTCTGCCCTCTTTTTGTTTTTGGTATTCGCGGGGCTGTGTTTGTTGAAACGCGACTTCAAAACACTTCTTCGAGTGACTCGGGGATCTGATGGTAAAGGGGGCTCCTTTCACCACTGGTAGCGGAACGAAGCTCGTTCCGGATTTGTTGCCTATCGCCTCTATGGAATGAAAATCATCATAGGTTCTGAGGTATGGAAAATGGTTTGATCGTTCCCCCGGGCGCATGCGAGACTCCGGAATGAAACGCCTTCTTTTCTGCCTTCTCGTTGTCTTTGTTCTTTCCGGTTGTCAGGAAAAGACACCGCAAGACGGGCCGGCTGAAGTGCCGTCGGCTCCTTCGATGGAAGGAAAGGATTCCGATTTTGTGGGGCTCACGGTTGAGGCAGGGGAAGCGCTTGCCAAAAAGCGCGGTCTCTCGCATCGCGTCGTGGCGAGAGATGGGCAGCATTTTCCGGCGACGATGGATTACCGCCCTGACCGGCTCAGTTTTTCGATTGAGAACAATCGGATTACGAAGGTCACACGGGGATAGGTTGGCGGGCTTTGGGCCCTCGGATTTCGTTGGCGCGCCATGAAACTTGATGGGAGATTTCCGCATGAAATTTCTCATTCCATGTCTGCTTGCTGTTTTCGCTTTTTCCGGATGCAAAGAGTCCTCGGAGAAGCCGACGCCGGACGATGTTGAGCCGGTTCATCAAACGGATGGGACCGATTTTGACTTTGAGGGGCTCTCTGAAAAAGAGGCGGGGAGCCTTGCTGAAAAGCGCGATTTGAAACATCGCGTCGTTGAGCGCGACGGGCAGCCTCTGCCGGCGACGCGCGATTTCCGTCCTGATCGGGTCAATTTCACGGTAAAAGCGGGGAAGGTGATCTCGGTTTCACGTGGCTGAAATGTCATCCGGAGCGTTTTTCCGCGTGACTTTCCGTTCTGGAACGCTTTGGTCGAAGGAGTCATGAAGATTCCCTCTTCGGCTTTGTCCGACCCGTTTTACGTAGGCTCTGTGCAACGGCTTTTCGCCGTGCCGGGGGATGACTCTGTCATGGTCACGCAGACCACGGCAAAAGGCTCCGTTTTCGATGTGGGGGCGTTTTTTGAAATCGAGGGTCACGATGTGAACCGCGCCCTTTTTCGTCATGCGCTCTATTCGGGAATGGGTGATCCTGAAATGTGGAAGCGGGTTCGCTCGGCAATCGAGGCTGCGCCCGAGCTGGAGGAATCCTACCGTCGGGAATTGCTGACCGGAGCGCTGGAGTCCTGCTGCGAGCGCGGCGCCCGCACCCACCACGAGGGAATGCTCGACGCGGTCACCGGTGAGGTCGTGCGCGGCGGCGTTCCTGAAAACCCGAGCGCCTACAATGTCGTTCGGAAATACCAGATTTTGAAGCCGACCCGGGCGGAGTTCCTCGGGGCGCACCTGTTTGATTACTCTCAGTTCGCCCACGAAGACGGTTTCGTCGTTCCGCTCGAATACATCGTTCGTTTCGGGATCACGAGTGCGAGTTCGGTTTACAGGAAATACGTCGGGATGGACGATAAATCCCGCGAGGCCTTTGAGCGTGAGCTCGGGGTGAGCAAGCCGCTCGAAGCGTGGCAGTATCTCGAGAAGCCGGTAGGCGATTTCACGAGTAAATTTGAACCCGAGGACCGCATGGTCAGTAAGCAGGAGGCTCTCGTCATGAGTGGACTCACGGGTGCGCAGTTCATCGACAGTGGCAAAATGGCGATTCTCGGAGCCTGGGCGGTGCGCCAGCTCGTCGAGGAAATCGGACTGTTGATGTGGGATATCAAATGGGAGTTCGCGAAAGACGGCGATGATCTCGTTTTTGTCGATACAATCGATACGGACTCGTTCCGCGGCACGATGTTCCTGGATTTCGAGGGCGATCGAATTGTGAATCATTACAACAAGCAGGCGATGCGCGACTACTTCACGCTTCTGCACGCCGACTGGATCGAGGATGTGAAAGTCGCGAAAGGACGTGGCCAGGCGCAGGGCGTTGCTTTCACAGAGCTGTTGCAGGCCGGTCAGGCGGATGGAACTTATGCCGCAACTCCTGTGGTTGATCCGGTATTTCTGGAGATTCAGCAGGAGAAGATGTCTTCGATTCGCGAATACATGCTCGGAAGGGCGGAAGCGGCGAAGGTGAAGGCTGAATTGGAATCCGCCGGTATGAGAGAGATCACTTTTTATCGTGATCGCGGCGTTCTCGAAGGACTCAAAAAAATTAACGGTGTTTGATAAAAACTTTTCGACAGGTGGTTGACTCGCAGAATATACGGCCATACGAAAGACAGACACACGAACACAATCCCCGCCACTTAGGCACCCCGTTTACACGAACACCCCCTGATCACCGCGATGCAGGAAATTTACGAAATCAGCGACCGGTTTATTGAAGCCGGCGATGCCAACGAACTTCTCTATGAGCCACTCAAAGAGGGGCTCACTTTCCGCCGGACAAGGCGCTACGAAATCGATTTCGATGGCGACAAGAAGGCTGTGAAGAAATTCGTCAAGGAAACGCTTCTCGACAAGATCAGTCAGGAGTATCACAAGGGTGAGGAGCCGGCCTTGAACGATTCGGCGTTTTTCGTCGAATACGGAATGAAGCCCGGAGCTCTCGATCTCGAGAAAGAGGCGATTTTGACCTATTACCGCGGCATTGAGGATCCCGGGTTTACGATCAACGATCTCAAGATCCGTCAGCGTATTTATGTTTTCGGCAAAGTAGCGGACGAAAAGGTTTCCGATAAATTTGTCCGCGATATCTGCAACCGAGCGATTCACAACTGGAGCGTCATTCAAGGAAATGTCTGAGACCAAAACAGAAAGCATTTTAGATCGCATTGCCGAAGTGCCTGCTGATCATTTTCGCATCCTCAAAATCTCCGATCTCGGTGGTGATGAGTTGCTGGAACTGAGCAAGTTCATGAAGCTGTCCCTTTCGAAAGAGGACATGCTGGCGGTTCAGGAAATCTACAGGGGATGGGATCGCGAGCCCACTGATGTGGAGCTGGAGGTGATCGCGCAAACCTGGAGCGAGCACTGCAAGCACCGGATTTTCGGGGCAACCATCGAGCACACCGTTGACGGTGAGTCGGAGACAGTAAAATCGCTTTTCAAGACTTACATTTACGACGTTTCGAATCGGATTTTCGACAGCAAGCCCGGCTTTGTTCTTTCGGCGTTTCACGATAATGCCGGTTTCATCAAGCTCGACGATGAGCAGGCAATCTGTCTGAAGGCTGAGACTCACAACCACCCGAGCGCGATTGAGCCCTACGCCGGTGCCAATACCGGTCTCGGTGGTGTCATCCGTGATATTCTCGGAGCGGGTAAAGGCGCTAAGCCGATTGGTTCGCTCGATGTCTTTTGTTTCGGTGCGCCGGATACCTCCCTTGAGGAAATGAAGGCGACGGACGTGATTCATCCGCTCGGAATGATGCGTGGCGTCGTTCGCGGGGTTCGTGACTACGGAAACCGCATGGGGATTCCGACGATCAGTGGTGCGCTTCAGTTCGACGATTCCTACATTTACAACCCGCTCGTGTTCTGCGGAACCGCCGGTGTGATTCCGATCAAGGATATCGAAAAAGAGGTCAAGCCGGATCAGGTGATCATTTCGGTCGGTGGCAGAACCGGTCGTGATGGACTGAAAGGGGCGACCTTTTCATCCGCAGCGCTCGATTCCACCAGTCACGAGGAAGATCAGCAGGCGGTTCAGATCGGCAATCCGATCGAAGAGAAAAAGGCGGCTGATTTCGTTCTCGCGGCTCGCGATAAGGGGCTCATCGAATTTGTGACTGATTGCGGTGCGGGTGGTTATTCCAGTGCCTGCGGTGAAATGCTTGAAACGTGTGGAGGCACCATCAATCTCGATAACGTTAAATTGAAGGCCGAAGGGCTCGTCAGTTGGGAGATTTTTATCAGTGAGAGTCAGGAGCGTATGGTTCTGGCAGTGAAGAGGGAATCTCTCCCCGAACTGCAGGAATTGGCTGACCTTTACGAGACGGAATTGACAGAGCTCGGCTCGTCTGACGGCTCGGGAATTCTTAAAGTGACCCACCACGGCAAAACGGTTTGCGAACTCGATTGCAGCAACTTGCACGATGCTCCGATTCGCGAGTTGAAAGCGAAATGGGAAAAGAAAACCGAAGCGATTGAGGCTCCGGTTTTGGAAAATCCGCTTGAAGATCTCAAGTCGCTTCTTTCCGATTTCGCGATTGTTTCGCGTGAGCCTATCATCCGTGAATACGATCACGAGGTGCAGGGGAATACGGTTCTCAAGCCGCTTGCCGGTGCGAGTGGTGACGCGCCTCAGGATGCTTCGGTGGTTCGCATCAGCGGGAGTGAAAAGCTCATGTCGATGAGTGTTGCGGTGCTTCCCGAGTGGGGCAAGACCGATCCTTACGCGATGGGGGCGGCCTGTGTCGATGAGTGCATTCGCCAGCTCGTGGCTTCCGGTTCAGATCCGGACCGTATCGCGATTCTCGATAACTTCTGCGTCGGCAATCCCGAGAACGAAGAGGAACTCGGCGCTCTCGTTGAGACGGTGAAAGCAATCGCTGCCGCGGCTGAGGCTTACGGAGCGCCATTCGTTTCCGGAAAGGATTCATTTTACAACTATTTCGAAACCGACGACGGCCCTGTCTCGATTCCTGTGACGATTTTGATCAGTGGGATGGGTATCATCGACGATGAGGCACATGTCACCGGTGCTTCGATCCGCCGTGATGACAGCGTTCTTGCTATCATCGGTAACACCGGGGCGGAACTCGGTGGTTCGGTGTTCGCCCGTCAGAAAAAGCTGACAAATGCTGAGGTGCCTCAGACGAATTTTGAAGAGGCCTTTGCCTGTTATCGTAAGTATTACGAGGCGAATAAAGCAGGGCTGATTCTTTCTGCTCACGATGTCAGTGAAGGTGGTCTTGCGGTCACACTCGCTGAAGGTGCCTTTTCCGGTAAAGCCGGACTCGAAGTCGATCTTTCAGGCATTCCGATGGATGACGACGCTGGAAAAGCTGCGATGCTCTTCGGCGAATCGCCTTCGAGACTGGTGGTCGAAGTGGCTCCTGAGAATCTGGAAAAACTCGCGGATCTTTTTGAAGGTCTTCCGTTTGCCGCACTCGGTCGCACCACTTCGGAGCATTCCAATTTGAACATTGTCTGGGGTAAAGAAACTCTTATCAACGAACCTGTCGACCAGCTTAAATCGCTATGGAAGAACGGCCTTGCGCAGTACTACTAAAATTTCCCGGCACAAACTGTGACGAGGAAACCGCCCGGGCTCTTGAAGAGGTCGGCTTTGTTACGGAAGTGATTCCAATTTCGGCACTCAAGGCGACCAGCCTTGTCGGGGTAAGCCTCGTTGTCCTGCCGGGTGGGTTCAGTTACGGAGACTACGTCCAGTCGGGGCGTCTCGCCAAGCTCGTTACCGAGCAGAAAATCGGGGATACGCTCAAGGAATTTCGCGATAACGGGGGATACCTTCTCGGAATCTGCAACGGTTTCCAAATTCTCACGCAGCTCGGACTTTTGCCGGAAGGCAGCCTCGTCGAAAATGCGAGTGGCCGTTACCAGTGTCACTGGGTGAAGCTGGATAAGCAGTGCGCTACGAGTCCGTTTCTCACGCATCTTCCCGATCAGTTCGAATTTCCGATCGCCCATGCCGAAGGTCGTCTCGTTACGGCAACTCCCGAAGAAGCAAAGGCTTATCGCGAAAGTGGTGCTGCCGCGCTGACCTACACGGATGAGGTGAACGGCAGTTTCGAGCAAATCGCAGGATTGCAGGATGAGAGTGGCCGTGTTTTCGGTCTTATGCCCCATCCTGAACGTTTTATGAATGCTGCCGATCACTACGATCCAGACTGGCAATCCGGTGTGGATGGTGAAACTTCCCGTGGTAGCGGTTACTATCTCTTTCGATCTCTCTTCGAATCTGTTACATCCTCCAACTGAATGAGCAACGAATTCACCTATAAAGCGGCTGGTGTCGATATTGACGAAGCGGCAGCGCTGGTCGGAGACATCGGCGAACTCCGTCGTCGAACCGAAGCCAATCGCTCTTTGATGCAGTCCTTTGGATTGTTTGCAGCGAGTTACGATCTTAGCGATTACAAGGAGCCTGTCATCGTGACCGGCTGTGACGGAGTCGGCACGAAGATCGAATTGCTTCTCGAGCACGATCAATTGGAAATTGCCGGGAAAGATCTCGTTGCGATGAATGTAAATGACATTCTCACGACCGGTGGTGATCCGCTTCTCTTTCTCGATTACATCGGGGTAGGCGCGATCGACAAGACAAAGATCAAACGACTCATCGCCGGAATGGCGGAGCACCTTGCGAGCTGCGATTGTATTCTTGCCGGTGGCGAGACCGCTGAAATGCCGGGTATCGTTCCTGACGGTGTTATCGAGCTGAGCGGTTTTTGCGTTGGCGCTGCAGAGAAGCCCAATCTGATTGATCCTTCCTCCATCGAGATTGGCGACAAACTGATCGGCTATCCTTCCGACGGATTCCACGCGAACGGATGGAGCTTGATTCGCAAGATTCTCGAGGCCAATCCCGGTCTCATCGATGACGACGAGTGGGTTGAGTTTCTCGCTCCGACCCGTCTGTATCACGATGTCGTTGACGGACTTCGCAAGCGTTCCATCAATGTGAAGGCGATGGCCCACATCACCGGTGGCGGCCTTCCAGAGAACCTTGAGCGTCTTCTCAATGAGAAGGGGGCCGACATCACGATTCCTCGTTGGAATCTTGGAGCGGTTGCTAAAGTGCTTTCCTTCGTCGAAGACGCCGAAGCGGTGAAGACATTTAACATGGGCTGGGGATGGGTTGTCGCTGTTCCGGCGGATCAGGCTGACGAGGCCGTTTCCTTCCACGAAGGTGCAATGGTGATCGGGACCGTTGATGATTCCGGTAAAGTTCAGGTAAAGGTTTCGTCCTAACAACATGAGCGATCCTATCCATCACGAGTGCGGACTGGCGTTCGTGAGGCTTAAGAAAGATCTGGCCTACTATCACGATCGTTACGGCACGAGTCTCTGGGGGTTCCAGCGGCTCTATCTCCTCATGGAGAAGCAGCACAACCGCGGCCAGGACGGCGTCGGAATTGGTTGTTGTAAGCTGAACATGCCTCTCGGGGAGCCTTACCTTTTCCGCCAGCGCAACGCCGAGCGCGATTCCCTCATCCGGGTAATGGAGGGCAGATTGCGGAAATTTGCCAAGCTCGAACGCAAAGGCATTCTCGACCCGGACGACCCGGCTTCGTGCAAGCGTCATTTTGATTTCGGGGGTGAAGTTCTTCTCGGTCACTTGAGATATGGAACTTCCGGTTCATTCGGTAGTGGTGGCTGTCATCCCTACGTGCGTCGCACGAATTACCCCACGAAATCGATGATGGTTTTGGGGAATTTTAACATGACGAATGCCCGTGACCTCAATCATCACTTGATTGATCGCGGTCAGCATCCGGTTTTCGATACCGATACCCAGACGGTGCTCGAGGAAATCGGATACCATCTCGACGAAGCGCACGACGCGATTTATCGCCGTGAGCGCGACGCCGGAACCGAAGGGCGGGATATCCCTCCTATCATTTCAGAGGAAATCGATCTCGTTCGTATTCTCAGCAAGTGCGAAGAAAACTGGGACGGTGGTTACTCGATTGCCGGCGTGATCGGAAACGGCGACGGATTTGTGTTCCGCGATCCCCACGGTATTCGCCCCTGCTTTTTCTACGAGGATGACGAGGTGATCGCTTTTGCGAGCGAGCGCGTTCCTCTCATGACGGTGTTCAATGCGCCTCAGGAAAAAGTTCAGGAACTGGCACCGGGTCATGTGGGGTACATGAAGCATTCCGGTGGGGATTTGCAGGTGAAGCCTTTTGCGGCCCCGGCGAAAATCACTCCGTGTTCTTTCGAGCGAATCTACTTTTCACGCGGAAACGACCCCGATATCTACCGCGAGCGGATGCAGTTGGGAGCCAATCTCGTTCCGCAGATTATCCCCCGGATTGAGAAAGACTTTGATAAGACTGTTTTCAGTTTTGTCCCCAATACCGCTGAAATCGCCTATTACGGGCTCATGCACGGGCTTCGCAAGTGGCGTCGTGATGAGGTGAAAAAGGAGATTCTTGAAGCGGCTCAGTCCGGGACAATCAATGAGGAGACGATTGACAGCCTTATTCTGAAGAGCTGGCCTCGCGGTGAGAAGATCGCCCACAAGGATATCAAGCTCCGTACGTTTATCGCTCAGGAGAAAGGGCGTAACCAGATGGTTTCTCACGTTTATGACGTGACCTACGGCCAGGTGCAACCCGGTGAAAATCTCGTAGTCCTCGACGACTCTATTGTTCGCGGGACAACGTTGAAATCTTCTATTATCAAGATTCTTTCGAGGCTCGATCCTAAGAAGATCATCATCGTTTCGACGGCTCCCCAGATTCGATATCCGGATTGCTACGGCATCGATATGTCCGAGATGGGTAAGTTCATCGTTTTTAAAGCAGCGGTGAACCTGATCGAGCAGCGCGGGATGAAGAATCGACTCACCGACGTCTATTACGCCTGCCTTGAGGAGCTGAAGAAGCCCGTCGAGGAGATGCAGAATCCCGTGAAAGCGATCTACGAGCCGTTTACGGAAGAGGAGCTTTCCGCTGAGGTTAGCAAGCTGGTGACCCCGGATGACATTCCGTGGCATGGTGAAGTTGAGGTGGTTTTCCAGACCGTCGAAGCCCTTCACTCAGCGATTCCACATCATCAGGGCGACTGGTATTTCACAGGGGACTATCCGACTCCGGGTGGTTACAAAGTGGTGAATCAGGCCTTCGTTGGTTTTATGGACAAAACCGGGGAGCGCCCCTACGACGTCCTGCTTTAAACGGCAGGGTCGTCGGGCGATTCGGGGAGGCGGATCTTTACTGAGGGGATCGTCTTTTTTGGTAAAGGTGCGCTTTTGAATTTCGCGGGGGTGTGCTATGGAAACGGGGTGGCTGAATGCCACTGATTGAAGGATTTTTCTATGAAAGTATTAGTTGTTGGAAAAGGCGGCCGGGAGCACGCGATCATCACGGCGCTGAAGGAGTCACCTTCGGAGACTGAAATCTATTCGTTTCCGGGATCGGACGCGATTTTTGAACTCGCTACGCCGGTTCAAGCGGATGGCGTGGCATCTCTCGTCGCCTTTATGGCGGACAACGAAATCGACCTGTGTGTCGCAGGGGAGGAGAGCTACCTCGTGAAGGACGAAGGTCTCGCCAATGCCTGTAAGGAGGCCGGGATTCCCTGCTGGGGGCCGCCGAAAGAAGCGGCTCAGCTCGAGGCGAGCAAAGAGTTTGCAAAGGAGTTCATGGTGCGTCACGAGATTCCGACAGGAGGATATGCCTCGGTCGATGATATCGATGCCGCCCGTGCTGCGATTGGCGGGAAGTATCCGACCGTTCTGAAGTTCGATGGTCTCGCCGCCGGCAAGGGCGTCGCCGTTTGTCTCGACGAAGCTTCCGCCGAGGAATTCATGGACGAGGTGCTCGTTCAGCGGAAGTTCGGGGCGGGGAGTTTGCTCGTGGAGGAATTTCTCGAAGGACCTGAAATTTCGATTTTTGCTTCAGTGGTCGACGACGAATATCAGATTCTCGCTCCGGCTCGTGATTACAAGCGCATCGGCGACGGGGACGAAGGTCCTAACACCGGTGGAATGGGGGCAGTGAGTTCGCTTGAAATGCTCGACGCCGATCTGCGAAAAGTGATCGACGAAACGATCATTCGGCCAACGGTTGAGGGCTTGCAGAATGACGGGCTTCCCTATCGGGGATTCCTCTATTTTGGAATCATGCTGACACCGGACGGGCCCAAGATTCTCGAATACAACTGTCGTTTCGGGGATCCTGAGGCGCAGGCGGTTCTGCCTATGATCACGGGGGATTTTGCCGGGTATGTTTTCGAAGGCGCCAATGGTCACCTCAATCCGGGACTGATCGCTTTTTCCAAGGGCTGGAGCATTTGTCTTGTTTCCGCCTCCGCTGGTTACCCTGAATCTTCACGGAGCGGTGATGTTATTTCCGGAATCGATGATGTTGAAGGAGCGCGGGTTTTCCATGCCGGAACCCGTCGGAACGAGGCCGGTGACTATGAAACCGCCGGTGGGCGTGTCCTCGTCGTTGTTGCTACCGGAGAGACCCGGCTCGAAGCGGTGGA
Source organism: Verrucomicrobiales bacterium BCK34 (assembly GCA_035967665.1). Taxonomy (GTDB): domain Bacteria; phylum Verrucomicrobiota; class Verrucomicrobiia; order Verrucomicrobiales; family DEV007; genus Arctic95D-9. The sequence continues at coordinate 136,999 of JAYWLB010000046.1, forward strand.
CCGCGTCTATGCGGAGAGTGCTAAAGTATCGTTCGATGGTATGCAGCGCCGCACCGACATCGGAGTGCGAAATTTTTAATGACGCCTAAGCGGTTTGCCCTTAAGTGTTTTCAGTTAAGACGACCTTTTGAGTGATTCTCAGAACATCACCACTGAAGAGCTCCTCAGTCCCGAAAGGATTGAGTCCGCCGTTATTTCGCTGGCTGGAGAAATCAGAGAGCGATGCGGAGACAATGATTTTGCTTTTGTGGGGATTTACACACGGGGCGTGACACTTGCCAAACGCGTTGCCAGGGTAATGGCTGAAAGTGGCCTCGTTTGTCCGGTCGGGACCCTCGATATTTCGCTCTACCGCGATGATTTCGACAACGAGGGCACGGATCTGCCTCGCCTCGAGAGCTCCGATATTCCTTTCCCCATCGATGGAACCCGCGTCATTCTTTTCGACGAGGTGATTTTCACCGGGCGAACGATTCGCGCCGCGCTCGACGGGCTCATGGATTACGGTCGTCCATCGAAGATCGAACTCGCTGTTCTTGTCGACCGGGGGCATCGCGAGATCCCGATTCAGCCCGATTATGTGGGCGAGGAGGTCGCTTCAGAGTTGAATCAGTATGTAAAAGTCCGGTTCATCGAAGATGATAATAAAGAGGGGGTCTTCCTCGTGACGAAATGCGCAGATAAGAATGAATGATTTGAAACCGCGAAAAGACCTTCTTGATATTGAAAGCCTTGAGCTGGATGAAATTGAGTATGTTCTCGGCAACGCGGTTCCGTTTAAGCAGCTGTTCCAGCGCTCGGTGAAAAAGGTGCCGACCCTGAGAGGAAAGACGGTTCTGAATCTTTTTTACGAACCTTCCACGCGAACGAGTTCGTCCTTCGAAGTTGCCGCGAACCGGATGTCGGCTGACGTGACCAATTTCTCGGTTTCCAGTTCATCGATTACGAAAGGGGAATCGCTTCTCGATACAATCGAGACTCTTCAGGCGATGCAGTCTGATTACATCGTGATTCGACATCAGGCCGCAGGAGTTCCGAATATTGTAGCAAAACACACCGGCGCCTCGGTCATCAATGCGGGGGACGGGTATCACGCGCACCCCACTCAGGCGCTGTTGGATACGATGACTTTTCGCGAGGTGCACCCTGACTATGCCGGCAAGCGAATCGCTATCATCGGGGATGTGCTCCATTCGCGGGTCGCGAGGTCGACAAGCACGCTTTTTAACAAGCAGGGGATCGAAGTCGGAGTACTAGGGCCGGGTGCTCTGATTCCGGAAGGACGCCCTGATTTCATGCAGCGCTTTCAAAGCTGGGAGGATGTCTTCGATTGGAAGCCTCATGCCATCTATCTGCTACGAGTTCAAATGGAGCGGCAGGAAGGGCAGTTTTTCCCCAGTATTGCGGAGTATCACAAGATGTATGGAATGAACAGCGACAGGCTTGTTTCGATGCGAAAGCTGGGGGCGTATCTGATGCATCCCGGTCCTGTGAACCGGGGAGTGGAAGTGACCGATGAGGCGATGGGTTACGAGAAGAGTCTCATCAGCACTCAGGTTGAAAACGGGATCGCCGTGAGAATGGCGGTGTTGCATTGGCTCAAGCCGGAAACCCAGAAGGATTAAGATCATGCGGCTTTTTAAGAACGGAAAAATTGCCAGTGAAGCGGGCCCGGGGTTGGTCGAGGCGGATGTGCTTGTCAATGACGAGGGGATCATCCTTGAGGTGGGCCCTTCTCTGAAAGAGGGCGACGCCGAAGTCACGGATTGCAACGGGTGCGTGCTGGTTCCGGGAATGTTTGATTTGCACGTTCGCGGACGCGAGCCCGGTCACGAGCATAAAGAGACACTCAGAACCTGCGCTGAGGCGGCGCTGCACGGCGGCATCACCGGTCTTGTTTTGATGCCCGATACGTCACCACCGATTGATTCAGGGAATCAGTTGAAGAGTATTCAGGACCGAATTGCTGAACTCGGATCGATTGAAATGCTGCAGGCGGGGTGTCTCACGAAAGGGCGTGCCGGTGAGGAATTGGCGGGGTATTCCGGTTTGGCGGCATTGGGGGTTCCTATGCTGACCGATTCTGATAAGGCTATCTCCTGTCCGGATCTTCTGAGGCGCTGCATGGAATATGCCCGGGATTTTGATCTTCTTGTAACCTCCCATTGCGAGACTCCGGCACTGGCGAAGGCGGGTGTCGTGAATGAAGGGCGGCTCTCCTACCGGCTTGGATTGCCCGGATTGCCCACAATCAGTCAGGAAATTGCAGTCGAAAGGGACCTCGCGCTCGCTCGTCATACGGGAGTGCGACTCCACCTTCAGCAGATTTCAACCGGCATGAGCCTCGATGCAGTTCGTTTGTCGAAACGGGCAGGCGTTCGCGTGAGTTGTGAAGTGTCGCCCCATCACCTCATTTTTTCCGAGGATGATGTCACTGAGTACGACACCGCCTTTAAGATTCATCCGCCGCTGCAAAAGAAGGAGGAAACGGAAGCTCTTCTTGCGGGATTGTTGGATGATACAATTGACGTCCTGGCCTCCGGGCATGCTCCCCACACGGCTTTTGAGAAGTCAGCTGATTTTGGAAGCGCTCCCTGGGGCGCCAGTGCCCTGGAAACCTCGGTGCTTGCCATTTACGACCGGTTTATCGAAACGGGGCGATTCAACTGGGATCTCCTCATCCGCAAATATTCCTCAGCTCCGCGGAATCTTGTCGGGCTGGATTCGATCTCGATCGAGTCGGGTAGGCGCGCTAATTTCTTCGTCTTCGATCCGGAAGCAGAGACAGTCATCAACCGTGATTACTTCCGAAGTAAATGTTCGGTGACCCCCTTCTCAGGGCAGAGTCTCAAAGGGGCGATACGTGAGGTTCTCGTGTAATTCGTGCAGCGGGTGTATCCTGTTGACGTTGAATTGATTTATATTAGTGGCGGTGGGGGATTTTCAGGGGGAAGAGATACTGGAAAGTCGTCTATAGCGCTGTAGGCTGCCTTTCCCTCCCTCCTCCCTTGCATGGAAGACAAACTCAGTCTTTTAGAAAAATTGTATTGTTATCACAGGTTGGTCCGCTATCGCTTTCGGACCGAGCCTGATACCGCATCGTTCATAGATGAATGGGTGCAAAAGGGGGATGTTTGTCTCGATGTAGGCGCACACAAGGGCGTCGTCACGCACATGCTGGCAAAACGGGTTGGTGATACAGGGCAGGTGATCGCTTTTGAGCCACAAAAGGAGCTTTTTGAATGGCTCAAGAGAATGATCTCTTCGTTTCGTTTTTCGAATGTGGCGATTGAGTCGGTTGCACTGGCAGAAGAGAGCGGAAACCGGACTCTTTATCGGTCGGGGGTGACCAGATCCGGAAGCTTGACCGAAGACAGTGACACTCATTTCGAATCAATCACGGTTGAGGCCATTGCTCTGGATAAATACTGTGAATCCAGAGCTCAGGATAAGATTTCATTCATCAAAATTGATGTCGATGGGTTTGAATTGCAGGTGCTGGAGGGAGGAGCTCAGACACTCAAAAAATTCAAGCCGACTCTCCTTGTGGAAATTTCGGATAAAGACCTCAAGCCGGTGACGTCGCTTTTGGGAGGGCTTGGCTACGGCGAGCCTGAGTTTGAATATCGGGGGCGACGATACAAGGGGAGGGAAACCTCTTCAATTCCTCATCGTCACGCACAGTCGGTTTTCAGGAACTTTCTATTCCGTCCGAAGGGGTAGCGGGTTCAGATTTGTCACCGCCGGGTGCTATTTAGATTCGTTGAATAGTTCCTGAGCGAAAATCACTGAGTTTCCCGTGAGCCGTCATCGGGGTGGGGTTTTGTTTGAAACTTCGTAGCATTTGCTCTGCAATCTTTGCATGTTTCACCGGTTCCTATTCTGCTACTTCTTGTTCAGCGTATTCACTGCTGCCGCGATCTGTGGGGAACCGGAAAGGGTTTCGCTGGAGATTGAAGTCGAGACGATTATGAAGCGGGAGGATCCTGCGAGTCGCTCACTTTGGTTTCATCCGCGAGTCGCGCTTGTTCCCCCGCTGGTTGAAGGCGAAAACCCGGAGATGGTGATGACGCTGCAGAAGTTGTTGGGGAAGTCCGATTTTTTCTCCGGGCTCAGTGTTATGAAAAGCGGTGACCTCGGGAAGACATGGTCGGAGCCGGTCTCTCCTCCCGGGCTGGGGTGGACGGTTGATGAAAACGTTCCCGACGTTTCGATTGCGGTCGCTGACGTGACCCCGGGGTATCACAACGGGAGTGGTGTCGTTCTCGCCGTCGGCGCGCAGGTTCGATACAGCAAGGAGGGAAAACAGTTAACCGATCAGTATCGATCTCATCAAACGGCCTACGCGGTGCTGGATAAGGCGGGAAAGTGGCAAGGATGGCAACCGCTGGAGATGCCGAAGGATGCCCGGTTCGATTTTGCGCGGAGCGCCTGTGCGCAGTGGATTGAGGAGGCGGACGGAACCGTGTTGCTGCCATTTTATGTCGGGGAGAATACGAAGGTTCCATTCTCTACAACGATGGTGAGGTGTTCTTTCGATGGGGAGAAGCTACGCTATCTTGAGCACGGAAATTTTCTGGAATTGAAAACGATGCGGGGACTTTATGAGCCGTCCCTGATTCGCCACGGAAATCGCTATTACGTGACGATGAGGAATGACCAGGCTGCTTACGTGGCTTCATCACATGACGGATTAAACTATTCAGATCCGAAAAAGTGGCTGTTCGATGATGGTGAAGAACTCGGAAGTTACAATACGCAGGCGCACTGGCTGGAAACCGGCGGAGCACTCTTCCTCACCTACACACGGAAAGGAGCGAACAATGATCATGTGATCCGCCACCGGGCTCCGATTTTTGTAGCTCAGGTTGATCCAGAGAAAATGGTGGTGATGCGCGATACGGAGAGAATCGTCGTCCCGGAGCGGGGCGCTACTCTTGGAAATTTCGGGGTCGTGAAAATATCGGAGGCCGAATCGTGGGTCACCGTTGGAGAAGGCAATGTGACTGCCGCGGCACAGAAACATGGTGCGGACGGGAGCGTATTTTTGGCGCGTGTCAGGAGTTCGGGTGGGGGTGTTGCTGCGAGGAAGTTGTCAGATGATTCGGTGAAGTTTTCAGTGATGGGCTGTGGGCCTTACACGCCGGTGGCGGAAAGAGCTCTTGCGCAATACATCGCTCAGGAGAATGAAATGAAGACCAGCGAATTTCTGGTTCATCTCGGAGATGTTGTAACGGGAAAGGCGAAGCAGTGGAAAGAGGATCAGTTCATCACGGTGGCCCATTTGCTTAAAGGGAAAAATCAGATCCCGACTTTTATCGTTCCGGGTGACAATGAGTGGACTGATCATGAGGAACCCGACCTGGCTTGGTCGTGGTGGGAGAAACATTTCATGCGGTTTGAGGAAAACTGGGACACCGATGCAATCGGGCCGATTGCCAGACAGGAGGTCCGACCTGAGAATTTTGCATTCACCCACAAGGGGATTCTTTTCATTGGGATCAATAAAGTGGGTGGCGTGGTCTATGATGAGGAGCAGTGGAAGGCTGTGCTCAAGGACGACGGCGAGTGGGTGAAGAAGCAGCTGTCTGAAAACGCCTCAACGAATGCAGCGGTTGTTTTTGCTCAAGCTTCGGCAGGCGGAGCCCTTCCGGCTTTTGTGAAGGCGCTCGCTCCGGCTGCTCGGGCTTACGTCAAACCGATCCTCTACATTCATGCTGATCTTCACAAGTGGGTCCTTGAAGAGAAAAAATGGGCGGACAATATCACTCGTCTTCAGCTTGAGACGATCGATGAAATTTTCCCTCCGGTGGAGGTTTCGATCGAGGGCGGAGTGAATCCCTCATTCCATTTTGATCGGAGGTTGAACGATGATAATTGGAAAATTCCCCGGGCAGATCAGAACGGTGTGGCCTGGGCGATTCGGGGTGGTGGTGAGGGGAATGATAAGATCCGGGGGATCACCGCGACCGATGACGGCGGAGTGCTCGTCACTGGGGAGATTTCAGGGGATTGTGATTTTGGCGGTCACCGGATCGTCAGCAACGGGTCGCTTGATTTCTTTGTCGCCAAAGTGGATGCCAACGGGCGTGTCCTTTGGGTGACCGGAGCAGGAGGCACTGGAATTGACCGGGGATACTGTGTCGCCACCCAGCCGGATGGTTCCTGTTTTGTGACCGGGCATTTTGAGAGTGAGCGATTCAAAATCGGGGACTTTGAGCTGGAGAATGCCGGCGATTACGATGGTTTTGTGGCACGGTTCAATCCGAAAGGCGTCTGCGTGTGGGCTGAGCGGTTCGGGGGCGTTGGCTATGATTACGGGCACGGGATCGCGAGAATGAAGAGTGGCGATTTGATTGTGTCAGGATCAGTTGCGGGAAAGGGAACTTTTGGGGATATCGCGATTGAGGGGGACTCGAGGAAGCACGCCTTGCTCGGGCGCATCAGTCCGAAAGGTGAGTGGCGTTGGGTTAAAGGAATCGGTGCTGCATCGATCAGCGGTCATGAGGTGGCTGTCGGTGCAGATGATTCGATCTATCTGGCCGGCTATTCACAGGGGGAAGTTGCCTGGTCGAAAGACCTCGTGACCGGGTCAAAGGTGCAGGATATCTTCGCAGCAAAGTTTGCCCCTGACGGAAATGTGCAATGGGTAAAAACCGCGGGAGGAAAATCGGACGGTGTCGCCACGTCGATCGCGGTTGATGAGTTGACGGGAAATGTTGCTATAACAGGGATGTTTAAAGGCGAGGCGGCTTTTGGCTCGAAGTCGTTTGCCTCCCGCGGAGGTCATGATTTTTTCACCGCCGTCTTTTCAGGGAGTGGTGAGTCGCTCGGTGCGTTTCAAGGAGCGGGAGAAGGGACCGACTACGGGCTGGATATCACTGTTGGAGCAGGTGGATTCATCGCCACGGGGGAATTCTCCGATACAGCGGAGTTTGCAGAAACGGTTCTCCAGGGAGGCGGCGAAAGGGATGCATGGATCGCTCAGATCTCAGCTGACGGCTCTCGAGTGAATGCGATTAAAGTTCTCGGAGGGAGCGATAATGACCTTAGCTACGCCGTCACATCGACGACCGACGGAGCCGCTGTCATCGCGGGAGCTTTCCGAAGCGGTTCGACGATGGGGACGACGGTTCTTGAATCGGTTAAAGGAAACGACCTTTTTGTTTCAAAGGTGTTTTTCGAGAGCGGGGAAGAGAAATAGAGGCCCTATTTTGCGTGGCGTTTTGCGCTGGCGGGGGCTAGTCTCGGCTTTATGAAATCGGTGTCTTGTCTTTCATTTCTACTTTTTGCATTCTCGTTAATCCTCCCTCTCTCTGCGGAAGAATCTGCGACGACGCAGAGCTATACAGTTCCGGGGCCTGAAGCGGATCTACCCGGTGAGGGACCGGTTCGTCGATACGACTGGTTTACGAAACTCTGGGAATCGAGGCGCTCAAAATGGGCCGGTGAGGTGAAGCAGGATCAAGGGGCCGTTGTTTTCTTCGGGGATTCGATCACGCAGGGCTGGGGCGATGACATGAAAGGTGCCTTCGGCGGGATGAAAGTAGCGAATCGTGGCATCAGCGGCGATACGACAAGGGGAATGTTGATTCGCCTGCAGGAGGATGTGCTTTCTCTAAATCCGTCTGCAGTCGTCATGCTCATGGGGACGAACGACCTCGAAGAAGGCGCCAACGCTGAGCAGATCGCGGGGAACGTGAAGTTGATCATCGCAGCGATGAAAAAACACCGCGCTGACCTTCCTATTGTTCTGAATCTCGTTTTCCCCAGCTCAGAGACTAAGAAGCGTCCTGCAGATGAAATTAAACGGATCAATGAATCGCTCGCGGCGGTTGTGAAAGGCGATGATCAAATCACGGTTGTGGATACCTGGACTCTTTTTGCCAATGAAAACGGTGATGCCAAAGAGCTTGAGTTCCCCGACTTACTTCATCCGAATGAACTCGGTTATGCCAAGTGGGCTGCAGCGTTGAAGCTGATTTTTGCAACGCTGGGTCTGGTTGAGAATGAGGTGGAACCGTTCGAACTGGAAGAGGGATTTCAATCGCTCTTTGATGGAAAATCACTGACGGGTTGGGGATTTCGTCCGACGGAACCGCGCAGACAACCGAAGAAGCCGCGTCCCAACGCACCTGTGTTTGTGGAAATCAAAGAGGCTGAAAGTTTCGACGGGAAGACAAAGAGCAGCGATGGACGGTATGAAGTGATCGCGGGGCGCCTCGTCGTGAAAACACCGGCTGAAGGGCGCCGGATTCAGCAGATTTGGACCACGGGGGAGTTTGGCGGTGATTTTGTTTTGCGCCTTGAATTCCGGGCAACGCCGAATGCTGATAGCGGCGTTTTCATACGCAAGCCTCAGTTGCAGTGCCGGGATTTCCCATTAGCTGGACCCTATTTTGATCTCGAAAAATACAAGCCACAGGACTGGAATGAATTGGAGGTTACGGTTAAAGATGGCCTTGCCAGGGCGACCTGTAACGGCGAAGTCCTTGAGGAGGCGATGGAAGTTCCGGACACCGGTCCGATCGGTCTTGAAGGTGACAGAGGTCAGATGGAATATCGTCGCATCCGGTTGAAGCAATTGTAAGCCTTGAAAGAAAATTTCGTGCCATGAAACCTACCAGAACACTAGCTGAAACCCGCACGCCGGACGGATCCAAATTCTCTCTTCACGAGCATGACGGTGATTTTTTTCTGAAACTCAATGGTGATCAGCTTATGAGCAGCACCTGGACGCTTTCAGAGCGGCTCTTGGCTGATCACGCCTGCCCGCACGGAGCGGCGGCTGAGAGTGCCCGCGTCCTTATCGGGGGCATGGGGCTTGGATACAGCCTGAAACGAAGTCTGGAACTGGTTGGTGATGAGGGCGAGGTCGTTGTCGCGGAACTGTTGCCCGAAGTGGTTCAGTGGAACCGCGAATTCCTTTTCGAAGAAAATGGCAAACTGATGGACGATCCGAGAACGACGATGTTCATCGGGGATGTTTACGATGCGATTCGCGAGGCTGCTGATGGGAAGACGAAGAAGTTCGACGCGATTTTACTCGATACCGACAACGGGCCAACTTCACTGGTTCAGCCGCAGAATAAGCGGATGTATGGGAAACGGGGGATGGCAATGATTCGTGACGCACTCGCTCCCGGCGGGCGGGTCGCTTTCTGGGCGGCGGCCGAAGAGCCCGGCTTCGAAAAGCGTCTTCAGCGCGACGGATTTGCGAAGACTGAGCGTCATGTTATCAAAGCGCATGAGCGCGCGAAGAAATCGATTCACCGCGTTTACGTCGGGCAGCGCGGGTAACGAAGGCAGGGGAGGCTTTTTCGCGCAAGTCTTCTAATCCGTGTTAGTCTCAAGATAATGAAGCTGTATCAAAACCAGCTCTGGAAACAGGGTGAGGATCTCTATCGAATTGTTGTGCTCGAACGCCTCGCGGTCGAATACAAGCGCATCGATCCGCTCGATCCCGAAAAGGATACGCACCACCGCGTTACGAAGAAAGAATTCTGCCGCCTTATCAAAGGCGCGACCGAGGTTGTCGGGGGCAGTTTGTAGCTTACTGCTTGAGGGTTTCCCTGAAGAATCCGGCGACGGTATTTTTCACTTTGTCAGTCTGGAATTCTTTGCCTCCGTGTTTGGCGCCCTTGACGATGACAAACCGTGATTTGATCCCGGCTTTCTCCAGCGCATCGTGAAAAGTGATGCTTTGTGAGAGTGGCACTCCGGGGTCTTCGCTTCCGTGCATGATAAGGAACGGGGGATCCTCTTTTGTAATGTGAAAAAGGGCGCTGGCGTCCTTCGCCAAATCGGGAACTTCGCGGACTGTTGCTCCGAGAAGTTTCGCCCCGTTTGAGTTGGCGACCTGTTCTGCGGTTCGCGTTTCGCTGACGTTGTTGGGTGGCATTGTGAGGAGATTGGTGGGGCCGAACCAGTCGCAAACCGCCTGAACTTTGGCGTTCACCCCGGTGTTTTCATCCGCGTCACGGGTTCCCAGAAGGGCGGCGAGATGACCTCCGGCTGAACTTCCCCAGACTCCTATATTGTCACCGTCGATTCCGTATTTTTCACCATTGCTTCGCAGCCACCTCACTGCGGCGTAGCAATCGTCGATTTGGCCCGGCCATTGCGTTGTGTCCGCGAGGCGATAGCTGATACTGGCGACAGCGAATCCGTGTTGAGCAAGAAAGGCAGCAGGGCATTTGTCTTTGCTCCCCTTGAGCCAGCCGCCTCCGTGAATCCATATGACGGCGGGTAGAGGACCGGTTGATTCGGCTTCAGGGAGGTAGAGATCAAGTTTCAAATCAACCGTGTCATGCGTGGCGTAAAGGAGGTCTTTTTCGACTTTTACTCCTGCGGGGATTTGAGGCGATTTCTTTTTGTTCTGGCCAAAGGCAACAGGGTTCAGTGCAAGAGTCAAGAGGGTCAGGCCAATTACCAAACCTTTCTTACCCATAGGGTTACAGGGTTGAATGGACAGGGGAACAGGGGCGAGTCGAGATTTCATCGTGATGAAGTTACTTCGTGAAGGTTGTCTTGTTTGCCCATTATCGCGTATGGGTGGGGATGTCGAAAAGGATTTTGATTTTCATTCTGGGGACGGCGTTTCTTTCCAGTTTGCTTTCAGCGGCGGAGAAACGCCCTAACATTCTCTTTATTTTCTGCGATGATCACGCCACCCAGGCGATCAGTGCCTATGGCGGTCCGCTTGCGGAGCTGGCGCCAACGCCTAATATCGATCGAATCGCGAGGGAGGGAATCCTCTTTCGTAAATGCTACGTCACGAATTCGATTTGCGGGCCTTCCCGTGCCGTTGTCCTCACGGGAAAGTATTCCCATCTGAATGGATTTACCACGAACACCGATACTTTTGACGGGTCTCAAGAGACCGCTCCGAAGTTGTTGCGGAAAGCGGGCTACTCGACGGCAATTGTCGGGAAGTGGCATCTCAAATCCGAGCCGACCGGATTTGATCATTTCGAAGTGCTGAAAGGGCAGGGCGAATATTACAATCCGCGGCTCCGAACAAGCGGGGGAATAGCGGTGTCCGAAGGCTATGTGACCGACATCATTACCGATCATTCCATTGATTGGCTGGAGAGTCGGGACCCTGAAAAGCCGTTCTTTCTGATGTCTCAGCACAAGGCACCTCATGGGCGCTGGGAGCCTGCGATCAGGCACCTGGAGTTTCTTGATGATGTTGACGTCCCCGAGCCGGTCACTTTGCTCGATGATTATTCGGGGAGGAGTAAGGCCGCTGCTCAGCATGAAATGGGGATCGCGGAGGACATGGGCGACTATAGGCTGATGTTCCAATACTCAAGTAAGCACACCCCTGAGCAGAAGGCGGCGCTGGATGCGTATTTCGTTCCCCGGAACAAGGCGTTTCTTGAGGCCAATCTTGAGGGAAATGACAAGACCAGGTGGCACTATCAAAGATACATTAAAAACTATCTTCGTTGTGTGAAGGCGGTTGATGAGAGTGTCGGCCGGCTCCTCGACTACCTTGATGATAACGGTCTTTCGGAAAACACGATTGTGATCTACAGCTCGGACCAGGGTTTTTATCTTGGCGAACACGGCTGGTTTGATAAACGCTGGATGTACGAGGAGAGTTTTCGAACCCCTCTGCTTGTCCGGTGGCCGGGGCACATTGAAGCGGGATCGGTCAACAGGGACGATATCGTTTCGAATCTCGATTTTGCATCCACCTTTCTCGATGTCGCAGGGGCATCTCTTCCTGAGGATCTTCAGGGAGCGTCACTCGTGCCGGTCCTTCGGGGAGCGACTCCTCAGGATTGGCGAAAGACGCATTACTATCATTACTATGAAAGCGGAGGGCATGGCGTCCCGCTTCACTTCGGAGTGACAGACGGGCGCTATAAATTGATTCGATTCCCTGAAGCGCACCTTGATTCCTGGGAGTTGTTCGACATTGAGAGCGATCCTCTGGAGTTGGAGAGTCGCTACGATGATCCTGCTCTGTCGGATATTCAATCCGGACTGCATTCCGAGTTGAAGCGCCTGCAGAGTCTTTACGAAATTTCTGACTAACTACCGCGCAATTGCGGGGGATTGCGGCTCGACCAAGGAGGGCGGTTTCGTTGACATAGTGCCATGACAACCAGGCGTAATTTGCTCAAAGGTGGTGCGGCAGCATCGATTCTCGCTGCGGCTCCCGCGATCGTTCGCGGACAGAATTTAAACTCTAAATTGCAGCTCGCATCCATTGGATCGGATGGAAAGGGATTCAGTGATATCAAAGCGATGTCGACGCATTCCTACCAGAAATACGTCGCTTTCTGTGACGTGGATACGAACCGGACGTTGAATGTGAAAAAGCTCAGTCCCGAGACTCCCATCTATCAGGATTTTCGCGAGATGTTCGACAAGGTGGGGGATCAGATCGATGCGGTAACCGTTTCCACTCCCGATCACATGCACGCCTACTGCGCGATCAGTGCGATGCAGCTTGGTAAGCACGTCTACTGTCAGAAGCCGATGACTCACAATGTCTGGGAGAATCGCGAAATGATGCGGGTCGCCAAAGAGACCGGGGTGATCACCCGTCTCGGCAATCAGATTCATTCACACAAATTTTACCGTACTGCGGTTCAGATAGCGCAGTCAGGTCGGATCGGGAAAATCAAGGAGGTGAGAAGTTGGGTTCCGACTCCCGGACACGGGAGGAGCGGGCATATCAGCCGCCCCAAAGGCGAGGATCCGGTTCCGGAGAATTTAAACTGGGACAGTTGGATCGGGGTTGCGCCGATGCGCCCTTACAGCGCGGCAGACAAATGTTATCATCCCTGGGGATGGCGTGACTGGCAGGACTTCGGTAGCGGGGCGATCGGTGATTTCGGGTGCCACATCCTGGATCCCGTTTTTACGGCTCTGAAGATCACCGGGCCTACCGACGATTATATCGCGGAACATTCGGGAATGAATGACGAGGTCTGGCCTGCTCAGACCATGTACAGCTTTACGGCTCCGGGGACGGAATACACCACCGGGGATCGCATCAAGATCACCTGGTATGATGGCGGTCGACTTCCTTCCACGAGCGGGTCCCACCTCTCAGCGCGGGAGGCGTTGCCCCGTTCCGGTTCGATGCTGATCGGTGAAGAGGGCACTTTAGTGATTCCCCATGTCGCCGCTCCGAAAATCTATGTCGAGGGAGGCGAGCTGCTCGAGGATTATGAAATGGCCGATGACAAGGATCACTATCATGGGTGGATTGATGGCTGTATTCTCGAAGAGCAGCCAACGGACGGCTTTGATTACGGCGGTCGTCTCACCGAGACGATTCTTCTCGCGAATATCGCGATCCGGTTTCCCAAAGAGAAGCTCAAATGGGACTCGGAGAAAGTTGAGTTTACCAACAAGCCGGAAGCGAACAAGTTTCTCACTCGCGATTATCGCGAAGGCTGGGATTTGAAGAAGTTGATTAAAGGTAACGCGTAGACGGAAAAGGGCAGAAAAAAGCCGAATCCCCGGCGAGGGTGATTCGGCGTCTTTCGCTTTTCCTGTGTTTCGGAATCCCTTTTTTTCGGAATCGAACCTACCAGGTTTTGATATTGTCTTTATCGGTCGTTTCGTCGGTGTCTTTCCCGGCACTCCAAACAAGAATCGCTTCGGGAAGAACAGTAGCCTCGGTGGATTGATCCCAGCTTGGCTTCTCTACACGATTGTTGTAATCGAGGTCCATACGAACGTAATAATACTCGGAATAGGGGTCCCAAAGTTCACCTCCGCCGTCGGTGCCCAGAGTAATTCCTTTGCGCCATTTTCCTCCGGCAGCTTTCTTGGCCTGCTTGCCGCTATAGAAAGCAATTTTACGGGGATTCAGGGCTTCACCCGAGCTGTTATCGGCTCCAAGGAGAATGTCCATGAGGCTGGCGTCTGTTCGCAGCGCCGATGACTCCTGTGCTCCCGATTCTGCAGGATACTTGCGATACTCCGTAAAGTAGGCTGAAATCGCGTTTTTCAGGTTGTAGGCAGTATTCTCTGCATGAGTTCGCTCCGCTCTGCGCAAGGCACCGGTAGTCGCAGGGAACATAAGTCCTGCGAGGATTCCGATGATAGCGATGACCACGAGAAGCTCGAGGAGAGTGAAGCCGGAGACGCGATGGGTAAAGGGTGATTTTCTCATAATTGGAGGCATGTTTAACGCAGCAGGAAGTTAGTGACGAGAATATTTTTCGAATTCCTTCACTTTTTAAGCTGCAATACTATGTAAACACATGAGCCTGCTCTCCGTCCAGCCTTTTCGTGAGTTTTGGATGAACCTTCTGCTCTCTTTTATCGAATCCTGACACCTGGAATTACTCTTCGCTTTGAAAAAAGATCTTATTCAATCCATTCTCAAGCTGGTGGGCTCGCCCGGCTATCATCCTCTGAACAAATCAGAAATGGCGAGGGCGCTCAATGTGCCCTCGAAGGAACGGGCGGCTTTCCGCAACGCACTGAATGAACTTCTTGCGAATGGAAGCCTTGTCGCCGGGAAAAAGTCCCGCTTTCGTGCTCCATCAAAAGCTTCGGACGAGGCTGCCCTGACAGGTCGCATTGAGTTTTCGCGTGACCGCAAAAAGAAGAGTGCCTTTTTCATCCCCGATCATGCGGAGAGCCACGAGGTATTCCGGGAGATGTCCCGCCCGAGAGTTTTTGTCCCGGGACGGTTCACTTCTACCTCTCTAGACGGCGACCTCGTTGCGGTGCGTCTTCAGAAGAGCGAGCCGAGGCGGGAGCACAGGGATTTGAATCGTCAGGGGCGCAGATCGAGGCAGCATGAGGATGCCTATACAGCGCGGGTGGTTGAGATTATTGAGAGGAAAAACACGACGATCGTCGGGAAATTTTACTCTCAGGGAACGAGGGCAACGGTGGTTCCCGGTGACGGTCGACTTCCCACTTCATTCCGGCTTCTTGAAGTTCTTCCGGGGGCGCAAAAGGGAGATGTGGTTATCGCTGAATTTGCAGGATGGAAAGATCCCAATTCGATTCCGTCGGCGATCATGACCCGGGTGCTCGGGCCGGAAGACGCTCCCGGTGTCGACATGCTTTCCATTATTCACCGTTATGGTCTTCCCGTGGAATTTCCCGAACCCGTCCTTCACGAAGCAGAGTTGATTGATGAATTGGTCAGTGACGAAGAAATCGAGCGGCGGGAGGACTGGCGTGACCGCGAGGTGTTCACGATTGATCCGGCGGATGCGAAGGATTTTGACGATGCCATTTGTGTCACTGAAAAGGCGGATGGCAACTGGGAGCTCGCAGTTCATATTGCTGACGTTGCGCACTATGTGAAGCCGAAGACGGCGATCGACGGAGAGGCCCGGAAGCGGGGGAACAGTGTTTACCTGGCCGATCGCGTCATTCCAATGTTGCCCGAGAAGTTGAGCAACGGCGTGTGTAGTTTGAAGCCGAACGTTGAGCGGTTATCTCACGCCGCGATCTTGGAGTTTGATTCGAAGGGAAAGGTCACCGGTTCCCGCTTCGTCTCAGCCGTGATACGAAGTCAGCACCGGTATTCCTACGAAGAGGCTTTTGAGCGGATGCAGCTCGATGAGGCAAAGGTAGATGCGATTGAAGATGAGAAGGAAAAGAAACTGGTCCAGCATCTCAAGAGGGCGTGGCGCCTCGCTTCGAAGTTGCGGGAGAAGCGGATTGCCGAGGGCTCACTGGATCTCGATTTTCCCGAGGTGCGGGTGATTCTCGATGAGCGCGGCCGCGCTGTTGACGTGGCGAAAAGCATTTATGACGAGAGTCATCAATTGATCGAAGAATTTATGCTCGCGGCCAACGAGGCGGTCGCCTACGAAATCAAGAAGGCCGGGACCGCTTCGATATACCGGGTGCATGAGGATCCGGACGAAACGAAATTGCAGGAGTTTGCGGAGTTGGCGCGGAGTTTCGGACATCAGGTGGGGGACGTGACGCATCGTCCCGAGTTGCAGAGGTTGCTCTCAAATGTGAAGGGGACCATCGAGGAGCCGGGAGTGAAACTCGCTTTACTGAAAAGTTTGAGACGGGCTGAGTATTCGGTGGAGTCCGCAGGGCACTACGGCCTTTCAAAGGTGAACTACACGCATTTCACCAGTCCGATCCGACGGTATGCCGATCTCGTGGTTCACCGGGTTTTGCGGCGAATCCTCTCCCACCGAAACGAGCCGACCGCGCCCGGGCGTGCTGACGCAGTGCCTCCGCTCGCGGGAATGGCTGATATCGCTAAGCACATCTCGCGGACGGAGCGGATTGCTGCGGACGCGGAAATGGAGACGAAGAAGCTGAAGTTGATCGAGTATCTGGAACACGTTCTCAGCAAAGACAGGGATGCCACCTTTGAAGCCACCGTTCACGAAGTGCGGCCGGTCGGGGCATTTTGTGAACTCGATGATCTCATGATTAAAGGAATGATCCGGCGGGATGATCTGCAGTCGCGGGACGAGTATTTTTTCGACAGCGCGAGGGAGGAATTCCGGAGTCGTGCCGGCGGGCCCCGTCTCGCAGCGGGAACGCGACTTTCGGTGCGGATCCACCGGGTGAATCGCAGTCGGGGATTCGTCGATTTCGTTCCGGCGACGGAGTCTGAGGAACTCGAGTGGTGACTGACGCAAGGACTCCGGGAATGCCTGCCGGAAAGATCACCTGAAAAATTACCGGAAGGTAAGCCGGTTTACATTGAGTCCGCGTGATTCGGTGGAAACCGTCGCGGGGGAACTCGCAGCGGGGGCGATGTCCACTTGCTGTGCCGGAGCGGGAGATTCCTGGATCGCCGTCTGAACCGTGTTTTGAATCGCACTCGTCCCGGCTACAGTGGGGCGGGCCAACTGTCGGTGCCAGACTCCCTGATAACGGTGCTCCCCGTCAGGCTGACGGAAGGTCTGCGTCTGCACGAGGGTATAGCCTTGATCGACCATTTCGGTAACGCTTGTTGCAAATTCCTTTTGGCTCTGGTTGACCTTGTAGCGCCACTGCCAGGTTTCGATTTCGGGGATCTCATCGTAGGCAATTCGAAATTCACGGGTGCCGTTGTTCCAGCGCCCTTCCACTGCCGTGATCCAGTGCCCGCTTTCCCAGAAGGTCTTCCCGCTTCCGGTCGATTTGGCGCGAATGTAAGTGTCAAGTGCAAGCGGCTCCATCCAGGGGGTGAATCCTTTTTTCTTAATCGGTTCGGCCACCGTCTCAGCCGTTTTGAGAAGTTCGTTTTCGGCCGGGTCAGGCTCAGGGGCGTTGACTTCTTCTACCGTAGCTTCCTCCTCCGCAGGGGGTGGGGAAATTGCCTCAAGAGTTGCTTCCGTTGTGGATTCTCCGGAATTTACTTCAATAACCTCTCTAACCGGAGTTGCGACGATGACGGTTTCTTCCTCGATCCGTTCAGTCGGATCACCGGAAACGTAGAACAAAACCATGAACGCGAGAATCACCGTCATCAGGATCGGTAAGACGATCGTCTTTGACCTGCTCGTGTGGCGGTAAGACTGTTTGATACCGGATATGTGATATTCTTCGTACAAGGGATTCGAGGTTTTGGAGCCAATTTTGAGTATACAAATTTGACGGATTGAGCGCAATTAAGATTCACAGAAAAATCAAATCCGGGTGAGTTTGGCGACCCGTGTGAAGAGCAGAAACGTGGAAATGGACTCCTGAGGAAGGCCTGTCATTTTGGAAAGAACTTCGCGGTAGGTTTTGAGCTGGGAGCGGTGTTTTTGTGCCGCCTCAGCCAAACTGGATTCATCGACCTGATCGGTTTTGAAATCAATAATCGTCGCACTTGCGGGAAGCCCGTCTTTTCCCGGCTCAAGCACAACGCGGTCGAATGTTCCGGAAAGCCAGGCCCCGTCGAGGAGAATTTCAAAGTTCTTCTCGCGCCAGAGCTCCGACGTTTCGCTGGTTCTCGACAGCGCCGAACTGATTTCAGGATTACCGAGGCTGTTCTCGATCTGCTGGAAGGCTTCTTCGAAGAGCGGATCTCTTTTGCCAGTCCATTGCTCCCTGAGGTTCTCCGTGGTCTTCTCATCCGCCCATTCGATCTTTTCAAAAAGGGCGTGAACCAGAGTGCCCAGTTCGCGGGCGTAGCTCCCTGAGGACTGGAAGAGTTGTTTGGCTGAGAGCTGTCTTTCCTCCGATCCGCTGGGAGTCCGGCGACGGGGGCGAAGCCGTGGTTCCGGATTGCCGTGATGCGCCTGATCGGCGGGAGCTTTGCTTGCCTCAGGCTCACTGCTTTTCAGGCTGTGATTTTCGAACCACTCCCGGCCGCCTGTATTGGAATTGGTTTCAAAAAGGAGCGAGGCAACATTGTCGCCCAGCTGGATATCCTGTGGTTCATCGGCGAGAGTGTCTTCGATGAGTTTGACAAAGTTCATCGAACGGGACTTCGGTCCCTGAGGAAGAGCGACGAGATAGTTGGCGTAGCGGGCTCTTGTCATCGCGACGTAATACATGCAGAGCGATTCGTAGGCGGATTCGGCCTGTTTCTCGGCGAGGTATTCCCCGAGGACGGGATCGGCTGCAGTGATTTCTTTGCCCGGCATGTCGAGAACCCATTGAACTTCGCGGTGCTCATTGGTTTTCGCTCCGATGTCCAGCTTTGCGGAGGTGAGTGAATCGCTTTTGAGGTCAGGCAGGATCACCATGTCAAAAGTGAGTCCTTTCGATTTGTGATAGGTCATCACCTGGACCGCGCTCGAATCGACCGACTCACGGGTGGTGTGGCGGCTCACGTAGGCGAGGAAGTCATCAATGTCACGGCTGCCGGTTTCCCCATAGAGACGTGCTGCGAGGGCAAAGTTCTCGATTCGGCCTTTTGTGAAAGCATCGAACTCAGTCCCGCATGCGGATTCCAAATCCTGCGCGAGCTGTCGCACGAGAGGCTCGAACCCGATTTCGAAAATATCCGAGGCGAGCTGGCGGGCCAGTTTGCCGGGTCTGAGATTGTTCTCCTCGATGACGGAGCGGAAAGGGGACATGCGGAGATGCTCCCAGGCAAACTTGTCGCCGGGATGCGCTGCGAGTTGGAAAAAACTCAGGAGGGCCAGGTTGACCGGATTGTCCGTTGCAATGAGCTGATCCGATTCGCTCACGACCGGAATATCTGAATTGGCGCGGAGGTATTCGACGATCTCATGGCCGCGCTTGTTTCCGCGAACGAGAATCGCACAGCTCAATCCCCGTTTCGTGGGTTCGGTTTCCTCAAGGATGTTTTGCACCACTTTGTAGAGGTCTTCCTGCCCCGGTTTCCCGCCGTCAGAACCCTGAGGATTCAGAAAGGCGGTGTAGCCGGATTTGTCTTTGTTAGTGTCAGCGACGAGGTGGTCGTTCCACTCCCAGCGGTTCAGGGTTTCGTCAGGCAGCTTGATTGCCCGCATTGCCGCTTCATCCCGGAAGATGGTATTGACGGGATCGAGGACCGCGCTGACGGAGCGGAATGAAGTGTCGAGCGATCTCGGGAGGACGCGTTCGCCGTTGGCATTGTAGTGTTCGAAAATATCGTTGAAGAGCCTCGTGTCTCCGCCCCGCCATGCGTAGATCGCCTGCTTGATATCACCGACCTGGAAAAGGGAGCGCGTTCCCGAGGTATCCTGAACGACCTCGTCGATGAGATTTGAGATCACTTTCCACTGGATGAAGTTGGTGTCCTGAAACTCGTCGAGGAGCCAGTGGTTGTAGCGGGCGTCGAGACGGTAATCAATGCGGAGTCGTTCGAAGTCATCCGGCATCTGGGTCAAAACCGGAGCGTTGCGATCTTTGTCACCCTCGCTGCGAATCGATTCATGTCCTGCGAGCAATAGCTGCACATCCTGAAAGGTGAGTTGCCCGATCCGGCGAACGCGATCTGAGTAAACGGACTCGTATCGGTTGAGCAGTTCCCAGACCCCCCGAGTCCGCTGCAATTTGGTTTTCAACTCGCTCCCAATGAGCCATTGAAGAATTCGTTGCACCGCTTCACAGGCGACGGCATTGAATTCGTGAACGGTGCGGTTGAATTTAATCTCCGCGTGTCCTGCCTCGAGCTGCGGCCACGCTTCCAGCAATCGAGGCAGCATGTAATTGGTTCGCTTTCCGAAAGGTGCGCCGGGAAAGTGCTCTTCGATCTCAGCGCGGAATTCGTTCCAGTAGGTTTCGTTGACCTGCTCGGGGATGGACTCGAAGGTCTCGAAAAGGCGGGTGATTTCTTTGTCCGGGGAAATGCCGTCGACGAGCCAGCGATTCGTTTCCCGGCTCCAGATCTGAGTGGGGTCTCCCCAGAATTTTTCGGAGGGGGCGTTGAGGTAGATCCCGTGGAGTTTTTCCACAAAATCGTCGAGTGAGCGAATCACGTTGGACTCCTCTTTGCCGAAGGTCGCCTGGCGGAACGATTCGAGAAAGGCGTCGTGATACTGGTCATCCTGATTCGGCCCGATTCGGCGGCTGAAGACAGCTTCGTAGACACGGTCGATCGCGTTGGCCGCACGGTAGTCATCCATGACCTCGAAGTCCGAGGTGAGCCCGAATTCTGAAGGGAACGAACGGAGGATATTGGAGAAAAAGCTGTCGAGCGTCCCGAGGAAGAGACGGGGCATGCGCTGGATGAAAATACGGAGGAGCTCGCGGAATTCCTCCTGCGAGAGAGAGCGGAGCGCTTCGGCGAGCGGATCAGTTCCCGGTCCGGCGAGTTCGCTTCCGGCATTGGGATCGGTCGAGGCCTTCGCCAGTTTTACGAGAATCGCATCGAAGAACTCTCCGGCGGCCTTTCGCGTGAAAGTGACCGCGATGATTCTCTCGGGGTGGACTTCCCTGCCGCTCTTCAGCTCCACCGCCATCAAGGCAATGTAGCGATTTGTGAGCTGGTAGGTTTTGCCCGAGCCGGCCGAAGCCCGGATCATTTCGTTGGGAATGTGAGAAAGGGCGGGCATGTGGTGGAGATTAAGAACAGAAGCTCCGCATCTCAACGGAACTTGTCATCTTTTTCAACATAATTGGCTCCGCAATTCCTTAATTTCCAATGCTCAGTTGGTCGCGATTTGAAGAATGATCGAAAGAAAAATCACTATGAGAAAGAGCGCGATGATCAGAGGGATTTTCCACCGCAGCTCGCTTTTGATCGTAACACCGCAGTGACAGCATTCCTGTTCGCCGGTCGGTGACATCCCGCCGCATTTCCTGCAAATGCGGCGCGGCGCGGTCGAGTCCCTCCTGCATTGAGGGCAGATGCGATCAGGCACCTGACCGGCACAGAATGGGCAGGGATGCGGCATTCAGACGGTGCGGTTTGTGAAGGGTTGCAGCGGTTCAGGCAGCGACGGCTTCTCCGATCGCGATCGCATTGGGGCGATTCGAGGTCGAGAAGGCGCGGTGGAACTTTGCTTTGAACGGCTTTTCTTCGTCCTTAATCACGATATGGGTAAAGAGCCCGCCCGTGGAGGTGGAGGCGTTGGCGCTGCTCAATTCGGAGAGACTGTATTCCGTGACTGCCTTGACGTCTTCCGGTTTGGTCCCTTTTACCTGCAGGACGATGAGCCGGCTCTCGGTGAGACCAATGAAATAGTTTTTTGTTAGAAGCGCTATCGCGATAATTCCCGGGAGGACACAGAGGGCAATCAGTCCGATGATGAGGAGCATGTTAGGCTGTTTAACGCCGTAAGCCCAGTATTTGAGTGTTTCGCCTTCGTGAAGATGAGGCGCGAAAGCCTCCCCGATTTGTTCGTCAGTCAATTTTGCCATCGTTTTCGTAGTGGTTGGTTCCAGCTTGACGGTTGGGGGTTCAAGTTCATTCACTGTCAGTTCGATAATTTGACGTTCTTTTTGACATAAATGAATCGCAAGATCGTCTCTTTCGGCGTTACCTGAAGAACCATGAACTCGCTTTTTAAATTCATTTGTCTTTCCACCATTTTTCTCACTTCGTTCGCAACAGCCGATTCGGTTGAAACGGCCGTCAGTCAAATTCGGGCGAACTACAATGCGACAGAGAATGCAAAACTCCAAAGTGTCATCATCAAACTCGACCCGGATGCGGAGACCTTTGAGCTGAAGAAATATTTCCTGAACGGTGCGCTCGTTAAAATGGTTTTCATCTCGGGTGGAGATCACGGGGCCTATACGGATTCCTATTACTTCAAAAACGGAAACCTTTATTTCATCTATCAGAGCGGCGGGGGGTGGTCTTTTGATCCGAACGGTCCTGAGGGAACAACGATCGATACCGGCAGGGAGCAGCGCATTTATTTCAAAGACGGGCAGGTCATTCGTCATCTCGTCAAAGAAGTCGCGAGTCGGGATTACAATGAGATCACCAAGCTGCTCGGAAAAGCGGCCAACAAACCCGTTCATCAGCCCGAGGCAGCGAACGCGCTCATGAACGCCGGTTATCGCCTCGCGAATGTGAACACCAAAGCGGATCTCGAGCGCTATGCATACGGGGAGTGAGGTAGCGTAGGGGAACGATCTGACCTTCGCCCCTGCTGCGTGAAAGAAATCCTCACGGATTCCTCTACGCTGCTCAATGTAGAGAAACTGCGTGAGCATTTCTCGCGCAGCATAGCCGCGATCAGTTCCAGTGCGGTCGATCGGGGGGGCACATTCAACCCTGTCAGGTCACTGACTCAACCCTGTTGAATCGACTGCCAAATCCGCTTCGGGGGCGAGGATTTCGCGGAATTCGTCCCATGGCGGGGCGTCGTCGCCGGGTGGCCAGAATTGGCCCGCTAGAATCGCGGCGACGGCTCCTTCAGCGCATTTCTTTGCGCTGGCGAGAAGTCGCTCGTCCAGAGTCTCCCAGACGTCGAGCGCGATCTCGGCTTCGCTTTTTCCGAGGGTCGCGTAGGCGGCGTGAATGGTCGTGCCGGGGTGCTTTTCTGCCATGGCAAGGCAGTAAAGGGGAAGCTGAAGATCGGTCCAGCGGAGTTCTTTTCCTTCCTCATTTTCGATGCGTTTCCAGTCTGCGTAGTCCCCGGGGGATTCGGTTCGCTTGATCGGAGTGAGGTGGTAGGTGTCGACTGTTCTTCGCGAGGTTCCGCTTCCGGGGGAAAAGGTTTTGAAGTCGATGACGCGGGTTCCCAGTTCGGGATGCTTTTCGACGCGGTCGATTCGTCCTTTGACCGTGATCCCTCCGATTTGGAAGGGCCATTCGTCGGTGCCGAAGGTGGCTTCCGCCTCGGTGATGATCCAGCCTTCCTCACGATGTTGTGCTTCGAGTTCGGCCCACCACCCGAGTCGTTTGCGTGCGGATTCTCGCTGGATGATCACCGGGGTGGAGAGTCGGGTTCCGAACTGAGAGGAGAGCTGACGGTCAATCTCGGTGAAGAAGTAGGCCTTGATTTCGGCGGCGTCGGTAAGTTGTCGTGCTTCTTCGTCGCGGGCGAAGAACTCGAGGGTGTTGTGAACGAGGTTGCCGAAATCGGCGGCATTCATTTCCCGCTTGTCGGTTTCGACGCGTTCCATTTTCAAACCCTTAGCGAGATAGAAGCGGAAGGGGCAAGAGAGATATTGCTTGAGCGAAGTGGGGCTGAGTTGCTGGAAGACGTAGTTGTCCGATTCCAGTGGAAGCGGCTTCAGCTGAAAGGCGATCGACTTGGCCTCGGTTCGCTCATCGGAGTCGATTTCTTTGAAGAGCTGGAGGGTGCGCCCGGGAAGCTCCTCGATGGGGCATTGGAAGAGGAGACGTGAGGGACGCAGTGGATCGCCACCTGAATTGGTGCTTCCAAAGAGGAGTTTGATTTCCTCTCCCGGACGATGCCGCGAATGGATCATCGAGGTGAGAAAGTAGGCGTCCCGTGAGAAGCGGTCATCGTTGCTTGGGATTCCGAGAATGCGTCTTGCTGTGTCAGGGAGGAAGGAGTGTCCGACGACAGATTCGGGAACGGCGTGATCGTTCATCCCTGTAATGATGAGTCGCGGGGCGTCCTCCCAGAGCAGTTCGATCCAGCCCTGGAGGTCGACTTCGTCCGGTTCGCGCTCGGGATAAACCTGACGTGATTTCAGCATCGTGAGGAGCATCTCAAAGTGTTCGACTTCCCTGAGGGGTTTCGGGAAGGCCTTCGCGGTTGCGGTGATGTCGTCGCTCAGGCTGGTGAGTGATTCCGCGACCTCGGTGAGAATGCTCTGGGTGATGTCTGAGGCGTCGAGGGTTTTTCCCTCATACAGACTGATGAGAAATTCGCGCAGGACTTTGTCGAAAGTCTCTTCCTTGAATCTGCGGCACCAGATTTGCATCCAGTCGATCGCAGCGGTCATTTCGGGGTATTTGGAAAACTGCCGTTTGGCTCCGGCGCGGGCATCATCGAGGCGTTCGGGCATCGTTTTGATGATCAGTTCATCGAAGCGCGCAATGAGGCGTGTCCCCGAAAGCTTTTCGTCTTTCTTTGAAATTCGGCGAAGGATCGAGTCGATCGCACCGGGGCAGTTGAGGAGTCGGCGGAACGCTGTGAACGACTGCGAATCAACGACTTCGGCGACGGTTTTGATGAGGTAGTAAATGCCCTCCCCGGCGATTGCTCTGCCGGCGGGGTCGTAACTTTTCAGGCCCCGTTTTTCGAGGGCTTCCGCGAGCGGGATTGAAAGGCCTGCCTCTGGAATGCCGATGGCGGCCTGCTTCGCGGGATCTTCCAAATCAGAAAGCATCTCCACGGCTCTGGCTGCCTGATCGAAGGTTGATCCGGTGCGGATGATGCTCGTTTCCGGTGACGGGACAGGGATCTCCCGGTCGAGCCAGGCTTCGGGGAGGGGCCGTCCGAAGCGGTCGAAGTGCGCCGCTTCGGATGCGGGGGCGTGGACGAGAATGGAAAGGGAATGTTGTTTTGCAAGGTGGTCGAGTGCCTTCGTTGCGATGGGTCGGAGATCGGGGACTCCGCAGACAAAAATGGAAGTGATCGAAGCGTCGAGCTGACCGTTTGCGGCGGCATCAAACTGAGCTGCGCTTTCTTCGCGGAATCCACAGGCTTCGATTTCTTTCGTGGCGATGGCTTCGATTTCAGCGAGTTCGGCCCAGCGCCCAGGCTCGATGTCTTCCTCTGCGAGGATTGCACCGGCGGTGGCGAAGGTCAGTTCAGACTCGGCGAGAAGGCGTTTCACGGCGAGCAATTCAGAGGCGGTGTCGCTGGCCCAGCGGAGCGAGCGTTCGACCGGGTCGACGGGAAAGACACGGCGGAAATCGGCGAATGGAATCTTCAGCAACGTCGCGGTCCAGAGCCATTGTGCGATCTGAGAAGTCGCGACGGGCAGAGATCCGGCCGCGGCGGGGAGACGTTCGGGAGAGAAGAGGAAATCCGGTGTCACCACGAGTGGAGGGAAGACGGCTGCGCCTCGCTCCGCCGCACGAATCGCAAGGGTTTCGCGGAGTCGACGTCCTGCGTTTTTGGTTGGGACGATGACGAGTGATGAAGTCAGATCGAGGGTTCCCTTTGCGGGGTGACCTTGAATGAGATGCGCGGCGGTTGCTTTGAGAAGAGAGTCATCCCATCCGGCGAAAACCCGATGATCTCCGGATGGTATAGCGGTCGTTTTCTCTTCGGGTGGATCGTCGAAGAGGGAAAACTCCGTTTGCTCGCTGTAGTGAGGTTCTGGCATGAGATCGGAATTTTCAGGCGTCTCGACTTTCCCAGTAATTTTCTTCGAGGAGTTCGTGACGGGTAACAATGCGACGGTAGTAGCTCAGTGTGATCTCCTCTTTTTCCTTTTCGCTGAGTTGCCACTCAATCTCGGAATCACGGAGGCGTTCGACGAGGCGGGAGAGCGCCATCGCGACAGTCACGGAGATGTTGTAGCTCTGGGTGAATCCGTACATGGGAAGCCGGAGGGTGCTTTCGGCTGCGGCGAGCGTTTCCGGTTTTAAGCCGCGTTCCTCGGTTCCGAAGAGCAGGGCAACAGGGCGGTCGAGTGGCAGGGTTTTGAGATCGTAGCCGCCTTCCTCCGGGCTCGTCGCGACGAGGTGATAGCCGCGTGATTTCAGCGTGTCGAGACAGGACGCGGTCTTGTGATACCGGTGCAGGGTGAGCCACTTTGAGCTGCCGAGGGAAACCTCGTTGTTGGGCTTGTACTCGTTCTGCGTTTCGATGATGTGGATGTCCTGAATCCCGAGGCATTCGGCGCTGCGCAGGCAGGCGCTGGCGTTGTGAGGTTGGTAGATATCCTCAAGTAGAAGGCTGATGTGCCGCGTGCGATCTTCGAGGATGCGCGCGATTTTCCCCTTTTTATTTTCAGACACGTATCCGCTCAGATACTCGATGATCTCCTGATCCGCAGTCATGAGGCAGGTCGTAGGGAATTCTAGTTTTCCCACTTCGGTTTCTTCACACCGATGTAGGCGATGAAAAGTCCCACGAGAATGTGTAGAAGCAGGATGATGAGGCTGAGCCACATCGGAGCGAGCCAGGTGTCGGTTACCTCTTTAATGTAGCGGAGGTAGTCCTTTTGCATCACATCCATGATCCCGGCCCAGCTCCAGTAAGCGGAAATGAAGGGGCGGGTGAGCCAGCCGGCGAGATCCGGCAAAGCGAGAACGGCACCCGAGAGGGGAAGCTGGAAGCCGACGAGGTAAATACTGAGCAGCGAGGCCTGATCCGCGGTCCGGGCGAGTGCGGATATGCCGAGGCAAATTCCTGTCATGGCACCGTTTACGAGCAAAAGAAACATCGTGTGCGCGAACTGGTTGTCAGAGGGGAGATCACAAATGCTTTCCACAAAGATGGCCATCCAAACAGATTGTATTGTCACTAACACTGCAAGAAATGCCACCTTGCTGGCGAGGTAGGCGGAAGGGCGCACCCCTCCCAGTTTTTCTTTTTCAAAGATCTCCCGTTCCCCTGCGATCTCTCTCGCGGAGTTGTTGGAACCCATCAGGGTGAGGAGGATGACCTGAAACATGACGAGGCCGGAGACAATCCCTCCGAGATTCAGGTTAAAGGTGACCGCGTCGCGTTCCTGTTCGTATTCGGCGAGGTTGCCGGGGAGGGATTCTGACAATCGTTTCACCTGTTCGACGCCGTCGGGCGCGAAGATGACGACGAGGATGGGGAAAAGAATCAGAATCGCAATCTGGAGGCCGAGCTGGCCGCGGTCGCGAAAGAAAATTTTCCAGCGTCTGAAGAACAGGGCGAAGAACTGCACCGCTGCCCCGGGTGTTTCCGCGGAAACGGAAACGTCGGGATCGCCGGTTGGCTTGGCGGGGAATCCTTCGTAGTAGGAGTCGCGATGTTTGTCCCAGCTGCCGGACCATTCTTCGGGCTTTCTCTTCGCTAACTGGGGATACACGTCCTCGGCTTTCGCGACGCTGAAGTAGTGCTCGATCGCGCGGGGAGGGCCGTGATAGACGACGCGGCCGGTGTCGAGAACGAGGACAGAGTCGTAGAGGTCGAGGTTGGCGAGACTGTGGGTCACATTGACCACGATGCGGTGCTCGTTGCGGCTGAGCTCGTGCATCAGCTCGACGATTTCCTGTTCGCTTTTCGGGTCGAGTCCGCTTGTAACCTCATCACAGAGGAGCAGCACAGGATCGGTGACCAGTTCGAGAGCGAGAGAAAGGCGGCGCTTCTGTCCGCCTGAAAGCACTTTGACTGGACGGTCCCGAATCGCGTCGAGTCCGGCGGATTCGAGGACTTTGTCGGTGAGGTCGTAGAGCTCGTCGCGGTTCTCTGTCTTAACGCGGAGCTTCACCGCGTTCTCAACGTTTTCCTCCACAGTGAGGCCGTCGTAGGCAATGCTGAACTGCGGGACGTAGCCGATTTCGGAATGTTCCAGATCGCCTTCTTCGGACAGATTCCGGCCGTTCCAGAAAATACTCCCCGCACTCTCCTGATTGATACCGGCGATGAGCTTCAGGAGGGTGGATTTTCCGC
The DNA here is from genome assembly GCA_035967665.1 of Verrucomicrobiales bacterium BCK34. Classification (GTDB taxonomy): domain Bacteria; phylum Verrucomicrobiota; class Verrucomicrobiia; order Verrucomicrobiales; family DEV007; genus Arctic95D-9. The sequence continues at coordinate 164,808 of JAYWLB010000046.1, forward strand.
AGCCGGAAGGTCCCACAATTGCCATGAAATGCCCCGTGGGAACGCGGAGATTAACCTGTTCCAGGAGGTGAATGTCTTCCCTGCCCTTCTGGATTGTGAAATAAATATCGTCTAATTCAAGCACGCTGACAGTTTTAAGAGTTCCTCATAGTGCTTGCAACATTAAAGGCGGCGTCATTGGCGGATCTTCACGGTGAAGTAGAAGGCAGCTTTTATCCACCCGCGTGGGGAGCGTTCTCCGGATTAACGGCTTTCGCAATCGAGCTCGACCCGGGAATTCAGGGCGCTCTTTGTATCGGTCCTTTCATCGTGGACAGGGCCGCCGTGTCAGAGCCGGGGCGAGTCGCGTCGGTGGGAGAAGTTGGCACCAATCCCGACAAGGTTTCGCTGCAGTCTACCTTTCGTCCGGGGGATCAGAATCTGCGGGTCAAACCCACGATGCCCTGCCGGCGGTCATCCCCGAAGCCATACTCGATGGAGAGAGACCAGTGCTCGTTGAAATAGTATTCACCTCCGATTACCGGGTTCCATGGCGTTTTGTCTTCCACGCTCGCCGCGAAATCGACCGGCAACGGCCCCGGAAGAATGAAGGTTCCCGTCTGGGTGTGTTCTGTGTGCTGATAGTAGGCGCCAACCCAAACGGCTCCCTTTTTTCCATGGATTCCGATTTTGGGGATGATGACCAGTGTTTCGATTCCGTTTGGATCGTTGAGAGTTAGTCCGGCTCCATCTTCCATATCGACGTCGCCCCAGGTATATTGGGCGGTGATGGTTGTGAATAAACACTCGTGCCCGGCGGCGAGGGTGATGCCGCCGCCATAGACAAGGGCGTCATAATCAACCGTGAAGTCAGTCAGGCCGAAGCCGCGTTGAATGGCGGGACTGAGAGTCGCGCTTGCCTCACCCGAGGCGTTTCCGACGATCCCGTGGATGTTCAGCCAGGGCAGGACCCAGTAATCAGCTTTGAAGTTGAATTGATCGACGCGGTTTTCGATCCGGGAAATCGCACTGTCATCAAATCCGGGAATGGGGAAGCCGAATGCAGTGGCCTGGAGACCGGTTACGGAATAGTCCTGTTCCTGAGCGAAATACCAGAAGCCGGCGCCGAAAGGGAGCGGGCGTTCCGGAAATTCTGCGGCAAAGACTTCCTTGTCTGAAGTTACCGGAGCATCTTTTGACAGCGCGGGGCTGGCGAATAGAAGAACCAGAGTGAAGAAATGGCATAGTGTCTTCATGGGACTCAAAATTGCTTTTTAATTACGCTTCGTGTTCGTTTTTATCTTAAATAGACAGGATGAGACAAGGTGATTTTTCCACCAAGCTGAACGTCGCTGCGAGTATGGGTGCCTTCTGATTCCGGGGACACGGCGATTTGTATATAGAAGTGATCCTTTGAGGCTCGCCCTAAGCCACAGAAAGGAAAGGGTGGGGGCTTTAAACTTATTTTCTGCAGAAGGGTGTTTGTCCGTGGTCCCGGGTGCGCTCGATTGGAGCGGCTTTTATCCCCCGGGGGCTTTATTGCTGCGATGCTGCGAGCGCTTCGCGTCTCACTATATAAAAAGGCTTTGCCCGATGGCGTGCTTTGCGGGAGATTTCGAGCATGGCGACCCGAAAACGAACAGGAAAGAAACCGAAGTCGAAAATCAATCCTCTTATTGTTGTTCTCACGCTCGGGGGTGTTCTTATCATTGCGCTGGTGATCGGTCTTCTTGTCGCAAAGTCGGCGTTTACATCGTGGCTGCACGGTGATGGTTTTCAGGAATGGCTCACGCGGAAGGCGGGGCAGGCTCTGCATTCGAAGGTCGAAATTGCGGAGCTCCGGTGGCAGGGAAAAGAAGTCTATTCCAATGAGTTTACCGCGACGGGCTATGAAGATGCCGGATTCGCGAAGCTTCACATCGACGGGTTACGGGCATCAACAGCGGGGATCGCCGATAAAGCGATTCGAATTCCCGGTCTGACCATGAATCGCCTCGAGGTCGAATTCTCAAAGCAGCGGTTGGAGAGGCCGGAGGTGGCGGTGTTGGAGGATGCTGACGGCGGTCCCGGGGTGCCGGATGCGCTGAAAAAATACATGCCCGAGCGGGTTGAGGTGGATGAGATCGGGATTTCGTCGGGAACTGTTTTGGTGAAAAACAGCGAGAACGCCGAGGTGTTCTCGATTCGCGGCATGAAAACGACCATCGAACCTGATTTTATGACGGGGCTCTGGGAGGTCGCCGGAAGCGGCGGGAAGATGCTTTTGAAGGATCAGCCCGAAATGGATATGAAGGACTTGAAGCTTCGCTGGAAGAAAAAGGAGGTTTTCGTCGATAACTGCGAGATTGGGATCTACAAAAACGGTCACGTCAGCGGAGCGGGGGAAATCAGTTTCGAGGAAGGTGGTCTCTTTGATTTTGATCTCGATATTTCGGGGATCGATATCGACGAGCTGGTTAAGGGAGAGTGGCAGGAGAGGCTTTCGGGTATCATTAGCGGTCCGGTCAAGATCACCGGGGTTCCCGGAAATCTCGTTTACGAGGGAAAGTTGAATGTCTCGGACGGCATCGTTGAATCGGTCCCTGCCCTGAAAAAGGTGGCTGACTATACGCAGACAAAGCAGTTCAACCGGCTTGTTCTGAGTCAGGCGACGGCAGATGTGAAGCGAACGAATGAGGTGATTGAAGTCCGGAATATTGTTTTACAGGCCGACGGGCTTATCCGTGTCGAGGGGGCGGTGGACATTCGTGGCAACCTCATTCAGGGAGCGCTGCAGGTCGGTGTGACCCCGGGAACAATGCGCTGGATCCCCGGCGCTGAACAACTGGTCTTCACGGAGGATCGCGATGGGTTTCTCTGGACGCCGCTTGCTCTGGGCGGGACCATTCAGGAGCCGACTGAGGATTTGAGCGGGCGATTGATCAATGCGGCGGGCGAGGCTGTTATCGGCGGACTCCCCCCCGGTGTGGTCGAAGGAGCGAAGAAGATCCTCGGTTCGGGGGAGAATTCCGATGAGTTAATCAAACAGGGCAAAAAGCTCCTCGATATGTTCGGGCCGCTCTTGAATGGTCAATGAGCCGAGGCTGAGCCTGAAAACCCGCATTTTAGCGCCGTATTACCCCTTTGTGACAAACTAGATACAGACTTTGTGAAATTTTTCACAAATTACCCTTGCGACTCCATTTGCTTTGATTACGGTGCGCTCTGACGGAAGGGCTCGCTGGTCTCCGGATCAATAAAAAAGCGGGCTGCCTTTGATCCGTGATATGGAAATCCCCACATCTACATTATTTGACTTTGCTTTCTCTCCGGTTCTCGCAGCCGGTGGGATTAATGCGCCTGAGATCCCGCATCTTGGTTGGTTCACGAACTCGATCCTTGTTGCGATTATCGTGACGGTTGGTGTTCTTCTTTTTACTCGCATGGCGACAAAGAAGATGGAGCTGATCCCGGGCGGAAAGCAGAACTTCGTCGAGTTCCTGATCGAGTTCCTTTACGGGCAGGTTGAGGGTATCGTCGGCAAGCACGTCGCACCGAAAGCTTTTCCACTTCTGGCGACTATTTTTATCTTTATCCTCTCGGCTAACTGGTTCGGTCTTCTTCCCGGTGTCGGGACGGTCGGCTGGGGTGAAGGGAATGGCGGCTTTTTGAGTCTCGACAGTGTTCACGCGCCGTTGCTTCGGCCTGCGACCGCTGACCTGAATATGACTCTGGCGCTTGCGGTCGTATTCATGGTTGTCTGGGTGTATCTCTCAGTTTCAGAGCTTGGAGTCTGGGGTTCGCTGGTTCACATCTTCGGTCCCAAGGGCGGTCTTCAGGGAATGATGAAGTATGCTCTCATGCCGATCTTTTTCTTTGTCGGTATTATTGAGGTGATTTCGATCTTCTTCCGCCCGGCATCGCTGGCCTTGCGATTGCTCGGTAATATTTTCGCCGGTGAGACCCTTCTTGTCGTCATGGGTGGTCTTGGCGAGCAGGTCCTCGGGGCTAAGGGGATTCTCGGATTTCTAACCTCCGTTGCGCTTCCGATACCGTTCTATTTTATGGAGATTCTCGTCGGAGCACTCCAGGCCACCGTTTTCACCCTCCTTTGCGGGGTGTATATCAAGCTTTCGACTTCCCACGAAGAGGAGGGCGAGCATTAAATAAGAATTTAAATCCTTTTGTCACGGTGACCATACGCATAAAAGAGTGGGCGGTGACGAAGAAAAAGTAAAAACAAACTATCATGATTGATACTATTACAACACTCGCTGCTGCTGCAGCTCCAGCTGCTGAGGCTGCTGCTGCAGGATTCAACGGTAACTTTGCTCTTGCGGTTGCAGGTGCAGGTTCCGGTATTGCTATTGGTTTGATTGGTATGGCTGCAGCGCAGGCAGTGGGACGTAACCCATCTGCTTTCGGTAACATCCTGACAATCGCCATTATCGGAATGGCGCTCGCCGAGGCGATCGCGATTTACGCGCTGATCATGGCTCTTCAAGGCTAGCCTTGAAACAGGTTTTGGCGGTCTGCGGCGGTTCGCCGCTGCGGGCTGTCTTCCCCTTTTTTTACTTTTTGCTGAACGCACAAATTTTTCTCAACTAACGGTTTTCTCTCATGGAAGGTATTATTGAACAATTCGGGTTTGCTTGGCCTAAGTTTATTGCGCAGGTGATCATTGTTCTGATCGTATACTTTGTGCTTTCCAAATATGCTTTCGGGCCTGTTCTCGCGATGCTTAATGCGCGCCGTTCACGGATCGAAGAGGGAGAGGCGAATATCAAAAAGATCGACGCTGAAGTGGCTCGCGCTGAGGAGCGGATCCAGGGGATGCTCGATGATGCAAATCGTGACGCTGAGCGACTGATCACTGAGGCTCGTGAAAGTGCTGAAGCTGTTCGCAGTCAGAAAACTCAGGAGGCTGTTAATGAGGCACAGCAGATTATCGAGAAGGCTCGTGAAGCTTCCCGCCTTGAGCACGAAAGCTCCATGAATGAGCTTAAAAGAGATTTTGGTCGTCTCGTGATCGATGCAACATCCAAGGTAACCGGTAAGGTGCTGGATGATGGGGATCAGAAGCGTATCAACGAAGAGACTGCCGGTCAGGTGGCACTGTGATTCTGATTCGAACTGCGACACCGCGTAATTTACTATGAGATCAGCAAAAGAAGTAGCAAGGACTGCCAAGAAGTTGTTTGAGGCGTCGCTTGTTGACGGAAAGCTTGATACTTCGGTGGTAGCCATTGTGGTGCGCAAGATTGCTGAGAAAAAGCCGCGTGGATATCTTGCTCTGCTGAAGGCATTCTGGCGTCTCGTTCGTCTTGAGACGGAACGATACAAGGCGCTTGTTGAAAGCGCTGTTGAGCTTGAGCCTTCTGTAAAAGAGGGTGTGGTAGCTGATTTGAAGAAAAAATATGGCGATCAGGTTGAGGCTGAATTCGCTTTGAATCCGGAGCTTCTCGGCGGGATGAAAATCCGCGTCGGAAGTGACGTTTGGGATGGAAGTGTTAAGAACCGCCTTGAGCGACTTGCTGAGAAATTTTAATTGAGAAACCCACTGTAACTGACGAACCGTCATGAGTAACATTCTCCAGGAACTGGAATCTGAAATCGCCGCCCTTAAGACATCCGTGTCTAAATCGAACGTAGGTATCGTTCGCGAAATTGGTGACGGTGTCGCCAAAGTTGAAGGGCTTAGCGACGTAATGCTGAACGAGATGATCGAATTTCCCGGCGGGTTGTTCGGTCTCGCTCTTAACCTGGAGGAAACTGAGGTCGGATGCGTTCTTCTCGGTGACGGACTCCACGTGAAAGAGGGTGATGAAGTGAAGTCAACCGGTCAGCTTTTGTCTGTTCCTGTTGGTAAAGGTCTTCTCGGTCGTGTTGTTAACACACTCGGTCAGGCAATTGACGGAAAAGGCGAGATTGACTCCACGGAAAGATATCCGGTTGAGAAGATCGCTCCCGGAATTATTCCCCGCCAGTCAGTGAGCGTTCCGGTTCAGACGGGAATTATGGCGATCGATGCGATGATTCCGGTTGGTCGTGGTCAGCGGGAGTTGATCATTGGTGACCGCTCCACCGGTAAGACGACCGTTGCCGTCGATACCATTATCTCTCAGGCCCAGCAGAACAAAGCGGCTGAAGAAGGGAAGTTGAAAGACCATAAGCCACTTTATTGTATCTACGTGGCTGTGGGGCAGAAGCAGGCGAATGTAGCAAGAACGATTGCGACGCTCGAAGCTTCGGGCGCAATGGAATACACGATCGTTGTCAACGCTTCAGCGTCGGATTCCGCAACCAATCAGTATCTTGCTCCCTATGCAGGTGCTGCAATGGGTGAGTGGTTCATGGCAAACGGAATGGACGCTCTCATCGTTTTTGATGACCTTTCCAAGCACGCGGTTGCCTATCGTCAGGTTTCTCTGATTCTTCGCCGTCCATCCGGTCGTGAAGCTTATCCCGGTGACGTTTTCTACCTTCACAGCCGCCTTCTCGAGCGTTCCGCGCGTCTCAGTGAGGAGAATGGCGGAGGATCGCTTACGGCGCTTCCGATCATTGAAACTCAGGCCGGTGACGTGTCCGCCTACATTCCGACAAATGTGATCTCGATTACAGACGGTCAGATTTACCTTGAGACTGACCTCTTCTATCAGGGGATTCGCCCCGCGATTTCAGTTGGTCTTTCTGTTTCCCGTGTGGGATCTGCAGCGCAGACCAAGGCGATCAAGAAGGTGGCCGGAACAACGAAGCTTGATTTGGCTCAGTTCCGCGAACTTCAGGCATTTGCCCAGTTCGGTTCCGACCTCGATGATAAGACCAAGGCGCAGATTCAGCGTGGTGAGCGTATTGTTGAGCTGTTTAAGCAGACTCAGTACTCACCGATCGCTGTGGAAGTTCAAGTGTGTCTCCTCTGGGCGATGCAGAATGGTCACTTCGACAGTGTTGCAGTGAATAAGATTCAGGACTGTCAGGACAAACTCGAAGAGTTCCTCACAACCCGTAAGGATTCCCTCCTTGATAAGATTCGTAACGAAAAGGCTTTGAGTCCTGAACTTACTGAAGAACTCAAGCAGGCGATCGAAGATTTTAAGAGCTCCTACAAGGCCTAATTGTTTCTGAATTGACCTGATCCTTTATTAGTCATGGCAAACCTTCGCGACATCCGCCGACGTATTAAGTCGGTTAAAAACACCGCCCAGATCACCAAGGCGATGCAGTTGGTGGCGGCTTCTAAGATGAAGAAGGCGCAGGATCAGGCGATGTCTGGACGTCCTTATGCCGACCTTCTGAATAAGGTTCTCGTTAATCTTAAGGAGCAGACCTCTGAGGAGGATCATCCGCTCCTCAAGGAGCGCGAAGGCGATCGTGAGTTGGTGGTGCTTGTCACTACTGACAAGGGCCTTTGCGGCGCGTTGAATACGAACTTGCTCCGCCTCATCTCAGAGCGTGAGGAGGGAAAGACAACCTATGTAACCATTGGTTCGAAGGGTCGTCAGTATCTGGCGCGGACGAAGCGGGATTTACTTGCCGACTTTTCTGTGGTTGATCCGGTTGCCTTTGCTGAGACGAAGCAGGTGTCCGAATTCCTCGTCGAGAAGTTTCTCAGCGGGGATTATGACCGCGTTAAAATCGGCTTCACGAATTTTATCAACACGATGTCTCAGGAGCCTATGCTCGAGACCTTGCTCCCGATTCGTCCGATTGATCTCGGTCGCGACAGCAGTTTTGTTGGCGTTGGGCGTGAGCCGGAAGCGGTTGATGTCAATCCGGGGCCTGAATACGGCGGATATATTTTTGAGCCGAATGCCAAAGGGGTGCTGGAATCGATCGTTCCCCAGTATGTGAACTACCAGCTTTATCAGATGGTGTTGGAATCACGTGCTTCTGAACACAGTGCGAGGATGGTAGCAATGAAAGCTGCGACCGATAACGCAGAGGACATGATCAAAGATCTTACACTCGTCTACAATAAGCAGCGCCAGGCTGCGATTACTGCCGAGCTTCTCGAAATTACAACGGCAATGCGTGCCCTCGAGTAACAGAGTATCTGTATTTTTGAAAAACGTATAAAACCAATTTAACGAAAGATAACGAAATCCCTCAACGAGCAGGAGCTAGAATCAGATGAGTAATCAAGGAACAATCGTTCAGGTCATCGGCCCGGTTATTGACGCCGACTTTTCAAATGCAGAAAAGTTGCCGGAAATTTACAACGCGCTGGAAGTCAATTATGACGTCAATGGTGAGAATACCAAACTAACTCTTGAGGTGCAGCAGCACCTTGGAGACGGCTGGGTTCGCGCGGTGGCGATGTCCAGTACGGAGGGTCTCAAGCGTGGTCTTGCTATCGCCGACACAGGTCAGCCAATTTCAGTGCCGGTAGGTGAAGGCGTCCTCGGGCGTATCTTCAACGTGACGGGTGATGCTGTTGATGAGCGTGGTCCGGTTAACGCAACGAAGCGTTATCCTATTCACCGTCCTGCTCCTTCTCTCGTAGATCAGGCGACCTCGACAGAGATTCTCGAAACCGGTATCAAGGTGATCGACCTTATCTGTCCTTTCACCAAGGGTGGTAAAGTGGGTGCGTTCGGTGGTGCAGGTGTTGGTAAGACAGTTGTTATCATGGAATTGATTAACAACATCGCCAAAGAGCACGGTGGTTACTCAATTTTTGCCGGTGTTGGTGAGCGTACTCGTGAGGGTAACGATCTCTACTGGGAGATGAGCGATGCCGGTGTTATCAATCAGGACGATCTTTCCAAGTCCAAGGTGGCTCTGGTTTACGGTCAGATGAACGAGCCTCCCGGTGCCCGTCTTCGTGTTGCTCTTTCAGCGCTTGCGATGGCTGAGTATTTCCGTGATGAGAAAAATCAGGACGTTCTTCTTTTCGTCGACAACGTTTTCCGTTTCTCACAGGCAGGTTCCGAGGTTTCCGCGCTTCTTGGCCGGACACCTTCAGCGGTTGGTTACCAGCCGACTCTCGCGTCGGAAATGGCTCAGTTGCAGGAGCGTATTACTTCTACAAACAAAGGTTCAATTACTTCTTTCCAGGCCGTTTACGTTCCTGCGGATGACTTGACTGACCCCGCCCCGGCAAACACTTTCGCTCACCTTGACTCAACCGTCGTTCTTGAGCGTTCACTTGCTGAGCTTGGTATTTACCCTGCGGTTGATCCACTCGCTTCCACTTCGGCTGCGCTCAGCCCTGACATCGTTGGAAAAGAGCACTACGAAGTCGCCCGTGGCGTTCAGAACGTGCTTCAGCGTTACAAAGATTTGCAGGACATCATCGCAATTCTCGGAATGGATGAGCTCAACCCTGATGATAAACTGGCCGTTTTCCGCGCCCGTAAGATTCAGAAGTTCCTCAGCCAGCCTTTCAGTGTTGCTGAAGTTTTCACAGGTATTAAAGGTGTTTACGTTTCTGTTGCAGACACCGTTCAGGGCTTTAAAGAGATCCTTGAAGGAAAACATGACGCTGTGGCCGAGAACAACTTCTACATGAAGGCTAACATCGACTCAGTCGAGAAATAAGCGATCTCTGTAAGCACTCCCGGATTTTTTCATGAGACTTGATATTGTCACTCCAGAGAAGAAAGCGTTTTCGGACGAGATCGACAGTGTTGTCGTACCGGGAGAAGGGGGAGAGATGGGGATTTTAAAATCCCACGCTCCTCTTATCACCACTCTCAGGCCCGGAGAACTTCGCTACCTCAAGGATGGCGAAGAAACCTCTCTGGCGATTGGAACCGGTATCGTTGAAATCTCAAACGACCGTGTCTCAGTGCTCACTGACATGGCGATGGAAGAGGCGCATATTGACGAGAATGCTGTTGAGGAGGCTCTCAAGAGCGCTCAGAAGGCACTCTCTGAGAAGACGGCCCCCGAGGATATTGAAGCGGTCCAGATTTTGATTCAAAAGTCGATGGCACAGCTTCATATCAAACGTCGCCGTCGTCGTCTCTAGCATTTTTCCGTTGCTTCAAAGTCGGAAGCTTTCAAATACGATCCCTTCACGGGATCGTATTTTTGTGTACTGATTTGTGTACGGATGAATTGGGGGATTTTCTGTTCAAGGGTTGCGATGCGCATTCCCCCGGACAAGTCTGTTTATCCGGGCCTGCGGTGAAGCGGGGGCATTACGCGCTCGACTCTTTAGGATTGCAGTCACTCTGCCGGATAATCTAAACTCTTTCGCGGGAGTAACTATTCAATTGCTGCCGAACTTCTTGAGAAGGGTTATGTCAAAAGAGCAGAATGAAGATGCGGGAAATGGCGTAGGCGGCAGGGATGCAGCGCTTCCGGCGGAGTGTGTTGACGGGGTTTCCTGCAACGCAATCAATGAGAGGCCGGATTCAAACTACTATATAGCCTTTATGAATGAGGCTAGGGAGTGGGAGGCCATTCACCTTCGATGCGATGAAGGGTGCGAACCGGGAGATTCCGAGCTGTTTGTCAGTGGGGCCAAAGTGGGGGATTGCGCCTATTTTGCGTGCAGTCGGGATGATTCAGGGCGGGGGCCTCTGGAGCCCAAGGCCCCGTGAACGGTGGGCATGATTGTTCATTTCTTCGGTTCCGATCCGAACAAGTTGAGTCTTTGCGAGGACAGTGCCCGGCGTTGCAAGGTCGAGAGTTATGTTTTTGCCTCGGAGGCCGGGGCAATTCGGGCCAGATCAAAAGGGAGGCCGGTTGCGATTGCGTCAGAGAATATTCTCGTCAATAAGGCTCACTCGATTTACCGGGATTCAATTCATCAGCCGGGAAATCTGAGCGCTCCCCATGCCGAGCTGTCCATTATCGGTCAGGATGTCGAGCTTGATCAATCGATTACCCGGGTGCGTGATCTCAACAGTGGTTGTGGCGTTATTCCCTTCAATCATTCTCCGGGATTTCTCGCTGCCTTTGATCCGGCAGTTCCGATCGACTATGATTTCGGTCGTTACAGAGAGATTCCCAAGTTTATATCGTTTTCGAAAGTTCCTAATCGAGACGGAAGAAGGGCCGCCGCGATGGCTGAGATGTTGCAGCTCTTCAATGGGGAGCCGTTCGATTTCTCAAATTTTCTTCAAAAGCGGATCGTCAGAGAGCTGATTACAGGGCTTTCCAGCGGGGAGCGAGTCGTTCCGTCAGAGGCAGGACGATTCGGAGTGGAGCGGATCGTCGCGGTTTGCGATAGCGGGTATTCGGATGATCTCTGGCGATTGATTCCCACCGTGGTTGGGCATCATCCGGATACGGATTTCATACTCTTTTGTGACGAGGCGGCGGAGGTAACGGCGAAGGAGGTCATCGCGAGAATGATCCCGTCGTGTGAGCACGTTCAGCTCCGGCCGGTAATCACAGAGGAGTCGATTCGCGATGCAGAGAAGCGTTTCAACGGGGTCAATCAGTCAGGATACTGGAAGCCGGGGCCGATATGGTGGAAGCTGGAGGCACTGCGGCGGGTTCTCGCGGAGAAGGCGGTTCCGACGCTGCTGGTGGATTGTGATATTACTTTCACGGCGCCGCTGAGAGATACTTTCTCCGGGGTTGATTTGGTGATGAGCCCCTTTTACTGGCCCAATCCGGAGTTGAAGGTTCCGCTCCGTCCCGGAAGTCATAAGTATGTTCCGATTGCGGAGCGGGATGGTTGGTACAACGCCGGTTACATTCTTGCGACTCGAGTAGAGGTTGCGGAAACCTGGATGGATTTATACATGCAGTCAGTGGGCGGTTTCTATGAACAGTTTTGTATGGGATACCTTCCTCAGCGTTTTCGTCATACCGTCTTCGGAACGCCGCACAACTGGGGGCAGTGGCGTTGCGAGATCCCGCCGCCCGAAGTGGTGTCGGTGCACGCGCATCGCAGGACGGAGCATACCCATGCCTACGGGCAGGCGATTCAGGAAGTCGCTGAAAAATCGGCGAACCAGTTTTTAAGATGATTTGTTTAGACTACCAACTTGCGTTCATTCACATCAACAAGAACGGAGGCACCAGCTTCGAAGAGACCCTGCGGCCTTTCGAGACGGATCCTGATCTGGTGGAGAATCACGGGCCGGCTTTCCAGATGGCCTCGATACTCGGCAGGGATGTTTATGAAAAATTGGAGACGTTTGCGATTGTGCGGAATCCGTTTGATCGTTTCGTCTCATCGTATGAATACCGGCGGCAAAAGCTTTCCCCTGTGGACGCCCCGGTCACCTGGTTGCCGTGGGAGACGAGCTTTGAAACTTTTATTCACGAGTGGGTTGTTCCGAGGCCGTTCAACCGCGAGCTGGGGCCTCAGGGATATTTTCTCAACGATTCTGTCGGAGAGGGGCCCATCGTGAAGCATATTTTCCGATTTGAAGACGGGCTGGATCAGGTCCTCGAATCCATGGTCCGGATTTGCGGGCTTCCTGAAGGTCTGCAACTCCCCGAAGTAAAGTTCAACGAAACGAAGCGACGCCCCTGGCAGGACTATTATAAAGGTAAGCCTGAGTTGGTAAAGATTGTGGCGGAGCGGTGTAAGGGCGATGATCGTTACGGGTATGATCTCGACCCCTTTTCTTAAGTTAGTTGTTTATTCCGATTGTTTGCGATTTCAGGAAAGATTTTCCTTTTGCGAGTGGCACGCCGGTTTCATGGTATCCGGGGTCGGGAATTGATCCGGTCCCTCTATTTCTTTCATCATGACAGGTTTGCATCAGTTTTTCACTCCCATCGATTGGATGGTCGTTTTCGGCTATTTGCTTCTTACGACGCTCGTGGGGCATCGAATGCGGGGGAAGCAGGCGAGTATTAAAGATTTCTTTCTCGGCGGGCGGTCTCTCCCCTGGCCGGCAGTGAGTGGATCGATTATCGCAACAGAGATCAGCGGGGTCACTTTTATCGGTGTTCCCGGTGCGGTCATGGCCCTGCAGGGGGATTTTACGTATCTGCAGTGGGCGATAGGGTCGATCATTGCCCGCATCATTGTGGGGATTTTCTTTGTGAAGGTCTTCTATGAAAAGGATATCTACAGTCCCTATGACTACATGGGGAATCGTCTCGGAAACGGGGTGAAGCGGCTCGCTACGGTGTTGTTTACGGTAGGTAGTATTCTCGCGCAGAGCGTCAGGGTCCTCGTGGCTGCATTGCCGCTCAAGATCGTGACACCGCTTCCTTTTGAGTGGTGTATCATTCTGATTGGTGTCGTTGCGATCGGTTGGACATTGATGGGAGGGATGAGAACTGTGATCTGGACGGATGTGATGCAGTTCGGCCTCTTTGTGGTCGGAGGTTTGACCGCTCTGATATGGATGGTGGGCAGTTTTCCGGGGGGATGGGATACTCTCATTTCGACGGCGAGTTCAGTTCAGCAGTTCGATGGATCAGTGGTCGATAAGCTCCAGATCTGGAATTTCAGTCTCGATCCTGATGTGGAGTTTACTTTCTGGGTCGCTCTCTTTGCCGTTCCGTTCCTGAATCTCAATGCCTTTGGCGTGGACCAGTTGAATGCGCAGCGAATGTTTTGCTGTCAGAACCCCTCTCATGCGAGGAAGGCGATCATCTGGAGTTCGTTCGGTCAACTCGTGACGGTCCTGATGCTTTTTGTGGGAGCCGCTCTCTTCACCTTTTACCAACTCAATCCGCCAACGGATCCAATGATCATGGACGCGATGAAATGGGAAGGCGGCCAACCGGGTGAGGGCGACATGGTATTTCCGGTCTGGATTGTCACAGAGCTTCCCGTGGCTCTTCGCGGGTTGATTCTCGCGGGGATTTTCGCAGCTGCCATTTCCAGTCTCGATTCAATTTTGGCCGCTCTCAGCCAGACAACCCTTTCACTGTTGAAGAAAACCGATCAGGATCTCTCCGATAGTGAGCACATGAGCATGGTGAAACTGTCGAGGTTTCTGGTTCTCGTCTGGGGAATCATTCTGACCGGATTCACCTTTATCCTCGTGGCGGTGAAGGACAAAACCGATATCAATATTCTCCCTCTGGCCTTCGGGATGACCTCCTACACGGTGGGGCCGCTACTCGGCATGTTTCTCGTTGCGCTTCTCGGCAAGGGGAGGGGAAGTGTTCCCGGCCTCGTTCTCGGAGCCGTCATTTCCTTTGTTCTCGTCGTCTTCGTCCGAACCGACGTTTGGGTGCTTTTTATGACGAATGATCTGGCACAGTTTCTCGCGTCCCTTCCCACCTACGATTTGATCGGAGATCCCTTAAGCGATGCCGCTTTGAGCGTGAAATCGACAGTTGCTTCCGCCTGGATGTGGCCGGTTACTACCATCGTGACCTTTGTTCTCGGAGTGGTTTCCGGTCAGCTGTTTGGGAAATCAGGAACTTCGGAAGAGTAAAATATTAAAAAGTCTTGATTTGTTTTCTGAAAAATAGAGTTTGTTTTACTCAGCTGAATTCTTGCTCGAAATCAAAGGTCAAAATTTTGAAAAAGCCGCATTTCGTTGTTTTTTTGGGTTGTCCTTTTCTGTCTGAAATGTAACGGTCTCGTTACACGCTTCGCACACCGCTTCTGCCCGTTCCGCTTTATTCCCTGAGATTGAGGTTATTACTTCAATTGAGATGTATTGTCGGGGAAAAGTGAAAAGCAGGCGGGTCCGGCCACTCTTCTCAGATATTTCGTTGATGGGATTGTGCTCAAGTTAGATTTGTAACACGCTTATAATGAGCGAATTGTGAATTTAGTGATCCGCTTCTGTGCTCTTGTGTGTAAATACGTTCCACTCACAACCGCCAGCCCGAACCCGACACCGTTTTCCCGAGAATGCACAATATCTACCCTCTCAATGTAGAAGAACCTTTAGAAAGACAACAACTTAACACTCTTTGGAAACTAGTTTCAGATGACCTCAGGACTGATCTCGGCGATCCACTTTTCGATCGCTGGTTTACGGGGTTTCACCTGGACTCCGTGGATCCAAATGGGGTTGTGTTGTCTGCACCCGGCTCGATGTATGCCATCTGGGTCGAAGAGAATTTTAGAGATTCAGTAATATCAACATTTCAGAAATATCTGTCGAAATGTGACAAATTTCGCGTGTCCGTGGTCGCTCCCGCGGAGGATGCGCTTGAACCTGAGCCTGAAGTGGCGATCGAGGAAGTCTCCGGAAAGGGGAGGGTCCTCTCGCAGACAATCAGCAAGTCCAAATTGCTCGAACGCGGTCTTTCGGCAGGATTGGTTGAGAACTTCCGTTTCGATAATTTCGTTGCCGGTGAGAACTGTGATTTGGCATTAGCTGCCGCGAAAGCGGTCGCTGATGATCCGGGGCGGACTTATCAGCCTCTTTATTTTAACTCCGCCTGCGGCCTTGGAAAGACACACCTGCTCAATGCTATCGGGTGGGAGTCGCTCCGCCAGCGTCCTAAGTCGAAGATCATCTCCGTGACTGCGGAGCAGTTTGCCAACGACTACATTGATGCGATTCAGAACAATTCGCTCGCTGCATTTCGGAAGCGTTATCGCGAAGCCGATCTGTTAATTATCGATGATGTTCAGTTTCTGGGGAGGAAAGAGGGATTGCAGAGAGAATTTTTTCATACCTTTAATCGATTGAATGATCAGCGGAAGCAGGTGGTCCTCGCGAGTGATTGTCCCGCCTCTGAGATTAATGCGCTCGAAGACCGGCTGGTATCCCGTTTTCAGTCGGGATTGAGTGCTGAGATCCATCG
Source organism: Verrucomicrobiales bacterium BCK34 (assembly GCA_035967665.1). Taxonomy (GTDB): domain Bacteria; phylum Verrucomicrobiota; class Verrucomicrobiia; order Verrucomicrobiales; family DEV007; genus Arctic95D-9. The sequence goes on from JAYWLB010000046.1 coordinate 180,408, forward strand.
TCCCGGACTCGAGACTCGTGCTGCGATTCTCCGCAGGAAGCGTGACGATTGGGAGATGAAGGTCAGCGATGATCTCATCAATGCGATTGTTGAGCGGGTGAAAGGAAATGTCCGTGTTCTCGAAGGTGCTCTCATCCGTGTTGCCATGGTGGCGACGATGAATGAAGAGGAACTGACCACGGCGGATGTTCACGAGGTGATCGCCGATATTTGTGACGTTCAGGAAGGGCGACAGCTTGATGCTGAGGAGATTAAGCGCGCTGTTTCCGAGCAGTATGATGTCAGTGTGCCTCTGATTAACGGAAAGAAGCGGACCGCGCGGGTCGCTGAGGCGAGGCAGGTTGCCATGTTTCTCTGCCGCCAGCTCACGGAGCTTTCTCTGGTTGAAGTTGCAGCCTGTTTTGCGAAGGATCACGGAACCGTGATCTATGCAGTAAAAAAGGTGAAAAAGCGTTGTGAGGATTCCGCATCCTTCAAGAGCACCGTCGAATTGATCAAGCGCCGTCTCGTCAGAGGCGGGGGCACTCAAAACCCGAGAGGTAACGATCCTGTCGTCCCCGATAACGATCAATTTACCAGTTTTCGAAAATTTTCTCCTAAAGGGAAGTAAGTGCAGCGTTTACCTTACTATTGACGTAAAGTGAGGCGGGGTACAAGATTCCGTTTCCCGCGTATATAGAAATGAAGTTTCAGATCGACAAAGACGTATTCCAGGACGCGCTCAACCAGGTTCAGCACGTTGTCAGTTCACGCACCACGCTGCCTATTTTATCCAACGTCCTTATCGAAGCGGACGAACTTGGTTTACAGCTTTCCACAACTGACCTGGATGTGACGATTACCGTGCGGGTGCCCGCAGATGTTTCGGTGACGGGTGCAACGACGATGCCGGCTCGACGTCTTGCCAGCATTGTTCGCGAGTTGCCCACCAGTGAGATTAAGATTGAGGTCAACGAAGACAATGCCGCCACGGTGCGGAGCGGTCCCAGTTTCTTCAAAATTCTGGGTCTTCCGAATTCTGAGTTCCCTGTCATCGGGGAGTTTGGTGATGCCAAGGAGTTTACGATCGATCAGAAGTTGCTGAAAGATGCGCTTCGCAAAACCGCCTACGCGATTTCCACTGACGAGACACGCTACGTGCTCAATGGTGTGAACTGCATTATCGGCGAGGGAATGCTCACGTTGGTCGCCACCGATGGACGTCGTCTCGCGATGGTCGAGCAGGATCTTGAGTTTCCGGCAGGCAACGAGTCAGCAGTGATCATCCCGACAAAAGCGGTGAATGAGTTGCAGCGTCTTCTCAAAGATTCCGGCGAGATGAAAGTGTCGCTGACGAACAACCAGGCTTCGTTTCAGCTGAACGAAAGCCACCTCATTACCAAGTTGATCGAGGGGAACTATCCGAATTTCCGTCAGGTCATTCCGGGCGAAGCGAAATACCGTGTCACGGTTGAGCGCGAAGTGCTTCACAGCGCGGTTAAGCGGGTTGCCCTGCTCGTAAACGAGAAGACCAACTCGATTAAATTCACATTCGCCGATAACCAGGTTTCGATTGCTGCCAATTCCCCGGAAATCGGTGAGGCTGAAGAGAGCATCGATGTGAAGTATGACGGCCCCAGAATCGTCGTCGCCTTCAACCCTGAATTTGTCATGGCACCGCTCCGCAATTTGGATCAGGACGAAGTCTACATCGACCTGATCGATGAGAGCAGTCCCGGCGTTCTCAAGATCGACGAGCCGTTTCTTTACGTCATCATGCCGATGCGCGTAGCAGGCTGATTGCGATCCGGTTTTAACCGGATCAAATGATGCCTTGCAACAGCCGGTTGAACCTCGTCCGGGTTCAACCGTTTTCCCGGTGTGAAGCTCTCTACGCCGTCAGGAAATTCTCAATCAACTTGAGACCGCATTCCTGACTTCGCTCGGGGTGAAACTGACCCGCGAAGGTCTTGCCGCGTGCGATGCTGGAAGCGAAATCTTCACCGTATTCGGTTGTGGAACTGATCAATGAAGGATCGTCCGGCGAAGGGAAAAAGGAGTGAACAAAGTAGAGGTAGAGAGGATCGGGGAGATCCTTCCAAATCGCCGCGTCAGGATCGACCGGCTTTACCTGGTTCCATCCCATGTGCGGGACTTTGAGCCCGGAGTCAGGCCGAAAGCGCTTCACCTGTCCTTCAAAAACGCCGAGACCTTTCACACCCGGTGATTCCTCGGAACCTTCGAAGAGAGCCTGGTATCCGAGGCAGATGCCGAAAAAGGGACGGTCTGATTTGACCCATTCCACGATGGGATCGCGGAGATTTTTCCGGTCGAGGTCTTCGACGCAGTCGCCGAAGCTGCCCACGCCGGGGAAGATGAGTCGATCGATCGACTCGAGGTCCTTCGGCGTATCTACAAGTTTGCCGGTGTGTCCCAGAAATTTGAGCACATTGAGCACGTTCTGGAGATTGCCTCCACCATAGTCGATAACGCCAACACGATTCTCCATGAGGATCTGTAAACCGTATGTCGAAAAATTAAAGCACGTCCTTGGTGCTCGGAATCACATCAGCGATCCGATCATCAATCCGGCAGGCGTCATCCATGCTGCGGGCGAGACCTTTGAAGATCCCTTCAGCCATGTGGTGCGGATCGCGTCCGTAGAGGATTGCGACGTGCAGATTCATGAGTGAATTGAAGGCGAAAGCGCGCAGGAACTCCTCCACGAGCGTGAAATTAAACTTATCACCGATGTGGGGAACTCCCCCGGGGCCGTCGTATTGGATGAAGGGGCGCCCGCTGATGTCGAGAGCGACACGGATAAGAGTTTCATCCATGGGGAAGTGTCCCGAACCGTAGCGGAAAATGCCGCGCTTCTCTCCAAGTGCCTCTGCGAAGGCGGCACCGAGAACAATGCCGGTGTCTTCAACCGTGTGATGAAAGTCGATTTCAGTGTCACCGTCAGCTTTTACGGTAAGGTCGAAGCGACCGTGTTTCGAAAAAAGCGTGAGCATGTGGTCGAAAAAAGGCACTCCGGTATCTATCTCTGAACGACCGGTTCCGTCGATGTTGAGCGTCAACTCGATATCGGTTTCACCTGTCTTGCGGTTGATGGTGCTGGTTCGCATGATTTCTGCTCGGGATTTTGGGGTTTTGTAATGACGAACCCTTTGTAAACATCTACCGTTTGACCCAAGTTCACAAATTGAATTTATTTTGTCCTGAATATGGAGGCCCCGTCTCACGCTGAGTTTGCGCAATATCGATTCGTTAGGGATAGCAACGGCGATGTCGTCACTCTGCCGGCGCAAGGGATTGACGAAAAGATTCTTCTCACTCTCGACTGCGAGCGCTGGGGATTGACCCGCCTTCATATTTTTGAGGAGGCAGCGGTTCGCAGCGATAAACTGGAGGCCTTTCAGAAGGAATTGTCTGAGATTGCCGACATTCGGAGTGACTCAGTCTCGCGATTGATTTCCTGGGGGCGCGACGGCGAAGAGCTGTTTTACGCCGATGAAATGCTCGATGGTGAGCCCCTTCCTGCCTACCTCGGGCGGGCGGGAAAAGTTCCTTTATGCATTGCCGCGAAATGGATCATGCAACTCATTGACCTCTTCGGGTCAATAAAGTCCCTGCCCTATTCCTTCGAGCGTCTCATGACCCTGAATATCGAGGTGATCGTCGATATGCGAAAAGAAGTGCGTCCGGTCATTTCTGAATTCTACGGTTGGACGAAGGCGGGTTCCCAGGTTCAGGAGCATCCTGTAGAGTGGTATTTCGCTCAGATATTTTGCTCGCTGATGGCGGGGATTCCTGTGAGAACTTTTTCCCGTTACTCTCTTCCCCGCAACTTCGATGAGCTGGAGGAGCCGGTGAAAGAGGCCGTGCTTGATGCCCTCGATGATAACGGCGGAGCATACGGGCGGTTGAAAGCGGCTCTCGGCAATCTCGCAGCACAGTGTGGGGAAAAAGACGAAGATGCGACGCCGCTGCCTTTGATGCCGGTCCGGGAGCTGATGCGAACCGGTCTCGCCGGAACGTATCCGAATAAGGCGGAGTTCGAGTTGCCGGAGGAGTTCGCGCGTCATGATGAGTATTACGCTGTTTCCTCGGTGATTCGGGGGAGGATGGCTAACATTCAGCTAATTCCGGGGCCGGGATCGATTCCGCGGGAAGGATGGTTCAGTCAGCATCACAATGCGACCCGTCGTCCCGGGAGAGGATTGTTGAATCAGTTGCAGCTCAACTATCTCGAAGACCGTGACCCGGTTACTTTGATCGGGGAGGAGTGCATTGATGGCGTCGATCTCGCTTCTCTGGTCGCCTGGCACGGGCCGATTGAGGTGGCTACGGTGAGGGAGCTGGCGAAGAAATTATCTCATGCCATTGAGGGGTTGGAGAAAAATGTCGGATCATGTCCTGTATGGTGGCTGCCGCCTGACAATGTTTTTCTGGTCACTGGGACTCCTTCGGTGAGTGGTGTTGCGAATCTGATTGAAAGAAAGGGCTCGGGAATTTTGAACGATTTTGGCCTCAAGCTCCGCTTGCACCAAACCGTTGAAACCCTGAAGCGGGGCGTCAACCTGCCGGGCGGTGTTCGCAGGCTGGCGCGTGATTCGGGGAAGCAGTTTGAAGCGGTGAGACGTTCATCAGTCGGGCTTCCTGTGCTCTTTTTTATGCTTACCGGTGAGCGACTTCGCTGGAGTTTGCCGGTGCGGTCCGGGCTGGGGATTGAGGACCGGTTCGTTGAATTGTTTGAACGATATCGAAAGCTTCTAAGGGAGGACCCGGGGAAGTGTGAAACGAGTCTGTTTGATGACTTGGAAGCGCTTTTTGTCGAGGATGAGAAACCTCCAGTGAAAGAGAAGAAAGCTGCCGATCAGAGTTTGAGTCATGTGCTCTCGGCGACGCTTTATCAGGAAGAGATCGATTTGGAATCGGGAACCGGGCTCGCGGTCGAGAGCGATTCCAAGCCTCACAAAGATGTCGTTGAGCCGATTGAGGAAGAGGAGGCAGAAACAGAAACAGAAACAGAAACAGAAACAGA
>JAYWLB010000047.1:0-824 GCA_035967665.1 Verrucomicrobiales bacterium BCK34
CCTGCCCTTCACCCTTGCGGAATTCCTCGGCCTCGTCTCTGAAGATAAGGCGCAAAGTGACTGGCAGCGCGAGAATGAGGGATTATTCACGGGATTCAATCCTTACGGAATGTATTTCGAGGGGTTTGATCAATACGATGCGAGCGGCAATCCCGTCTTTCACTTTATCTTTTCAAATGGACTCGATTCGACCGTGAGAGTTCAGGTGGGATATGAAGATGTTCTCAGCGTTCAGGATCGGCTTCTTGAGGGTGATGTTGAAGGAGCTGAATAAGGAACGCTTCGGCCGAATTGATGGCTGGCGTGTTCACGGTGTATTAGATGGCCAATAGGGGTATCCAAACGTCCCTGTTACCAGGGATAACGCGTTAGGTGAACCTTGTTCGGGTCGGGTTTCGGTTGTAAGTTGTTTAAACGTAGGGGGTTATTGATTTGAGTTGGGCTGGGGGAGCTGTTTGTATCCTAAGTGCTTCAATTGATGCAGGAGTCTGACTTTCAAAGTCACAACTATCTTACTCGCATCAATGAGTGTTATATGTGAGGAATCTGACTGGACTTTTATTTTCAGCCCCTCACTGTCTACAGAGTTTTGTCTTCTCCGGAGACATTTCCTGCCAACTTGTTGTTATGCATTCTGGAATCGGATTCAAATCGCTGCAATCAAGCCTTCGAAAGAACACTCTCTTTCAAGCGCTGGTTGCCCTTTTTCTCATGCCTGGACTCGGCCTCTGGACGGTGCCGTTGCAGGCAAACCCTTCCGGAGGTGTCGTTGTTCATGGCGATGTCAGTTTCAGTGGCGGGGCGGGGAACCTGCAGATCAATCA
>JAYWLB010000048.1:0-1040 GCA_035967665.1 Verrucomicrobiales bacterium BCK34
CCTGCCCTTCACCCTTGCGGAATTCCTCGGCCTCGTCTCTGAAGATAAGGCGCAAAGTGACTGGCAGCGCGAGAATGAGGGATTATTCACGGGATTCAATCCTTACGGAATGTATTTCGAGGGGTTTGATCAATACGATGCAAACGGCAATCCCATCTTTCACTTTATCTTTTCAAATGGTCTTGATTCGACCGTGAGAGTTCAGGTGGGATATGAAGATGTTCTCAGCGTTCAGGACCGGCTTCTGGACGAAGATGTCGAAGGAGCTGAATAGGACCTGAATTGCCGGTGAGGGATTCAGGCTTTCCGGCTCGACCGGGAACTGCGGCGCTGACGGGATTTGTGTCCTATTTGTACATTGATAGAGCCATCTCCTCCTGGCGGAGATGGTCGGGACCTCTTTGCTCAGGCTTGTTATGGTGCTCCTCTGTACTTCTTTTACGGGTGGTTGTGTCTTATTTGTAAAAAGATAATTTTTTTTGAACGTTAGTGTCCCAAAACACTCTCTCATGACAATAAGTATCGTTATCCCGGGTTGCTGAATTCGATATAGATTCCGTCTGGACTTCTCCCCGAGTGTGTCCATCTGTTCAACCCGTGTTTTCGTCTCTCCTCCTTTTGTCTATGAGTTTTCAGTCTCTTTTAAAAACCTTTCGCTCCGGATTGAAGCGTCATTCGTTTCTGCACAAGCTGGTTGCGATTCTCCTCATGCCCGGACTTGGGCTCTGGACGATGCCGTTGCAGGCCAACCCTACGGGAGGCGTTGTCGTTCATGGAGATGTCAGTTTCAGCGGCGGGGCGGGAAACCTGCAGATCAATCAGTCGTCGCAGCAGGCGATCATCAACTGGGCGGACTTTTCAATCGATGCCGGTGAGCTGGCGCAGTTCAATCAGCCGGGAGTCAATGCTGCGGTCCTGAACCGGGTCACGGGAGGAAATCCTTCAGCAATCCACGGGGCGCTCAAGGCGAATGGCAATGTCTTAGTAATCAACCCGAACCGAATCCTCGGGGGAGCGACCGGTGTCATCGCTGTACACGG
>JAYWLB010000049.1:0-409 GCA_035967665.1 Verrucomicrobiales bacterium BCK34
CAGGCGGGCAAGAAAGCTGGCCGCCAGGTTGGCCGTGGCTCGGGTGTGGACTTCCGCAAGGGAGAAACGGGTGAAGAGGTCGACGGCCGAGAAGTGCTGGATCGTCTCCCCAGGGCCCAGGGTTACGGTGAGGGTATCCACCTGGATAAGGTCGCCAGGGTGACCCACCTCGTATCCCTTGGGCTTCCTTTGCGCATAGGGCCTCCTGGGTCTTCGCCCCCCCTTCCCCCGCCGGGCCTGGGCCAGAAAGGCGGCTACGCTTTCCACGCGGCCGTGTGCTTCCAGGTAGGCCAGGATCCGCCCCACGGTGCGCTCGCTCACCGCAAAGCCCTCCTTCCTTAGGGTCAGCCAAATCGGCCAGCGGCCCCAGGTGGGGTTCTCCTTCCTTAGGGCTTCCACCCGGATCAGC
>JAYWLB010000053.1:0-24135 GCA_035967665.1 Verrucomicrobiales bacterium BCK34
TGGGGTGGTTTTTTTATGCCCGCGCGGAAAGTCCAGGCTCCACCACCAGGGCACGGATGGGAAATTGCGTGCCGTTTCATCCACTCGATCCGTCCGGTCCTCTCCAGCGCGGTACGGTTTGGGATTGTTTTGACTGAGTTAGCCCCTGCCAGCTGGAGCCATCCGCAGCAGATTCTCGTCGGATGCATGCGGAGGAACAACGGCTTCTTTGTTATTTCATGACCCCGAACCTGAATTCGGTGGTGTGTTGATATGGTTCGCCCGGTCGGAGAAGGCTCGAAGGAAAGTCAGGTTTGTTGGGGGTGTCAGGATAGAACTGGGTTTCAAAGCATATCCCGCCCCATTTCGGGAACGGATTCCCTTTGAAGTGGTTTGCAGTGAATATCTGTACTCCGGGTTTTGTCGTCGCGATATTCAGGGTGCGGCCGCTTGAGGGATCGGTGAGGGTTGCGAAAGGGATCACTTCGCTATCTGGATTGTCTTCGCGGATCACAAAGCAATGGTCGTAGCCGCCGACAGCGATGGCTTCGATGTCCGCCCCAACCGGCTTCTCAGTGGTAAAATCGAAGGGCGTGTTTTCTACCGGAAGTCGTAATCCTGTGGGAATGTTTCGCTCATCGATTTCCAGATACTCGTCACTTTCCAGTTTGAGGCTGTGGTTCAGGATGGTTCCTCCTCCCGCGAGATTGAAATAGGCGTGGTTCGTAAGATTAAGATGAGTGGGGGCATCGGTGCTTCCGTCATAGGTGATACTGAGCGTGTTTTCCTCGTTGAGTCGGTAGGTGACAGTGACTCTGATGTTTCCCGGATAGCCTTCGTGCCCATCTTCGCTTGTGAGCTCGAGTCGTGCGAAGGCGCCTTCTTTATCGACGCCGTGGAGTCCGCTCCAGAGCTGACGTTGGAAACCTGTTTTTCCTCCGTGGATATGAACGCCGGTTTTTTCGTTCACAGTTTCAAGCGGGTAAAAGGTGTCATCTATGGTGAATCCTCCGCCGTCGATCCGGTTCGCGAACCGACCGATTACCGATCCAAAAGCACCTCCTGCCCTCGCTTCTTCTTCTGTTTGGTAGGAAAGGGTGATGTTTTCCAGTTTCCCGTCACGATCCGCTGTTTCGATCGAGACGAGGAGGGCCCCATATTCCGCGACGGTGACTCGCGTTCCAATGCTGTTCGTAAGGACAAAGAGGGAGGTGCCGTGTTGTTCTTCGGTAGAAGTCCAGGGAACGACTTTTGAGGTTTGTGCGTTCACGGAACCGTATTGCGTGATGAGAATGAGGATTGATATGGCACCAAAATGCGGGAGCTTTATCATATGAAAATCCTGTCGTTTTCCCCGTTTCCCGTCAATCAGGCAATTCTGTCCCTCCTTGTTGCCGCCGGTCTGGAATCGGTTCAAGCGGATGACTGGCCCGTTCTTCGCGGTCCTGATCGTAACGGAATCTCCAGCGAAGGAGGCCTCGAGAAAATCGCCTCCGCTGAGGTGGCATGGGAAAAGCAGCTCGGGCTTGGCTACAGCGCCCCGGTTATTGGCGGGGGCAAAGTGGTGATATCGGGTCACGATGGCGAGGAGACCGACACGCTCTTTTGTTTTGATGAAGCGAGTGGGGCTGAGAAGTGGAAGTTCTCCTACCCGCAGCCACTGGGCGATTTGTATTTTCCCGGGGGAACCACGGGGACGGCGACGATCGACGGTGATCGAGTCTACCAGCTCGCAAGGGAAGGAGAGCTTTTCTGCCTCAATGCGGAGAATGGCGAGGTGGTTTGGAAATTGCACATGCAGAAAGATTTTGGGTATTCGAAAGCGGACTGGGGATTCACGGGCGCGCCTATTGTAAACGGCAGCCACTTGCTGATTAATGCAGGAGTCAACGGTCTCGCTCTCAACAAGTTGGACGGAAGTATCGTCTGGAGATCAAAGGACGCAGAGGCGGGATATTCAGCTCCTCTGGTATTTGAGAAGAGTGGCACTCAATATGCAATTTTCTCCAATGAGAAAAACTACGTGTGTGTTGAGGCTGCTACGGGGGGGCGTGTCTGGTCTCATAAATGGATGACGCGATACGGCGTCAATGCTTCCGATCCTGTTCTTTCAGGGGATTTTATTCTCATTGCTACAGGCTATGGAAAAGGGGCCGAACTGCTGAAGTGGACCGGGAGCGGTGAGCCTGAAAGCGTTTGGAAATCGAGAGAGCTGAGGACCCAGATGAATGCGGCGGTGCTCATCGACGGGCACCTTTACGGCATCGATGGGGACGAAGGAAAAGACGGCACCGCGCTGAAATGCCTGAATCTGGAGTCCGGCGAAACGCTCTGGAGTGAGGAGGCTGTCGGGCATGGCGCTGTTTCCGCTGCGGGGAATCAGCTTATTGTTTTGAGCGAGCAGGGGGAATTGCAGATTGGCGCGGCGAGTCCGTCAGGATTTTCTCCGCATTTTACGAAAAAGGTTCTCGATTCCAAAGTGTGGACGGTTCCGGTCTACGCAAACGGCAGAATCTACTGTCGAAATGCCTCCGGCCAGTTCGCGGTGCTTTTGATTAAGTAGGCGAGGAGTCTAACAAATAACTTTGAAAGAACGTTCCAATAGGTGATGAAGTTTCTCCCCCTCCTTTTAACCCTTCTTTCATCCAGCACTGCCTTGTTCGCTCAAGTCAGTGCGCCGGCTCCGCCTGCGAATCCAGGTGCAGTGGCTGAAGAATCGGATTACATCCGCTTCGTGGAAGAACCGGGGACACCGGATCGTTTGCAGACTGCTGTGGCGAGTTTTCACAAAGGGGGGACAACGGTTGACCTCGTTTCGGTGGTTCATCTCGGGGATAAAGCGTATTTCGAGAATCTCAATGCGTTCCTGAAAGACTACGATTTGGTGCTCTATGAAATGGTCGGTGGAAAATACTCACCGCCTCCGGCGAACGCGGTGGCAACTCCGCCCGGGATTGAGGAAATGGTGAGCGTTCGGGGGATTCAGCAGATGGCGTCACAGTTTCTGGGGCTCGAATTTCAACTCGACGGGATCGAGTATGAGTCTCCGAATTTTGTTCATGCGGATGTCGATGCGGGAGAATATCAATCGTTGATGGAGGCCCGGAATCAGAATTTCGGCACCCTCTTTACCCGCGCTATGAGTATTGCCGACACCGCCGATCTTGGTGGAATTCCAACCGATGACGCGGCGATGTCTGCGATGTTGGGGCGGATTATGTCAGCGGTGACAACGGGGAACAGTGCCGAGTTGAAGCGAACAATAGCGCCACTCATGGCTGAGGCTGAGTCATTCATCACGCAGTTGGAAGGTGACGACGGGACCGTCCTCGTGACGGAGCGGAACAAGCTCGTCATGAAAAAGCTCGATGAAGAATTGAAAATTCGCCCACTCAAGCGAGTTGCCATTTTCTACGGGGGAGGGCACATGCCTGATTTGGAGAAACGTCTTCTCGCTCAAGGTCATGAGAAAGGGTCCGTAGCGTGGGTGGACGCCTGGACGATTGAAGATCCGGTTCCGGGCGCTGCTGCGGCGGCTCCTCAGGGGTTCTCCGCTGCTGATATGTTGATTAAGCTGATCGGCGACAACTCTGAATTGATGAGTTCCATTCAGCAGATTGGAGAAGTCCTTCAGGAAATCGCGAAGGAGGCCGGGACTCAATAGTCGACAGGAGCGCGGGCTTTCCGGTAAGGTAGTTCGACGATAGTCGTCCTATTGCTGGAATTCTATTGTGCTCTATGAAAACGCCCCGTTTCGAACCGCTCGCTCCGCTTGATGAGCACAATCTTAAGCTGGAAAGAAACGTCGCCCCGCGGGACTGGAAGAATCCGGATCCTTCGGGACGCTACAATTTGGTCGTGATCGGCGGTGGCACTGCCGGTCTCGTTGCCGCTGCGGGTTCTGCGGGGATGGGTGCCAAGGTGGCTTTGATAGAGCGACAGCTTCTCGGTGGGGATTGTCTCAATGTCGGCTGCGTTCCCTCCAAGGCTGTGATTGCCTCGGCTCATGCCGCTGCGGGAATTCGGGACGCTGGAAAATTGGGCGTCAAGGTTGAGGGGGAGGTGAAAGTTGATTTTGGAGCGGCGATGGAGCGAATGAGAAAATTGCGCTCGGATATTGCCCCTCATGATTCGGCTCAGCGTTTCACTGATTTGGGCATCGATGTTTATCTGGGATCCGCTTCCTTTACCGGGCCGGATACGGTTGAGGTCGATGGGAAAAAACTCCTGTTTTCAAAAGCGGTGATCGCGACCGGTGCCCGTGCCGCAGCGCCTCCGATCGACGGTTTGGATAAGGTCGAATACCTCACAAATGAAACCGTGTTTTCCCTGACGGAACTGCCACCCCGGCTCGGGATTGTCGGAGCAGGGCCAATCGGTTGTGAGATGGCTCAGGCATTCGCGCGGCTGGGATCCAGGGTGACACTTTTCACAAGCCCGTCGGGTATCCTCCCGAAAGAAGCGCCGGATGCGGGAACGATCATCGGGAAGCATCTCGTTCACGATGGGGTTAAGATCCTCGATTATGGATCGGATCTTTTGCTGAAACACGGGGCGAACGGCGTGATTCATTGTTCGGATAAGCGTGATTCGGGGGCGCACCCCGTCGAGGTCGATAAACTGCTCATTGCGGTTGGCCGCGCCCCCAATGTGAATGGAATGGGGCTCGAAGCGGCCGGTGTTGCCTTTGGAAAAGCCGGAGTGGAGGTGAATGATTATCTTCAAACGACGAACAGCCGAATCTACGCGGCGGGGGATGTTTGTTCCTGCTTTCAGTTCACGCACGCAGCGGATTTCATGGCCCGGACCGTGATTCGGAACGCGCTTTTCAAAGGGCGGTCAAAAATGTCGGATCTCGTGATTCCGTGGGCGACCTACACTTCGCCCGAGGTGGCACACGTCGGCCCTACCTGGAGAGAGCTCGAGGACCGGAAACACGAGCTCGATCATTATACGGTGGACATGGGCTCCGTAGACCGCGCCATTCTCGAAGGTGATACCGATGGGTTTGTAAGGATCTTTGTAAAGAAAGGTAGTGATAAGATCGTCGCTGCCAGCATCGTGGCGAAGAATGCTGGGGATCTGATCAGCCAGGTGAGTCAGGCAATGACGGCCGGAGTCGGGCTGGGCAGTATCGCCGGAACAATCAGCCCCTATCCGACACAGGGAGAGGCGATTCGCAAGGCGGGAGATCTCTACAACCGAACAAAACTCACTCCGTTTGTGGCGAAGCTTTTCAGGAAATGGCTTGAGTGGACGCGGTAGCGCTTCGCGCGGTGAGAAGCCGGAGGCCCGGCGCGTAGGAAGGTTGCGGAAGCATTTGTCGGGAACCGACAGTTCTTTACAGCAACGACCGGCGAAGGGTTAACCCGTGGGGGGCTTACCCGAAAACTGCCTCGAGTCCCGCGCGCATGACAGCGGGGTCGGGACTTTCGCCGGTCCAGAACTCGATCCCGATCACCCCCTGAGCGACCAGCATTCCGAGTCCGTCGATGACGCGGCAGCCTTTTTCTCTCGCATCGCGAACGAGGCGGGTTGATGGCGGGTTCGGAATGACATCGGCGACGACCATCTCTGCGGTGACGCTTTCCATCGCAAGCGGGACCCGTGCATCCACATCAGGGAAGAGGCCAATCGAGGTTGCGTTGACGACAATGTCGGTGCCTTCCGGGACGTGAAAATCTCCATCCCAGTGAACGAAGTTTACTTTGAGATTGCCTCCCACTGCTTCGTTTAGCTTTCCGGAGAAAAGCGCTTCAAGTTCCCGTCCCCGTTCTTCGTTGCGATTCACGAGCGTGATCTCAGTGACTCCGGCGAGGGCCATTTCCACACCAATCGCTCTTGCCGCTCCACCGGCTCCGAGGAGGACGAGTGATTTGCCGGCAGGATCTTCGATTTCCTTAAAACTGGAAACGAATCCTTTACCATCAGTATTCTCGCCGATCAGCTTGCCGTCACGATTCACAGCGCAGTTGACCGCACCCATGAGTTGAGCGGATTCTCCGAGACCGTCGAGATACTGAATAACTTCGACCTTGTGGGGAATCGTGCAGTTGAACCCCTGAAACCCGAAAGCTCGTGCACCGGCGACCGCTTCCGCCAGTGACTCAGGCTTTACCTCCAGCGTCAAATAACGCCAGTCCAGCCCCATCGCCCGAAAGGCAGGTTCGATCATTGCCTGGGTGGGGTTTTCCGCGACGGGGTAGCCGAAGCAGCCCACCAGTTCCTGTTTGAAGTTCAATTCAGCAGCCATGTCGGGGGATAGTAGTTAATGGAAAGGTGAGAGCAAGTTTACAAACAATTTTCTTTCCAATCAGCCGGTGTCTCCCCACGCTGGAGATTGATGCATATTCCTTCGCTCATCGAGAAAAAGCGGGACGGCGGCGTGCTCTCTGATGTGGAGATCGCGTATCTCGTCAATGCCTATACGAATGACGAAATGCCGCCCTATCAAATGTCCGCCTTTGCCATGGCTGTCTATTTTCAGGGGATGTCATCCGCCGAAACCGCGGCCCTGACCAATGCGATGCTCGAGTCAGGAGATGTCATGCAATACCCCGGGGGCGCACCGCGAATCGTCGACAAGCATTCCACCGGCGGGGTGGGGGATAAGGTATCGTTGATCCTTGCTCCTTTGTTGGCATGTGATGATCTCTGGGTCCCCATGATTTCAGGACGCGGGCTCGGAATCACAGGGGGAACCCTCGATAAACTCGAATCCATGCCGGGGTTCAGCATTGATGTTTCCCGGGAGGAGGCACTCGAACAACTCGAGAAACTGGGCGTCGTCATGATGGGACAAACCGCTTCGATTTGCCCCGCTGATAAAAAACTCTATGCACTTCGTGATGTCACCGCGACGGTTCCAAGCCGGCCGTTGATTGTCGCCTCCATCATGTCGAAGAAGCTCGCCGAATCGCTCGATGCGCTCGTGCTCGATGTGAAATACGGCTCGGGTGCATTTATGAAATCCCGCGATGAGGCAACGGCACTTGGCGAGGCGATGCGGGAGGTGGGGACGCGCATGGGTGTCGATACGCGGATTCTTTATAGTCCAATGGATGAGCCGATTGGGCATGCCGTCGGCAATGCCCTTGAAGTCATCGAATCTATCGAGATCCTTTCGGGAGGTGGGCCGGATGATTTGCGTAAGTTGGTAATCGATCTCAGCGCCGAAGTCAGCACGGTGGATCGTTCGGTGCTGGAAGGGTGGCTCGATGACGGAACCGCGTTGAAGAAGTTCCACGCTTTGGTCGAGGCGCAGGGCGCGCGTGTCGAAGATCTCGACAGGCTGGGTGAGATTCATCGTGCTCCTGTGATTCGGGATATACGAAGCCCGCGCAGTGGGACTATTTCCGGGGTGGACGCGGATACGGTCGGACGTGCGAGTCTGGCACTCGGAGCGGGGCGCGGAAAGTCGGACGATGTGATCGATCCTGCGGTTGGTTTTGATCGGATTGTGAAATGCGGAACGGCGGTGGCGGGAGGAGAAGTCATCGCGCGGGTTCATGCGCAGAGTGAGGCCGGGGCAGCAGAGGCGGAGTCGCGCTTTTTGAAAGGAGTCGTGATCGTATGAATCGGTTTGTCGGTTTGCTGTTAGTTGGCGTAAGCGCTTTCCATTTTTCCTGCAAGCGCCCGGAGCCAACGCAGGTGATTGTGAGGGAGGAGCCTTCGGTGGAAGCGCTGGTCTCAACCGTTCTGAATGGCGGCGGCACCTTTAAAGACGTTCCTTTTGCCAGTTTGATCGAAGTCTCGACCGGAAATCATGTCCTCGCGATGCACCCTGAGGATCCCGCTGACGCGATGATTCTGGAAGGGCTGAAAGAGGCGATGGACGCGGTTTTGGAGCGCTACAACCGTGCCGGTTCCCCGACCAGCTCGGAGCCTCGAATCAATGAAGTGAGTTCGTATTTTGAAGAGGCCATTATGGAGGCGCTTGACCGGAACCCCGATTTTGAATGTGACTACCCGCGCACCGCCGACGGGAATTTGCAGCGTTCCGGGTATCCCGATTTGATGATCCGGCATTTGGAATCGGGGCGCATTATCTACCTCGATCCGAAGCTGGTCGCGGAAGGTTCACTCGATTCAAGCCTGCGAACCTTCTACTTCACGCCGAAAACAAAGACGAACAAGGTTCTCCACGATGCCAATCATCTTCTCGTCGGAATTGAGCACGACGGCAACACCGGAGCCTGGAAATTCCTGCGATGGCACCTCGTTGATTTGACCCGGTTCAAAGTCCGCCTCAAAGCCGAGTTTCAGGCCAGCAATAAAGATCTCTACCTGCCTGGGTTGATTATCGAGTCGGGTAGTGCGGAGAAGTGAGCAGGCTTCGGTGGAGAGAATTTGAGCCACGTTTTGGCAAACGCAGCTACTCGCGGATGGTTGGCGTTTGCAGCACAGGTTTTCAACCGGTGTTGGAAGCCTATCAGTGTGGGCGTAGTGCAGAGTCTTTGAATACAGGATGCAATCCTGTTCCACATTCTCTTCGTGCTACCTCAAAACCGGTTTTAGCAAAAACAGTCCGCTCGTGGCTTTGAGGGCATCTTCTGCATCCATCGATTTGAATTCGTGACCCGCGCCCCAGGAGTCGGAGAAAATGACTCGATTGGTCTTTTGGTTGAACCCGATAATAAGCCGCATGTGCCCTCCGCTGGTTTGCTCCTGAAGCGGGGGATCTTCATCAAACTGCCCGACGGTGAGGGCCCAGAGAAGGGGGATGCCCTCTTCGATGTTTTTGTAGATCATTTTATAGAAGTCCTCGTCAGGGATTTGGTCTCCCACGTACTTCCCATCGATCAGCTCGACGAGAGAGCTGCGATTTCTCATCGCGAGGCATTCAAAACGGGTTTTGAAAAGATGATCGATTGCTCCAAGTTCTTCGTTGATGGCGAGTCCACTCGTGCCGCCTTCCGGTGTTGAACCCGCCAGCTGGGCGAGCTGATGCATGTCGCAGGAAATGCCGTAGTATTCGAAAACCCGTTGAGCGGACGCGACCACGCAATAGCCCTTGGTTCCCTGATCGACCATGGGGATCGCCTGAATGAAAACGTCGCCATTCGGCATTCGCTTCACTCTCCGCGGGAGATCGGAAAGTTTCGCAGTGGCACCCGGTCGAGCATGGGTTGCTGCTTCGTAGGCGCCTTCAGCATCACGGCGAGCGAGACGCATGCGGAGGAACTCAGTGGGATTGGGCGCTTCGTGATTGTGTTCAAGAACCGCCTTTCCTCTCGCGGAAATCCATATCCAACCATCGGTGAGCAATCCTATCGTGGGTTTGGCCTTGCGTCGTTTCGGGCGGATTGCGAGCTGCCTGCCGAGATGGGCGCCCATGAGCTTGAATCGCTCCTCGAAGTCGGAGTTGTCGATGGTGCCTCCGTCGCCCCGGTTGAAAATCGAAATGGTTACGCCGACAAAAGTGCCGTCTTTAAAATCGACAATCGCTTCCTCAATGGGAACGGAACCTTCGAGGAGAGTGAGGTTTACGTTGAGATTCGGAGTTTCTTTCCGCTGGAAAATGGCCCGGCTGCGGTCTGTCGTGAGCCATTTGAAATAAGGATTCCTGTTCCACTTTCCTTTGTCGAACATCGTTTCCAGATCCGCAGGTTGGATGCGGTAGGCGTCGGGCAGGGTGATAAAGGCGTCGAGGTCTCCCTCCAGCGTTTCCGCCCCTTCCGAGAGGGGGGCAATAAGGAGAAACAATGTTAAGGCGAGAAGGGCAGGGGGACTGTTTTTCGCGAACATCAAGGCACTGTATCCAATTGCGCTAATTCTGTCTCGCTAAAATACGGGCGAACCCTTTTTCGATTGTCTTTCTTTGTAATCTCTGACAGAAAGGGGTGAACGTTACTCAACGAAAAATACAGGATGAAAAAACTCATCAATGACCCTTTAAACGTCGCCAACGAATTGATCGAAGGTCTCGTCGAAGCTTATAACGGCGAATGCAGATACGTCGGAAAGCGCTCTATCGTCAAAAACGATATACCTGATAACAAAGTCGCACTGCTTGTCGGTGGCGGTAGCGGGCACGAGCCCATCTATCACGGACTTGTTGGACGGAATCTTGCCGATGGTGCTGCCTGCGGAGATATTTTTGCCGCTCCTCCACCGAATATCGTTTTCGAAGCGACGGAAGCAGTCGATAAGGGCAACGGGGTTTTGTATCTCTATGGAAACTACGCCGGTGATGTATTGAACTTCGATCTCGGAGCCGAGCTTTCGGACGACGAGGACATCGAGGTGAAAACCGTTCTTATTAATGATGATGTTTGTTCCGCTCCTCCAACGGAGAAAGGAAAACGGCGTGGCGTTGCCGGACTCGTTCCGATCGTGAAACTCGTTGGCGCTGCCTCGCAGACGGCGACCTCGCTCGACGAATTGGTAACCTTTGCCGAAAAGGCATCCCTTCAGACTCGCTCCGTAGGCGTTTCGATGTCACCGGGGGCGATTCCTGCCACCGGCAAGCCTACTTTCAATATCGATGAAGATAAAATCGGACTCGGAATGGGGATTCACGGTGAGCCGGGCGTAGGCGAGATTCCGATGCAGACCGCTGATGAACTCACTCCGATGATGCTTGATTTGATCGTCGAGGATTTCGAGAAAGACGAAGACGTTGAGGCGCTGAAAGAAGGGGACGAGATTCTCTTTTTCGTTAATTCGCTCGGCGCGACGACGATGATGGAGCTTCTCATCGCCCTTCGAAAAGCGAAGATGTATTTTAATGAAAAAGGCATCAAGATTTTCGACGTGATGGTCGGGCCCCTCGTGACCTGTCAGGAAATGGCCGGGATCTCTTTCTCAGTCACCCGGATGGATGACGAATTGAAGAAAAACTGGGAAATGCCCTGTCAGTCCGTCTGCTTCAGCAAAATGGAAGGCCGCTACGGCGGTTAAGCCCCGTCGAATCAGGCACAAATACGGCGATCCAACAGGGTTGAATCATTGATCTAACCCTGTTATATCAATGGTCCAGCCCGGGAGGAGAGATCGTTGATGGTGACTGCCGAGTAACCCCAGCAGTCTCCCGATATTCTCCTCTCTACCCTCTACTTCCTATAATCATGGCAAAAGAAACCCTCTCAATCAACGAAACTCGCGACATGATGCTCGCGGTGGCCGATAAAATTATCGAGTCCGAGCCAATTCTCTCCGAAGCTGATCGCGCCCTTGGCGATGGTGATCACGGAGTCGGAATGGAGCGCGGAATGAACGCAGTGAAGGAAGCGCTCGAAGGAGAAGACTTTGCCTGCGTCGGAAAAGTCTTCATGGGTGTCGGCATGGCGATGATGTCCAGCATGGGCGGTGCTTCCGGTGCGGTTTTCGGAATGCTCTTCCGCGGTGGTGGTAAGGCGATCAAAGGTTCCGAGACTCTCGGAGCGGCTGAAGTGGCTGCCTTTTTTAAAGCGGGAACTGACGAGGTCATGACCAAGGGCGGAGCCAAAGCGGGAGACAAGACTATGGTCGACGCGCTTCTGCCATGTGCTGAAGGCGCTGCAGCCGCTCAGGGCAATGTTTCCGAGGCGCTTGCAGGAGCCGCCGCAGGAGCTGAAGCTGGAAAAGAAGCCAGCAAAGCCATGATCGCAACGATGGGCCGCGCCAAAACTCTCGGCGAGAAGTCCATTGGACTTCCCGACGCCGGTGCTGTCAGCGTTTCCATCATCGCCGCAACGATGAGCGACTTCGCAGCGTAGTTTGGGCGATTGCGGCAGAGATGCCGCTGCGACCGTCTTCTTTCGGGGAAGGTCGTTACATTTATTTTGGAATACCGGCGCAGATGCCGGTATTTCTTTGTACCGGTCTGAGCATCGCTGCTTGGCGCTTCAGCGATGCGATGCTTAAGTGGTCTAACTTATGGGAGACGCAAAACAGGTTTATACGCTTTCGGATATGAGGCAGTGGGATGTCGCCACTGGCGATCTCGATCCTCCTGCCCGGCTTGCGGTTTTTGGCGACCCTATTGTGCACTCCCGCTCGCCGCAGATGCACAACCCCGCGCTCGCTGCGGCGGGATCGAATTGTCAGTATGTGCGGCTCCATATTCAGCCTGATGAATTGCCCGAGGCACTTGAGTTGCTCAAGTCGCAGAACTTTATCGGGACCAATGTTACGATTCCTCATAAAGGCGGCGCCTTCGATGGGGTTGATGACATGTCTGAAGTGGCGCGTCGTATCGGGGCGGTAAATACCGTTGCCGTGGAAGGGGACAGGTTGATCGGGCACAACACCGATGCTCCCGGTTTGAAGCTGGCGATTCGCGAGGCTTTTTCCATGGATCTGACCGATCTGCGAATCATGATTATCGGAGCCGGTGGGGGTGCCGGTAAAGCGGCCTCGGTTCAATGTGCGATGGATCAATGTGAGCGCCTTGTCCTCGTTAACCGAACCGTCGAGAAGGCGCAGGTTCTCGCGAAGGAATTGAGCGATCTGATGGAAGATCCGGAGAAGCTCGAGGGGCCGACTGATCGCATTCTCGCTATTCCTCATGAAATTGCTGCGATGGAGGAGGAGATCGATCAGATTGATCTCATCATCAACGCAACCTCCATGGGAATGAAGCGAACCGATCCTGAGGTGATTCCACAGAGGCTCATTGAGCCGCATCATCTCGTCTACGATATGATATACGCCCCGCCGAGAACCCGGCTTATTGCGAATGCAGAAGCCCAGGGAGCGCGAGCTTCGAACGGACTCGGAATGTTGCTGTGGCAGGGGGTGCTCGCTTTTGAATACTGGTTTAATCAGGATGCACCGGTTGAGGCGATGCGCCGCGGGCTTCTGGACTCGTTAGGTGAGTAGAGTGCTCCGTTGGCTGAAGCCGGAAGAAGTGGAAACCGTCGCGTAGGGATGATGGTCCCCAATTGTCCGCGGGACATACCTGTCTCCGGAGCCGGCGCTGCCGTTTAAGGTGACAGGTCACCGACAGCTCTTTTTGGAAAGCGGAATGTGAGACCACAAAAAAAAGGCCCTCCATGCGGAGAGCCTTTTTGAAAACGTTAATAAGTTCGAAATTGATCAGGCTGCGTCTGCGCCTTTGTGACCAAGGATCTTAACGGTGCGGTTGAGCTGATCGTATTCGATTGGCTTCTTGATAACCGTAACAGGTCCGCTCGAAAGGATCTTCGTGAGAATCTCGCTGTCAGGGTAACCGGTGATGATCACGATCGGAAGGTCAGGATACTGAGCCTTCATCTTCACGTAAAGTTCGTCACCCGGAATGTCAGGGAGTTTCAAGTCAAGGAAGACGAGATCGAAACGCTGCTTCTCAATATAGCTGAGTGCTTCTGCGCCTGTTCCCACAACGATGCGACCGAAGCCGGCTTTTTTGAGGAACTGCTTAAAGAGTGTCTGCAGGGCGGGATCATCATCGACAACCAGAACGGTTGGCTGACCGCCTTCGTCTGTTTTGAGGATATCGCGATCAAGGAGGCTTCGCTTGATACGCCAGCGTCCACCAATCTGGATTGCAGGGAGCTGTCCACGCTGGACAAGGTAGTAAACAGTCGGAAGAGGAATGCGGAGGTATTCCGCAGTCTCTTTGACTGTCATCAATTCGGGAGCTTCTTCGTCTGCCATTGTTTTAGTGAGTGTGTTTGCCTGACATTTGAGGTTTCGAATCCGTTTTTGAATTCCGTAAAAACCACAATAATGGTAATAGTGATGCCCTGCTCTAGAAACAGTGACGAATTTTAGAGCAATTACAAGTAATAAATGAGAAATATTTCAATTATGAGATTCTTTTAGGAGAATCCATATAGCTCGATGGTATTGGAATGCTAAAAGTCCAGAAGTCACAGTGAAGTTTCAATAGGGGTTCCGAGGGCTATAATGAGCAAAATTTAGCCGGTACACTGTATCGTGGCGAAAAGGCTACAAGAAATACCGGATAGTCGACGTAGGGTCAATCTACGAAATGCGCCGGTTATAGAGAGGCCGGCGGCTTTCTTTGTGTGCCGGACGATTCGCTGGAAAACTCAGTGGATTGGGTTATGAAACACTCAATATAATTATGGATCTTTTAAATGCGATCATTCTAGGGTTGGTTCAAGGGCTGACGGAATTTCTGCCCGTTTCGTCGTCAGGCCATCTTGTCCTGACCCAGGAGATTCTGGGAGTGGAAGATCACGGAGTTACCTTTGAGGTCATGGTGCATTTTGGAACCCTCCTGTCGGTCCTCGTTTATTTTTGGAAATCACTTTGGCGCATGGTGCTCGCGATCATGCCCCCTTTTAAAGAGGAGTATGCCGCCGACCGGAAAATGATTTTCTACCTCGCGATTGCCAGTATTCCGGCTGCCATAATCGGTTTTTCCCCGGCTAAGGGTGCCTTCGAAAGCGTTTATGAAAAGCCGGCGATTGTGGGATTGCTTCTCATTGTAACCGGTTTGCTTCTTTTTCTGCCGAGAATACTCGCCAATCGGGGAAAAGGGGAAATGAGCCTGAAAACGGCGATTGTGATGGGAATCGGGCAGGCTTTCGCCATTTTACCGGGCGTATCGCGTTCGGGATCCACCATTGTCGCCGGTATGATGGCGGGTACTAAGTCCTCTATCGCGGCTGAATTCTCATTTCTCATGGCGATTCCGGCGATCGCGGCGGCTTCTGTGCTCGAATATGAGCATCTCGGCGCCATCAGCAGCGAGGTCCTCACCAGTTACCTCGCCGGAGCTGTCGTTGCCTTTGTTTCCGGTCTCCTTGCGATCTTTACGGTTCTCGCTGCGATTCGTAAGGGGAAGTTTGAATACTTCGGCATTTATTGTCTCGTCGCAGGTCTCGCAGCATTTCTTTACTTTACCTACGGAGTTGCCTAATATCCTACTCTCCGAATCGTCGTAAGGAGAGTCTGAACTCCCAGGAGAGTTTTCTCTGATGTTTTGTTTATCCCCCAGATTCAGTTGTTTTCGGTTTCAATGGCTCCGAATCGTCCTTCCGGTGCTCGCGCTCGGATTGGCTGCGACAGGACTTCATGCGCAGTCTTATACCACGGCGCTTCTCGCTGACGGGTTCGATTACCCGTGTGGAAAGCCGAACGGGGAAGGTTATTACGTGTATCGCGGCTTTTCGCCGAATGGCCACCTCGGTGAAGACTGGAACGGCAATGGCGGCGGGGATACCGATGAAGGTGACCCGGTCTATTCTACGGCCCACGGTGTCGTGATCTTTTCAGAAGACTATCGAAAAGGGTGGGGAAATGTCGTGATTGTTCGTCACGCCTACCGTGAGAAGTCGGGGCAGATTGCTTTTGTTGATTCGCTTTATGGGCACCTCAAGGTTCGATCGGTTAAAGTGGGGCAGCAGGTCACACGCGGCCAGCTTGTCGGCACGATCGGTTGCGGCCCCTACCGGATGTATGCGGCTCACTTGCATTACGAGATCAGGAAAGATCTCCGAGTCGGGATGAGACGGGATTTATATCCCAAAACCTATTCGACCTATCATCATCCCCGCAGCTTTATGGATTCACATCGCTCCCTCCGGATGGAGAATCGCCACGTGAGGGTCCCCATCAATACTTTCTTAAAGAGCAATCCCAATCGGGTCACCACCGATGCGATTGACGTCCCTGAACTGACCACCGGAACGACGGTCCGTCCGGAGGTTCCTGAGAACGTGCAAAGCGTCATTCAGGAGGAGACAGATCTTGAAGAAGCGACTCCGAAGAAGTCGAAGTCACTTTTCGAAAAGCTGTTTCAAAACTAAAGGCTCACTTCGGCCGGTAGTTTTCGACCGCTTCGAGCGCGGCTGATTTGAGCCGTGAGGCTGTTTCCGGCCTGGATTCAAGAAGGCTCTTCTTCTCGTTCGGGTCATCGCTCAAATCGAAAAGGAATTCCCCGTCTGCAGGTGTCTGGAGATATTTCAAATTGCCTTCCCGATAGGCGAGCCAGCCTTTCCGGCCCAACTCTTCATGGGCTCCGGTCATCCACAGCATTTTGCGGGGCTCAGAGGTAGCAACGGAGGCCTTGAGGTTCGGGACAAAGCTACTGCCGTCGAGATGGGCGATTCCGTCTGTAGCGACTCCGGCGAGTTCGCAGAACCCCGGGAAAAGATCGAGGGAGGAGAGTAGATCGTCATTGATCGAACCTGCCTCGATTTGCTCCGGCCAGCGCATCAGGCAGGGGACTTTGATTCCACCCTCGAACAAAGTCGCCTTTGTGCCTCTCAGGGGAAGGTTGCTGCCTCCATAGGTGGGATCGCCTCCGTGATCGGTCAGAAAGATCACGAGGGTGTTTTTGTCGAGGCCCTGCTCTTTCAGCTTGTCGAGGACCCTGCCGACGCCGTCGTCGAGGCTCACGGTCATCGCGGCGAACTCGCGGCGGATCTTGTCCTCAATGAAATCGACTCGTTTCAACTCGGCAGCCTGGGGTTGCATCAGGTTGACCGGTTTTTTGTCCGATGGACTGTAACCTTTGCCGAAATGCGGTGCATTGTAGGCGAGGTAGAGGAAAAACGGCTTTTCGCGGTGTCCCTGATCTTCGAGGTAGGAGATCGCTTCGTCGGTGATCAGTTCCGTCGCGTAGCCGTTTTCAGAAACGTGCTGCGATCCGTGATACCAGTCGGGAATAATCCCGTAGGTCATCGTGAAGAAATCAATGCAGCCTCCGGTGTGACCGATGAAGTGATCGAATCCGTGGGCCAGGGGGAGAAGCGAAGGAGCGCCGTGTCCGAGGTGCCATTTTCCAATCAGGGCGGTATCGTAGTTCCCCTGGTCGCGCAGAACCTCGGCAATCGTCGTTTCGTGAGCCTGAATTCCTGATTCGGCGTGCTCATCAGCCATGAACATGAGAGCACCGAGAAGGGCGTCCTGAGAGCGAACCGGGTTGCGTCCTGTGAGGAGCCCGAATCGCGAAGGCGTGCAGATTGAGGAGGCGGAATAGAAACTGGTAAACTGGACGCCTTCCGCTGCGATACGATCAATATTCGGGGTCGGGATTTCCGAGCCGTAGCACCCCACATCGTTCACTCCCTGGTCGTCTGTGAATATGAGGAGGATATTGGGACGTTCCGCGGCAGAGGCGGTGAAAAAAGAGAGAGCCAGAAAAGCAGTGACGATGAGACGCATACGGAAACAGTGTTAGTTCTCGATCATGCTGTCAAGGTGTAGCAAGGCAACTCGGGCGTGCCGGGTTCGGAGACTTCCGGGAGAGCGGAAAGGTCCCGCGGGGAAAAATGCCCGCACGGGTTCCATACGGCTCCAGCGGTAGAGGAATCCGTGAGGATTTCCTGCGCAGGAAAAAAGAGGGAGGTTATCCGTGTTTCGCGAGGAAATACTCGATCGAATCCACGAGCGCGCGCCAGCTTGCCTGGATGATGTTCGTGCTCACGCCGACGGTGCCCCAGTTTTCCTTATCGTCCTTACTGAGCACGAGGACACGGGTTTTCGACGCGGTTCCGAGATGACTGTCGATGATGCGGACTTTGTAGTCCTGCAACTCCATATCGTCGATCTGCGGGTAGTGAGGACGGAGCGCTTTTCTCAGGGCGGCATCGAGCGCATTGATAGGGCCGTCACCCTCGGCGACACGGTATTCCTCTTCTCCGTTCACGAGCAGTTTTACCGTGGCAGAGCAGATATCGTAGTTCCTTTTTCCGTCGCGGCGGAAGGAGCAGTAATACTCCTGAAGATCAAAAAACGATTTGTAGGTTTTAAGATGTTTGCGGATGAGGAGCTCAAAGGAGGCTTCGGCGGCTTCAAATTCATAGCCCTGCTCTTCGAGTTCTTTCAGGTTTTGAAGAATCGCGAGGGCTTCTTCGCTGCCTTTTTCGACTTCGAGGCCCAGTTCCTCCGCCTTCATGAGAACGTTGGACTGACCGGAGAGTTCGGAAACGAGAATCCGCTGTGCATTGCCGACCGATGACGGTTCGATGTGCTCGAAACTGTGGGCCACTTTCTGGACTGCGTTCACGTGCATGCCGCCCTTGTGGGCAAAGGCGGTCGCTCCGACGTAAGGCGCACGAATGTTGTGCGAGCAGTTCGCAAGATCGTCGACGAAATGCGCGAGATGCGTCAGTTGGGAAATGTCTTTGACGACAGGGCGATCCATCTTCAGCTGGAGATTGGGAATCGTCGTGGTGAGGTTGCAGTTTCCAACCCGCTCGCCGTAGCCGTTGATTGTGCCCTGAACCTGAGTCGCTCCTGCGAGAATCGATGCGAGGGCATTGCCCACGGCAACGCCGGTGTCGTCGTGGGTGTGGATCCCGACGGGGACACCGATTTCACGCATGACCACGTCGGTGATCTCGGCGACTTCATGGGGCATTGTTCCGCCATTGGTGTCGCAGAGGACTACCCAGTCGGCGCCGCCCTCTTTTGCCGCCATGAGAGTGGCGAGAGCGTGCTCGGGCGAATCTTTGTAGCCGTCGAAAAAGTGCTCCGCATCGTAGATGACTTCGCGACCGTTTTCTTTCAGGTAACGGGTTGTGTCGCGAATCATGGCCTGATTCTCCTCCTCCGTTGTCGTGAGGATTTCAGTGACGTGAAGTCTCCAGCTTTTTCCAAAAAAGGTGATCACCGGTGTTTTCGCAGCCAGCAGAGTTTGCACCTGAGGATCGTCCTCGACTCCGATGTTCTTGCGTCGTGTGCTCCCGAATGCGGCGATTTTCGCGTTTTTCCACTCGAGATCAGCGGCTCTTTCGAAAAAGGAAACGTCTTTAGGATTCGACCCCGGCCAACCGCCTTCAATGTAGTTCATCCCGAACTCATCAAGACGCTGCGCGATGCGGATCTTGTCGATGGAACTGAAATTGACGCCTTCTCCCTGCGTGCCGTCACGGAGGGTGGTGTCGTAGAGTTTTACATTCGGATGTTGGCTCATGATCAGGATTGAATTGAGTAGAGAGGGGGAAAGTAGAGAGCGGGGAGTGGAAAAAATAAAGTAGCACAGGTTTGTAACCTGTGGGCATCAGCGGCGGCTATTCCAAATAGGATGCAATCCCGCGCTGCGTTCTATCGCTGGGGTGTTCTCAGGTCAAAGTTGGTATTAAACAGGGTTGGGTCGAGCATTTAACAGGGTTAAGTCTCCCAGGCAACCCTTCAATGTTCGCAGTGTCCGTGACTAATTCACCCCGGGCGTTTCCCGACCATTTCGCAGAGTCGTTTCTTGAGGGCGTCGAGACCTTCGCCGGACTGCGCGGAAATCGGGAAAATCTCCTGCTTGGGAAAGCGATACTGGAGCGCGTTCACATACATCTCGGCCTCTTCGAGATCGACCTTGTTCGCGACAATGAGCCATTCCCGTTCGCCCAGTTCCTCGTCGTAAAGGCGGAGCTCTTTTCTCAGAATCTGGATGTCCGAGATCGGGTCACGCTGATCGACTGCTGCGGTATCGACTACGAAAAGGAATACCGAGCAACGGCTGATGTGACGCAGGAAGTCATGCCCAAGACCGACGTTCTCGTGTGCGCCTTCGATCAGACCGGGAATATCCGCCACCGTGCAGCGCATGAATCCGGGGAAATCGACCACTCCGACCATTGGCTTGAGGGTCGTGAAGGGGTAGGCCGCCACCTTCGGGGTCGCGTTTGAAATAGCGGTGAGGAGGGTGGATTTTCCGGCATTGGGAAATCCGACCAGCCCCACATCGGCAATTTGTCGAAGCTCGAGGTAGAAATGACCCTCAGTGCCCTTTTCGCCCGGAGTGAATTCGATAGGGGCCTGGTTTGTATCGGTACGGAAATTCCAGTTTCCTTTTCCGCCAACGCCACCTTCGCAAAGCACGTATTTCTGCCCGACTTCGGTCAAATCAACGATGAACTCGCCGTATTCGCCCCTGGGACCGTCTTCAGCCGGTTCTTCCCCGTCTTCGCTTTCGTCCTCGTCAAAATCATCATCATCGAAAACGGTGTCGTCGTCTTCGACCATCATGGACTCTTCCGCTGCGGCTTCCTCTGCTGCGATTTCACGTCCGAATTCCGTATCGGCGATTTCGCCCTGCACGACCGTTTCGGTATCGGCGTCGTTTTCATCTTCGAGACCCTCGTCCCGATCCATCAGCACCATTTGGCCTTCCTCCTCAATGAACTCACCGGCCCAGTCTTTCGCGGTGTAATCCTCTTCGTAATCGAGATCGCCCGGTTTGGGCTTCGGCTTGTTGGGCGTTGTCCGATAAACAATCGTTCCCGGTGGCACCTTGAGAATAAGGTTTTTCCCGCCGCGACCGGTTTTTCGCTGTCCTTTTCCGTGAACACCGCGCTCAGCCTTGTAATTCGGCGTGTAGAAAAAGTTCCGCAGATTGTCGGTATGCTGGTCAACAACGAGGATGACGTCACCGCCGCGTCCGCCATCGCCGCCGTCGGGGCCGCCTTTAGGAACGTGGGCTTCACGGCGAAAGCTCATACAGCCGTTACCGCCGTCACCAGCTTTGGCAAAAATTTTGATGTGGTCGACAAACATGAGATTGAGTGAGTTTGAAACTCCGGTAAAACGGGGAATGTCGGAGGTTTTTCGAACTTATCCACAGGGTTTTTCACAGAGTTATTCACATTTTGTGAATAACTGGCGAAATTTGTATCCTGTGTCCGATAGATACCAAAAAAAGTCCTGCCGCGACAAGACTTTTGGAGAGGAGCAGGGGAAGCTGATGTCATGCATAATTACCTCTCGATTAAGTCTTCATGGGGCTGCGGAATTCTCGCGGCATTGGCCATTTTAATCATGCCCGGAGCGCTTCGCTCTGAAGATGCCCGCCCGAACATCATCTACATCATGTCGGACGATCACGCCGCTCATGCTATCGGCGCCTACGGGGGCAGGCTTGCGACGCTGAATCCCACCCCGAACATCGACCGGCTCGCAAAAGAGGGGATGCTTTTCGAAAACGCTTTCTGCACCAACTCGATCTGTTCTCCGAGCCGGGCCTGCGTCATCACCGGTCAGTATGCGCACACAAACGGAGCGCACGATCTCGCCGGAGCGATTGAAAGCGGGCGCCAGTTTCTGCCCATCGAGATGAAAAAAGCCGGCTACGAAACCGCGATGGTCGGTAAATGGCACCTCAAAGAGGAACCCGGAGCCTTTGATTATTACAGCGTTCTTCCCGGGCAGGGTGACTATCACAATCCTTCGTTCCGGGTTCAGGGCGAAAAAGGCTGGCCAAACGATGTCGTAAAGTTTGATGGCTACCACTCATCCGATGCCATCACCGAAATCACCCTCGAATGGCTGCAGGAAAAGCGTGAAGGAAAAAAGCCGTTCTTCCTGATGCATCACTACAAAGCACCTCACGATTACTTCGAACACGCTGAGCGCTACAATGACTATTTGAAAGACGTCGATATTCCGGAGCCGGAGAATCTCTGGCTCGAAAATCAACCGAAGTTCGGTTCCATCGCAACACTTGGATACGACGGTGAGTTGATCCCCCACATCGGAACCTCGATTGGAAACCGCAATCCGCGTCGTTCCTACGCCGGTGATCTGCCCTCACTTTTCCCAAAAGATTTCCCACCGAACTACGATCCGTCAAAACTCACCGACGAGGAAGTGAAGCGCATTTCCTACAACGCCTATCTGAAAAATTATCTCCGTTGCGTCAAAGGAATCGATGACAACCTCGGTAAGCTCTTTGCCTATCTCGAGAAGGAGGGACTCATGGATAACACCGTGATCATTTACACCGGCGATCAGGGGTTCATGCTCGGCGAACACGACTATCAGGACAAACGCTGGATGTATGAAGAGTCGATGAGAATGCCCTTTCTCGTTCGTTATCCGAAGACGATCAAAGCGGGCAGCCGCACCGATGCGATTGTTGAAAATGTGGACTATGCACCGACGATGCTCGCGCTGGCCGGCGTCGACCCCCCCGACTACATGCAGGGGAAAAGCTTTAAAGTGATTCTCGAATCAGGCACCGAACCCGACGGTTGGAAACAGGCGGCCTACTACCGTTACTGGATGCACATGGCGCACCACGACAATCCTGCACATGTAGGTATTCGAACGAAGACTCATAAATTGATCTACTACTATGGATGTAACTACGGCGGCGAGTATCAGACACCACCGGCCTGGGAACTCTATGACATGACGAATGATCCGCAGGAAAATGTGAATCAGTATGACAACCCCGAGTATGCTGAGACCGTTAATCAACTGAAAGCCGAGCTCGCGCAGCTTCGGCAAACCGTTGGCGATACCGGCGAAGATTATCCTGCCGTTGAGAAAGTGGTTCAGGAGTTCTGGGACTACGATGGCGGGGACCGGGCCAGAGCGATCGAAATTTCAGCGGCATTCAAAAGCGTGCGCGAAGCAGAGCTCAAAGCCAAAGCGCTCAACGCGTCTGCTCAGATCGGCACGAAGGCAAAGGCTCTTGCTGACAAGAATAAAAAATAACCACTTTCGTTGAATCATGCTAAGCTCGTTTCCTTATGGGGAAACGAGCTTTTTTGTTAGCGGTTACGCTGGTGTCGGCGGCCCTCGGGTCATTGGCCGGTGCGCAGGATTTTTCCAAATTTGACGAGGCGAAGCAGGCGAGGTTCGCAAAAGGGGAAGCGGTCGTTTTAGCGCTTCGCCCCGGAGAGGCCAAAGCCAACAGCAAGTTCGTGACCGTTGCAAAACTCCTCGAGGGAACGCGTCAGGAAATCTGGAATGTTATCAACGACAAAGAAGACGCCGAGAAATTCGTCGACGGCGTCCTCGAGTCAAAAGTTCTTAAACGGGAGGGGAATCGCATCCTCGTTGAACAAAGGACTCACGTCGGCGGTCCCAAGGGAGCGTATCGCTACCGCCTCTGGCACACCCTCACTCCGATGACCCGGGCAGATTTTTCCTACGACGGCGGAGAGATCAAAGACATCGAAGGAAGCTGGTGGATCTTCGGAGGCAATGACGCAGAGCATTGCCTCGTTGTATACTCCCTGCACATTCACCCCGGCTTTTTCGCCCCCCAAACCATCGTCAAACACGGTATGAAAAAATCCATGCCCGGCACCCTCCTTTCAATGCAGAAAGAAGTCCTGCGGAGACGCGGGGAGTGAGCGGAGTCCTGTCATCAATGAGTAAGATCCCTGTAGCCGAGGCCTCTCTGAGGTCGGTTCAGAAGCGATGCCATACGAGCCAATCGGATCGTCGTCGATATTGAGTATTAAAAGAAGACGGGAAATTCTGGTTCTTTGATATTTTTATGACAAACTAACTCCTGTAACTGGAGGGGCTCCCTAACAATGAACAGGCGCCCCCTCCGGAATAAAACTGTTCGCTGAAAAAAATGATCCGAATACGACTACATCTTTGTGCAGCCCTCGCGCTCGTAGCAGTATCGGGTTCGGTTCCTGCGGAGGATTTGGTAGTAACGCCCCTTCCGATTTCACCGCCGACAGCGACACATTGCACTGTTGCGAAACCTGGCCCTCGCTTGACCGTCGTGCTCACGGAAGACGGAACGATCTTCATCCACGGAACTGAATTCTCCGCTGATCAATTGACCGCAATCGCTTCAACGATCTCGAAGATTGAACCGGATGCGAAACTCTTTCTTCGAGCAGACAAGACGGTTGCGACAGATCACGTGAAGAGAGTCATCAAGGCGTGTGGCGCAGGAGGGATGAACACTGTCATCTTCGGTTCGCTCACCGATAAGGACCACGAAACCCTAAACGCGGCGAAAAAGGCAGTGGACTCAACGCGCTAGGGCGCGCGAGTCACTTCGGATGTTATGCCTGAAAAAGATCTACCTGAGCCAGTGGATTGGCAGAATGTCGAAGACGTTCTTTTCCGCCTCACGGTAAACGACATCTCGAAATTCGCGGAAGAACATCCCGAAGTAGAGTTTTATGGTTTCGCGTTCGATTGCAATGCTGACTATGGACAGGCAATGCCTTGTCTCAACACGCCAGATTTTTTTCAGCTAGCAGTCGAACGAAAGCACCTTTCCCCCGAAATCTTAGCTGGATACGAAAAAGTATTCGGTAAGCCGAAGCCGCTAGATGCGGACGAGCTCGTGGAACGTGCAAAAAGCATGCGTTGGGCTCTAGAATGATCGGGGACAGGTTAATTATTGAACAATGTTCTTGCGAAAATGATCAGGGACAGGTTAATCATTGAAATGATCGGGGACAGGTTAATTATTGAACAATGTTCTTGCGAACAGTTGATTGTGCGTGCATGATGTTTACATGAGGCAATCACGCATCCGGGGAGAGGGGAAAAGTTACT
>JAYWLB010000076.1:0-207717 GCA_035967665.1 Verrucomicrobiales bacterium BCK34
ATTGCATCCCGTGTTCTCTGCCTATCAGCAAATCCGCCACCCATCGGCACGGGATCGTCGCTAGTGGGGCGAGGCGTCCCTGCCGAGCCGCGTGGTCCGGTAAGGCTCCCGATCTATCTTCCTACTTCGCAGCGAAGCGACAAGGTTTGGAGACATTTAGTCGGACGTCGCGGCTCATCGGGACGATTCGCCCTACCCGCCTGCACTCTCAACTTCCCGCCACGCTTTGAAACACGTGATGAAACCGGTCGCGAAATCCTGAGGCCGTTTCTCAATCCACTCTTCAATAAAGGGGATTGAAAAATACCGTCCGCTGTCGACTTCCTTACCATGCACCCGAATCTTGCCTTTCGGCTCCGCGACGAAGACTTCAATGAATTCCTGATCAGTCGCCTCTGACGCTTCAATCCGGGCGACTTTGGTGAGCTCCCCTTTCGGTTCAACCCAGACTTCCTCCCAGAGTTCCCGCCTGGCACAGGCCTCGTATGATTCACCGGGATCGACATGCCCCGACGCACTGCTGTCCCATTTTCCCCCGTGAGTGTCTTTCAAAAGCGAACGAAGCTGCAGGTAGATTTCATCGCCGCGGTTTCGCAAAAAGACATGGACGGCACGGTGCAGCGATTTGTCCGCGTGGATCTCCGAACGCGGGCGTTGCTCTAACACGACATCATTTTCATCGACGACATCGAGCAACTCGGCCGCTGAAGGTGGCAAAACACTGCAGGGATGGGGATCGAGCTGGTTCGAAAGCTCAACCCAGTTTTCAAGAGTCAGTTCCTCCGCCCTCACACTGGACTTGAGCCCCATCTTTTCAAAGATGGCAACCGCATCGTCCTTTCCAACCGGAAGATTGTTATGCAACTGCTTCCGCCGCTGGGCAAATCCCTGTTTCACGGTCCGTCCGAAAACCTCGGTGGAATGCATCGGCAGCTCATCCCAGGGGCGCGGATCGAAACGCAGAATCGACGAGTCGACCGCCGGTCTTGGAAAAAACGGAGTCGGCCCGATTGTTTTCAGATGTGTGGCGCGCCATCGCTCCTGCAACATAAGACTGAGCACGCCGTAGTTTTTCGATCCGGGCTCAGCGGTAAAACGATCACCCACCTCCTTTTGAACCATAATCACCGCGTTACTGATCGGGCTGGGGGCATCGAGGAACCGCTGCAAGATGGCATTTCCCGCCGAATAAGGCAGGTTCCCGATGAACTTCACCGATTCCTCGAGAAAAAGAGGCCGGATGTCATACTCTGTCGCATCGGCGTGAACGACTTCGACCCCGAG
Organism: Verrucomicrobiales bacterium BCK34; assembly: GCA_035967665.1. Lineage (GTDB taxonomy): Bacteria > Verrucomicrobiota > Verrucomicrobiia > Verrucomicrobiales > DEV007 > Arctic95D-9. The sequence goes on from JAYWLB010000076.1 coordinate 1,285, forward strand.
AGGACCGTATTTTTCATCGAGAAACTGAGCTAGACGCCCGTCCTTCTCCACAAGAATGAGACGGCGAACCTTACCGGCGAGGAACTCCGTAAGGGCGCCAAATCCGGGTCCAACCTCAATGACACAATCGTCCGGTTTCACCTGCAACTGGGCGGCGATCCATTGGGAAATATTATCGTCGACAAGGAAACTCTGCCCCAGTTTACGGCTGGGAGTCAGGTCAAGTTGACTGAGGTGTTGTTGCAGTTCGGACTGGTTCAAGGCTTGGATGGGCAATTCGTTCGGATCGGCCAAGTCTAGCACGGATCGCAGCGAACTCCACTCGTCAGGCGCTCGCCGTCAGTTTGCTCAAGCTCCCCGCACCGATGCAAAAAACTCCAGTATCGCCTCGAGATACTTCGGACGAAAATCATTCCGCCCCCACTGTCCGTGCTTCGCTCCCGGAATCATGAGAAATTCGTTTCGAACCCCCGCCGCATCTAGCTTTTTACGATAATCGACGTAGCGCGTCCCGGGACTGTCGAACTCGCCGTCGATCATCAGGATCGGTGAGGTCGCCTCCGAAACGTGAGTGATCGGGGAGCCCTCCGCATAAACATCGGGCACCTCACTGTATTCGCCTCCGAAGAAAATGACGCAGTTTTTGATGCTCCCGGACTTCGCTTCTTTCACCCGGGTCACCTGATCGACACCGGCTCCGAAAATCACTGTGGCCTGCAGGGAATCCGACTGCCCGGGGTGATTTCCCTCCTTTGAAAACGCTTCACTGTCCGCCGTCGAACCTGCCATCGCGACGAGATGCCCACCCGCTGATCCGCCGACGGCACCAATCCATTCGGGATCGAGCCCCAGCGTCTCCGCATTCGCCCGCATCCAGCGAATCGCCGCCTTCGTATCAAGAACCGCACCGGGAAACCGGGTTTCCGTGGCGAGACGGTAATCGAGATTTGCGACGACATACCCCGCCGCGGCAATTTCACGCGACATTGTTTCAAAGGCAGCTCTCGTGCCACCAAGCCAACCGCCACCGTGAACGACAATGACACCGGGGTAAATTTTATCATCGTCAGGACGAAACCAGTCGAGCAACAGCTCGCGCTCACCGTATTCGGCATAGGCGACCCCGTGAGTTGCCTTGACCTCAGCGGCACCGGCTCCCGCCGAAATCAGAAGGATCAATCCAGTCAGTAGTATTCTCATAGTTTCGTTCCACAAATCTTACAGAAGACGGCCTTCTGATCGTGCCCGACATGCCCGCACTCGCTGCACTTGCGATTGTCCGGCTGGATCTTGGCGAGCTCCACGTTGATCTCTCCCATGACGATTCCGGTCGGCACCGCGAGGGTCCCATAGCCAATCAACATAATCATGGATGCGATCACTTTTCCGATAGGAGTGATCGGCGCGACGTCCCCGTAGCCGACCGTGGAAATCGTGACAATGCCCCAATAAATCGACTGAGGCATACTGGAGAAACCGGTATTTCCCGCGACGAGTCCTTCGATGACATACATGAAAGTTCCCATGATTGTCGTCACCGCCAATACGAAAAAGAGGAACACCGTTATTTTGGGCAGGCTGGCCCGAAACGCATTCATCAACAAATTGGCCTCCCCGAGATGCCGCGCCATTTTCAGCACCCGGAAAACCCGAAGCAGCCTCAAAATTCTGACAACAACGAGAAACTGAGGACCGTGCGGCATCAGCAGCGTCGCATAACTCGGAATGATCGATAGCAAATCGATGATCCCAAAGAAGCTGAAAATATAGGCCTTCTTATCGCGAACCACCCAGATCCGAACCACATATTCGATCGTAAAAAGGATCGTAAACGTCCATTCGAGCAGGCCGAAAGTCTCCAGGTAATTGACATGATACGACTCCACGCTTTCCAGCATGACGACGAACACGCTGAGACCGATCAACCATAGTAAAACGATATCAAAAGCTTTCCCGGACTTCGTATTTGAGAGAAAAATCACTCTCCAAACCCGATCACGGAAAGAATTGCTTTCGTGCTGGTGAGCGCGATCACTGAGGTCGGTTAACATGTAAGACAGTAAAGCACCGAAAAGGCCGCTACTGTCAAGTTTAGAACGCCTCTTCAGTCAGCTCAATGCGGTGAATTCCGTCCAATTTTGGCCTTTCCAGAGCGCAGCAGCGCCCCTATCGTTTCGACAATCCAGTTTTAGATATTTTTATGTCAGATCCGACAGCTCCCACCGCCGAACTTCAGGCCGACGATGTCGCCGCCATCGATGAGCTCCGCAGCAGCTACGATCAGCTGCGGAAAGAACTCGCAAAAATAATCGTAGGTCAGGATGCGGTGATCGAGCAGCTCGCAATTTGCCTGTTTGCGAGAGGCCACGCGCTTCTAATGGGCGTTCCCGGACTCGCGAAAACACTCCTCGTTTCCCGCCTCGCAGAAACGATGAGCCTCAGTTTCAACCGGATTCAGTTCACGCCCGATTTGATGCCGATGGACATCACCGGAACGGAGATCCTTCAGGATGACGGCTCAGGACGACGCAATTTTGAATTCTCAAAAGGCCCTGTTTTCGCCAATATCGTTCTCGCCGACGAAATCAACCGTGCCCCGGCGAAAACTCAGGCGGCGATGCTTGAGGCAATGCAGGAGCACCGCGTCACCGTCGCCGGTAAAGCCCTGCATCTCGAACAACCGTTCTTCGTTCTCGCGACGCAGAACCCGATTGAGCAGGAGGGAACCTATCCGCTCCCCGAAGCCCAGCTCGATCGATTCATGTTCATGATCGGTGTTGACTACCCGAATCGCGACGAGGAAATCGCAATCGCACGAACCACAACCGGTGCGGCGCTTCCGGAACTCACTCACATTCTTGATGGCGAGAAAGTGATTCGATTTCAAGATCTCGTGCGACGCATCCCCGTTCCCGATCATATTTTTCACTTCGCGGTCGACCTCGTTCGCCGAACCCGACCGGAGTCGGAAGAATCCCCCGACTGGATTACTCCCTACGTTGGCTGGGGCGCAGGTCCACGCGCAGTGCAGTATTTAATCCTCGGTGCCCGCGCCCGTGCCGCGCTCAACGGAAGCTACATGGTCCGCCAGGAAGATCTCATCGCCGTCGCCGAGCCTGTGCTCCGACACCGCGTCATCAAAACCTTCACTGCCGAGTCGGAGGGAATCACCTGTCGTTCCATCATTTCCCGACTCGTCGAGGAATTGAGCAACGAAGCCTAACCTTTCTCCTCGCGATCAGCTGTGCCTGAACCGATCCAGCGCGACTTTCTCGATTCTAAAATACTCGGGAAGTTGATGGGACTGCCGCTTAATTCGCGGCATCCAATGCTGGGTAATATCTCAGGCCGGCATCGCAGTCCCGTAAAAGGTTCATCCCTCGAATTTGCCCAGTATCGGAAGTACGTTCCCGGCGACGACACCCGCCGGCTCGACTGGCGCACCTGGGGCCGGACCGATCGCTACTACCTCAAAGAATTCGAGGCCGACACGAACCTGAGACTCTGCTTCATCATCGATACAAGCGGCTCGATGAACTATGGCCCTGACGGTCAAACCCGCCTCGACTACGCCCGCAGCCTCGCCGGCACGCTCGCCTACCTCGCCGCGAACCAGGGTGACGCCGTAGGACTCATGAATACCTCCCCCGGGGCGACGATGAAAGAGATTCCGGCGAAACGGGGCCCAGTGCATTTGAAAGTGCTCCTCGACCAGATTGGTGCGCTGAAGGCAAACGGGGAATCCGAACTGGTCTCCACGATCCACGCCGCCGCTGAGAAGATCCCGCAGCGGGCCCTCATGGTCATCATCTCTGACTTGCTCTTTGATCCGGAACCACTCCGGGAGGCGTTTCAGCACCTCCGCTTTCGCAAGCACGACGTCGCGCTTTTCCACCTCCTCGACCGGGAGGAAATTGATTTTCAGTTCGACCGTCCGACCCGCTTTCTCGACCTTGAGGGAGGCCCTTCACTTCTCGCCGATCCGTCCCTGATCCAGCGCCGTTACCACGAAGCAGTGGAAAGTTACCTGACGCATATCGACGAAATCGTCAATCAGTCAGCGCTCGACTACCATCGTATCATGCTCGACGAGCCCTACGACCAGGTCCTCGCCCGCTTTCTTCTCGGCCGAAACCCCAAAACCGCACGCAGCGCGAGATGAGCTTTCTCCAACCCATTCTCCTGATCGGCCTCCCTCTGGCGCTGCTGCCGGTGATCATTCACCTGATCAATCAGCACCGCCATCGCACCGTGAAATGGGCCGCGATGATGTTCCTTCTCGATGCAAAGAAGCTGACTAGAGGGATCGACCGGCTCAGACAGTTTCTCATCCTCGCGATGCGCGTCCTTGCTGTCGCTGCATTGATCTTTGCGGCAAGCCGCCCCCTCGCCGGAGGATTCATGGCCGGGGCAGGTGGAAAGGCCGACACCATTCTTGTTTTGTTAGATCGCTCTGCGAGCATGGAGGAGCAGAATCTGGAAACAGGTGAATCGAAGCGATCCTCAGCTCTCGCAAAGATCACTGAACTGCTTCGGAAAACATCCAGCAGGAGCGAAGTCGTTCTCATCGACAGCGCGACACTCGAGCCCACCAGGGTGACGGATCTCAGCTCTCTCGAGAGTCTCCCCCAGGCAGCGCCAACGGCTACCGCTGCCAATATCCCGGCACTCCTTCAGGCCGGCGTCGATTTCCTCGCGACGAATACGAGCGGTCGCACCGATATCTGGATCGCCTCTGATCTGCAAAGCGAAGACTGGAAAGCAGACTCGGGAAACTGGCAGTCGATTCGTGCCGATCTTTCCGGCAACGAGCTGGTGAGACTTTTTCTCCTGACATACGAACAGGCCGGCCCGAACAACCTCGCCATCTCAATCAGCAATGTGAACAGGCGACGCAGTCCCTCCGGGTTTGAACTCGTCATGGACCTCGCAATCAAGCGGACCGCCGCGTCCGGCGAAACAGGTGAAGCACTGAACCTCCCCGTTGAGTTTACAATCAACGGAACCCGCACCGTGGAGACTCTAACGATTACCGGCGACGAATTCGTGCGTCTCGGATACACCGTGAAACTCGGTGCAGGCGACGAACGGGGCTGGGGGCGCATCGATCTTCCCGCCGACAACAATCCCTCAGACAACCAGGCATATTTTGTCTACGACGAGCCACCGGTTCGGAAGACGATCATCGTTAGCGACGATCAAACCACCGCGACAACGCTTGCCACAGCGGCCTCCACCGCGGTCGATCCCTCTGTCAGTTACGACGCCGCAACCCTTTCCCCCGGAGACAGTGCCCAGATCCCCTGGGACGAAACCGCGCTTCTCCTTTGGCAGGCCCCCATCCCCGCTGAAGACTCCGCCGAGGCGGCCCTGCTTCGCCAGCACCTGGAGAAAGGTCGCACCCTGGTTCTACTGCCACCGCCTCACACCAGCGAAACCGGTGACGCCGCGCTTTTCGGAAATCGCTGGGAAGACTGGGAGGATCGCGCCAACTCACCGGCAAGCGCCGGTTGGTGGCGTACCGAATCGGGCCTTCTTGAGAACACGCGGAACGGGAGTCCGCTTTCCGTCGACCAGCTTCGTTTCTTCAAAACCCGTGCCTTTTCCGGAGAGCTGCAACCGCTCTTGAAACTGGAAGATGAAACCGTAGTCATCGCCAAAGCCCTCACCGAAACCGAAGGCTCGCTCTACTTTTGGGGAACCCTCCCCCGCACCGACCATTCCACTCTCGCGACAGAAGGTGTTTCCTTTTTCATCATGACCCACAGGAGTCTCGCCGAAGGAGCCAATTCCGTTTCCAAAGCCCGCATGCTCGAGACGGGGATGAATGCTCCTTTATCCGGGATGCAGGAGATTGAAAACTCCGCACCGGAATCAAATCTCATTGCTACAGGACTTGTCCCCGGAGCGTTCGAAAGCGATCGCGATTCGGGGAATCAAAGACTTATCGCCCTGAATCGCCCCGTCACCGAAGACAGCTCTGAAACCCTGAATACCGACGCCCTCGAAATCCTCCTCGAAGGGGTTGAGTACCGCCGCATCAGCGACGAAGTCGGAAGCGGCTCATCACTCGCCGCCGAAATCTGGAGAGCCTTTCTCGTCGCTATGGCCCTCGCCCTCCTCGTTGAAGCCATTCTCTGCCTTCCACCCCGCCCCGAAACTGAATCAAAAGCCAAACCCATTTGACCCAACAGGGTTAAGTCAATGACCTAACCCTCTTAGATATCGCCCTAACAAGCAAAGAAGAATCTCAACCTTCCTACCTTCTCACTTTCCAACCTTCCCACGCCGCGAAGCGGCCCCATGACACTCACCAACAGCGAACTCACTTTCCTCTCAACACCGACGACAATCGTCTTCGGTGTTGCGATCGTGCTCGTCACCGCTGTTTTCAGTTTCATGATCTGGAAGCGAAATCACTTCGCGGCCGCGACCGGCTGGCTCGAAGCGCTTAGGATTCTCATTGTCGCGCTGGTCGCCCTGACATTAAACCAACCGGAATGGCGCGAGACTTTTAAACCTGACAACAAGCCCGTCATTGCCGTTCTCAGGGACGATTCCGGCAGCATGACGACTGAGGACATCGTCGATCCTGAAAACCCTGCCAGCCCTGCTCGCAGTCGTGAAAGCGTCGCCACGGAACTCACCACCGCAGAATCGTGGAATTCGCTGAGCGAAGACTTCGAAGTCGATATCCGCTCCTTTGCGACCGACACCGAAGGAACCGACCTTTCAGGGGCGATCACTGACGTCGTCGAACAATTCCCCGGCCTTCGCGGCCTAGTCCTCATCTCCGATGGTGACTGGAATACAGGCGATCCTCCGAGCCGCGCAGCGACCCGCCTCCGCATGAGCGACACCCGCGTCTTCACCGTCCCCGTGGGAAATGAAATCCGCCTCCCCGACCTCGCTGTAACCGCCTTCGACGCCCCCACTTTTGGCATCGTCGAAAAGCCGGTCCGCCTCCCCTTCAGCCTCACCAACACCCTTCCCCGCGAACAGTCGACAACCCTCACGATCACGACCGGCAAGGGAGAAACGATCACCAGGGATGTCACGATTCCGGCGATGGGCAAAATCAGGGAAACGATCCTCTGGACACCTCTATCAGTGGGCGACTTCGAACTCACCCTGACACTTCCGGCGATCGAAGAGGAACGTGACAAGAGCAACAATCAACTCACCGCACCGATCGCGATTCGGAAAGAGGAACTGAAAGTGCTTCTGATCGACACATTTCCCCGCTGGGAATACCGCTACCTTCGAAATGCGCTCGAACGGGATCCCGGCGTCGAGGTGAGCTGTCTTCTTTTCCACCCCGATGTCGACGCCGTCGGCGGCGGGCCGGGGTATTTGGAATCGTTTCCGGAACCCGATAAGCTCTCCGAATTTGATGTCATCGTTCTCGGTGACGTAGGCCTCATGCCGAATCAGCTCACCGATGCAGACGTCACCGCTTTGCGTCATCAGGTAACAACCCAGGCGTCAGGACTTGTCCTCCTGCCCGGCTTTCGCGGCTATCAGAATTCGCTCGTCAGCACCGAACTCGAAGCCCTTTTTCCCGTAATCCTCGATCCGGCGCAACCTCGGGGATGGGGTTCCGCGACGCCGGGACAGTTCGAGCTCACCGAGCTCGGCGCCCGCAGCCTCCTCACCCGTCTCGAAGACACCGAGAATGCGAACGCCCGCATCTGGACTAACCTTCCCGGCTTCCAATGGTACGCCGGAGTGACCCGAGCCAAGCCCGGCTCGGAAGTCCTCGCGACCCACAGCTCTGAGACGAACCGCTTCGGGCGCATCCCTCTCATCGTCACTAAAACCTTCGGCACCGGGAAAATTCTCTTCATGGGAACCGACGGCGCGTGGCGCTGGAGAAAAGGCGTCGAAGACAAATACCACTACCGTTTCTGGGGACAGGTCGCCCGCTGGATGGCCTACCAGAGAAATATGGCGAGCGATGAGTTGATGCGCCTTTTCTACTCACCCGACCGTCCGCAGTCCGGCCAGACCCTTTCGTTAAACGCAAACGTCATGAGCGTCGGCGGTGAGCCGCTTCAGGCGGCAACGGTCATTGTTCAGATCACTTCGCCCACGGGAAAAGTTGAATCAGTGAGGCTCCAGCCCGGCGGCGAAGAGCAGTGGGGCCTTTTCACCGGCGTCTTCGAACCTGACGAGCCCGGCGACTACCAACTCCTCATGACCTGTGCCGAAAACGGCGGCACCCTCGAAACGAAGATCACGGTTCAGGGAACTTCACTGGAAAAAATCGGTTACCCCGCCCGCTACGACGTCCTCGAGGAAATTGCACGAATCACCAAAGGCGAGATGTTCAAAACGCCCGATCTCGAAGCGATCAAAGCAGCCCTCTCCGCGCTCCCCGCTCCTGAACCAATCGAACGCCGTCTCCGAATCTGGGCAAGCCAGTGGTGGATCGCCACCATCGTTCTCCTCCTCACGATCTTCTGGATCGGCCGCAAGGCAACCGGCGCGGTTTAGGAGAAAATGGAGAGTAGAGGATGCCTTCGCTCACCGTTCCGGCTCTAGAACTTTGAGACGGGTCTGATACTTCCCGAACGATTCCAAATCGGAACCGCCATCAGGCCATGTCACTCTAACTTCAGCAACATGTTCGGCCCCTCCCAGCCCGATGAACTGCTGCGCAGTGGACTGAGAGAGGTAGCTGCTTCCCCCACGCACTTCACGCGTCAGCGTGCGTCCGAAACTGGTAGTAATTTTCACGGTGGCTCCAAATGCAGTTGGGTTACCCGGCACCCCTTTTAGCTGAAGGGAACTCCAACGAATCTTTGGCCCTCTCGTCTGATTGATAAGCGTCTTCACTCCCCCGTTGTTGACTCCGCAAACCAGATCCGGAGCGCCGTCGCCATTCAAATCACCGATAGCAAGACTCTTCGCGTCTTCATGAATCGAGATCCCGCTGTCCTGAGGCCATACTTCAGTAAACGTCCCGTCACCATTCCCTTTGAGAAAGAGTCCCAGCCCACCACTCATGCGTCCGGTTTCAGGTTGGGGGGAATAGAAATTCTGGGCGAGGACCGCATCGAGATTACCATCTCCATCAAAGTCCTCTACAGCCACACCAAAACCCGGCGCAATCTGTGCCAATGGAGGCAGAGTCTGAATCTCGAAGCGCCCCTCTCCATCGTTAATGAGAACAGAAGTGCTCAGATGGGTGAACTTGAGAACCCGTGACGTCTCCAACATGGGAGGAGTGTAAATCGCCGCCAACTCGGCAGAAGCGAACTCATGGTAGGTCTTGAACTTTTCCGTGATAAACGGCATTGCCTGCGAACTGCAACTGCGTCCACGCATCGGATACAGGGTTTCGCCCTCAAACTCCGATTCCACCAGGTCGCAGGAGCCATCGCCATCAAAGTCATTTAGATAAACCTGAATAGGATGCTCCGCAGAAGCGTGATACTTGGTGTTTTGCCCGAGATTGGTCACGATGTAATCCATGTCACCATCACCGTCGAAGTCTCCCCCATCAATCCCCTGCCACCAACCGTGCGCCCCGGAAAGCCCCGCCTCCTCCGTGAAATCATCAAGCGTCCCACTTTCCGACTGCTTAAAAACACGGACGGGGCCCCATGCGTTAGTGACCAGTAAATCAAGCCGACCGTCCTGGTCCACGTCTGACCATATCGCGCCGGTAACCATGCCGCAATCGCGAAGAGCAAGGGAGACGTCGTCGATCACATCGACCAACCCGGTCCCCTCGTTGCGGAGAAGACGCTGCCGGGGAACCTCGTGAAACTGCCCCGGCTTGACACGTGAACCGACGAACAAATCGACATCGCCATCCCGGTCGTAGTCCGCTGCCGCGACAACACCCGAACTCTCCCAGGCCCTTTTTTCCGGATTGGGATCCGGATCCGCTTTTGCAAAACCCCGGGAAACCATATCGCCCTCTTTAATTTCGACATTCAGATAGAGCCGGTCTTCGAGAATTGGCTTAAGATCCGCTCCCTTCGCCTGATTGCCTCCGCTTGCGACATAGAGATCAAGATCTCCATCTCTATCCGGATCAAAGAAGAGCGCGCCCATGTCCTCTGACTGCGAATCGACATCCCACGGTCCCCACGGAATTGAAACCCAGCTTCCGTCATCATTGCGCGTCACGAGGCGTCCTGCCTGCCCTGTCGCACCTCCGACCCAGACATCTTCGTCACCATCAGCATCAGCGTCTCCAAATGCAATACCGGGGCCAAAACGCGAATGGCGCCAGGGCAGGAGCGGTTGCTCTTTGTAATCATCAAACTCATCCTCCTCATGCACGAACGTAAATCCCGGAAGTGAGTCCTGCGAGAACAGGGTTCGTCGCGGCTCCGGGCTCGTCCGGGCAGGTTCAGGAATGAAGTCCCCTTCGGGCTCAGTGATAATATGACGATAGTTGACCGGCAACTCGTTGAACACTTGCTTCGCACCGCTCGGCCAGTCAATTTCGAGCTGCTCGATAATGTCATCGTCACCGAGACCAAAGTGCACAACCGGTTCGGAGCCTGACTCGTATCCCCGCGAAAGCGTCAACATGCGGGTCTGCCAACCGGATGCAGATTTGAGCCGAAGACGCGCCCCGACACCGAAGAAATTGCTCTGGCGTCCTCGCAGTTCTATGAGACTACTATTGCCAGTGGTGAGGTCATTCCGGTAGACACCTACGGGCTGATTCATGTTGTTGGTGATCGCGTCGAGATCGCCATCACGGTCGATATCGGCGAGGATCAGGCCAAAACTGGCCGTGAGATCGTTGTATTTCCACTCCTCACTTACATCTTCAAAAGTGAGATCTCCCTTATTGCGGAAGACCTTGTTTCGGTCTGATCCCGGCTTCTGAAAACTCTTCAATAACGCATCACGCTCTTCATATTTTTTTGCCTTGTTAAGAGCTTTTATCTGAAGGGTATGATCTGAATTATTTACATCCCGGGCCATTCCGTTGGTAACCATCGTATCCTCCCAACCATCGCAGTCGAAATCGGCAAAACGAACAGCCCAGGTCCACCCGGTGCTTTCGACACCCGACAGATAGCCGGATTCGAGGAGACGATCGCCGCCAGTATTCAAATACAGCATGTTCCGCATTAATTGCCGAGGTTCTGCCCATTCCAGAAACCAGGCGTTACTCCCCATCGCCCCCATCTCCATTTTCTGGCGGTAATGGTTCATTGCCGACATATCCGCTACGAAGAAGTCAAACCATCCATCACGATTAAGGTCAGCAAAATCACTGCCCATCGCAAACCATGGAGTATAGGACACTGACGAACCCAAAACATTTTTGAATGTCCGGTCCCCCTGGTTCATCCAGAGGCAATCGGGATCTTTAAAATCGTTTGCGAGATAGAGATCCGGCCAGTTGTCGTTATTTCGATCCCACCAGGTCGCAGAGAGTCCATGATTTCGTAATTTTCCAATACCGCTCGATCCACTGACATTCCTGAAATAACCGTTTCCGTCATTCTCCAACAGCATGTCAACGGTTCCCGCTTCCTGAGGATGACCTTGGATAAGATAAAAATCGTCGTCGTGTTCCGGAGGCACAACCTGCTTTCCGTCAACGGTTTGAAAGGAAAATTTCGGATCATCCTTACCCACATAGAAAAGTCGGTAAGTGAGCAGATAACAATCAAGATCTCCATCGCGGTCAAAATCAGCAAAATTGGCCATCCAACTTGGCCCGCTTTTATTCAATCCCCGTGCTTTCGCGTCCTCCCGAAAAGTCCCGTCACCGTTGTTAACATAAAGGAAATCAGGCCCGCCCATGTTTGAGACATGAAGATCCAGGTCGCCATCATTATCGATGTCCACAAACGTAGCCCCCGCCCCCCAGGAGTCACCGCCACCAAGACCAAGCAGATCTGTCACATCTTCAAACTTCCAGGGTAAAGCCTGCCGGAACAGGCGATTTTTCCCGTCCTCGGACACAAGAAAAATATCAGGCAAACCATCACCGTCATAGTCACCTACACAACCACCTGCACCGTTGTATAAATATTGCACAATATTTTCCGGTTTGAGAACATTCGAAAACTCAATTCCTGAATTCGCAGGTTCCAGACGCGTGAACCCGCTCTTGGATTCCCCGGAAGGCGATAAGGTGAATGAAACCAATCCTGCTTGCCTCATCTCCCCCGGCTCTTCCAGTCCCTGTCCCAAAATCTGGCTGTCCCCAAACAAGAGAATGCCAGCGAATGCAGTATAAAATTGTTTCAACATCGACTCACGCATAGCTGCTCACAAAGCCACTGTCAAAACGGCAGAAACTGGAAACATCGGCGGACAAAAACCGGGCGACACTTGATGCCAGCCCCCCCCCGGCTGAACTCCGCCCTAAATATTAAAAATCTGCCATTGCAAACCTCACAAAACCACACGATCAAAGTGGCACCATTCTAGCTTTGGCAAAATCTGATTTAACACCCACAATGAATAGCACTACGGCCAAATTCCTGCTCTCTGCCCTGGCTTTACTCACTTTTAATTTGTTTGTGCCCAACCTCGAGGCTCAAACCTTTGGTTACACTGGCACTCCGGTTGCCTATCCAACCTTCCACGACATCTCTGGAACAGGCTCCCTAATCGCATCTGGAGATGATACCGGTGGAGTTGCCGCTCTGGGCGGTGCTGGATTTACATTTTTCGGGGTGACCTACAATTCTCTTTTTGCCGCGACCAATGGATATTTATCAACGAATTTGACGGACGGGGGACCAGATCTTTCTAATGATTCGTTTCTCCCCACGGTTCCAAGCACTGGTGGCGGTGGGCGTATATATCCGCTCCACGATGATCTCATCAGCGATGTCTATCATCAATATTTTACGACGAGCCCCTACACGAACCCAAACGGGAGCGCCGTTTCAGGCAATTTCTTCCAATGGGACAATACAACTCATTTTGGCGGAGGAGGACCTTTTGATTTTCAAGCCGTCCTTTTCGACGATGGAAATATACTCTTCGTTTATGGCCCCGGTAATCCGGAGTTAGGCAGCGGCTCAACCACAGGCATCCAAAATCCAGCAGCGGACGATGGCTATCTTTTTGCGTCCAATACAAATGGTTCAATCCCCGAGAATTTCGCGCTTTTCATAAAGGACCCCAATTCGGAACCGGAACCGGAACCGGAACCCACTTACCTCATCACCAATGCCGGCGCGATCAATTCGCTCCAGACCACAGGCCTCCTCATGCCGGGGGTCCAGCAGCAGGCTGTTCAAAACGCGGCTCAGAACGCGGTTTCCGATCTGAACAATCGCCTCTTCCGTGCCCGTGCCTATGGCAGCGAGGGCAAAGGTTCCGGATTCGCTTCAACGATCGACGCCCCGATCAGCCGTTACCTCAATTTCGCGGCTCGCAATCAGATTGACTATAGGGTCGCGATCGGACTTCGCGAAGAAGCCCCGGCCGCTCAGGATACCCTCGCCGCGGCCGAAACCCTCTGGCTCTCATCCCCTTTTGCTCTTCTCGGCGGCCCTATTGCTATTTCAGCCCCTTCCTATGGAGGCAAAGCAGTCCGCGCAGCCCCTTCAGGCGAGGTAGCCAAAAATCCCCTCGGCGGCAAAGTTATCATCGACGAACAGGCTAACCGGAAATGGGAAGTTTTCACCGATGTCGACTACGGTTACTACGACCAAAACAACCTCAATGCGCTCGTTCGCGGCTTTCGATCAGACAGCTACTCCGGCACAGTGGGAGCCGAGTATCGCCTTCTCCCCTGGCTCTATGCGGGCGGTGCCGTCACCGGTCTTACAAGCCATACCGATATCGGCGGAAATCTGGGATCTGTCGATCTCGAGGGCACTCTCCTGAGCACTTACTTCACCGCCTACTATAAAGAGTTCTATTTCGACTTTCTCTACAGCTACGGTAACTTCCGCAACGATCTGGTGCGCAACACGATGCTCGGCGGCAACGCGTTCGGATCGACTGACAGCTATTCGGAGAATGTTGACCTCAACATCGGTTACACACATCAACTGACCGACCAAATCAGAACCGGTCCTTTTGCCGGCTTTAACTACATGCTCGGCAAAATCGATGGCTACACCGAAAGCGGTGGTGGCGCAGCCAACCTGATCTACAACGAAAGCGATATCGAATCCATGATAGGGCGACTCGGATGGCAGATTTCAGCCGTCGAAAAAATCCCTGCTGGCCGCATTACGGTTCAAGCCAGCGCTGCTTTCGTACACAACTTCCGCCCCGAGGCGAACGGAACGCAAGTCAGTCTTCTCAACACCCCGTTTACGCTCGTCAACGCCGGCGTCGGACAATCGGTGGGAGGTTTCGGCGCGACTAGCAGCGGGGTTCACGCAGGAGCCGATTGGTTGGAGCTCGGAACCGGCGTTCGACTCGACCTTGAGAATCAGTGGAATGTGTCAGTTGACTACAGTGGGCAATTCTTCCGCGAGAATGCTTCCGCACACATGATTGGAGCCAGAATCGGTTACGAGTGGTAGGACTTACCGGGGCTTACCTTCCAATTTTACGATAGAGGCGCTACTCAGCTCCCATATTGAAACTTGCTGCTACAGGCAGTTGCTGAGGCGGCTACTACCGAAGCCGGCGCTCATCGCCTTCCCGCACCGTGACTTTGCAGTCATCGAGACGCTCGAGGAGAGGCATCAGAATTCGTCGCACCGTTCCGGTGTGCTGCCGCAATTCACTCGCGGTGGCTTTAGCGTTCACTCCCAGATAGGCGACGATTTCACTCTGGATAAGATCATACCCCGCATTGGAAATCACCGTCTTGGGATCCAGCTCGATGACTTCCCCGGTATGAACTAAAAACCGCAGCGCCTTTTCTTCAGCCGGATTCGTTGCCGTTTCGCCTTTGTTTGGCGGAGACTTGAGATCTGAAGCGAGACGCTTACGGACCAATTGACCGGCTTTGACCAGCTCGGGCGGGAGCTGGGGAATGTGATCGCGATGGCGGATGTTAGGGCCCGCTTTCGCAAATTCACCCGAGAGCAATCCTTCGAGAACATTATCAAAAAACTTCGGCGCAGGGAGTTCCCACTCCATCACCGTCCGAAGTTCCCTTAGAGGAAAGCCCAACTGATCGGGGTGGTCACGATGAACCGCCATGATCTTCTCCTCCGCCAAACCGGTGATGCGTTTCCACCAGACAGCCTCAAAAACCCAATCCCCGCTTTGCTGTAAAGCCCCTTCAGCCACAAGCTTACCTACGACCCCGGCAATGGCTTCGCTGCTGAAGTGGGATTTGAGCAACAACTCCGGGACCTGTGCCACCATATCCCGCTTCAGTTGAGAGCGAATCAGCGTTTCAAGATCGTGCGGAGCTCCAGCTCTGAGCTTGAGAAACTCCTCTTGAAACGGCTTCCGGAAAGCGCGGCGATTCGCGTCCTCATCGAGGACGATTCCGCCCGCGAGGGTCACTCCGAGTGATGCGTTACGAATCACGAAACGGTCACCGGCAAAGACGAAGACCGGCTTTTTGAAACGAATTTCAGCGAGGGCAGACTCACCGGGCTTGAGGGTCCGTTGTCCCAGAAAATGAACTCTCCCCGCAACGCCGGAACTGCCGTGATGAAACATGACCTGCCTCCCCGTGCGGATTGCTTTGGTGGACTGCTTTATACCGCGAATCCCGCGATCGGATTTCGAAATCAGAACATCAATCGTCGTTACCGCTTCGCCGAAATTCGGCAGTGTCAGGACATCACCTCTCCCGATTCCACTGCGCGCACCTCTGCGGTCCTCGCGCAAACTGATTCCCGTGAGATTCAGTGCAGTGCGGGTTCCGGGAGGCACGCTCTCGACGGACTGATTGTGGGACTGGGCACTTCTCACGTGTGCAGACTCGCCCCCCGGATGCACCACCAGATCAGAACCGGTAGTGATGGCCCCTTCCGTGAGCGTTCCCGTAACCACGGTTCCAACGCCTTTGATTGTGAAAGCCCGGTCGACAGGAAGGCGGGGTTTTCCGCTGTTGTGAACAACAGGAACCTCAGTGAGGATTTTTGAAATGGTTTCACGCAGTTCGTCAATCCCCTCCCCGGTATGAGACGAGACCGGAACGATGGGCGCGTTCTCCCAGATACCGCCTTCAAGATTCTCTTTGAGGTCATCGAGGACCAGCTCGAGATCTTCTGCGAGGTCTACCTTTGTGAGCGCAACGACCGCGTTCTTCACTCCCAGGTAGGTGAGAATTTGATAGTGCTCTTCGGTCTGAGGCATCCATCCGTCGTCTGCGGCAACAATAAAAAGAGCCAGATCGATCGCCCCGACACCTGCGACCATATTTTTGACAAAATCGGCGTGTCCGGGAACATCGACAACGCCGAGTGCTAAATCGTCCCCCGAATCATCTGCCGCGGGGATTGAGAGCTGAGCAAAGCCAAGCTCGATCGTCATCCCTCTGGCCTTCTCCTCCGGAAGCCGGTCCGGGTCCGTTCCCGTCAATTTCTCGATCAACGAACTCTTTCCATGATCAATATGACCAGCGGTTCCCAGAATAAAATGACGTTGGCTCTGATCCATTGCGATGCATACCTTTCACTCATCTGAGACGCTTTCGCAACCACGTTGAAGAGAGGTCCATCACGAGAATGAAAGAGGACCCTAGAAGAACATAAAAAAGCATGCGATCCCAGAAAAACCCTTTCGAAAGCATGATCAGTTTTCCAAGGGTCAGCAAGCCCAGCATACCGAGCACAGTGGCATCTTTGACACAGGTTTCCCAACGGTAGAAAAAGTAGATCAGGAAACGGTTCAGCGAACGGGGCAATATGGAAACGGCATAGACGGAGGCTCTCCCCTGCCCCGCCACGTATAGATCTGCAGCGGAATCATCGTCAGTGTTCTCAATAACCTCGCCCCACAACCGCCCGAGAATCCCGAAGTTGTGAATCGCCAGCGCCAATACGAGCGGCCACACCTGCAAACCGAGAAGGGAGAGGAGAAGAAAGGCGATGAGATACTCGGGAACCGAGCGCGAGAGCACAAAAATGAGGCGCACGAGAGGCCCCGGAAGGCGCCACCCGAATTCGACCAACTTACCCGCTTTACCACTGCGCAGTCCGAAAGGATCGATGCGGGAAAGCCGGCGACTCGCGACGGGTAAAAAGGGAAGCACGAGAGCCCCTGAAAGAATGATCGCCGCGGTGGCGATTCCTATGGTTGTCACCAGTGCTATAAATCCCTCGTCGGTGAAAAGCTCCCAGGCCCAGGGAAGTGCGTCACTCCAGTCTCCTGACTTCCGCACCGGGGAAGGAATGAGCCCTTCTGAAAAGCGCTGCAGATTTGCCCATCGACGGGAAGCGCTCAGCCTCCCGAGGAGAGGATGACTCGTGAACCAGGCCCAGAAAATGGCGCCACCCACAACGAAGGCACTGATTCGCAGGAACCAGTCACGTGACCGGAGGCTTTCCAGCTCAGCGATGCGGGTAGCTCTTGAATCAGTGGCCATCAAACACATCCTCCTTCCGTCGTTTGAAGTCGTCGCCGAATTGTCGCGCCCCAAAGGTCCACCACCACGATCATCGCAATGAGAAGGTAGAGGTAAGTCCACACTTCCCGATAGTAGAATTCCTCGTGCGAGAGTTGAATGTAGAGTCCGATCGTCTCAATCCCCACAAAGCCCAAAACCGCCGAGGAGCGCAGTGCGCATTCAAAGCGGTAGAAGCTGTAAGTGATCAAATTCGGCAGAGCCCGGGGAAAAATGCCGACGAGAAACGTCTGGAGAGGGCCGTGCCCGATCGCCTTCAGAGCTTCAGCAGCATCACGCGCCTCCTCATCAATCAGCTCGGAAAACACTTTCCCGAGTGTCCCCGAAAAGGGCAATGCGAGAGCGACCATTCCCGCTAGAGGACTCACCCCCATCGCAGAGAGAAACAAGAGCGCCCATATCAACTCGTGAATGGAGCGCAGAAAACTCATGAGAAACCGGCTCGCCCCAAAGACGGCTCGCAGAATCATCTTAGTTCCTTTGCCACATGGCTCAGGCCACCAGGCAGAGGAGCCGAAAAACCCGAGCACCAACGCTGTCGGCACGGCGAGGCTCATCGCTCCGAAAGCAAATTTCAAGGTCTGCAGAATCCCGCGCATCCCTTTAACCAGAATCGGTTCGGCGTCATCAGGAACGTTGGCGTCTTCGTAGTCGAGTGCGGGCTGAAGAGCCGCTTGAAAGAAGCGACCGGTTCGCTCCCAATGATTGGAATCTGCGGGAATGAGGCCTTTGGGGGTGAGTCCCAGCTTCCAGGCGCATACTAAAAAGATGAGCGTGAAACCAACAAACACCCAGCGTTTGCTGCCGATGGAGGAAGAGGCTGTAGCGGGATCAGGCATCACGCATCATTTCTTCATCACTCAATTGATAGAGAGCTTTCAAAGCGTCCCCCTCCAAATCCTGCGGAGCCCCATCGAAGACAATTTTTCCGGCCCGAAGTCCGATCAGCCTCGGAAAATATTCTTTTGCGAGAGTGACATCGTGCAAGCTCACGCAGAGAGTGAACCCCAATTCGTCTGAGAGTTCGCGGAAGAGCCGGATCGTGTCCTTCGCCCGAGCCGGATCGACGCTGGAAACAGGTTCGTCGGCGAAGAGAGCCTCCGGCTTTTGAAAAAGGGCCCGGGCAATCGCGACGCGTTGCTTCTGTCCGCCGGACAGTTCTGAAACCCGCGAGAAAAGCTTCTCCTCGATACCAACCCGGTCGAGCAGTTCGTGAATCGCAAACTTGTCAGGAGCGGACGGAAACAGTAAATCGCGAATCGAACGAAACAATCCACGGCGTCCCCCTTGTCCGAGAATGACGTTCTGAACCGCGGTGAGATTCGGAACGAGTCCGAGATGTTGCGGGATCGTTGCAATGGTGCTGCGAACCGCCCGCAGCTCCTTCGGTGAAAGTTGTTCGGGTTCATGCCCGAAAACAGAAAACGATCCGGCTTCCTGTCGCCGTGTCGTATTAAGAACCTTGAGCAGCGTTGTCTTTCCGCTTCCGCTCGGTCCTATCAAAGCAACCTGTTCGCCTGCTTCAATGTTAAGCCCGATAGAGTCGAGGGCCGTAAAATCTCCGAACTGGCATGTCACGCTGGAGAGTTGAAAAGCAAAAGACATGCAAAAAAGCAGCCAGCCGCCTCGGAAAATGATCTCCCGAAGCGGGGCTGAAAAGAAATTATTCTTCGATCAAACCGACTTCAATAGCCGTCGCTTTGATGCCATCAAAGTCAGCATTTTTAGCTGCAATGATTGATTCGCGATTGATCGCCTTAAGCGCATCGGAACCTGCAGGTGCTGCAATAAGTGCGTCCTGAACCTTCTTCGCGAAGCCTTCTCCGAATGCTTTAGTTGCATCGGGATGGATCGTGAAGTTGTAATCAGCGTAGAAAGGCGTCGTCCAGATTTTCACGGTGTTCTCCGCGATTTTAGGATCACTTTCCACGAGTGAATCATAGGTCTTATAGTTGAGTGCGCCGACCTGATAGGTGCCGTCAGCAACCGCATTGGCAGTCGCTACGTGTCCACCGCTCGCCTGATATCCGGGCTTCGTGGTAAACCAGTCGTCGGGAGCAATGCCGCCATTGTTCTGCATGATGAAGTAGGTTGGCATGAGTCGACCGGAAGTTGAACCGGAAGAACCGAACGTAAAAGTCATCTCTTTAATCGCAGCAGGAAACTCAGCAGCCTCTTTCAATCCAGTCGCTTTGTTTGCGATGATGTAGGACTTGTATTGTGGATCCGCTTTTCCCTGAGCAATCGCTTCAGCACCCTCGACCGCCATGCGGGCCTGAACACCGGAAAGTCCACCGAACCACACGAGATGAACTTCGCCATTGGCAAACTTCGTTACCGAGTCGGCATAGTCCTTGGAGAAAACAAACTCAGTAGGCACGCCCAGCTTTTCAGCGAGGTATTCGGCGAGCTTATCGAACTTCGCTTTTTGATCCGTGATTTTTTCATCAGGGATCGCGGAGACGTAAAAGGTTGCAGCGGCAGCCGAATCGGCACCGGCATTATCAGAAGCATCGGGAGTGGACGGGTCACCGCCACAGCCGACAAGGGCCATTGCAGTTACCGCAGCCAGACCGACGCGGAAAAGAAGACTTTTCAGCATGGTTGGAATAGATGGTAATATGTTAGCAGTTTGATCATTGTGATCAGACCGAAGTGCATCAATGCCACCCGGTTGGGCAGGTAATGACTCAGTCGTTGGCAATCTCAAAGCCTTTCAGCAAATTACCACTAAATTTTTTGACACCTCGGCGTCCTGCTCCGGGAACACGGTGCGAAGGTCGATGCGAAAGCGATCTTCAACGACATACCCCATGATCGGATAGGCGCATTTCCTCAGCAGTTCCGCCATTTTGGCAACACTCATCGAAGTGGGTTTAAAACTCAGAGCGAGCGACGAAATCTCGGCTTTGGGCATCGTTCCCCCGCCGCAACGGGCGACACTCCCAACCAGATCCACCTCGAAACCCGGACAATCCTTCAGGGTGGCAAGCAAAGCCTCCCCCCGGGGACGAAGGTCTTTTTCAACATCTGCCGAGAGGAGACGGAGCAGTGGCACATCGGGCGTTCTCCCCCCGTCAGCGTGCAGATACTCGAGCACGGTTTCCTGCATTCCCGTAAGGATCATCTTATCGCATCGCAGGGCGCGAAAGAAGGGTTCTTTCTTGATGCCGGCAACAAAATCCGATCGCCCCGCGATGATTCCCGCCTGAGGACCTCCGAAGAGCTTGTCACCGCTGACGCAAACGAGATCGACGCCGCGTTTCAGGACTTCAGCGGCGGTGGGTTCGTGCTGAATAGCAGCGAGGTTTTCTGTCGCTATCATGGCCCCACTTCCGAGATCCTCGACCACAGGAAGCTCGTGCTCTTTTCCCAAAGCAACAAGTTCCTCCGTAGTCGGCTCGTCGACAAACCCGTCCATCCAGAAATTGGATCGATGCACTTTGAGGAGCATCCCGGTCTGAGGAGTGATCGCATTTTCGTAGTCGGCCAGGGAAGTCTTGTTCGTTGCTCCCACTTCAACGAGTTTTGCCCCGCTCGCCTCCATGATCTCGGGGACGCGAAATCCACCACCGATCTCGACGAGTTCGCCGCGTGAAATGATGACTTCGTTTTTCTCCCCGTTGGCGAGATGCTTGAGCATTAGAATGAGTGCCGCCGCGCAATTGTTAGTCACCGTTGCCGCCTCTGCCTCACATAGCGAAGCGAGGCAATGCTCGAGAAATCCGCCCCGCTTTCCCCGTTCGCCGGAGTCGAGATTGAGTTCGATATTGTTGTAATACTGCCCCACCCCGCTGATCGCCGAAACCACTTCAGCGCGAAGCGGTGAGCGCCCCAGATTCGTATGAATGCACACCCCTGTGCCATTGATGACCGGATGAATCCGCGAGCGAAAGAGAGACTCGGCCTTTTCACTGAGACATGAGACAAACACTGAAAACTCCGGCACCTCGTGATTCCCCGCCTTCACCGACTCACGCAGCGCTTCAACTTCTTCGCGGACAAGCCGGGTCAGGAGAGGTTGAGGCAGAGGAGCCAGACCGGAACACTTTCCCAACTCGAGCAAGACTTTATCAACTGCAGGGATCAGGGAAAAAGGATTACTGGCATCACTCATATAACTAATAGGTATTCTTCACCGGAAAGAATGACGAGAAAAATCAGTGACGTTCCCGGCTTCGTCAAAAAGAACTTCGACACCTATGCGCCTACTGATTCCGTCTTCCCATGAAAATCCAATCCGCCCTCACACTTTCCACTCAAAGCCTCACAAGCCTCTCTCACAATCCAACCGGTCTCTTCCAATTCGGCCCGGGCAACATCTTCGTCGCATCCGGTTATCGCGCTTACGATCCCCACTGCCCGCGCCCGCAGTTTGATGTTCGACGGGTTGAGATCGATCATCAGATTGCTCATCACTTTCCCGGAATGGGTCATTGCAAGAGTCGTGATTAAATTGAGAATCATCTTGGTCGCCGTCCCCGCCTTGAGGCGCGTGGAACCTGTCAAAATCTCGGGACCGGTATCGGCCGCGATGACTTTGTCAGGCAGAGGATGATCGAGATATCCCGGGTGGCAGGTCAAGAGAACGGTTGTCGCGCCGCGCATTTTCGCCTCGTGCAGGCACCCCCAAATGAACGGTGCGTGTCCGCTCGCACTGATCCCGATGACGACATCAGCGCTTCCCACGTTTCGATGAATCGCAGCAGCCCGCCCCGCCGCCGAATCGTCTTCAGCCCCTTCCACCGCTGACCAGAGCGCCTTACGGCCTCCCGCAATAATTCCCTGAACCTGCTCGGGATCCGCCCTGAAAGTGGGCGGACACTCACTGGCATCGAGGACTCCGAGACGACCGCTTGTCCCCGCTCCTGTATATATAAGGCGCCCACCTCTCGAAAAGGCCTCAACAACCTGCGCCACCGTCCACTCGATTGAATCCTTCTCGGCTCGTATTGAACCGGGAATGGTTTCAGCGTCCTTCAACATCAGCTCAATCCCCTCACCGATCTCCAGTTCTGACAGCTCCGTCGAATCAGGATGCCGTTGTTCGGTGGGCGAAGCCGTCACCGGCGTCCAGATTTGTGGTAGCGTGTCAGGACAAATCGCGGGTTCCAGCGCGTCGACAGGAACCCCTCGTGAAGTCCCCGCTTTCAAAACCGTCCTCGCCATCGCCACAGCGCCCCAGACACTGGGCCGAACCAGCGGAGTGAAGACTGATCCGGGACGCGCTGCATCAATCTGCTCGATAACGCGTTTTAGAAACCTCTCATTTTTCAAAAGGACGCTGCCGTTGAAAACAAACTGGACTCGTTCCGCTCGATCCGGCGAAAGGCGATTGGCACAGGTGATGGCATCGCGCGCGAGGGTCACGGCAGCTTCGGTGTAGACGCGGTTAACGAGTTCATCATCGCTGCGTTGCGCGGCCCCTGCAAAAACAGCGGAAGCAATGGATGCTATTTCGGTTTTCGACGCTTCGAGCGACCAGTCAATGAGATCTTCCGGCTCGTTAAACTGAAGCCGGGAAAGAATCTCAGAGCCCAGTTGAGGCCACTGATTTGAACTGTCATATTCAGCGATGAGCTCCCGCAGTGCCATCATCCCGATCTGATAGCCGCCGGCCCGATCCCCCAGGACATGGCCACGGCCGCCCATTCGCACTTCCCCGCCGGATCGATCCCGCCCCATCTGACAGGAGCCGGTACCACTGAGAACCAGCACCTGGGCGTCACATTTGTCATCCCACTCAATCGCTTCCAGGGCTGTCACGAGATCATTCGAAGGCGCACAGGGAACACCGGGCCAGACACGTGCGCTCGCCGTAATGATCCGCTCGAAATCAGCGTCAACCCTCGCCCCTGCCAGTCCCATCCCAATCGCGTCGGGAAGACACGGCAGACGCCGGCTGATCTCCATGAGGTGGTAGGCAAGGTCGCCGGACTCCATCAGCCTGAGGTTGGCCGGTCCCGCGGAAAATGAGGTAATGACGTGGTCATTTGAGTCCACCAGCAACACCGAGGTACGGGTTCCGCCGCCTTCCAATCCGAGCACATTCGCCATGACGAAGTATGCCCGAGTCGATAGATTTCTACAAACCCAAGTTTCCCCGGGAGAAGCGATTTGCAGCTCTCCGGAAAATCAAATTCGCTCTAAACGACCTGGACCAGGGCCCCTTCGTCCGCGGCGGTAATTTGCCCCACGACCGCCTGAGACAGCGTTTCGTCCTCTTCGCAAATCGCGAGGACTTCCTTGAGGTGTTTCTCCGGAACGCAGCAAAGCAATCCACCGCTGGTTTGCGCATCGGCGAGAAGGTATTTGGAAGCATCTGAAACGGCCTCTGCCCAATCGACATCCGCATTGGCAGTGTTGAGATTCTCTTTCGTTCCCCCCGGGACGCACCCTTCCGCTTCGATCAATCGAATGATCTCCGGATCAATCACCGGAATATCAGAAGCATTCAGCGTCGCCCGAACACCGCTGGAGCGACAGAGTGAAATCAAATGCCCGAGAAGCCCGAAGCCGGTTACGTCGGTCGCACACTTTACAAGCCCGCGCTCCGCCATTTTCTGTCCGGGCTTGTTGAGGCGGGACATCAGCTCGACGGCCGTATCTACGATTCCCCCGCTGACGAGCCCTCGCTTGATTCCCGTCGTGAGAATCCCTGTCCCCAGAGGTTTTGTGAGGACGAGAATATCGCCCTCTTCAGCCCCTGCGTTCGTGATCATGCGGGAAGGATTCACCAAACCGGTCACTGAAAGTCCGTAGATCGGTTCGGGATTCCTGATCGAGTGACCACCCGCAAGAGCGCATTCGGCCTCTCTCACTTTATCCGCTCCACCCGCAAGAATTTCGTGAATGATCTCCAGTGAAAGTATATCAGCCGGCATCCCCACCACGTTCATCGCGGTGACGGGGCGACCACCCATTGCGTAAATATCCGACAGTGAATTCGTCGCCGCAATCTGGCCGTAGAGATACGGATCATCGACAATCGGTGTAAAAAAATCAACCGTCTGCACCATCGCAAGATCCTCGGAAATTAGGTACACGGCTGCGTCGTCGGATGTACTGGCTCCGACTAGAAGTTTGGGATCTTCGAACTGATTGAGCCCACGCAGAACCTGCGCGAGTGCCTTTTGGCTGAGCTTGGAAGCTCAACCGGCGCAGGAAGAAAGAGAAGTAAGCTTGATGGTGTCTTCGGACATAATGTATTTAAGATACAAAGTATCGGACGGAATGGTGCCACGAAGCTTTCAGATTATCCATTAGAAAACCGGACCATTCTGCATCACGTAGGAAAACATGGCACCAGGCTTTACCTTCACACCACTGCAGGGCGGGGAAATCCTCCCCCACATTGAATCGCTGGGGCGCTTGCGCATCGCTGTCTTTCGCGAGTTCCCCTATCTTTATGACGGAACGCTCGCAAGTGAAGAGGACTATCTGGGCCGATACGCAGATCAACCGGAAAGCCTCGTTGTTCTGATGCATCATCAGGGGGAACTCGTCGGAGCAACCACGGGGATGCCCCTCAAAGTGGAAATGGAACCATTTCAAAAACCTTTTCGTGAAAATGGATTTCTCCCGGACGAAATCTTCTACTTCGGGGAATCAATCATCCTCCCCCCGTTCCGGGGACGCGGCGCGGGAAAGCGTTTCTTCGAATTGAGGGAGGGACACGCCATGAAATCCGGCAGTTATCGACTCACCACTTTCTGTGCCGTCGACCGGGGCGAAGCCCACCCGTCAAAACCTGCACACTACCGGCCTCTCGACTCCTTCTGGAAGCGAATGGGCTACCACAGGCACGACCGGCTCAAGTGTGAACTACCCTGGAAAGAAGTGGGGGGCGATGAAGAGCAACCCCATCGGCTCACTTTCTGGATCAAGGATCACTCGTCCTCCTCGGATGAGGTCGCTTCCTGAACCCCCGAGTGATGGTATTCGCTGCTCAAGTGGGCGCAGAATTCAAAGAGATCCGGACGCCGGTCTGATACCGGCGTGACAGATCCGCTTGCCCGTGATCGATAGAGATCGGTAATATTGAGATCCGTGACGAGTAGCGTTTCAATGTTGGCATCAGACTCCGCCTGTATCCCGTCGCGGGCAAATTCGAAATCAGAGGGAGTAAATACGGCTGCTTTTCCGTAGTGAATATCCATGGCGGGCACATCGGGCAGGTTCCCCACCACACCGGCGGTCGCGACATAGATCTGATTCTCGATCGCTCTAGCAGCCGCACATGTCGTGACTCTCAAATAGCCCTGACGGTTGTCCGTGCAATAGGGCACCAGTAACAACTCAACCCCCTGATCAGCGAGATAGCGGGCGGCCTCGGGAAACTCAACATCGTAACAGATGAGAACCCCTATCCTGACTTTCGGAGTTTGAATAACAATAAGCGAATCACCGCCCGTAATCCCCCACCACGTCTTCTCACTGGGCGTGATATGCAGCTTGGGCTGACTGAGATAAGTGCCATCGGGACGGAAGATCATCGATACGTTTTCGAGAGTTCCATCCTCCATGGCGACGGGGTGAGAGCCCGCTATCAGGTAAATCCCCTGCTCTTTCGAAAGCGATCCCATCAAAGCAACAAACTTATCAGTGAACTCTGACAAACGCCTGATCCCCTCTCTCGACCCCATCGGCTTCAGCGCGGAAAGCAGCTGCACAGAAAAGAACTCCGGGAAAAGAACGAAATCCGCACCGTAGTCTTCTCCCGCCGTTTCCGCGAAATAGCGAACCTGAGCAGCAAACTCATCAAAGTCAGCAATCCGGCGCATCTGATACTGAACACAGGCGACACGGACATTTCGTTCCTCGTCAGGATCAACCTGATAATCGACGTTGAGCCATTCGATGAGAGAAGCATGATTGCAGCTCCTCGGATCGCGAATGTAGTTCTCCATGATCCCGCGAACCACAAACCCTTCGCGAAGCTGAAATCCGAGAACAGGATCGGCAATTTCACCGGCCTTGACCTGCTGCACATATTCCTCGGGAGTGAGCTTGTCACGATACTCCGAGTATCGCCAGAGACGTCCCCCTCCGAGAATGCGACGCAAATTGAGTCTCCGACAAAGATCTCTGCGAACTTGATAGAGGATACGTCCGATCCCCTTCCCCTGGCAGTCAGGATCAACATACACATCCGCTCCATAAAGTGTGTCGCCCTGAGGATCGTGATTGTAAAAGTAACCGTCGTCTGTGACACCGTAGTAGGTATGGTGTCGCAACGGGTTTTGCCCCAGATCGACAATGAGACTCGATGCCACGCCAACTATGAGTCCATCAACAACCGCTACAATCTGTCCCTCGGGAAAATGTTCGAGGTGGCTCAATAATTGATCCTCCCGCCAGGCTTCATCCGACTCCATCATCGACGGAAACGATTTCCGGTGCAGCTCGATCATTCTCGGAATATCCGATTCGAGGACATTGCGAATTTCCACCTCTCCGGAGGGAGTCTCAAAGGTTTGCGAGTCGATCATAATATCGGTTACCGTGATTCAATTGCCACTGAACTGCAATGGGCAGAGTCGATTGCAGAGAAAAACCTTTCCGGGCTCAAAATGGCCAAAACAACGGGATTAACAAAGTAGCGGCAACCCAGAGAACCAGATTCAGGGGAATTCCTATTTTGAGGAAATCACCGAACTTGTAACCGCCCGCCCCGTAGACATAGGTGTTAGTCTGGTATCCGATCGGAGTCACAAAACTGGCGCTCGCACCGAACATTACCGCCACAATAAAAGGTCTCGGATCGACGTTCATCGAAGCGGCAATGGCAATCACAATCGGCGTCAGTAAAATGGCGACAGCGTTATTCGTCACCAGCTCGGTTAAGACAGAAGCGAGAAGGTAGATCGCCGCCAGAATTGCAATGGGACCAAATACGGCGAACAGCGCCACGACCTGTTTGGCGAGCAGTTCCGCGCCCCCTGTTTTCTCCATCGCGAGACCAATTGCCAACATTCCGTAGATAAGAAAAAGGATGCTCCATTCGATACTCTTGTAGGCTTCCTTTGCATCAACGCACCGGGTCAATATCGCGACAACCGCGCCGATCAGCGCAGCATTCATAATCGTCATGACTTCAAATGCGGAACAGAGAACGACCGCGAGGAGAATGGAGATAGCGATGTAGACTTTCGATTTTTTGGGAGCCTTAACGGTAAGTTCGTTGAGACTCAGGAAATCTTCACGGCTTTGCAATCTTACCAGGTTTTCAACAGGCCCCTCGATTAAAAGAGTGTCACCGAATTGAAGGCGGGTATCCTGAAATCCATCATTCATGCTGTCTCCCTTTCGATGCAGGGCAGCGACAATGACTCCGTAATTTCTCCGGAGGTTCGACTCACGGATCGTGGATCCCAGCAAAGAACTGTGGTTGCCTATAATGGCCTCAACCGTTTTCACCTCGACTCCTTTGACCGCAGTATCGCCTTCTTTGCCAACCGTTTCGTGAACCTTACAAAGCCCTTTCTCCTCGTTGATCATCGCAAGCTGCTTCGAGGTCGCACGGAAAAGAAGGACGTCACCCGGTTCTATGACAATCGCATCGAGGGGAATCTCGCTCACGGGTATACCCTGACGAATCACCTCATAGACCATTAGGCGCCTCCCCGTTGAGAACATGGGATGCCCCATCAGTCGCTCCCCGATCAACGGGGAATCGTCTTTAACCCTCACCCCACTCTGAAAACGCCTCGTATCCTCCGCGTCAAGAAGACTGCTCACGGTGTCCCGCGAAGGCAGAAGCCGATTCCCGAAAAAATAGAGATAACCAAATCCAATGATCGCGTAGACCACCCCCAACCTGCTGATCTCAAAGATGCCGAACGGCGGTTGCCCGGCCTCCTTCGCCACGCCGGCAACCAGCAGATTGGTCGATGTCCCCAGAAGGGTCATGGTGCCGCCAAGTATACTGAGAAAGGACAGTGGAATGAGCAGTTTGCTGGCTTTCAAACCTGAAGTTCTCGAAAAAGCCATGATCACTGGCAGAAACACAACCACAACCGGAGTATTGTTCAAAAACGCCGATAATGGCATCACAATCAATGCGACAATGACGATTGCGCGAGACATCGAGTTACCTGCCCACTTGCCGAATTTCACAGCAATCGCGTCGATCGCCCCCGTCCGCACGAGCGCCTCACTGAGGACGAACATTGCCCCGATCGTAATTGGTGCGGCATTGCTGAAGACCGACTTCACGTCCTCTTCCACCAGGACCCCGGCGACAATCAAGAGGCTCATTCCACCGAGTGCAGCCAGCTCAGACGAGACCCACTCCTTCACCAGAAAGGCAAAGACAATGCCGAGCACCGCAAAAGTGAAGATGAGCTGAAAAGTATCTGAAGTCATTTGAGCAACACGCCTTAAAACCGGGCACAGAGGTCCCGAATAAAACTCTCCTCCAACTCAAAAAAATGAGAAGCAAATTCGGTCATCGCCTTGATTTTTTTCAACGGCAAAATGCACGATGCTGCCTTGCCGATTGACGCAAATGCCGCGCATTTTTCAAACAGATGCAATACGGGGATGGGCAGCAAATGTATTGGAGTGAGGAGAGGAGATCCATAAATAAAGGCAAGGTTCTTTCAACAGCTCGTCGCGTATCAGGAAACCCCGTTTCCGATTCGCCATTGCAATGACTCCCCCTCCGGAATTTACGCACGGGAACACGGAGACGCTCCCGCTCCGGCGCCGCCCTCATCGATGAGATAACCAACGCACAAAAGTCGGCCGCTTCTGAGGTTCGTAAGCCCACCGGGCCTGAAGGCACTCCTTTGCCCCCCGACGCTGCCGCCTCTCAACGGCGCGCGTCAATGTATGCCCGGTCATCTTCCGAGAGAGACTCCACGGACACTGTTCCCTTTTTCCCGTCGGACTTTCGCTCGATTTGAATGCTGTCTCCAACGATTCGCAGCAGTCGCCCTTCAACCGCCTGCTCGCCGGCCGCTTCGCTGATACGGTAACGCCAGAGCCTGAAGTCCCCGTCCTCTACCATCATACTCGATGCGGCGGGTTCGATCGATGCATTGGCTTCAGGCGGCACAGCCTGAGGAGAACGCTGAACCGGCTTGGCTCCACTTTTTGTGGTCGTGAAAGAGAGCGTTTCCGCGGTCCAGACACGGCTGACATTGTTCGCAGCGAGCACGCGGCAGAAATAAGTGGTTTCCGGCTTTAACCCTGCCAATTCAACGGTATTCACGCCCTCCCTGATCGACTCAATCTCAACTGAATTCTCCCACGCCTGATTGTTCACCGTTTGACTGAGTGATGAATTCTTCTCAGTTCCGTGCAGCTCTCTCGGTGCGAATGTCAGGGCGTCTCTGGATCCAAAATAAACAGTCCCCGATCTCAACCCGCCAATCGACGACAAATCCATCTCAATTCGCGCGCGGTCTGATCCAACCTCGGTCACCCGAATTCCACGAAATTCGATGGGCATTCTGAATAGATTTTCAGTACTCCCGCTGGTGAGAAAACAGGGAAGTTCTTCCGCTCCTCCCGGAGCGACAAGTGAGTCCCTGTGGCGATAGAGGCGAATTCCCCCGCACCCCATCGCGTATTCCCCGTCTTCCGTCGTAAACCAACTCTTGTTCACCGCCTCGTCACCGGAACTACCCGAACCGCCAGGCAAATACCGATCGAGGGGCACCCACTTTCCATTGTCGTAAGACCAGCCACGACGGCGCACTTCACGATAGATGTCCCCGCTCCGCTCCACCTGTGGCGGGCCCGGAACTTCACAAAATGAACCGAGCTTGAGATGATCCACTGATTTGCCACCGTGCCACTTTTTCCCCGCTCCATAAAATTTCCAGGCCCCTGTGGGATGATCAAAATAATAACCATAGTAGCTGTCATACTCTTCTCCGGGAACGAGCCGCAGCGCCTGCACCACAAGTTCGGGCCGGTCAGGCATGGGCACCCACCCTCGCGGCTTAACTCCCGATCCTTCATGGCCGAAGCCACTGAACTCACCATGCGGCGACCCGACTCCCAGCAAGTGGGGCATCATCTTCAAATCGGATTCAGCGCCATCCTTCCCCCACATTGAAAAATTAAACGATCCATTACTTCGCCTGTCGTCGTCGAAGGAAGTTCCGTAATAACCGAAAGGAGTCGTGATCGGTGAATAGCTCGAGATACGGGCCATGCTCCGGGTCGTAAAAACCAGCAGGGTCGAATTCGGGACCTTTGAAGTGTCGTAGCTTCCGTGAGCCGCGGCAGGTCGCCAACGGACGCGAAGGAGATCGGCCCCTTCAATCGCCGGACCGAATACATCGATACGGTGAAGTTGGCCTATCCCGTTTTTGTTCGCGGTGCCGGAACCTCCGAGGGAAATCATATACTCCCCGGGCCCGGCGACATCAAAAACGAGATTCCACGGCTGCGGGGACAACTCGTCTGAAGCGACCGGTGTAACCACCTTACCGGTCCCTGCAAAATTCACTTCAACATCACCGACGTTCCCGCCACTGGCGAGATGAACATTAAACCGGACAAGTCCCGCCCTCTTTATCAAAAGATGCCAACGCACCGTTCCCTCCCCCGATTTCCAGTCGAGATACTTATAGTTTGGTACGATGAGCTCATCGTCGCCGACCTTTGGAAGGTCTGACTCCCCTTTCGCCTGACAGGTTCCCTTTGTAAAAAAGCCATTACTTGCCGTGAGGATCAACTTCCCCCCGGTCTCACCCTGACCGAGGTACGAATACTCACGGCCACTGTCGTCCACCCCGCCGGGAACCGCTTCCGGGGCATTCCTGAGCTGACCGAATCCATCCGGGGCTTCATCGGCAGCGAGACCGGCTAAAAATAAGACGGCGCACAGGAAGACAGAAAACGGTGAGCATCTTTTCAAAGCCATCATTTCAGTTCGCGATCATGGGAGCCGGACAGTTTTAAGGCGAGCTAATTATCAAGAGCCCCCCCCCCCTTTGATTGCCATCAATTCCACTTCGATGGAAAGTTGTTCAAAATAAAAATTACGTTAAAACGTCTTCCCGGTTTCCTTGCAGTTTTCCGTGAACAGCCGATGATAAAGGATGGCTACACCCATAAATCGACGTCGTTTCGTCTTAAAATCGATCGGAGCAACTCTTGCTCTGCCCGGAATGCCCTCGCTTCTTGCGAAGACGGCTGACAGCACTGCTGCAATTCAGGCAACAAAAGGTGCCGGTATCGGAGCAAAACGTTTTGTCGCGGTGGGAAACCTTCTGGGCTTTCAGCAAAAAGACTTTTTCCCTGAAACGACCGGGAAAGATTACGAATCCACCACCCTGCTCAAACCGCTTGAGGCGAACCGTGGGCACATGACAGTGTATCGCGGTCTCGACCATGGTGTGAGAGGCGGCCACTTTGCTGTTCATTCCTTTCTTTCAGGTGTATTGAACTCCGAGGCTCAAAACCGACCTGATGGCAACGTTACGATCGATCAATACATCGCTGATGAAGTGGGTGTTGAAACACGTTTCCCCTCATTAACAGTTGGTTCTGAAGGCGGTATCCACGGCGGATGCCAGATTGCATGGACAAAATCCGGCGTTCGAGTGCCACCTATCACCGGACCTGCAGAGCTCTTTCAGAAGCTCTTTGTCAACGACTCGGAAGCACGTCGGGTCCGTCGTATTCAAGAAAACAAAATTCAGGCCTCCATCCTCGATACCGTTCTCGAAGATGCCAACCGCCTCTCAAAACAGGTCAACAGTGAGGATAAAGACAAACTCGACGAATACTTCACTTCCATCAGAGATGTGGAGAAGCGTCTCGAGCTCAGAAAGCGCTGGACGAGCCATCCGAAACCGGATGCCCCTTTCGAGCAGCCGGCCGATGCCAATACCGTAGACGATCTTCCAATGCTCTACGAACTGATCGCGCTCGCACTCCAGACCGATTCAACCCGGGTCGCAACCCTGGAAATTGGAGGAAGCTTTCTCCCCCAGAACCTCGGAATCGAAAAATCCTATCACGGGCTTTCCCACCACGGAAACGATCCCGAGGCAATTGCGCACCTCATCACACTGGAGGAATATCAGATTGCCCAGTTCGGTAAGTTCCTCACCCGCCTTTCACGGACTTCGGATGGCGATCAATCACTTCTCGACTCAACATCTGTTGTCTTCGGCAGTGGAATGGGCAATGCCTCTTCCCACAAGAACTCCGACCTCCCCATCATTCTCGCGGGTGGTGGCTACCGGCACGGTGAGTTCAAGAAGGTCGCCTCTTCAGGTCCGAATAAAGTACCTCTTTCGAACCTCTTTCTCGATATTGCGCAGAATATGGGAGTCGAAGCGGAAGCATTCGGTCCCAGCACTGGAACCTTTTCCTAACATCCCCCATGGTGGAGTTAACTTACAGACGCACCCGGGGTGCCGTCGCAGTGGTGCTGTCGTTTTGTCTTCTTTGCCTATCCGGCACAGCTCAGGACAAAGTCATCTCGCAATTCCTCGGCAAATACTGCCTCGAATGCCATGACACCGACGTTCAAAAAGCGGAACGCGAATTTGAAAGCTTTGCACTCCCCCTCAAAACAGAGAGCGAACTGATTTCCGCAAAAGAGATCATCGATCAGGTAACTCTCAAAGAGATGCCGCCGAAAAAAGCCGATCAACCGGGCGATGAAGAGCGTCTTGAAGTCCTTCGCGCACTTCGAGATGGCGTGGCCTCCGCTCGCGGAAAAATCGAGAGCACCGGAGCACGTACCGTGATGCGACGCCTCTCCAACCGTGAATACGAGCAGACACTGGCGACTCTTTTTGATCGACGTGTCGACACTCTCGGACTGACCGCCGATTTCCCGAAAGAGAAAACGAGTCACCATCTCGATACGATCGGAAATTCTCTGATTACTTCAGGATTCCTGCTCGATCAGTATTTTCAATCGGCTCACACCCTCGTCGAATCCCGACTCGGCAAACCGGAAATGGAGCCGAAGTCCTGGCACTTCAAAGATCACTTCATTCAATATGAAGAACTTACCGGCTCCCACAAGTCGGCGTTCAACTTCGAGTATCTCTGTCTCTACGAACAGCCTAACACCGATACCAGACAAGGCGGATACGGTCATATCGAGGACTTTCTTGAAGGCGTTCCAGTCTCGGGAATCTACGAAATCAAAGCACTTGCCCAGGCAATGCATCGTGACACCCACTACGACCCCTCCATTTTCAAAATAGATTTCTCCGAGCCGTTTCAGCTCGCGGTTGTCCCCGGTGATGTTACCAAAGGGCACATCCACTACCCTCAGGCAATCGAGCCGATTCTCGCGACTGCGATAGCGCCTGACAAAGAGGCAAAATGGCTCACCTTCAAGGTGTGGCTTGAGGCGGGGCAAACACCCCGGTTCATTTTCCCGAACGGCCCCTATGAAAGCCGGGCCTCGGTGCTGAACGTAAACAAAAAATACAAAGACGAGTTTTCCGGCAAGATTTCAGCTTCCGGTGTCTCACGCTCCCACATCCTGAAAGAGGGCGCGCTTCCGCATATTCGAATCGGCGAGATTAAGATCAATGGTCCTCTCCCCGAGCCGGAGGGAAGCCGCGAAGAAATCGCCGTATTCGGAAAAAGCGGCTTTCAGGAGAAATCGGCGCTCGATCAGCTGTACGTCTTTGGCGAGAAGGCATTCCGACGCCCCCTCACAGATGTAGACCGCTCTCTGATTCGCAAAACGTTCGAGAAGCGCCGCGCCGAGGAAGCAACACCCCGCCAGGCGGCACTCGACACCATCAAGATGATTCTCTGCTCTCCGTCGTTTCTCTACCTCGCCGAAGTGACCGATGAAAAGGCCACCCGACTTGGTCCCTTCGACCTCGCCTCCCGTCTCTCTTATGCCCTGTGGTCATCACCTCCTGACCAAACGCTCTATGCAGCGGCCAAATCCGGTGACCTGACCAAGCCGGATGAACTGAAAAAACAGGTTGATCGGCTCATTAAAGACAAGCGAATCAATCGGTTTTCGGTCGATTTTCTGGAGAGCTGGCTCAATCTGAGAGATCTTGGGAACCAGCCTCCGGCACGGGAAACGAACCGCCTCTACTACTCAGAGAATCATCCGTATTCAATGAAGAAAGAGGCCCAGCTCTTTTTCCGCCACCTCCTTCAGAGCAACGGTCCCGTTACCGACTTCATCGACTCCGACTACACCTTTGTCGATAAAAGACTCGCCAACCTCTACAGCCTGCCGGAACGCGAAAAACTCACCCTCAAAGACGGCTTCCAGCGTGTCAGTCTCAAAGGAAACCGGCAACGCGGCGGCCTCCTCGGCATGGCCGGCGTCCTCACTGTAAGCGCCAATGGCGTCGAGACATCCCCTGTGACACGAGGCGTTTGGGTCTCGGAAAACATCCTCGGAATCAGCCCTCCTCCTCCGCCTGACGAAGTACCGGCAATTGACAGCGATGTCCGCGGTGCCACGACAATTCGCGAACGCCTCGCGAAGCACAGCAGCGACAAAACCTGCGCCGAATGCCATCGCAAATTCGATCCTCTCGGATTCAGTCTTGAAACCTTTGATCCTGTCGGAAAGTGGCGCTCCAACTATCCAAAACCGAATAGCAAGGCTCCGGCCCCGAAAATTGACTCGACCGGGGAATTCCCTTCGGGCGAAACTTATGCCGAATTTAAAGAGTTCAAGCAGGTCCTGTTAGAGACCCGAAAGGACGTCTTTACCCGGAATCTGATCAGGCAGATTCTCAGTTATTCAACGGGGCGCCACATGGAACCCGTCGACGATTACATCATCGACGACATTCTTGCCTCCGTGAAAAAGGACAACTACGGCTTCCGAACACTCGTCATCGAATCGCTTACCAGCGACATTTTCCGGTCTCGATGACGAGCATATTAAGCTTACCTGCGAGCCCGCTCCATAGCGCGCTTGTAGGCCGGCTTCACCGCTGTCTGACTGTCCTGATGTCCCCGGTATCCATGACCCTGGTCCGTTTGACACGAACTCGTGACAAAGGCACTTGCACCAAGCAAAGCAATTGCAGCGAACGACGTCAGTAATTTTGAATGGTTCTTTTTCATATTCATAATCAAGCGCAACAATCCTGAAACCCTCACGAGAAAGAGTAAAGCAAATCTCACCGACTTTTACCCTACCCTGACAATGCCGACACGCATCACAATCACACTCTCATTGCTGCTTCTCTCAATCGCTGGCGCATCCGTCAGTCGCGCCGCTGCGCAAGCGGACCCTGCCCGACCGAACATTCTCCTCATCACCGCGGATGATCTGGGACTTCAGCTATCCTGTTACGGTGATCCTTACATCAAGACTCCTCAGCTCGATGCTCTCGCCGCGGAAGGTGTGATGTTTCGTACAGCCTACGTAACCCAGGCGAGCTGCAGTTCTTCGCGCTCTTCGATGCTTACGGGATTCTATCCCCACACCACCGGACAGGTCGGACTTGCCAATGCCGGCTTCACTCTGAACCCCTCACAAATTGGCAAAAATCTTCCCGCCTACCTCAAGGCAGCAGGTTACGAAACCGGGATTCTCGGAAAACTGCACGTCTCCCCCGAAACCAGTTTCCCTTTTAATTACAGACCAAAAAAACAGGACACGAGAGACGTCCGTGCCACCGCGAAAAATGCCGCTACCTTCTTCAAGCAGTCAGAAGAAAAACCCTTCTTCCTGATGGTTAACTATACCGATCCACACGTCTACAAAGACAAAAAAACTAACCAATCCACTTTTCCAGCACAGTGGAAAGGACTGCCGGAAGATCCCATCGGGGAGGACGCCGTCCCCGGATGGGATTTCCAGGGCTTTGACGAACCGGTAGCAAGAGTGCGCACCTCCAATTTCTACAACACCGTCAAGCGGGTCGACATCGGAGTCGGCCTCCTTCTTACAGAACTGGAGAAAGCAGGGCATCGCGATAATACCCTCATCATTTTTCTCGGGGACCACGGGCCACCGTTCAACCGGAGTAAAACGACCTGCTACGAGTCCGGCCTTCGCGTCCCCTTCATCGTCCACTGGCCCGGTGTCTCAAAAGCGGGCATCGAAAGTGATGCCCTTGTCAGTGCCGCCGATATCGTTCCAACCGTCCTCGATGCCTGCGGAGTTAAGGCCCCTCACAAATTTCACGGCACCTCGCTTCGCCCCGCCCTGACATCACCTGAAAGCCCCCGGAGCTGGCGCACCCATCTTGCCGGGGAATTTCACTTTCACGGCACCAGCCCGTTCTTTCCGAGACGCGCAATTCGGGATGAGCGCTACAAGTTAATTCACAATCTGCTCGCCGGTGAATCAAAACCGATCAACCGCGTCGATGGCGACCCCACCGGTAAATTTGCCTCCACTGAACAGTATCGGGACACCCCTGCGGGAAAAGCGTTCCTCCGGTATACGAATCCGCCGGAATGGGAATTCTACGATCTTGAAAACGATTCCGTAGAGTTCGAGAACCTCATCGGGGATCCCGCGCACGCCACGAAAATTGAATCGCTGAAATCGGCCCTCATGACGTGGCGAAAAGAAACCCGGGACCCGCTCCTCAATCCGGACGGCATCGACCGCTTTCTCAAAAAGGCGGAAACAGCGAAGCAGAAGCAGGCAAAGAAGTGAGGCGTCACTTCGCCATCACCTTCTCAACAATCGCGGCGAGAGCCGCCTTTTCACGCCCGGGCAAAAACTGATCAGCGAGGGCAACACCCTCCTCTTTGAGCCGTCGGTAAAACGGTTCATCCACTTCGCAGCGTCGCAGCAGCGCGGTCAGAGCAGCCTGGTCGCCCACCGGAAAAAGTCCCGGATAATTTTCTCCGAGAATACCGACAGCGCCTTCGTTCATCGTCGAAATCACCGGAGTGCCGGCCACGATAGCCTCTCCCAGCACCGCAGGACCGCCCTCACTGACCGAGGTGAGCACGAGTAAATCACTTTGGGCGATCAAGGCAGCTGCTGCGGAATGATCGAGGGCACCAAGCCAATGATAGCGCGGATTAATGGCCGCTTCTTTCGCGACCCAGCCCCGATACTGCGTCTCAATTATCTCGCCACCATGACGAACCCTGATCTTCGATTCCTCCGGCAAAGAACGGACTGCCCGCGCGGTGAGAAGAGGAGCTTTGACCTCACGTAGATGCCCCACAACACAGACGTCAAAAAAGCCGCTCTCCACGTCATTCGCAGGAGCCATCTTTGGCAGAACGACAGACTGGACAACCACTGACACCTTATTCGAGTAGATCGCGGGAATCGAAGTCAGTGCCATCTCCTGCAAAACTACAATTTCATCTGCTACCTCCAGAGACCTCAAACTGGTTGCCGAAAGCGAGGGATACAAATCGGTGCCTGTCAGCACAACAATGCAGGGAACACCTGGATGAGCGGCATGGAAGGCCATGAGTCCTTCCTGAGTTTTCTCACCATGCAGGGCTATCAGCAAATCCGCCTGCTCACCGGTATAACGGGACTCAACAGAGACATCGTGCCCTAAATCAGAAACGATCGCAGCCCAGCGCTCCGCCGTATTACGATTTCCTGACCACGCGACGCGGCTATGAGGTATGAGGATAAGTATTCTCATGCAATGAGCTGAGGCTAACCGCGATAGGGATCTTTGTGAACCGGAATCGCAAAAAATCAGCACCCTGAATCGCGGTTGCCGTCTTCACGTCTCAGCTCGTCGGGAAGGCAGCCCCGCCCGTAAACTTCCAGGTAGCCCCCCACCGCTACTTTATCTCAAATTCATGGCTGAACATTTTCTCCCCGGCCAGCCTCACCTGCAATGTCCATTTCCCGGGAGGAGCACCGGGGAGTTCGATATCGTAGGCAAAAGTCCCATTCCCAGCCCCTTCTATCTCCACATCGGTAACTCCCGTCTTATATGCGGGATCCTCATACTGAAGCCAGACTTCCACCTTCTCGCCGGCAGAATGATTGATCAGTTCAACATTAGCGGAGATCGTCGCGGATTCTGAAGGAACAGGACTTCCGGAATTGATGACATTGCCGCTGGAATCCCGACCCGCACCGACTGAAATTGTGCCGACTGAAGGCTCCATTGAATCAGATGCCCCCCCTTCCGTGCGGGCTTGCGGCTGTTCTCCGGTCGATGCAGGGAGCCCTCTGAAATCAATGGTCAGAATCTTCCACTCATTGGATTCTTTAACCAGATCGGCAATCAGCGGAAACTTTTGACCATCGTCAAAAATGACACTTCCTTTCAACTTGGCTATCAAGTTATCAACGCTTCGCTCCGGAAAACTCGTGCCCGAATAGCTGCGAAGGATCGGGTAATTCAGAATAAACTGACGATACTGATCCTTGTTCATATTGGCGCGAAAGCCGGATGAGGTATGCTCGAACGCCACATCCATTGAACCTTCTTTCAATGCCTCCAGATGAGCTTCCAACGTTTCAACCGGTCCCGAAGTCATCGAAACGATCGCAACAATAATCAGAACAGCGAAAGCAGCAAAAGCAGCGAAAACAATCAGCCCAATTCCAAGACAGCCACGACTGATGTTAAACCCACCTTGCTTTTGAACCGTTGGCACCGCCGGCGGCGTCGCCGCTGACGTGGGAGTGGCGGGAGGCGAAGGGGATACGGGGGGCGTTACCGCAACAGGTTGAAGCCCCCCTCCCGAAGCCTCCTCTTCGACCTGGTGGCCGCATTTATGGCAAAAATTCTCGCCGGAGTTGAGCTGCGCACCGCATTGGGAACAATAAGACATAGCAATTTTTGAGTTTTCTTCGGGGGATAAGCGAGGAGGTCATCGCAGATCGATCCAAAACAGCCCTCCCTGACGCTCACTCCAACAGAAGCAATAGCCGGGAGCGCTTTTAACAAGCACACCCACCGCAACCGGGACAGAAAGCAAACCGGCAGTATTCCGACCGTCCTCATTTACCGCTATAATATGATACGCCCCACCTCAAACTGCGCATCAATTGCGAAAGTATGCGCACTTTCGCAATTGCTTTGCAAGCCACTTCTCCAACCTCCGCCCCCGCCGCGGAACTGCTATTTTCGCGGCAGCGCGATCGTCAGTGCGGCTGCAACAACGATGAAACCAACACTCGTCCAGAGGCAGCCCGCGAGGCCCGCCTGGAGATACATCACCCCGGAAAGGAGCGTCCCGACAAGCCTGCCGGAGGCATTCGCCATGTAGTAAAACCCGACATTCAAAGCCACTTTATCGGAGTCCGAGTAGGCAAGAATCAAATAGGAATGCACCGCCGAGTTCACCGCAAAGACAATTCCAAAAAGAGCGAGACCGACGAGCACGGAAACAGAAACGTGAAAATCGTATTGAACCGCCAATGCGATCCCCGCAGTCACAACCGCCAGTCCGCCACCCCATCCGAGAGCAGACCTGGCACCGCGTGCAACCACTCCACCGGTTTTTCGATTCACAAAAGCCGGTGCGGCAGCCTGCACGCCACCGTAGACAATCACCCACCCAGCCATGAAGGCACCGGTCATCCAGAA
The DNA here is from genome assembly GCA_035967665.1 of Verrucomicrobiales bacterium BCK34. Classification (GTDB taxonomy): domain Bacteria; phylum Verrucomicrobiota; class Verrucomicrobiia; order Verrucomicrobiales; family DEV007; genus Arctic95D-9. The sequence continues at coordinate 41,236 of JAYWLB010000076.1, forward strand.
ACTCCACTCCAGCACTTCGGTCAGGAAAATAGGAAGCCCGACCACGAACCAGACATCGCGGGATCCGAAAAGAAAGAAGCGGGCAGCTGACAGGTAATTAATTTCCCGCGACTTCGAAAGGAGCTCGGAAAATTTAACCTTCTCTTTCGATTTTCCCATGTCCCCTTTCAAAACAAAAAGCGAAACCAGAAGAATGAGCGCGAGTCCTCCCGCCATCGCCCAGAGGGCATGGGAAAACCCCAGGGAGGAGAGCAGGACTGCTCCGATGAAAAAACCGACGCCTTTCAGAGCATTCTTCGACCCCGTGAGAATCGCGACAAACTTGAAGAGCAACCGCTCCGAGTGATCCGCCCCGGCGTTCGCCGGAATCAGAAGCTTGATCGCACTTTTCGAGCTCATCTTCGTGAGGTCTTTAGCAATCCCCGAGAGCGCCTGAGAAGCCATCACAAACCCGACCGAAAGCGTCACCGCCCAGGCAGGATTGAGAAAAGAAAGCATCGTCAAGGCAACGACCTGCAAAGCCAAACCTGAGTATAGCGTCGACTTCAGCCCTTTCCGTGTAGCGATCCAACCACCAAACAAATTCGTGAGAATCCCGCAGAATTCGTAGAGCAGGAAAAGAAACGCAATCTGAACCGGCGAATAACCGAGCTCATGAAAGTGCAGCAGCACCAGCATGCGCAGCGCCCCGTCCGTAATCGTGAACCCCCAATAGGCGGCGGTCACAATGGCGTAGTCACGAGTATTCATCAGGCAGGCAAAGTGCGCGCCACCTTGGCGACGAGATCCACGAGGCGATTCGCGTAACCCCACTCATTGTCATACCAGACAAGCAGTTTCAACTGTGTCCCATCCACAACCATCGTGGAAAGGCCATCGACGATTCCGGAACGGGGATCATTGAGATAATCCGTCGAAACGAGCGGGCGATCTTCGTACCCGAGAATGCCTTTCAACCCGGTATCTGCCGCCTTACGAAGCATCGCATTGACCTCCTCCACAGACGTTTCCCGGGAAACCTCAAAGACACAATCGGTTAGGGACGCATTGAGCAACGGCACCCGGACCGCAACACCGTTCAACTTCCCGGCGAGATCCGGATAGATCATTGTGATCGCGGTAGCCGAACCGGTCGTTGTGGGAATGAGAGAGTTCAGCGCGGAACGCGCCCTCCGAAAATCCTTGTGGGGAGCATCGACGATCACCTGAGTGTTCGTAACGTCGTGAATCGTAGTGATGAGTCCGTGTTTGATTCCGATTTCTTCATGAATCACCTTCACCACCGGGGCAATGCAGTTCGTGGTGCAGGAAGCCGCTGTTACGAGATGGTGCTCTTCCGGCTTGTAAAGATCATCATTACAGCCCATCACAATATTGAGTGCGCCGTCTTTAACCGGTGCAGCGACAACGACTTTCTTCGCGCCGTTATCATAGTGAGGCTGAATTGATTCCGGTGTTTTAAACTGCCCCGAGCTCTCTATCACGACATCGACCCCATAGCCCGCCCAGTCAATCGAAGCGGGCGAATCGTGTTCGCTGAAAGTCACCGCTTTCCCTTCAACCGAAAACCCGAAGTCAGTTACTTCAATATTCCGATCCCACTGGCCATGAACCGTATCAAATTGAAGCAAATGAGCGGCGAGCTCAGCGCCCCCTTTCAACTCATTTACATGAACGATTTCAATTTCAGGATTATCAAACGCCGCTCGAAAAGCGAGTCTTCCCATTCTTCCGAATCCGTTAATTCCAATTCTAACACTCATTTCTATTTATCTTTAAAATCAAAAAAATCTCAGTTGCAGCATTGTTTCTCGTCGCCCGATACCGGGAGACACAGCTCGGGTCTGCCCTGACAGCAATCCTCAGTGAGAAAAGTCATGAGCTGCTGAATGCCCTCCTTGCGAATCGTGTAAGTGATCGATCTGCCGTCGCGCTCTGCTGAAATCATCCCGGCATTTGTCAGCTCCTTGAGATGAAAGGACATCGTCGGCTTTGGCACATCGAGTTGCCTCGAAAGGTCACCGGCACACATTCCCCCGACGCCCGCTTTCACCAGCAAACGAAAGACCTTCAGTCTCGCAGGCTGAGCAAGCGAACCCAAAGCAGATACAGCATCGTTTAATTCCATAATTCTAAAACTATAGAACAAAAAAATCCCAGAAGTTCAAATAACAAAAAGCCCGAAATTCGGGACAATTTCGTCACAGTGACTGAAACGGCCTACGCCCCGGGCAACCGGGGTCCCATATCACTGCGCCCAATTCACTAAAGCGACTACTGTCGGAAATTCACACAGACACCGAATCCACACACACCACGTTTCCTCCCCATCCGGAACATGACGCTGCAATAGCTTTTGCAGCGCTATTCAGGCATCTTCGGAGCGCTTTCGGGACGCTGATGCCTGAGCACCTCAAAGGAAACTGTTCTCGTTAGCTGAGGAGGTGTTCCGTCATCCCCGGGAAGAGGGTCGATTCCCTTTCCATCAATTTCTGCCCAACCGCAAAGCATCGTATCGATAGGACCGGAAGCCGCTTTCGGACTGAGCTCAAAACTGCGACCTCTCCACAACCAAACCCGGTAAGGGCCAAGAGAAGACCATCGGTAAGGATTCAACTCACTCGCGTTGTCTGCAGCGACAATGTCGGTAGGAACCCACCCTGCTCCCGGAATAAAATATTCAACCCAACACCGATACCCCGGGTCATATTCTTCCCCTTCCCGTGAATCAAGAAGCCGGTAACCATACTGCATGCGTGCCGCAATATTGCGCGCCCTTGCCAGCGCGATAAACAGTGAGTGTAAGTCAGTGCAGCACCCACCGCCGTTTTGCATACAATCATCAGCTGATCCAATTCCACAATGCGGCTTGCTAGGATCTTTGGAGTAGTGATCGGCAAAATCGGAAACCTTCCGAACGAGCATCACTGCTTGCTTCGCGACATCCGTTTCTGATCCACAAGCTTCAAGTGCCATTTCCTGAACAGACTTGCTAACTGTCATATAGGGTGCGGTGGGATTCAGACTCATTTTAAAGAAATCCTGTTGAATCCCTGTCGTTTCAGGAATCTGCGCCAGAGGAAAATGGACTCCCTTTCTCTCGACAAGGCACGAGATCGCAACACTCAAAGTTCCTGCTGGAGGATTCTCAACTTCGGCATAAACAAAATCTCCGCGGCCCTCACTCTGAGGAACGATCCGCCACTCACCGGGAGCCTCTTTCACCGAAATATCGAGAACCCGCTGCCAGTTCTGATCAGAAGGGACAGGTATCCATAATTGCACTTTCTTTGCTCCGCTCGGTATATCACTAAGTTGCACCCGTTGATTCAATCTCACGGTGCGGGTTTCTTCAAAATCAGGAAGGATGAGTTTGCCTGAATCATCAGCATTAACATGATGTCCTCCTGAAAGTAAGAGGCTCAAAAGCCCTATCAACAAGAACACATTAATCCTGACTGTCTGAATGCAATTTTCCATAGATTCTAAATGTCTTTGATTTTCGATTTTACTTTAAGCTGTCTCTGTCGCTGGTCCGATCGAGCTAAATCTTATCTGATTCACCGGACAATCCAATAGCAATCTCCACTACCAGTAGGTTCTAACTCCGAACATCCAGGTGTCCCCGGAAAGACTTCCCAACTCTGTAGAACCGGCCTTCTCGTGAAGATTAGCAGTCAAGTATTCGTATCCTGCCATCAGTTTCAGATTATCACCGCAAAGACGATAGTTCAATCCGACATAGAACGTGTGAACTTCATCGAGATTAGGCCTGCCCACCCCGGATCTTTCAAAAGCCCGGCGCTGGGGACGCTGGCTCCCCGTGTCGGAAGCATACGCATATTTTGTGACGAATTGAAGCCTCTCCGTAAGATCAATGTAAGGCATGATGACTACACCTAAAGTATCTTCGCCTGCCACACTGCCATTGTCCCCACCCGCGATACCCAGAGCATCCCCACCCTGAGCTTCCCGATCTAAGCCAAGTATAACATCAGTCACCAAGCCGATCTTACGCTCACAGCTGTTGTATTCCCACGCCGACTCCGTGCCGAGAGCCAGGACATGATTGTAATTCGATAATGCATCCGCGTCTGCACTATCGATTCCGAACCCTCGAGGTTGACGAGTCCCCCCGCTGTTGTTAGTAAACAAATAGTCGAAATGCAAATCTGTCGATTCGCTGAGAGGAATAGTACCACGGTAACTGGCTCCTCCCCGTGAATTACCAAACCCCGGTGTCGCCGGTCCTCTTCCATCTGCATCATTTTCAAATCCTCCCAGCCAGATTCCAAACGCGTGATCGATTCCGAACGACTTAAAACCCGTTTCAATGCCCCAGGCGACAGTATCTGCCACCTCGTTTGTGATAAAGGCACGTTCGAAGGTTAAGATCTTCTTGGATGAGGTATTAAATTCCCGCGTGATTTTCTGCTCCTGCTTTCCAACTTGAATCCAGAAATCATTCGGCGAGTCAGAGGGCTGCCATTTGAAATACATCTCATATATTTCGCCCCAGAAATCTCCAGCAATTTGATCTCCCTCACCGTTGTTGTTACCTAAATTCCAGTTATTGAAAAATGTAACATCATTCTGAAACTCAATTTTAGTTCCAAGACGAAACCTGCGATGCTCCCAATACTGAGTTCCCAGAGAACGCCCACTTGAATGACTGATCGAAGAATCGTGATACTGTCCGTGGTATCGACCCGCAATTTGCACCTTCCGGATGAAACCGTTTTCCGCTTCGTAGAGCGTGGACTTATCAAAGGCATCGCATATTACAGGAGTATCAAGGCAGGATTCGACAGGGCACTTATCATCAAGAATCAACTGATTATCCCCGGAGAAAGCAACTCCTGATAAAGCGACAGTATAACCCACCGCTACTACAAATTTTACTGTCTGATATATTCTCATCGTATAGACTGGATAAAAGAGTTAGCCGGAGACTTCTGGCCGTTTCATTACTACAAGCGGCGAGCTGTTGATCGAATCAATAAACGACCTCAACACTGATAGCGTGGAATGAAACCGTGCTTATAATGAACTACCGCAGGATGCAATAGCGAAATCCCTAAATATTAAAACGCTGCAACTCTGTCAATCCGTTTTTTTCTTTGTCACCGCATCAATCCTAAATCTCATTCGATCAACAAAACTCGCCTGAAAATCATCCTCAAACGAACCGGCCAAACCCTCGAAATCACTCCTCCGGTGGCTCTGCAATCTCAACAGGCAGATCGACCTGCTCTCCGATCTCTCCAGCAAAAGCTAACGCTTCATCATAGCCGCGCTGCGCAATCAACATCAACTGCGCCCGCTCCCCTTCAAGACGGACAAACCAGAATGCCCGCCCCTTGAGCTTACCCGTATAAATGACACCGGCACCCGGAGTCGCCACCATCGTCGGTGCACGAAAATAGCCAACATAAAGACGCTCTGCATCTCTGAGACGAACAATCTTAGCCAGCCAGGGCACTCCAAGCGGACGCCGCTCAGCGACGCCCCGGCGAAGATCGATTCGGGTGTGCCCCCAACCGATCCAAAGTCCGATACCCAGCATCATCAACGGAGCCGAAGGAAGCACCAGCGAAGAAGCCGGCAGCGGATCGTAGCCGGCCGCCTTGCGCTTCCTGTAATCAGAAGCGACCGAGACAAAAATCAAAACCAACACAACCGCTGACACCACAGCGATCACCCGCGCAAGCTTGCGCTTGTGAGGCGGCGAGCTGTATGTGATGTGCCGATCGTTGACGAACATATCCGATTCTAACCATCGCAGCTGATTTGAGCAACTTCCGTTCGCGTCTCAGAAAAGCATTGCAATGCGATCAGTGCGGGTGGTCTGTCACAGGCCCTCTCCGATCCCCATCTGAAAAGCAGTCTCCGCTGACGGGTTGAGGAAAGGTGCTCCTATCCGCGGAAACCCTCTACCCCGTGAGCAACTCGCTGAGCGTGCCGGTGCTGTCGCCGTGCGAATCCACGTCAATCCCCGTGCCCTGAAGCAACGTGAGCCACAAATTACTGAGCGGTGTTTTCGTATCTTCGAGGACAATATGACGGCCATGCTTCACTCCTGCCCCGCCGCCGGTGATCAAAGTAGGACAATTCGTCAGGTAGTGAATCGAGTTGATGTTACTCCCGAAACTCAAAGTGGTGTGATCATACAGACTCGAACCATCAGCCTCTTTCGACGCTTTCAATTTATCAATAAAGTAAGCCAGTAACTCCGAGTTTTTCCGGTCGCGCTTCTGGGAGGCCTCCATTCGCATCCCCGGCTGATAATGGCTCATGTTGTGAGCGGAAATGGTCGCCCCGAGGCTCTGGAGCAAACTCGTGACCGGCTGGCGATAGGTAAAGACACGGGACGCATCGACCTGCATCGCCGCGATCATAAGATCATACATCAGCTTAATTTCCTCAGCTCCGGCAAGACCTTCCCGGGGCACTTTGACCGGATCCACCGGCTGGACCTTGGAGACACCGAGCCACTGCTCCTCTTTGGAAAGGCGCGTCTCAATCTCACGGACAGACTGAAAGTATTCATCGAGTTTATCGGCATCCGACGAATTGAGACCTCTTCCAACCGACTTCGCATTCTCCATCACCGAATCGAGCACAGAACGCTTTTGCTTGAGCAACAATTGCCGTTGCTCGAGGGGCATCGTTTCATCAGAAAAAAGCCGGTGAAACGCGAGAGTCGGGTTGTCAAGCCCGGCAACAGGCTTCCCCTGCCGGTTCCACGCGAGTGACAAACCCGGTCCATGACCTGAAGTATCGGCCGTTTCCGATCCCAGCTGGATCGAGGTAAATCGCGTTTCTTTGCCCAACACTTCGGCGGCAACCTGGTCCGCTGAAATTGAGTTGTGAAAGCTCTGTCCGGGTTCCGCGTAACGATTCGCCCCCGTCAGCCAGAAAGTACTTCCCCAATGCGCTTCGTTACTGAACTGATTCGAGAGATTCTGAATCACAGTGATGTCATCTTTGTGGCGCTGAAGCGGCTTCAGCCCGTCCGGAAGTTCATAGTCCGCCCCCATCGTGGCTGTGTCAGGAAACCAGGTTTCCCGGGTCACTCCGAATCCCATTCCAATAAAAGCGATTCGTTTCGGTACCGTCGCCGACTTTTCAGCAGCAGAGGCAAAGCGTCGAAATCCAAATGATTCAAGAAACGGCAGGGCGAGCAATGTCGTGCCGCCACGAAGAAAGTTGCGACGGGATGGAGAATGGAAAGGGCCTGAACTCATCTTCGTTATATCTAAAATTCACTTCGTCCTGAAAGGCTTCGACTGAACCAGCGCATGGATAAACTGGCTCATACGATTCTCTTTAGATTCCGCTTTAGCAAGAATCTCATCGGCGAGATCGTAGTCCGAAAATCCAAAAGGCCGCCCTAACCCATAGGCGATCAGCGCCTCGGCAAACCCGCGGGCAAAGGCATCTTCTCTTTTAGCTATTTGATCGCGGAGTTCGTAGAAGCCGGTAAATGCGGTTCCATCCGGCATCGTACCACTCGCATCGATGGGATGCTCCTTCGATTCTCTGACGCGGTTATTCGCGGCAATCTCGGTATACTCCATCTCCCGCCACTGACCTGCCGCCGTAAAATTCTCCAACCCGTATCCAATCGGGTCGATTTTTCGATGACACTGTGCGCACTGTGCCTCATCCATATGCGCGAGCAGCAACTCCCGCGCCGGCAACAACTTCCCGGCATGACGGCTCAGCTGAGGCACATTCGCCGGTGCAGGCGGTGGCGCATCATGCAACAAATGACGCATCACCCAGGCACCGCGCTCCACCGGAGAAGAGCGTTCCCCGTCCGACCCCATCGCGAGAACCGCAACCGTCCCTAACAAACCTCCACGAGGGAGATCATCCGGCACTTTGACCCGCCTGAACTGCTCCCCTTTCACTCCCGGAATATCATAAAAATCAGCAAGCACATCATTGATCACCACCGTGTCCGATTTCAGCAACTCACCAATCGACCGGTTCTCGCGAATGAGCCGGTCAATCGTATGATAAACTTCCGCTCGAGCTGCCGTTTTCACACTGTCATCAAACTCAGGATAGAGACGGTAGTTGTATTGGAAAAAATCGAGCCGATCCATTCCGAGCCACTGGTGGGTAAACCCACTCACAAACTCCCATGAGCGTGGATCATTCAGCATTCTCGCAGTCTGCTTCGCGAGAACAGCGGGGCGCTTCAACGCTCCCTTGCGAGCCAGCTCGTAAAGCTCTTCATCCGGAAGTGAACTCCAGAGAAAGTAAGAGAGCCGAACTGCCAGCTCGAGATCATCCAGCTCCCGTCGCTCCCCTTCACCGACAGGCTCAGCGAGATAGAGAAAAGCGGGCGAGGCAAGAATCACAGCGAGCGGTTCCCGGATCGCATCGTGTGCCGCCTCGCCATGATCGATTCGGGCGCGATACTGCGCCATTAGACGATCAAAGAAAGCAGGCGAAGCCGCCCTTCCCCGAAACGCCTTCTCAGCAAACCGCTCCACAATTTCCCGCGCATATGCGTCATCCAACGCCACTCCGGGCCCTTTGAAAAAAATCTCGTTATGTGATCTCGGCGGCCACGCGCTCTCGTCGTCGTAGACGGGGCCCTCCCACTCAACCCAATCTACCCAGAGCGCGGGATCAGGTCCGAAGCCGGTCGCTTCCCGAGCCATCGTATTCCGATAGACATTTGATCCGCGCACATTGGGCTGACGCTCGCGAAAGACGACAACCCGATCGCCTAACATGACCACCTTCTTCGTCTCCGTCCCCACATCCTCCTTCAGGGGATTCTTCGGCGCACGCAGGGCAAGATCGAACTCAATCGTCTCGGGCTTTGCCACCGTGCCATTCACCTTTCGCGTCTCGATCAAATCAATCGCCCCGTCGATGCGGTCACCCCGATACCCCATTTCAACAAAAGTGCGCTCCGATGGCATTTTCGGGAATGCCCCGATCCGAACCCGCACTTTGTAATTGCCGGCCGGCATCTCATCCGGAATCACCGCCGGCACCTGTGGGCAGAGATTCCCCCCGATCGTGATCAAGGCCCCGTTCTTAGTTTCCGGCCGGGTCAGATAGTCAATGTACTGCGGCGCATTGCGATCCCAGGCGAGCTTACGAAACTCCATCTCCTTGTCATCGACCAGTCCAAAGTCGGAAGCAGGCCTCCCATTCGAAGCTTTCCACATCATGTATTTGCGATACCCGCCCATGTGGTAGCCCCGCAAAATCCCCGTAATGCGTTTGTTCGCTTCTTCTTCGGCTTCGACCCGGACCTTCCGGGTCTCCGGTCTCGGAGGAACAGGCAAATCCAGGAGGGCTGCATCGAGGGCTTTCCTACCGAGCGTAAGATAGCGCTCCAGTTGATCGCTGGAAAAGAAGAGAGCCCCTCCCGCAGTGTCAAAGCCACCCGAACCGGCGTCATCAGGCAGGTCGGCAACATCAACTTCAACACCTAACAAATCACGAATTGAGTTCTTGTATTCACGACGATTCAATCGTCGCATCGTGATTGCCCCGCCGGTGTCACTGAGGACTTTACGCGCCGTAACGAGTTGATGAGAGAGGTCGTCGAGAAAGGCCGTTTTCTCCTCATCGCTGATTTGCTTTTTATCCTCCGGCGGCATTTCGCCTGAATTCAGCGAGTTGAGAATTTTCTGCCAACGCTCGGCTGTCTCCAAATCACCAAGTTCAAAAGACAACTCCTCCAAATCCACATTTCCCTTCCCGGTCAACGAATCATGACATTCGAGGCAGTATTTTTCAAACACCGCGAAGTGCTCCTCCGGCATCACCGCAGAGGGAACCGTCTCCAAATCGGAAGCATCGGCAACCGAACAGAAAATCCCTGAACAGGCTACCAGAATGCGGCACATCACTTTTAGGTTTCTCGTCACGCTGACACTCTCCCAACTATTTCCAATCGGTCAACGACGTGATCGATTTGAGCAAAAACCGGGCTCGGAAATACATCGCCCCCGTGGTCAGAAATTGAAGGATGCGTGAGCAAACCACCGGAGACGAGAACCGGGTATATTCATTCATAGAAGTCTGACCGTTTCGTTCGAACAGTGATCCCCCGCCTATATTCGACCATCCTCCACCAAGGCAGGAGACTGACGGGGAAATGCCCGCCACTCCGGTCATAAAACGCAGAGTGGCGCCCATCGGGATTTCGGGTAATTTCCCGAAGATGGAGGACGAAGAAGAGATCTTAGCGGTGCTGGAGACAAACGGGTTCGGTTCGAATCCCGGGCTCACGATTGCTTTGGCAACGGTTGCAGGAATGGGCGCCATGTTTGTCCTGATCATGATCAATCTGCATCCCCTTTTCCCGATGGTGGGTCTCTTAGGTGGCATTTTGGCGACGTTTGGAGTCTTTGCCGGAAAGATGGAATATCGGCTCACCTCGCAGGGCCTTAGCCGCTACTTTCGACCGTTTCTCAGGAAGTTTCTATCAATGAAAGGGCAGACTCAACTTTTCCCGTTTTCGGAGATTGAATCCTATCAACTGGAAAAGGATCTCTCACGATCAATGACCGAAGTGGAAACACTGAAGATTAAGACACAGAAGCCTCCTTACCATGTTTGGATCAATGATCAGATCAACCCCGGCGGATTTCGGGCATTTGCCGACGCGTTTATAGCGCAAGTGGAATCAGTGAACCGGAAGAATGAATCTTCAGCGGCAATGAACATTGCGTCGGATGCGCCGAAACCAGCTCCTATTCAGCGGAAGAAAGGATTCTATGAAAGCATCCCGGCAAAACTGCTGACGGCTCTTTTCATTGTAGCCACCCTCGCTTTAGCGGCTGCCTTCTTCCTGGACTATGCGAAGCCGCCCCATCTGATCCGGTTCGCCATCATCATCGTGCCGGGGACGTGTTATATGACCTACCGTGTCTTCCTCAGAAAATAGCGGAGAGGGAAGGAATTGAACCCATTTTTCATAACTCGTCGATAAAGAACAAAACCTTTTCTTATTTCTCCGATAGATCTTACACGAAAAACTTACACTTTTCAAAATGTGTATTAAGCGGAAGAATCGCCCACATGCTCAGGTCCACTTGTAGAACTCGATAACTTGAGGCTTCCCCCTTCGGCCTCAATACACTAGAAGATCACCCCATAATGTCGGAGCACATCTTTACTCGTCGGAGTGTCGCCTACCACGAAGCTGGACATGCCGCTTTCCTTCTGGGATCGAACCTTGGGGAAACAATCGAATACGTGGAGGTCACTCCAGAACATCCCCATCAGAAAGGGATCACCAAGACCAATCTACCCGGGGGAGAGAGGACAAGCGGAGACGAATACGATCAATACATGGGGCGCTGTCTTGCCGGTCCCGTCGCTCAAGTCGAGTTTGTGATCGAGTCCATCCCCCTTCCCGTCCGCTCTGATTTTGGAAAACAGATTCTAGTCTCGATGGGTGAAAAGGAACTCTTCGATGAAGTCAGAACCCTGGAATGGAGTTCCGATCTAGAAAGTATCATCCGACTTTTGGAGCCCGCGCTCTCAGGGGACGAAGAATGCTCTGCCGCTACCATTCTAGCTTGTGAAGAGAATAGCGCTCTCCGCCCCTATAGCAGCGCCATCAAAATTGAAAGCAAGGTTCGAAAATGGATGGCTGCCCCATCGGTTCGCAACCTGATCACCGATCTCGCCGAACGACTCATCTCCGAGACAAGAGTGAGTGGACAGCAATACCTGGAAATCCTGAAGCAGCACCCTGAAGTTTCTGGCTCAGTCTTCAAGGCTGGATTCCAGGATGACTCTAGTCGCTTCCATGAAATGTAGCACACGCCGGAATCCATGTGATAATTTCTCTTCATATGAATCCGTGGGAACAATACAAGGTAGGAACACCGAGCGGTGATCCCGATTTCCGAAATGATACGTGTGGGGAATTCGACGAGGTCTATCATGTCACCCATATCGACTCTGGATTGAGTATTCTGAGGCAAGGTGCCATCAAACCCCAGCTGGTCTATGACGAAAGCCTCCTAAACAAGCGAAGAATCCACGTTTGCTGGCTATCTCCAAACAATTGGCGCAAAGGATTTCGCTACGGAAATCTCTGCATTCACTATGATTGGAGAACACTAATCGCCGACAAGAATTATTACTGGGTTGAAACGATCAATTACAACACGCCCGCCTGCAGAATCCTTATTACAGATCAGAATTATGATTCCGATCCAGAGCTGATTCCATACGATCCCAAAAATCCCGAGGGCCCTTGGTGGTGGGATTCAAGTTTGGACAAACACTATTGGAATGGAACTATCTGCTTGGAAATCATGGTTGAGTCAGAGCTTCAAAACTTTGATGCAAAATCAACTTCGTTCGTCAAGCATCACCAGACTGGTTGTTGTATTAGCCCAAGTAGTTGCCGCGACAAAGGTCTCTCCGGTATGATTGCATGTGCACGATTCGCTTCCGGCATCATTATGGATCAGCTAACTGTGGATTATCTGCCGATAAATAAGGATGAGCTTCGCTCAGGTGTAGCCACAGTGGCTCACGGAATTCCATCGATAGAACATCGAGGGCTGATAGCCAAAGAAGACCCCGCTGGGAATGCAGTGGCTCAGGGAATTGCCAAAGCCTACTTTGACCGGGATGAGAGCACTCTAATTGAGCTTGCCAAGCTCTTCTCTTCACAACAAGAAATCCAAGAGATACTTGCCAAGCAAATGGAAAGCTGCCTCGATCCTTTATCGCACCTTTTATAACTGATGTTTCTTTCTCCTTGATCCATCCGAGGGAATGGAAATGGAGCATCAACCTGCAAATCCCCTTCCCGCCATCGTGGGGAATTCAGAAGCATTCTTCTGCAACACCTCCAGGGCTCCCACAAAGCACCCAGAGACGCGGTAGGTCCGTGAAGCGCATTCCACACCACTCCTGCACGCTTAAGTGCCCTCACAGCGCCGTAGAGGCGATCGCTCTTGCTGACACTGATGTGATTGTTGTGGATCAGAAGCGAGAGGATGTCCAACGCATCTTGCGAACTCTCTGCCTTGCTCGTTACCGCAAACAGCAACTCATAAGGTGGTGCAGCATCGGCAGAGACCTTCCGGCACTTCTGAAGATGCCTGAAGACATCGCGAATCTGTTCGGAGGATTTGATTGCCGCCTTCATTGCCAACGCCTCAACGTTCCAAGCTTGCAATGTATGTCCATCGAAATCCCGGTAAGCCTTTTTCCCTGAAAGCTGGAAATAAACCTCAAAGCGGATGCGCTTGTTGGTCTTCGCGTAGACCTTGATTGTGACTCCGTTGCGTTTACCGAGTGCGATGAACTGGCTGTTCACCTCTTGCCCTACCTCTTCGAGGAAAGCAGGATAATCCCTGGTGAGAAACGACCTACCACAATAGCCCTCCAACGGCTCCTTTAGCCCCTTCACCAATCCGGTGGGGTCATTAACCTCATACTCCCAATACGTCTCTATCGACTTCAGGTTCAATTTCTCTTCGATCCTCTCAAACGAGACGTGGGCCAATTCACTTGCGCGCTCAGCCTCTCCTTCCCAACCCGATACGACCGCCTCCAAATACCTCTGGAAACACTCCGAAGGAGGAAGCTCGTTCGAGGCTCCGGGGTTGACGATCCAGTTGTCATTCCTGTCGAGTGAATACTCCGACTCCTCCTCTGACTCATCATTCTCCTGCCTGAAGAGAGAAATCTCTTCAAGCGACTGATCCGATTGGTGACGCAAGAAGCGAGTCGGGTTTAGATCGAGCTGGAGAGTGATGAATGACTCAGAATCCACAGTGGCCTCCTCCCTGAAGTAGTTTGAAAATTTTGCCGTCCCTCCAAAAAGCAGACACCCAATCTCTCCTCCGTCCCATTTCGCACCGCTCTTCCTGACCTGCACCCCCTTCCGCCTTCTTCCGCTGTGATCCGGACGAGTGAAAATCCATCCGAAAGAGCCAAGCCCGGGACCCGCCCGATTCCTAGGTGGCGCTCCCAAATAATTCCTGAACACATCGATTTCCCCCACCTCTCCTGACACCTTCCATTTACCCACTTCTAATATTACTCGATCAATACTCGCTTTGCTCGGATGGGGCGAACTCTGAAACTCAACGGGCGTAGTGACATCCGTAAATATACTATCCTCCCTCTGTTGGTTCACCCCCTTCTTCTTAATAAGGCACCGCTTGACTCGGAAGAGGAAGCACCTCGCTAGACCTCCCTCGGAACAAACGGAATCGATACCGCAGAGGCGGCATGGAGAATTGCTCGCTCATCCCTCCGATCATAGCGGGCCGTGGTCGTCGTATTCGAGTGACCCATGATCTTCGAAACTGTCACCAGATCGATTCCCGCATCCAGCAAATCACTCGCGGCAGTTCTTCGAAAATCATTCCAGGTCAAATCCTCGACTCCGGCCTGTCGACAACGCTTACTCAAAACCTTCGCCAACGCCGTCGTGCTCAGAGACAGTTCCGGCTCGACCTTCCCACCTTTTCGGATCTAACAAATGACAGGTCACGGCTCCGCCCTTCTCACCTCCAGCCATTGCTCCAGACTCGTGAGCACTGCACCCGACGCAAAGAGGGAGCGCTCCTTGTTTCCCTTGCCGACCACTTTGAACCCCAACGCTCCATCTTCTTTCTGACCAAACTGACTGAGATGCAGATTCACCAACTCCGCTCGACGAAGCCCGCAGGCCGCTGCTACTGACAACAAGAAAGTATCCCTCGCACCGGCTGGCATCGAATCACGAGCGCAAACTTTAAGCAGCCGCAGCAATTCTTTTCGAGGCATGTATCTCCCCGCCAGCTCCCGCTTCCCCTTGTCTCCTCGTATCGCCCTGATCCGCTCCAACTCTCCGTTGGAATCAAACGCATTTCCCACGCCATCCTTGCCACGCCCTTGATTCCCGATAGAGCCTTATTGCGCGAAGCGGGAGCACCCTCCAGATCAGCAAAAATCTTCCTGCCCGCCGGGGCGGTCAATCTCTCCCGGGAAATCATTCTCCAAGCCTCACTCGTGAGTAAATTCGGCTGTATCACCCTCGCAACCTGATTGAGTGAACTTTTCATGCCCCGTTTCGAGATGGGACTCTGGAGAGACATCAAATAAGCCTCTGCTGGAGAAACTAGACTCTGAGTAAGGAGTTCGGTCTCAGTTTTTGCCATAGTTGGCGAATTCCGATTCGATTGAAGTAATTCCTGCATGCGAAACATACTGCTGTTTTCACTCAAAGACCCTTCTTAATAAGCACAATACTTAATGGTGCAATTTTTACACCAAGAAACTTCGCGTTTTCTCCCTATTTTACGCTTGCAGACTCGCACTAGCGGATGTAATGCATTCAATGCCCTTTCAAAAAGACCCCGCAACATCGAAATATTGCGGGGCCCAAGAAAGGACTTCGAACGAGCGAAACCCCATCTGTGGTAGAGGAATAGTAGCTCATTCGAAGTCGGCTAACAAGGGGGAATCGGCATCCGCCCCCTCCAATTAAACCAAAATCAAATCGATATGAGTAAACCTCAAGATAGAAACGTATATCAACGGCCTGACGGTCAATGGGCGAACAAGAGACAAGATGCTGAGCGAGCATCCAGTCTGCACAAGACGCAGGCGGATGCTGAGCAAGCGGCGCGCGAAAACCTGATTAATCAGGGAGGCGGTGAACTCACAACGCACGGTCGCGATGGGAAAATCCGAAGCAAGGATACCATTGCCCCGGGCAATGACCCGTTTCCTCCTCGGGATACTGAACATTAGGATTAGTCGCATGGAGATGAAGCAGTCCTTTCTCAAAGAAATTGCTGACGTGCGTATTGGTCTCACGCTTCGTGGTCCCGACGCATCCAAGCAGATCGACGAGGAAGGGCTGCACCTCCTCAAAATTGGAGACATCAAAGAGAGCGGAGTGATTCGCATCAAAACTCCTCACCTTATCAAAGTCACAAAATCGATGGAGCGATTCAAAGTTGCGCCCAACGATTTGGTCATCGCAAATAGGGGAGGGCGGATGACCGCCGCTCTCGTTGACGAAAAGATTCAGGCCATTGCCGGGGGGCAAATTTATGTCGTCAGGGCAGATCGGAAGAAAGTGTTGCCGGAATATCTCTGGTGGTTTTTCAATCGTCCCTCGACCCAGCGCTATCTTCAATACCAGGCAAGCGGGAGTTATGTGAAAACGATTCCCGTCCAGTTTATCCGGGAGGAAATGAGAATTCCGGTCCCCCCCATGGAGACACAGCATCAAATTGCGGAAATCGCTCAACTTGCCCGACAGGAAGCCGAAATTCTCAAAGAACTATCCACCCTCAAAGCCACCTACCGGGAAGCACTGTTCACGCAGATGCTCACCGGAAAAATGCTCCCCCTTTCATCCCCACCTTCAGAATGAGCCAAGTGAACCAATCCGAAATCAACGACATCGCATGGAAGGCCTGCGATACCTTTCGAGGCGTCGTCGATCCGTCCGACTACAAGAACTACATCCTCGTGATGCTGTTCTGGAAATACATCTCCGACTTGTGGCGGGATCGACGGGATCAATACCTGAAAGAGTATGACGGGGACGAAGCCCGCGTCGCCCGCCGTCTTTCCCGCGAACGATTCAAGCTCCCCGACGGCTGTGATTTCCTTTCCGTCTATGCGAAGCGGAACGATTCGAAAATCGGGGAGCATATGGACGTTGCCCTGGAGTCCATCGAAGAGGAAAACAAGGCCAAGCTCGAAGGCGTCTTCCGGGAAGTCAGCTTCAACAACGAATCCAAGCTCGGGCAGACCAAGGACCGGAACGCCCGCCTCAAGCACTTGCTCGAAGACTTCAACGATCCAAGGCTCGATCTTCGTCCCTCCGTCATTGGTGACGAGGATGTCATCGGGAACGTTTACGAATACCTGCTGGAGCGTTTTGCCTCCGGAGCCGGAAAGAAGGCCGGAGAGTTCTACACGCCGGGACAGGTGTCCCGGTTGCTCGCACGACTTCTCGATCCGAAAAAGGGAGACACCATTTGCGATCCCGCCTGTGGCTCCGGATCCCTGTTGATCAAGGTTGGCACCCAGGCCGATGAGAGAGACTTCGCCCTCTACGGGCAGGAGAGCAACGGAACGACGCTGGCCCTGTGCAAGATGAACATGTTCCTCCACGGGATGGACAACTTCCGCATCGAGTGGGGCGACACCCTTCGCAATCCCCGATTGATAGAGGACGACAAACTTCAGAAGTTCGACATCGTAGTCGCCAATCCTCCCTTCTCCCTCGACAAGTGGAGCGAGCTGCAGGAGAAGGATGAAAAGGGAAGGACCAAGAGCATCACGGAGGTTGATCCTTTCCTCCGATTTCAACGGGGAGCCCCTCCGAAATCCAAGGGAGATTTCGGCTTCATCCTGCACATGATCGAGACCGCCCGCGAAGAGTCGGGTAAGGTGGGAGTCGTCGTTCCTCACGGCGTCCTCTTTCGCGGCGGAGCCGAGGGCAAGATCCGCAAGGCTTTGATTCAAGAGAACCTTTTGGAAGCGGTCATCGGTCTGCCGCAGGATCTCTTTTTCGGAACTGGGATCCCCACGGCGATTCTGATTTTCAACAAGGGGAAGACCAATAGCGATGTCATATTCATTGATGCCTCGCGAGAATTTGATGATGGAAAAAAACAAAATCAGCTGACCGGAGAGCACCTCGACAAGATCGTAAAGACCTATCGAGACTTAGAGACGATCGAAAAATATTCCTACCGGGCAACTCCTATGGAAATTGCCGACAACGATTATAACCTCAACATCCCGAGGTATGTGGACACGTTTGAGGAAGAAGAAGAAATCGACTTGGGTGTGGTAAAGCAGGAAATCAACACCCTGGAAGCCGAGTTAGTCACAGTGCAGACGAAAATGCAGGAATTCCTGAAGGAGTTGGAGGCATGAGCGTAGAGCATCTGCAAGAGGTTAAGCTCGGTGCTTTAGTTCGATCAAAGCGGACGATCACATACGGAATAGTTCAACCGGGCAATAATACGCCAAATGGACATCTTCTCATACGGAGCAAGGACTACTCGCGAGGTTGGTGCTCGACAGAAAAAATGATGCGAGTATCTGATGAGATTGAGAAACCTTACAGCAGGTCCCGGGTGGCGGAAGGTGACCTGCTCATCACAGTCGTTGGGGCGAATATCGGGAAGATTGCCGTAGTGCCACCCTGGCTAGACTCAGCGAACATCTCCCGGTCTGTTGCACGAATCTCAATCGATCCCGAGAAATCAGATCCCCGTTACGTGCGCCAATTCCTCGAAGGCGGAGTCTCCAGGTTAATTTGGATAAACTCTCTTGGTGGTGCTCAGCCGGTATTAAATCTGGAAAGCCTCCGTAAATTTTCTATACCGGCCATTCCCCTCCCCGAACAAAAGAAGATCGCCGAGATCCTTTCCACTTGGGATGACGCACTGGAGAAGCTCGACGACCTAATCGCCACCAAAGAGCGCCAAAAGCACGGCCTCATGCAGCAACTCCTCACCGGAAAGAAGCGGTTGCCGGGGTTTGGTAAATCATGGGTTGAAAAACGGCTGGGCGATTTGTTTTCCAATCGGAAGGAAGCTAAGCGATCTGATTTGCCCCTACTTTCGATCACGATGGCACTAGGCGTTGTCGACAGAGATGAATTGGTGAAAAAAGACTCCTCTAACGCAGACAAATCAAAGTATCTTCGAATCACACTGGGAGATATTGGATACAACACCATGAGAATGTGGCAGGGCGTTTCGGCTCTCTCTACTCTGGAAGGAATTGTAAGTCCCGCTTACACAATTTGCACTCCCGGCGATGGGATTCTCGGAGAATATGCAGCTCATCTCTTTAAGCTCCCCAAGACTATATCTTTATTCCATCGATATTCACAGGGCTTGGTATCTGATACTCTCAATCTTAAGTATCCAAACTTTGCCCAAATCGAGGTGACATTGCCTGATGACATCAAAGAACAACAAGCCATCGCATCCATCCTCGACACCTCCGATCAGGAAATCGCCCTCCTCAAGAAGAAACGGGATGCCATCGACGACCAGAAGCGAGGCCTCATGCAGCAACTCCTTACCGGAAAGGTCCGCGTCAAATTGGAGGACTCCGCAGCATGACACTCAACTCTGTTCACTCCTCCACCCAACCCTGTTGGATCACCGACCCAATCCTGTTGGATTGATTGCTCAGCTCTCGTGTCATGGCCGCTCCCTCTTACCTTGAATCCCACATCTCGCAGATCCCTGCCTTGCAGCTTCTGCAAAAGTTGGGATTCTCCTATCTCACACCCGAAGAGGTGGCAGTGGAGCGACGCGGAAAACTTCGCTTCGTCATCCTCGAAGACATCCTCACCAAACAACTGCATCGCCTCAATCGCTTTTCGGTAAGAGGTCACGAACATCGCTTCTCAGACGAGAGTATCGCCAAAGCGATCGAGACGATGCGGGAACCTCTTTTCGATGGACTCGTCCGGACCAGCGAGAAGATCTACGACCTGCTCACTCTCGGTGAGAGCTTCGAACAAAACGTCGACGGAGAAACCCGTAGTCCTCAGCTCCGCTACATCGATTGGGAGAATCCCCACAACAACGTTTTCCACGTCACCGCCGAATTCGAGGTGGAGCGAAGCGGAAGCAAAAAGACCCGCCGACCGGACATCGTCTGCTTCGTCAACGGCATCCCGTTTGTCGTCATCGAATGCAAACGCCCTGACGAAAAGCACTCTCTGGATGCGGCGATCAAGCAGAACCTCCGCAACCAGGAGAGCGAAGAGATTCCCCAGCTCTACCTCTACTCGCAACTCACTGTCGGCATCAACAAGAACGAAGGCTCCTACGGGACCACTGGAACCCCAATCAAGTTCTGGTCGAAGTGGCGAGAAATGGGCGACATCAGCGAGCAGGTCGATCAACTTGTCAACGAATCTCCGGGCAAGGATGCCCACGAAAAACTCTTCTCCGGGATGTTTGCCTTCGCCAAAGAGGAAGTCGAAAAGCGGGCGGTTGAGAAGATCACTCCCACGGAGCAGGATGACTTTCTCTACGCTCTCTGTCGACCGGAGCGCCTCATTGAACTCGCCCGCCAGTTCATTCTCTACGATGAAGGAGGAGCCGTTAAGAAGATCGCCCGCTACCAACAATACTTCGCCGTCAAACGCACGCTTGAGAGAGTCCGCCAACGCACCCCCGAAGGCAGTAGAAAAGGGGGCGTCATCTGGCACACCCAGGGATCGGGAAAATCCCTGACGATGGTTCTCTTTGGAAAGGCACTCGCTCTCGACGACGGGATCGAGAATCCCCGTATCGTCATCGTGACCGACCGTATCGATCTCGATGAGCAGATCTGGAAGACCTTTCATCAATGCGGCAAGAACCCGCAACAGGCCAAGACAGGCAAGCACCTCGTCAAACTTCTCAAGAGCGACAAGGCGGACGTCATCACGACCATCATCGACAAATTCAACGCCGCCTCGAAGACAGGCTCTTTCGTGAACGAAGACGACAACCTTTTCGTCCTCGTCGATGAAAGTCACCGCAGCCAATACGGGGAGGCGAATACGCGAATGCTCAAGTCGCTGCCCAATGCATGCTTCATCGGATTCACCGGGACACCGCTGATGAAGAAGGACAAAAACACGGCGGAGAAGTTCGGCGGGTTCATCGATCCGGCCTACACCATCCGCGATGCCGTCGAAGATAAGGCAGTCGTGCCCCTCTTCTACGAAGGCCGACACGTCATGCAGGACGTGAACAAAAAAGGCATCGACACCATGTTTGAGAGTCTCGCCGAAGGCCTCTCACCGGAACAGAAAGCGGATCTCAAACGTAAATTCTCCGGGCGGGACGAACTGAACCGATTGGATTCCCGCCTTTACCTCATCGCCTGGGACATCTCCCAGCACTACTCGAAGGAGTGGAAAGGAACCGGATTCAAAGCACAGCTCACTGCCCCCGGAAAGAAAGAAGCGATCCGGCTGAAACGGCTCCTCGATGATTTCGGCAAGGTGAATGCAGAGGTCATCATCTCCGCCCCGGATGACAGGGAAGGTGACGACAAATCCAAAGCAGACGAAACGGTTCTCCGCTTCTGGAAGGGCATGATGGACAAGTATGGTTCCGAGAAGGAATACAACCGGAACATCATCGAATCCTTCAAGAAGGGTGATGATCCCGAGATCATCATTGTGGTCGACAAATTGCTCACCGGATTCGACGCCCCACGAAACCGCATTCTCTACATCGCCAGGAATCTCAAGGAGCACAACCTCCTCCAAGCCATCGCCCGAGTGAACCGTCTCCACGACGGGAAAGACAACGGGCTCATCATCGACTACTACGGTGTTCTCGCCGAACTCTACGGCGCTTTGGAACTGTATTCTGCTCTCGGGAAAAAATTCGATAAAGAAGATCTCGAAGGCACGCTCATCAATCTGAGCGAGGAGCTGAAGAAGCTTCCCGATCAACACGCCGCCGTATGGAAATTCTTCGACGAGGTGGCGAACAAAGAAGACGTGGAAGCTTTCGAGCTTGCATTGGAGGACGACACGAATCGCGACGCATTTTACACCGCTCTGTCTCACTTCAACCGGACCCTCAAACTGGCGCTGTCCAGTATTCACTGGATCAAGGAAACTCCGGAAGCGGAAATCGATCGCTACAAGGAGTCGGCCAAGTTTTTCTACCGCCTCCGAGCCAGCGTGAAGATCCGCTACGCCGAGGAAATCGACTACCGCGAATATGAAGCGCAAATCGAGAAGATGTTGAACAATTTTGTTCAGGCGGACGAGATTGTTCAGGTGGTTGATCCGGTCAATATCTTCGAACGGGAAGCCTTTGAAGCCGAGGTCGACCGGCTCAAATCCCCTCGTGCCAAAGCGGACGCCATCGCCAACCGGACTAAAAAGACCATCACAGAGAGAATGGACGAAGACCCGTTCTTCTACCGCAAATTGTCTGTGCTCATCGAACAGGCCATCGAGGACTATAAGAACGAACGAATCAACGAGTCCGAATACCTCTCCCGAGTCACCGACTGCATGGAGCAAGCCCGCAAAGGGCGAAACGAAGATGGACCTGAGGCATTGAGAGAGCGAGACCTCGCCCGTGCCCTTTTCGGGTCGCTGAAGGAACAGCTCGCCGGGTCACTCCAAGTCGGCGGAGAGAAGACAGGCGAAGACTCGAACAAGGTTGGGGAACCCGATTCCCCTTCCTACGGAACGGACAGCAAACAAAAAGCAACGCCTGAGACGATTCTCGCCGAAGCAGCGTGTCACGTCGAAGACATCATCCGAAAGCACAGCATCATCGGATGGCGGGAAAACGTCGACGCTCAGAATCGAATGCGAAACGAGATCGACGATTACCTCTTCGCCCTGCAAGGAGAGCACGGAATCGGCCTCAGCTTCGATCAGATGGACTCCTTCATCGAGTCCGCCATCAGCATCGCACGCAACCGCACACAGGATGTTTGAGGACGGGACCGTTTCTACACGAGTGGGCGACTGCAAGCTCATGCGCTCTTCCCGAAAGACGCTTGCGATCAGTGTCCTACCCGATGGTGACGTCGAACTCGTCGCCCCCGAGAACGCAAAAACAGAAGACATCATCGCCAAGGTGGAAAAGCGGGCCGGTTGGATCTCCGCAAAACGCTGGGAGTTCTCCCAACTCAACGTGAGCAAACCAGAGTTGATCTATCGCTCCGGAGCCACTCACCGATACCTCGGCAAACAGTATCGATTGAAGGTCAGGAAAGCGGAGAGAAGCGACGTGAAGCTCAAGGGAGCCTTTTTTCATATCGAGGTTCCAGAGAAGACGGAAGCGGAGGTAGAGCGACTCCTCAATCAATGGATGCGCGAAAAAGCCCTCACCCAGTTCACCACACGCTTGAGCAAATGGGACGGGTGGTGTGCCCGGAACAATCTCCCTACTCCCAAGCTGCAACTCCGATCCATGTCCAAGCGATGGGGAAGTTCACACCCTGCTGGAAAGATACTTCTCAATCCTGACCTTGTCCGAACCCCCTCCCTTTGTGTTGACTACGTAATCGCTCACGAAGTCTGCCACCTGAAAGAACCCAATCACAACACCGCCTTTTTCAAACTACTTGACCAAGTCTTTCCGAACTGGCGGGATGTGAAGCTTCGCCTGGAACAAGCTGAATTTTGAATCTTCTTTTGCAAATTTTTGCAAAACTCAACAACGCCACTCACTATGCCAATTCCAAGCTACCACGAACTGATGCTTCCCGTTCTAAAAGTGCTCTCCGACGGAGAAGCGCTTCACAGGCGCGACTACTCGAAGCGGGTGGCCGATTTGCTAAATCTCTCCGAAGAAGATCAGGAGGAGAGACTTCCCAGCGGGAACGAAACGTATCTCTACAATCGATGTGGATGGTCAGGATGGTATCTCCTGGCAGCAGGGTTAGTTCAGAAGCCGAAACGAGGATACCTTCAGATCACTGAAACCGGAAAAGAACTTCTCAACACGAATCCCGAGTTCATCGACAAATCCGTCCTGGAAAAGTATCCGAGCTACGTTGAACGAGTTGTAAAAGGGAAAGGAAAGAAGGTCAAAACCACCGAGAAAGAAGAGTCAGACAAAACTCCGGAGGAAAGGATCGAAACCGCCTATGCCGAAATTCTGGAATCGAAGAAAGAAGAGTTGCTTGGCGTCTTAGCCGAGGTCGATCCCTACCACTTCGAAGAAATCGTAATCGATCTCCTCTTCGCAATGGGATACGGCGGATCGAGAGCCGAAGCCGCACAAGTCACCAAGAAGTCCGGAGACGGTGGAATCGATGGAGTGATCAACGAAGACCGTCTTGGTCTCGACGTGATCTACGTTCAAGCTAAGCGTTGGGAAGGATCTGTCGGAAGAGTCGAGATCCAAAACTTCGTCGGTGCCCTTGCCGGAAAGCAGGCTCACAAAGGAGTGTTCATCACCACCAGTGACTTCAACAAGAACGCCTCCGATTATGCAGCCACTGTCCCTCAGAAGATCATTCTGATCGACGGCGAGAAACTCGCAGGACTGATGATCGAGTTTGGAATCGGCATCACCCCTTCCCATTCCTTCGCCATCCCAGAAATCGATTCCGATTACTTCGAGACAAAATGAGTCGAACACACAATGCAGACAAACACCTCGGGAAAGTGACCATTCATCGCAACGAAATCGACGAGGCTACAGACTGCCTCCGAAGTTTTTTCTCCGATCGTCACGCTGGTCTCTTTGTGCTCAAGGGAAAATATGGATCCGGAAAATCATATTTCCTGCGCGAACAGATATTGGAACAGAAAGAATTTCGAGAGAAGTTCAGCTTCCTTTCTTACACATCGGTATTTGGAGTCAACGACATCAAATCCCTGAACGAAGTAGCAGTGGGCTCAACGGAGCCTGGCTCCCTCAAGCTGAAGGCAAAGTGGATCGAAAAAGGCGTGACGGCCCTTTTTGGTATCTTGGGGAACTGGGTCCCGTTCCTTAAGGGGATCAACGTGTCGGCTACGTCTGCAATCTGGGCGATCGCCAGAAGAGCTGGCCTGCTTCTCGTCATCGACGATGTCGACCGGAAAGGAAAAGGCCTCAGCCTCGAAGAGTTGATCGGTTTCGCAAATTCACTCGTCGAACACTCTCAGGCGAATGTCAGAGCAATTATCGTCGTGAACGAGGACGAGTTGGGCGAGGAGAAAGAAATGTGGGACAAGCTCCGTGAGAAATTCATCGACGCCGAATTCGCATTCAATCCATCGCCGACGGAATTAGCGAATCACTTCGTCAAATCGGAACTCTCGAAAGTGATCGGAGAGATCCACTCAGCCTTCAAGTCACCCAATATCAGAACCATGCTCAAAATCGAATCGAAGGTCCTCGCCTTAGTCGACCGATTCGAGCGAGTTGGGATTTCACTTTCCCCGGACGAAAAGGAGTCGGCAATAAAACTGGCAGCTCTGTTCTATCGAGCCGGGAATGGGTATTCCGTGGAAGACTTGGAGACAAATACTAACTCCCTTTGCTCTCTCTTTTTCGACCGGACTAATGGGAATGACCCCAACTCGCCCTCGAACCTCATCGCAAAAGACGTGATGTTGATTCAATTCAGCTCCCAAGAGCTTCTTAACCAGCTCTTCCTGACTTTCTATCGAGACAGCTCGATGAACGAAAGCGAATTACTTTCTCTGAAGGAGACGAGGCTGAAACAGGCAAAGAGCAGCGAATATGCTCAAAAATCGCGCCAGTTCTGGGGCCTTGTTCATCGGAGTTTGAAAGACAATCAGCAGGAGTTCATCAAGGCGGGCACGGAACACTTCCACGAATTTCCAACCATGACAGTCAAAGAGGTGTCCGAACTGACGGACGCTGTGACCCGATTCGGAGGAGACACGACCGAAATCTGGAAGATCTGGCTAAAGAAGAATCTTCACACCGTCGACAAGATCTATTTCGGGGAACTGCGGGAAAGAGTCCCTGATGCCCTTTCTTCGATGATTCCCGAAGTAGAAGAGGAATCTCCAAAAGTTGAAGTCAAGCCGGAGAAACTTTTTGAGGCTATTGAGGATAATAAGGGACTTCTCAGCGAGGAAGAAAGGAGCGAACTGACATCATGGACAACGAAAGACTGGCTCCATTGGCTCAACACGACCGACTACGAGTATGCCCTCTATTCTTTGAAAAATTTCATACGGGCAGACTGGCGAAACCTTCCTGAATTTCAAAAGATGAGATCGAAGTTAATGGATGCACTCCGCTCATGGGCAAACCAATCCGAGATTAATCGATTTCGTGCAGAGGGCTATTTTCCCGAATGCCTCGAAGTCCCCGAGGATGAGCAGACAGGCCCGCAAGAATTGGGTTAATATAATATCAATTATCACAACTAATCCCCCCCTTCCCCGAAAACTTTACCCCCGAAAACGGCAACAACTTTTACCCTTCGCAGAAAATCGGTTTCCTGCATAACCCGATAAATGCAAATGACTTGCAATAAACAAACTCATTATTCTCGCTTCCCCGAAATTGCCGCATGCAGCGGCAATAAAACGTTCTTAAATACGAACTTATCCCTTGTGTTCTAAATGACTGCTATAGCATCAATGTTCAGTAGAAAATGTGTTGCCACGGCCTCTGACTCCTTCCTTACCAACGCAAAAAATGGAGATCTCATCGAGGCTCGGCGACCGAAAATCATTTGCTCAAAACCATTAACTCTAACTATTTCATATTGGGGCTTGGCCCGGTTCGGCACCTTTGACACGTTTAATTTTCTGAAGAATTTCACTGCCGAAAACCGAAATGCATCTGATCACGAAGAATTCGCAAAGCAGCTTTCTCATGAGCTGACAGTCAAAATTCGAAGTCTTCGCTTAAATCAGAATCAGAGAGGAGTTGGCGTCCATCTCGCGTTCTACGAAAACGTAGGGGGAAAACGGATCCCTGAACTTATCTTGGTCAGCAATTTCAAAGATCCGACCTACTCATCGACCTCCGATACCGTCTCTTTCAGTCGAAGAACTGCGGTGGACCTCGAAAAGCACCCTGACTTTCAAGGGAAGCCGTCGAGACAAGAGTTTCTCTCCTGGCTAGAGAATCATCATGTCATGCGATTCAACAATGGAGACCCTGAACTCTTTTCATCCGCTGCCGATGCAATAATGAAAATGACCATGGCTATCAGGGCGCGAGGAAAATTCCCAAAGGGAAGTGATTATGATGCTTATCGATTATGGGTGAGGGAGCCAATAGAGACTATTAAGGAAGTTCACAGGAGGGTCTGCCCGAAGAAGCATCGGATTGTAGGCGGACAGATCCATGACGTCTTAATGTTGCCAAACGGAGAGTTTAAAACTTCATCGAAAGCCATCCCCATCCTTCACTAGTCGCGACAGCCACAAGCAAATCCCCCAGGCTCCCTATCCTAACGAAAATGACCAATGCCACTCTCTCTTCCAAATAATCCAACTGGAGAGCAATTTGAGGATCTCGTCGTGTCGGCTCTTACTGTGCTCGGCTACTTCGTTGAGTCGAATATGACTTTGAGCCACGACGGTAAAGAAATTTTGGAATTGGATGTGGTGGCGACTCCAGTGGGCGAGGGAGCTCCGGCCAGAATCCTTTTCGAAGTGAAAAAAGACAGATTCAATTTCACCAACACATTCAAATTGTATGGGCAAAAGCAGTATCTCGGAATCGGAGAAGCGTGTTTGGTGAGTATGCGTGGAGCGAATGAAGACCACCTCCCGGTGTATCAATCTAAGGGTAAGGAACTCGGCGTTCGAATGTGCTCATTCCCGTTAGACGGAATTAACCTCACCTCCCTAGGAGAGCAGAAGAACGGGCTGACGGAACAGCAACAGGCGAGATTGGTTGCTCCGTTGTGGTATCAAAACATTTGCAGACGAATAGCACTCTCAGAATTACGGAGGAGATGCAAAGAGAATCAAAAAGAAGAGGCTTTCCGGAAGGCAAGAAGTTACCTTTTTACAACACGCGCCAGCTTTTTTCAGAGAGAGCCTTTGGCTCGGGCGGAGACGCTTTACCAAGCCTATTTTGATCACCCAAAGCTCTCAGGATCAATCGTAACGCACAGGGCGAAGTCCAAAAAAAATTCAGAGGATGAGCTATGGAAGAAAGCAAGAGACTCCCATCAGCTTCTTGATGTCCAGTGTGTGATGGATTTAGAATCGGTCGCGCGGTTCGTGATAGTGAAAAACGCACTCGATGACGCCTTTGAGCGAGGAGACGACCCACGCCCCTCATACGCATTGAAGTTCGGAGAAATCTCACTCGACATTCCGAGGCACAATCTACCACCCAAATATTTTGACGGTTTGAAAATGCTCAAAGAGCATGAACACGGGCCAAAAATCCCTTATCTATTCGAAGCGTTCTACACCGTCCTTGGCGGCTACCTTTTCGTTGAGATGGAAGACGAATTGGATCTTCTTTCGAAGCTGACTAACATTCCTTCTGGGATGGTTGTAGAGTGTCTTAGATTTATGGAAGTTTTCTTCGGGAACTTTTTTATGGAAAACAAATACAAAATGCTGCTGATGAAAGGTGTTCCGGCGATCGTTCGTGGCGGCGGGTCACTCGCCCGCCAACGCCTGTTCGAGATAGAGGAGTATAAGGATCGCTACGGAGAAGCACATTGGCTTCTAGGCATGTGGCACAACGCCATCTACAAGGCCCTCGAGCCTCACCTTGAGCAAAAAGAGTAATGCCGTGGAGTCAGGTGGATTTGAGGGCAGTTCAATTGAGGCGGAACACTGGGACTATTTTAAAGCGCGGTCTGCTATGGTGCTGAAAAGGAAGAACTAAAGTTTGAACAATCAATTCTGGTTTTCCAAATAGAGGTGGCTCAGGTCCAGCCCTCGATACTCTATTTTTCGGATCTCATCGAACAGGACGGAAGCACTGAATCCCTCCCCATAGTCTTTGTGCACTCCGGTGCCCTCCTCCCATCCTTGAATTGCCCGGAAGCGATCTGGGTTTGTCCCAATCTCACGAAACTTGTCTCGAACCATGTGACGAAAACTATGAAAGGTCGCTCCGCAGTCCTCCCCTACGTTAGTCTTCAAAAATCGCCCGAACCACTTGCCGAACCACTTGCTGAACGGATTGCTGAGGTAACCGAGCTTGCAGGCCTTCAGCTCAGGAAAGAGCCGCTCAGAGCCTCCCTTTTCCCGCCGCTCCCCAACAAACTCCAAAAAGCCGATCCGGAGCAACTTAGGGTGAAGCGGAACGGTTCTATCGGATGCCGCTGTCTTCAGACGCTTCTCAAGCTCGCCTTCTCTTACATCCCCTTCTGAGACGCGGATAACCGCTATCCCATCCTCTTGCTCAATATCCGAAACGAGCAACTGGCAGCACTCATTCAGGCGCATGCCATGAAACAGGCCAATTAAGGGAACCCAAAACTTGCCCCTTCTCGGGAGGTTAGGGCCAGGGCGATTGACACCGTAGCCATCGTTCTTGCACCCCGTATAAAGCGGGGAGTTGAACAAGGCTGTTAGTTGCTCCCCATTGAACTGCTCCTTCTTATTGGGCTTTCTCTTCGTCATGAAGCGATCTCCCAAGAGAGAATTCGAAGCCGGGTTTTTCTCGATCCAGCCCTTCTTGACAGCATGTGAAAGCATCGTGTTCGCCGTCGTGTAGTAGTTTTTCACAGACTGGTTGGATAGATGGTCGGTATCGCCCCGAGACCTCGCATTTTCGAGCGCATCTAGCAGATTCATTCCCCCGATACCTCTGGTCCACGTTGCGGGGATATTTTGCCAAACAGTCCAAGAAGCTCTCAATGTCCTCCAAGCAGAGAGATGCCAAGGTGCGCTCCCTTCCCACCGCATCTCCAAAAACCCTCGTATGCCCTTCGTAGGCCTGAATTGTCGAAGGTGATTTCCCCGTGGCCTTCCGATGCTCCATGAAAGCCTCAATCAATTGGCCAACGGTTCGCTCCTCAGGAAGTGAAGCACTGCCGACAATGCCGCTCTCCACATTCAAAGCGGGAGAAAACTTCCAGAAATCGGAATCGTGTTGCTGGATCGGCTCACTCTTGATCCGGTTAAGGTCTCGGTGAAGACTCTCCAGCTTTGCTCTCCGAAAGAATTCTGCAAAAATTTGCAAACCCTTAGAATTCGGGCGAACCCGCACTCCTCTGCGCTTGAGGTAGTCCTCGAATTCATCTATCACATCGTTCTCGTAGCGTTTCGCCTTCTGATCTGAAGGATTTCGTGACCACCTTTTCTCCGCGTAGTCATCGATATCCTGCTGCCAGTCGACGATGATCTCTTCAAGCTTCACCTCACTACAGTCAGCAATAGAATCCAGAATATTCTCATTCGACTCTCGCTCAAGATCGAGAAAATATCGAAACGCCTCCGTTCGCGGATCTAAGTTGGAGAGAAAGATTTCCTTCAATCGGCCTCGCTCGAAGTCTTCGACCTTTGCGGCCAACTCCATACTGGATAGCCCTGGATGAGCAGCCTTATACCGCTCACGTTCGAAGTCCCCATCCACCTTGACCCATTCCTCTCGGCACCTTCTCTCAGCCCGCTTTCGATCAGAGGTTTTCAGAGAAAACGCGATCTGCTTCAGCGCTTTCCCATCCTCCGTAACATATTCCCCCCCTTCCTTTGAGGTCTTTCGGCACCGCACGACGGAACCAATAGACGCCCCCTTCCATCACAATCCCAGAGTTCTTTTTACTTAGCCATAACTCGACCAGAAAACTTACGCTAAAACCTCACAACACTCAATCCGTAAGCATTGGTTTTCAGCGAGTTACGCAACACAGAACAGGTTTCAGAAAATAGCGGAGAGGGAAGGAATTGAACCAACCCCGGCAAGGATCACTTGCCGACAACGGTTTTGAAGACCGCGGAGCCCACCAGGTGCTCATCTCTCTCCATTTCTGGAATGATCAAACCTACCTGCATTCTATGGGTTCGGTCAATCACGGTGATGTGAAAATTCAATACCAAGGTGAGAAAAGGGATCGGTTTGAAACGAATTTGCGCCGCCTAACCTTTGACCACATCGATGATTCGCCTCGCGGCTTCGTCGACTTCGGCTTCGGTCGTCATGATAGAGAGACTTAAGCGCAGACTGCTGAAGGCGCGTTCGTCGCTGTAGCCCATCGCTTTCTGAACGTGACTGGGTTGGTTTTTGCCTGTCATGCAGGCACTGCCGGCGGAGCACTGGATTCCGGCGGCGTCGAGTTTGGGAAGCAGTTCGGAGGCAACTTTACCAGCTATCGAAACGTGGGCGACGTTTCCGGTGCGATGCTCACGGGAGCCGTTGCATTCAACCCTGTTGGGTGTTGCATTCAACCCTGTTTGAAGAGCGTTCTCGAGCCTGTCTCTCAAGGCTTCAACGCGGGCGAGCCCTCCGTTTTGCGCTTCTTCCTGCATGAGCGCGGCGGCTTCGCCGAGCCCTGCGATGTAGGGGACATTTTCAGTCCCGCTGCGACGCCCCCCTTCCTGCCCTCCGCCCCGGGTCATGGGTTCGAAAGGAGCACCTTCCCGAATGTAGAGTGCACCGACTCCTTTGGGGGCGTGAAATTTGTGCCCACTGATGGACAGGTAGTCGACGGGGACTTCGTCAACCCGAACCGGCACTTTCCCGACCGCCTGGATTGCGTCGGTGTGAAAAAACCACCCTGCTTCTTTCGCGAGCTGGCAAGCTTCAGCGATCGGTTGGACGACTCCGGTTTCGTTGTTCGCCCACATAATGGAGGCGAAACCGGGACATTCGGGATTAAGCGCAGCAGCGAACTCGTCGAGTTTAAGACGCCCATCAGAATCGACGCCGACTTTCTCAACCTCAAACCCCACAGCCGCCATCGCGTCAGTGGGGCGGAGCACGGCGCTGTGCTCGATTTCACTGACAAGAACTTTGGAACGCTTGCGACCTATCTCGCGGGCGAGCGCCTTGATTGCCATATTGTTAGACTCGGTTCCGCAGCCGGTGAAGACAATTTCAGATGGCCTTGCCCCGATCCAGTCGGCGATTTGTTCGCGGGCGCGTTCCACAGCCAATTTCACTTCGCGTCCGGCCCGGTAGCCACTGGAAGGATTGTGCCATTGGCCGGTCAGAAAAGGCATCATCGCTTCGATCACTCGCGGGTGAACCTGAGTCGTGGCGTTGGAATCGAGGTAAATCATATCCGGGTCGAAGTGTAACGTAATATGGGATTTTTCCAACCAGCCCGCAAAAAAGCGCGACCGGATTCACCGGCCGCGCTTTTCAAAAAGAGAAATCGGCGAATATCAGTGCTTATGGGGCTCAAACGCTTTGCCTTCGTATGCCTCATAGAGTTCAAGAATAGAAGTCTTGAGGGCCTCGGCAACTTCAGCTGAAGGATCCTGCTTTGCTTTCATTGCGGCACGCATCACGTTATGCGCAGCGACCAGAGTTTTCTCGTAGTTCTCAGCATCCGGCTTGATTCGCTGAGCCATAAAATATTCAGCCACCGTTTCCATGATTTTGCTGCAGTGATCTTCTTTTGTCAGGATCCAGCGCGTTGCCTGGTTCGTGGCAAGCGGTGTACTTTCTTTGAGCAATTCAGCCATTTGCACATTGGCCTTGGCGATAGTGGTCTGATCTTCGAGCATTGCCTCGAAGCGAAGCTGATCAGCAAAGATGCCACACGGAACCTGACAATGAGCCAGCGCTTTCTGGGAGAAAGAGGTTGCGACAAAGGTTACAAGAAGGATTGAGAAGAACAGTTTTGCTTTCATTGGTAATCGATACGACTCAAACCCGGTTTCCGCCACGCCAATCGGGTAGCGCTATTGTGGTGGCTGTCAGGTATAGAAATCTTTAGCTTTCAACGCCACTTCCTCAGCACCACGGCTGACTTCCTCCCGTGAATGAGAGGGCAGCGGAACCCTCGTGGATGGCTTTTCAAAATGCCCCGATCCACCGACCGTGTAGCGCCTGTCGTAGTGTTCAGCGAGAAGCTCAGCCACGAAATCGTGCCAACTCCCCTCCTCCGCAAGATCCCTCCAGCGTTGAAGCTGCTTTTTGGAGTGAAAACTCTTGAGACGATCCAGAGTAAAATGAATGCGTTCGATATCTTCGAGCCATTCTTCATAATCCGCTTTCAGATAGGCGGCGCGCGCAGGGAGCGGAGAATCGATTTCAATCACCGGTGAAACCTTCATCCTCTGCCACAGGGGATTCGGCAGATTGAGACGTCCCACCTTGGCACTCTCCGCCTCGATGAAGACCGGCTCTCCGGGGTCGAAACTTCTCAGTTGGTCAAAGAGGAGCGATTCGAAACGTTTCTGAGCAGGCTGAGGATTTTCAGGATCACCTCCGAAGACCGAGCCTTTGTGGCAAGCAAGGCCTTCTAGATCGAGCACCTGCGCCCCGTCCTCTTCGAGTTGCTTCAACAGGAGCGTTTTACCGGATCCGGTGTAGCCGTTTAGAACCACCAACTTTAGAGTTGGCGATATGCGTTGAATCGTTTCGATGACATGGCGCCGGTAGGTTCGATAACCGCCCTCAAGGACGGATACATCCCAACCGATGCTGGCAAGGACGAGCCCGAAGCTTCCGGAACGCTGCCCTCCGCGCCAGCAATAGACGAGCGGAGCATAATCTTTGGGTTTGTCTGCAAAATGCTCAGCGAGATGCCGGCCGATATTTGCCGAAACCAGCGAGGCACCCAGTTTTCTCGCTTCAAAAGAGGACTGTTGTTTGTAAATAGTCCCCACAATCTGCCGCTCGCTATCCTGAAGCACCGGAAGGCTAACCGCCCCGGTGATGTGGTCCTCCGCGAATTCTCCGGGGGAGCGAACATCAATGATCTCATCCACCGCCCCGAACCGCTCGTCGGTGATCTCAATTCTCGCTACCTTCTTCGCCATCTGCTCTACCTAACCGCATTTCGAATCGAAAAACAGGGGGGATGTCGATGTTTCCTTACAAAAATACTTCACTGATTTACGCGATTTTATCTCATATCAATCTGCCGGAAATCGTATATTATAATGACGGAGAGGATTTAAAATCCCCCTCCCCTTCTATCAAACCTATGAAAAAAATACTCGCAACTATGGCCTTGGCCGTCCTCGCGTTCGCTCCTGCGTTCGCGGCTGACGAAGC
The DNA here is from genome assembly GCA_035967665.1 of Verrucomicrobiales bacterium BCK34. Classification (GTDB taxonomy): domain Bacteria; phylum Verrucomicrobiota; class Verrucomicrobiia; order Verrucomicrobiales; family DEV007; genus Arctic95D-9. The sequence goes on from JAYWLB010000076.1 coordinate 74,832, forward strand.
TGAAGGGACCGAAGTTGTCTACGTTGCCGGGATGACCGGCGTCACGTGAGGCGGCTGTAAAAGGGATGTCAGTTCGGCATTCGAAAAACTAAAGGGCTTCAAATCAATCACCATCGAGAATGGCGAAGAAGCCGGCACGCAAAAAGTGACCGTTGTAACAGACGGATCCGCTGAAGTTTCTAAAGACGATGCCGTCGAGAGCCTTGGAGACAAGGCTTCGAGATACATCGTCGAAGAATGGAGCGTTGAGGGGGAGGAATCCTCCGAAAGCGAAAGTGAAGAGAAGGAAGCTGCCTAGGCTTTTCATCAACACAATCCATTAAGATAGTGTCTGAGCCCCTCTGCGAAAGCATTGGGGCTCTTTCTTTGGAAGGTTTGATCGTGAAAAACCGCCCTCTTGAAGTGGTATTTGGGGATTGGCACAGCACCGATAACTGTGATTAACTAAGCAAGGCATGGCCGACAGCGCACAGGACCCGAAACGGGAGCAGAGTTCCACTAACGACCTCGCGATACCGCCGCGCCTTCAGGGAAAACTCGAAGCGTTTCAAGCGCGTATCTGGTCAGTAAAAATAGCGGAGGGAGCCCTCGCCGGGCTTGTCGGTTTAGGGATCTCCTATCTAGTGATTTTTGTGATCGACCGCTTTGTCGACACGCCGCCTTTGCTTCGAGGCTTAGTTCTCTTCCTGGGTTTCGCCGTTCCAGCGATCGGGCTTCCGGTCCGCTGGTGGCACTGGGTTTGGCAGCAACGCACCCTCGAACAGGTCGCACGACTTTTGAAACGCACCCATCCCCGGCTCGGCGACGAGCTTCTCGGAATCGTCGAACTTGCCCATGCAAAATCAGGTGAGAACAGCCGGGTTCTTGTGGAAGCGGCGATGAAGCAGGTGGATGAAAAGGTCGCGGATCAGTCTTTTCACGATTCCGTGCCCGACAATCTTTATGGCCGATGGATTGCTGCGACGGCTTCTGTGGTTGCGATCATCGGGCTCTTCCTTTTTCTCGCGGGTGACGCTTCACAAAATGCCCTGAAACGCTGGGTTTCACCGTGGAAAGCGATCGAGCGCTACACCTTTGCTCAGCTCGATCCTCTGCCCGAAAAGGTCATTGTCCCCTTCGCGGAGCCTTTTGACCTCTCCCCCACCCTGACCGAAGAGACTGAATGGGAACCGGAGAGCGCAACGCTGCGCCTTCCCGGAAAGACCAAACTCACTGCTGATCGCGAGTCAGGCCACTACGACTTCAATATTCCACCACAAAAGGAGAATGCCGACCTCTCAGTGCGGGTCGGCGACGCCCGCCACCGAATCGAGGTCGAGCCGCTGCCGCGTCCGGAGCTCACCGGACTCGAAGCGAGCTTGCGCCTCCCTGATTACCTCCGCTACGAATCTGAAACGGTGCTTCCGATCCGTGGCGCCTCAGTCGCGATTCTCGAAGGATCTCTCGCAACAATCAAAGGAACCACCTCCCGCGATCTCGCCCGCGCTGAGAGCAACGGCGCACTCAACAAAATAGACGGCGCTGTCTTTTCCTCAGATCCCTTCAAGGTTGAGGAGCCGTTGACGAAGATCATTTCCTGGGAAGACGTTCACGGCCTCAAAGCCAAATCACCACTCGAGCTTCACATCACCCCGGTGGAGGATTCCGCGCCGGATATTTTTGCGAATCAGGTCACGGCTGAACGGGTCGTTCTCCAGGACGAAGTCGTGACCTTTGACATTTCGGCGAGTGATGATTTCGGTATTCGCGAACTCGGCCTGGAGTGGCGCAACGCAACCGCGTCGAGCGGAGCCTCAGGCGATACCGTTGGTGAAAAACCTGTCGCCTCCGGCTCACCGGAGACGAAAATCATCGAAACGAGGGGAACTTTTTCCGCCGCTCGCGAAGGGGTTCCGCCCCAGACTTTGCAATTGCGGGCCTTTGCGGTCGATTACCTTCCTGATCGTGAACGGGAGTATTCAGCGACATTCACACTCCATGTCCTCAGCAATGAAGATCACGCACAATGGCTTACCGAGGAATTCGGAAAATGGTTCCGCAACACACGGGAGGTTTATGAACGTGAGCAGCAACTTTACGAGACGAACAAGAGCCTCCGAAAGTTGACTGCGGAGGAACTTGAGCGCGCAGACAACCGCCGCAAGCTCACCGAACAGGCCTCTGCTGAAAGCGCCAACTCGCGCCGCCTCGACGCACTGACGCAGTCCGGCAGGAAGCTCGTTGAGGAAGCGACCAAGAACGATGAATTCGATGCCGCACGTCTTGAGTCATGGGCAACGATGATGCGCGATCTCGAGGATATCGCGAAAAAGCGGATGCCCTCCGTTTCCGATTTATTGAAGAAAGCCTCGTCTGCTCCGGGGGCTTCTCCCTCTCAAGCGTCAAAACCTCAGGACCCGAACGAAACAACGTCTCAATCCAGGGCGGGCGACAGCGCCCCGGGAGTGAAGGTGGACAAGAGCAATCCACAGGAAAACTCCCCCCAGGATACGACCGGAGAGCAAAAGGATCCCGGAGAAACGCCACCCAAGGCACCCGGAATTTCAGATAAAGAATCGACTTTGGCGGAAAACAAACCCGAAGAAAAAGAAACCGGTCCCGCCGGAGAGAAAAAGCAGTCCCCCGGAGCGCTCGGACTTCCGCAAACGGCACTGGGAGCAGCGCCTTCGGACGGAAAAGAAGAGAAACCGGACACACCCCGGGAAGCCACGCCGGTCCAGGAAAAGCTGGATGAAGCCATCAAAGAGCAGGATGATCTCCTCGCGGAATTCGCCCGTGTAGCTGACCAGTTGCAAAAGATTCTCTCCAGCCTCGAAGCGAGCACATTCGTGAAGCGCCTAAAGGCCGCTTCACGCAAGCAAACCGAAGTAGCGAAGAATCTGGGCCGCACCATCAATGGCGGTTTCGGACTGCCGAAACAACGCATTGAGCAACAACTGCGGGAAGTGGGCGAAGAAACATTCGAGCTCCAAAGCGGGGAGAGCAAATTCATCTATCACATCCAAACCGATCTCGAAGCATACTTTCAACGAAAGCAGGAAGCCCTTTTCGAGAATGTCCTCCTTCAGATGAAAGACAAAGACATCGTCGCTAACATTCAGCTAATCGGAGAGGAAAGTCGCGTTAATTTGAGCGGGCGCTCCATTGCCGCTTCCGAATTCTGGGCTGACACCCTTGATCGCTGGGCCGAGGAGCTCGTTGCCGCATCTGAAAGCGAGGAGAGCAAAGGCGGATCGAAAGACAGCCTCCCTCCCGAGATCGTTTTGCAGATCATGAAAGTGCTTCAGGACGAAATGGGACTGCGGGATGAAACACGCGAGATGGAAGCGACCCGGGCTTCTCTTGCTCCGAATGAATATGCCGGCAAAGTGAAACCTCTTGAACTCACTCAGGAGGACCTGAGACACCGGACCGACGAAGTCATCGTGGAGATCGGTGAACTCGAAAACGCCAATGAACAGTTTGGCAAAGAACTTCAGCTTCTCACACGGGTCTCCGATATCATGCGGGATGCCCGCGCGATTCTTGCGCGCCCTGAGACCGGCAATGAGGCCATTGCAGCACAAACCGAAGTCATCGAATTACTCCTTCAGGCCAAGCGGCAGAATAACAAGGGCGGTGGCGGAGGCGGCTCCAATCCCGGCGGCGGCGGGGCTGCGGCGAACAATGGTGCCTCGCTCACGGACATCGGCCCCGGAGGATCCTCAGGAAACAGCGCAAGTGGCGCCCCTAAGAGAGATGTCGAACAATCCACCGGCAAAGCCGGACGCGAGCTTCCTGAAGAATTCCGGTTTGGTCTCGATACATATTTTAACGCACTCCAAAGCAACTAATGTTACGAATATTTCCATCCAGTTTCAGCCTCGCAGCACTTGCCGTGGCCGCGTCGTTACTTTTCTATTCGACAGGTATTTCCCAGAATATCGCAGGAGATCCTTTTGCTGAAATCGGAGACCTCGAGGGAGATCCCGAAGCAGCAGAGGCTCCCCCCGGTCAATCTGATAAGGCGGAGAATGAAGAGACCAATCAATCAGGCGAAGGTGATGTAAGGCCTATCAAAGCCCAAATCTCCGCCCACATCGTTAAGCTTGCCGACGAGGAGCGGAAGAAGCGTCTCACTTTCATGAGAATCGTAATCGATGATGTGGTACGCCTCTGCGATCTCGACGAGAATCAGGAGGACCGGCTTTTCCTTGCCGCAAGAGGTGCTGCGGAACGCTCTATGAAAGAGTGGCACGAGCAGGCCGAGCGCTATTTCCGCAATCGCCTCGAGCAAGCCGAAGCCGACGATGCCAAAGAAATGCTCGATGGCATGGGGAATGTAAACTTCGGAGGCAACCACGCCGAAGAAGAAGGCGAGTCACTCGACCTCTGGCGGGATTCGCTCAAGGTGGTTCTAACCGAACAACAAATCCAACGCTACGAATCTATCGTTGAAGAGCGAAGACAGGAACGAATTCAGGCTTTTTCCCAAATGTCCCTGACTACAATCGACCAGCACTTGCGTTTCACTCCCGAGCAGAAGAGTGCCATGCAGAAGCTCGTGCTCGCAGCCGCAACCGACTACCTCGACGACGTGCAGCGCTACTGGGGAGACTACTTCGAACGCGGCATGCTGATGTCACTCGCCAATGCCGCTGAGCCGGAGGAATTGAAAGAAATTCTCACTGAAAATCAATTTGATCGATTGCGCGAAGCAACCTCAAACTTCGACCACTTCTGGGATCAGAAACGCAAAATGAAGCGGGCAAAGCGTAAGGCCGCCGTTCGTCGATCCGAAAAGCAGTAGTCCACGGAAATGCGAACCTGTTTTATAACTCTCATTGCGGTGACATTCGCAGCATCCCCTGTCCTATCAATGGCTCAAGGGCCATCGCTTCGTTTTGGAAATGACATCCCGCCGGAGGTCGAGACCATTTACGACCGTGGCCTCGCCTATTTGAGCAGCGCGCAGAGTGATGATGGAACCTGGCGGAGCCGCTCCGAACACGGGATCACCGGTCTCTGTCTCATGGCCTTTCTTGCGAGCGGGGAAGATCCCAATTTCGGCAACTATCGAAACAACATCAAACGAGCTGTGAGAGCCCTCATCACAGGGCAGAACCGTGACACCGGATTTTTTCCCAACTCGATGTATCACCACGGGTTCGCAATGCTCGCCCTCGCCGAAGCCTACGGCGTAATCGATGAAGCGACGCTTTGGGACGGCACTGAGGACAAGAACGAAAAACGATCAATTGCCGAAGCCCTCGAAGAGGCCATCACTCTCGCGGTGAACGCTCAAGCCGCGAACCGCTGGGGAGGATGGCGCTACTCCCCCACCTCGACCGATGCAGACACTTCGGTAACCGGCTCAATTTTGATGGGACTGTTAGCCTGCCGGAACGCCGGCATTTCCGTTCCGGAAGAGGTCATCGAAACCGCTCTGGGTTACATGCAGAGAAACACCGCATCTTCCGGCTTCGTTGCCTACAGTGGCGGGATCGGCGGCGGCGGCGAATCCATGGCGAGATCGGCGGTCGCGTCGCTTGTCTATGCGGTGGGTCACAAGCGCGACTGGGAAGAATACGAAGCTTCACTCGGCCACATTACAGAGCGCCTCGAACAGCGGGACTCTGCGCATCCCCACTACTTTGCCTACTACATGGCTCAGGCATTGTTTCAGGGAGATCCGGAGGCCTGGGAAAAATGGAACCGGAGCACAGCGCGCTACCTCGCAGAACAACAAGCCGACAACGGCAGTTTTACAGGAAGCTACGGGGAAGGCTACGGCACTGCGATGTCACTGCTCGCGATGGCGTTGAATTATCGATTCCTTCCCATCTACGAGCGATTCTGAACCGGCATGATTTTGGTATCACAGGCATTCAAATGTTTCGCGGCGAACCGGAAGGTGCGCAGGGAAAATCTCTGTGCCTTTCTCGTATTCTCCTGCCTCTCTCTCACCTGCGCCGACGCACAGTCGCCCGCGGCGGAGTCGGTAGCCAGTTCAAAGCCGGTCTGGCTGCAGTGGCGAAACGGTGACGAACTCAAGGGGGCGATCAACGAAAGCGACGATGGCACAATCAACTGGCGGGCCGAGCCGTTTGCCGGCCCTATCAAGCTGAAAAAAGCACAGCTCAAAGGCATCCGGTTTTCATCAACGAACCGGGAGAAGGACTTCGTGGACACCTCATCTTTCCGGGTTCAACTCATCAACCGGGACCGGATCGAAGGCGAGCTCGTCTCCATGGATGAAAAGGCCGTACGACTGAACAGCCCCCATTTTCCCGAACCTGTCACAATTCAGCGAAGATCGATCGAGCGAATTGTCAACCTGGGGAACCGCCAGTTCAGGCTTTCCGACCCCGGAGAGCTCAGCGACTGGACCTCTTCGGGACGGGATCGCAAGAGCACGGAGTGGTTCACTGATTTGAAGGGCGAATTTTCCACCCATCAGTGGTCAGGGAATCTGTTCCGTCCCATCGAATTGCCGCAGAAAGTGGAACTGAGCTTTCGCGCGGTGATTCCCGATGGAAGGCCGAACCTTGAGATCGGGTTCCTTCGGGAACCCGGCCGCGGGCCGCAACTCGAAACCTGGGGCGACCAACTCGTCCTGACCTGCCGTTCACAGTTTACCCCTGTGATGAAACTCGGCAAAGAAATGACAGTGATTGAGTTCCGGCTTTTCTGGAATCAGGCAACCGGAGAGGTTCAGGTCTGCGAGCCATCCGGTAGAAAGATCGCAGCACTCGCCGATGCAACCGCAGCCCGTCCTGATTCAGGCGGAGGAAACAAGAACCCTCTGGAACGGGGTTTCTACATTCTTAATCGAACACCCGAGATGCGACTCGCGATGCTGACGGTGCGCGAGTGGGATGGAGAGAGTGTCCCTGTCATGGACCTGACAAAACCACGAATCGAGTTTCAGGATTCTGCGAATTTATCCTCTGTAAGTCAGGTCCGACTGGCCGAAGGAGCGACTGCCTTCTCAATTGGGGGAAAGAAAATCCCGATCAACGAAGTCCGTGAAATTGTTCTCAACCCGGAAAGCGAAACGCCTGAGAGCGATCCTGATTCGGGAACGCGCATCGCCTGGTTCTCGGGACCGACAGTGAGTGGTGAATTGCTCGCCATCAACGGGGAAAAGCTCACCCTGCAGCCCGAATGGTCCACAGATCCCGTCGCAACCAATCTCGTCGACGCCCGCGAGATACGCTTTCCTCCGAGCACCGAAGCCATCGACTTCGGAACCGACCTCCTGACCGGCAACGGCTTCTCGCTTCGCGGCATCACCCGAACCGCTGACGGCAACCGGTATCCGCAAAGCCTCATCGCCTGGGAAGCGCCGGGAGCCATCGGAGCGACTCCTCTCGCCGACACCGTGGAGGCAACGATAGAGCGATCAAAGTTCCCGGCAGATCGAACCCAACCTCCCGCCAGTATCGGGAGAGCCCGCGTTTTTCTGCGAAATGACGAAATCCTGACCGGAGACCTTGTTTCACTGAATAAGGAGACGGTCCACTTTAACAGCCCCATCACCGGTCCTCTTGAGATCCCCGCCACCGATGTGCGTGCCATCGACATAGGCACAGCCGGACGCGTTCTCGAAGGATTCAACGATACCGAGTGGGAGGAGTTGGAAGAGGCCCCTGACGATGTCACGATGAGAAACGACGCGACTCTTTTCAAGAACGGCGGCTTCGGAAATCCGTCTATTCTCCTCGGTGACAGACTCTATTTCGATGCGCATTGGAAACGCAGCTCCGGTTCCATGACCTTGAAATTTTTCACCTCCGGCGCCGAAGCCGCCGGAAACGAGGTCGTTATCCTCGCTCAGGGAAACCGTCTCTTTGTTGGAAAGACAAAACCGGGAGGAGCGTTCTCGTTCTCTAACAATCAGACCGAAATCGAAAACAACCGGGCCTCGATTCAAATCACAGCCAACTCTGTCCAAATCGAGATTCGCGTCGATGGCAAGCTCGCCTTCACCCACGCAGTCGATCCCGAAAGCATCTCGGGGAACGGCCTCTATTTTAAAATGGGCGGCGGCTGGCAGGGATTTAATCAGGCCGGAAGCGAGATTGAACTGACGAACTTCCGCATCGAACAAACCGCCGGGAGCATCCCTCTGCGAATCATCGATAAAAAGTCGAAAGAGAACACCCTGACAGTACCCCGCTCACTGCGAAACGACCTCCCCTCTCACGTTCTTATCGCCCCCAATGGCGATCTCCTGAGAGGCAAGCTCATCGCTGCGGTCGGCGACACGATCCAGTTCGAAGCGAATTCTGAAATCATAGACTTCCCGAGAAAACGCATTTCAGCAATCGTCTGGCTGACCGAACCGGACGCGACTCTCAGCGCAGGAACCCCACCGGAAGAGAAAGCAGAACCCGTCGACGGAAAACTGCTCGATCCCTTCGAGCCATCCGAATACGAGAAATTGAAGCAGTTCAATTTTAAGGTCACCCATCAGATCGTAATGAAAGATGGAAGCCGGCTCCAGGTTCGCTCGGACAAAATCGAAGATGGAAAATACGTCGGCCATTCAGCGATTCTTGGACGGTGCCAACTACCGATCAGCAATGTGCATTCGATGACAAGAAGCGCCCCCACCCCGATTCACAAAGCGACGAAACTCGACCTCGTTGTTTTCAACGATTGGAACCTGACATTGACTCCCGATCCCGTTATCCCGACCGGTGAGGAAGCCCCCGCCTCTCCATTAATTGGAACGAAGGCACCGGCGATTGAATTGACGATGCTCGACGAGTCGAGGTTTTCACTGAAGGAACAGAAAGGGAAAATCGTTGTCCTCGATTTCTGGGCTACCTGGTGCGGGCCGTGCATCAAAGCAATGCCCGACGTGCAGAAAGCGATCTCAGCGTTCCCTGCTGAAGCGGTCACTTTTTGTGCCATCAATCAGGCGGAGAGTCCTCCCATCATCAACGGATTTCTGAAAAACCGCAAATGGGAGGACACCCCCGTCGCGCTCGATTTCACGATGAAAGTGAGCAACGCCTATCAAGTTGAAGGAATCCCCCACACCGTCGTCATCGATCCGGAAGGCGAAATCGCCTGGGTCCATTCGGGTTACAGCGAAACGCTGAAGGAGGAATTATTCGAAGCGATTGCTGCGATTCTCCAAAAGCAGGCGCAGAGATAAGCGGGTTCGAAAATCGAGGGCATCCCGTATCTACGGCACATTGGCGGGACGCATCTACCAACCACCGGTTCACCACAGCTAACTTTACTATCACTGGCTCTGAAATTTGCCAGAATTTCTAACTGGACCTTTCTCTTATATTTTCTATCCTGAAAGGGAGAAACACACAACGAATCCTATGAAATACCTGCCCGTTTTTTCAGCCCTCACACTTTTGTCTATTGCTATTCCCACAGTCGCCAGCGCAGGCGGCACCGGATTTTTCCAGCGCGGTTCCAGCTGCTGTGCGGACAGCAAATTCCAGACACCCCGCTACAACCAGCTCCTGCCCTACCGTCACTACGAAGATCACCGTCGTTACAACGCGGCAGCCTGTTGCAACGAGGTCGTGCCAACCACGCCCTACGTCATGAAAACGGTGATCGTTTCGAAACGTCGCGTCCCGCACTATTACACCGATTCACAGGGACGTAATCGCTGCAGGAAAGTTCTCACCGTGGTCTACAAAGACATTTACTCAAACGGCCGTTGCCGGGTTTGGTCTGAAACGCTTTGATCTCCCGCCTATCCTACCGCGGTCGCAAAAGAAGTAGGGCCGATCGGCCTCAATTGTCCGCACCACCCAAACGTGCTTAGTTCCGACCGGACAAGGGTCGGGCAAAACTCGGCGCAGCCAAAAGGTGAGCGTCTATGCAGCCTCGGAAACGACCTCTGACTCATCGTCAGACACCACTTCCCCGAACTCTTCATTGAGTGTTGCGAGGGCCGACTCAATCGAGATCACGAGATTCTCCAACTCGTTAAGCCCCTCGTCGAGAGAGTCGAACTGATCAGCCACTTCGTCTCCGAGCAGGAGCCGAAGTGTAGGAGCTTCAGCTTCCGGCGCACCCGATTCAAATTCTTCAGCCACCTCAATTGTTTCGGAATCACTGGAAGCACCGATCCCGGTATCACCAGCGACGACGACCTCGTCTTCTGCAACGCTTAAAGGTTCAGATACCTCAGCTGCGGTATCCCCTGCTGTCACTTCCGGGACACTTTCACCATTCTCAGAAACAGCCTCCGCCTGAGGAGTGATGACCTTATCCTCGGCCAAAATATCATCCGTCGCCTCGAGAGAAACAGATGCAGCGGCATCCAGTGCAGAGGAATCGTCACGCGGGACTTCCTTCTCCTCATCGATCTCCACCCCGACGACCTGCTCAACCACGTCCGAATCGGCAGATACCAACTCATTCACGGGCAGCAGAATTTCCCGGGGCTCATCCTCTATCGCAACCTCATCCCGAATATCGTCTGCGACGACATCCTCTTCTTCCAGATCGTCAGGCGCATATACAACCGGTGCACTCTTTCCTACCGGAGACGAACGCATCAGCGCAGCAAGACCGGCGGCGGCTTCCTGAAGCTCATTGAAATATTCAGCCTCATCGTCATCGGGCTCTTCGATTCCTTTCTCTTCGGCTGACGCCACTTCGAGAACGGGGGAAAATGCCGGGCGGGAATCGAGAAACGGTACCCTCTGCGTATCGTCGGCCTCCGACCGGTCCTCAGCAGGCTCAGCCACCGAAACGCTCGACATCGTCATATCGATATCAACGAGATCAATCTCTTCTGAATTCCCTCTGGAACGAAACGCAAATCTCGCGTACAGCATACCGATCAAGGCTGCCGAGAGAAGCAGCAAAGCGGGAATGAGAATCGTGTAGCTGGAATCGTTCATATATGAGAATATATCATCAAGACTTCTTAGATACTTTCAACCCTAAATTATAAGCTTTTTTCGAAATTTTTCGTGTCGAGCCTCCTTGCCCGGGACGTAAAACACGCCCAAACTGCCTGAGACACCTTTTCTGATGAGCATTTATTCACGCGACTACATGAGAGATTCCTCGTCCGGTTCCGGCCCACGCAGCTGGAGCATGGTGACCTGGTTGATCGGCATCAATGTCGTCATGTTGATCCTCACGATGGTGGTGGCCCCACTATCCGGCTTTCTCGCGCTTTCCCGGGAGAGCCTCGGCGGACTGCAGATCTGGACGCTGATTACCTATCAGTTTGTTCACGCCGATCCTTTTCATCTCCTTTTCAACATGATCGGCCTCTTCTTCCTCGGCCGAATGCTGCAACAGGCGCTCGGGGGAAGACACCTTCTCAAAATTTATCTCTGCGGCGGAATCTTCGGCGGACTCCTCCAGATAGGGCTGAGCCAGATCATCGGGGAAAGCTCCATCGTAGTCGGGGCATCCGCTTCCGTGCTCGCCATCATCGTCGCTCTCGCCACCTACGCGCCCTACCAGGTCATCCAGTTACTCCTGTTCTTTGTCATTCCGGTCAGCCTCAAATTAAAGCACCTCGCCTACATCCTCGTGGGAATCGACCTCCTGACACTGCTCTATCAACTCACTCAGCCGAGCCAGAACAACACCGCCGTGATGGCTCACCTCGGGGGGATGCTCTTCGGCTTTCTCTACATCCGCTACTGGCTCCCGCGGCAAAACACCTCGGGAAATAAACGCTCTCTGAAGGATCGCTTTGGCGTCCGCATTCTCAAAGACGACGAGCCGCCGAAGCCAAAGCCCTCACAGTCAAATACTCCGCGCAAAAAGCCATTCCTCGGTTCGGAGATCGATGCGATCCTCGACAAGATCAACGAAGAAGGGTTCCAGAGCCTTACCGCCGAGGAAAAGAAGATGCTCGAAAAAAGCAGCAAGAAGCTTTCAAAGAAAATCGACGGGAAGCATTAAGTCGCCCCATTCTCCATGCAGACGTTCCCGCTCGAAGAACCGCCCTCCCCGCGCAAGCCGACAGGCACCGGGGTAAAAGCGTTCATTCGAATTGCGGTATCCACAATTTTCGTCTTCGCGTGCTATGGCGCAGGCAAACTCGCTATCAAAATGGCCTCAAAGGGGCTCCCTGAAGGAGAGCTAACCATTGAGACACCAGCCCGCCAAAAGTCGCTTTCATTGCATGGCACCCGGGATGAGCCACTTTTTATGGGAAGTGACAGGGAAGCGCTACGAGCTTTCTTCACTAATAACCCCACTGTTGAAGCGCGAATCAAAGCCTCACTTGAAAGCACCGGAATCCGCAAAATCCCCGAATCGCTCGAAGTGCAAACGATGCGCTCTGAAGCGGATGCGATTCAAGTCAGGGTCACCGCCGGGGCCGTCGCCGGAGCGGTTTACTGGGTGCATCATTCCCAGATGAAAGAGGATCCCGCCTTTGATCCCATCATTTCCCCCATCCCCGCGGTTCCGGGAGCGAAAGCCTCTCGATCAACCGTTCCGACGGCTGACAAACCGGAGTCAACCGCTCCGGGAACGATTCTCAATTAGCGAGCCCGACAATGTTTTCTCATTTTTCGTTTGTTTGGTCGCCTTAAATACTTAACCTGATATCCATGCTCGAATTGGCTGTGCTTGGCAGCGGGAGTTCCGGAAACTGTGCTCTCGTCTCGCTTGGAAAAACCCGCGTTTTGATCGACGCGGGCCTTTCTGCTAAACAGATTTGCCTGCGGCTCGAAGCGCTCGGCGTCGATCCCGATGAGCTCACTGCAATCGTCCTCACTCACGAACACGGTGACCACACCCGCGGTATCGACGTTTTTTGCCGGAAGCGCCCCCTCCCCGTCTATGCGACGCTCCACACTTGCGCGGTGGTCCGGGAGAATGTCTCCTCCCCCGTGGTTTGGACGCAATTTGACTCCGGATCGGGTTTTGAGATCGGAAACATCAAAATCGAGAGTTTTTCCGTCCCCCACGATGCCGTAGACCCGGTAGGATTCGTCTTCCGCTGCGAAGAAAGTTCTCTCGGGGTCCTCAGCGACGTCGGCCACGTCACCCGGATGATCGTTGACCGCCTCAAGGGCGTCGACACCCTCTTCACCGAGGCCAACTACGACGAAAGAATGCTTCAGGAGGACACGAAGCGCCCCTGGTCGACCAAGCAGCGCATCAGCAACCGCCACGGTCACCTCTCCAATGACCAAACCGCGGAGCTCGTCGCCTCCGTCGCAGGGGAAAACCTGAAACGGGTCGTCCTCGGCCACCTTAGCAGCGACTGCAACACTCCCGAACTTGCCGCCAAAATCATTTCTGAAAAGCTCGGCACTGAAGGCTTTCAATCAGTCACTGTCGAATGCGCGGATCGCAAAGAGCCCCTTCCATTCGAAGCGGTCGCTCATGCACCGGTAAACGCCACTCCCGAAAAGGAGGAGTCGATTCCTCAAGAAAAGGCTCCCAATTCCCCTCTTGTGTGCGAACCTTCGACACCTGAAACGGAGGCTCCAGCCCCCTCGCTGCCCAATCAGGAGTGGCGGCAGACGGAACTGATTTTTTAACATACTGCCCGCCCCGTTCACCGCATTCGATGACCGCGCTAAAACCTTCTTTCGAAGATTTTGTCTCTCTTTCTAAAACCGGAAATCTCATTCCGGTTTGGACTGAGCTCGCCGCCGACTATGAAACGCCGATTTCAGTGTTTCAAAAACTGAGCGAAAAAAGCGAAAGTCCCTGCTTCCTTCTCGAGTCCGCTGAAAACAGCGACCACATCGGCCGCTATTCCTTTCTCGGAACCAATCCCCGCATTGAGATTCGGGCAAGCGGACGCACCATTCGCACCCGCGAAAAAGGCGAATCCGAATTTACCGAGTTTGAGCTTCCCGAGGAAAAAGGCGATCCGCTTCACGAAATCGAACGGCTCATGGAACCCTTCTCGCCGGTTGAGGTCGAGGAACTTCCTGTTTTCTCCGGCGGTGCCGTCGGATTCATCGGTTACGACATGGTTCGCTTTTTCGAACCCACCGTCCCCGGCCCGCCCGATGACGGACTCGGCCTGCCTGACATGGCCTTTGTCATCACCGACACCCTCGTCATTTTTGATCACCGCTTCCGGAAACTTCAGGTCGTCGCCAACATCCACACCGCCGATTTCCCCGACGCTGAGAGTGGCTACGCTGCGGCACGGGAGCGCATCGACGCGGTTATCGCCCAACTTTCCGAGCCCCATACCGTGGCCCCGTTTTCCCTCATGGGGGAGCCGGAGGACACTGCCCCGGCCAGCAACACAACGCAGGAGGAATACGAAGGCATGGTCAGAGATGCCAAGGAATACATCCTCGCCGGGGACATTTTCCAGGTCGTGCCTTCGCAGCGTTTTGAAAGCGATTACACCGGACGCCCCATCGATCTTTACCGTGCCCTGCGTCATGTGAACCCCTCCCCCTACATGTTCTGCCTTCAGTTCGGAGACGAATTTTCCCTCGTCGGAAGTTCGCCCGAAGTGCACGTCCAGACAATCGACGGCAAAATCAAAATCCGCCCCATCGCGGGAACCCGCTGGAGAGGTAAAACACCGGAGGAAGACGACGCTCTCGCCGACGAACTGCTCAACGACCCCAAAGAGCGCGCCGAACACGTCATGCTCATCGATCTCGCGAGAAACGACGTCGGTCGCGTCGCCGAATACGAGTCGGTCGAAGTGACAGAGTTCATGATCATCGAGCGTTACAGCCACGTCATGCACATCGTCTCGAATGTGACCGGCCACTTGCGTCCCGATCTCAGCGCCTACGACGTGATGCGGGCGACCTTCCCCGCCGGAACCGTCAGCGGCAGCCCGAAAGTTCGCGCGATGCAAATCATCAACGAGTTTGAGAAATCGAAACGCGGCGCCTACGCCGGTGCTGTCGGTTACTTCGGGTTCGACGGCAATCACGACAGTTGCATCGCACTTCGAACCGTTGTTTTGAAAGACGGCAAAGCCTACGTGCAAGCCGGAGCCGGAGTCGTCGCTGACTCGGTTCCCGAAAATGAATACGTTGAAACCGTCAACAAAGCCAAAGGCATGATGCGGGCAATCGAGCGCGCAAAACTGCTTGGTAAGTAATTTTCGGAGAGACCTAACCCTGTTGGGTCAGTCACCCTACCCTCTTTGGTCAGCGCGAAGAGAGAACCGCGGAACTACAAAACCTGCCTCACCGCGAGCGGATACAATCCGATACCGCCTTTTACCTGCCGGCAGCGCAAAAAAAAGACGCGCCCCGAACTCAGTTCGAGACGCGCCCAAATACTATGATCGTCTACTTCAAATCGAAGCGATCCAGATTCATGACCTTGTCCCAGGCCGCCACGAAATCCGCAACGAACTTCGACTCCGAGTCCGAACAGGCGTAGACTTCGGCGACGGCGCGCAGCACCGAGTTTGATCCGAAAACCAAATCCGCACGAGTCCCCGTCCACTTCAGCTCACCGCTTTTGCGATCCACTCCGGCAAATGCATTGCCGCAAGGTGAGACCGATTTCCACTCGGTCTCCATACTCAGCAAGTTGGTAAAGAAGTCGTTAGTCAGTGAACCCTCACGGTCCGTGAAAACACCGGCTTTTTCATCCCCGACATTGGCGCCCATCACCCGCAAACCACCAACGAGAACGGTCAGTTCCGGTGCGGTCAAGGTCAACAATTGTGCACGATCAATCAGCAAATGTTCCGCAGGCACCGCGTAGCGCCCCTTCAGGTAATTGCGGAAACCATCGGCAAGCGGCTCAAGAACGTCGAAGGACTCAGCATCGGTCTGTTCGGCCGAAGCATCCATCCGCCCCGGCGTGAACGGCACCTCCACCTCGTGACCGGCATTCTTCGCCGCTTTTTCGACGCCGGCACAACCACCGAGGACGATTAGATCCGCCAACGATACCTTCTTTCCTCCCGACTGCGATCCATTGAATTCGCTCTGAATTGCCTCCAGTGATTCGAGGACGTGTGCCAATTGCGCCGGCTCGTTCACTTCCCAATCCTTCTGCGGAGCAAGACGAATGCGTGCGCCATTTGCGCCGCCGCGCATGTCCGATCCACGGAAGGTCGAAGCCGATGCCCACGCCGTGGAAACCAGTTGCGAAACCGTAAGTCCGGAAGCGAGAATCTTCGCCTTTAGATCAGCCACGTCGCCTGCATCAACGAGTTCGTGATCCACCGCCGGAATCGGATCCTGCCAGATCAAATCCTCTGCCGGAACATCCGACCCGAGATAGCGGGATTTCGGCCCCATATCACGGTGAGTCAACTTGAACCACGCCCGGGAAAACACCTCGGCGAACTCATCCGGGTTCTCGAGGAAACGTCGGGAAATTTTCTCATACTCCGGATCAACCCGCAGTGCGAGATCGGTCGTCAACATCGTCGGGCGATGCTTCTTCTCTGGATCATGAGCGTCGGGAATGCTCTCTTCCGCATCCTTCGCCACCCACTGATGCGCACCTGCAGGACTCTTCGTGAGCTCCCATTCGTAGCCGAACAGGTTCTCAAAAAAGTAGTTACTCCACTGCGCCGGAGTCTGAGTCCAGGTGACTTCCAAACCACTGGTGATCGTGTCCCCCCCTTTTCCGCTTCCGTACTTGTTCGCCCAGCCAAGGCCCTGCGCCTCCAGCGGCGCGGCCTCAGCATCTTCACCGACATTATCCGCATCCGCGGCACCATGAGTTTTGCCGAAGGTATGACCGCCGGCAATCAGCGCGACGGTTTCCTCATCGTTCATCGCCATCCGGCCAAAGGTATCCCGGATATCAAAAGCCGCCTTCAACGGATCGGGATTGCCGTCGGGCCCTTCCGGATTGACATAGATCAAGCCCATCTGCACTGCAGCGAGCGGGTTTTCCAGATTGCGGCTGTGCGTTTCGCCTCCGGCATCATCGTCAGAAACGAGGACGCCTTCACCATCGACGCCTTCCGAACCCTGCGCGTAGCGCGCATCACCACCGAGCCATTCTGTTTCGCGTCCCCAGTATACGTCCTGATCCGGCTCCCAGGTGTCTTCACGACCACCGGCAAATCCGAAGGTTTTAAAGCCCATCGATTCCAGAGCGACATTTCCCGTAAGGATCAACAAATCCGCCCACGAAATCTTGCGGCCATACTTTTGTTTAATCGGCCAAAGCAAACGACGCGCCTTATCGAGACTTACGTTATCCGGCCAGCTGTTGAGCGGGGCAAAACGCTGCTGACCACGACCACCGCCCCCGCGGCCATCGCCCTGCCGATACGTGCCCGCGCTGTGCCAGGCCATACGGATGAACAAGGGACCGTAGTTCCCGAAATCCGCCGGCCACCAGTCCTGTGAATCCGTCATCAACTCCGCGAGATCCGCCTTTAAAGCCTCCAGATCGAGACTCTTAAATGCTTCCCGGTAATCAAAATCACCCGCCATCGGGTTCGATTTTTGCGAATGCTGATGGAGCAGCTCGACCTTCAAACGGTTCGGCCACCAATCTTCGTTCTTCGTGCCGCCGCCACTTGGAGCAGCCTGATGAAAGGGACATTGGGATTCGGTAGACATAATTCAGGATGGTATTTGGGTTACTGGGTTTGTTGAATAGTGAATGAATTCAGGAAAAAGATAAAGACGATAGGCATCGAAATCCGGAATCACGCCCAAGCCGGGGGGACGCCCCCTGCCCGCACGCAATCCACCAAAGCTTGCTTCACCGATCGAAACCCGGCGAAACGCTGTGCCGTCACTGCGAAACCAACGCCTTTGAAAATTTGCGACTGATCATCCATTGCTAAGTATAGACTTATTCCTCTTTTGGACAAAGTCCAAAACTTTTTCATACAGATCCATCCGGTTGACTTCTCAGCAAACATCGAACATTCCTTCCGGGAGAAACAATGATCCCCTCTCAGATCAATAAATGGCAGAGCCTGTGAACCGGCTCATCGCGATCGACTACAGAGCGACCACTATCACAGCACTATCCAGGGTACGGGAACTTCCACTGCTTCGCCTACAGTGAGCGACGTGAAGATGATGCCCGGGAAACATCCCCCTGCATAGAGCCTTCACCCGGTGCAATCAGCCTTCACCTCTGCAATCGTCGGTGGAAAACAATTGTAGCAGCTACGCGCCGATCATCTCCCACCTCGCGAAGGCCGGGAACCTCCTCTTCGAATACAGGGAACAGCTGCCCCCCCGCTTTCGGCAAAGGGCAAAGCCCCCGGGCAAAAACCGCGGCGAGCTTGAAAAGCTGCTTATCCCGGGGATGCTCCTGCGGGAGTCTTAAGAGGCAATGGCAGGCACGCCTCTTCCCCGATTTGATTTTTGCTACGCTCCGAGAAGCATGCGCTCGGGATTCTCGAGGCACTCTTTCACTCTTACGAGGAACGTAACCGCCTCTTTTCCGTCAACGATGCGGTGATCGTAACTGAGAGCGAGATACATCATCGGACGAATCACGACCTCACCATTGAGAGCAACAGGTCGCTGCTGAATGGAGTGCATTCCGAGAATTCCCGACTGAGGCGGATTCAAGATAGGCGTGCTGAGAAGTGACCCGTAAATGCCACCGTTGGTGATGGTGAATACACCGCCCTGAAGATCGGTGAGTCCGATTTTACCTTCGCGCGCTTTTACGGCGTAATCGATGATGTCCTGCTCAATCTCGGCGAATGATTTCTTGTCGCAGTCACGAACCACGGGAACCATAAGCCCTTTGTCAGTTCCGACAGCCACGCCGATGTCATAAAAATGATTCTCAACGAGCTCATCCCCCTCGAGCATCGCATTGATCGCGGGCACCGCTTGAAGCGCATCGACGACCGCTTTGATGAAAAATGACATAAACCCGAGCTTCACTCCGTGGCGGGCGATGAAGTCATCCTGAATCCGCTTACGCAAATTCATGATCTCGGTCATGTCGCATTCGTTGAAGGTCGTGAGAATCGCGGCATCATGCTGCGCATTCACGAGGTGGGTGGCGATCTTCCGTCTCAGCGGAGACATTTTTCTGCGAGTGGTAGGCTTGCCTCCCGTTTCCGCAGGGGCCTCAGCTTGAGCCGCAGGAGCAGCTGCTTCGCCTGAAGTGCTTTTTGAAGCCGCTCCGAGAACGTCTGATTTGGTGACTTTGCCACCGACGCCGGTTCCTTTGACCGTAGACACGTCGACACCCTCGTCGTCGGCAATCTTGCGGGCAACAGGAGTGACTTTCACATCGCTGTCCGAATCGGAAGTCTTCGAAGCAGGGGCTTTCGCTGGTTCGCTTTCAGCAGGTGCCTCAGTCGTATCGGCGGCACTCTCAGGAGGCGCTTCCCCCTCTTCAATACTCGCGATGACAGCACCGATATCGAGCTCGTCACCTTCAGCAGCGAGGTGCTTGAGAATACCGTCGTGGCTCGCTTCCAGTGGGGTCGACACTTTATCCGTGTCGAGCGTTACAATCTCTTCCCCGGCTTTTACGTAAGCCCCGTCCGCCTTGGTCCAGGCAGCAAGAGTGGCCGAAGTGATGGATTCACCAACAGATGGAATTTTTATCTCGTGAGACATAGTACAAAATCAAATTAAGAGAGAAAATTGAGAAGAAAAGATCAGGTGTTGAAGGCCTCTTCGATGAGACGCTTCTGTTCCATTTTGTGGATCGCTTTTGATCCTGTTGAAGGACTGGCGGCGGTATCACGACCGGCGTAACGCACGTGGTGATCCGTCATCTTCTGGAGACGCGGCCCGACGAAAGTCCACCCCCCCATGTTGAGAGGCTCTTCCTGACACCACACCCACTTGGAAACATTAGGGTATCGGCTCGCAATCTCCATGATGCGGCTTCCGCTGAACGGGTAAAGCTGCTCCAGACGAATGATAGCGACGTTATTGATCTCGTGCTTCTTGCGGAACTCCTCCAAATCGTAATAAACTTTTCCGGAGCAGAAGATGAGACGGTTTACCCAGTCGATCTTATCCTCGGGAACGAAAGGATCATCGAGTATTTCCTGAAAATAAGTCCCTGAGGTGAAATCAGAGATGGAGGAAACACACTTGGGATGATTGAGAAGACTCTTCGGAGTCATGATGATGAGAGGCTTCTTAACCTCACTCTTCATCTGACGGCGCAAGGCATGAAAGTATTGAGCCGGCGTCGTGAAATTGCAGACCTGAATGTTCTGCTCGGCACAGAGTTGCAGGAAACGCTCAAGGCGGGCACTGCTGTGCTCCGGCCCCTGCCCCTCATACCCGTGAGGCAGCAGCATGACGAGATTACTGCATCGCTGCCATTTTGATTCAGCGGAGGTGATGAACTGATCGATAATCACCTGCGCACCGTTCGCGAAATCGCCGAACTGGGCCTCCCAGAGGACCAGAGTATCTTCGGCATGCAGGGTGTATCCATACTCGAAACCGAGCACCGCAAATTCAGAGAGGTGGCTGTTGTAAACCCACAACTTGTGCTTCTGATCTTCATCGAGGTGATTCAGAGGCGTGTATCTGCGACGGGTCTGAGGATCGTAAAGGACGACGTGTCGCTGGCTGAAAGTACCGCGGCGGCAATCCTGACCGGACAGGCGAATCGAGTTATCCTCTTTGATCAACGTACCGAAGGCGAGAGCCTCAGCGAAGGCCCAGTTGATGCCCTTCCCTTTTTCAATCGCCTTCAAACGGGGCTGGAGGAAACGTTTTGCCAGTTTGGAATTCACACTGACATTGTCCGGAATCGTCGCGATGCTGGTGCCCACTTCGCGGACGATCGATTCAGGAACTCCGGTCTCGACAGGGTCATGGGAATACTCAGGCTGAGGATCAGCACTGACTCCGCCCATGGAATGTCCGGTCCCGTCGGCGACGGCTGCTTCGAGTTCAGCAAGCTCGGCATCGAGCTTTTCCTGATAGGCATTCTCCACCGCGTCCGCTTCCTCACTGGTGAGAGCGCCGCTTTCGACGAGTTCATTTCTGAACTTGGTCAAAGGCGTATCGTGGTCGCGAATGTCGCGATAAGTCTTGGGAAGGGTGAACGCGGGTTCGTCACCTTCGTTGTGACCGTGGCGGCGGTAGCAGACGATATCGACAACGACATCGCGACCGAATGTCTGGCGGAACTCGAGAGCGAGCTGAGTCACGTAGAGCACGTCCATCGGGCTGTCTCCATTGACATGGAAAACAGGGGCCTCGATCATTTTTGCCACATCCGTGCAATAGACCGACGAACGGGCATCTTTCGGCGTGGTTGTAAATCCAATCTGGTTGTTCACGACGAGGTGAACGGTTCCGCCGGTCCGATAACCGAGGAGCTGGGAAAGGTTGAGTGTTTCCGGGACACTGCCCTGTCCGGCAAAAGCGGCATCACCGTGAATCAACACCGGAAGGACTGAATCACGATCCACAAATGAATCGCGCAGTTTCGGATCACGGGCACGCTGTCTTGCACGGGCTTT
Organism: Verrucomicrobiales bacterium BCK34; assembly: GCA_035967665.1. Lineage (GTDB taxonomy): Bacteria > Verrucomicrobiota > Verrucomicrobiia > Verrucomicrobiales > DEV007 > Arctic95D-9. Next base: position 96,172 of record JAYWLB010000076.1, read on the forward strand.
ACCTTCAACGACACCATTAACGGCTTCGAGGTGGCTCGGGTTCGCAGCGAGCTGAATCTTAATAGAGCCGTCACCGACTTCGCGGTCGGATTCGTAACCGAGGTGATACTTCACATCGCCGTCGCCGGCAACGAGGTTGGGAACGTAGTTCTCCGAGAATTCGTAAAGAATCACCGTGAGTGGCTTCTTCAGAAGATTGGCGAGGACGTTGAGTCGGCCCCGGTGCGCCATGCCCATGACCATTTCTTCGACTCCGAATCCGGGAAAGCTATCGACCAGTCCGTTCAACGCGACCATGAGAGCGTCGCCCCCTTCGAGAGAAAATCGTTTCTGTCCGACATACTTGCGGTGCAGAAACCGCTCAAAAAGCTCTGCTTCAGCCAACCAGGTGAGCGCTTTGGTTTTGCTCTCGATAGGAGGCTCAGGCTGATCAAGCCGGGTCTCGATCCGCTCGCGAATCCAATGCCTCACATCCGGTGTCTGGATGTGCATGTATTCGAAACCAATCTTGTCACAGTAGGTTTTCTCGAGACGGTTGATAAGCTCACGCAATTTCATGCGGCGCCCCTCCTCGTAAAACTGAGTCGAAACCTCCTCATCGAGGTGCTCCGGCTTGAACCCGAGTTCCTCAAGGCTCAAAAGCGGCTGTGCAGGCCCACACTCGTCGAGAGGGTCGAGCCAGGCTGCGGTGTGTCCGAGACTGCGGTAGCTGAAAACGAGTGAAACAATGCGGGCACGGGTCGCCATGTCCAATCCACCGACCATCTCGGCACCGGGAGTTTGAGGCGTGTCGGGCTTGCGAGGCGCGGGCTGGGCCATGCCCAACTCGAACCCTTCAAAAAACATCGCCCAGTTATCATCCACTGAAGAAGGATCCTTCTTCCAGTCGGTGTATTTTTGGTCGATTAAATCAACATTTTCGCGGGCAGATATGCTGTTGCTCATCAGATGGCATGTTTCGCGTCGGAGCGATTCCGCCAAGGTCGCTTCGATCGTGTAAACTGGCTAGGGAAAAATCAGACTTTTGACAGTTCTTTTGCGCCTCAAAGCCCCGCCCTGAGTCGGCAGGCACGGATTGTGTTCGCCATCAGCATCGCAATGGTCATGCGCCCCACTCCACCGGGAACAGGCGTAATCGCCTCGCATTTTTCCGCAACCGCATCAAAATCAACATCTCCCACGAGTCGGCTGCCGTTCTTCGCGGACGCATCCTCGATCCGGTTGATGCCCACATCGATTACGACGGCGCCCTCTTTGACGTGGTTCGGGCCAATAAACTTCGGTATCCCGATTGCAGCGACGAGGATGTCTGCGCTCCGCGTGAGCGCTTCGAGGTCCCTCGTTCGCGAATGAGCAACCGTTACAGTGGCGTTTCCACCCTCCCCTTTTCCCATCATGAGAAGCGCGAGGCTCTTTCCCACGAGAAGGCTCCGACCGACGATGACGACATTTTTCCCAGAGGTCTCGATTCCCATCTCAATGAGCATGCGCTGGCAACCGCTCGGCGTGCAGGGTGCAAATCCACTGGGATCATCCATTGCGAGTTTGCCGATATTCACAGGGTGAAGCCCGTCAACATCCTTCCCCGGATCGATCCGCATAATGACCTCATCTTCATTGAGGTGTTTCGGGAGCGGCAACTGAACGAGAATACCGTGAATGGCATCATCCGCATTCAGCTCGTCGATGACGGCAAGCAAATCCTCCTGAGTCGTATCAGCGGGCTTTTCAATTTTCACCGAGTGCATCCCCAGCTCCTGACACTTTCGCTCTTTCGAGCCAACGTAGGCTTTGGATGCGGGATCTTCGCCGACGAGAACAACGGCAAGACCGGGAACGTGCCCGGCCTCTTTCAGCATCGCAAATGTCTCGAGGCACTCGCGATAGACAGCCTCGGCAATGGGTTTTCCTTCAATCAGTTTCATCGTGTGGATTTAAAATCTTTTCAATTCTCTGCCGCTCGAGCTCGAATGCATCATCATCTAAATCAGCTGGAACGCTCTCACAGGGTTCGAAGTAGACATCTACAACGCTGAACGGCTTCGGCAACTGGAACAAATCCCAGCTTTTAAAAACCCACTTCGATCGGTATTCGAGTCGAATCGGAAGAATCAGCGCGTCGGTCATTCCCGCCAGCTTGACCACTCCCGGCCCCAGCCGGTAGCGGGGACCGCGGGGGCCATCGGGAACAATCGCAATATCAAAGCCATCCTTGAGCCATCCCAGCAGCCCTAGAAAGGCAGCGGCACCGCGTCGGGACGAAGACCCGCGCACCGCGCTGCACCCAAATTTAGCCACCGTCGCCGCAATAATAGCCCCGTCGTTGCTCGCACTCGTGAGGATGGCCCCTTTCCGGGAGCTCATGTATTTCTTATAGGCCGTCGGCAGCGCGAAGATGCGGTTGTGCCAGAAAATCCAGATCATCGGCTTGTCAGGCTCCTTCTCCGTAATTCCGGCACGATCATGCAGGCGCCAGCGAAACGTTAGAGAGAACAGCCTGATCAAAGCCGCGGCAGCCCAGCCAATCCGTCGCGCCTTTGGCGACAAATTGGTCATTTCCAGTGCCTTTTTGGGGAGCTCCGGCATCCTGATCAATTAGAGTAAATCAGCAGCCTTGAGCACTTCCGTCAGTTTGATCTGGCGGTCGAGACTGTCTTTGTAGAGCGGGAGGAGATCAGGGTTCGGCACGCAGCGGGTCGATTCGTCGAGCGAGACAAAGCGCTCGCAAAGATCAACATAACTTCCCTTTCCATCCGCGTGAGCCGCCTGTATCGCACCGCCCAGTCCGGCCCCCTCAGCGGTGGCGAGACCAACGACGGGAACTCCGAAAACGTCAGCGGAAATCTGACGCCAGACACTGCTCTTCGATCCGCCCCCCGTGAGTCGAATTTCACCCGGAGTGAGGCCGAGCGCATCGAAGCGCCTCAGGCCATAACCCAGACCGAGCGTCGCGCCCTCCATCGCTGCCCGTGCGATGTGAGCGGGCGAGCCTGATGAACTGTTAAGCCCGTGAAGGACACCTGTTCCATTGGGAAGGTTCGGGGTCCGTTCACCATTGAGGAAAGGAAGAAAACTGACGCCACCGGCTCCGGCGGGCACGCTTTTGACCTGCTTTTCCAATTCGGCGAGGTCCCAGCCAAACCATCCGCGAACCTGCTCAGTGACGACGGTCACGTTCATGGTGCAGGCGAGAGGGAGCCAGTGATCAGTGCTGTCGCAAAAGGCGGCAATTTCCCCGTTGGGATCAATGATAGGCTTTTCAGCGCAGCCGTAGAGCGTCCCGGAAGTACCGAAACTCGCAGTGATGATCCCGTTGGAGATATTCCCGGTTCCGATCGCCCCCATCATGTTGTCTCCGCCACCGGAACTGACAACAACGTCACTGCCCAGCCCCCACTCGGAAGCAAGATCGCTACGAACAGTGCCGTGGGCGACGTTGGAGGAACCCAACTCAGGGAGCATTTCATGAACCCGGGTATCGACAAAATCTATCAACTCGCTGTCCCACTGACGCGTCCGCACGTTGAGAATTCCCATTCCCGATGCGTCACCGAACTCCATCCGCTTCACACCGGTGAGCCAGAAATTAATGTAGTCGTGAGGCAGGAGAACTGACTTCACTTTTGCAAACTGCTCCGGTTCGTTCTGCTTCAGCCAGAGCAACTTGGGAATCGTGTAGCCGGTCAGCATCGCATTGCCGGCTTTCTCGATCAGCCCGGCAGTTCCACCGAACGCTTCCGCAAACTGGTCGCACTGCGCGGTCGTCGAAGTGTCGCACCAAAGCTTGGCGGGGCGAACCACTTCATCATTTTGATCAAGAACAACGAGTCCGTGCTGTTGGCCGCTTACACCGATTCCGCGGACATCGCCGCGGCGGTCGCCGAGTTGCTCGAGACAACTGGAAATCGTGTTCTTGACCGCATCAATCCAGTCGCCCGGATTCTGCTCAAGGTGTCCCGCCGGCAAATTCGGGATCAGGCTGTAGGCCTGTGACGCATCAGCTACGATCTCACCGCTCTCAAAATCCAGAACCACCGCCTTGGTGCTCTGTGTGCCGCTGTCGATTCCAATGTAGAACATAGCTTATCGCTAGCGGTATTTAGGACCGCTAGCAAGCTCAGATCCTATTTCTCAGCAGATGCCGCGAGTTTCTTTAACTCCTCCTCAGTCAGTGCACGCGAGTATATTGCGAGTTCGTCGATTTCGCCGTTGAGATAGTTTCCAATCTCACCTCCGCGATCGACCGCACCCACCGTAAACTCAGCGTCGCCGTTGAACATCGGCCCCTTCAGCGGATAGGGATTGTAGCCTTCCTCCTCGACGAATGTTCCGTTCACATAAACCCGGCTGGCCTTTCCATCGAAGGTCATTGCAACCATGGTCCACTGATCCACCGGGACTTTCGTTCCGCTGGAACTGTAGGTAATACAAAAATCATTTCCCTCGGTGGGACCTCCGACATCAGAGACATGCCCGTGGATTTCATCCTTCGTCGCGGAGCGCGTCATCGTGCGGGAATCGGAACGGGTCGTAGCATTGAGAAAGAGGCAGTACTGACGCTTTTTCTGCGTTTCATTCCAAATCCCCGCGACCGCCTGCCAATGCGAGGCAGCACGCCGGCGAACCCAGGCGACTACCGACAATTGCGCGTCAGGTCCGTGGAAGTCGATCGCTTCAAAATTCCCATCCGTGATTCGAAAATATTGTCCCGCATCGATTCTCACGGCGTGCGAGCCTTCTTCGCGCCCTTCGACGCGCTTAATGGGACCGTTAACTTCTTCGAGAGCGTAATTCTCCTTTCCTCCGGAAACGCGCTTCTCTCCTGCTTCTTCGTTAAAATTCCAAAGACAAACGAGGTCGGAAATCTCAGCAATCTCCTCATCCCCCCAAAGCGCCCCGCAGGACATCGCTGCGCTGACTAGCAGCATTCCAAATAATTTCATGATTCTGTTTTCAATTCCAATTCAGACTTACGATCAGGTCGCGACCGGGCAATTACCCGGCGGAGCAGAATCCCCGAGGCGACGACAAAGGAGGGATAGTCGAAAAGGCAATCCCAGAAATTGAGCGATTCGAGAAGGCAAAACCCGTATCCCATCAGCGCCATCACCAACCAGAGAGCAACGACAAAACGCCCCCGGAGAATAAAGACCAAAGCGGCGCCGGCGAAGGAGTATATGAGAAATACCGAGTCGAATCCCAAACGGTAGAAATCAAGCCATGGCGCCCCCAGCGAAGCGGGGTAAACCAGCAAGCCTCCGACGACAGCGACGAGCGCGACAACGCCCCCCTGCCCCGGTGAAACAAGATTCACCCCGTATACACTGCGAGAGAGCAGGTGAATCAAAAAGACCCACGAGAGAGCACTGAGATCGCCAAGAACACTGCGGGTATAAAACTGCGGGGAATACTCCATCGGCAGCACCGAAAGAACCGCCCCAACCGCAAAGCCAATCACGGCTCCCCGATAGGAACGGAGCAGCAATTGCCCTAACCAGGCCAAAATGCTGACCAGAAGAAGAATATGCCCGGCTTCGGAAACGACTTGTGAAATCATAACTCACCTCCCTCCAAATCCTGCTGAGAAACCTGGAGATGGCGAATCTGAGTTCGATTCCAGGTATAGAAAAGATGAATCAGCCCATCACTCGTCTTCATGAGCCAGGGATAGGAATACTCGATGTGTTCGATCTCCTTTTCATCTTCCTCACGAACCTCAGTGTCCACCGTGTAAACCGGCCTCCAGGGCCCGCTTATCTCCGGAGCTCGAAAAAGCGTGAGATTGCCGCGCCCCCCTTCATCGGGATTGGCCGCGAGAAGAATGGAACCATCATCCATCCGCACCGCGCTGATCCCGGCGTTCGGATTCGGCAGACCAATCGCCCGTGCCTCGTTCCAGGTTTCGCCGTCATCGAGCGAATGAGCGACGTGAACCTCCGGCACCGCATCGACACCCCGCCTCAGGAACAACTCCACCTCGCCTCCCTCAGGAACCAGCGCCCACGGCTGGAACAAATCCTCATCAACCGATACCGAAACCCGATCCACGACCCGGCCATCAGCACGCACCCGTAGCATCTGGGGGAATTTCTCCATCATCTCATGATATGCCGGAAAAACGAGATCACCGCCTTCGAGCTGATAGGGAGCAGCCCGGATAAGGGTTCCCAAATTTAAAAGCGGATTACCAACGAGTCTCTGAGTTGGCCCCACCCGATTCCAGTCACGATCCAGAACAACACGATTCAAAGCACTGCCACTCCAACCGCCCACCGAAACGCTGACCACATAAATGTGTACTTCGTCGCCCACCGCGACTGCGACGGGATTGCCGAGCTTTCGAATATACCGCCCCGTCCCCTGCGCGATCGCCTCACGGCTCACCGCGATTTTGGGAGCGCTCCACGTTTTGCCATCATAGATCGAACCCCAGATACTGACGTCTTTAGCGCCCTCTCTTGCCCCCCCGAACCAGAAAGCCTGAAGCATTCCGTTCCCCATTTCGATCGCCGTCGCGGCATGAACCGAAGGAACCGGTGAGGGAACCGAAACTTTATGAGTGAGGGGCTGCCCGGAACCCATCGCCCTCCCTACCGCCGCGGGCGAATCGGGAATCACCGTCGCGACTCCCCTCTGCCGCAGTTGGACGGACGCGCCACCTGCCGCCACGACCAGAAGAACCAGACAGAGCATCACCTTGAGGCGCGATGGTTGAATTTCCGGGGGGAGCATATGGGTCAATACTGGACAAAAAGGGGTCAGAAAACCAGTGGACCATGAAACGTTGTTCCCCCTCCCGGGTCAAGTCACAAGAGCCCTCCGCCCAAGCTTGTTTAATGACCAATAAGATTGACAATTATGATAAATATGTTTATCTGAAGTTAATTATTAAGACCTCTTAATTTTCTAACGACATTTTTTATGAAATCCGCTCTTCTTCTCACGCTGGCGCTGGCGGTGAGCCTCGGTGCCAGCTCCTGCGCCAACGCAACAAAGAAGAAAACGGACGCGGACTCCAGCATTCTCGGCAAACTGAGCGAGGGGAATGAACTGAGCGATGAAACGATCGCCGAGCTCAAAGACATCGCCGACGACCCCAATTCAAACCTCCCGGTCGACGATTCAGATTCCCCCGACCTCGAATTCACCTCGCTGGAAGGATTCATCGATGGCGCTTCAGAAACGAAGCCGGAACCTGTCACCTTTGATCCCGTCAAAAAATGGGCGACCAACGGTATGAATCCCGCCTCGGTCAATCCCGGTGATATTTTCAGCGAAAGCATGGGTCCCGTTCTCAACAAAGCGCTCAGCTTGTCGGACGAAATCCCATCGACGGAGAGAAGCTCAATCCTCTCTCAAATTGCCACTCACAAATCAAGACGTTTTCCTATCACCTTCTCACAACAGGAAATCGACACGCTGCGTTCTCAGGCCCCTCCTGAAGTGGAGCTGCCAACCCGCAGCGTAGCGCTCGATGTGAAAACACACATCAGAGAAGTCGAATCTGATCGCTACGAACTGTTTCTTGAAAAGCTGGCCACAGGCGACACAGGAGGCGCAATCTCATCCACGGAACAGCGAAAGAAACTCCAGGACCAGCTCGCCGATGTTAAAAAGCGTCTCAAAAAGGGAGAAGAGCTCTTTATCGTAACGGCTGTGACGGAGTCCGAGAAGATCGATGCTCACTACCCCGGAGCGCCGGTTGGATCACGTGATGCGGCTCCGATTCGAAATGCAATTCAGAGCCTCTATCCTCATCTAACTGAACTGAACGCAGAACGGGAAAAAGACCGCGTCGTCATCACGAGTTCGCCCCGTCTGCTGTGGGAGTTTGAGTCAAAGGCTCTTCAACTTGAGAACGAGAATGTCGTGATCAAAGAGGAAACCGAGAACGAGGTGGCGCAGCGCTGATCGCCGCCCCGCCCGGTTCCTGAAGGGACAAAACGCTACTCCATTCCCAGCTTCTTCAGCTTGGGGGAGATAACCACCCGGCAATAGGGATTGGTATCTTTATTGAGCTCGTAGTAATCCTGGTGGCCGTCCTCTGCGATCCAGAAAGTGTCGGCCTTTGATATCTCGGTGACGGCGGGATCAGGATACTTTCCGCTCTCATCCAGTTTCGCCATCGATTTCTCTGCCGCATCCTTCTGAGCGGCGGAATGATAATAAATCACGGAACGATACTGAGGGCCGCGATCGGCGCCCTGCTGGTTAAGCGTGGTCGGGTCGTGCGCCTGCCAGAAGACATCGAGAATTTCATCAAATGTAATCACAGCGGGATCAAAGGTGATTTGAATCACCTCCGCGTGCCCGGTTGTCTTCGTGCAGACCTGCTCATAGGTGGGATTCTCAACGTGCCCTCCCATGTAACCGGAAACCACGTCGGAAACGCCTTCGAGTCGCTCCATGACCGCTTCGGTACACCAGAAGCACCCGCCTCCAAGAGTCGCCAGCTCTTTACCTGATTCTACTGTTTTGCCTTTCTTCATAGGAACTTGTTCGGGAACTGCCGCTTCGCTTTCAGCTGCAGACTCAGGAGACGCCGGGGCTGTCGAAACTTCCGGAGATGCTTTCACTTCCGGAGCTGGCTCCGCCGGCTCAACCTTCGGCGGTTCGTCCTTCGCCGGTGCGGCCGGTGCGCTTGTTTCCACTTCAGGCGCCGGTGCATCCCCTTCCGCTTTCTTCTCATTGCAACCGGTAAACAGAACCGCAAATCCGAAGGTAATCGCGAGGATAAAAGAAAACTGAGTCATGCCTTTTTGCTTCATCTCAGCACGATGCCCTTTTCTCCGCAAAAGCGCAATCGCTTTGCCTCCTCTCAAGAGACCGCATCACGTGACGCCTTGAATTCCCCCAATACAAAACAGTTAAAATGAACAGTGTTCAAAAACGGCGAAATCAACAAAAAAAACCGAAAAAATTCCAAATTCGTTGACTTGTGCCATTAAAACCCTATAAAAATGCCATTGTTATTTTATTTTGCGTGAATAAATGGCGAGACCTAAAAATACGACCGAGACGGTTCAGATCACTCTTTCCGCCACTCCCCAGGTGAAAGAGCTGCTCGAAGAACTGTCGAGATCGGGTTTCTACGGTAAAAACGCTGCCGATACGGCACTCGTTCTACTGAAAGAAAAAATCAGGGATCTCCAGAGAGACGGACAGGCACCCGCACCTCAGTTTAACCAGGCAAAATAGAGTAAATAATTGAACCGACCACACCCTCTCAACACATGTATCTTCAGGACTCCAACGACAGCGACACTCTCGCAATATTTGAATCAGCCGCAGGCTCACCCGCTCAGGCGATGCTGGACAACCCGGAACTAAAGGAAGCGTTTGAAGAAAGCCTCCGCAGTCTCGCTGAAGATATCATCGAATTTCACCCCGGCCTCGCTCACATCCTTCTCGGAATGGGCGAAGTCCCCTGTCCTGTTGTTCACGGGCAGAACTGAGATATCCGGGGGAGGAAGCTCCCCCGATGAAAAATGGTGCGCGATGCTGGATTTGAACCAGCGACTCCCTGCGTGTGAAGCAGGTGCTCTACCCCTGAGCTAATCGCGCCCTTCGACAAGACGGTGCACTGTAGTTGTATAGTTGAATTCCCGGCTGCGTGGATTGCCTAACCGGGTTCGCCATCTATGTCGCGCCATTATCTGGCAAAATGCCCCCCTTGCAATCGCAAGTTGATGACTAATTAACGGAATAACCGGAAGAATTGGGCTCAAAACACTCTACCCCGCTTGGCCGCGGCAGCCGATTCAACCGCCATAGCGCTTCGCTAAACAGTTGTTCTATACCCATAAAACTGTCAAGAAACACTGATTTTACCATAATTATAGAATTTATGGTTTTTGTTTGATTTTAGGTTTGGGTTAATCCATAGTTTAAGGGATGTCTTCTTTCAGACCGTCTCTAGTACAATTTCTCGTTTCAACAAGCCTGCTTGTTTCGTTGATAAGCGGCGTTGTCGGCCTTGGATTCATCTACTCTCAGGAGCTTCGCAATGAGCAGTTAAGTCTCAAGCATCACTTCGCCGAAAAGGTCTCCCAGTTTGCCGCCTCTATTAACGGTAAATCGATTCAGGCCATGAAAACCGGTTCACCTGAGGCGAAAGCTATCTCGACCGAATTTCTAGCCAATCTGAATCGACTTACAAAGCCGTCGGGAGTCTCATCGCTTGAGGTCTATTCGCTCGGTGGTCCCGGAATGCCTCCCGAAAAATTCTTCGGCGACAAATCCGGCAATTTTGCCGAGGATCAACTCGGCGGTCTCGAAATGGTTGAGAACGCGAGCAAATCCGGAAAAACAATCATCTCTGTCTTCCCGGTCCGGAATGGTCTTCTCAGTCGTTTCAGAAGTGCTCTCCAGTATGCCTTTGGCGCTGCCGAAGGCCCCACTCTCTCTGCCGCAATGCAGATCACGACGGCGGACAAACCGATCTTCCTGAAAGTTGACGCAACTTACACCCCGGAAATCTTCACCTGGAACCACATCCTTGCCAAAGGTCATTTTCTTTCTCTCCTGGGATTTGTCCCTCTTCTCTTGATGCTTTTACTCAGCGCGGTCTGGTTCTCGACACGCTTTCAGGGCCTTGCCGAAGGCATGCACACCGTCACCGAAGGACGATATGACTACCGTCTTGCCGATGTAGGCCCCCCTGAGGTCAGAAAAGTCCATGACAGTTTCAATGCCATGGCCGAAAGCCTGCGGGCGACAACGGACCAGTTTCAGGAATCGATCAAAGAGATTCAGGTTGCCAAAAGACATGCCGAAGTAGCTCAGGATGCCAAGTCTGACTTCCTCGCCAACATGAGCCATGAGATTCGAACTCCGATGAATGGTATCGTCGGAACGACAAGCCTCCTCATGGAGACTGATCTCACCGGCGAGCAGCAGGAGTTGGTTCAAATCATGAACACGAGCGGCCAATCGCTGGTTCACCTCATCAATGATGTTCTCGATTTCTCCAAACTCGAGTCTGACAAAATGGAGCTGGAGAACGAGCCCATCGACCTCGTTGGCCTCCTTGAAGAGACAATCGAGATGTTCGCCTACTATGCCGCGGAAAGTCAGATCGAACTGATTTACTACCTGGACAGCAATATTCCCAACCTGATTTTCGGTGACCGTGAGAGACTCAAGCAGGTCCTCGTCAATCTCCTTGGCAATGCCATCAAATTCACCCGCGAAGGTGAGATCGTCATCACCGTGCACCTCACAGCAAGGAAGACGGCACGCGGCAGCGATCCCCTTATCCATGTGAATGTGAAAGACACCGGTATCGGAATCGCGCCGGAACATCACGAACGTATCTTTGAAGCCTTCACCCAGGCGGATGCCTCAACGACCCGTAACTTTGGAGGGACAGGTCTCGGGCTTGCCATCAGCCGCAGCCTCTGTGAAAACTTCGGCGGCTCACTGAACGTGAAGAGTGAGCCGGGCGTCGGTTCGGAATTCTTTTTCGACATCCCCTTCACCGAGGTCCCCCAACAGGGTTCCATCAAACCACAGCATCTCCCCGAGAATCAGGAACCGCTCCACGGCAAGTCAGTCATCATCCTGACACGCAACAACGCTCTCAATTCGCTCATCAAGACCTATTGTGACAACTGGAAGATGCAGGCCCACATCGCCCCGAAATTCGACGACACCGTGCAGCAACAAATCATCGCGTTCGCTCCGAAACTGGTGATCGTCGATCCGATCTGTCTGGAACACCCCGCTAAAATGCAGGCATTTGCCGATGCTTTGATCGCCGCCAAAATCCCCGCTATTTTCCTTTCCTCGATCGGTGAAAACTCCATTCGAATCGACGAGAAACAATTCCCTAACATTCGGACATTATTCAAACCGGTTTCCGAATTGAAGCTCCTTCGTGACTCGGTTGCAATGATTCAACGCAGTCAGGGCATTGAGGTTTCGAGTGATGCCTTTTCCACAGGTGACGAAAAATCGGGCCAGCGAGTGGCGGGTTTTGCAGATCGCTATCCGGCGCGGGTGCTCATCGTTGAGGACGTCATCATGAACCAGAAAATCGCCGGCATGGTGGTTGAAAGACTGGGCTATGAGAATGTCGAATTTGCCAGTAACGGCGAAGAAGGTGCCGCTCGAGTGAACCGGGGAGATATCGACCTGGTCCTGATGGATCTTCAGATGCCGGTAATGGGCGGTCTCGATGCAACCAAGTTCATCAGGAACAACTTCGGACTCCCCCGACAGCCAGTCATCATCGCAGTGACCGGCCACGCTCTCGCAGGCGTTCGCGATCAGTGCCTCGAGCACGGCATGGATGGATTCATCACGAAGCCAATCTCGCTCGACGATGTCAAAACAGCAATCGCCGAGTCCTTCGAGCACGCCGGCCGAAAGGTGAAAACGGTTGCTTCGATCTAAGAGTCACCGGGCGCTCCAAAGCGCCGGACAAAAATCTAAAGCGCACTCTCCGTTGCCCCCGCAAGCGCAGGATCATCCGGTGAATAGCTCCACCCGGCGTCGTCTTTCAACGGTCCCGTCATTTCCAGGTTCAAGGACCATTCGAGCAACTTTTTACTGTCCTCCCACACCTGGGGACGGGCGCTTTTGATCACCACGGAAATGCGATCCACTCCGTTCACACTGGCGCTCGAAACGAGACAATTTCCCGCAGCGTAGGTGAATCCGGTTTTCATCCCGTTACAGCCCTCGAAGGTACTGAGAACCCGGTTCGTATTGTAGAGGGTTCTTGTATCACCGCTGTTAAAGACGAATTCATACGTTCGCATCTGCACCATCTCGCGAATATCAGGATTCTGGTAGGCCTCAAAGGCCGCCAGCGCAATATCACGCGCCGTCGAATACTGCCCCGTCGCCGGGAGCCCATGGGGATTGACGAAATTCGAATCACTCATCCCGATATAGCGGGCATAGGTATTCATCTTATCGGCAAAAGCCTCAATCGTTCCGGCATTGTCGATCGCGAGCGTCGCCGCAATGTCATTTCCACTCTTTACCAGCAGTGAAGTAAGCAACTGACGTCTCGTGTAGGTCTCCCCCGGTTTCACCCCCACTACCGTTGGCTCAACCCGCAAAACCTCTTCCGGAACCGTCACCATTTGATCGAGATCCCCGTCACTGCATACGACCAGAGCCGTTACCAGCTTCTGAGTGGAAGCGACCGGAGTCCTCGAATGAGCTGATTTCTTATAAAAAAACTGCATCGTCTTTCCATCCAGAACCGCGGCATAGCGCCCGTATACAGACGGCGTCGACTCGCCCTTCCACGCCTGTGGCGGTGGCAGTTTCTCTCTGCGCTTCACGACGTCCTCACGCGTTTGCATGAGATCCTCCATCGAGTTCAAAACGCTCTCCCGCTCCGTCGCGACATCTTCACGCTTCAGCAACGATTTCTCGCGAGCCGCCAGCGCTTTCTCTCTCTCTCTGAGAGCCTGCATCCGTCTTGAAAGCTGATCGGCAAGGCTCTCCAGCATCGATTCCCTCGCCTCAAGTCTGGATTCAGCGGGATCGGCCGATTTCAAGGGATGCTTTTGAATCGATTCGCTCGCGGCGGTCGTTTCAGCGGACTCACTCTTCTTTTCCTCTTTCTCCTCTGAGAACGCCAGTGAACACAAAAAAGTGGTCAGAACTAGAATCGGTACGGATGAAAAATAGCGCATTCCAGTGAATTTTGACGGTTCGATTGCTAGACTCAAGATGACAGGGCAATACAACAAACCCCTGTACCGATTGCAAGAAGGGATTTTCAGATCGCACTTCATTCCTGCGAGAGGCCCTCTGAGGTCAATTTTCTCAAAATTTACGGTAAGAAGCCGTTTTTCCCCTTTCCACCTGCGCAGGATCGGGCAAGTTTCCCGTCCACCTCGTTTTCTACACATCATCCCCATGAAGATCATTGCCATAGCCAACCAAAAAGGCGGCGTCGGAAAAACAACCACATCGGTTAACTTGGGCGCATGTCTCGCTGAAAAAGGCAAGAAGATCATCGTTCTGGACCTCGATCCTCAGGCCAATTCGACCAGTGCTCTGGATTTCACTGCAGGAGAAAACCCCAGTATCTATCAGCATCTCATTGGCGGAGGCGACGTTTCGGAGTTGGTTCTGCAAACCAAGTACGAGAATCTTTCACTGATCCCCTGCGACATGGATCTCGCCGGTTGTGAAATCGAGATGGCCCGCGAAGACGATCACCTCGTTCGACTTCGCAATCTTCTCCAGCCTTTCAAAGAGAGCAATTCCGCCGATTACATGCTCATGGACTGCCCTCCATCACTCGGCGTTCTCATGACATCCGCGCTCGCAGCAGCCGATGAACTCATCGTCCCCCTCCAATGCGAATACTTCGGGTTGGAAGGACTTTCCAAAATCGTCGGAGTCCACCAGCAGATCAAAGAGTCAGGGGCAAACCCCGAGGTCGTCCTCGAAGGGATCGTCATGACGATGGCTGACAGCCGGACCAATCTTTCCGCGATGGTCATCAACGACGTTCGGGAGTATTTCCCCGAAGTCACCTACGACACCATTATTCCACGCAACATCCGGCTGGGAGAGGCCCCCAGTTACGGCCAATCAATCATCGACTACGCCCCGACCTGCTCGGGTTCAGCTGCCTATCGCGCACTCGCAGACGAGTTCCTCCGCCGGCACGCGTAAAGCTCACCGCATCACATCGTCCCAGTGTGACGAAAAGAGACTGAAAAATGGCTAATCTAGCCTATAGTTCGCATTTCTTAACTTTCCTAATTATTAGAAACCATGGTCAAGTGGCTCCTTAAACTCATCGTTGGCAGTAGAAACCACCGCATTATCAAGAAACTCGCTCCCGTTGTTGAGAAGATCAACGCCATCGAAGTTGAGTTGCAAGCCGGTAGCGAACAGGATCTCAAAGACAAAGCGGCTGCCTGGAAAGCCCATTTGAACCGCTACAATCTCGATACGAAGACCTACAGCGAACGAATCCTCGGGACGCGCTCAGCGGACGAGAACCGGGAGCTCCTCTCAGAGTGGTGCAAACGATTCGAAGATCTTGCAGGCGAGTTCAAAGAAGCCGCCTCTTTTACGAAATCAAGCGAGATCGGCAGCCTCGAAAACGAAGCCCTCGTTAAGAAAATTATTTCGGCCCAGCAAACCTTTGCCGACCTCAAGGACGAGTTCCCCGCGGCACGCGCCGCTTATCTCGAAGAGATTCTTCCCGAGGCCTTCGCGGTCGTGAAAAACGCCGCGCGCCGCCTCTGCGGAACGGAGTGGATCGTCAATGACCATCCCGTGAAATGGCAAATGGTTCACTTCGACGTTCAGCTGATCGGCGGAATCGGTCTTCATCGGGGAATGATCGCGGAGATGGCGACTGGTGAAGGTAAAACGCTTGTGGCAACCCTTCCCGTCTTCCTCAACGCACTGACCGGTCTCGGCGTCCACGTCATTACCGTGAACGACTACCTCGCAAAACGTGACTCCGAGTGGATGGGCCACCTTTTCGAATACCTCGGTCTCACTGTGGGTTGTATTCAGAACGGCCAGGACAGCTCGAACCGCAAAGCCGAGTATGCCAAAGACATCACCTACGGCACTGCGAGTGAGTTTGGATTCGACTACCTTCGCGACAACGGCATGGCTCAGGATGCCGAACATCAGGTGCAGCGGAATCATTACTTCTCACTGATCGATGAGGTCGACTCCGTTCTCGTTGATGAAGCTCGGACACCGCTGATTATTTCCGGTCCTGTCACGGTTCGTCAGGATCAACAGTTTGACCTCTACAAGTCAGACATTGCGAAGCTCACCCGCAAGCAAACCAATCTGTGTACGGAACTGGCACAGGAAGCGAAAAAGACATTTGAAGCCGGCAATCACGCCGAAGCGGGAACTCTTTTCTTCAAAGTGAAACTCGGTATGCCCCGCAACCGAGCCCTGATGCGGGCGATGGAGGATGCCGAAGTGCGTCGCGCCATGGAAAAAGCGGAGCTCGAGTTTTATCGCGACCCGCAGAAGACCGCCCTTTTTGCGTTGAAAGAGGAACTCTTTTTCACCCTCGATCAGAAGCAGCACGAAGCCGAGCTCACCGAAAAAGGTCGCCAGTTTCTCAGCCCCGACGATCCGGAAGCATTCGTTCTTCCCGATCTTTCGGAGATCTTTTCTGAAATCGACGGAGACGAATCCCTCACCGAAGCACAAAAGGGAACGAAGAAAAACGAGCTTCAGCAGCAAATGTCTGTTCAGGCGGAGAAGATGCACACCATCTCTCAGCTCATGAAAGCCTACACCCTCTATGAAAAAGACGTTCACTACGTCGTAGAGGACAACCGCGTCATGATCGTCGACGAGAACACCGGACGTAAGATGTCGGGACGTCGCTGGTCTGATGGCCTCCACCAGGCGGTCGAAGCGAAAGAAGGCGTCACCATCGAAGGCGAAACACAGACTTACGCGACAATCACGATTCAGAACTACTTCCGACTTTACGAAAAGCTCGGCGGTATGACCGGAACCGCGGAAACCGAAGCGGCGGAATTTCACGACATCTACAAGCTGGAAGTCCTCGTGGTTCCCACGAACCGCCCCATCGCGCGAATCGATCTCAACGACAAGATTTTCAAAACGCAGCGTGAGAAGTTCAAAGCGGTCATCGAAACCGTTCGGGAACGTCATCACGAAGGGCAGCCCATCCTCCTCGGAACCGCGAGCGTGGAATCTTCCGAAGTGCTCGCACGTATGCTGAAACGCGAGAAGATCCCCCACTCGGTTCTCAACGCCAAATTTCACCTCCAGGAAGCGGAGATCGTTGCCCGCGCCGGACAGCCCGGCTCAGTCACCGTTGCCACGAACATGGCCGGTCGGGGAACTGATATTAAACTCGGTGAAGGCGTTGCCGAAAAAGGCGGACTTTTCGTCATCGGAACCGAACGTCACCGGAGCCGGCGCGTTGATCGCCAGCTGCGCGGACGTTGTTCCCGTCAGGGTGACCCCGGTCGTTCCGTCTTCTACGTCAGCTTTGAAGATGACCTCATGATGCAGTTCGGTGCCGCCGAGCGTATGACCAAAATGATGGATCGCTTCGGTCTTGAAGAAGGTCAGGAACTGGAGCACAAGTGGCTCAACAAGTCGGTTGAGAACGCTCAGAAAAAAGTCGAGTCACGTGACTACCTCTCACGGAAACACATTCTCGAATACGATGATGTTATGAACGATCAGCGCGGCGTCGTCTACGGCTACCGCAACGAAGTGCTCAACACCGAGAACCCTCACGGACTCATCATCGACATCATCGAAGAGGCACTGCCGACAATGCTGCAGGACTCCTTCGACGAAGAGTCCGGAGAGCTCGAACAGGATGCAGCGCTTCAGATCATCAATACCCACTTCCCTCTCGGACTCACCTCCGAAGACGCAGGCCTTGCCAACAAAACGGCAGACGAAACGCTCGACTTTTTCATCGAGCAGGTCAAAGCCGCCTACGAAGTGAAAACCAATCACGAAGATCCCGAGCGCGTTGAAGATCTCGAACGCTGGGTCATTCTCCACAGCATCGATCAGCTTTGGCAGGAGCACCTTTACGAGATGGACAGCCTTCGCGACTCCATCGGCAACTACCGCTACGCGCAGAAAGACCCTCTCGTTGAGTACAAACACTCCGCCTACAAACTCTTCGTAGGATTGATGGATCGCATCAAAAGCGAAGTGCTTGGAAATCTCTTCCGAACCACCACGGTTCGTCCCGAAGATTTCAATCGCGTCCTCCGCGGCATTCAAATGTCCCGCTCAGATGTGCTCTCCGGACTCGCCGAAGAAGGCGGTGCCTCCCTTGCCCCGCAAGGAGGAACCGAGCCTCCAAAGCCTGAGATTCAGATTCCAAAAACCGTCAAACGCGAGCTTCCCAAAGTCGGTCGCAACGACCCCTGCCCCTGTGGGAGCGGGAAGAAATTCAAAAGCTGCTGCGGAAAACCGTAAGCAAAACCACCCAAAACACCTCGCAACCCGATGACGACAATCCTACTGCTCAGCGCTATCGGGATCGTCGCCATCCTTGCGGAATTGGTGCTGCCGGGCGGCGTGCTTGGCGTCGTCGGATTTCTCTGCCTCGTCGGAGCCGTCGTCGCCACCTTCACCACTTACGGAGCGACCTGGGGACTTGTCGCCCTTTTCGGACTCATCGTCCTGTGTTTACTCACCTTGAATCTGTGGATGAAGTTCTTTCATCGCCTCCCCTTCACCCGGAGCCTCGTGCTCAACGAGGAAGTCGGGCAGGACGATGAACTCGAAGAGCGTCAAAACCTCATCGGCCGGACCGGCATCGCCCTGACCGATCTCCATCCTTCCGGCCGGGCTGAAATAGGCGGCACCCGCATCGACGTCATCTCCGAAGGCGAACAGATTGAGAAAGGGAAGGAGATTGTCGTGATCAGTACCTCGGGCCCCAGCATTTTCGTGAGGGAGATCGAGGAAGAGTAGAGTAGTAAAGGAGTAGAAAAGTAGAGCATCTTCCACCTTCTCAGCGCACCGGCGCCCTGGCGAAGCCCATCCGACTTTTCACCTTTTACTTTTTACCTTTTACGCCGCACAGCGGCACACTCCCTACTTTACTACTCTACTTCTCTACTCCTTTCATTCTTTCCCCCGTGCACCTCTACCTCCACATCCCCTTCTGCCATCACATCTGCCCCTACTGTGCCTTCTACAAGCACCAGCCGGGAAAGTTGGCGAACCGGGATTTTGTTGAAGCAATTCTTGCCGAGGCAAAGCAGCGAAAGAGCGAAGTCCACACGCCGTTCAAAACCGTCTACTTCGGAGGCGGCACGCCGACACTGCTTTCCCCCACCCTGCTCCAGAGGCTCATGGAGGGGCTCGCTGAGAACTTTAATCTGTCCCAAGTGCGCGAATACACTCTCGAAGCGAATCCCGCGACCTATGACCTGACAAAAGCACAACTGATGCGAAAGCTGGGAGCCAACCGTATCAGCCTCGGAGTGCAGTCGTTTCAACCTGACACGCTCAAAACACTGGGGCGCGATCACACTGCCGAAGACGCCATCACCGCCTTCAAAACACTTCGCGAGGCCGGATTCGGGAACCTCAGTATTGACCTCATGTTCTCGGTTCCCGGCCAGAACGCCGAAAGCTGGCAACGCGATCTCGATCAGGCCGTCTCCCTGCAGCCCGAACACTTTTCCGCTTACAACCTCACTTACGAAGAGGACACCGAGTTCATGCAACGGCATGAAAAGGGCGAGCTCGATACGAACGAAGACCGCGACGCCGACCTTTTCTACCAGGGAATCGACTTCCTCGAGACAAAGGGTTTTTCCCACTACGAGATTTCAAACTACGCAAAGCCCGGTTTTGAATCGCAACACAATCAAGCCTACTGGACCGGAAACGACTACCTCGGCCTCGGGCCCGGCGCAGTCTCCACCATCGGCGGCCAGCGCTGGAAAACCGTCCCTGACACTGCCGCCTACGTGAAGCGATCTTCGAGTGGCATCGATACGCGAACCGAGATTGAAATCCTCACTGATGAAGACCGCCGCATCGAAGCGATCGCACTCCGCCTGCGAACCCGAAAGGGCTGCCCGACAGGGTTGCTTCCCACACCCAACCCTGTTGAGTCATTGACCCAACAGGGTTTAATCCTCGAAAAAGACGGATTCATCACCCTGACGAGGGCTGGAAAATCCCTCGCTGATCCGATTGCATCCGAATTGATCTAGATCCGTTCCAGAGACCGGCACCTAAAGGGAAGTCCCCGGATCAATCAGGTTTTGGCACCGTTTTGTTGAGCCTCACAAAAATCTTCTCTTCACCGTTGATCTCCCCCGTCCCGGTTTTGATCTCATCGTCGATTTTCAGATCAATTTTTCCGCTGCCGTTGAAACCTCCAAAGTAAAGCGTCAGGATCCCCCGCCGCGATATTTCCCAGCGATCAATCGTGGACTGGCCACCCCGCTTCACGATCCCCTCTTCGCCCAGCTCCCAGAACATGCCGTTGGGTGATCTCCAGAGAGTGCCCTCCACCTCCTCTTCCGACCAGCGCTTCTGTTGTTCCCCGTGGGAAGCCATGCCCTCTTCGACGAGAGCGGTGAGTCGTTCGATTTCACTCATGATTGCGACGCCCCCTTCGAGATCCCCCGACTGGTTGGCGTCTTCAAACTGCTTCCGCAAAACCAGAATCACCTCCGACCGCTTCTTCGAAATCTCCTCCTGAAGTTTGACCTGTTCCTCCAGTTCCCATTCATTCAACTTTTCAATCAGTGCCTCCGATTCCCCGGGAAGTTCCGCATACAACGGCAAGACGATTCCAATCAATAAACTATAGACAACTCGTTTCATTTTCTTCAGATCTTTACCTTCTTCTTATTACACTTTTGTATGAGCAGTTTTAGATAGTGGCAAGTCTTAAGCCACCCCGTTCAGGGATCCCGGGATCACCCCCGTCTCCTCAAAAAGCAGTGGAACACTCACGGCAAGCCTGCGAAAGCACGCGATAAAGAGGGAGCAATCCACTTGCCGATCCGCTCCCCCACCCCTTACCATTGCAACGATGAATAGCCATTCCCTTTCCGATCATCCCTTTCGCATCCCTCATGGAAAACAAGTCTCTGTGGAGGAAATGCCGACGCGCGACGAATCTCTTTTCCCCGTCAGCAAAAAGGAAGGCAAAAAGCTCTTTGCCGAACTCGAGGCGGAAATCGATGAACTCCAGGTGCGCCTCTACGCCGAGGGCAAACACAGACTCCTCGTTATTTTTCAGGCGATGGATACAGGAGGAAAAGACGGGACGATTCGCAGTGTCTTCAATCCGATGGATCCCCAGGGAATCCGCGTCGCCTCTTTCAAACGCCCCAGTTCAAAGGAACTCGCACACGACTACCTCTGGCGTGTGCACAGCGAAGTGCCGGGAAATGGCGAGACCGTGATATTCAATCGCAGCCACTACGAAGACATCGTCGCCGTCCGCGTCCGCGAGATTTTTCCCGAATCGAAATGGCGGAAACGCTACAATCACATCGTCAATTTTGAACAGATGCTGGCCGACGAGGGCACCACGATTGTGAAAATCTTTCTCAACATCTCGCACGACGAACAAAAAGAACGTCTCCAGGCGCGACTCGACGAACCGGATAAAAACTGGAAGTTCAATCCGGGTGATCTCGATGACAGAGCCCTCTGGCCAAAATTCATGACCGCTTACAACGAGGTCTTCGAGAAAACCAGCACCGACACCGCCCCCTGGTATGTCATTCCCGCGGACCGGAAATGGTATCGCAATATCGTCGTCGCGGACATCATTGCGAAGACCTTGAAAAATCTCGATATGAAATATCCGCCAGTTGATTTCGATCCCAACTCGATCACGATCAAATAGCACTGAATTTTCCCTTTCATGAAATCACTCCTCGTTCTTGCCGGTCTCCTCTGCGTCTTCTCCGTGAATGCAGATGAGCGCCCTAACATCCTCTTCGCCATTTCCGACGACCAGTCCTGGCCCCACGCCGGCGCCTATGGAACGGAATGGGTAAAAACCCCCGGCTTTGACCGCGTCGCCCGCGAAGGACTCCTCTTCCACAACGCCTTCACTCCCAATGCAAAATGCGCCCCGAGCCGCGCCTGCATCATTACCGGTCGGAACTCGTGGCAATTGGAAGAGGCCGCCAACCACATGCCCTATTTCCCTCTTAAGTTCACCTCCTACGTGGAGGCGCTCGACCGTAAGGCCGGCTATTTTGTGGGCATGACAGGCAAAGGCTGGGCACCGGGAAAGGCCCTCGATGCCGATGGCAAGCCGAGACAGATGAACGGCAGGCCCTACAACAAACACAAGGCGAAGCCACCCGCAGATTTCATCTCCAACAACGACTACGCAGCCAACTTCGGTGACTTTTTAGCCGACGCAGACAAGTCGGGGAAACCCTGGGCATTCTGGTACGGCGGCACCGAACCGCACCGCGCCTACGAGTATGAAGCCGGTGTCAAAAAGGGCGGCAAGAGTCTCTCCGATATCGACCGGGTTCCCGGTTTCTGGCCGGACAACGACGTGGTCCGAAACGACATGCTCGACTACGCGTTTGAGATCGAACATTTCGACAATCACCTCGTTCGCATCATCGAGATGCTGGAGAAGGCGGGACAGCTCGACAACACCATCATCCTTGTGACCTCGGACAACGGAATGCCCTTTCCCCGCGTCAAAGGAAACGAGTATCTCCTTTCCAACCACCTTCCTCTTGCAGTGATGTGGCCGAAAGGCATCAAAAACCCCGGCCGCGAGATTCAGGATTTCGTGAGCTTCATCGACTTCGCGCCGACCTTCCTCGAGGTCGCCGAACTGGCACCGGAGGACTCAACCATGGCTGCCTTGAGCGGAAAAAGCCTCGTCCCGATTTTCAAATCGGAGAAAGCCGGGCAGGTCGAGCCGGAACGCGACCATGTTCTCATTGGAAAAGAGCGTCACGACGCAGGCCGTCCGAATGACTGGGGCTATCCCGTCCGCGGTATCGTCACCGACAAGTGGCTCTACCTTCGCAACTACGAAACGGATCGCTGGCCTGCGGGAGATCCCGTCACCGGCTACCTCAACACCGACGGAAGTCCGACAAAGACCTGGATTCTCGATGCCCGCCGCGACGGTTCCAACACCGACTTCTGGAAAATGAACTTCGGCAAACTCCCCGAAGAGGAACTCTACCGGATCGACGTCGATCCTGACTGCATCAACAATCTCGCCGAAGCGAAGGCACACGAAGAACTCAAAGAACAGCTTTCAGCGCAAATGATCGCCGCTCTCGAAGCGCAGGAGGACCCGCGCATGGAAGGCAAAGGCTCCATTTTCGACAACTACGAAATCTCGACCGATTCACTCAATTTCTACGAGCGCTTCACGACCGGCCAACCCACTCGAGCAGGTTGGGTGAACCCCGGTGACTTCGAGAAAGAGACGCTCGAAGACTGATCCCCAACCCAACCCCCCACCATGAAACGAAACCTCGCCATCACCCTCTCCCTGCTTCTTTCCGCGCCACTGATCCAAGCGGAAGACTACGACACCCGGGCCTGGCTGAAAGGCAACACCCACACGCACAGCCTCTGGAGCGATGGCAACGATTTCCCCGAAATGATCATCGCCTGGTATCAGGAGAACGGATACGACTTCATCGGCCTGAGCGATCACAATGTGCTGCAGGAAGGTGAAAAATGGCTTTCCGTCGCTCAGATCAAAAAGAAGCAGCGCGCGATCGGCCGCGACGCGATCACGAAGTGTGAAGCCCGCTTTGGAAAAGACTGGATTCAATGGGAAACGCGGGGCGAAGAGAAAGGTATCCTTCTCAAGACTCTCGAACAGTGCAACGAAGAGCTCGGAAAGCCAGGGGAATTCTACCTCCTCCCCGCTGAAGAAATTTCCAACTCCGGCTCGGGAAAACCGGTTCACATCAATGCGATCAACATCAAAGAAGTCATCCCCGCAGTGAAGGAAGACAACGAGTCGGCGCAGGAAGTGATGCGACGCAGCATGAAGGCGGTGAAGGCACGCGCCAAAGAAACGGGCCGCCCCATTCTCGCCCATCTCAATCATCCCAACTTTCAGTGGGCGCTCACGGCAGAGGACCTCGCCGCAGTCGCCGAGGGAGACTATTTTGAAGTCTACAACGGTCATCCCGGCATCAATCACCTCGGCGACGAGACACGTCCCGGAGACGAGAGAATCTGGGACATCGCCAACACGATTCGCATCGCAGAGATGAAAGCGGCTCCGCTCAAAGCTGTCGCAACCGACGACTCGCACACCTACCACGGCGGGGATGTCTCTCCCGGCCGGGGCTGGATCATGGTGGGAGCTGACGCCCTCAACGGAGACGAGATTGTCATCGCGATGGAGAAAGGCGAATTCTACTCCAGCAGCGGCGTGACTTTCGACCGAATCAGCTTTGATGAAAACTCACGGAAACTGACCGTGGAAATCACTCCTGCTGAAGGTGTCGAATACACCACCGAATTCATCGGAACCCGCGACAGCTACGACGCGGCGGCCGGGGAAACCGGTATCGGCGAAGTCTTCGCAAGCGTGAAAGGGAACACCGCCAGCTTTGCGATGCCCGATGACGCGCTCTACCTTCGAGCCACCGTGACGTCGAGCCGCAAGCACGTGAATCCCTCATTCGAAGGTCAGATGCAGCAAGCCTGGACTCAGGCTGTCGGCTGGGAAGCGAAATAAAACGTTGAAGCTTCCGAAACGTCATCGATGGACGCCGTAGAGGAATGAAACTCATTTCAACTTCGCGGCCCAATCGCCCGATGCTCTGATAGGAAGGAATCCTCCTTCCTCTACCTCTTTCCGAACTTCCATCGGCGCACGCCGTAGAGGAATGAAACTCATTCCAACTTCGCTGCCCAATCGCCCGAGGCCCTGAGGGGAAGGAATCATCCTTCCTCTACCTCTTTTCGAAACACCCTCAAAATAGCGATTCGAGCTTCTTCCGATCCACCTTCCCGATTTCAGTTCGAGGCAATTCGGATACCGCCCGCACCTCCGCGATTTGTTCAATCCGGGGACAGGTGCGGTTGTAAAGCTCGAGCCATTGATCCGAATTCTCCCGGGGTCCCTCGCAAACAGCAACAAGCCGTGTTCCGAGCCTCGCATCCGGAAGCGGAATGACGACCACCCCCTCCCAATCTGAGCCCGCGAGCGATTCCACTTTCGAAAGCGAGACCAATTCGCCTAACACTTTCACCAAATCATCAACCCGGTGACAAAACCGAAGTAAACTTGGACGTCGATTCTCAGGATCATCTCGCAAGGTTACGACATCGCTCGTTGCAAAAAATCCGTTATCCGGGGCCGCTTCGCGAAACGTCCAGTGCCCATCGTTTTTCGTGGCGTATCCGCTGAATAAAGCCTTCCCGCGAATCTCAAGCACACCGGAGGTTTCATTGATGCGGACGTTCCATCCCGGAAGAACGGGTAACCCCGCACTACTCCACAACTTGTTCGCACCGTCAAAGCTCGTCGCAATCTGAGATCCCGCCTCGGACATTCCATAGGTCGGCCAAACCGGCCACCCCAGGTCAGTTGCCCGCTCAACAAGACGTTTGGAGATTCTCCCTCCTCCGAGGAAGAGCCCTCTCAAACTCTCAGGGCTCCGCGTTCCGGAAGCCACGAGATCATGCAGGTGCACCGGAGTAAGCGATGTCAGAGTAGCGCCTGATTTCTCAAGCGATTCCGCATAGCCCGCCCCGCGATTCCATTCCATTGACTCCGGGATGACGACGCGACTCCCGGAGAGGACCGATCTCGCAAAGATACCCAATCCACCGACATGAAAGGTCGAGAGACCTCCCCACCAGATATCGGAATCGGTCACATCGCACCAGTCATTCACCATCGCGGCGGAGGCCAGGAGAGCGGACTTTTTCAGGACGACGAACTTCGCCTCTCCACTCGACCCTGAAGTGGCTACCACGACAGCGGAGCCAATCCCCTGCTCTTCCAAAAGGAACTTATCCAACCCGTCGACGCCAAACCGAAGCTTCGGATTGAGTCGAATATCAATCCCGTCGCCATGCCAGTATTCGGCGGTGCTTAGTTGATTCGTTTCCAAGGCAGTTTCTCTAACAAGTCATCAAATCCCAGACCGGTTCCCTCAACGGGAAGCAGGCGCGGTCCGTCGGTTTGAATTCTCTCAAAAAATTCATCCTTTTCAAAGCAGCGATGAGTCAGCAAACCGCACGAAACAAGTTTTTCATCATTGGTATGATGTGAAGCCACCATACCGGCAAACATCTGCCCGACAGCATGATCCATGTAGGACGTCACCGCGAAGCGCGATTGATAGTTGGGAAAATCCGAGAGGTAGCCCGGCTTCATCACATAGATATCACCGAGACGATAGCGGGCCACGAGATCCCGGTCCACCGCGACAGGAACTTTACTGTCGCGTAGATCCGTCCAGCCATCCTCCGTCCACATCTCAGGATCCTCGACCATGAGGATGGCCTCCTTTTCGAATTCATCGAGAGAGTTCCAGAACGCCAGAAAGCCCCCCGGTTGAAGCGACTCATTAAAATCAAGATTCAGCCGAAACCCGGCGTCCAGCCAAAGTCGCATGATCTTGCGAACCGCGTCGAGGTCCGGGGAGCCTTTGATCTTCGCAATCCGAAACCCCTGCGCTTTCGCCGACCCGGGATCATCCCCCGCCATCACGAGCCAATGGCTGGGCGGAATATCATCCTCATACATGGAGAGCCCCTCCCTTCGGTAAACCCCGTCGATTTCGGCACATTCCAACGCGGCATCGACCAGAGGCGTCGAGCCGCCGTATTTCAGTCGCTCCAATTGCGTTTCGAGCGGAGCATCTCCCAGCTCCGGCCATGGATGAATACAACCGTAGCCGTCCTTTGTCCGAATCAGCGCCCCCTCGTGCTCGCGACGTTCGCTTCGCGAGTTCAACGACTGAGCCGACGTCAATGTATAACGCGAGATGTAAATAGGAGCTTTCACTGTGACAAGGTGCGGAAATGCCACATCACGAGGAGACCGAAGACCACGAGTTGCATTGCCGCGAGTCCGAGGAACCCGTTCAGAACCGCGCCGGGGAGATTTCGGAAAATGCCCCGGCAAATAATCCCGCTGAACAAAAAGGAAGTGAGAACCACGAGGTAATACAACAAATCTTTCCCGTCACGGGCATCGAGATGAATCGCCCAGAGAAACGCAGGCACGATACAAAAAGCGGCGATCTCCCAGCGGGCGAAAGTTTTCCCGAAACGAACCGCGAGAGTGCGCTTCCCGGTTTCCCTGTCTTCATCGACGTCGCGCAGATTATTGATCGCAATGAGGACGCTGGAATAGAGTCCACACTGCCAGCCCAGCGTCCAGATTTCTTTGCCTCCGAGTTCTCCCGTCTGCACAAAGTAAGCCCCCTGCACCGCAACGAGACCGAAGAAGAGAATCACAAAAATTTCACCCATTCCCCGGTAGGCGAGTGGAAAAGGTCCACCGGTATAACCGTAGGCGAGGAATAACGAGATCAGCCCGATCACGAGAATGATGGGGCCGCGCTCCATTACCAGAGGGATCGAAAAAAGCGCTGCGATGCCACAGCAAACGAACCCGCCAATCATGACGAGTTTCGGAGAAAGCATCCCCGAAGCTGAGACCCGCTTCGGTCCGGTTCGCTTTTCGGTATCGGCTCCTTTGCTGTGATCGATCGCGTCGTTGAACAGATTCGTCGCAATCTGAATCCAGATGCAGCTGAATACGGTGAAGCGAAAGAGCGCCCACGAGCCTGTCTCAGGATCACCGTCCCACAGCACCGGCACCGAGCCCACCAGCACAGGTACCACCGCAGCGGGAAGTGTCTTCGGTCGTGCCGCCTGAAACCAGGATTTCATCTCACTGGAAAGCTAGGGAACGCGGGGAAACTTCGAAAAGTCCGGCTTCCGCTTTTCAACGAAAGCGTTCTTCCCTTCCTTCGCCTCTTCGCTCATGTAATAGAGCAATGTGGCATTGCCAGCGAGATCGAGCAGCCCCATCTGACCATCACAGTCCGCGTTGAGGGCCGTCTTGAGACAGCGAAGCGCGAGCGGCGAATGGTCCAGCATTTCGCGGCACCACTGGATCGTTTCCGCTTCGAGCTGATCAAGTGGAACGACGGTATTCACCAGCCCCATGTCGAGGGCCTGCTGCGCATCATACTGACGACAGAGAAACCAGATCTCACGGGCCTTTTTCTGCCCCACAATGCGGGCAAGATAACTGGAACCGAGACCGCCGTCGAAGGATCCCACTTTCGGACCGGTCTGACCAAACTTCGCGTTGTCCGCTGCAATCGTGAGATCGCATACGATGTGGAGAACATGCCCCCCGCCGATCGCGTATCCAGCCACCATCGCCACGACCGGCTTGGGCAAA
Source organism: Verrucomicrobiales bacterium BCK34 (assembly GCA_035967665.1). Lineage (GTDB taxonomy): Bacteria > Verrucomicrobiota > Verrucomicrobiia > Verrucomicrobiales > DEV007 > Arctic95D-9. Next base: position 124,067 of record JAYWLB010000076.1, read on the forward strand.
CCGCGAATCTTTTTCTGAACATCGAGAATATTGAGACGGGGCACTCCGTCCTCCCCGACATAGCCGGCGTGACCACGCACTTTCTGATCCCCGCCGGAGCAAAAAGCAAGGTCGCCTTCCCCCGTGAGAATGATCGCTCCCACATCGGGATCTTCGTGAGCGAGATCGAAAGCCACGAGCATTTCCCTCACCGTTTGAGGACGAAAAGCGTTCCTCACTTCAGGGCGGTTGATCGTAATTTTAGCGATCTGTCCATCCTCCGTTTTTTCGTAACGAAGGTCTTCAAATTCGTGCGCAGAAATCCAAGTCATAGAGCTAAGAGGTTGTTCCTTATCCATTGATACGTCAACGAGAGTTCGAACGACTTTTTGCAGTTAAATTCCGGACTTGAATGGAGCAACTCCGTCTCAGCAACCCTAATTCACACCACAGTTCGAGCGACAACGCGGCTCGATAAAAACAGGAGCAGGCCCGATAAATTAAGATGCAGCTTCTCTAAATAACTTTATTATTCCCACTGAAAATTCCATAACGAAATTCCTCCTGTGATTGAATATTAGTAACAGATTCATTCCCCCGCCACCGGAGGACGGTTCCAACGCAACGAAACGGGAAAGATCAATCCGGCTCGCTGTCTTTTCTTCAGCCTTGTCCAAGTCGGGAACCCTGCTCCTGCGAATCGTTTCGATCCCCATAGCGATCCGGGTTCTGGGACTGGGCAGTTTCGGAGTCTACGCTTCCTTAACGACCATGGTCGCATTGATCGAAGCGTTCCATATCGGGGTTGGTCCCGCCTTGACCCGTGGAATCCTCAAGGCGGAAGTAGCGCATGATCAGAAAGCGGCACAGGCCATCTTCAGCACCGGATTTCTCATCATTGCCGCGATCACCCTGACTTCCGTCGCGCTTTTCAGCCTTCTCTTTTTAAACGTCCCCATGACTTCGCTGTTCGGGCCTCACTTCGCTGAATACGAAACGGTCGTAATGCGATGCCTTCCTATCGCGGTTGGGATCATCATGATTCATGTCATTTTCGGCTCATGCGAGAAGGCTCGTGATGGCTTCATGGAGACAAGTGTTAACAACAAATGGGGCGCTCTCGGAAACTACGGAGGAGCGATTTTCCTCTTTCTCGGGATCCGCAACTTTCACTCCATAGAATTTCTGTTCCTCGCGGTGAACGGATCGGTGGCATTGGCAAAAGTCGGAAACGCTGCTTCGCTTTTTCACGAACGCCCCTGGCTCTTTCCGCGCATTGGATCTTTTGACCTCAGCCTGGTTCGGCCTCTGCTCGCAGACTCGAGCCTTTTCAGCATCACCTACCTGCTCAGCGCACTGGTCGAATACAACGCACTCGTCTATTTGGCAGGGCGCTTTCACGGCCCCGAACTGGCTGCGATCTTCAGCGCCTTTGTTACGATCCACTTTTCCCTCACAGGGATTCTGCAAATGTTCACGATTCCTCTCTGGCCCGCCGTGATCGACGCTCATGAGCGGGGCGACAAGGAGTGGATTCAGACTTCGACGAGACGGCTCGCTCTGTTCTCCGTGGGATTCTCAGCGATATGCGCGATCGGGCTGGCTCTGGCGGGCCCCTTTGTCATGCCGCTCTGGCTCGGAGAAAAACTACCGCTCACCCCAATCGTTTTCATCGCTTTCGGAATCTACTTCATGCTCCACATCTTCCGACAGAGCGGCCAAACCCTGCTTCTCGGCATCGGGAAAGTGTCTTTCTGCTTTCGCACCATTCTCGTCGAAAGCGCACTCGTCATGACCGTCATCGTCGCCGCCTTGAAATTCGGCAGCCCCGGCTGGGTCTACGCCGGTATCGCAGCGGCGATCGCAGGCGTTTCGGGCTGGATCTATCCGGTGACCTTTCTTCGGGAGATCCGGAAATAACCCCGGAGGAGCGAGCTTTCAAGTCGATCCCGTATCCCTCCCGAAGAGTCAGTTCAAAGATTCAGACAAGGGAGTAAAAAGACTTGAAGGCCCCTCCCCTTCTTTAATCGAGAAGCTCGTCCAACATCTGGTGATCCTCGACCGTGATATTGGTGGCGAGATGATCCCGCACCTGATTCTCAAGGGCATCGACTTCCATCCCCTCGACACTTCTCTCGAGCGAACGAAATTCTTTCCTCGATTGTGGCCTCGCGACGTGGACGATTGGATCCCCCGGTGAAACTGCAGGCATCGTTGTCATGCCGAGAATGATTCCCTGAAAAGGACTCACGATGGTTTCCAGAGTTTTACCCAGCAATCCGGTATTGGTGGCGAGAGGTTGATCTTTTTGCACGGTCTCCCCCGGAGCGACGTGAAATTGCAGAAAACCTCCCACACCGGCACGAACCCAACTCGAACGACTCACAATCATCTGATGCGGTGCCGGGTCGACTTCCTCCGACTTCTTCAGGCTGATCATCTCCAGCTTCGAGAGAACCCGGATAATCCCCCGCATGGTCATTTCCTGAACGGAAGGCTCAACCTTCCATACCTCACCTGCCTCCAGAATCACGGTGGGACACCCCGCTTTGCAAGCCTCGCGCCTCAGGGAACCGTCAGGCCCCTCGCTGTCAACGATCACTTCTGCACCGAAACTTTCCGCAAGGAGAACGCAACCCGGATCATCCAAATCAGCCCTTACGTTGGGGAAATTCGTGCGCCGCACTGCAGCGGTGTGCAAATCGAGAAGGTAGTCGCAACGACCGACCACTTCTTCATGAATGAGGTTGGCCAACCTCCCGGTAAGGCTTCCCTTACTGCTTCCGGGAAACGTACGGTTCAGATCGCGGCGATCCGGCGTGTAACGACTGTGACGCTCAAACCCCATCACGTTCACCACCGGAACGAGAATGAGGGCACCTCGCTTCAGTTTGAACGGAGCATCCTGAATCAGCCGTCTGATCGCACCGGTGCCATTGATTTCGTCGCCATGAATCGCAGCGGTGATACCGAGGACAGGACCATCCTCCTTCCCCCGCCACACCATCAGCGGCATACTGACATTGATACCGGTAAAGCTCTCACCCGCGACCAACCGGATACGCTTGCGAGTGCCGGGATTCACCCGGCTCTTTCCCCATTTGCCTATAGGCCGTTTCTCACGAACTGAGTCCGGTGAATCACTCATGAGTCACACCTTCTGTCACTGGTGTTTCAGGCAGAGCATGGAGCTTACGTTTTCTGCGCGGGCGATCGTGAACCATCTTCTTCATGTTCTCGACTTTCCCGTAGCAAAGCAAAGTGTCCCCTTCTTCCAAAATTCTCGATGATTTCGGGTTGGAGATCACTGAATCACCGCGCTTGAGAGTCAGGACAACGACATCCTCATCCCGGAGTCCTGTAGAATCGATCGTCTTCCCGACGAGTGAACTCCCCGTGGAAATCGTAATGTCAGTAACACCGTAACCACGACTGATCGTGAGTCTCTGGCGCAGGTCGATATCAGGCATATTCGCCTGATCGGCGATAAAGTCGATGACCTCACCGGCGATATCCAGGCCGGTCGCCCCTTCAATCCCTTCCAATCCGGGAGATGAATTAATCTCCATGATCTGCGGGCCATCTTTGCCTTCGAGCATATCGACTCCGCAAACTTTCAAGCCCATAATCTGAGCGGCGCGAACGGCCGCTTCCTCGTAAGCATGATCCAACTTAATCGCCGTCGCGATTCCTCCACGATGAACATTGCTCCGGAACTCCTGCCCCTGCGCGGTGCGTCGAATCGCGCCAACCACCCTGTCATTGATCACAAAAGCCCTGACATCCTTACCTTTACTTTCCGCCACGAATTTCTGGATCAAAACGTTCTGCTGCGCGCTGTGAAGCGTTTCGATAATGGCTTTAGCGATCTCCGGTTTATCTGCGAGAATCACTCCGACCCCCTGCGTGCCTTCGATCAGCTTAATGATCACCGGCGTTCCACCAACCCGCTCAATCGCATCGGAGACATCCGCTTTGTGGCTCACGTAGGCTGTCGTCGGAATCCCGATGTTGTGACGGGAAAGGATCTGAAGACTTCTCAGCTTATCGCGGGAGTTACTGATACCGGCCGAGGTATTAGGAGTGTATACATCCAATTGCTCAAACTGGCGCAAGACGGTGGTTCCGTATCGCGTCACCGAAGTCCCAATCCGCGGCAAAACGGCATCGAGCTCCTGAATAGATTTCCCCTTGTAGTAAAGGTCAGGCTCCCCTTGATCCATTTCAATCGAGAACCGGAGTGGATCCCGCACAAGAACTTTGTGCCCCCTCGTTTCTGCCGCTTCAACAAGTCGACGGGTGGAGTAGCATTGCGGGGCACGAGAGAGAATTGTCAGCTTCATAAAATAGAAAAATGGAGGTCAAAAGAAGATCACGACCGCAATCTTCCCCGCGATTGTACCCGCTGAAAATTGAATGAAAAGGAATTTGACCCTCCACCTTCAAAATAGCTGGTTCCCCGCCCGCGATGCCTCGAAAACCAATACGGCCCGGCAAGCTCAACTCCGGACAGATCCGGCAAATGCTACTACCTTCTGCTTCAACACCTCCGGCTGCTCGAAGAGAACCCGATGCCCGCAATTTGGAACCACAAAGTGCTCAAAATGCTCGAAAACGTCACCCATCTCCTCGCCGAGTGACGTAAATTTCACATCCTCCCCGCCGGTAATCCAGAGCACCGGAGCATGAAACTGACGCAGGCTCTTCCGCAAGTCCTCCTGCCGCCCGAGCGTCCAGGTCTCAAAGGCAAGAGCGATGGAGTCGCGCTGAGAGGCCAGCGCTTCCCTGCCCTCCCCCGAGCGCGAACCCGCGAGAACTGATTGCGAATCCCACTGCTCGAGGAAATCCTCCCACGACAAGGTTCGCGCCCGCTCAGCCCAAATTTCATCCGATACCCTCCGCGCGAGCCTGTCCTCAACACAACAGAGCCCCGGATGAGCCGAAACAATCACCGCTCCGGACCAGCGCTCCGGATGAATCGCCATCGCATATAAAGCCAGCCGCCCCCCGAGAGAATACCCCGCGAGGACCGGAGATTTCATCCCCGAAGTCAAATCGGTCGCCAACTCATGAGCGAACTCAAAGTAGGACAAAGCACTGTGATCCCACAAATCTATCGCCCGAAGTCCGGGCACCCCGAGGCCTTCCCAATCCTGACACGATCCCAGGTTTCCATGAAGCGCTGCAATATCCATACTTCAACTCTGCTTGCGGGATTCCCAGAAAGCCTCCGTGGCCTCGTTGTCGGGAAACACCTCAATGACGACGACGTCACTCTCGAGAACCGGAAAAGGCTCCCCCGGATGCCATGCCACGTAGTCCAAATCCCACATCTCCGCCCACGAAGCGAAGTGGCGGCGGTGATGATTCTCTGTGTGGTTCTTCTCATCCGGCGCCAGTCCCGCCATCGAAGGAAGTCGGGAAAAGATTCTCCCTCCCCCGTTGTTCAAAATGACGATGCGCTTCTTTTCTCCTGTTGTGGAGCGAAGCAGCGCCGGCGCGTTGAGATCATAAAACGCCGTGAGATCCCCGAAGATCCCCCAGCTCTCAGGAGCCCCCTGAGAAAGTCCGAGGAAGGTTGCAATCTGTCCATCAATTCCGTTTGCCCCCCGACTCGCAAAACAGTGGGGATGCGGCACCTCAAAACTCGCTGCAAGATTCCACTCGCGTATCGGCATGCTGTTTCCGGGAAAAACGAGTGATTGAGAAGGGATCACCTCCGAAAGCTTCCGAACCGCGGCAGGCTCGGATCGCCACTCACCGCTGAATTCCGGTGCACTCAACAGGGTCAGGTCTTTGACCCAACAGGGTTGAGTCCCGATATCGACTGCCGGAAAGGTCTCCGAAACGAGAAGCTCAGACTCCCGGGCGAGGCCGGTGAAGGCCAATGTCGAAAGAGACAGAACAGGCACCTTGAGGAAGCTTTCCAGATCGCGCCAGAATCGACAGCTCGGGATACCTCCGATTCTGATCACCGCATCGGGATTCAGCTTCGCAAGATCGGATTCTGATGCGATGCGGATTTCACTCAACTCCCCTGCTTCCCGCAACCCGCTGGTGCCTTCGGCCCAAAACGGGATCCCGCTCGCGACCAGAAAACGGGCGACACTTTTCTGCCAGGCGACATCCAGGGCGCCCAGCAAAACCAGCGGTCGACTCGCCGCACGGCAGAAATTTTCCAGGGTCTCACCACCCGCAGCAGGGGACGGCTTGTCGGAAACGGAAACGGGAATGGGAATCGCCGACCAGCTCTCAGCAACGTCTTCCGCGCCGGGTTCATCAAAACAAACATTGAGATGCAGCGGCAACTTTCGATCCCATTTCGCCACGCCAGTCAGATCCCCGGCTACACTGACATCCAACGCTGTCGGCGCGTATCGTCCGAAAATCCCGACCTGCTCAATTGCCTGGGGTGCGCCGCTTCCGCGAAAATCAGCGGGCCTGTCCGCAGTCACGAGCACTAAGGGGACACCGGAGTAGAATGATTCGATCACTGCAGGAAGAAGCTCCGCCACCGCCGTGCCCGAGGTCGTCATCACCGCAACCGGTTTTCCGGATCGCCGCGCCAGCCCCATCGCGAAAAACGCGGCGGTTCTCTCATCAAAATGCGACGAGACCATACAGCCGTTTACCTTTGCCCCGCGCAACAGGCTCGTCACGAGCGGTGCATTTCTCGCTCCGGCGCAGACCACAAATTCTTCGACCCCGAGCCCGGTGAGATGACCAAGCGTTCCAGCGGCAAGAATGGCGTTACCGGTCATACCCCGAGAAGCGATTTCACGGAATTCCGTTTCAAAGCCAGCTCCCGCCACTCGCGATCAAAACGGCTCCCCTCGACAAGTCCCACCCCGCTGGGCAGGAAGACATCGCGCCCATCCCAGGAGAGATTACGAATCGCGACAAAGACTTCAAAGGTCCCTTTGTGCAGCACCCCGAATGGCGCTCCGAAATTTTCCGGCACCCCGAGACGGTTGCGATAGCCGACGAGTTCCTCCAAGGCGCCTTTCCCACGGGGACAGGCCCCGAGTGCCGGAGTCGGGTGGAGCTGCTCGACCAGCGCGTTCAAGTCAGACGCCTCCTCCTTCAACTTTACCCGAAGCCGTGTCAGAAAATGCACGATTGAACCGAGATCCATGAGGGTGCGCTCTTCCCTCTCGACGTTGCCAAGAGGCGAAAGCAGATCCTCGAGATAATCGGCAACCAGTTCGTGCTCACGAATCTCCTTGGGGTCGTTCGGAAAATCATCCAGCTCGTGCTTCGGGGCCGTTCCTGCGAGAGCCATCGTTTCGAGAACACCATCCTTCACCGTAAAGAGCTTTTCCGGAGTCGCCCCGACCAGACCGGTATCCCCTTCCCGGTAACCGTATCCGAGGAGATGCGACGGCAGCGCGTTGATTGTCTTTACCAGCGCAGCCGGCTCGCCCCGGTGCAAAATGCCGCGCTCTGTGAGAACCGGAACCGACTTTTTCAGCTCGCCTCCCTGAATCTTCGCGAGGATCTCATCGAACACTGACCTGACATCCCCGTCCCCGAGGCCGGACCAGGCGATCTCGGGGAGCGGTGTCGCCCCGTTATCAGGAAGGAGCCCCCGCAAATCAGATGTCTCATAAACCGACGAGGGAACTTTCCACGGCTTCGGATCCGACAGATCGAAATGATTCCGATAAAAGGCGCTGCGACCGTCAGCCGGAGGCCCGGCCATTTCTTCAAACGGGCCTATTCCACAGAGAAAACGCTGTGAAGCCAGTTTGATAAAGAAAAAATCATCCATTCTTGGACGCTGCGCGTCAGTTTTCAGCATTCAGGCTCAAGTGTTCAGTCTGAAACCGAATCCTCCCGCCTGAGTTAAAGATACGCTACACATCCGCCATCGGATCCCCGGGATCAATCACTGAAAACTCAAAACTTCACAGTGAAAAAGCAAAGACCTCAGCCTTTCGGCAGGAGACCTTCCTTGAGTGCTTTGGCAACCGCTCCGGTCATCGTATTGACGTGAAGCTTGCTGTAGATGCCGCGAATGTGCTTATCCACGGTGTGAAAGCTGAGGTCAAGCTGATCGGCGATCTCCTTTTTGGTGAGACCTTCGACCATCTGCTCGAGCACTTCCTTCTCGCGCTCGGTCAGGCCGTAATCACGACTCTGCGGAGCGAGATCGCTGAACATGTCGAGAACGCGACGGGCGATGAGCGCGTTGATGGGAGCGCCACCAGCCTGAATTTCACGAATCGCATCGGGAATTTCGCCCATGCTGGAAGTTTTCAGAAGATAACCGGAAGCCCCGGCACAGATTGCGTTGAAAACTTTCTCGTTGTCATCAAAAACGGAGAAAACGAGGATCTCGATCTCGGGAAGAGCCGTCTTGATGCGGCGAATCCCCTCGATTCCACTCATGCCGGGAAGACCGATGTCAAAAAGCATCACGTCGGGACGTTCCCCCGCAACGAGCGCTTCGATGGCGTCTTCGCAACGCTCATACTGGTGGACACACTTCATGTCCTTCTGCCGGTCCAGAACCCTGGCAACAGTACGACGAAGGGTTTCATTGTCCTCCACTACCCAAACTTTACTGGGAGCTTTCGGGGTTTCGACGGTTTCTTTTTCTTCACTCATCTTTCGTTATCGCACAGCGGGTTCTAAATTAATGTGATGCCTCTACGGCCTTTTGCACCTGAAAAATAGGGCTCATTCGGGGCGATTTTTCACGGCAATTCCAAAGTAAGTTGCACCGAAGTGCCTTCATTCAAGGTACTTCTCACCTTCAAATTGCCGCCAATGGCCTGAGCCCGCATCCGCAGGTTCCTGAGGCCATTACCCTCCCTGAATTCTTTATCAAGATTGTTAAAACCGTCGCCGTCATCCTCAATGAGGAGCTGAATTTTCCCCTTGCGACAGTCGATATCAATTTTCACGTTTTCAGCATTCGCATGCCGCACGATGTTGTTGAGGACCTCTTTGTAAATCAGGAAAATATCCCGCTTAAACTCTAGCGGAAGCCGGTCCCCGTGCGCTTCGCCATGCACCGTGAGGGTGTATTCATGAGCTCGAAGCAGCTTCGCAGCGGTCTCGCGAAAACGGGTCAGCATTTGCTGCCAGGTCTCCTCTCCCGGGCGAATCAGCCAGACAATATCACGCATCGATTCGATCGTTTTATCGGCAGTCGATTTGATCTCGGTCAATTCCTCGACAACCAACTCTGGCTCATCGACCTCCATTTTTCCGAGTTCGGCAAGGAGGGCGATACTACTGAGGTTACTCCCGATGTCATCGTGAAGATCACTCGCGATCCGCTGACGCAGGTCTTCCAAATCTTTTCGCCTCTGAACGCGCCCCCGCGAGAGAGCGACGAGCACGAACCCGATAATACCGGCGATGAACACACCGATCACCGATACGCCCTGCGTCACAGTGCGATCGACGAGGTTGAGACGCTGCTCCTCTTTCTCGAGCCAGCGCCCCACAAGAAGATTGCGCTTCGAAAGGCCGGAGAGCCAGTCCTCATAGGTCGCCAGTTTGCGGCGACTCGAATAGTTATCGACCAGAAACTGTGGGTTCCAGTTTGAAGAAACATAAGGGTGCAACGCGGTGACCGGCTTGCCCAGGGCCACATTATCGGTACCCGAATAAACGATCACTTCAGCAAGCTCAAAGGTGATTCTCCCCGGCGTTTTCGGTCCCTGAACACTGATTCGAATGTAGCGTCCATAGGCGTCATCAACGGGAGTGATCAGTGGATTTTCTCCGATCACACTGATTTGAGAAGGATTGTAACGTCCCAGCAGTTCCGCATTGCGCATGTCAGGGTCTTCCGAAATTTCGATGCGCATCGGATAGGGAAATCGCACCGTGGGATCGGGCAGTTTCACCGGCGCATCCGCGAGAATGATTTCGATTTGATCAATCTCCATCGCTTCCCCGAGATCCACCTGAACCCAGCTCCCCGTCGCCGGCTCGGTCGAGCGGCCCCGAAATCCGAGAGTCGGGCTTTCCTCGATCCCCTGCGGAATCCCCAGAGTTGTGATGCCGTCAGTGACAAAACGCTCCGACCAGCGGTCAGACTGTTCTTCGGAATCCCGTGACGAGACCTTCTTTCCGACCGCGAGGTTCCGCCCCCCTTTGAGAATCATCACCTCACTGAGAGCCAGCGCAGGCTGCCCCGTGAACGGGGAACGCCACAAATCAAAAGCGGAAACCCGAACGTAGCGCCCTGATGCCCCTGACACCTCCCGGAAATAGGGCCAACGCCGGGCACCCGAGGTCGCGTCGCTACTTCCTTCAGCAAGAATCTGCGCACTTTGAAAGGAGGGATCATCCGATATTTCCACGCGAAACCCCTTGGGAAATCCATAGCCATAAATCGTTTCGCTATCGACCTCAGCGGTAACCGGAAAAAGAGCGACCGCATCCGGGGAAACCGACTCCCCCATGTCAATCTGGACCCACTTGGGAGGATTGCTTTTCGCACCCACTTTATCATGATAACCAAATCCCGTGACCCGCTGGGTCTCGCGGACGACCCGGGGAAGGCTGTCGAGTTGAGCAATAATATCGGACTGAGCTTCCTCCAGATCCCGCAAATTACGGTTGAAGAGTCTTGCGATCTTGTCAGCAGTGGTCTGGCGGGGCGTCGTCACCGGATCGATCAGATCAGGAGGTAGAATTTCCGGTAAATCGCTACCATCCGAAGCGAGTGCCCCGGTGTCTTTAAACGGTGAGAGCTGCGCGAATCCCTGCGTGAGGGGGGCGAAGAGGACCCACAGACCGGCAAGTCCACAGGTAAAGCAACGCAGAGAAGCGACCATCGGTTTAAAAGTATTTGGCAGGGTTTTCACGGGGAATAAAGCGGGAACGCTGGCCATCCTATCACACAAGAAGCCCGTCGACTACCCCGGTGCTTACTCGTTTAAATGCATCCTCCTCAGATCTCATCGCCTCGCCGTTTTCGTGACACTGGTTCGACTACGGTTCTCCCTGCCGCTCATAGGTATCGTCAGAGCAATACGGCGCAGGCATACCGACACAAAACAACAAAATGAATCGCAGATCTTTCAAGGCGGGGAGAAATAAACTTTACGTAATTGACGCATGACTCCGCATTTCATACGTCTAAGGATGTGAAGTCGCATCCCGCGTCATTGCGGAACGCACTCGAACCTAAACTTGTAACTAACTAACTAAAAAAATCTTATGGGACTCATCGGAACTATTCTTGCAGTTGTGGGCGGAATCGCGCTCTTCGTATTCTGGATCATGACTTTGATCAAGCAATTCAAATCAAATGACACGCTCTGGGGTGTTCTCACTATTTTCTTCGCCATCCTCGCTCCGATCTGGTGCTTTATGAAAGGCCACAAAGGTCTCGGCATGAAGTTTGTTATCGCATTCGTGCTCTACCTGATCGGTTTCGCCCTCCTCGGTGGAAGCGGTGCGCTGGTTCCGCCACAAATGTAATCCATTACAGATAACTTTTCGAAAAGCAGTGCTCTTCACGGGGCGCTGCTTTTTTTGTGCCCTGTCAGGAAAAGACTGCGCGGGCCGCCTCAACATCCCGCGCGATCTGCGCCTTCAATGCCTCAATTCCATCAAATTTCTCCTCGCCGCGGAGAAATTTGACGAAGGTGACCTCCAACTCTTCGCCATAGATGTCCGAGGACATATTGAAAAGGTGCACTTCTAAAAGACGCTTCACGTCACCTCCCTCGACAGTGGGCCGGTAACCGAGATTGGCGACGCCGTTCCAACTGTCGCCCTGACCGACCACCGAAACGGCATACACGCCAGTCGGCGGAAGCTGCTCGCTGTGCACCGTGAGATTCGCGGTCGGAAAACCGATCGTGCGACCGAGCTGACGTCCTTTAATCACCGTTCCGAGAACGGTGTAGTCGCGTCCCAGCAAAGCCTTCGCGATCTCGAAGTCCCCCGCCCCGACTGCCTCGCGGACCCGGGTGCTGCTCACGCGGTCACCGAGCACTTCCACGGTCGGAACCCCTGTCACCGCAAAACCGAACTCATCGCCCATACGGCGAAGCAATTCGATATTTCCGGACCGGGCTTTTCCAAACTGCCAGTCCTCACCGACACAAATGCGACCGATCCCGCTTTCTGGTGCCGCCTCTAACAAACTCTGAACAAACTCCTCTCCTGTCTGCGCCGAGAAGACATCATCAAAGTTGATCACGAGCACATTCGAAATGCCGTGGTTGCGACCGAGGATTTCAACCTGATGCTTTGTCGAAGTGAGTAAACGCGGGGCATTGGACGGAGCCAATACCTGGACGGGATGGGGATCGAAAGTCACGACCACGGCAGTGCCACCCTGTTCCCGCGCCGAAACGCGAGCGGCCTCAATCACTTCAGCGTGCCCGAGGTGAAGTCCGTCAAAAACACCAATCGCCAGATGCAGCGGCCCGGAGAGCCGCCCCAGTTCGTCCACCTGGTGAAGGAGATTCATCGTCGATTACGCGCCGCGAAGTCGTGAAACCTCAGGCAAAGTCAGCATTTTAGAAATGATCTCGTCCCGGTCGCCATGCTTGAGCTCGTCAAACGTAACGGAACGCTCGAGATCGAATTTGCCGGAGTGCGTCCGTCGCAGCGCCTTGAGATGGGCTCCGCATCCGAGATCCTGACCGATGTCATGCGCATAGGTCCTGACATAGAACCCTTTACTGCACTTCACCGTGAAATCGACGACAGGCAATTCGATCTTATCAATCGTGTTTTTAAAGACGTGAACAAACCGTGGATCGCGTTTCACCTCTTTACCCTGCCTCGCGAGTTTGTAGAGAGGCACCCCGTCCTTTTTGATCGCCGAGACCATGGGTGGAATCTGATAAAAATCACCTTTGTATTTGTCGAACGCAGCGGCGATCTCCTCATCGGAAAACGCGGGAACTTCCTTTTCCTCGAGCACTTCACCTTCAGCATCCTGAGTGTTTGTCGTTTTACCCAGCTCAAGAGCACCGGTGTAGACTTTGTCCTCAGCCATGAGTAAATCCTGAATCTTGGTCGCCTTTCCGATCACCAGAATGAGCAAGCCTGTCGCCATGGGATCCAGAGTTCCGCAGTGACCGATTTTTTTGGTATTCAACGTCCGGCGTGCAACCGCGACAACATCATGAGAGGTCATGTCCTGGCCTTTATCGACCAACAAGACACCTGTGATAGGTTCAGAATTCATAAGAAAAGTGATCCGGCTCAAAAAGAAGCAGGCCGGAAAGGCCGAAAATATCGCGGTCAGTGAGAAATGAAACCGATATTTTCAACGATGCGGTTTCCGCAGACTTTCCTGAGCGGCACATCAGGGGAAAAGCCCCGTTTTACCTCTATTGAGAGACATCGTAACAAATCAACCGCGACCCCATCTCATTCTGATTGATGAACAGTTTCCCGTCGCTGACGACGGGTGGAGCCCAGGTTTCCGGCGCGTAAAAAAGACGGGCTTTCGACACGATCTCAAATCCGCCAGGACTGAGGTTCATTCGCAGAAGCGCGCCATTCTCCGTGAGGCACAGAAATCCACCATCGACATAGATCAAATGGGCGTGCCCCAGACTGATCGGGATAGGACGATCTTTCCACTGAATCGTGGTCTGATAAAAAGCCTCATTCCAGAGCAGACGCCCCGAACCCGCATCGAAAGCCAGCATGAGCCCGCCGTTTCCCCCGAACCCGTAGAGGTATCCGTCGTGGTAAATCGGAGTTTGAAACTGGCAGCCGAACTCGGGCGAATCCCAAACCGCACGGGGCTGAAAATTGGAATCAAACTCGAGCATCAACCCGCCCAGTCCATAGTCCTCGGTGATAAAGACACGGTTCGGCCCGCACGGAACCGGCGTCGCGGCGTTCACACTCGCAAAATTATCGGAACGCCAGGGAAACTCGCTGTCGATGTGACCATCCTTCGGGTTGATGCAGAGAAGCCCGCCATGAGGAGGCTTCACCATGCCGCCGGCAAAGACAAAAAGTCGCTCTTCGCCGTTCACCATCCCGATAACGGGGGACGCGTAACTCCCGTTCCACTTGTGCGCATTCTGCCAGATCACCGACCCATCAGTTTTGTTAAAGGCAACGACACACGCCCCCTCAGCTCCGACCTGAACGATCAGTTTCTCACCGTGGATCAGCGGACTCGAACCGTAGCCGAAGAAGAACGGCGAAGGCCCGAAGTCGGCTTCAAGACGCTTCTGCCAGACGACCTCGCCCGTTTCGAGTTTCAAACAAATCAGGTCACCATCATTTCCCAGCGAATAGACCATACCCGTATCCGGATCAATTACGGGGCTGGAGCGTGGAGCGTCGACAATCCCGTAACTCTGAGCCACGTCGACGGCATACCGGTGCTTCCAGATATCTTCGCCGGTGTCGGCATTGAGGCAGCGAATCTCCTCCTCTTTCTCCAATTGGTGAATGAAAACGACCTTACCCCCTGCCACGACCACACCGGAATGCCCGCGACCACGTTCGACTTCCCATTTCACAGGAGGCCCCACCTCATCGAATACCAGGTTGAGACCGGTTTCACCGCTGTGAAAATTATGCTGCGGCCCCAGAAAATGCGGCCAGTCTTCGGCGGAAGCCGTTGAAGCAGTGGCAATGACGAGACAAAGAATACAGTCCTTGAGAAAACTCATTCCGAAATGATAAGCCCTTTTATCGGGTTCGGTGTCAATTTTTCATGGAAAAACCAGTCGTTCGCTGGCTTCGTAACGCCATGACAGAAAGAGTCGATCTGACAGGCAAACGGGCCATCATCACCGGCGCATCAAGCGGCATCGGGTTCGCCATTGCCCGGGAACTCGCCCGCAACGGAGTCTCCGTCGCACTCCTCGCCCGCAGAGAGCGCCGCCTTGAAAAGAATGTCATCAAAATCGTTGAGGACGGCGGTATCGCCGACTATGTCACCGTCGATCTTTGCGATGAGGAAGCCAACTGCGCCGCGATCGCAGCAGCGGCCTCAAAACTCGACGGGCTCGATATCCTCGTGAACGCCGCAGGTCTCGCAAAACAGGCAAACCTCAGCGATGGGGACGTCGGGGATTGGAAAGCGATGCTCGATCTCAACGTTCTCGCTCTTGCCGTAGCGACCCGCGAAGCTCTCCCCTATTTCCCCGAAGAGGGCGGCCACATCGTAAACATTAGCAGTATGTCAGGCCACCGGGTTCCCGGTAAAGGAGGCTTTTACTCCGCCACCAAGTTCGCGGTGCGGGCCATGACCGAAGGTTTACGCCAGGAACTGCGCGAGGCCGGAAATCCCACCCGGGTCAGCAGCATCTCTCCCGGTTTTGTGAACACCGAGTTACTCGATCACTATTTCGGAGGGGAAAACGCGGCTTACGAACGCATCGGACACCCCATCCTCCAGCCTGAAGAAATCGCCGACCTCGTGCTCCATCAACTCACAATGCCGAAGACGGTCGAAGTCACCGATATTCTCGTGAGACCGACAGCGCAGAGAACCTAGAGAGCCCCCTGAATCACCCGATCAGGTGCTGAGTGGCATCTTCACTGAGAGGGCGACAGGAACGAAATCCATCGCCACTGCTCGCGAGGTCAGCGAGAAATCCTTCACGTTCCTGCTTCGTCTCGAAGTCGATCCCAATGAGGGCACGGCCCACCCGCTCGCCGGAATACACATAATTGAAGTAGCAAAAACTGCCCCGTCCCCGAATCGTCTCGGTAAGATAGGAGCGAAGCGCCCCGGGCCGCTCGTAAAACTCCAGATCGAGAAAAAGCGGAGCCGCGAGCAAATCCGAACGCAGCGGCACAAGGCGGTAGCGAACCTCATCGCTCTCATCCAGCTCATCGAAAGCATACCCTTTTTCCCGAAGAGCGACACGGACCTGCTCCAGTTCCGCCTCAGAGCTGGTGATACCAAATAACGGTCGCGCGAGATCTTCACTATTCTTTCCGTATTGGAAAGTCCGGATTCCAACGCCCTGAAAAGCATCGTTGAGGAGTGTCAGCATCGAACCGCGACGCTCCGGAATCTCGATGTGAAAGTAGCGACGAACCCGGTCCCCTTCACCCACCTCACCGGCAATCGTAGCGAGCCGGTTGAAATCGATGTTGGCACCACAGAGAACCACGAGAACCCGCTTTCCTTTGAGCTGCTCCCGCTGCTTCCAGGCACCGGCAAGGCCCATCGCTCCGGAAGGTTCCGAAAGGCAACGCAAACGGTCCCAATAGAGACGGATCGCCTCGGAAACTTCGTGATTCGTCACCGTGACAAATTCATCGATGAGCTCTTTGCAAATCTCAAAGGGGAGCGCCCCCGCCTTTCGCACCGCAGTGCCGTCACAGAAGATATCAAGTTCGGGAAGTCGCACCGGCTCTCCTGCCTCCACCGCGGCTTTCATCGAGGCCTGCCCCACGCCCTCAACTCCCACGATGTGAATCTCAGGATAGTAAGTCTTCAGCCACGCCGCAACTCCGGCAGCCATGCCTCCGCCGCCGATCTGAAGGTAGGCGACATCAAAAGGCCCTTCCCCTGACATGACCACTTCATCAGCGAGAGTCGCCTGCCCCGCCATCACTTGAAGATCGTCGTAGGCATGAACATAGAGCAACCCCTCCGCCTCTGACTTGGCAAGTGCCGCCGCACAGGCATCATCGTAGGAATCACCGTGGAGGACGATCTCGACCCGGTCACCACCCAGCTTGCGAACGGCGCGCTGCTTCACGAGCGGGGTCGTCTGAGGCATGTAAATCGTCGCGTTGACTCCGAGCGCATCGGCAGCGAGCGCAACACCCTGAGCATGATTGCCAGCCGAAGCGGTAATAACGCCGCGCTCTTTCTCCGCTTCGTTAAGAACCGCCATCCGGTTGTAGGAGCCACGCCACTTGTAGGCTTTAATCGGGGAAATATCCTCACGCTTCACAAAGACCTCAGCCTCACCGATACCGTCAATTCGCTCCAGCGGTGTCGGCGAAGCAATGCGGTAAACCCGCTCCCGCGCAAAAAGAATTTCCCGCCGGAGACGGCGAAGCAGCGATAGGTCCTGTTCTGAGTCAAACATGTCAGTTGAAGTGTCGGACCGTAACCCCGATGCCGCCTTTTGAAAACCCCGTCTCAACTCAGTCACTGCATTTGCGTGTCAAAATCACGGGGACTCGTGAAATGAAATACCTGTAGGTGATCAAACTCGCTCAAAATATCGACAAGCTCCCCCCGGCTTTTCCGCCGGAAATTAAAGACGAAACGAAAGAACTCCCCGTTGAACCGCTCAGGGCATCCCTCGCCGCAATCGGGCCTGTCCCTCCCCCGGTTTCGCCAGACTCGCCAAAACACCCGCCACAGACAAACGTGAGTGGGATAGTCGAAGAAAAAAACCGTATCGGCCCGGGCCAGTCGGGCCCTCATCGTCGATGCGTAGTTTCCATCGGCAATCCATTCTTCCTCCTCTTCAAAGCGATCCCGGATCCTGGCGATGTTGGCATCAGAGTTGTCGAACACCCACCCCGACCGCCAAAACTCGCGATCCAGATGGATCGCCGGCAATCCCGTTTCATGATGCAACCGGCGGGCAAAGGTAGACTTCCCCGTTCCACTGCACCCGATGATGGCAACCCTTTTCATTTACAGCGTGGCGAGGCTCTTTATCCCCTGTCTCTCAGCCCCCTTGAGTAAGCTGATGCCCTATCATGCCAAGAAGAAACCCCGCGACGGCCCCGAGAGCGGGTGCCCAGCGCTTTTCCAGTTTTGCCTGCGGGGCGATGTCCTGAAAAATGATGTAGAGAATCCCGCCGGCGGCAAAGAGCATGATGCCGGATACCGCGAAGGCATGGTCAGCCAACCAGAAATAACCTACCAAACCGGCAACAGGACCCAGCAGCGACATCCCGAGAAATGCGAGAACAATCGTGCGACTCTTCGTCTGCCCCGCATCTTTCAACTCACGAAAGGAATTGAATCCTTCGGGAAGATTTTGAAGAGCCATCAATCCAGCGAGCAGAACGGCACTCGAACTCCCCAACGCAATCGCAGCCCCGAGCGCCAGCGCCTCGGGAATAAAGTCAGACAGCATCGCAACCAACTGGCTCACACTCCCCTTGAGACGGGACAGAAACTGATCGAGCGCCATGAAAGCCAGCCCGCCGGCTGCAAAAAAGAGAGCAATCCAGCCCGTCGTAAGATCTTCGCTGCCCTCCGGCACCAGGATGAGCGCAACGGCCGAGAGAAGAGCGCCTCCACCGAAAGAGATCACCCCGTGCCTCAATTCGTTTTCGAGCCAGAGTGGACGAATCTTTTCCGCCGCCGCTAGCATCGCACCTGCAGGCATGGAAATCCCCGCGAGAAGAGTCAAAAGAACGAGCTGCGTTACATCACTCATGACGCAACTTATCGCAATTTCACCGACTTTGTCGCGGCAAAGATCGGCATCCAGCCCTGAAGCCTTGTCGACTCATCGTCCCAGTCGTCCTCGTAGAATCCCGCGATCGCAAAACCGGCATGACACTGCCCGCCCAGCTGCGCCTCCCAGCTGTGACTGTATTCCACACTGACCTGGGCCTCGAGATGATCCTCCAAATCTGCCTTATCGAGCTGCGCGAGATCGGAATAGGGCAAGCGGTATCTCACTAACAACTCCCCCGTTTCCTCGAGCGCCTCATGATCAAACAGATAAAAGCCCGGATTCATGAAACCACACAGAAGCGCCCCGCCCGGCTTGAGAACCCGGTAAGATTCCTTCCAAATCGGCTCCAGATTTTCGGCGAAGACATTGGAAACCGGATTAAAAATGAGATCAAACTCACCGTCCTCCAACCCTGACAGATCAGCCATATCACCCTGCATCGCGCGAATTTTCAACCCGTGCTTTCCGCAGGTTTCGAGATCTTTTGCGATCTGGATATCGGACGCATCAAAGGAAGTCACCTCCGCTCCCGCCGCCGCAAAGACCGGAACCTGCTGTCCACCACCACTTGCCAGTGCAAGAATTTTGATCCCGCTCAAATCGGGGAAAGCCGGAAACCACGACTGTGGCACCACCTTGTTCGGAGTGAGAATCACTTCCCATTTCCCCGCTTTGGCTCTTTCAATGACCGCATCAGGATAAGGAGTGCTCCAACGGCAGCCCTCTTCCGACTGCAGGTTCCAGGCGTTGCGATTGTATTCGAGAATGTTCATTAAAATCTATTCGAGCGACTGATTCTCAGTGCTGTCGAGCCGGAATTTCACCTCATCAGAATGCAGGGAGCGAACCGTCAGTTCGTAGGACTCAGCAAGGCCATCCGTCTCGTAAGACATCCGGTCGACCTTATTTCCGCCGTTGTAAACCCCACCGACCCACGGATTCATGAGTTGATCTTCGAGGTGCCCGTTCTCCTGTAGAAACTCAATCAATTCGCCGCCCGCCATCGCCCGCCTCGGATAAATCTCCTCCTGCACATGATAGCGCTGCAGCGCTTCCTGCACCGACAAGAGGACCTGCTCAATACGACGCTCACGACGCGCTTCAGCGACTGGATTGAAAAGTATCCCCACGGCGACAGCCGCGACACAGAGCAGGCCAAGCGCCCGGATCGCTATGGAGGTTCCAGCTATCATCCGAGGATACGATCAAGCGGGGTGAAATAGAGGCCTAGGGCGAGGAGGAGCAACGCGAGCCCGATCCAGTCCCGATCCGAGAAACGGGGCTTTCCCGAACGCTTGCGAACGAACTCGAGGAGCCACCCTGTCGGGCAGCCAAACTTGCAATAGGCCATCGGGAAAAACAACGAGAGCAAAAGCCCGACCACGGCAACAGACAAAGTTGCCACTCCGGCTGAATTGAAAACGTAGGCGTCGAAGGGCTCAATCCCCGCGAGATCGAAGTCGAGCTGCAGAAAAGATACCGCCACCACAATCATGACGAGCATCACCGGAACAAGTCTGCCAATCCACTTTCCGTCATCCGGCAGAGGTCGCTTCCACCTGGCCGGAATCACCTTCATGAACCAGCGCTGTAGATTCCCGTGCGGACAGATAAACTGGCAGTAGAGCGGCTGCGCGGTGAACCACGGAACCAGAAACGCCGCAAAGACGAAAATGACGAGCCCCGGTGTCGCCGCCCAGGGAATGCGACTTTCCGCCCAGCCCGCTAACAACGACTGGGCAATTAAATCCCCCATCCAGAAACCCAGTCCGAGAATCGTTGCAATCGAATAGAGAGGCCGCCATCTCTGAATCGCTTTCTGCTTTTGAAAAGCAAAGAGAAGCCCGCCCCCGAGAAAACCGCAGAGGAGACAGTCCCGCCACCCGAAATGCCGGGGTTCACCTGCAGCCCCCTCCGAACGCGTCATCGCGACACGGTGATTGACACTGTAGGCAACCGCTTCACTCGTTCGGGTTGCCCCCGAGACCGCGTAAATTTGGGCATCATTCAGATCCGTGATTTCAGCGATATCATCCCAGCTCCGCCCGTTCCACGATTCCATAAAAAGGAACTCAAACTTCACATCCTCGACATGACTTGGCGTGTCGTAGCTGTGCCGCAGCGCGATGCCCACGCCCTTGTCATCGGCGTCAAAAACCGCAAGCACGTCGGTCGGTCCCGAGTATCCCACGATCTCGCGGCAATAGGGCATCGTCCGAACCGCATAGCCAATCTCGCGACGCTCCTGATCGAGAACGATGAGCCCCTTGCGCTCACCGCTATCCACCTTGAGCCGGTGCGCCTCCGGTAGAAACGCCTTCACCTCGGACACCGTAATCGGCCACCCGCCCTGGACGCGTATGCGATCATGGTGACTTCGAATGAGCCACGCAATTGCGAGCAGAATCGCAAGGCGGTAAAACTGAAGAAGCGTTGTCTTGATCTTCATCTCGAGCAACGCTTCCCATTTCCTGCCGGAAGCAGGAATCTATTTGTATGATCCGTTGAAATACTAGATCGCAACCGGCTTACCCGACTCGGCTGAAGCGTAAACCGCATCAATGATCTGCATAAGGGCAAGTCCCTGCTCAGCATTGTTGAGAGGTTCGGCAACACCGTTGATCGCATCGATGAAGTTGGCTGCAGAGTTGATCCGCCCCATGTCTTCGCATTCTTCCACTTCAATGGTGAGGTCGACGGACTTCCCATCTTCCTGAACGTAAAGCTCACAGGTGTCAATCGCAGTCGCATCATCTCCGTCGGAACCGAAAAGACGCTCCACTTTTCCACCGGCTTTAACGCCCTGGAAAACGACGGAAACTTCCTCGCGCTTCACCATCTCGGCCCATGACATCTGAAAACTCAGAACCTGACCGGTTTCAAAGGTAACAAAACCGTGAGCGGCTGACTCAACGTCGGTCACACCGCCTTCGCGGTCGGGGATTCCCCATGGACCTTTGAAGTCTTTGTTAGTGATGTGATCGTCGAAAATGTTACCAACGACATACGCAGGCTTCGGATTCCCCATGAAATACATCGCGAGGTCCAGCATGTGCAACAAATCGATGACAGGTCCGCCACCGGAGAGAGCTTTCGTCGTAAACCAGCCACCAAAACCGGGAATACCGGTGCGGCGGGCCCACTTTGCCTGCGCGGAATTGATCGTTCCCACTTTGCCTTCGTTGATCGCCTTCATCATCTCGCGCGACTCGGGTCGGGCGCGATTGTTGAAGTTGAACATCAGCATCTTGCCTGCCTCATCACGGGCGGCGATCATCTCTTCCACTTGAGCCGCTGCGATCGCAGGAGGCTTTTCGCAAAAGACGTGCTTGCCTGCCTTGAGAGCCTCAATCGCAAGAGGAGCGTGGAATTTATTGGGAACAATAATTGAAACCGCGTCGATATCCGAAGCGAGCATCTCTGCCACGTCTCCGTATACATTCTCGATATTCTGCCCTTCAGCAAAGGCGGTTGCAGCCTCCACATTCACATCAGCCATCGCGACGACCTCCGCCCCCGCTTTTCTGAATCCATCAATGTGGTAGTTGGCCATTCCGCCAGCACCAATAACTCCTACTTTGATTGCCATAATCGAATCCTTAAACCACTTAAGTTAGTTCTTCCAGATAGAATTACTCTTTACCTTTGCCCTTGGCGTCGGCTTTGCCTTTTCCTTTATCATCACCGGCAGGTGTCGCAACGGGAGTTGCAGCCGGGGCTGGAGCCGGAGCGGCTGAGGCTTCCACCTGCATTCCTGCTTCCTTAGCGAGCTTTGCGGTGTCAGCAGTGATGTCTACAGACGGATCGTAAGCGAAAACCGGAGGAGTCACTTTCATCATGACAACGTGGAGATCTTTCGCTCTTGCTGCATCGAGAGCGATTGGCTCGAGCTTGATGCGAAACTCATTGATGAGGCGAACACGCTCATTAGCAAGGGTTTGCTGCGCCTGGCTCTTGAGACGGTTGAACTCTGAATTGAGCTGCTGATTCGTCGCTAGAATCTGACGGCGCTGCTCTTCGGTGGGGTTCTGACCGGCGGCCTGCTCGACGCCTGCCATCTGGTTTTGCAAGTTGCTCTGAGTCTTCTGCAATTCAGCGTTCAGGTTGTTTTGCATCGTGAGAAGATCGACACGAACTTTCTCTTCAACGCCCAACTGGCGGGCTACTTCATCAATGTCAAGGATGGCGACGCCACCCGAATCAGCGTTTGCGATGAGGGCGAAGGCGAAGGTTGCGAGGGTTGCCAAAAACAATTTTTTCATAGTCATAAATCTCGATTTTCGAGGAGTGGCAGAGCCTAGACCAGAATCGTGGAAAAAGTCCAGATTTTTTAAGGGTCCTGCGGGATCTCGTATCTCAGGATACGACGCATACTCCGCCCGTCTGAGACGTCCAATCATCGGACAATACGCACTCAATTGCGTCGCCCCCCGTACCCGGCTCAAGAGAGCCAATCCTATGAAACGCAACGCCTCCGCCTCCTGCCTCATCCTCTCCCCTTTCGATGAAGCGACCATCACGCGAGGCGTGGGCGATTGCCTTGAAAAGCTGGAAACCAATCCCGATCTGGTCATCGCGGCGGTCAGCTCCGACTATGCAGAACACCTCGATGACCTCATCGAGATCCTCCAAATCTACGGGCACGCGACTCGCATCGCCGGAGGCTCTGCAAGCGGTCACTTCGGGGTTGGGCGAACCTCGGAAAACGCGAGCTGCCTTTCCCTGCTTTTCCTCTCGCTCCCCCGAACCCGGATTGCCATTAGCACTGGAGGTACTGAAAGCCACATCGCCGCGGCAGGTCACCTCTTTCTCTACAACCCTGTTGCCGCAGAGACCGCCACGGCAACATTCGAATCAACCCTCCGATCATTCAACACTGAAGCGGGCGGCACTCCCGTCATCGGCGGCGTCATTTCAGGAGGCCCCGACGAAGAGGACCTCTTTCTCTTCACTGAAAACGGCAGAATCAAATCGATCTCTCTTTCGATCGCCCTCACCGGCGGCCTCCGGATCATCCCCGTTGTCAGCCAGTCCTGTAAACCCATCGGAGAGCCTCTCGTCGTCACCGAAGTCGACGAGAATGAAGTGATCTCCATCGCGAGGAGAAAGGCATTCTCGGTCCTCGAGGAAACCTTCGAGCGTCTCAGCTGGAGTGATCGGATTCAGGCTGACGGCAATATTTTCGCAGGAATCGCAGCAACCGAATCGGTCGACGATTTCGAAACCGGTCACTTCCTGATTCGTCCGATCATCGGAGCCGATCTCGCCGACGGCCGCCTGAAACTTTCCAGTCCCGCCCGCGCCGGCCAGACGATACAGTTTCAGATGCGGGATCCGGCCATCGCCGAAGCCGATCTCCGCCATCATCTCGGGAAAGTAAAAGAAGAACACGGTAAGCCTTTTGCCGGATTGCTTTTCGGAGGGCGCAGCCGGGGCGTGCAACTGTATGGCGAACCGAATCAGGACGCCGTCACCTTCCGCGACAAGCTCGGAGAATTTCCTCTCGCCGGATTTTTCACCCACCAGGAAATCGGCCCCATCGGAGGAACCGTTTTCCGACACGACCACTCCCTTTGCGGAGCGCTCTGTTTTGATGAAGAGGTGTAGATCGTAAGAGAAGACTCATTCCCTCCCCTCTGCGAACCTTTTAGGTAGCGAAATTCTGCTGCCTCAGGCATTCTACTGCAAATGAAACGCGTCGTCATCTTTGGAAACTCCGGCTCGGGAAAATCAACTCTGGCGAGACACCTTGCAAAGGAGCACCAACTCCAACACCTCGATCTCGACGAGATCGCCTGGGAATCCCCGGCAGTTCGCAGAGACATTGCCGAAAGCATCGAAGCGTTGCAATCCTTTGCCGCTGAGCACGACGAATGGGTCATCGAGGGCTGCTACGGCTCATTGATCACCGAAGCCGCCAGCGCCGCGACTGAAATAATTTTCCTCAATCCGGGTGTGGAAACCTGTCAGGAAAACTGCCGCTCAAGACCCTGGGAACGCCACAAATACCAATCGAAGGAGGAACAGGACAGCAACCTCGAGATGCTTCTGAACTGGGTCGCTGACTACGAAACGCGAACCGATGAATTCTCCCTTTCCGCCCACCGTCGAATCTTTGATGCCTATCCCGGAACGAAGCGGGAACTGCTTTCCAACGGCGAAACGGTAGGTGAAATCACCTAGCAACGGCAACCCGGAGTCACCTGTTTTCACGAAGCGCGGCGAGGGCGGCTTTCAACTGATACGGCGCGAGGTCGGGAAAATGCTCGCGCAACCTCGCTGTGATTCCCGTGATCTGCGGACAGGCAAAACTGGTTCCGGTGAACTGCTGCCAACCTCCGTCCGGAGTCGGCGCATCAACGTAAACCCCTGATGCCTCAATCTCGGTGACGTTCCCGGAGTGAAACCGGAACACAGAAGGATCTTCAAAATAATCCATATCCACGCCCACGACAGAAGCGAGACCGGCCGGATAGCCCACCTTGTTCCGCTTGTTGTCTTTCGCCGCGATCCAGAGCATCCCTTTGTAATAGGCCTCGTCAGCGAGACGGGAAATCTGTTCATAATTGGCCTCAGTCCCCAAGCTGAGATTCAAAATATCCCACCCCTGCTCAACCGCGAATTTCAATGCGGCGAGCAGCTTCTGTGACGTCGAGCTGTGTGATTGACCGATTACCCGGATGCTGTGCAGTTCCGCATCGGGAGCGTGTTTGTGAATGATGTAAGCACACGCCGTCCCGTGTTGAATCACATCCTCGCCCACCGGAAGCGGCACGACATGAGCCATGCGCTGACGACTTTCCACAACCTCATGATTGGAGACCACCTTACCTCCCAGAGCGGGAAGATCAGAGGCAACGCCCGAATCAAGAATGCCAATCGAGACCCCTTTTCCCGTTCCCGAGACAAGACATTCACGAAGCTTTTCATGATTGACTACTTCGTCAAATTTCATCTTCAGGGGATGGACTGACGGCATACTCGCCGAGGAGGTCTGACATCTTCAAGAGAATCTCTCTTTCGCGTTCGGGCAGAGCCAATGACTTCTCTGCGATCAACGCGGGAACCCGGTATTTCTTTGCAAGCGCACTCCCTGAATCATTTCCCGAAATCTCTCCCAAACCGAATTCGCAGGCGTGCTCGGATATCTCAATACCCGCCACTGCGACACTGAACTCGACTTTTCGATACAGCTTAAGCGCCGTTGCATAGACCTCGCCAAAACTCTGACCAAGCCGCAATTCCTCCACCGAAAAAGGAACCCGCTCCGTGCCGGGCTTTCGGTTTACAAACGTGGCAACCCCATAGACGCCATCGTCATCCATGATTGGAACGGCGAGAAGAAACTCTGTTTGGTTGTTCGCAATTTTATCGACCCGCGACCGGCCGACACTCTCCGGATTAACCTTTGCCATAGCCTGCCGTGAGCTGAAAACATAACCACTAACCGATTCACCAACCGGCACGGTAACGTCGGATCCATCGAGAGCCGGATTGACAGAAACGAGAAACTTCAAATGGGTCCGGTCCTCTGACGGAACCAGAATCGAACCCTCTGCGGCACCGATCGCATCCCCCGTATCACGGACGAGACGGCGCAGCATATCGGCGGCGCCTTCGATCATGGAGTCGCCGTGGTCGCGAATGCGCTTTAAAGCTGTCTCAAGGTCGGGCATGCGAAGTCACTTAATCATAGAATCATCCGAAGGGCACTCTCGAATTCGGATGCAATCACCATCCGCCCAGCTGATTCGCCCAGGCGGCCCATTCGCGCTTTTCATACTCTTCGGCGACTTCCCTGTCCTCTTTTTGAAAGTAATCCCACGCTTCCTCGAACTCATGAACGAGCCCCCCGTCGCAGTCGACGATCTTTTGAAACCATTCCGGATCGGTCAATTCAAACCTCTTCACCGCCTCCGGTGCGTTTGCGAGAAACTCAGCGCGAAACGCCGGATTGGCGATCCGCCCCATCAAGGTGCGCTGGTAGCTCCGAAGCCCCGCAAACTCGTGAGCCAGCGGATCAGGTGCCTCCGCCCCTAGATCATCGAAGGCAATCTCCTCCACCGCCGGGGCGAGGGTCGGGCGATGGGTGTAGAAGATTTCACGCGCTTTACGAATATCGGCCATGACCGAATCGAATGGCTTAAGTTTGCTGTCACGCTCGAGAATAACATTTCTGAGATTCACGGCCCGCTTCACCGCTTCATCAAAGAGCGGCCAGACTTCGTCCATGACAGGTTCGGAATGACTGTCCTCCCACCTCCCGTCCGATCTCTGAAACCCGCCGGCGAGATGCATCTGGGATACCCGGTGCATCGGGATACGATCAAAAAATTCAAAGGGATCGTAATTGTGATTCTTCGCGTTGTTGAACACATTGGTGACGTCGAGCAACAGGGTGCAGTCGGTCTCCTCGCAAATACGACGAAGAAAATCAGCCTCGCTCAGAGAGCTGTGCGGAGCGGGGAAAGAATAGGTCACATTCTCAAGTGCAAAAGGCCTCCCCAGCTTGCGACGAATCGCGTAGTAGTTTTGCTTCACCCATTGCACCGCCACTTCCTCGAATGGAATTGCAAGGAACATCGTGAGATCATTTCCGTCGACGCTGTGGAAGGCAAGATGCTCGCTGAAAACATTGAGTCCATTCTCCGCCATAAAGCGGTTCGTCGAGTCGAGATAAGTTTGATTAAGCGCGCCGACGGTTCCGATCGAAAGACTGAGGCCGTGCGCTACACAGGGAAATTTTTCGAGCGCATCACGAAGAAGCCGCTCATCGGGGTCGCTATAGGTGCGACGTTCGCGAACGATATAGTCCTCTGTCGAAATCTCCAAAAGATCGATCTCGCTTCGATGCTGCACCGCTTCGTGATGCACATTAAACCGGTAGGCCAGACCTACTCCGTAAGGATTGAAGTGGAGAGAATCGCTCATTGGAAAAGTATAACAGGGTTAGGTGGAGGATCCAACAGGGTTAGGTTAAAGAAAACGGTTTCAAAGAAAAGCCCGGACTTCCCTTTTCGCTCTCAAATGAACGCTTTGGAAAGCCCGGACTGCCTTGGTGTTGCTGCATCAGTTTCCCGATGCCGCCACCACTGTCTATTAGTGGTGGCAGTGGTTGCGCCAGCAATTGCGACGCCAGTGGTTGCAGAAGTGGTTGTGACGCCAGCACCACGCGTGTGCTTCGACATCACCTTCTTCCGGTGGAGGGCCTTCAGGCCCGGGGCCGTATCCGCCACCCTGGCCGGTATGGATCTGAATCACAACCTGTCCACCGGTTCCGGGGACGACCATGTCAGGTCCGGGGCCAACAGGTCCCTGTGCCGGGCCAACGCCCACGTTTCCGAGTTTCTCTTTGATCTCCTCAGCCGGGATGAGCTTGCTCTCAAGCTCTTCGTCCGCAACTTCGTAGAACTTACCGTCACTACTTCTTAATATAGCCATTTTATTTTCCTTGGTTTTGGTTTTTTGTTTTGTTAGTTGATGGCTCGTCAGGAAATCCTAATCCGAAGATGAAAGGGTTTGTTGACATGAGCCAGCAAAGTCTTATGCCGCGTGCCCGGGTTTCGGGAGTTCGATGAGTGGGGAAACTTCATCATTGATTCCGAGGTCCTCCTCGAGATCCTCGAGGACAATTTGCATCGGGATCTGCACCGTTGAACGGCACTGATGCGTTTCGGCAGAATCAAAGGTTCCGTTCTCGTAATACTTGTTCGAAGGGGCGCTTCCGCCGCAGTAGTCGTAGAATGCGCAGCTCTCGGCACACTTCTTATTACCGGCTTCAATATCCGCGAGCACCTTCTGAAAGGACTCATTCACAGTCGCATCAAAGAGCCCACCGCTGAGCAGGTTTCCGAAATTGAAAGAGCCGTATTTCTCAGTCGGCTGTCCCAACAATTCCGGTGAGAAGGAGGAGAAATTTCCGAAGCAATCCACATTGATCATTCCGAAGGGATCGGACTCCATATTGTAGTATTTGCCATTTGGATCGGAGCACCATCCCGGTTCCATGATGTTGCGCTCCGCAATCTGAAACTCACGAACGTTCAGGGGGAACCCATCCGCCTTATTGCGAAGGTAGAACTGCTTGAGGAAAGCATGGATGCGATCGATCCCGCCGCTTTCACTGAGCGATGACGATTCGTTAGCACCTTCCACCTCTTCGATATTGAAACCGATTCCGGTGATACCGTGCTCACGGTAGAAATCATACATCTCATCAGGGTGATCGACAGAGACATCAGAGATTACTGAAACAACTCCGAAAGGCACGTTGTTCTTTTTGAGACATTCCATTCCACGCATCGCTTTATCGAAAGTCCCCTCACCCTTCCGCGTTTTGCGGTGATGATCGTGAATGTGTCTCGGCCCGTCGATACTGAGACCGACTTCGACTTCGTGCTTGTTGAGGAACTCGCACCACTTGTCATTTACAAGAGTTCCGTTGGTCTGCACCGAGTGAATCACATACCTGGAGGCGTCGGGATAACGGGCAATGATTTCGAAAGCTTCCTCATACCATTTGATCGGAACCGCGAGAGGCTCACCGGCGTGCCAGAGCAAACTGAAAGGTGCAACAACCAGCCCGCTGTCCCAGACTTTATCCATGACCCGCTCCAGCACTTTGTGATCCATGCGGCGGGTGTCAGTGCGATTGGGGAGGTAACAGTAATCGCAGTTGATATTGCAAAACGGGCTTGGCTGAATCACGAGAAGCCCCATCGCCATTCTCTCTGAATTCTGCGGGGTGAGATTGAGTTCAGCGAGAGAACTTGTCGTCTTCTGAGGTGCTGCAGCGGGAGCTTCAAGGGTCGTTGTCATGGTATCTGTGTGACGGGTGAATGGTGGGATTATGAAATTTTTCTTAACTTTTTCAGTTGGGCTGATCGAACTTGCTCTGCATCTCCGGAGCGTCTCCATTGCCGGATTTTTTACTCCGTGAACGAACCAGTTCGATCCGGTATTTGAGTGGCTGCTGTGCCCGGGCACCGAGACGAACTTTGCGAATGCGATCCGTTAAACTGGAAGTTTTCATTTATTCTCGTGGGAGGTATTTGAAGAGATTTTGAAAGAGCAGCTCTCACTGGAACTGATTGAAACCTGAATTGGCTTGTTTATAGAAATGAACCGTTTCAGCCTCATGAAGTTGACGCGGTGATCGTCCCACTTATGCAAAAGCAATTCCGCCAACCCCGCATTTTTTTCCAAATACCACTCCACCCATGACGCCTGAATTCCCCGAACCAGAAAGCGAAGAGCACACTCCCGGCGGTGCGGAACCGGGAACTCGACGCGACTTCGATCTCGATCCACGGGAGATGCGAAGCTACTGCTTCAAACTGATTCGGGAGATCACGGGTAAACTGGGCTGGAAATACAAACTCTGGATTCCCGCGGCGGTTCTGCTCTCAACGATTCACCTTCTTCCACAACGTTTTCTGCAGTTCTTCACCGAGGGAACACAACGCCTCGCCGAAACCCCGGCAGACAATTTTGTTAAAATGTTAGTGCTATTTGGAATTGCCGTCGCGGTCTGTCAGTGGATCGCTCTGGTGATCGACAGCATCCTGAGCGAATGGCTCAGACTCACCGTCAGCATTGGTCTTAAAAAGGACGCTGTTGCAGGCCTCAGCCGAACCCGGATCGATCAACTCGACTTCGCGCAACGCGGCGACTGGATGACAAGAATGACAGGCGACCTCTACAACGCGGAGGAATTCCTGACCCGATCACTCCCCGACCAGATTACGAATATCACCATGTTAGTGGGCTCCGCCACGCTCTTCTTTTACTACAGTGGACCCATCGCCTTCATCCCCCTCGTGGCAGCACTTTTCCTCGGTTGGATTAACATTGGCGTGCAACGGAGAATGGCGCCCACCCTGGGGCGTGCCCGCATGATGGAAGGCGGCGTCTTTCAATCCATGATCGAAACCTTCGAAGGGCTTCGCACAATCCGAAGCTACGGCGGCGAGAAGTTCACGTTTCAGAGAATTGAGGCTCAGCTCAAAGAACTCTTCGATGCCGGAATGAAAATCACCAAGTCCATGGCGCTGCTCATGGGAGTGAACGAATTCGTCGGCCAGGTCATTATCACAGGAGTTCTTACCCTCGTCGCCTATCAGGTTCGCGGGGGGGAACTCACCGCCACTGACGCGCTCGTCTACCCCTTTTACATCGGCCTTTTTCTCGGCGCTGCAAAATCCCTCGTCGGTTCCGCCTACGATTGGAACCGCTTCTTCATCGAAGGGGGAAGACTTGCTTCCCTTCTCTATGACGACAGCAAGAAGGAAAAGAATCACGGAGAACTTTTCGGCCCCCTCTCTTCCGAAGTGAATGAGGTTCAAGCCATGAAAGGTCACGGCATTCAGATCGCCTACGGAGATGCCCCTCCCGTGATTGCAAACGGGGAAATCTCTCTCAGCCGCGGTGAAATCCTCGCGGTGATGGGGCCTTCGGGATGTGGAAAATCCACGATTGTGGAATCCTTTTCCGGTCTCCGCGTTCCCGGCAAAGGGACTTTCGAGGTAACATTGAAGGACGGTCGGATAACTTCCTACCCACAGGCGCCCACATTCCTTTCCGCTTTTGTAGAGCAACAGCCCTATCTCTTCGTGGGAACGATTCGGGACAACATCGCCCTGGGTTCCGAATCGATCAGCGATGAAGAAATCCATGCCGCAATCAGCGAAGTCGGACTGACGAAAACAATCGAAGCCCGGGGAGGTATCGACCACCTTCTCAGTGACCGCGGACGCAATCTCAGTGTCGGACAACAGTATCGTCTCGCGCTCTGTCGGGCATTGGTCTGCGGACGCCCTTTCCTGCTCATGGACGAACCTTTTGCCGCCCTCGATCCCGAATCAATCGATCTGGTGATCAAAGCGATGAAACAGGAGCGGGCCAAAGGAACCGGGATCATTATCATCACCCACCTTCTCCCGCCCAACCTCGACGAGAACCGGGTCCTGAAACTGACGCCACATTAAGCGCCGGATCGTTGAAGCATCCTCCATCGCGCCACGAAATAGACTGGGCATTGATCGAGGAATGAGAATGATCAGAGGGAGATTCCCCCGGTCTCATGAAACTGCCCTCAAACTACTCTCTCAGTCGTCGCAATTTTTTAACAAAAACAGCGGGAGCCGGCGGCCTGCTCCTCTCCGGCGAAAATGCTCTATTCGCTGCACCCGGTGAGATCGCAGAAACAGAACATTTCTGGTATCGCCTCGCGCCGGCCGACGGCCCCTACATTGACACACAGCGGGGCAGCAATGCCTTCGGTTTTCAAGATGGAAAAATCTTTCTGTCAGAGGACAATGGTAAGACCTGGCCTCACCAGAATGATTTCGAAGATGCCGGGAACATTATGTTCAGCAGCATCCTCCGGAACGGGAACATTGTTTTCGCTACCCTCACCAAAATCTACCTGAGCAATGACAGGCTGAAGTCCTATCGGGAGATTATCGTTCAGGACCGGAACGGAAACGACTACCTCCCTCACACTCCGAAGAATCCCCTCCTGCCGGGTTCCTATTTCTACTCGCTCGACGGCGTTCACACACATGACGTCGAAGGGCAGGAGATGCTGATCTGGGGAAATTATTGCAACGTCAGGACAGGTGCCGTCCCCGTCAATATTTACTACTCAACCGATCACGGTGAGACGATCAAACTGGCTTATTCGTTTGGACAGAATTCAGCTTTTCAGGAGAAAGATGCTGATCCCGCCGACTACTTCGGCGACCCGGGGAATCCCCTCGTCTGTCGGCACATTCACTCAGTTTCCTACAATCCGCAGGAGAATGCCTTCTGGGCCTGCACCGGCGATCTCAACCGAAAGAACAGTCACGGTGACGAGTGTCACTGGCTCCGCGGCACCTATGACAAAGAGGCCGACAACTGGGATTGGAAAGTTCAGGTCTCGTCTGATGCGAACTCGCGATTCAAATCCGGCGGGATCAATTTCGTCGACGGCGAAGTCTACTGGGTCGCAGATGCCAACGGTCCGAAAACAATCCGTGAGACTTATGACCGCGGCGTTTTCAAGTGTGCCCCTGCTGACATCGCGAAGAAGGAAAAACACACCATGCTCTTCCCCGCTCAGTACGAAATTGCGGTGATGACAATTGAAGACGGCCACATCGTCATTCCCGAATACGGCAACGCCAATCCATGTGACTGCGGAATTCTTTACTCTCCAGATCTCGGAAAGAGCTGGGGCCAATACGACCTTAAAGAGTTCGGCGACCGCTCCGGCGTCCGCGTGAATCCAAGAAACTCCGATGGCTGGTTCCGGATGTGCCTGCGCGAGAAATGGATGAACCGCGCCGAAGTGCTTTTCATCAAGCCGAAACCGGGACGATGAGTAACCACTGGGAAAGTAGCTCCCGGATAATCTCACTCCCGCCCGAGGTGTCCGCTCATCGCATTTTGCTGGCGGGCAATATCGTTCAACGTCAGGACACCGAGGAGCCGGGTCGAGTCTGAGGGGCTCACTACCGGAAGCTGGCGAATGTCCTCTTTCACCATCTGCATCGCGGCATCACGAATCACCGTATTCGGTGTAATCTTACGGACCTTCTGGCCCGCAATCAGTTCACCGACAGTGCGATCATCGCCACCGTCCACATACTCTTCAAGTTCGTGCTGCATCACCATCCCGAGGAATCCCCGCCTCGACTCCGCTTCGCCATCGACGACGGGGTAACTCCTTCTCATCTGTGAAGGGTCCTTACGCAGCCGCGCCAACGCAGTCACGGGGGTTTCCGAGGCGGAAACGGAAATAAGATCGTAGTGCATGATCGTGCTCACAGGGAGATGACGGTAATCGCGTGCGCCCTGATAAGTTGGCATCTTCCGGAGCGAAACCCGGTCTTGCACCAGAATCGCATCGTAGATCGGAACTTTACGCAACCAGCCCGATACGCTGTAAGCCAGGATATTTCCGACCATGAGAGGCAGAATCAGCGAATAGTTCCCCGTCATTTCAAAAATGATGAACAACGAAGTAAAGGGACAGCGAATGATTGCTGCAAACATCGCGCCCATACCGAGAAGCACGCAGGCACCCACCATTCGAGTGCCGTCTTCGTATGGGTTGAGACCGGTCCAGTTGCAAAACTGTACAATAAAAAGCCCCCACAAAGCTCCTAACATCCCTCCAAAATAGAGAGACGGGGAAAAGAGTCCCCCGCTACCTTTTGTGCCATAACACACCACCACTGCGATGATCTTTGCAACGAGGAGAATAACAATGGCACCAACTACCAACTTCGATTCAAAGGCCAGCTCGAGACTTTCATAACCGATACTGAAGACACTGTTTTGCGGATCACCGAAAAGGCCGGTCGCGAAATAGGCTCCGGTTCCGATGACACCCAACAGCAGCCCCCCGAGTGCCGGCTTCAAAACCTCGGGCACCTTGAACGATTCCGCACACCAGTGCCGGAAACCGAGGAGCGAACCGACGAAGAAATGCCCGATAAAGGCGGCTGACAGGCCCAGAGGAATCGCCACCAACATCCACCAATGCACCCCGTGCTGCCCTCCGAGCCGGGCCTGCAAAATAGGATCCTCTCCGAGAAGCAACCGCGCGACCGCTTCCGAAACGACAACGGCGATGACAATACCACTGAGAGCCTTGCTGCTGAAATCATCGAGAATCTCCTCGAAAACAAAGAGAATTGCCGAAATCGGAGCGTTGAATGCGGCCGCTATCCCGGCGGCAACACCCACCGGCACCATTGCCTGAACCCGGACCTTAGCTAAACCGAACGAACGACCCATCGACGAAGCGATCGCCGCACACATGTGAACCGTCGGCCCCTCGCGGCCGAGACTGTTACCGCCACCCACGTAAATCGAAGTGAGCAGAAATCGCCACACTGCGGTTTTGAAGGGGATCTGCCCAAACTCGTTGTAAAACGAAGCCTTCGTCTGGGGGATGCCGCTTCCGACTGCTCCGGGAGCCCAGCGATTCACCGCGATTCCGATGATCAATCCGGCCAGTGCCGGAATCCAGGGCATGACAAGCCACCAGGGAATTCCGAGATGTTCCCAGTGCCGTGAAAAATCCCAAACGCCGTGAAAGATGCCCTCAATTGCGATGTGGATCCCAACCGCAGCCAGTCCGCAGACCAGTCCAACGAGGAGGCAGAGAATGATGAATCGCTGTCCCTCCGAGAACCGCGTCCGAAGCCAGTCCCCGAAAGTTCGCACCGAAAAGGGAAGCTCTGCCGGTACGTCAGGAGCCGCCGGCCCTTTTTCAGGGACAGCTGCATTCTCTGACGGAGGTGGCGATTCCATTGCTGTCCTCTAAGGCCTACGGACATGCACTGCAAGCAATGCCATGGCCAAAGGAAAAAAAGCAGCACGAAAACGAAAGGTCACATCCACCAAACCCGCTCATCCATACTAACGAGCGAGAATGACTCAACCGCGGAGGCGGCCTTCATTGAGACCGAGTAAGCCAAAAGAAAAATACAACCGGCCAGTATCATCGCGCCAAGCCCGGCCCTGTCGTGCCGAAAAATAACGACCAGAAGAGCAATGCCGCACAAGCCTGTGGGAAGGGCATAATTTAAAATAGCGCAAATTGATTCAAACTCCTGCTCAAGCGGGCCTTCCATAGCATAGCTGATGTAGGCTCCCGGCATCTCCGATTTATGCTTGATCCTGCTCAAATCATCGACCGAGGAAAGCCAGGACACGATAATGGCCCAGAACGAACATCCAATCGAGGTAAGGAGAACCTTTTGCTTAAATTCCATAAAATAATGAGTTCCTAAAAATACACTCAAATTTATGGAAATTATAGAAAAACTTCATCCGCCTGCCATTTTCCTATCGCTGCCTGATTCGACTATCCGCCGACACAATAGAGAGTCCCTCCTGACCTCAGGAACAGCTTGCCTCCAATGGGAGCTACGGTAGCCCGAAAAGTTTCACCCTTCGCACTTTCGCCGAGAGAATTCACCGAGACGACTTCCAGCTCTTTTCCGGGGCGAACCACAATGACATCCCCACCGTTGACGGTCTGCAGGTAGATCAAACCGTTCACCACGAGCGGTGCTGCCGCAATCTCGAGCGCTTTGGCGCCCTCGATTTTATCGGCGAGACGCTCGACATACTGAACCTCCCCCGTCGCGGCATCGTAGCTGCTCGCGATCGCACTCATGCTGGTAATGAAAAGATGCCCGTCGACTACCGC
The DNA here is from genome assembly GCA_035967665.1 of Verrucomicrobiales bacterium BCK34. Lineage (GTDB taxonomy): Bacteria > Verrucomicrobiota > Verrucomicrobiia > Verrucomicrobiales > DEV007 > Arctic95D-9. The sequence continues at coordinate 159,605 of JAYWLB010000076.1, forward strand.
CGGAGAAGGGAGATCACGCCCCCCTTTTCGGCCCGCATGCCAGAGCATATGAGTGGCCGTCACGTCCCCTTTTCCTCCCGGTTTCACACAGTAAGTATCTCCGGGCTTTCCATTGACGACGTAGATTTTCCCGTCCGCATAATCGGGAACCGGTGCGCCGCGCCCGTTGAACCCCTTGCAGAACCACAATTCTTCGCCGGAATCCGGGTCATAGCCCCGCACGCCGAATTCACCATTCAGGACCATTTCCTTCCTCCCGTCGACATCAATGAGAACCGGAGTGCTCCAGCCGCCCCGGGGCTTTTCCTCACGCGGGGTATCCCAGACGACACTTCCGTCTTTTAGACTGAGAGCGACCAGTCTCGAAACGCCCATGGAGTCACAGTTCTGGACCACAGTGTCTTTATAAATGACCGGCGAAGCGGCAATTCCCCACGAACCAGCGAAAATCCCCAGATCGACCGACCACTGCTTTTCACCATCGAGATTAAAGCAATGAATGCCGGCGGGACCGAAGAAAGCAACAACATGCTCGCCATCGGTGGCGCAACTCGGCGTCGCACGGCTGTTCATCGCGTGAGCTTCCTCAGGGTTCCCGCTCTTGATCGTCTCCTCCCAGATGATGCTTCCATCGGTGGCTGAAATACCCATGACATATCGCTCGGTGCCGTCATCGCTTGCGCTCGTGATAAAAATACGATCTCCCCAGTTCACCGCTGAAGACTGGCCCGAACCTTTCAAAGGGGTCTTCCATAGAACATTGGAAGCATCCCATTTTTGAGGCAGGCCGACTGCCTCCGAATGACCAAGACCGTTTGGTCCCCGAAACTGCGACCAATTGGTTTCGGCGAGGGCCGGGATCGCTGCAACAACGACTGACAAAGTGACAAGAATTCGAAAGAACATGATCAAGGTTTCGGATTGGAATTTGGATTTGGTTTACGAAAGACAAGAAAATGCTGAATAGGCAGAAAATCGCGGACTTCGACGAATTCCAGGCCGACCACCTCCATTTCACGAGTCACCTGTTTGACGGTCATTTTGTGAAGCGGCTTAATCGATACCGAGGGATCCTCCCCCCGGTATTCGAGAAAAACGATGCGCCCTCCGGGCTTTAGCCCCTTCACGAGCGACTGCGCCATCTCCCGGGGATGGGAAAACTCATGGTAGGCATCCACGAGAATCGCCAGGTCTACGGTATTCTCAGGGAGTTTAGTGTCCGAAATCGTCCCGAGATGAGTCTCAATGTTAGAGACGTTTTTGAGCTTCTTTTTCGACTCAATAAAATCGAGCATCTCCTCCTGAATATCTACGGAAACCACTTTTCCGTTCGGCACTTTCGGAGCGATCAGAAAGGAAAAATACCCGGACCCCGCACCAATATCAGCGACGACATCATCCGCCTCCAATCCGAGTTGATCGATAACGAGGGAGGGCTTTTCCTCCCCTTCGCGGTCACGCCGCTCGAGCCAGCCGATCGCGTGTTGGCTCACCACCTGCGAGATTTCACGGCCCATGTAGACCTTTCCCGTGCCATCGCGTGACGGCTCCTTTTCTGAGTAGTGACCATCATCAGCCCGGGCTATACCTGCTGCGCAAACACCTACGAAAAGAATCGAAACAAACCGGGGGAAATACCTCATTTCAGATACCAATAACGGGAGTGGATTCATGTGAAAAGCCGGAAAGTTGCTTGATCGCGGAATACACCTGTTCAAAGGGAGGAAAATTGAGCATTGCCTGACTGTCGCGAAAGGCTTAACTTTGCTGCTAATCATCATGGCAGAAGAAGGTACAGAAGACTTTGCGAAGCGACACGTCATTTATGGCAGTGCAGGAATGGCAGCGGCGGGAATGATCCCTTCTACCAGGAAGAAATCGACCGCTCCGAAAGAGGAGGAGGAGGAAGCAGAGCAATCTGAAGAAATTGAAGCCGTCGTGGAAGCGCCCGCTGAAGAAGCAGCATCTCCTGAGCCACCCGTCGAAGCACCTTATCAGGGCGTCAAAGCTGCCGTGATCGGGCACACCGGTTCCGGAGATTTCGGGCGCGGGCTCGACCGGGCTTTTCAACGCATCAACGGTGCCCGCCTCATTGCTCTCACTGACATCAATGCAGAGAAGGCCGAGGACTCTCAGATTAAGTCCGGCGCGAAGAGTGTCTATCACGCCTATCAGCGGATGATCGGCGACGAATCCCCTGATCTCGTCGTGATCGCCTCATCGTGGACCGGAGAGAGACTCCCTATGGGACTTGAGGCGCTGAACTCCGATGCCCACCTTTTCTGCGAGGTTCCCTTCACCCGCACGCTCAAAGAAGCAGATGAGCTGCTGGCACTGGCCAACAAAAAGGGACTCAAAGTCGCGGTAAACAACCAGCTTCGCTGCGACCCGAACCTCGTGCAGTTCCACGAGCAGTATCCGGAACTGATCGGAGAGCTTCTCGAAATGCGGGTATTCGGAGCGATGGGCGACAGCGCCGGAGGCGAAGACCTTCTTACTTCAGGACTTCATCTTTTCGACATCGTCCGCTGGTTTGCCGGGGAAATGAATTACTGCACCGCCTCGGTTCTCATCGAAGGGGAAATTGCTCTCGCCGAAGACGCGGAGGAATCCGAAAACGGGCTCGGACCGATTCTCGGCGACGCGATCCACGCCCAGTTCTCAACGAGCTCCGGCGTCAAAGTTTCATTCGTCTCAGACAATCGGTTTCAGTCCCTCTCCGGAGGCGCCGGGATCGAATTTATCGGTTCAAAAGCAAAGGCGAGGCTTTTCGCGGACTTCCCCGCCACCCTCTCTCTCGTTGTCGAAGACACCGGAGCGGAGAGGCCGGATCGCACCGAGATCTGGAAACAGTGGCCGGCCACCGAGGGCGACTACCACCCCACGATCGATAAACTGAACGGACTCGATGCCTGCAACCGGCTCGTCTTGACCGACGTTCTCGCTTCGATCACGGAGGATCGGGATCCTCTTTGCAGCGGTGAAAACGCGATGAAAGCACTCGAAATGGTTCACGGAGTGTGGCAGGCAGCGACGACAATGAAGAGGGCCTACTTCCCTCTCGCGAACCGCCTTCACCCTCTCAGCGAAGATTCTCAGTAATTTTCGTTTGAGGCGGTGCGAATTGCCTCTTTCGTGTCCCTTTAGCGATCTCACTTCTCATCCTGAACGTTTGCAGCAACCTCATGGCCGATCTCTTCACTATCGAAAATCTTTTCACTCTCATGATGCTGGTGCTGCTGCAGGCGGTGCTAGGCTTCGATAACCTCCTCTACATCTCGCTGGAGTCGCAACGTGCTCCGCTGGAAAAGCAGGCTTTTGTGAGGAAACTCGGGATCGGCCTCGCGGTTCTGCTTCGTATTTGCCTCCTCTTTGTTCTCGTCAGTGTCATCGAGAAGGTGAAGTCGACGCTCTTCAGCATCGACACTTCGTATATTTCGGGCTCCTTCAATCTTCACAGCATCATTGTTCTCGGCGGTGGTATTTTCATCATGTATACGGCGATGAAAGAGATCTTCCACATGATCGCTCTTGAAACAGCCGGTCATGGAGATGACGAAAAGAAACCTAAATCCGTCGCTCAGGTCGTGACCTGGATCGTTCTCATGAACCTGGTCTTCTCGTTCGATTCGATTCTCAGCGCGATGGCACTGACGAAGAACTTCGTTGTCATGGCCACCGCGATTGTTATCGGTGGCTTTCTCATGATCCTGCTTGCTGACAAAGTTGCCAATTTCCTGAAGAAAAACCGGATGTATGAAGTCCTCGGGCTTTTCATCCTCCTCATCGTCGGAGTGATGTTGCTCACTGAAGGCGGGCACCTCGCCCACCTGAAGTTCTTCGGTCACGAAGTGCATCAGATGACGAAGACCACTTTCTACTTTGTGATCGCCGTGCTCGTCCTCACCGATATCGTCCAGGGACGCTATCAGCGGAGATTACTCGCCGAACAGGCCGCGAAGGCCAAATCGGCAAGTGAGCACGCGTGACGCCGCGCTCCCTCAGGAGTGACTTCGTCAGTGCAACAGTAGACAGAAAGCGAACCCGGCCCGGCAGCGGCAGCGGCAGGCTGGCTTCACATCATTCAGATGGTACAACGAAAGCCAGCTCTCATTTTCATCTTCTTCACCCTGTTTCTCGATGTCCTGGGAATCGGTCTCATCGTGCCGATTCTGCCCAAGCTGGTTGAAACCCTCGTCGAGGGCGGAATGGATTCCGCCTCCTACATTTATGGACTGCTTGCCGGTCTCTATTCGCTGATGCAGTTTCTCTGCGCCCCCATCATCGGAAGTCTCTCAGACCGCTTCGGACGGCGCCCTGTCATTCTCCTTTCCCTCTTCGGGTCGGGCCTCGATTATTTCCTCCTCGCCTGGGCCCCCACCCTCGCCTGGTTTTTCCTCGGACGGATTATTTCGGGAATCACCGGTGCCAATTTTTCAGCCGCTGCCGCCTACATCGCGGATGTCAGCCCTCCGGAAAAGCGCTCTGCAAACTTCGGAATCATTGGGGCCGCCTTCGGGTTGGGATTTATCTTCGGCCCTGCTCTCGGTGGCTGGCTCGGCGAATACGGACTGCGAATTCCGTTTATTGCCGCAGGCTGCCTCACCCTCTTAAACTGGCTCTACGGATTTCTCATTTTACCGGAATCACTCAAAGAGGAAAACCGGCGGGAATTCAAATTCTCCAATGCCAATCCCATCAACGCTCTCCTCGCGCTGAAGAAGCACGCCATCGTTTTCGGTCTTTCTATCAGCTACTTCATCAGCAGCATCGCCCATCAGGTATACCCCAGTATCTGGGTCCTCTACACCAGCTACCGATACGACTGGAGCACGAAGCAGACCGGCCTCTCACTTGCACTCGTAGGACTCATGGCCGCGATCGTGCAGGGTGTGATCGGCCGCATTCTTATTCCGAAAATCGGTGACCGGAACGCCGCAGTGGGAGGCCTCCTTATCATGGTTGTCGCCCTGACCGGATACGGGCTCGCTACGGAAGGCTGGATGGTCTATCCCATCATTATTTTTGGATCACTGTCAGGCCTCTCCACCCCCGCGATTCAGGGCCGCATTTCACGAACTGTCGGAGACAACGAACAGGGAGGCATTCAGGGCTCACTGACGAGCCTTCAAAGCGTTGCGGGATTTGCCGGTCCCCCGCTCGCAACCGGCCTCTTCGGGTTTTTCATCAGCGAAAAGGCACCTATTCTGCTACCTGGAGCACCTTTCTTCTTCAGCGCTACGCTCGTCGTGCTTGCAGCCTTTGTCGCGGCGCGCTCCTTTCAAAAAACTGAATCCCTCATCGAGACTTAATGACCCAATCGCACAACGATCCCGAATCAAAACGTCTCAAAACCGATCCGATTAAACGCACCAACTGGAAGCTTTGGGGCCCCTACCTGTCTGAGCGGCAATGGGGAACCGTCCGCGAAGATTACTCGGCCAACTCCGACGCGTGGCGGGCCTTTCCCCGTGAGCAGGCTCCGGTACGCGCCTACCGCTGGGGCGAGGACGGTCTCATGGGCTGGACCGACCGCCAGTGCCGGCTCTGCTTTTCGGTCGCTCTCTGGAATGGGAATGACAGTATTTTAAAAGAGCGCCTTTTCGGCCTGACCAACCACGAGGGCAATCACGGTGAGGACGTAAAAGAGCTCTACTACTACCTCGACTCAACGCCTACGCACTCATACGCCCGTTCGCTCTACAAGTATCCACAGGCCGCATTTCCCTACGAGGATATCATCAAAACGAACGGGAAACGAACCCGTGACGAACCTGAATACGAGATCGAGGATACCGGCGTTTTCGACAACGATCGCTACTTCGATGTCGAAACGACCTACGCCAAAGCCTCGCCGGGTGATCTCCTCATCGAAATCAAAGCGACCAACCGGGGCGACCTCGAAGCCCCGCTTACGATTCTTCCCACGATCTGGTTTCGAAACACCTGGGCCTGGGGAAATGACACCGAAGATTCGACTTCGGAGCCGGTCATCGAGCTCAAAAGCGGTCACCTTCAAACCCGTCATGACACCCTGCCTGATTACCATTGCTTTGCCGAAGATGACGCCGAAGTCTGGTTCACTAACAACGAGACCAATCCCGCCCTGTGGAAGAAAGACCTCAAAGACACAAAAAAGGTCTACTCCAAGGACGCTTTCGGCCGCGCCTTGATCAACGGAGAACGCTCTGCCCTCAAACCCGACGGAAAAGGCACCAAAGCAGCGGCCGTTTTCAAGCGGAAACTGGCCCCGGGAGAAGAGGTCACGATCAGACTGAGACTGGTCGAATCCAAAAGGGTCACCGAAGGCTGGGAACCATTTGGAGAAGGCTATCAACAGGTCGTGGAGAAACGACGCGCAGAGGCCGACCAGTTTTACGCGGCTCGTGAACCGAAGGGGCTGACAGAAGCCCGCCGCCCCATCCTCCGCCAGTCCTACGCCGGGCTTCTCTGGACGAAACAATTCTACCACTTTGTCGTCAACGAGTGGCTCGACGGGGACCCCGAGAACCCCGCCCCGCCCGAAAGAAAACGCGGACGCAACAGCGATTGGAACCACCTCTTCAACCGGGACATTGTGAGCATGCCGGACAAATGGGAGTATCCCTGGTATGCGGCATGGGACCTCGCTTTTCACATGCTCCCCCTCGCCGAGATCGACCCGCATTTCGCGAAGCGCCAACTGAAGCTCTTCCTCCGCGAATGGTATATGCACCCGAATGGTCAGCTCCCCGCCTACGAGTGGAATTTCTCGGATGTGAATCCACCCGTCCACGCCTGGGCGGTCTGGCGTGTCTATAAGATCGCGGCGGATCGCGGTGATCGCGACCTCTCGTTCCTCGCCTCCTGCTTCCAGAAACTGCTCATGAATTTCACCTGGTGGGTGAACCGGAAAGACGAGAATGGAAACAACCTTTTCTCAGGCGGCTTCCTCGGGCTCGACAACATCGGTGTGTTTGACCGCTCACACGGACTGCCGATGGGCTCTCACCTCGATCAGGCGGACGGCACTGGATGGATGGCATTCTACTGCACCACGATGATGTCGATCGCGATCGAGCTCGCCGAGGAAGACAAAGCCTACGAAGATCTCGCTTCAAAATTCTTCGAGCATTTCGTCACCATCACTCTCGCTATGAACGGTCACGGGCGCCACGAAGGGCTCTGGTGCAAAGAGAGCGGCTTTTACTACGACTGGCTCTCCAGCCACGGAACGCGACGACCGCTCGAAATCCGTTCCCTCGTCGGACTGCTCCCCATCATTGCCGTCGACATCCTCGATGCGAGACACATCGAACCCCTCGCAGGCTTCTCAGAGCGAACCGAATGGTTTATCAAAAACAAACCCCACCTCGCCGAAATTGTCTCCTCGGTTAACGAGTCCAACCACATGCGGCTCCTCTCCTGCTGCTCAGAGGAACGGCTCCGAACGATTCTGAAATACGTCTTTGATGAAGAGGAATTTCTCTCCCCCTACGGTCTGCGATCCCTCTCAAAATATCACGAGAAACACCCCTTCTCGGTCAACCTCGAGACAGGCACACACACGGTTTCGTATGTCTCAGGCGAGTCGAACTCTCCGATGTTCGGCGGAAACTCAAACTGGCGCGGCCCGATCTGGTTGCCAACCAATTACCTCCTCATCGAAGCACTCGAGCGCTACCACCATTTCTTCGGCGATGATTTCCAGATCGAATTCCCGACCGGCTCCGGAAACCTCGTGAATCTCAAGGAAGCAGCCGACCAAATCAGCGAAAGGATCATCTCACTTTTCGCAGTGAATCCCGCATCAGGAAAACGGCCCGCTCACGGACGGTCGGAGATCCACACGGATGAGGAACTGATTCACTTCTACGAATTCTTTGACGCCGAAACCGGCGAGGGCCTTGGCGCGAGCCATCAAACCGGGTGGACCTCTCTCGTGAGCCGTCTCATTCAGAAGTCAAAAAACCATATTTAACGCTATTTGAGCGAATAATTCACTGTTTCGGGGACTTTCAGGGATTTCTAAAACCCGGAACGCCCTCTCAAACCGAGGCAGAACGGGCAAACAACTACATGTTGTGGTGCTTTTTTCGAAGACACCCCAATATCTTGTTGCAAGACTGATAAGCGAGTCGCATAATTGCAACGAACAGAACACAACTGTTCCCGTTTTCGCCCCATGCGCTGTATCAAATGCAACAGCCTTGAAGACAAAGTGATTGATTCACGCGTCTCCAAGGACGGCTTTTCGATTCGCCGACGTCGCGAATGCCTCGAATGTGGGCATCGATTCACGACGTATGAGCAAGTTGAACGCCGCGATATGCTTGTTATCAAGCGGGATGGAACGCGGGAACCGTTTAAGCGTGAGAAACTTTTAAGCGGGCTCATCAAGGCCTGTGAAAAGCGTCCCGTTTCGCTCGATACCCTCGAAGAGGCTGTCGACCGGATCGTGAACGATCTCACTGCCGAAAGTTTGAAAGAACTGCCAAGCCGCATGATCGGCCCGAAGGTAATGGAACACCTTCAAAAGATCGATCCTGTGGCATTCGTCCGTTATGCCTCCGTTTATCGTCAGTTCCAGGACGTAGGAGAATTCAGCGATGTGATCGAGTCATTGGAAAACACGCCATTGTCCGATCTGCATCAGCCGGATCTTTTCGAGACGACTAAATAGCAGTTTGATCAAACGCTCTTTCACGGGAGCACACCACGCACAAAACACACACCACCCAACGCACACCGAGAATGTAATCGTCATGATTGCTCTACCCACACCATTACCCTACATACGCATAGGAGCCGGCAGCCTCGCCCTATGCCAGAAAGACTGGCTCAAAGAAACGCTCACCAACGCCGCCGACGGAACGGATGTTCCCACCTGGATGGCCGAAGACATCTCCCGCGGCGTTGAAAGCTTTCTCATCAATCACTACAAGGGGTCCGTCATTGATTCAGACGAACTCTTTGACCGGATCGAGAAGACCCTGTCGTCCCTCGGGCTCAAACACGTCGCTGAGAAAATCGACAAAACGCCCCCGCCGGTTCGTATTTCCCTGAACGAATTGTCGCGCCGCGCCGGAGCCGGATACGAACTGATCTTTTTCCATCTCCTTCGTGACCAGCTCAATTCAGCGACCAACGGAGGTGCCGCACGCATCGAATGTCACGGTCTATATTCCTGCGTCCGCCGACTTTCAGGAGCAAAGAAATGGTCGATTAAGTGCGACCATCTACGCGATGAAATCAACGAGTTCCTCGATCAGACGAAAGAGCGACTCGCCTGGATGCATCCCGATGTAACCCTCGAGATCATCTTTTAACCCTTTAGGGAACTGCCTCCCGCCAAAGAAGCCATGACCTTGTTCGAGAAAATCATAGCCCGCGAAATACCTGCGGATATTGTCTACGAAGATGAGCTTGCCCTCGCTTTTCGTGACATTTCCCCGCAGGCCCCGACGCACATTCTCGTCATCCCGAAAAAGCCGATCCCACGTGTGGGGGAAGCACAAAGTGAGGATCAGGAGTTGCTAGGACATCTCCTCCTCACTGCGGGTAAAGTCGCCAGCGAACTCGGTTTCAACAGTACTGACGATGGCTTCCGGCTCGTCATTAACAATGGCAAAAACGGAGGCGAGGCAGTTCCCCATCTTCATATTCATCTCCTCGCGGAACGTCAGATGCTCTGGCCTCCGGGGTAGTTTATTCCAAAAGCAGTTGGCAAGGAGTGTCTCACGGGTAAACTCACTGAGTGACTCAGGAAAATTATAGACTACCCGTCATCGGCTGGAGAGAGTGGCTCTCCATTCCCGATCTTAACATCCCGCACATTAAAGCAAAGGTGGACACCGGCGCCCGGACCTCCTGCCTGCACACTGCAGGATTGGAGATCTACACAGGCGATTCGGGCGAAGAGCGGGTGAGATTTCAGGTTCACCCCGACCAGAACTCCGTGACACGGGTGATTGAGTGTGATTGGCCCGTGGCGACACACAAATCGGTGAGAGACTCCGGCGGGCACGAAGAAATCCGCCCTTTTATCAATATCCCGGTAACGCTGGGCGAACACACCTGGAAGATCCAATTCAGTCTTACGAACCGGGACAACATGAAATTCCGTATGCTGCTGGGCCGGCGGGCGATGGAGAACCGATTCCTCGTCGATCCGATCGGCTCCTACCTTTCGAGCACTCCTCCCCAAAAGAGGTAAGACAGATCCCTCATTTAAGTGCACGTTTTAATGAGCAGCCGAAAAAAAGCCGGCTTCCTTCCACCCGTTTATTTCCCCCAGTTAAACAACATTGAGCGAGTCTGATATTCTCATCATCGGAGGCACGTCTTTTAAACGCAGAAGAAAAGGCGTCGTTGACCTCCCTATTGGATCACTGATCGATTACCAACCGGTCACGATGACCGTCCACGTTCGACGGGGAAAAGAGGCGGGGCCCACCCTGCTCCTCACTGCCGGAATCCACGGTGACGAAATTATCGGAATGGAGGTTCTCCGCCGCATGCTCAAATCGCGCAAGCTGCAGAACATGAAGGGTGATCTCATCATCGTTCCTGTTGTCTGTATGCCGGCCTTTCTCAGTCGCACGCGCTATCTGCCCGACCGACGCGACTTGAACCGACTCTTTCCCGGATCACCTGAAGGTTCTCTCGGAGGCCGGCTCGCCGCCACGTTTGTTCAGGAGATTGTTCCGCATTGCACCCACTCAATCGACTTTCATGCCGGAGCGGTTGGCCGTCCCAACCTGCCTCAGATCAGAGTCACCCCGGGAGACAGTGAAGCGGTGGAGATGGCGAAAGCATTTGATCCTCCCGCGATCATCGAATCCAGCGTTCGCGACGGCTCGATACGCGGCCACCTCGCGGCTAACAAAATCCCTGCGCTTCTCTACGAGGCAGGAGAAGCTTTTCGCCTCGACCCTTCTGCGATCCGCTACGCACTCCACGGCATTTACGGAGTGATGCGACATCTCGGTATGCTCTCCGAGCTGCCAAGAGCAAAAAAACATCCCAGGGCCAAGACGGTCGTATCCAGTACCACCAAATGGATTCGCGCCTCCCAGGGAGGAATATTCACCTCTCAAAAAGGGCTCGGGAAAGCAGTCGTTCCCGGCGACAAACTGGGCATTCTCGCTGACCCGTTTGGCCGTAAGGAGACTCCCGTAATCAGTGATATGGAAGGCATCATCATCGGACTCTCCTGTGAAGGAACAGCCGACGAAGGCGATGCTCTTTTTCACATTGCCTCCACAAAAAATGCTGAGAAAGCGGAAGAACACATTCAACACAGTGACGCAATTCTTGAGGAGCACGCCGACCCTCTTCACTGACGTCGCCACCTTTAAGAGCTACATTCGTCGTGAAACTTCCGCCTCAAAAACTCCGGTAATGCAGACGTTTAACAGGGTTGGATCACTGACCTGACAGGGTTGAATCGCGTATCGCCATGCCAAGATTGGTTCGCCTTCTCAGGAAACGAGCGAAGAAGCCAACTTCGGAGAGAGCACATCCGTGAGCATTTCCAGCAATTCGTCGAGTCGAAACGGCTTCGCGAGAAAGCCGTCACAACCGGCACTTTTTGCCAACTCCCTGTCCTCCTCAAATGCATTTCCGGTGAGAGCAATAATGTAGGGTTGCTTCTCTAGCTCAGTCATCTTCCGGATCGTCCGTGTCGCCGCAAGCCCATCCGTCCCCGGCATGCGAACATCCATGAGGATAGCGTCAGGACTGCAAACCTTGCACTTATCGATCGCATCCTGTCCGTCGACCGCTTCGACGAACCTGTAGCCCGCTGACTTCAGGAGCTTTACAACCAGAAGACGATTCTCAGGCTGGTCATCCGCAATGATCACAGTTGGCTTTCCGGAGCGTTGAGATTCTTTGCCCGGAATCGAAACAGGTTCAGAAGTGTTCCCGATAGAACAGGGAACTGATTTAGGGAGAGCATGAACCGCTACCTGCGAACTCACTTCATCCCCACTGACCTCGCGACAGAAAACTGAGAAAGTAAACTTACTACCAACTCCCGGAGCACTGTTCACTTCGAGCTCACCGCCCAGGAGTTCAACAAAGGATTTACTGATGGCAAGCCCGAGACCGGTGCCCTCACTCGACCTGATGCCAGCCTTGGCCTGAACAAAAGGAGTGAAAAGAACCTTTTGCTCCTCGTCGGACATTCCGCATCCTGAATCCTCCACCGAGAATGCGAGAACGCCGTTCTCGTGATCCGGCTCGCCCTTCTCAAAATACCGACATCTCAGTACCACTTCCCCGTCGGAAGTAAACTTAATCGCATTCCCCAGCAAGTTAGTGATGATCTGGCGAAGTTTGCTTTCGTCGCCTTCCACGCATTTCGGAAGTTTCTCCCCCATTTCAATCCGAAGGGTGAGACCTTTGGAATCCGCCCTGATGGCGAACAGCTCCGAAAGCCCTGTAACCAGCTTGCGTGGAGAAAACCGGGATACATTGATGTCGTGCTTCCCAGATTCGATCTTCGACATTTCGAGAACATCGTTGATCAGAAGCATGAGATGTTCTCCGCTGCGGTTCACAATCTTCAACGTCTCCCGTTGCTCCGGGTTCAAATCCTCATCGACGCTGAGCAGTTGCGAGAACCCGAGAATGGAGTTCATAGGGGTGCGCAATTCATGACTCATGCGCGCAAGAAACTCACTCTTGGCCTCACTCGCCGCTTTCGCTTTTCTGAGCGATTCCTCTATCACCTTTCGTTGATGCTTATCCCTTTCCATGAGAGCGGCCTGTGCGATCGCCACTCCAATATTGGCAACGAGTGTCCCGAGGAGACGCTTTTCGTCCTCCGTCCAAACTCTAATTTTACCACCACACTGATGCAATCCGATGGCCCCGTTCGGTTCGCTATCGTATGAGGTGCGGGCAGCCAACATCGATCGGATTTCAAATTCTTTAAGGACTCCAACAGTATTTTCCAACTTCTCCTCTTCAAACACGTCGACGACGGCAACGACATCATCGCTCGACATCACCTCTTCTGCATGCCGATTGCCTGATCGAGGCACCCTAACACCCGTCATTGGCTTGAACGGCTCCTTCACATACTCCGCAACAATGGGAAACCCGCCACCCGGCTTCTTCCTGTGGATCACGCAACGTGATACTCCGAAAATTTTACCTATCTCTTCAGCGGCAATACTTAGAACCTTGTCAGGATCAGCGCATCTCGAAATGGCCTGGGAGATACGCTGAAACATCGAAATGCGCTGCAGCTCGGACTCTCTCGACCGGTCAAAATGCAGTCGGGCAATCTCTGCGGCAATCCGCGTCGCAAAAATCTCACACACAGTTCGGGTATCTTCAGTGTAATAAACCGGCTGCGCTCCTCCCAGGACGACCAATCCAACCGGTTTTCCAGTGCTGCCGATCACCGGAACCCCCTGAAGATATTCAATCCCCGGAACCCGAAACGGGGATTGCTCTAAAAGAACACTCTCACCAACGGTAACGTCCCCTCCCTCGGAGAGAACTTCCAAATGATGTGCTGAATCATCGAGGGTGAAATTTTCCTCAAAATGCCCACGGCGCCATACGGCATGTGACTCCATACGACGCTCGAGGTTGCATTCGGCGATCACGACAAAGTCGACTTTTGCAATCTCAGACAAAGCTCGGGCGGCCCCCTGAAACCAATTGTCCCCCACCCCCTCATTCGCACCTTCGAGAAGCAGCTTGAGCTTGTGCTCCCTTCTTCTCTCTCTTGTGATATCCCGCGCCGTCACAAGAACATTCTGATGGCCCTCGCACTGCAGGAAACGGCCGTCCATCACAAAATGTCGGGTCGTCCCTTCAGCCTCCGGAACCTCAAGCTCAAAGCCGGCCACGGAACCTTCCGACTCCATTTTCCGGCGAAAGTCGGCTACCCATTCCCGAAGATCACGGTCATGAGAAACCGGTCGCTGATCAAAAAAGACTCCCAACTCCTTCGACATTGGTTCGTTAGCTGCAACATACTCAAGCTCAGGATACGACATCACCGCCGTCGGAACCGGACTCAGATCAAAGAGCGTCGAGAAATCCATCGTCGGACAGGGCACAGCTGTCTCCGCCTTGGAGCAATTCGCCCTGGCCGCCTCGATTAGATTCTGCATCAGATATCCGATCGATTCAGCAAGCCCCGCAAACTGGGCCCGTTGAGAATCGGTGAGCGCCCTCTCCTCTCCCGCATATGAGCACACCATACCGATGATCCGCCCCCCTTGAACCGTGATAAACTGGTTTCCGTAATATTTCGCGCCGGATTCAACCACCTTGGGCAGTTTCGCAAAATCGGGATGCTCCTGCACATTTTCGCAGAAAACGGCAACCCGACTCTTAACCGCAGCCCCACAGGGATAATGCTCCATAAGCATTCTGTCAGGCACCGCCGGGTCGCTCACATTCACCCTCCGCGCGAACAGGTAATCCCCCGAAATAATGCCAATGCGAATTGATACAGAACCTAATACCCCCTCCAGCAACCTCAGACAGTTATCGAACGCCGCATCGTGTTTCGAATCAAAAATAGCGTCGAACTCCCAGTCTCTCGCACCGACATGCGAATGTTCCCCCTCGCTTGAAGCGGGGCAACACTGACCTTCTCGTCCGGAAATCCCTGAAGAATCTTCTCCTTCCACTCTTTCCTTTTGATTGATTTTCATAAAAACGCAGCTTGAGGAACTTTACAAAATTCGTCTGAAACACTCAATATCCACCAATTTTATAAAATTACTATAAAATTCATAAAAACTTGTACTACAGCTTTATTTGAAGTCTGGAAAACCACCGCTTCCCCGAGAAAAACGGCGGTCGAGAAGGCCTTTCAGGCAGTCATCTGAGAAAAGGCTGCTGCGAAAACGCGCGTCTTCCGGTATGCCACGGCATCTCCTCAAGAAATTAGCGGCCTTGTTGATGAGATCACAAAATGTGGTTTTATTTTCAATAAAAGTTAGAATTATTATAATTATATGATTTATTTCCCCATATGTCGGTTACAAATAGCAACTTCCTTCGCTCCCCTCGCGGTTCCCTGCGAGGCGTCTTGGGTATCGCAATCCTCTCTTTCCTGGGACAATTCTCGTTTGCTGACACTACCGAAAAAAGTCATATATCCCTTCAGTTGAAGTGGATGCATCAGTTTCAGTTTGCCGGCTACTATGCCGCTGAGATTCGCGGTTTCTATGCTGAAGAGGGTCTTGACGTTGAGATCTTTGAAGGGACTCCTGAAAAACCTCCTCTCAACCGTGTTCTCGCGGGACACGCCGATTTCGGAGTTTCCGCTGCCGACTTACTTCTTGCGAGGATGCAGGATAAGCCGGTTCTGGCATGCCTTGCTGTCTTTCAGCATTCGCCCTATGCGTTGATCAGTCTCCAGGATGCACATCTCTCACGCCCTTCGGACCTGATCGATAAAACAGTGATGCTGTCCGGCGATCAGGGAGCCGCGCAATTGCACGCCCTGCTGAGACGGGAAGGCCTGCCGAAGAACCGGATCAATTTCGTACCACACTCCTGGGATCTCGGGGATCTCATATCGGGGAAAGTCGACGTAATGACTGGATACACGACCGCAGAACCCTTTCAGTTGCAGGCCCGCGGGTTCAAACCCAACGTTATCAGAACGTCGGACTACGGAGTCGACTTCTATGGCGACACCCTCTTCACGACTGAAGCCTTCGCCGGGAACCGCCGGTCAGACGTTGCCGCAATGATGAGAGCCACTTCCCGGGGCTGGAAATATGCGATGCAACACGAGGATGAACTCATCGACTACATTCTCACGCTTCCAGGTATTACTGAACGTGGGATCAAACGGGCCAACCTTGAGTTTGAAGCCGCGGAAATGCAGAACCTGATACTGCCGGAGCTGGTTGAAATCGGCCACATGAACTCCGGTCGCTGGGCACAAATCGCCGACGCCTATGTTACTGCGGGGATAGCCACTTCCCCGAAAGAAGAAGATTGGATAGATAACTTTATCTTCGATCCTGAAACCCATCCACTCGATCTTCACGATTGGATTTTTATGCTCTCCTGTATCGCTGCCGGCGGTCTCATTGTTCTCTTCTGGAATCTACTCTTGTGCAAAAAAGTCGAAGAACGAACCGAAAAAATGCTCCGCGGAGAGCGAAAGCTCCACGCGATCCTGAACAATTCTAACAATGTCCTCGCGCTACTGTCGAATGACGGACGGTTGGTTGAGTTAAATCGGCGGGCGCTCGAATTCAGCGGGGCAGATCGCTCAGGCGTCCTTGGTGTCGACTTTTCAGATTCCCCCCTTTGGGAAACCTCCCCCGCCATTTCCAGTGAAATCTCACGGGGCATCGAAAGCATTCAGAACGGAGGCAGAGGAATCCGTCTTGAGACAGAGCTGGCAACCTCCGGAGGGAAGGTTCGAACCCTGGATTTCTCTCTTCGGCCGGTTTCCAGGGCGGACAACACACTGGAGTTTATTGTCGCCGAGGGAATCGACATTACCGAGCAGAAGGCAGTCGCTTTTGATCTCGAAACGTCGCGAAGCAGCCTTTCCTCACTCGTTGAACACACTCGCGGCTTAATTTGGTCTGTTGATCGGGAGGGAATTCTTATCAGCTCCAACACCCCGTTCCGTCAGGCTCTCTGGCGCCGCACAGGGAAGACAATCGCCGAGGGTGATTCAGTCTACGATTTCTTCGAGGAAAGTGAACGGCGTCAGTGGGAGGTTTACTTTGAAAGAGCCCTGCAGGGTGACCGGTTCACCGCAGAATTTACGGTTCCCGATCCGACGGGCCGGCAAGTACACGAAGCCTCCTTTCACTCAATCTCACAGGACAAACAAATCGCCGGCGTGACGGTCTTCGAGTTTGATATCAGCGAGCGAAAACGTTCCGCGGAAATTTTACAGCAGACGGCCGAACTCAATCAACTCCTCCTCGACAGTGCGCTCGACGCCGTCATCGGAGTGAATTCAGAGGGAGCGGTCGTCCATTGGAACAGTCAATCAGTCGATGTATTCGGATACCCGGAGAAAGAAGCGATAGGCTCTCCCGTGAAGAAAATGTTTCCGCAACTGGACGACTTCTTTGATGCCGTTAAGGAGGAATCAAAAGAACTTCGCTTTGAGATGAAAGCCTTTCGCTCCGACGGGTCGAGCTTCCCCGCTGAGGTCTCTCTCTCGATCCTTCCGACAGGTCACCAGGTTGCCTTCAATTTCTTCGTCCGTGATGTCACCGAGCATCACCGACTGGAGGAAAAACTGCGCCAGTCGCAGAAGATGGAGGCAATCGGCCAACTCGCCGGAGGTGTTGCTCACGATTTCAACAATCTTCTAACCGTGATTCAAGGGAATGCGAGCATCGTTAGAGACGAATGGGAAGAGCACGTCAAAAGCTCAAACGGGAGTAGAAACAACTCACAGTGCCTTCATGCCGTCACTGAAATCACCAACGCGAGCGAACGCGCAGCCAGTCTCACCGGCCAGCTGCTCGCTTTCAGCCGCCAGCAGGCAATCCAGTTCAAAACCCTGCAGGTGAACGAAAGCACGGAGAGTGTCATCAGCATGTTGACCCGCCTCATCGGAGAGGACATCCAACTTAGAACCGAACTTTGCCCGGAGCCCACTTTCATCCGGGCCGACAAAGGAATGCTGGAACAGGTTATCCTGAACCTCGCCGTGAACGGTCGCGACGCCATGCCGGACGGAGGCCTCTTAACGATTAAAACCAGTGTTGTCGAACTGCAGAGAAACTCTGAAGCACTCCCCCGTTCGGTCGAGCCGGGCGAGTTTGTCCGAATTGACATTAAAGACACCGGCAAAGGGATTCCCGCAGAGGACCTTCCTCACATTTTCGAACCATTCTTTACCACCAAAGAGGTCGGCAAGGGAACCGGGCTGGGGCTCGCCACCGTGTTTGGTATTATGGATCAACATCACGGCTGGCTCGACGTCGACAGCAAGGTGGGCAAAGGAACCATATTCACCGTCTGGCTGCCAACAACCAACGTGGTTCCCGATTCCCCCGTTCAGGCTCTCAAGCCAGCCGGCGACGAACGTCCCGCCAGTCGCGGCGGAGAAACGATTCTCCTCGTGGAAGACGAAGACGGACTGCGCCTCGTCGCGAAGAAGATTCTGACCAAACACGGCTATCATGTCATCGAAGCCCACAGCGGCCAGCAGGCGCTCGGGGTATGGGAGCAGTTTGGAGCTAATGTCGACCTCCTGCTCACCGATATCGTGATGCCGGAAGGCATGTCAGGACACGAACTCTCTGTCCGCCTCCAGGAGGAAAAGCCATCACTGAAAGTGATCTACTCCAGTGGATACACCGCCGAAATTTTCCGGGGTAACGCGGTCTTTCCCGAAGACGTTTCGTTCATCGGAAAACCCTACCTGCCCGAACACCTCCTCGCCGAAGTTCGGGCCGTTCTCGACGGCGTTGCTTTATCAGCTTAGGTGATTCCGGGGAATTCAACGCTTTCCGGAATCCTGAGAAAGGGACAATTCAGGAAACTGAATCAACTGCCAAATCGAATCCATTGGCTCAACCACTGAATACCCGGAATTGGAAATATTCACGGCCACCTGCCCTCTGGACTGACTGATCCACTCTTCAGCCGAAGGAACAAACTCACTGACCATTCCGATGACATGATAGTGGCGCATTCCTTTGGAATCCTCTGACATTTGAATCACAGGGCCACCGCTGTTCCCGCCGTCTACCTGACAATCGAGAATGACAACTCCATCCTGCAGGTTCTTGCCGGCGACGATCCCGGTTCTCACCAGAGGGGTCCGGTGATCCAGTTGCTTTGCACTGGCCACCCCGACCGAGACAGGGTATCCCATGACATAAACCCGGTTGGTAACTCCGATATCCTGAAACGAAACCGTGTTCACCTCAGCAACCGCAGTGAGGGTTCCTTTTTGTGACAGCGCCACTCCCTCGTGATAAACCAACGGGGCGAAATCCCCTTCCCCCTTCATCTTTCCGATTCTGATAGCGACGACATCACGTCCCCGGTGAACTAACACATGCCCGTTCTCATGCAGAACCCCGGGGTCCAGAATCAGCTTCAATCGATCCGGGAATCCATGATTGGATGTCTGAGCATAAACGGTGATCTCCCCGCTTTCTTTCCCGGGGTCAATGACATGGCGCGCAGTGACCAGATAGATACTTCTCCCGGCCTCAAGGAAAAAACCGGAACCGGTCAATCCGGTCGCAGCCTCGATCAAAACAGGATAATTGAGATTATTAGCGGGAACTCCCGCACGAACCTTTCCCGAAATGCCGCAAAAAAGAAATACGAGAATAGAAAGACTTTTTACAATGTCTGCAAACACCCTGACATTTGTTTTATCCCCATTCATTAATTCTATCTCGCGTCTAGCGATTTCCATTCCAACAATTCTCTTCATTGTTGGCGTCGACCTGAAACGAGTCCCGACACGAAAGCAATTTGCAGGCCACTCGAGTAAACACAAATGACAATATCGTCATCTTTTTAACGATATATCATTCGAACACACCGCCCTCCACTAGCGGGTATCCGTTAGACAATTGACGTAGATTTTTTTAATTCCCAATCAATACCTACTCAAACTCTATCATTAGAACAATACAACTGAGTGTAGTAACCGCCGAGTCAGTTCAACCCTCTCAGAATCGCCTCAATCTGCTTTCGATGAAGCGTCATATGGAATGCTGCCATATGATGCCATTGCCCGGCGTCAAACGGACCGAACCAGGGATGGGGATGCTTCGCCGGGGTATCGAGGCATTCAATGGATGCCACCACCCCGGCCAGCTTGCGACACGTTGCATTGAAGGCATCAATCACTTCAGGCCCTGCGCCTGCGGCAGGTTTTACTTTTGCCGTATCCGCCTCATCATCAGGGCATTTCCCCTCCCCTAACAATCCGATAAAGCTCGAAACCGCTTCGTTCACAATCCGAAGGTGATCCAGCACCATGTAGATTGACCAGAACCGGCTGCTGTCCTCCATTCCCCGCAGCCGCTTCACAAGAACCTGCCTCGATCCAAGATCCGGTGCGAGACGCGACGCCATCTCGCTGATAAGGACCCGCTCTCTCTCGAAATCTGCAATGATTTCATCCCGGCTCATCTTTCGATACCTTGCCGCGACCATCCGCTTTGCAATAAAGAGCTCAATCGCCGGAAGCCCTGCCCCGGGTCGATCCAATCGGGGCTCCGTAGTTTCACCAATTTTGTATTTTTTCATTACTTGCAAATTAAAAGTCTTTTACTTGTGTTTTGCAAGTAAATTAATATTGGGATACCTTTCAGAGATGTCTGATAAGAAAAAATCTCCCGTAAAACAAAACCCCGGGAATGAACGGCGCTCCCCCTGCCCGCTGTCATGCGGGCTTGATCTCTTCGGGGACCGCTGGACCTTGCTCGTGGTCCGGGATCTCATGCTGGGAAGAACAAGATTCAAAGAATTCTGCGAATCGCCTGAAAACGTTCCTACAAATATACTTACAGACCGGCTCGAGCGGCTCGTCGAATCAAAAGTAGTGGAGAAAAGGCCTCTCACTGAGGGCGGGAAGCGCTACGGATATCATCTCACCGCAAAAGGGGAAGCCCTCAAACCGGTCCTGACTGAAATGTTAAAATGGGGATTGAAATGGGAGCCTGAAACGAGACTGGGCCTGAAGCCGGCCGAGGGCTCTCTCTTTTCCGAATGATGCGAATTCATATCAGTCAGCTCAATAGAGCTGCTACGGCTTGCCAGGTTTCCTATTCTCAAGCACATTATCCGGCATGAGATCATTACCGCTGTTCTTCGCCCTCGCCTGTTTCATTTGCCCGATACCAACAATGCAGGCGCAGGAGGAAAAGCCTCTCACACTCGCAGAAGAGAAGACCGCTTTTAAAACAGCAGACGCAGCTCTGAACAAGGCCTACCAATCCGCGAAGGCAGCACTCGACGAATGGGAGTTCAGCGAGTTACAGGAAGACCAGCGGGAATGGCTTGAGTTCCGCGATGCAAGCTCACTGTCCTCAGCGATTTACGATGACGGACCGGAATTCGAAGAACGGGAGGAATCATCAACCGCCTACTGGCGAACCATGAAGTTCCTCACAGAAACCCGCACTCGAATCGTCGAAGGCTGGATCAAGGGCTCTGAGCGCGAAAGCTCATGGGACGGGGAATGGACTGATGGCTACGGCGGATGGCTGCGAATTTTGGAAGATAAAGACACGGGAACATTCCGCTTCTTCATCGAGGTGGTGCGGGGCCCTACCTACCATCTCGGCATGCTCACCGGACAGGCCAAAACCAACGAATCGATGGCATTCTTCACCGACGCAGGAACTGACGAGAAAGGAGAGGACGATCCCGAGACCTGGCTCATTTTCGAAGAAACCGGTCCCGGACCGCGACTGACGGTTCGGGGAGTCAACACATCGTACTACCACGGGGTGAGAGCCTATTTCGGAGGCACCTACACCTGGGTAGGGGATCTCAACGAGGAAGCCCGGAAAGAAGTTCTTACCGGGACCCGCGAAGGATTGTGATAAATCAGCGGTTCGCCTTCCCGTAGATGAACCACAGGTTGCGAATGTAGATAAACCAACCGGTGCTCTGCCCCAGAAATCCGACGATCTCTTTCCGCCAGAGGAAGTAGACCATCAACATCGAGGATCCGAGAAGGCTCAGCCACCAGAAAATGGGAGGAACCACCGAACATTTTGCCTTTTCGCTGGCTCGCCACTGAGCGACCATCCGGCCCATAAACACAGCCTGCCCCGCAAAGCCGAAAGCGACCCAGAGCACCCCGGTGACCGAGGTGACGTCCAGAAAACTATAGATCCAGGGAAGCGCCTCCCTGCGCCGCGCGATCTCTTCGAGGAAGGCGTCGCCGGTCAACTCCGGAGCCCCCGGTTTCCACCCGTGAAAGCGCGCGGTTCGCTCCCCTTCCTCGCTGGTATTGACTTCAATCGTTGAAATCCGGTCAGACAAATTGAACGGCGGGGCAATGGGTTCCCCCGGCGTACCGAGATGCCCCATTTTGACGAGGCCAACCCAGCCGAGAAACGGCAATACGAGCGATAAGGTTGCGACAATGGCGACCTGAGTGCGGGTGAATTTTTTCATCGAGTTTTAAAATAACGGATCATTCCCATGAGAATTGCGGAAAAGACAAAGCCTGATACGAGAGCCCCCAGTCCGGC
The DNA here is from genome assembly GCA_035967665.1 of Verrucomicrobiales bacterium BCK34. Taxonomy (GTDB): domain Bacteria; phylum Verrucomicrobiota; class Verrucomicrobiia; order Verrucomicrobiales; family DEV007; genus Arctic95D-9. Next base: position 181,789 of record JAYWLB010000076.1, read on the forward strand.
TTGAATGGCATAGCTTTTCAAACTGAAGTTCATCGAAGCCCATTTCACCTGCTCCTCGACCAGCTCGCCGGACATTCCCCCGGATTCAAAATGCAGCCGCGTCTGTTCCATCATGTAATCAGTCCAGTCAGGGTTAATCCAGTGAAAATAACCGAACTGCGCGATCACCGCGATCAATGCAGCGATCACGGCCATAATTCCACCCGACTTCAATCCTTCAGCGAAGGAGGTTTCCGGCTCGACTTTGACAACAGCCAGCAAAGCGAACCCGTAGGCGATCAGGGAAATGATAAAACTCAGGCCGGCCATCAACTGAATTTTTCCAATCCCGTCTGTGTGAAGTCCCAGAAAATACGAGACATACAACCAAATCAATCCGGCCAATCCGATCAGACAGCCCCATTTCAGCTCTAATAATCTCATAAGTGGTTCCTTTTCCCGGCGATACGCCGACATGCCTGAAATACGCTGTCATCGGGGTGCCTGCAACCTCGATATCCGGACCAGATAAGCTTGCGGTGAATCATTCACCCCAATTCATAGCAAAGGGAACGACTCACAGAATCAGGAAATCGGGAGAAACGGCATCATCAGCCCACTGAACCTCAAGGTAGCTCCGTCCGGGCCACGGAATCTCTGCATTTTCTATTCAAATCTCTGGGCAGCCTGCTGACAATGCGATACAACCTGTGCTTCTTATGACACATGCCTAGCGTGTATGAGGACTGGCCGCAAATACGATCCCGTCCGACCTTTTAAAGACCTTTCTATGAAGCCTACCTCCGTTCGAATCCTCCTCTGCTGCCTCGCGTTTTCACTCGCATCATCAGTGAATGGCGAGGAGCCGCTCCTGAAGTCAGGTGATCGCATCGCTCTCATCGGCAACACAGTCATCGAACGAGCCCGCCTTCACGGCCATATTGAAGAATCACTGCAACTCGCCGCAGGCCCCGAAGTTAAAAATCTCACGATTCGAAATCTCGGCTGGAGCGGCGACTCTGTGTTCGGGGATTCCCGCTCTTACTTCGGCCCCCCTCAGGAAGGTCGCGAGCGTCTTTCCGCGGTGATTTCAGAATTCAAACCACAGGTTATTTTCCTCTGCTACGGCACCGGGGCGGCGATGTCTGTCGACCAGGGCTGGACCGACGAGCCCATCCACAAAGAGCCCTCCGCAAACGGGCTTCAGAGCAGCCTCGAAATTTTCGTGAAGGGTTATCAGGAAAAGATCGATCGGCTCCGCTCGGCTGCAGGTGGCTCGCTTCGGGAAATCGTTCTCATTTCGCCGCCGCCCCTCGAAAACCTCGGAGATCCCCTCCCCGACCAGACCGGGAACAACGCCCGTCTCGCTGTCTTTCGTGATCAAATCAAACAACTCGCCTCGGCGAACCAACTCCGCTTCGTCGACTGGTTTGCCGCCCTCGGCGGAGACGACTTCAATGGAGAGGTCGCCAGCCCCGCCCTGACCAACAACGGAGTTCACTACAGCGAGTCAGGTTACCAAATCCTCGGGCGTGAACTCGTCAAAGGCCTCGGCTACGGCGAAACTTCAGCCACTCAAAACACCGCTGATTCGCCGCTCATGGCTGCGATCATTGAAAAGAACCGGCTCTTTTTCCATCGCTGGAGGCCTGCCAACGAAACCTATCTCTTTCTCTTCCGTAAACACGAGCAGGGCCAGAACGCCAAAGAAATCCCCATGTTCGACCCGCTCATCGCAGAGCAGGACAAAAAGATCGAAGCCGCCCGCCAGGCTCTTTTCGCCGGCAAACCAAAGAACTAGGTCCCGCTTCACCACGCCAACTATTTTCCGATATGAAACTTTTTCAATCCATTGCCTCAGCCCTCATCGCTGCGAGTTTTGCAGCCCTTCCGGCGCACGCACAAAACGGCCTCAAGGATATCCCTGACACTGCCGTATCCGCTCAGCTCGAATCTTTCAAACTGATCGAGGGTGCCAGGGTAAACCTCTTCGCAAACGAACCGGCGGTGGCAAACCCGACTCACATGAACTGGGATTCGCGCGGGCGCCTCTGGGTCGTCAGCAGTCCCCTCTACCCTCACATCAAACCCGGCCAGGAGGAACAGGATAAAGTCGTCATTCTTGAAGACACCACCGGTGACGGCGTCGCCGACAAGCACACTGACTTTGCCACCAACCTCCACATTCCCACGGCGGTTCTCCCCGGTGACGGCGGTGCCTACATCGCCAATTCGATCGAAGTGCTTTTCCTCAAGGATACCGACGGAGATGATGTCGCTGATGAGCGTCAGGTGGTTTTGTCAGGATTCGGAACAGAGGACACCCACCATCTCCTTCACACTTTCAAATGGGGTCCCGAGGGGATGATCTGGATGAACCAGTCGATCTACATTCACACTCACCTCGAGACGCCTTACGGAATTCGCCGCCTCCTCGGTGGCGGCATGTGGCACTACCGCCCCGAGACACAGCGGTCGGATGTTTTCATGAAAGGACTCATCAACCCCTGGGGCCACGCCTTTGACGAATGGGGACAGAGCTTCCTCACCGATGGAGCCGGAAGCCAGGGCATTAATTTCGTCTTCCCCCGTTCTGTCTTTGCCACCTCGCCCGGTGCTTCACGAATTCTCACCGGCCTCAACCCCGGACAACCGAAACACTGCGGAGCGGAATTTCTCACCGGACGCCACATTCCCGACAGCCTCAAAGACGTCATCGCCGCTCCCGATTTTCGCGGTAGCCGGATCAATCTGTTCAAGCTGACCGACAATGGCAGTGCCTATACCTCCACTCAGGTTCCCGACCTAATCTCATCGAAGCACCGCGCCTTTCGCCCCATCGATATCAAAATGGGCCCTGACGGGGCCATCTACGTCGCTGACTGGTACAATCCTATCATCCAGCACGGCGAGGTCGATTTCCGTGACTCCCGTCGCGACAAAAGCCATGGCCGCATCTGGCGTATCACCTTTGACGGAAAAGACACCCTTCCGATCGAAGATCTGAGTAAGGTCGATGAAAAAGCGCTTGCGGCAAAACTCAACGCTCCCGAAGCGCTGACCCGCCAACTCGCTCTCACCGAAATGAGAAACCGCGATCCGGAGGCGGCCCTCTCCGCTGTTGCCGCTCTCACCGCTCCTGACGATGTCGATCCTGATCTCGTGGCTCTCCGCAAAATCTGGGCCTCACAAACCCTCAATCAGTTTGACGAAAAAGCCGCTGCAGCCCTTCTCGATTCCGAAAATCACAAGGCCCGCGCCGCCGCACTGCGAGCCATCTACTACCGCGCTGCAGACAACGACGAAGCCCTCGCAATTGCGAGCAAAGCAATTGCCGATCCGCATCCGCAGGTTCGCCTCTGGGCCGTAAGTGTCCTCGCCCAGCTCGACGCCAAAGAAACCGTCACCACAGCGATGAAAGCGATTGATGGCGTGGAGGTCGACGAATTCCTCGATTTTGCGCTCTGGTCCATTTGCCGTGAACACTCAGACACCTGGATGACTGAGGCACAGGGGAAAAATCCTTTCGCCTCAACCCGCCAGCTCCTCTTCGCCGTTCGCGCGATCAATAAACCGGTCGCCGTTGATCAGATTCTCAGCGCACTGGAAAGCGGAGAGCTTTCGTCCGATCAGGAAGTGAGAGACATCGCCGACTGGATTTCCAAGACCGGCTCGCCCGAAAATCTCAGCTCCCTTTTTGTCCATGCCCTTAAAGAGGGAGCATCCCACACTCATCAACACGCCGTTTTAGCGGCATTGGCCTCAGCCGGCCGGATTCGAAAAATCCAACCTACCGGCGACCAAAATCGGCTCACGCAATTTCTCGCCTCGAAGAACGACGTCATTTTCGCAGAAGCGGCAACCCTCGCAGGTCTATGGAAACTGGAGTCCGCACGTGACGGATTGAAAACCGCCTTCCTCGCAGCAGCCAAAAACCAGAAACGCGCAGAAGCCGCGCTCGACGGACTCATTTCTCTCGGCGGGCCGGAAACCGCAAAACTCTTCGAAAGTGAAGCCAAATCCGCAACGAGCTCTTTCTTAATTAAATCGCTCGCAGTGAGAGGCCGAACCCGCATGAACCCGGCTGAAGGCGCCAGGCTCGCCGTTGTAGTGCTGCAAAACGCTCCGAATGGAAAAGATCCCCACGGCATCTTCGCCGCGTTTCTCGCAACGAAACAGGGTCCCGGCGCGCTCGCGAAAGCACTCACAAACGCCAAACTCCCCCAGCCGATCGCTCTCGTTGGGGTCCAGAAGGCCAGCAGCGCTGCGACAAAGCCCGAGGGTCTCGTCAAGGCGCTCCAGACAGCGGCTGATCTCAAACCGATGAAAATGGCTCTCTCCGCCCCTGAAATGGAAGCGATGATGGAGAAAGTTGCGAAAACGGGCAATCCTCACCACGGTGAAACGATCTATCGGCGCGCGGCATTGCAGTGCGTCGTCTGTCACGCCATCGGCGGCGCCGGCGGTGTCATCGGCCCCGACCTCGTCAGTATCGGCTCCAGCGCTCCTGTCGACTACCTCATCGATTCACTCCTCCAGCCGAGTGTGAAAATCAAGGAGGGCTATCACACGACGCTGGTGACGTTGAAAAACGGAGACTCCTTCGCCGGGGCGATCGCCCGTGAAGACGCCAATGAACTTGTCGTTCGCGACGCCACCGGGAAAGAAAACCGCATTCCCAAAGCAGACATCGCGAGCAACAATATCAGCCCGGTATCACTGATGCCTCCCGGCCTCACCGCTCAACTACGCGAAGATGAGTTCGTCGATCTCGTCGCCTTTCTCGCCCAGCTGGGTAAAGACGGTGACTTCAAAACACCGCCAAACCGTTTTGTGAGACAATGGCAGGCTCTCATGCCACACGACCGCACCCGCGACGCGATCGGCCACTACGGTCATCTCATTTTTACGGAGGATATCAAAACCTACCAATGGATCTCTTTCTACGCCAAAGTCACCGGTGGTGTCCCTATTCCTGAAATGCCCAAAGTGGTGGGACGCGGGGCAAATCGCTACGGAGTCGCCCGCACCTTCCTCGATGTCAGCAAGGCCGGACCAATCCGGCTGAAGATCTCCGGTAAACTGAAGGACCTTGTTCTTTTTCATGGCGAAAAAGAAATCACACTTCCCGGAGATGCCTCCGAAGCGGAGATCATCCTCGAAGTCAAAAAGCCGGGAAGACAGAAAATCACCATTTCCGGCCTCAACGGATACGGACTCGATACCGTCAAGGTCGAAGCACTCGACGATGCCGGAACGGTTCAGTTTGTTGACATCAAAGAGTTCTAACATCTTTTCAAAAATCATTTAAACCGAAAGCACTTTATGAAAGCCCCCTACTTACTCTCCGTCGCACTGCTGTTTATCGGCGCGGCAACTCTCACTGCTCAGCAAAAGGGCAAAAAGAAAGCCGGCCCTCCACAATTGAAATGGCGTGTCCAGCAACTCCACAAGGACAACAACGAAGGAGTCGCTGTCGGCGATATCAATGGTGACGGAAAACTGGATGTCACCGCCGGGGAATTCTGGTATCCCGCACCGGACTTCAAGCCACTCCCCGTTCGCAAGATTCTTCCCTTCGGCGCTGACTACATGCAGAACAATTCGGAGCACCTTTTCGACATGGACGGAGACGGAGACCTCGACATCGTCGCCGGGGCCTTCACCCTCCCCATCGTAAACTGGTTCGAGAATCCCGGAGCGGGAAATTACAAAGAGGGAGAGCACTGGAAAACACACCAGCTCGTCGATACCGGGACCGGTCATAACGAAGCCACTTTTCTCCACGACCTCGACGGTGACGGAACTCCTGAGTGGATCGAGAATCATTGGAATCCTGAAAATCCGATGCAGGCGTTCCGCTTCAAACGCGGCGAAGACGGAAAAGTAACTGCCGAAAAACACGTCATGAACGAAAGCGGCAACGGCCACGGAATGGGCTTCGGCGATCTTAACGGGGACGGGAAAGATGACATCATTTTCAACCAGGGATGGTATGAATGCCCCGAAGCAGGTGCTTTTTCCGGCCCATGGAAATGGCGCAAGGATTTTGACCTCCCTCACGCAAGCTGTCCCGTTCTCATCGTCGACCTCAATGAAGACGGCAGAAATGATATCATCTGGGCCGATGGACACAGCTACGGCCTCTACTGGCAGGAGCAGCTCGAGCCACGCCCCGACGGCACCACTGTCTGGCGTCAGCATCTCATCGACAAAAAATTCTCGCAGGCCCACACCATGGCATGGGAGGACATCGATGGCGACGGAGCTCCTGAGCTGATCACCGGGAAACGCTACTACGCCCACTCCGGGAAAGATTCCGGCGCATCGGACCCGATCACGGTTCACTACTATGACTGGAAGAAGGAAGACAACTCCTGGAAGAAAAACTACATTTCCAACGCCGAAGCCGGTATGGGGCCAGGCGTAGGATTGCAGATTCGCGTTTACGATCTCGATGAGAACGGCTGGCCCGATATCATTGTTCCCGGCAAAAGCGGCACGCACATTATTTGGAATGAAGGCTGGACGAACCCGTCCTGAGTCTGGATACTAAAGCCAGCATCAACGATGAGCGATCCCACTCCAGAGCCAGCCCCCGATAGCGAGGTACCACGGCGCGAGCCGATTCCTGAAGTGCTCTATTCCTTCTACGAGGATCGCGCCTTCGTGTCCTGCACCCGCTGCGGGGAATCCCTCTCGGACTTCGAAGACGGGTATCGTATTTCGAAAAACTTCAAGAAAGGCGAAGTCCTCGTCGAATACGCGCTTTGCATGCCCTGCCTCACCGCGATGCTGGACGAGGCATCGGAAGAGTCGAAACGACAGCTCGCTGAGTTTCAGGAAAAACACTATCGCGAAGGCGTTTCAGGTTTTGATGAATGCGCACTCTGCCCGCGCACGATTGACGAGGCACGAAACGAAGAGTTTGGACTCGTCGGTGTCTGTCACGGTGACGATATGGTCGACAGTGCCATGATCTGCATCGACTGCATGGAGGCCATGGCCGAAACCATGTCCGAAGAAACGAGACGGACCTGGGACAAATTCCGCGAAGAGAATTTCCCCGGCGTTCCTTCCGATTTCGAGCCGTTCCCGCCAAGGTCGGCCCCGAGCCTGCTTTAAAGAGAAATCCTCACGGATTCCTCTACATCCGCAGCTCGTAGCAAATCGTAGAGAAATTGCGTGAGCATATCTCCATAAAGCCTCTCCGGTCAGCGCACGCAGTCGACGCGAAAGAAATCCTCCCGGATTCCTCTACATCCGCAGCTTGTAGCAAACCGTAGAGAAATTGCGTGAGCATTTCTCCTCAAAGCCTCTCCGCATCAGCGCACGCCGTCGACGCGAAAGAAATCCTCGCGGATTCCTCTACATCCGCAGCTCGTGGCAAACCGTAGTGAAACTGCGTGAGCATTTCTCTTCAAAGCCTCTCCGGTCAGCGCACGCCGTCGACGCGAAAGAAATCCTCACGGATTCCTCTACATCCGCAGCTCGTAGCAAATCGTAGAGAAATTGCGTGAGCATTTCTCCTCAAAGCCTCTCCGCATCAGCGCACGCAGTCGACGCGAAAGAAATCCTCACGGATTCCTCTACATCCGCAGCTCGTGGCAAACCGTAGAGAAATTGCGTGAGCATTTCTCCTCAAAGCCTCTCCGGTCAACGAAATCTCCCGCGCCCGGATTTTCTCAGTCGTCCACGCTCGGCAAGTCCCCCGCCGGATTGTTTTCTGCTGCGGTTGTCAGCAGTTGATAAATCCGCGACTGCAACTCGCCGGGAAGCGGGTCCCTGCCCGGAGATTCGCGAACAAGCCGTTTCGCCTCAGCCAAACGCCCATCCCGTGCCGCTGACTCAATCAACCGAATGCGGATCGACCAGTCTTCCGGTGCTTTATCCAGCTCCGATGTGAGTATTCGGGTATCTGCCCTCATAAATTTGCTCAGTTAAGATTTACCCACACGAAAGATTTGTCAAAACAAGGTCTCCGAACCGTAATTTTATAAGGGACCCCGGGTGCAACTCAAAGGCTGCCCCCCGCTTCTCCCCTCAGAAAGACGCGCCCCCCTATTCCAGACACACCTGCCGAACAAGGGCGCCGGGTCATTCAACTCCGCCGAAAAATGAAAGAAAAGCGAAATGAACGAAAGAATTTCAAACTCTCGTCGTAACCGAATCGGTCATTTCCCGGAACAGGAGACGATCCACCGGAATTTATACCGAAAAAGACTGAATATTTGTGACCAAAGAGAGTCAAAGCATTGTCACACTTTGGGATGAAGGGAAAATAACGCCTAAAATCCCCCCTTCGGTGGCTCCTTTCCCATTGAATATTTGAAGAATCGGCAAAAATGCGGATACTTAACGAACATTAACTTATTCTTATGCGTTTAGATTTCAAACTACTGAGTGTTATTCTCATTCTCTTGGTGAGTTTCTCGATTCAGCAGGGATTTTCCCAGGGCATCGAACAGCAGATTCGCGCAAAAGCCAATGAAGCGGGCGGCGGAATCGCCGCCTGGTATCAGGCGAGAAATTACGCTCCGGCATGGGACGGCCAGCGCCTCGGCGGACTCGCCTCCTTTATTCAGGAACTCGACGGGCACGGCCTTTCGCCGGAACTCTTTCGTCTCTCGGAATGGGACCAGCAGTGGCGTAACCCAAGTCCCGATCCCTCGGCCCGCGCTGCCGTTGAAGTCGGCACGACACAATTGGCACTCTACGCCATTCAATCACTCGCCTACGGTTTCGTTGATCCCACTTCGGTTCACCCGAAGTGGTCCGATATTCCCCGCAAGGTAACTGCCTATCAGTTCCTCGACAGCGCACTGGGAGTTGCCCCTCAGCAGTTCGCCAGTTTTCTCCTGCAGAAGGTCCCGCCACAGGATCAGCGTTACGGAGAGATGATCAAAACACTCGAACGCTATCGTAAAATCGACTCACTCGGTGGTTGGAGAAACCTTCCGGCAACAGCGCAACCCGCCGGAGCCGGTTCCGCCTACCCTGAGGTCAAGCTGTTGAAATCGCGTCTTCAGGCCGAGGGGGACCTTCCCGGAGGGAGCGTCGGCAACAAGCGTGACAAAGATCGCACGATCGATGAACGAACCGCCGAAGCGATCAAATCATTCCAGTTCCGTCACGGCATTGAGCCCGACGGTGCCCTCGGCCAGATGACTCTCGCCGAGCTCAACACTTCGTCGAGATCACGCGTTAACACCCTCATCATCAACATCGATCGCCTCCGCTGGATGCCCCGCGCCTACGAGCAGACGGAGCACATCGAAGTGAACATCGCCGAGAGTGCTCTCAGGATGTTTGACAAGCGCCGTCAGGTTACTGTGATGCCCGTGATTGTCGGGGTGAAAGGAAAGCATCAAACCCCGATCTTCCACGGTGATATCAAGTATCTCATTTTCAGACCTTACTGGAACGTGCCACTCTCCATCGCTAAAACGGAGATCGTCCCCAAAGCGCTCTCCGATCCCGCCGGCTACATGGCGAGCCACAATTACCAAATCGTTCCCTCCTACGGAGCATCTGAAAGTCAGGTATTGCCTAACACATCCGCAAACCTCCAGAAGACGGCGACCGGCAGTCTTCTCATTCGCCAAACAGCTGGACCGGACAATTCACTCGGACTCGTGAAATTCATTTTCCCGAATGACAACTCAGTCTATCTCCATGACACCCCCGATCACAGCCTCTTCGAGCGAGCCGACAGGGACTTCAGTCATGGCTGTGTCAGGGTTGCAAGACCGGATGAACTTGCGAACCTCCTTCTCCAGCGCAACGGTGGATGGGACATCAATGCGGTCCGCGCTTCAATGCAGGATGTGAATGTTCCGAATCGGAAAGAGGACTTCAGTCGCTCAATGCCGGTTTACCTCGTCTACTGGACATCAACGATCATGAGCGATGGCCGGGTCCGCTTTGACCAGGATATGTATGGCCACGACAGCATCCTGTTTCAGAAGTTCGGCCTTCAGCCTTAAGAATTGGAGGAATTTTACTTCCGCCACGCCTTCGCTGGTAGCGGATTGAAACTCAATCCGCAGCGCAGCCAGCCACCTGAATTTTGCGCGAATCCGCCCGGAAGGAATTCTCCTTCTTCTACCAGTCGTGGTTCCTTTGGCGTGCCCCAACTTGATACCTCACTCAACCCGCTTGAGGAGAAGAAGTCGGAAATCCATGACCTCTTCGCCTGCGATCTTGAGAGCCTTTAAGGTCAATTCACCGGTTCCTTTTTTGAGCGCGATACGGCCGAGCGACATAGGCTTCCAGTTCTGCGTGTAACTCTCCATGCGACGTGAGCGATCCTCCTCCGCACCGACCAGTGAAGACGGGTTCGCCTTTGCAACCGTGCCGACAAGTCGATCCTCGCCAAAACTCAGCTCGATCTCAGAACCGGCATCGCTCTCTGCACAGCTGTAGTAAAGACTGACTTCGAACACCCCGCTATCGGCGACTTCGGCATTCCAAACGATTTTATCATCCAGCGAAGTCCAATTTCCGAAGAACGAATCATTCGGGAACTTGTTAGAGCGCTTGATACCACCGTGGGCAATCCCGTCCCGCGCAGGAACCTGGGTAAACTCATGCCCCGGATGAGCAATCACAAACGGACGGGTGTCGGTGCCGAGTTCCTCACCCATCTCCGCCCTCCACGACTCCAATTGCTCCGCAAGTCTCTCCTGTTCCTTTGGAAACTTCTTCGCAACATTGTCATATTGCCCCGGATCAGTCGGCATGTGAAAGAGCTGGCCATCGTTATCCAGTCGAAATTCAGGCGTGCGAACTGATGCCTTCGTTTTCCAGGCAGAAAAGACAGCCCGCTGCATCAGCGACTCAGGAACCTCCCGTGCCTTTTCCGGATCGGCACGCTTTTCCAGAGCCGGGTAAAGGTTCAATCCGTCGAGCGGCCTAGGGTGATCACTGAGTGATATACCAGCCATCGCCGCGAGGGTCGGGAGCAGATCCGTTGCCGCTCCGGACACTTCCACCTTTGTTTCCGGCTCAATTCCTTTAGGCCATCGAATCACCATAGGACTGCGAACGCCCCCTTCGTCGGTGGAACCTTTTTTCCCCTTCATCCCACCGTTCCAGCGGTTGCCATTCGGCCCATTGTCACAGAAGTAGATCACGATGGTATCGTCGCGCAGTTTGAGTTCATCCAGTTTCCCGAGGAGGCGGCCCACGTTCCAGTCAATGTTCTCACACATCGCGAGAGCGCAACGCAGGTGAAGATCATCCTCCTTTTCCGGCTCGCGATGGTGCATCACGAGATCCTTGTCCTTGAAGCGATCCCAAAACTCGTCCGGGACCTGCATCGGGGAATGCGGCGTGTTGTAGGGCAGGTAGACGAAGAACGGTTTATCCTGATTCGCCTCAATGAAGTCCATCGCCCGGTTCGTGAAATCATCGACCACGAACCCTTCGCCTTCGACGATGTTGCCGTTGTGCTCCAGCATCGGACTGAAATAATCCCCCCAGTGCCCTGAACAAAAACCGTAGAATTCATCAAAACCGCGACCGTTAGGATGATAAGGAAACTGCATCCCGTTGTGCCACTTCCCGAACGCCGCCGTTTTGTAGCCCGCTTTTTTGAAAATATCCCCAATCGTCACCTCGTCGAGATCAAGCCTCTCACCGCCTGCTGAAGTGGAGTAAACCCCGCCGCGTTGATGGTAGCGCCCTGTGAGAAATTCAGCACGAGTCGGCGAGCAAACCGGGCACACGTAAAAATGCTCAAAACTCGCGCCATCCGCAGCGAGCGAATCGATGTTCGGTGTCGACAGATTCTTGTTCCCCGTGAGGCTCAAATCCCCCCACCCCTGATCGTCCGTGAGGATGACGACAACGTTGGGGGCCGCTTGAAGCGAAATGGAAACCCCGAGGATAAAAAGGCAGGCTAAAACTCTCGACATGCCGAAATCCTAGCACCTCGCTACGATTCCGGCAAAGGCGTTATGAAGTCCTGCCGCCAACTACCGTAAAGAAACTGCGTGAGCATTTCTCCCCGAAGCCAATCAGCTCAGTAAGCCCGACTTCAACAGATGAGAAATCTTCACAGATTCCTCTACACCCAAGATACGTAGAGAAACTGCGTGAGCATTTTTCCCCGAAGCCTCTCAGCTCAGTAAGCCCCGTAGCTCAAATTCCGCTATGCGCCCGAAACCTTACTCCAGACAGCCAGCGCTGTTTTCACGGCCAATCCACAGGCAACGAGAAAACCAACTGAAGCCAATACGAGAATCCAACGCGGAACCCGCCTCTCACCTGTGAGCTCTTTCCGGGTCCCAAGATAGATCAAGGCGGCAGCGAGTGCGGGAATACCCAAAACGGTCAATGCCTGCGCAAAGGTAATCAGACTGACGGTGCTTCCACTTTTCGTCAGCGAAAAAATCGCTACTAACATCCCAACAAGGAGAGCAACCGCCGTCATGTGAATCGGCCAGCCATCCGAAAGCCGGCTCCCTTTTCCAAGTGAGTCAGACATCACGGTTCCACCGATCATCGAATTCACGAGAAAGGAACTGAAGGCCCCCGCAATAATTCCGAGGCTGAAAATGACCACTGCCCAGGTTCCGAAGAGAGGCTCCAGCTGACGCGCCACATCGCCCACTCCGGCGAGCTCAACCGGATCAGGGCGCCCGTAGAACGTCCGTGCCGCCGTAAGCAAAATGATCACCGTAACCATTCCGAGAACCGAAATACTCACAACCGAATCAACCAGCCCCCGTTTTGCATCGCCGATCCCCCAGCCTTTTTCCTTCACCAAATAAGCCTGATAAAATGCCCCCCCGACAGAAAAAGTCGTCCCTATCATTCCGAGAAGAGCAAACAAGTCTCCGGTTCCGGAGGAGGCAACCGGTTCGAAATCCCTCGCCGTGAGATACGCCGCCACAAAATTCATCAAAAAGGCGATCACCATTACCCCGATGAGAATCTTCATGAGCTTCTCAACCGACTGATACAAATTCCGCATCAGATAGAGACTCGCGATAACAAAAGCATTAAAAGCAATCAGCAGTCCGACCTGAGTGTTCACAGAGATGGTATCACCGCCTCTCATCACTTCTATCAACGGCATCAAGCCGGCGACCACCGCAATATTGTTACTCGACTGGAACAGTGCCACGAGAACAAACAGAATAATCCCAATGAGAAATGCGACAGGACGTCCCAACCGGGAAGCCAGCTCATCACATACACTGTTTTCATAGCTGACGCCGACGCGTGCAGCGAGGGCCACCATCGCAATCATCAGAATCGCAGCGGCAACAACGACGGGCACCCCGATAAAGCCGTACCCCGCTCCCACTTTCGAGCTCGTTAAGATACTTCCCGGCCCTAACACGACAGCCGCCACGACGATAGCCGGCCCGATTGATTGCAGTAACTTCTTCACAGTGAGCATCGAAGCAGAAGACCTCAACATATTCGAGGCTTTTTCAACACTGATGACGTGATGGAAGAACGCCACTATTCAGGAGACAGCTTCCAATCTTTCATTCGGTTTTACTTGTTCCCAGGCATAGATTTCGCTAAATCCAAAGACACACATCATGGTATCTATTCGCATCCGCGGCCTCGTGAAGCGCTTTGGCGACGTCGTCGCCCTCGATCATCTCGATCTCAATATCGAGTCCGGCGAACTCTTTTTCCTTCTTGGCCCGTCCGGTTGCGGCAAAACGACATTACTGCGTTCGATCGCAGGCTTTCACATCCCCGAAGAAGGGGAAATCACCTTTGACCGGCAGGACGTAACGAAGGTTCCTCCGCACAAGCGGGAAACGGCGATGATGTTTCAGAGCTACGCCCTCTGGCCACATTTGAATGTGTTCAAAAACGTCGCCTTCGGACTCGAGGAACGCCGCGTTCGCAAACCGGAGATTAAACGCCGCGTCGAAGGCGCTCTCGCGATGGTAAAAATGGAGGGACTTGGAAACCGGAAGATCAATGAACTCTCCGGCGGCCAGCAGCAGCGCGTCGCCCTTGCCCGCGCCCTCGTCGTCCGCCCCCGCTGTCTCATGCTCGATGAGCCGCTCTCCAATCTCGATGCCAAGCTTCGCATCGAAATGCGATCCGAGATCAGGCGTATCTGCAAAGACTTCGGGCTCACTGCGATCTACGTGACACACGATCAGAAGGAGGCTCTCTCGATGGCCGATCGCATGGCGATATTGGACGAAGGCAAAATCATCCAGGTGGGGACTCCCGAGGAAGTTTACCGCCAACCGCGAAGCACACTCGTAGCCGGTTTTGTCGGCGAAACCAATTTGATCCCCGGCACCATCGAGTTCAAATCAGACGATCATATCTACGTCTCGACCGCACTGGGGGATATTGCAGGTGAATGCGCAGACCCGGACTGGGCTCCGGAACAAAATGAAAAAGTCGTTCTCTCGATTCGCCCGGAGTGCCTTTCCATTCACGCGGAGAAACCTGTTCAGAATGCTCTCAAAGGTTATTTAAAAGAATCGATCTACCTCGGTGAAACCGCGCAGTATTCGCTCATGGCAGAAGGGCTAAGCCAGCTCATTCACATCTCGGAGCTGAATCCCCGACGGGTCATTCGTGAGAAGAACGAGCCATTTTACGTCACCGCCAGTCCCGAAGATGTTGTTATTCTTCCTGCCCCCTGACCGCCGTGCTACTGAGACTCTCCATCGTTCTTCTATTGCTTGCGGGCGTCCTCATCGCACCGTTCGCCTTTCGTCCCACTGACGAAAGCGCGGACCTGACCAAAGGAGAATCAGAGCGGCTCGTCATAATCACGCCTCACAACGAATCGATTCAATCGGAGTTCGCGAAAGGGTTCGCAGCTCACATGAGGCAAAACCACCAGCGCGACGTCTTCGTCGACTGGAGACAGCCCGGCGGCACATCCGAGATCGCACGCTTTCTCCGCTCTGAGTTCGCAACACGCTTTGAAACGCTTTGGAAAAAGAGGACCAAACTCCCCTTTTCACTTACAGTAAGGGAAGCCTTCGGGAATGGCAGACTGGATCCGGGCCCGGACGGAACGGGAACCCAACAGGGTATCGTCGATGACCTGACAGGGTTGGATCGTGAGAGTGAGGAACAGATCGCACTGGCGGCGCGAAAGCTTTTCCTGTCTTCGAATATCGGCGTCGGAATCGATCTCTTTTTTGGAGGGGGTGCCTACGACTTCAGCAAACAGGCCTCTATAGGGAATCTCGTTGCCACCACTCCCGACGGGCAATACGGACCGGGAGCACTTGCCAGGGAAAAGCCTGAATGGTTTTCCGATGAGGTCATGCCCGCCACCGTCAGCGGGGAGCCGTTCCGCGACGATGACTTCAGCTGGGTCGGCACAGTGCTGTCCGCCTTCGGGATATGCTACAACACCGATGTTCTTGACCGGCTTGGAATCGACGAACCTTTCACGAGCTGGTCAGATCTGGAAAATCCGAAGCTGTTCGGTCAGGTCGCACTCGCGGACCCCACAAAATCCGGATCGACCACGAAGGCTTTTGAAATGCTTATTCAGGAAAAGATCCAAAAACGACTCACCGGAGGTGGCACCTCCGAAGCAGAAGCGATCGCGGCCGGCTGGGATGATGCGATGCGGCTCATTCTTAAGATCAGCGCGAACAGCCGCTACTTCACCGACTCCGCAGCGAAGGTTCCCCGTGACGTCGCGATGGGAGATGCCGCCGCCGGAATGTGCATCGACTTTTACGGCCGAACCTTCAACGAACTCTACCGAAGGGACGGCGGCAGGGATTCAAGAGTTCAATTTCTGATGCCCGTCGGGGGAACCTCCATCGGGGCCGATCCTGTCGGAATGCTTCGCGGCGCTCCAAATCCTGAACTGGCTCACCGCTTTATTGAATTTGTGCTCTCTCCCAACGGTCAAAAACTCTGGAACTACCGGGCCGGGAGCCCGGAGGGTCCGATACGCTTCGCCCTGAGGCGCCCCCCTATCCGCAAGGACTTTTACACGGCTGCGAATCGCGAGTTTATGACCGATCCCGAGGTGAACCCCTACGAGATCAGCAAAGGCTTCACCTATCATGCCGATTGGACCGGCTCACTCTTTGCCTCACTGCGCTTCGCGATCAAGGCGGCATGCATCGACCCACACGAAGAACAGCAGGAAGCATGGAAAACCCTGATCGATGCCGGAATGCCGGACGCAGGCGTTTCTGAATTCGAAGACATCTCCCTGATCAGCTACGCGGAGACAACCACGCGCATCGCGGAAGTGCTCAACGAGAAGGACAAAATCAAAGTGATCACCCTCGCACGCGAACTCTCAGAACATTTCCGAATCCACTACGAATCGATCACCGCAAAGTGGGGAGTGCCAAAGCTGACCGCTGTAAAAACAGAATGAGCCGTCGCCTTTCCATTCTCATTTACGGCATCACCGCAGTTTTCTTTGCGCTCTTTTTCGCCTACCCGATTGCGCACACAGTGAAGGAGGCCTTCGTCGGGGCCGACGGGAAATTTACCATCGGCTACCTCGTCGAACTCTTTCAAAACCCCATCTACGTGGAGGGGCTCATCAACTCATTCTACATGGGGCTTTTCACGACGATTCTCGCGCTCGTGATAGCCCTGCCGCTCGCGCTCCTGAGCAACCGTTGGCAGTTCCCGGGCAAGAGCATCCTCAACTCTCTGATCCTCGTTCCCCTGATCCTTCCACCCTTCGTCGGAGCACTCGGAGTCCGTCAGTTTCTGGGTCAGGCAGGGGTGCTCAATTCCTTTCTCATCGATCTGGGCTTAATGCAGGCCGACGCTCCCTTCGACTGGCTCGGCGAAGGGAGGCTCTTCGGCGTCGTCATCATGAACGCGCTGCACCTCTACCCCATCGCCTACCTCAACATTTCCGCTGCGCTCGCGAACCTCGATCCGGCAATGGACGAAGCGGCTGAAAACCTCGGCTGCCACGGAATCCGCCGGCTTTTCCGCGTCACGTTCCCGCTCATCATGCCGGGAATGTTCGCCGGAGCGACGATCATTTTCATCTGGTCCTTCACCGAGCTGGGGGTTCCGCTGATCTTTGATTTCAGCCGCGTCACCAGTGTCCAGATTTTTGAAGGGATCAAAGATCTCAGCGGAAACCCGTTTCCCTATGCACTGGTCGTTGTCATGTTAGTTGCCACGGTGCTCTTCTATCTCATTGGTAAAGCGCTTTTCGGTCGCGAGAATATGGCGAGTTCGGGAAGAGCCTCGACCGGCCGTGTCTTGCAGCAGGCTTCCCCACTTGCCGCCACGATCTGCATCGGAGCCTTCACTCTCGTGACTGGCATCGCAGTGCTGCCCCACATCGGTGTTGTCCTCCTGTCACTTTCCAATGACTGGTATCAGACTATTCTCCCAACCGCCCTGACCGGACAACATTACACCGACGCACTCGGCCATCCGCTCACGCTCAATTCGATCGGGAACTCACTCAAATACGCATCGCTCGCGACCGGATTGGATCTCGTTCTCGGGATCGCAGTCGCCTACGTCGTCGTGCGAACAAAGCTCCCCGGTCGTCAGTTTCTCGACGCCATGGCGATGCTGCCTCTTGCCGTCCCCGGACTCGTCCTCGCTTTCGGCTATCTCGCGATGACCCGTGAAGGACAGGCTTTCGACTTCCTCATTCTCGGGGAAAACCCCATCGTCATCCTCGTGATTGCCTACTCGATACGGCGGCTTCCCTATGTCGTGCGATCCGCCGCCGCCGGATTCCAGCAAACCAGCGTCAGTCTCGAAGAAGCCGCGCAGAACCTCGGCTGTCATCCCATCAAGGCTCTCGGCAAAGTCACGCTCCCTCTGATTACCGCCAATCTCATCGCAGGCGGGCTCCTCGCGTTTTCCTTCGCCATGCTCGAAGTCTCTGACTCGCTCATCCTCGCGGAACAACAACAGCATTTCCCGATCACCAAAGCCATTTATGCCCTCATCTCGTCACTGGGGACAGGCCCCAATCTGGCGTCCGCACTCGGCGTCTGGGCGATGGTCTTTCTCGCCGTCACCATCGTCGGTGCCGGACTCATTCTCGGCCGGAAACTGGGAGCCCTCTTTCGTGTCTGATCCAAAATATTCGGAGATAGATTACAACTCCGTAATATAATATTGACAATTACTATAATTTTGATAAATTTTAGCTCTTCTTTGTTTTCACGCAGATTGCTGAAAATCTATGAGATTAACTTTACTTTTAACCATCGGATTCCCATTGCTTCAGATCTCTTCCTTCGGAGGAGAGCAAGAGGCAAATTCCGAACTTAAAAGCTCCCAACTTCCCGCTGTGCCCCATTATTGGGACGCGAACAGCTGGGAGAGCGGAGCTGGCTCCGCGTTCTGGCGAGCCTGTCCAAAGAACAAGTCGACCAACACTTCCACCGTGCTGGAATCGATTCAACCTGCCGAAAATCGACAAACCGATCGAAAGCACCCTTCCCCAAATCAAGGAGGTTAATTTACGACAGGCAGACCGAGAGCTGACCGTAATACATGCAGTGGCAGTGGGATGACATTGCATGAAGATAAAGCCCTCGCAGATTCATCTGCGGGGGCTTTATTGTTTTCAGAGTTCGCGATTACTGCAGCTTGTCGGCAATGCTTTCAGCATACCCCGTCATTTCGAGGTAGGCACGCCCCACCGGCTTCCCGCTGGCCTCGTCAATGACATCACACGCGCCTTCCCAGTAGCTGACTCCGCCCGGTCCACCCGCAATCTCCTGATTCTCCATCACGGGGATAAGCTTCAAACGACGCGTCTTTCCATCGCGTGGATCGATCGTTTCAATCCTCGGGCTGACCGGATAGATCGCCCCCGTTTCCCCGCTCTTCCACTCCCCGTCGTGCGTCCATGTATAACTCTCGAGGTTCTGATGGGTCAAATCCCCGGTCTCACTGATCCACACAAGCTTGGAATACTGAGACGGCTCCCCCGATTCTGTTCTCAAGACGTATCCCATGATCTCACGCCCGTCGAAAAACTGAATACAGGCCCAGTCCCACCCTATTTGGTTGCGATCCAGCTGACTGCTTGAGATTTCGTGATCCATCCACGCTTCTCCACTCACCGCATATCGCTCGCCATTCACCGAGATCTCCCCCTCTGAATTCAATCTCGGAAAAGTGATGTAATAGCTCGCGGCGGTGCCTTCCGGCCCTTTTCTTGAAATGCCCTCCTCGCCAAAGATGACGTGCTCTTTCTCCGGCACCAGAGTCAGCGACAGGGTCGCCTCCGAGTGAATGGATCCTTCAAGCTGCATCACTCCGTCGGCATTTCTCTTGAGCGACCAGTTTCCGTTGAAAACATCAAGGTCCTCCAATTTTCCTCCCGCATCCCATCCGCCGCGATTGAGCCGAACCTCGTGGAGAAAAGCACCCGTTCCCGGCGCACTCAGTCCCATGTGAGCCATGTATATTTGCTCGCCCCCGAAGAGTTCCCCTTCCGGAATATCCGCCGGCTCCTGCCCCAGCCGGAAAAACGTCGCTTGAAACCCGAAGCGTTCTTCACCGGAAAACAGATGTCCTGTCAGATACCACCACTCGATCTTAAAATCGGGATGGCTCCCATGGTCGCGGGGAAACTGAAGATTATGCCCCACCCGCGGAACACTCCATACTCTCCCGCTTTCATCGGCATGCATAAGACCCGAAACAATAAGCCCCCAGGAAAGCAGAAGCGAAAATAAACGTCGTCCCATCCGGTTCATGAGAAAAGCACTGTCGATAAGGGGTTCACACCTCAGGATTACGCGTTGTCGGCGGTATCGGAAGCATGAATTTTTTCGCTCCCGCCACTGAAGCGGGACTCTACCACTTTCAGCAGGGCCGGCAGGAGAACAAGGTCACCGATCAATGCTGAGAAAAGCGCCGAACACGAAAGAGCCCCGAAAAGGACGAGCGCCGGCATTTCGCTGGCCATGGCAGCGGCAAACCCGCCCCCGATGATCAAAGTGGTTACAAGCAAAGCCGCCCCGACACGTTCAAACGCATTGAGAATCGCCTTTTCGATCGAAGTGCCCTCCCTTCGCTCGCGTAAATAACGCATCAGGAAATGGACGGTGTCATCGACCGCAATCCCCAGACAAATGCTGAAAGTGAGGACACTCGTGATCTGGAGCGGCATCCCGAGAAGGCTGAGCGCTCCGGCATTCAGCAACAATGGAAACGCATTGGGAAGAATACTAACCAATGCCAAAACAGGAGAGCGGAGCCCGAAGAGAAGAACGAGAAAGACAGCGACCGACGCGAAGGATAGACTTCTGATAAGATCCTCAATAATCAGGGTGATGTTTTGAGAAGCCACGACGACCGAGCCCTCGACACGGAATGAAAATCCCGGCCGGCGGGAGGCCAGTTCGACCAGCTGACTGTCGAGAGCATCGAAAACCGGCTCCATCGTCGCAGCGCCAACATCGGGAACATTCATCGAAACCGCTGCGCGCCTCAATTGAGGACGGATGTACCGGGTGCCCGCTTCCGACAAGCCGCGGCTCATTCCCGCCTCCATCATGGTGAGAGCAGAAAGCGGATTGGATAAGAGCGGCTGGGCATCGATCAGCTGGTGCACGTCTACGAGCACTTCGCTCAGCTCGGCGGAATCGGCATCGATGGTTTCCTCCCACTCAATGACGACATACCCCTTCAAGGCTCCACCAAAAACTTCGTCGCTTCGTTTCATCGCCCGCGTTGTCTCGCTGTCTTTTGGCAGCGTCTCCGTCCAGAAAATATCAGCCTCCAGCTTACTCGCGAAATAGACCAACACTCCTGACAAAACCAAACCGAGAATAACAATCCCTTTTGACCGTGCGAGGATGACCACACCGATTCGGGCGAGGCGATGTCCGGACTCGCCACCAATTTCCCGATCACTTCTCCCCTTCCCCACCCGCAGATAACTGGCGAGGAGCGGGATGATAAGAAGGTTCGCGATCAGCCCGAGAATCGCCCCGACAGCACTCGCGATCCCGAAGCGCTGCACGCTTTCGGTTTGAGCAAGAATCAGAGAACCGAAACCTATCACCGTCGTCAGGGAAGTGAGAAGGCAGGGAAGTCCCAGGTGTCGAAAGGCCAGCACCGACGCTTCGATCGCAGGCATCCCCTCTTTTCGCGAGCGAATAATATCGATGAGCAAATGCACCGAACTGCCGAAGGCGATGACGAACAATAAAGTCGGCAGCGGCATGCTGATGCTGTCAATCTTCATCCCGAACCACCCCATCATTCCAAGCGTCCAGACAACGGAGGTCACCGCTCCGGACGAAACAATCAACATCTGAAGGAAGCCGCGAAAGAGACACCACGCGATAACCAGCGCAATCACTGCCGCAAGTCCCATCGTCCTCACAAACTCCCTTTTCAACCCCACCAGATTCTCCACACGAATCGGAACATGCCCCGCCAAACTGATCTCCAAATTCATCCCTTCAAAGCACTCGTGGGCGAGAGATCGCAGTTCATCGAGAACCTTTCCATTCCGCTCCACCTCCGCCTGTCCCGAGTCTAATTTCGCCGAAACCAGCAGAGTTTTCTCATCCTGAGATAGCAAATTTCCTATCACAAAAGGATGTTCAACTATCATCGTTCTCGTCTCTTCCGGCGAGATCAAACCATCGAGTATCGTATCGCGAATCAATCTCCCCGGTTCGACTGGAGAGGGCAAATCAACCGCACTGTAGACACTTTTGACACCGTCGATCAGTGGCGCCTTTTCGCTAAACCGCTGAAGGGAGGAACCGAAGTCTTCTTCGAAGAAATTGCCGCCGTGAATGATCACAAGAACGTCGTCATCATCCGAACCGAAATCAGAAAAGAACTCTTCAAGTCTCTGCGAATCCTCTTCGCTCTGCTGCAAAATGCTTCGCGGATTGCTATCAAAGTCCACTCGCAAAACACCTGCAATGGCAACAACACTGAACAGCAGAACCAGCGTGAGCACCATCATTCGGTGGGACAAAATCAAACGCCCGAAACGCTCAAACTTCATCTCAATAAAACCATCCAGAGAAGCGTTGAACTTATTCGGGCGCCGAAAGACAATCATGCAGAAAAGTAATCTCTTCAGACCTAATGGTTTCACTTTCGGCACGCAAGCAACATCTCTGAGACTTTTGGTAACTCAGAATCCGATCCAGCCTGTGAAAGCAAATCTCAATCTGTGCTCAAAAGAAGGTGACGATCTCAAAGATTTCACACAGATAACACATTGATTCCCGGAGATGCCGGAGATGCGTTTGATCCCGGAACTGCCACGCTGAGGACGCCAATTGACAGCCTCAGCTCAGCTCGATACCCTCCGTGACCACTTCCCCCCCTCTTGACAATGAACTCGTTACTCAAGCGTATCACCGGAATCTCAATCCCGGTGATTGCCGCCCTCCTCCTTCCTCTTTCTGCCAGTGGCGGCGGGAAAATCCCCACGCTCATCATCGATGGTCGCAACAATCACGACTGGAACATCACCACCGACGCACTGCGGGCCATCCTCGAAGCGACCGATCGGTTTGAAGTCACCGTTTCCTCCGCACCGGAACTGAAAAGCGCCGGCAATCCCCGCAAGCCAAAAACAGAAGATGCAAAAGTCCTCGCCGATTTCGAGGCTTACGAAAAAGCCTTCAAAGCGGCCAATCAACCTGCCGCTGACCAGCTCGCGGAACAGTGGAATGCGTGGTCGCCCGACTTTGGCGCTTACGAAGTCGTCGTCCTCAACTACAACGGCCCGAACTGGCCCGACGCGATGCGTGCTTCATTCCTCGACTACGTCAAAAACGGAGGCGGCGTTCTTCTCGTTCATGCCGCAAACAATGCCTTCCGCGACTGGGATGAATTCAATCAGCTCATCGGAATGGGATGGCGCCCCGCCCCTTCCGGCAAGGCCCTGAAAATCGATCCTGACACCGGTAAAACCTTTTGGGATAAAACGGCAGGCAACTCTGCTCACGGATCCAAGCACGCTTTTCCCGTCACGGTTCGCGCTTCCGGCCACCCCGTCATGCAGGACCTACCGCCCGTCTGGATGCACGGACGTGACGAGCTCTATCACGACATGAGAGGTCCTGCCGAAAACCTTACGATCCTGTCCTCCGCCTACTCCGATCCCAGGCAGCGGGGCACCGGAAAACACGAACCCATCACTTGGGAAGTCGCCTACGGAGACGGGAAAGCCATCATCACCTCAATGGGACATTTCTGGAAAGGCGACACGACGATGGAGGGATTGCACTGCGTCGGATTTCAGACCGTGATCGCAAGAAGTTGCGAATACCTCGCCACCGGTAAGGTCACCCTGCCCGTTCCCGAAAACTTCCCGACGGCGGATAAAATCGTCTCTACAACACCCGCTCTCGTCGAGTGGACTGCGCCCGCCAAAGCCCCCGATTCGGCCGCCGCTCAAAGCGCCGCGAAAAAGAAAGCGGACGATCCCTATTGCGCCCTTACCCCCGAAGAGGAACTCACGACCTTTGACCTCGCGCCGGGCTATGTCGCCGAGTTGGTTGCGGCCGAACCGCTCATCGAAGAACCTGTTCTCACCGTATTCGACGGAAACGGAGTCATGTATGTCGCCGAGATGCGCAGCTACATGCAGGACGTTGACGGCACCGGAACGAAAACGCTTCGCGACAGTCGTATCAAACGACTCGAAGACACCAACGGCGATGGCCACTACGACCGCGTCACCACCTTCGTCGACGGCCTCAACCTCCCCCGCATGATTCTCCCGCTCGACGGTCGTATCGCCGTTCGCGAAACCGACACGATGGACATCTTCTCCTATCGCGACACCGATGGTGACGGAGTCGCCGACGAGAAGGAAATGCTCTACCAGCGCGGCCCCTACGGGCGCGGCAACATCGGCACCTCTGTTGAGCATCAGGATTCAGGCCTCCTCTGGAACCTCAACAACCGCATCTACATCAGTTACAACCTCGAAAGCTACCGCTACACCGACAAGACCTGGAAGGCGGAAAAGCAACGCAGCCACTGGACTCAGTGGGGTCTCGCGAACAACGATGTCGGCGACCTCTTCTGGATCACGAACACAAATCCGATGGAGTCCCCCTACCTCTTTCCCCGATACTGGGAAACCGTAAAACGTCTCGCCGGGAAAGAGATTCGCGGCGTCCCCATCGACATGGGAAAACCCTACGATCCCGGATTCCTGAACTCGACGAGTCTCTGCCTACTCAACGACCGGGGCGGAGACGCCGCAGCAGTTCGCTCTTTCACATCAGCCTGCGGGCAGACCGTTTTCCGGGGACACAAACTCCCCCTCGACGACTACGGCGATTACTTTTTCTGCGACCCCACAATTCATGTTGTCCGACGCGCTGACATGACCAAAAAATCCGGTCTCGATTTTCTTGAGAAAACCGAACCGGGCGACGCCGAATTCCTGAGATCATCCGACATCAATTGCCGCTTCGTCAACACCGCGACAGGCCCCGACGGGAGCCTTTACGTCACCGGCATGTATCGCGGCATCATTCAGGACGAAGGCTGGCTCTCCCCCGATGCCCGTAAAAACATCGCCGCCAACGGCCTCGACAAAAACAAACGCATGGGACGAATCTGGCGCATTCGTCATCAGGATCACACCCCTGACGCAGCTCCCAAAATGCTCGACGAAAGCACCGTCGAACTCCTCCGTCATCTCGAACACCCCAACGGCTGGTGGCGTGACACCGCGCAGAAACTCATCATTCTTCGCGACAACAGAGACAGGGCTGTTCCCCTCCTCCGCGGCATGAGCCAATACGCCGACAACGCCCTGACACGACTCCACGCCCTCTGGACCCTCGAGGGAACCGACAGCCTCGACGAAGCCTTCGTCGTTGCACGCTTCTCCGACCGCGATCCCCGCGTGCGCCGCGCCGCCGTTCAGATCGCGGAACGCTGGATCAACGAGGATGCCTTCGTGAAGCGCCTCGACGTTCTCAACAACGAAAAGGACAGCGCCGTCGCACAGCAACTGATTCTCACCCTCGGGCTCGCCGTGGAAAATCCGCACGCTGATGAATTGATCCAGGAGATCGCCCGCCACCATCTCAATGATCGAGGCGTCATCCTCGCCACCGGAATATCGCTCTGGGGAAAGACGGATCTTCCCCTCGTGAAAGCGATCGAAGAAGGCAAAGAAATCGACGCCGCGACCGCCGCTCCATGGAAAGCTGCCTTCACGAACTGGAATCGCGGCCTCACCTTCCCCGAGGGGATGGACAAGGACCACGAGCGGCTCGTCAGCGAAGGTGAAGTCCACTTCTACCAATCCTGCGTCACCTGTCACGGCGCCGACGGCAAAGGAATCAAAACACCCGGAACCGGCAGCTTCCTCGCCCCCTCTCTCGTCGATTCCCCCCGCGTCAAAGGAGACGCCGAACAGCTCGTCCCCATTCTCCTCCACGGGCTCACCGGCCCCCTCGACGGTGAAACCTACCAGGCCGGATTCATGGCCCCCGGAGCCGCCCTCGGACTCATCCGCGACCGCGAAATCGCCCAGGTCCTGAGCTACATCCGCTACGCCTGGGACGGGAACGGATCAGCGATTACGGAGGAGGAAGTGACTAAGATTAAGGCGGCGACCGCGGAGAGGAAAACGCCGTGGACACAGGCGGAGTTGGACAAGTTGAAATTGAAAAATGACGGTTAACTGAACTACCTGAAAGGCGTCTTAGTGAATGATACGAGCAGGAGTTCCCTGAGCTACAATCCAACCGACCTTTCAGAACAGAATGTTAGGACCTTGTTCCGCGCTCAGAGCAGTGTGAGCGGCGAGAGATACTATCAGAGAAATGACAAACCGGCGGAGCATGTCGGGATGCTAACGATTCTGCCTCTGAGAGACAACTCCTGTCATCGCAAATCACCGCGCGAAACCGGGAATGATTCTCATTCCTCTACCGTAGCGGATCGAAACTCGTTCCGCCACGAAGCCTATCCGAACTCCCCTGACCGATTCCGCCAAAGCGACCGATCATG
>JAYWLB010000009.1:0-15779 GCA_035967665.1 Verrucomicrobiales bacterium BCK34
CCACCGCCCGGTGGAACCACGACAGGATCCGTCAATTCGATCGAATTGTAATTAAAGGCGAAGCGGGCCGCATTCACAGGTGCAGGGCCTGAGTCCAGGCTATTGGTATGCTCGCCCGGTGTCGAAGGCTGAACGCCTGTGATCTCAACGGTGAACTCATCGTCCCGCTGCGATACAGACGGATCGACCTCAGCGCCGGCAAAGGCTTCACCGTTGATCAAAGCACCGGCTTCAACATCGTTGTTCGAACGCTCGGGAAGGTAGAACCGGACATCTTCCGCTCCGCTAAACTCACTGTCGCTGTCTGCGAGGATACTTCCGGCAGCGGGGTCTTTCGGGGCACTCGTGCTCACCGCAATCTGTGTGGAACCTCCTGTCGCTGTCGCTCCGGTTGCATCGTTCACGTGCCCGACCATGCTGTCGAGTGAGACAAGGTTTACACCCGCCGAAACATTAATATCGCCCTGACGGGTTCCGCTTCCCGAAAGCGCCCCAATCGTAGAGGTAGGTGAAAAGAGATCATCTCCGTGACCGATCTTGGCGTAGGCACCGAACTCTCCGTTCGTGGCTGTCAGGTAAATGCTGTTTGCTGCCTCAACATCAATTTTGCCGCTGAAATCACCACTCGCCGTCGCGCCGCCATTGCCGATCTGACTGAAGGCGCGAATGTCTGTACCGCCGGTAAGAGTGATATCATTTTCAGCATCCACGAGAACATCACCGACAACAATGCCT
This sequence comes from Verrucomicrobiales bacterium BCK34, assembly GCA_035967665.1. Classification (GTDB taxonomy): domain Bacteria; phylum Verrucomicrobiota; class Verrucomicrobiia; order Verrucomicrobiales; family DEV007; genus Arctic95D-9. Next base: position 736 of record JAYWLB010000009.1, read on the forward strand.
GAAGTTGCTTCAAGTCCACCTGCACCAATTTGGGTGTTGGCCTGAACTCCCGTTCCACCACTCAAAATGATATCGAGTGGAGATCTCACCGTCGTTGCCGAAGTGATTGAGCCTGCATCATATTGAACACCACCAGCTCCGATCACTGCCTCTGAAAACGCTCCCGATCCCCCATTGAGTTCCACATTGCCCGTCCTCGCGACCACGCTGACACCGCCGGTAATATCACCCGATCCACGACTGCCGCCATTTCCGACACGAGCTGAAGCGCTGCTTCCACCGCCCCCTTCTGCAAGAACCGATCCCGTAGTGATCGCAATAGCACCGCTCTTTGAACCCATCTGAGAATAGCCACCATGCCCGACCTGCGCGTAAGCGGTGTTGCCATCTCCCGCTTTCATCATCACCGCAGATGTATCACTGAATAACACTGTAATATTTGAATTAACTGCGTTGGCATCAACCGATCCAAACCCACCGTGCCCGACCTGGGCGAACGCTCCGGCGGCATCACCTCCGAGAACACTCAGACCGCCATCGACACCAAGGACGTTAATTTGCCCTGCCATGTCGACACCACTGCCGAAGTAACCGACCTGAGCCTGGCCATTGGCTGCTGTGTCGCTTCCCTGAAGGACAACGCCTGCGCCGAAGACATTGCTCGTGCCGCCTGCAGAACCGACACTGGCGGACTGAGCGCCTCCGCCTACGGTCACGACACTTCCAGCAGCACCCCACAGAGCGGTATCAGCTGCCACATTGCTAAAATCAAATTCGAGGGTCGCTATCTCAGGGCTGGCGGTTAAATCAAGGTCGAGCAACAATCCATTACTGCCATCGAATTCACTCGTGATGGGATCGAGACCATCAAAACTCGCCCAGCCTGCCGCGAGATTGACCTGTCCCATGCCGGCATTCTGAACCGAAGCACGCGCGTTGATGTTTCCGGCGGCGACGAAGTTTGAGTGGAAGGAAGTATTGTTAAACGCCCCGGCCCCGCCGATCAGCAAATCACCACCCAAAACAGCAAAGCTCACGTCGCCACCTTCACCCATCACGTCGGCGGTTCCACTAACTCCGAATGCATAATCGTCCACATCTAAAGTAACGGTAGCGAAGACGAACTCGCTGTTACTAACGCTACCAGTTGCGGTGGTGCCATGGCCGAGACGAGACGCGCTGTTGTTATCAGCTATTGTCGTGTCACCGGAAACAGCAATTTTCATCGCTCCGCTGCGGGTTCCACCGGTCGTAGGTGTTGCATCACCGTGACCGACCATGGCGTAATTTGCGGCCCCCGTCGCTCCGCCACTGAGATTAAAATCACCGTCAACCAGTATGCTGAGATCTCCGGACATATTGGAAGTCCCGCTGCCAGTTCCACCGTGTCCGATCTGCGCATAAGCGCCCTGTGCAGCGGTTCCGCCCCGAACATCAATACTGCCGCCGGTAGCAGTTACATTTACCTCGCCAGCGCCAGCGCCTGTCGATCCGGCACCGCCGTTACCGATTTGGGTGTAGGCATCCTGCCCTGATCCACTCAACATCTGAATTGAATCAGCCCATACATTCACCGCCCCGCTTTTCTGACCGGTAAATGCTCTTCCCCCGGCACCAATTTGGGCAAAGGTCGTGACGTTCGTGCCCGCATTCAGCATGATCGCTCCGGTTGAAGTCACCGTCGTAGCTCCGGTCACGTCGCCAATATTTGGATTGCTCCCCCCGGTAGATCCACCACCTGCGCCAATTCGGGTGTAAGCCGCCGTTCCGCTACCGGAATTCAATGTCAGATTGGCACTCGTCACAGTCGTCGCCGCGTTCGTGATATTGCCATCAAGCCCCGATCCGCCAGTTCCAATCATTGCATAATTGTTTGAATTGACGCCACCCGTCAGAGTGATATCACCCGTCGTATTGACAGTGGTTGTTCCGTCGATATTTCCATCCTGCAGCAATCCACCCGCGCCAATCTGGGCGAATGCCTGAGCAGATCCTCTTGCATCTACGGTCACCGCACCTGCACCGGCATTTACGAGGGTATCTCCAGTTACGGTTCCACCTCCGAAATCGTTTCCTCCAATGGATTGCAATCCGCCACCGCTCCCAATATGAGCGAAGGCCTCACCACCTGAACCGGAAGCGATCGCGACACCGTTACCTTCAATGCGAACGTTTCCGGTTTTGGTTCCGTTAGAAGCCTGACCACCCGCACCGATTTGTGTGTAAGTGTTAGATCCCGTTCCGGCATTCATTGTGATACCCCCCCCACCGGAGATCATATTCGTAAGCGGGTTATAGTTCACGAATGTATCGTTTAAGATCGTTCCGTTCACGTTGTAGCCACCCGCTCCGATTTGGGTGAACGCCCGTGTCCCCGATCCGCTATTCAGATCGATCCCATTTCCGATCACGACAGTAACCTCACCGGCCATCCCGATACTTCCGGCGACGCCCTGTCCACCATTGCCAACAAGCGCGTAGTTATCGGTAGCGCTACCTCCGTTGAGTTGAACGAGCCCACCTGAAATCAACCGGACGTTGCCACTGGCGTTACCGACAAAATCCACTCCTCCATGACCAATCTGAGTGTAAGAATCGTCGCTCGTTCCTCCTCCGGTCAAGGTTGCAGCTCCTCCCAGAGTCACGGTCACATCACCTGTCATATCCGCCCGGTTCATATCTCCTCCATGACCGATTTGTGAATAGGAGTCGGTCCCCGATCCCCCGTTCATGAGAAGAGCTCCGGCGCTCGTAACCGAGATACTTCCGCCATAGACGCCCGCAGAACCGTTCCCGGCTCCACCGTCTCCGCCGTGTCCGATCTGGGTGCTGGAATCTGCCTGCCCCCCGCTCGTCATCGTGATACTGGCCGCACTGCCGATCGTGATGTTCCCTGATTTATTACCAAAATCAGGATCATTATCGCTGCGTGCACCACCGTGCCCAATCTGGGAATAAGCATTGCTACCATTGGCATCAAGTGTAATCGAGCCGGTCCCTGATCCTGCTGCCGTATTGATCGTGATCGCAGCATCGACAATGTTTTTCGCGTTCGTGTTCGCACCGCCATGACCAATTTGCGTGTAGGCCCAAGTCGATCCACCTGAATTGAGATCTATCGCGTTGACCACATCCAGCTCGATATTGGCATTGCTAATTGTTCCGCCATATGAATACGAGCCGCCATGCCCCACCTGAGCGTATCCTTCTGAGCCGCTCCCGTTTAGAACTAAATTCGACGTCGTTCCAACTTTGATGTGGCCTTGAATGTCACTGATGTGCCCGGAACCTCCATGACCGATCTGTGCGTAGCGATCAGCTCCCCCGGCGGCATTGAGTGTGATATCGCCACCGCCGGCGACATTCGCGCCTCCGACCGAATCGTAGTTAATGAAGATATCGCCAGACAAGGCACCGTCCGCAGTTGTGTCGTCTTCAAATCCGCCATGCCCGATTTGAGCATACGATTCTTCACGAGTTCCCGCAGTCAGTCCAATGGAGTTGGCCAACACTGTAATCGTGCCCGTTTGAGTTCCAGAGTTTTGGTGCCCGCCATTTCCTATTTGAACAAAGTTCGGAGTGTCTGATCCTGATGTATCAGCTCTTCCGCCACCGGCTTGCATCGTCACGGCACCATTCACTGCGCTCACCAGAATATTTCCGCTGGCATTGGCATTCGTCTGCACCGTTCCATGCCCAATATGAGCGTAGCCATCGTCACCGGTGTTTGGTCCACCTGTGAGAAAAATATCGCCAGTATCGCTGATCACTGAGAGGAGGTTCCCCCGCAAAGTTCCCGAGGTATTCAGGCCGCCATTACCGATTTGAGCGTAAGCGTTGTTTCCTGTCCCGCCCTGGACGTTCACGCTTCCATTTGCCTGAACCAGAATATTATCGGTCAAAAGTCCTTTCGTTCCTCCCGCCGTTTGGCTGCCGTGTCCAACCTGAGCGAATCCGCTTGAACCCCCTATCAAATCGATTGTTCCACCCGAAGTGGTTAAAGTGATCGATCCGTTTTGAACTGAGCTTCCATTTAGATCAGTGCCGCCGTGACCAACCAGCGAATAAGCGCTTCCCCCTCCACCAAACAAATCGATATCTCCCGATCCAGTCAGGGTAATATCAGATGAGGCAACCGCACCGTCGGTATTCCCAAACGCATTTTTACCGCCATGCCCAATCTGAGTATAGGCGCCCGTTCCATTGCCGCTGTCCATCAACAGGGTGGAAAATCCAATCGCGGAAATATCCCCGGTCCGATTCTGACCACCTGCCACGGCCGTTCCACCGTGTCCAATCTGGGCATAGGCATCAGTCCCGGTTCCACCATTCAAGGAGATTGCTCCGGGATCACAGAATGAAATATCGATGATGGCATCAATATCATTTCCAGAATTCGAGCCAAGTCCACCGTGACCGATCTGCGCATAGGCGCCCGTCGTGCCTCCATTCAAGGTAAGCCCGCCCTCGTGCAGGTAAATCTTCGTCGCCCCCGTCATGTCTCCGGAACCGTCTCCATAAAAACCAATCTGAGATTCGGCACCGGAAGTAGTAGTACTCGCCTGGACGATCAATTCGTGCGCCCCGATATAAGTGGTTCCCTGACGGGAGCCAATCCGCACCGCGTCGGTCTGATTCGAGGCACCAATCGTCACCGTTTTGTCGCCGACGCCGAAGCTTGCACAATTATTGAAGGTGAAATCCATATTCTCCCCAATTGACGGGTGGCAAAAATCCAACTCACTGCCAACCGTTGGATAATCGACCGACCCGCTTACGGTTGCCCCGGTTCCATCCCATCCCGCTACGAGAACGACATCCCCGAGACCTTCATTTTGATAGGAACTCAAAATCGTGATGTTACCTCCGGTAAGAAGGTAAAAATCATTTCCCGTATCGATATTGTAATCCACCTCATTGAGCACAATATCGACATCATTGGTCATCGTTACCGAAACGGGAGCTGCGCCCCCGGCATTGCCGTTAATCATCGCTGAAATATCATCGACGGCACTGTTCGCAAAAGAGGGAGCCCCCGCATTCGCAATGAGTTGAAATCCGTCGCCGCCCAGATAGCTACCGGGATACGTGAGTCCGCCGGATGTCTGGTGGTAAACATTCACATTTTCAACACCACTTCCGTTGGTTGCGGACAAGCTGCCATCAGCAAAGATGTGAACACCGCCTTTGCGAGTGCCTGAGGAAGTATTCCCCTCGCTGTCACCATGACCGATCATCGCATAATTTGAAACACTTCCGCCGCCGGTGAGAGTGATGTCGCCACTATTGTCAGCGACCACATAAATATTGCCCGACATCGCAGCGGCGGTATCCCGTCCCCCGTGCCCAATCTGGGCAAACTGTGCATTGCCGGTTCCCACCCCGCCGGTCAGTGAAACGCCGTTGTTGATACTCGTGACGGTGATGTTGCCGTCGATAGTCGTCCCATCCGAATCGACACCGCCGTGGCCAATCATGGTATACCCCTGAGCCCCGTTGGCCGCGTCCGAATTGAGGATGACACCCGTTGCAGCGACAACACAAATGTTCCCATCAAGATCACCATCCCCCTGACGCCGGCCATGACCGATCTGGGCGAAAGTATCATTTTGAGATCCGCTGGTGAGGAGGACCGAACCACTGGTGTGGACTTCAATCAACCCGGCAAGATCGCCGTTCCCCCCTTCGCCGCCGTGACCGATCTTTCCAAATGCGTCCGCCGCACTCAGACCTGTGACAACGATGCCCGTGGAATTTAGAATTTTGATGTCACCACTGGCGGCATTGCTTCCAGTACCGCGGTCACCATTCTGTCGAGATCCGCCGTGACCGATCATGGCCGGAGCATTGGTGCCGGCACCCTTCACTGTGACAACACCACCACCACTACCGGCGATTGTGTTGACCAGAATGTCGGACGTCGCCACGCTCATGTTCAGATGGGCAAACCCGCCATGCCCGATTTGTCCGTAGGCATTGCTTGTCCCCGCACCGGCGATGACATCGATCGCCCCCCCCGCATCAACATTGATATGGGCATTTGAGACAGAGCTATTCTCGAGCCGCTCGACTCCAGTGGCGTTCTTAGCGCCGCCGTGTCCAATCTGAGCGTAGGCATAGTTCGCTGCACCTTTCAATTTCAAATAGCCCCCGGCATCAACATCGATAAGTCCCGATGTCGCCACGGCAGAATTGTAGCCGCCGTGACCGACCATGCCGTAACTTTGTCCGCCACTGCCACCACCGATATCGATGTTACCACCGGCATCAAGTTTGATGTTACCAGCCTGAATTCCACCGGAAAGAATTCCACCATGACCAATCTGAGCAAAGGCATCCGTTCCTCCCCCCAGAATCGAAACATTCCCCGTAGAAAACACTTCGATCACATCGCCGACTGCACCGTAGTCGCCGAGCAACTGATAGCCGCCGTGGCCGATCTGCGCGGAGGTGTATTGAGCTGTGCCGCCCTGAAGGATGATACTGTCCGACTCGAGGACCCGAACCGAACCGGTCGCGCTACCGTTATCATCGGTCGCATTGCTGTCGTTGCCGCCATGGCCAATTTTAGAGAAGTTTGTCGAACCTCCGCCACCGGTAATCGATAATGCATCGACGGTTCCAACGGTGATGTCGCCACTTAAAGCTCCATTAATCAAGCGGCCACCGTGTCCGATCTGACTGAAACTGCCACCGCTACCAACGCGACCGCTGAGGGTAATGTTGCCTCCACCCGCTGCTGCGCCTGCGCCACCGCCAGCGGTAGGATCGTAATTGATCGAAATAGCGCCACTCAGGGTTCCATCGGAATCCCGACCACCGTGACCGATCTTGGCGTAGGTATCGGAACTGGTGCCGCTATCCAGCAAGAGAGCACCTCCGGCGATTACGCCGACCGTTCCCGTCATCGTGCCACCGGAGGAAATCCCCCCGTGACCAATTTGAGCAAACCCCACAGAGCCCGTTCCCCCCATCAGCGAGATCGCTCCGGAGCTGTTCACGAAAATGTCGCCAATCTTACTGCCACCGTGTCCCGAACCGCCGTGACCAATTTGCGCGTAGGAATCACTGTTAAAACCTCCCGACAGCGCAACGCTGGTGCTGTTCAACACCTTGACATCACCATTGACATTACCACTGGTTGCACCATTACCACCGTGTCCGATGCGCGCAAAACTGAGACGTCCCGCTCCGGCAACACTGAGCATGTCCGCATTTCCGATAATGATGTCGCCGGTCTTATCACCCGCCTGATTTCGACCGCCGTGTCCGATTTGCGCGACAGTTCCGTAATTGTCTTCAGTCGTCGTCTTGGTGCTGGCAAGCAAAGTGATATCACCACCGCCATCCGCCAGTCCGGTAAGTGGATCGTAGTTAATGTAAATACTCCCTCTCAGAGGCCCATCGGCATCGTATCCGCCGTTGCCGATCACCGCATAGGCACCATAAGAGGAACCCACAGTGTCACCACCCGTGAGCGAAACACCGTTGGCTGCGATGACCACCGTCGTATCACCGACCAGACCGTGCCCCGTTGTCGTGTTGTTATCATGACCACCCATTCCGATCTGAGCGTAGGCGTCTTGCTGGGTTCCACCGGTGAGATCCACTTTGCCCATCGAGCGAATCCGAATATCACCGGATGTTGCACCGCCGCTGGTAGCTCCGGTGCCAACGATTCCACCGTGCCCAATCTGCGCGTAAGCCTGACTTCCCGTTCCACCGTTCAGTGAAACAGCGCCGGCACCACTGGTTGCATCGTGACCGGCAATCGAGATGTCCCCTCCTCGACTGCCCAGGAGGCGCAGCCCACCGTGACCGATCTGCGAATAGGAATCGGCGCTACCCGCGTTGAGTGCCACCGCACCTGGCTCGCAAAACGAAATCGTAATATCAGCGGCTGCGGTTGTATCGACCGCTGTCGCGTCAAGCCCTCCATGACCGATCTGAGTGAAAGCCCCACTCGCCGCACTGGACGTAGCGGAATTCATCGTCAGTCCCCCCAACTTGAGCCCCACGTTAATGACACCACTGGCATCGCCACTGCCATTTCCGTAAAACCCAACCTGGGTTGCCGCACCGGCCGTCGAGTTACTGGCGTTCATTGTCAGACCATAGCCTGCCAGACTCGTTGCCCCCTGACGGGAACCGACAGAAACCCGGCTGGTCTGCGCCGCGTCGCCGAGCACGAGGACACTGTTGTTAATGCCGAAGTCCGCGCAGTTGAAACTGAGTTCCGGTGCACCACCGGCAATGATCGTCGGCTCACAGTAATTGAAGTTCGGTGCTGTCCCGGAGTAGGCCACGCTGCCAAACGAACTGAAATTATTTCCGCTCCAGCCAGCCACCAAAGTCACGTTACCGGTTCCTGCATTCTGATAGGAACTCAGCATCGTGATGTCACCACCTGTTAGCAGATAAAAGTCTTCCGCAGTATCCAGAAAAAAGTCATTCCCCGCACCTATCGTGATGTCGATGTCGTTAGTAATCGCCAGCGAAATTGGACCGCTCGCCACGTTCCCTCCCACCATTGTGCCCAAATCATTCAAAGTCGCGTCAGTAAGGGTAACGCCTCCATTCGCCACCATTTGGAAACCATCACCACCGAGGTAATCCCCCGCTGCCAATCCGCCGCCGGACTGATGATAAACAAACGCATCGCTGCCCGCCCCGGCTCCTGCCGTCGCAGTGAGAGTGCCACTGGAGAATAGATGGACACCGCCCTCGCGAGTTCCTGCAGAGGTGCCATTTCCATTCCCGTGACCGATCATCGCATAGGAATTCGCAGCCCCGCCACCGGTCAGCGCGGTATTCCCGCTTCCGGCAATAACATTGAGATCCCCTGAAAGCGCTCCGTTCGCATTCACACCACCGTGACCAATCTGAGAGTACTGGCCATCCGTTCCGCCACTACCACCAGTCAGGGTAACCGCTCCGCTCGAAGCGACCACCGTAACATCCCCATCAAAATCGCCCTTCACATTATAGCCACCATGACCGACCTGGGTGTATGCCCGCTCGCCGGTCAACGTAGAAGTCATGCTGACGCCATTGAGGCCGACAACGCAGATATCACCCTGCAGCGTGCTGGAATCATCCATTGTAACACCACCGGCAGCGTGACCTATTTGAGCAAAACTATCTGTCGCGTTGCCGCCTTTCAGCGAAACCGTTCCCGAACCTGCGTGAACTTCGACATTTCCGTAGGCATCGAAACCGGCATCAACACCATGGTGCCCGATCACTGCGTAGCGACGGGCCACGTCTGCCGCGGAACCGGCAATCGCATTTCCATCGAGAATAATATTTCCCCCGGAAGAGCTCACTGAAATATTAGCACCATCGACCGCCGTCCCGTATTGAACATTCGCGGCTACACCGGCGAAGGAAGAACCACCGTGCCCGATCGCGGCATAGGAATCACTCTCCGCCCCACTCGTAAGGGAGATATCACCACCCACGGTCACATTGATATCCGAAGCACCGCTAATGTCACTGCGGTTGGCGAAAGTCGCTCCCGGTCCGACTCCCGTTGGATTCGGTAAAGTATCCAGCTGCAGGGTCCAGGCATCGAGAGCCATTCCGGTCTCACGTGGTGTCGCTCTGAGAGTGTAAGTCGTTCCAGCGACCAGATCCCACACCGCAGGTTGATTCGCATCACCTGCAGCATTTTGTTCGAATCCACCTCCCGATGTATCCCAGTTAAAAACAGTACTGCTTTGAGAGGTAAACTCATACCAATCAGCAACATCATTGACGGCGGGTGCCACCGCAGTGCCGTCTTTGAGTTCCACAATATCATAGAACATCGAGTCACTGTTCCCGTTATAACCGCTCCAGCGGGGAGTCAGTTTGTAGCTTCCCGTTTGATCAACCGTGAATTCATACTCCACATAACTTCCCGTTGTTGCGCCCGAAGAGCTTCCATAGGGAACCTGAGCGTAAGCACCACCGCGAACATTTGAGAACTGGTAGGTCGCATCGGTCTCACCGGCAGGCTGCGGCTGTTGAAGCAGCACAGTTCCCTCAGGAAGAACGATCCAATTGTCAGTAGCAGTAAAATACTCACCCTCTCCGACTACGGATCCGTTCACTCCTGCATAGCCTCCTGATCCGCCGACCGCACCCGCGAGGGAGTGTCCAATCATCGCAAAGTTAAATTCGCCTTCCTCCCCGGCAGCAGCACCGCTGCCTCCGGTAATGGCCAGGTCGCCACCGATTGTCGCAGTGATTGATCCATCAATATAGCCTTCCGAATTAACCCCGCCGTGCCCGAGAAGCGCGAAGGCTTTCTCAGCTTCGCCGGAAAGAATTGATAGATTGGAACCGCTACTCACCGTCATAATTCCGGTTTTATTTCCAGCCGAATCAATCCCCCCGTGCCCGACTTGCGCAAACGACTCGATACCGGCATCGCTCCCACCGGTGATCGTAAAAGACCCGCCAGCGGCAGCGTCGACCGTTCCGTTAAAGATGCCTCCGCCGGAACCAATCCCGCCATGTCCAATCTGTGAAAAGGCTTTCGACGCCTCACCACTCAATACAGAAATATTTCCGTCAGTGCTGACGTCGACAAAACCAAATTTGTTCCCGACAACATCAATTCCCCCGTGACCAATCTGGGCGAAGGATTCCCCGCCCGCGATCTGAGTGGTGTTCTCTCCTGCGATGACATCGACGCCGGTTTTCCCGCTGACCGTGATATTCCCGTCCAGCGCCCCATCGATCAGTTGACCTCCATGACCAATTTGTGCAAAGGCATTGATCTGGCGGTCCGCTCCCAGAACGGCAACTTTCCCCTCAGTCGATTCAACTCGAATCGTGCCTGTTTTATCGCCGTCGGAATCATAGCCGCCGTTTCCAATCTGAGCGTAGTTAAACTGACGTCCTCCTCCTCTAACGGTGATATCGCCCTTCGCCGTCACCGTGATCGGCGCGGTCATATTGCCGTTTGCATCACGCCCGCCCAATCCAATTTGAGCAAACGCCATCTTGCCATCACCGGTTGACCCGCCGTCTCCATTCTGATTGCCACCCAGCACCTGAATTGAACCCTCATTGGAAGTGACCGTAATAAAAGCGGCACTGTGATCCCCTGAGGCAATGCGACCGCCATGACCAATACGCGCGGAAGTATAATCGTTAGTGCCAGCGGCGAGAGTCACATCATTCTCAGCAGTTACCGCGATCGATCCACTGAAGTCCCCTACCCCCTGATAGCCACCATGCCCGATCTGACGATAGTTCACATCATTCAAACCACCTGACATTGAGACTTCGTCACCAACGTTCACCATAATATCACCGGTGTGATTTCCATCGGCCTGACGACCGCCGTGACCAACCGATACGAAGGAATTGTATCCATTGTGATAACCCGCTGTTGTCGGAGAGCCGATCATTCTCAGTGATCCATTCGTCGCCCGAAGGGTAATCGCACCGGAATGTCCTACGCCTCCTCCGAGGCCGCTTGCGCCATGCCCGCCGTGTCCGATCATGACCGCGTTCGCGACATCTTTTCCAACTTGCATCGTAATGTCATCTGCAGCCGTAACAATAATATCCCCTCCGTGGTCTCCTGAGGAGAGATAACCGCCGTTACCGATTTGCATATAGGCATTGTCGTGACCATCCGCCACGCCACTTCCCTGCATCAGAATTGATCCACCGCCGTCCGTTCCTGCAGTAACAGAGATATTGGCAATACTTCCCGCATCATCACCGGTATCAGCATCCGCATTGTAACCGCCATTTCCGACCTGAGCGTATGCGTGCTGATCCCCCCCGGAAAGCACCTTCACATCGTTCGCAGCGCTCAGAGTAATGGCCTCACCAACAGCTCCCTTATCACCTATGGATGCATATCCACCGTGCCCGACTTGCGAAAAGCTCTGCGCTCCGCCGTTGCTTGAATCGACAGAAATTTCCCCTCCTGAGGAAGTCACGTTGATATTGCCCTGAAGGCGTCCGTCCGAATTTCTACCACCGTGACCAATCTGAGCCGCTGCATCGGTTCCGCCGCCGCTGAACAACCCGATATTTCCGGCCGACTCGATCGTAATCGCCGCATTGGCATTGCCATCCGTGTCTTCGCCACCATGACCAATCCGGGCATAGCCGCCTTCAAAGCTGCCGCCATTCAGCGAAATGCCTCCGGCATTCGCATAAACATTGATCGCCCCGATAGAATCAGCACCACTATTTGTCAGGAAGCCGATCTGAGCTCCGATGTTCAAGGTCGTGTTACTTCCGTTCAAAGTGACCCCATCCGCCGCTACATTGGTTTGCCCGGAGCGGGATCCGACAGCAGCTGCTACCGTGTCGGCATCAACAACCACCGTTCCCCCGTTATTTCCATACGCTCCCGCGACTCCGTGTACATCATTGGCAAAATCCACATCCGCAATGATTCCGGTCAGCGGGTCGGCCAATTCCGCGCCGGGAGCAGTCCTGTTCCATCCTGCGACCACATTAATGTTACCGGCGCCACTGTTCTGAATGTTACCCCCAACAGTCACATTGTTGTCGGACAGAAGATTGAATTCGTTTGCGGAAAAATAATCGATACTCCCCGTCGAATTCATGAGAAGCCCACCCGCTCCGGTGGCATGCAACGAAACATCCCCTCCTGCCAAATTGTCTTCCAGATTGTTTCCAATAACACTGCTGACATCGAAGACGTTACTGGCGGCATCGCCAACCACGTTGTCCATCGAGCCAGCCTCAATCGTCACATTCGCGTTAGAGATAGTCCCTGTGGCATCTTCATTGTGATGCCCTATCACTGCCACTCCGCTGTCGGGATCAATCGAAACCTCCCCGGGTGTTCCCACATAAATAAAACCTGTCCGGGTTCCCGAGTTCGTTCCTGAGGTCCAACCACCATGACCGACCCTCGCGTAATTCGTCGCGGACGCACCAGCATCCAAATTCACTTCGCTACCGGTTACGCTGATATTTCCGCTGAAATCACCATAGGCGTCATGCGACCACCCGTGACCAATCTGAGCATGCCTGAAGACATTCGTGTTAGGTACCGCCTGACCGGCGATCACGTCGACAGCCCCATTCCCTCCGTTTACGGTGATATTACCGGAATAATTATTAGGTGACGAGGTGCCCGGATCAACTCCTCTTCCACCATGACCAATCTGGGCTGCGGCAAATCTTCCGGTAGCGCCGTCCTGGTTGGCAGTCAGTGAAACTCCGTTACCCGCTTCGACCGTAATGTTGCCACCTTTGTCACCCGCAACTTTATTCCCGCCATGACCGATTATCGCGTAGGCGACGTCATAGCCGGTGCCACCTGTCAGGCTCACCTTTTCCGTAGCGCGAACCGTGATATCGCCATCTCCGTCGCCTGTGCCGCTATATCCTATTTGAGCAAATCCGCTGCTCGACCCTGTAAGAGAAACATTGTATCCAGCCACATTCGTATCGCCGTCCAGACTACCGACTCCTGATCGACCGTCCGGATCGGAAACAAGGACCGATCCACTGTTATTCCCGAACGAACCGGCGACATCGAAAATATCAGTCTGCATATCGACATCCGCAATGATGCCCGTCAAAGGATTCGCCAACGGAGCCGCAGTTGAATTCCATCCGGCGACCACGTTCACATTCCCGGTGCCTCCGTTCTGAATTGATCCCTCGATATTTACATCGTGCTCTGACAACAAGTTAAAATCATTCGCTGAATTGAACACCATGTTTCCTGACGTGTTCATAAAAACCCCATCAGCGGCTGTGCTGAACAGCGTCACATCACCGCCCGCTAAAGCCCCTTCCAACGCATTTCCGAAATCATTACCCACTTCAAAAACCGTGCCCGCGACATCTCCGAAAGTCTCATCAGCGGAAGCTGCTTTGATCGTGACATTCGCATTCAAGATCGAATTCGCATCTTCCGTATGGTGCGAGATCTGAGCAACTGCCGTATCGCCATCGATTGACAATTCCCCTGAAGCTTCCACATAAATATCCCCTGAACGGGTTCCCGTATTGGCGCCGGAAATCCATCCGCCATGCCCGATCCGGGCATAGTTACTGCTCTTTCCACCCCCTACCACATCTATATTATTTCCGGAGACACTTACGATCCCGTCATTATCACCTTGAACCTCGTGAGGCCCCCCATGTCCAATTTGCGCTGAATTAAAGTCGACCCCGCCAGCACCGCCCTGCATCGTGATATCCCCTGAACCAGCATCAACGGTAACAGCTCCACTGCCAGCTCTTGCATCGCGTCCCCCATGGCCAATTTGCGCTGAGGCAAACCGACTGGCGCTTCCTGTGCCAGCGAGGAGCTCTACCCCCGTTCCCGATACTGCGATGTCACCGACAATCGATACCTTCGCAGAATCCCCGCCATGTCCGATCTTAGCGTAATTGTTCTCTCCATTCCCTCCTGTAAGCGTGACCGAACTTGCGCCCGCCGACACGCTCACATTACTGAGTGCTGAAGTCCCAATATCCCCACCACTACTGCGACCGCCATGTCCAATTTGAGCATATGATTCCCTGGTCGTTGCCAATCCTCCAGTCAGTTTAACGGCACCTTCAGACACAACCGTAACTGTGCCTGATTTTGCTCCGGCGGCGTAAGCACCACCATGACCTATTTGAGCGAAGGCCGTCTGACCTGTGCCCCCCTGCATCGTAACGCCTCCACCTTTTGCATGAACATTGATTGCCCCTGTCCCGGCACCGCGATACCCAAATTGAACGAACTGGTTATTTGAACTGCCACCCGTCATAGAAACTGAATGGCCCGCGACATTAGTAGAGCCGCCAAGACTGCCAACCACGACCGTACCCGTCTGAGTCCCGTCACCAACGACTACAGCCCCCGTAGCCGCTCCCGAAGCATTCCCGAAAGAAGCAGGATTGTTGGTAAAATTACTGAAGGTGACGTTGCCGGTCTCAGCCGTTCCCGGAGCGCCTGCGGTATATTGAGACCCATTCCAACCCGCAATCACAGTGACATCTCCACTGCTGCTGTTCTGAATCCCCGCACTGAACTCAACATTCCCGTGAGCCAG
>JAYWLB010000083.1:0-105406 GCA_035967665.1 Verrucomicrobiales bacterium BCK34
CAGAGGCAGAGGCAGAGGCAGAGGCAGAGGCAGAGGCAGAGGCAGAGGCAGAGGCAGAAGCAGAAGCAGAAGCAGAAGCAGAAGCAGAAGCAGAAGAGCTGGTGGCTGACGGTGGTGTGAAGAAACGGGGATGGTGGCCCCGGTCGTCGCTTTGGGTTATGGCTCTGGTTGCAGCGGTGGCTGCGTCCTGGTTGGGGTTTGCGCTAACGGGGAATCATCAGCCGCTGACGAAGGTGGCTCCGGTCGAAGAACTGCAGTTCCCTCGCTCTGATTTCGAATCCGGTCATGAAGCGCATCTGACTGCGGCTCTTGACGAACTGGAGCAGTTCCTTGTTTCGAGCGAGGACCCGGAAGCGCTTGCGCTCGTTCCCGAGATTCAAGCGCTGCGTGATTTTTCCGATTCAGGGCCACTGATGGACTGGTTGAAAACCGCAGCGGATGGCGGCAACCGGGAGGCAATGCGACTCCTCGGGTTGATCCATTGGCGTAAGGGCAGCCCGGTTGAGGGGATTCAGGAATACTTCGCTGCCGCCTCGGCGCTGGGAGATTCCGAAGCCGGCTATCTCCTCGCGTTGCATTCTTTCTCGGATGATTCGAAACCTGCCCCTCCGGATGAGGCTGTCATTTCGCGGCTCAGAGCTTCAGCCGAAACCGGAAACGTCTCATCCTGTGAACTCCTGGCGACATGGCTGGTTGACTCGGATCCGGCAGCGGCGTTTCAGTTTTTTGAAAAGGCTTCGCGAGGGGAGAAGCCTTCGGCAACTTATCAATTGGGGCTTTGTTATGCCAATGGGAGCGGGACGGAGAAGTCTCCGGAAGCTGCAGCGGAAGCGTTCCGGTCCGCCGCCGAACGCGGATGCCTTAAAGCGATGGTCGCGTGGGGCCGTTGCCTTGAAGCAGGCTTTGGAACGGACGCCGATTTTACCGAAGCGGGACGCTGGATGAAGATGGCAGCCCTGCACGGGAATGAGGCAGCCAGTGCCTGGCTCCTTGAGCGCAATCTCGATCTCGTAGGGGCCGCTCCCCCTGAATAGCAATGAGGAGCGGTCGAAGCGGAAGAGGCGGTTACGATTGTTCTCAATTCTCCGCAGCACCCCGGATCTAACAGGGTTAAGTGTATGACCCAACCCTGTTTAATTGGTTCCCGGGGCTCTAGCTCCAGACACCGTCGATCAATCTCTGAGCCGAACCGCTGTAGTCATCCTGGAGGATGTCCGGAAGTCGGTTGGGCCTGACATTGTCAAAAGATTGCAGCATCGCAAAGCGGATCAGAGAGCCGGGAATCCCGACGGCGGTGAAGCCGGGGTGGCCTGTCGCGGGGTAGGGGCCTCCGTGGTTCATTGCCGGGGAAACGGCGACACCGGTTGGCATTTTGTCATTGAGAAGTCGACCCACCTTCTGACGGAGGATGGGAGCGAGCTTGCGGTAGGCCGCTTCATCCGCATCGGAATCATTGGAGTAAATCGATCCGGTGAGGTTGCCCTCCATTGTTCCGAGGATAGCGGCAGCTTCATCGAGGTCTTTCGCGACTACGATGAGTGAGGAGTTTCCGAAGGCCTCTGTCTGCATTGTTTCAGGATCTCTGAGGTAGGCCTCACCTGAGATGCGGAAAAGAGTGTTCGCGACGCAATAGCCGGCGCCGCTCCCTTCGCCGGTGCCACAGCAGACTTCGACGCCCGCTGCTTTGAGAATCTTATGGCTCTTGTGAAGCGACTTTTCAACGGCTCCGGAAAGCAGGGTTCCCACGGCTGCACCTTCGAAACGTTCTGTGACGTCCTGAATGAAGCGCTCGCTCGAGTTGCTCTCGATGAGAACGACGAGACCGGGATTGGTGCAGAACTGCCCGACGCCCATGAGGCAGCTGCCGGCAAATTCTTCAGCGAGGGCATCGCATTTGGCCTCGAGCAGACCTGGAAGAATCACGACGGGGTTCACGCTTGAGAGCTCAAGATAAATTGGCTTTCCGGCTCCGTCGGCTGCTTTTTTCAGGGCCAGTCCTGCGCCGCGGCTACCGGTGTATCCAGTGGCTCCGACGCGGCTGTCGGTTACCATCTGGCCGCCGATGTCGTGATTGGTGCGGTAGATTAGTTGAATCGTCCCGGTCGGCATTCCGGTGGACTGAGACGCGTCGAAAGCGGCTTCTGCGAGAAGCTTCGTCGTTCCGGGGTGCGATGAGTTCGCTTTTGCGATGACGGGGTTTCCCGCGGCGATTGCAGCGGCGAAATCACCGCCGGCAGCGCTGTTGAAGGCGAAAGGAAAGTTGTTTGGTCCGAAAACACAGACGGGACCAATCGCGCTGTAGCAGGAGCGAATGTTGTTTGCTGAATCGATCACGGGCTGCTTCCAGTTGCCGGACCGGGCCGCTGCGGCAGCCTGTCTGAGCTGGCCTGTGGTACGGGGGAGTTCGACGTCGGCGAGGCGCGGGCTCACGGGCAGCGCAGTCTCAAGTCGTGCCATTTCGACGAGTGCTTCGGCGCGGGCTTCGATGTTGGTTGCAAATGCTTCAAGAAACTCGGCGATCTTGTCTCCGGGTGTTTCTCTTAAAATCTCAAATGCTTCTGCTGCGGCATCGAGGGCAGCATCGCAATCAGCCCATGAGCTGATGGGATAGACGGCTTCAAGGGCTTCCTTTGTAGCGGGGTTCTCCGCTTGAAAAGTTCCTGTAAAATCTGAATTTCGCCATTCTCCGGCGATTAAAACGGGTTCCTGTGACATAAAATTGGGAAGTGTTTTTTTAATGAGAGTCGAAGTGTCGGCCAGACTGACGAAGCGTCAAGCAGAGGTCGAGGTGAGAGAGAGTGGGTAGTGGGAAAGTTGACGGTGTCCGTCTTCGGTAATGAGGTAGTTGTTTTCGAGTCGTATTCCGCCTCTAAGCTCCGCTCCGTAGAGACCGGGTTCAAAGGCGACGAGGTCCCCGACTTCGAAGGTGTCTTTCCAGCCGGGATTGATTCGCGGCACCTCGTGGGCGTCAAGCCCGACCCCGTGTCCGGCGTGGTGGAAAAACTGGTAGCCGTTCCACCCGTCGAGCTCGGCGTGGACTTTTTCATACATTTCGGTGCAGGACTGACCGGGCTTGAGCATCGCTTCGCCCATTTGCATGGTTTCGACAATTCGGGCGTGAGCCTCCACTTGCGCAGCAGTCGGATTCCCGTCGACTGCGAAAGTTCGACAGAGGTCGCTCCGGTAGCCGCGAACGCCGACGCCAACATCGAGAACGTAGAGTTCCCCCGCCTCGATTTTTCGTCCGTGGCGGGCAAATCCTCCGGGACCTCCGCATTGGAAGTCCTGTCCCCAGCCGGAAAGAAACTCTCCGGCCTCAAACGTTGCGGATTCCTGCATCGCCGCCATCACCTCTACCTCGGTGATGCCCGGTTCGATGATTTTCTGTGCCGTCGCATAGGCCCGGTCAGCGCATCGAATCGTGAACTCAAAGGCGGCGACTTCATCGGCGTCCTTCTTTCTTCGAAGGTATTGGTAATTTTCGGAAATATCGTGGCAGTCGGGGCCTTCGATGAGCGCCGTCGGGGTCTGCTCATCGGTTCCCGCAGTTCCGATAGTTTTCAGAAGCGGGTTTAAGACTTCCGCGAGGCAACCGCTCAAATTCGGTTTCAGCGTGAAAAGGTGGTTCGGCACATAGGTGACATTGCGATCGGCGGCCGGTGCAACAGCCGATTCATCGTGTGTGAAAATGGTGGTCTCTCCGTCCCGTGCCACGAGGATCGCAGTTGGGGTCAGCGGCTGTTCGTGCCAGTAGCCGGAAAGGGCGTAGACATAGTGCCGGTTGAAAAAGATCGCCGCTTCGAGATTTCTCCCTGCGAGATAGGTGCGAAGCCGGTTCTGGCGCTCACGGCAGAGAGCGCCGTCCAGCGGAGGGGATGGGAAAGACATATTGGTGGGAGGGTAACCTGAAAGGGAAATGGCTTTCAAGTGGTGAATTGGGCGCGTCTATGTTTCACGTGGTTAAGGAGGAAATAGGCTTGTCGTGAGCCGCTGTGAGTCGCGAGGATAGCGGCTATGAATCAGATTTGTTTTAGATCGCTTTTCATTCTCCCGTGGCTCGTGGCATTGAGTCTGACTGTTTCCGCTCAAGAGGCAAAAGAGAGGGTGGTAACGGGTGAGAAGGGACCTGCTCTGAGTCCTGTGACGGAGGCTAAGCCGGCCCTGCCGAAACGCGCCCACCTCGCTCTTCTCGCCGGTGAAGTGAGCCGGGCCGCGGGCGTGGATGTGCTCGAGATCGGAACCGATCAGTTCGAAATGCTCCCCGGTGGAAAAGAGGCGGACGGAATCGTCGGGGATTTTGTTTTGAGGAATGATCGCATCGAAGCGGTCATTTCGGGGAATCTACCGCTCCGACGTCCTAACATGAGCGCATTCTACGGGGAGGGAAACGAAACACCGGGTTGTCTCTTCGATCTCACTTTGAAAGGGGCATCCAATGATCAGATCACGATTTTTTCCCCGTCATCTCAGAAGGGGCCGGTGAACTATGTGAAACCCTACATCGGTGAAAAGCGTCAGCGGGTTGGAGTCGAGACAATGGTGACAGCGGCGAAGAAAGACGGGATTTCGCGGCAGCACCTCTATTTGCTGGAGGATGGCTGGCAGGGGCTCTTAATTGAAACGCATTTCATCAATGAAACGGACAAAGAGGCTAAAGTTCCGGTTAAGGATATCTGGACCCAGATGAGAGTGAAGGGGAGCATCAAGGGAATTCAGTGGGCAGATGCGATCGATCCGGCTCACAAGTGCGGTTACGCCTTTGCCTGGGTGCAGGACGGTGGAGCGACGGTTCCGACGGGGGATTCGGTCACCCTGCGCCCCGGCGAGAAAATGAAGGTTGCCCGTTTTCTGGCTGTGGCAGAGTCTCCGGCTGCGGCTGTGGGGCTGGTCGCGGCATTTCGGGATTCGAAATCGACCGGAGGGGTAAAGGTTACTTTTTCATCGCCGGATGAAAAGCCGGTCACGGATGCAAGAGTCATGATCAAAGTGGGGGACTCCCCTGCGGTTCCCGCCTATCCCAATGACGAGGGAGTTGCTGAGTTCGCCTTTATCACCGGTGACTTCGAGGCAACCGCAGAGGACATTGGCCGGGATTCAGTTTCGCAAAAGTTGTCTATCGCTTCCGGCAGGATCAGTGATTGGGATTGCAAGATGACGAAGCGCGCTGCGATTCAGTTTAAGATCGTAGGCGATGACGGGGAGGATACTCCCTGTAAAATTCAGTTCCATCCGCGCAAAGGAACCTCGAAAGTGAATCTCGGGCCGACTGATCGCGCTCACGGCTGCGTTGACCAGTGGCATTCCGAGACGGGCGATTTCACCGTTCCGCTGCCGGTGGGGGAGTATCGAATTGTAGTGACGCGGGGACCCGAGTTTGATGCGATCACCCGGGATGTCACCGTGGCCGCCGGAGAGGTTTTGGCCTTTGATGGGCAGTTGGAGCGAACGGTCTGGACAGACGGCTGGATCTCCGCTGACTTTCACAATCACTCCACGCCCAGCGGAGACAACACCTGCGGAACACCGGATCGTTTGATCAATCTCGCCGCTGAGCACATCGAATTTGCACCGACGACGGAGCACAACCGGATCTACGACTGGGCACCTCAGATCGCGGAGTTGGGGCTTACCCCGTTTTTGGCCACCGTCCCGGGAATGGAACTGACGGGCGCTGGAGCGCATTTCAACACCTTTCCCCTCAAGCCCGAGCCGATGAAGCAGGACGGCGGAGCACCGGTCTGGCAGAAGGATCCGCGTTTGAATGCGATTGTTCTTCGTGACTATCAGGGGCAGGAACCGGATCGCTGGGTTCATGTTAATCACCCTGACATGAGCGAAAACTTCATCGACCGGAATGGCGATGGTCGCGCTGACGGTGGCTACGCTTACTTCGGCAATATGCTCGACGGGCTCGAAACACAGAACTACCGCGGCACTAACATTCTAGCGAATGCTCCTTTTTCCATAGGCAAGGCTCGGACGGGACTGGGTAAGCAGGTGAGCTACCATCGTGAGTTCATCTGGCTGCAGCTCTTGAATCAGGGGCTCGATGTCTGGGGTATCGGGGTGGCCGACTCCCACCATGTTTACGGCAATGGTGTCGGCAGCTGGAGAACCTACCTCCCGAGTCCGTCGGATGATCCTGAGGAAATCGACTGGCGGGAAGTTTCCGCTCAGGCGAAAAGCGGGAGAATGATCGTCTCGAGCGGGCCCTTTCTGAAAGTGATGACGGGGATGGGAACGATTGCAGGAGGTCATGAGCGCAGCAGTGGCAGTGTCCTCTTGAAGGTGAGTGTTCAGTGTTCCAACTGGCTTGATATTGATCGCGTTCAGGTGCTGGTGAACGGGCGTCAGGATCCGCGTTACAATTACACCCGCGAGAAGAATCCCGAGATGTTCGAGGAAAAACCCACCGTGATGCGTTTTCAGGAGACGTTGAAACTCGACCTCAGTGAAGATGCGCACCTCATCGTCGTCGCGATCGGGGAGAACGAAACGCTGCAGCAGGGCTTCGGAACGAGCACGCAGGCGTCGTATCGCCCGTGTGCTTACAACAATCCTATCTTCATCGATGTCGACGGAGGGGGATTCGAGCCAAACTACGATACCCTCGGCTATGATCTGCCGGTGAAAGGGCTCTCGGTCGACGCGGTTGAAAAGTTGCTGGGCCGGTAAGGTCGTTTTGATCGCACGGGCGGAACACTTTAATTAAAAATCCTGACAACAACCAGCTTCGAAAGACGTAAACCTTTTATGAAATTGTTGTTTGGATTCTTGTTGCTACTCTCGACTGGTCTTTATGCTGAGGAAGGCGGCGCACTTACGGTTAGAGTCACCGATATTCCGGGAGTGAAGGGCAATCTGCTCGTTGGCCTTTATGAAACAGCGGAGTCTTTCACGGATTCGCCGATGGCGGAATCGCCTAAAATCGAACTGAAGACTGCGGAAGATCAGATCGTGGTTTTCAAGGATTTGAAACCCGGAAAATACGCGATTGCCGTGGTGCAGGATCTGAACAAAAATGGGAAGCTGGATCGCAATTTCCTCGGGATGCCGAAGGAGCCGCTCGGGTTTTCGGTGATTAAGAAGATCCCCAAAGGAAAACCGAAGTTCGAGGACTGCGCCTTTGAAATCAGGGATGAACCTGTTGCAATGGTGATCGCTCTCGTTACCAAATAAAACGGCCCAATCACACCTGAGGTGCCATTGGGCCGCGATTGATTTTCTAAATGAGACTTAGAGGTCCGCGTCGGTAACTGCGCCCTGCGAGGCGGAGTTCACGAGTTTCGCGTATTTTGCGAGAACGCCTGCGGTGTAGCGGGGCTTCGGCTGCTTCCACTTCTCCTGGCGTTCTTTCATTTCTTTCTTCGTGATATGAAGAGTCATCTCGCGGGTCTCCGCATCGATCGTGATGCCATCTCCGTTTTTCACAATCGCGAGCGGTCCGCCCACGAAAGCTTCCGGAGTGACGTGTCCGATCACAAACCCGTGGCTGCCTCCGGAGAAACGACCGTCGGTAATCAGTGCAACGTCCTTGCCAAGTCCGGCACCCATGATCGCTCCGGTTGGCCCAAGCATCTCCCGCATTCCGGGGCCGCCTTTGGGACCTTCCATGCGAATGACGATGACATCTCCCTTCTTGATTTTTCCTCCGAGAATCGCGGTCATCGCTTTCTCTTCAGAATCGTAAACCTTGGCGGTTCCTTTGAAAGTGAGTCCTTCCTTCCCGGAGATTTTCGCAACGGCGCCTTCGGGGGCGAGGTTTCCGTAAAGGACGACGAGGTGGCTGTCCTTTTTGATCGGATTTTTAACGCTGCGGATCACGGTCTGACCGGCGGGGTAGCTCGCCTTCACTTTCGCGAGGTTCTGCTTCACCGTTTTACCGGTCACGGTCATGCAGTCCCCATGGAGAAGTCCTGCGTTGAGGAGCATTTTCATGAGTGGGAGAGTGCCGCCGATTTCGACGAGCTTCATCATCACGTTCGCTCCGCTCGGTTTGAGGTCGGCGATGACAGGAACGCGTTTTCCGATGCGGGTGAAATCGTCGATTGAGAGTTTCACTCCTGCAGCGCTGGCGATCGCAAGAAGGTGGAGAACCGCGTTGGTCGATCCGCCGAGAGCGATTGTAACCGTAATCGCATTCTCGAATGCTTTCTTCGTCATGATGTCGCGCGGACGAATGTTCTTGTTGATCAGGTTCACAACCGCGGCACCTGCATCGAAGCAATCCATCAGCTTCTCATCGCTCACAGCCGCCTGGGCGGAGCTGTTGGGAAGGCTCATTCCAAGAGCTTCGATCGCGCTTCCCATGGTGTTGGCCGTGTACATTCCGCCGCAGGAACCGGGACCGGGAATCGCTGTTTCGGTAACCCCTTCGAGTGTTTCGTCGTCGATCTTTCCGGCGCTGTGCTGTCCAACCGCTTCAAAAACAGAAACGATATCGACATCCTCTCCTTTGAAGCAACCCGGCTTGATTGTTCCGCCGTAGACGAAAATTCCGGGACGGTTCATACGGGCAATTGCCATAAGGCAGCCGGGCATGTTTTTGTCACAGCCACCGATCGCAACGATGCCGTCCATGCCTTCGCAACCGACTACGGTTTCGATCGAGTCAGCGATCACTTCGCGGCTCACGAGTGAGTATTTCATCCCTTCGGTTCCCATGGAGATGCCGTCGGAGATCGTGATCGTGTTGAACTCGACGCCTTTTCCTCCTGCCGCATCAGCACCTTTGACTGATTCTTTCGCGAGCTTGTCGATGTGCATGTTGCAGGGCGTTACCATGCTCCAGGTTGAAGCGACGCCGATGATGGATTTTTTGAAATCCTCGTTGGAGAAACCGACCGGATGAAGCATCGCGCGGCTTGGGGCCCGGTCAGGTCCGTCGAGCATTGGGGATGAAAACTGACGATGCGCTTCGATCGTTTTCTTCGCGGTCGTCTTCTTTCTTTGAGAGGCTTTCTTCGGGGCAGCCTTCTTCTTCGGATTCGGTTTATTGGCCATATCTTGTAATTTGTTCGTCGCGAATGTCGGGTCAAAATTCACTAGATGGAAATACTATTTAAATCTACGATTGATACCAAATTGATATGGAGGATTTTTCTTTTAGAGAATTGGAGTGTTTTCTTGCGGTGGCTGCTGAGCTGTCATTTACCCGCGCCGCAAAGCTCCTGCACATGGCTCAGCCGCCGCTTTCCCGCCATATTAAAAACATGGAGGAGAAATTGGGGACTCCGCTTTTTGTAAGATCGAACCGTCAGGTGGAGCTGACGAAGGCAGGGGAGGTTTTCCGCGAGGAGGCCCGTGATATTCTCGTTCATCTTCGACGTGCCGCGCAGGCGGCGAAACGGGTCGCGGGAGGGGAGACTGATCAGATCGAGATCGGATTTGTCAGTGCTGTTTTGTCGGAAGAGCTGGTCAGCGTCTTTTCCCGGTTCCGGAAGCGTCATCCGGAAGTGCAACTGAACCTCAAGGACAGGCTGCCGTCGGATCAAATTGTCTCGATCGAGAAAGGCGAGCTCGATATCGGGTTCATCGGCATCGTGCCTGAGTCACTCCCTTCGGGGATTGTTGCGACGGAATGGCGGGCTGAGGCTCTGATGGCGTTCCTGCCTCCTGCGCATCCGCTCTCAAAAGCGAGGCGGGTAAAGATTGCCGATTTGGCAGACGAGCCGTTTGTGATGATTTCCGCCTCTGCCGCTCCTGCCTTTGTTTCCCACTTACACGGCTTGTGCAGGGAAGTGGGATTTCGCCCTCGTGTGATTCAGGAGGCTTCGCGGGCTCAGGCTGTTGCGGCAATGACAGTGGCAGGGTCCGGAGTGGCAATTCTGCCGGCGGCTCTGAACCGGCTCACGGGCAATGGAGTGCCACTGGTTGAGGCCGGGAATCGCAGATCCCGGATTACCCACGCGGTTGCCCACCGGGTGGAAATGAAACCGATGGTAAGGGAGTTTCTTGGAGTGGTGGCGCCAAAATGGAAAGGGCACTAGGCAGCCGCTTTTCGTTTCACCATTCCGATGAGGCTGCGTGCCTTGGCCCGCCCTTCTTTGGAGAGTTTTAGCGACTTGTTGTCCTGACCGACGAGGTAGGAGCGACTCGTGAGGCCTGCGATGGCGGAAGTGATGTGAGCGACCCGGGGGCGACCGCACTCTTCGATGATGTCGTTAATGTCCCGACTTGAGAAAGTATCCTGGTGATACTTTTCCCCGAGAATGAGTGAGGCGAGAAGCGCCTGATCTGCCAGCGTAAGCTCAAATTCGTCGATTCCGCTCAAGATGGTCTCAGCCTGATCATTGAGACCCGGGCCCTCCTCGTCGCTGCTGAATCGATTTGGCGAGTCAATCGTGAGATCACCTTGAGATCTCATCTGGATGGCAACCTTAACAGCCATCTCAAGCGCCCGTAAATCACTCAATTCGAGTTCGGGAATCAGCGAGACGAAGCTGTCTAGGGAAGGTTTGCTCATTTAAATCACAAGTTAATATCGCTAATAATCACTTTTTGATTGCAATCTGTTCTCAAAGATGAGAATAAATTGAATGCGTGAGGCAAAAATGAGTAATTAGCAAAAATTTTGCTTTGTTATTCAAATATCTCTCATAAATTTTAAAACGCGAGCATAAATTGAGAATTTGAGATGAAAGAAATTGAGACTATTACGATCGGCAGTATCGAAGATTTCATTCAGGAGATGGTTCCTACTCTCGGATTTCAGCGAATCCCGGTCTATCGCGGTCATTCCAATGCCGATTGGGCTCTCCTGCCAACCCTGTTGCGCGAAGAGGTTGCCTCGACCGAGTTCAAGTCGTGGGCCGAGTTGGAAGCTGCATTCATGATTTCATTGAAGCAGCGAGGTGCCGGCGAGATTGGTTTCAAACCCGACAGTGAGCTTGAGTGGATGTCGGTGGGACAGCACGCCGGTTTGCCGACCCGACTTTCCGCCTGGTCGGAGAACGCGCTCGTGGCTCTCTATTTTGCCACCGGGGAGACTCCCGCCAATGAGGACGGTGCGGTTTGGCGCATTTTGCCGGGGGATTCGAGTTTTACCATTTCTCACGACTATGAGCAGGTTCCCGAAGAGGCCCGGCTCTATCGCCCACAGAACACCACTCCGGCGATGTTGAATCAGAAAACCTGCTACTTGTCGCACCCGCTGCCGCAGGAGGATGCTACGGCGGAGAGTTTTGAAGAGTTATTTGAGCTGGGAAAAGACAGGCTTAATCTTGCTAAGTTGGTTATTCCCGCTGTCGAGAAATCCCACCTGCGCAGCCGTCTTGCCATGATGGGGATTGATGCCCGCACCCTTTTTCCGGGGATGCCCGGTTTGTGTCAGCAGATTCGCAGCGAGATTTTCTCTCACACCGATTCCTACGAGTGGATCTTCCCTGAGTGATCGGGGGATGTCAGGTGGCGGAAGGTGTGCTGGCTGCTCCGCGAAAAAAAGCAGTCTGATGTTTAGCACCCTCCGGTGCCGCATCCGCTGCTCCCGCATCCACCGCCGCCTTTCCGGTTCTTCGCGCGAATCACGAGAATGATGACCGTGAGGACCACGGTGGCGATTGCTGCGACTGACTGCCAATCTTCCATCGTATTGGCTATCCCGTGAAGAATGAGATCGCCTGGTAGGTGATCAGTGAAGCGGCTCCGGCAAATACGGTCATGAAAATGAACTGCCCGACGGCCCACTTCCAGGAGCCTGCCTCACGGGCGACCACCGCCGAGGTGGGGAGACATTGCAGGGCGTAGATGTAGAAAATCAGAAGGGAGATAACCGCAGCGGGCGTGAACATCTTACTGCCGTCAGCCCAGGTTTCATTGGCGAGCCGCTCGCGAATGTGGGTGCGGGTTTCGGTCTCTTCGTCGCTTTCCTCTACGTGAAAGAGCTGAGCCATGGAGCCGACGAACACTTCGCGGGCGGCGAAAGACGTCAGGATTGCGGTTCCGGTGCGTCCATCGAATCCAAGTGGTTTCACGATGGGCTCGATCGCGGC
Organism: Verrucomicrobiales bacterium BCK34; assembly: GCA_035967665.1. Taxonomy (GTDB): domain Bacteria; phylum Verrucomicrobiota; class Verrucomicrobiia; order Verrucomicrobiales; family DEV007; genus Arctic95D-9. The sequence continues at coordinate 11,991 of JAYWLB010000083.1, forward strand.
ACTGACTCGTCCGACGACGGTGTGAGCGAGTTGCTCTGCCGGATCATCGCTGTCGGATTTGGGGTAGGTGGTTGCGGCCCAGAGCAAGATCATGATCGCGAGAATAATCGTTCCTGCGTTTTTGAGGAAGGCCCATCCTCGATCGAGAACATGACGAAAAATGTAGCCCCACTGCGGCAGGCGGTAAGGGGGCAGCTCGAGCATGAAGTGATGCACCACTTCATCCGGTCCGAGACGGCCTCGCAAAATACGCGCGACGAGGAACGCAGTGAGGGTTCCCACCACGTAGATGGCCATGAAGATTGCGGCCTGGGTAACGCCTCCTTCGCTGCCGCCCAGCAGCATTGGAACGAGTAGAAGGTATACGGGAAGTCGAGCTGAGCAGCTCATCCAGGGGGCGACGAAAATGGTCACGAGTCGTTCCTTGGCGGAGTCAATCGTCCGGGTTGCCATGACGCCGGGGATGGCGCAGGCGTAGGAGCTGAGGAGCGGAAGGAAGGCCTTTCCGCTGAGGCCGACTTTCGACATGAACCCGTCCATGAGAAAAGCTGCCCTTGCCATGTAGCCCGAGCTTTCCATGAGGCCGATGAAGAAAAACAGCATCAGAATCTGCGGCAGGAAAATAACAACGGCTCCAACGCCTTCGATGATTCCGTGGGTGATGAGATCGCGGAAATCGCCTTCCGCCATAGCGCCTTCGACCTGGCCGACAAGGAATTCCTGCAAGCTTTCGATCCAGCCCATCGGGATCGATGAGAAAGAAAAGATCGACCAGAAAAGGGCGAACATGATTCCGAGAAAACAGAACCAGCCGAAAACAGGGTGGAGAGCGATGGCATCGATTTTGTCCGAGCTGCTGCTGGTCTGTTGGTCGGGGCGCCGCGCTGCGATTTGTGCGACGTTCAGTCCAAATTCGCGGCGATCTTTCTCGTCTCCTGTTTTCCAGTGAGGTTTGGAGGCCGGCGGGAGAGGGTGGGCGATGGCCTGCTTGAGTTCAATAATTCCCTTTCCTTTGTCTGCCCGAATCGGGACGACGGGGACTCCGAGTTCCTCGCTGAGTTTGACGGGATCGAGACGAAGACCGGCCTTTTCAGCCATGTCGACCATGTTCAGAGCGACGATGACGGGGATGTCCAGCTCGATGATCTGGAGAGTCAGTTGAAGGTGACGCTCCAGGTTCGAGGCGTCGATTACAGAGATAACCAGGTCCGGTTTCGGGCATTTCCCGTGATCACCTTTGAGGACGGCGCGGGCAATTTCCTGATCCGGCGAGGCGTCATCGAGCGCGTAGCATCCCGGTAAATCAACGAGAGTCAGTTTTCGTCCATGAGGGGTATGAAACTCCCCGTGCTTAAGGTCGATCGTGACGCCCGCGTAATTTCCCACCTTGGCTGAAGAGCCGGTGAGAGCGTTAAAAAGCGTTGTTTTTCCAGAATTCGGATTGCCGGCGAGGGCAATGGTTTCTTGCGAGGATTCCATAATGAAAATGAATTCCCGCCGAGTGTTATGCCTCGAGAGGAGTCACTTTTACCTGCTCGGCGAGTTCTTTACTGACTGCCATGCGGGTGCCGCAAACATTGCAGATGAGATTGCGACCGTCGGCCAGCTTGCGAACCTGAAGTGTTTCGCAGAAGCCCAGTTTTCGAAGTTGGTCGCAGCCCGGGCCTTCGATCACTCTGATTTGAAAATCACATCCCACCTGAGCCTGAGAGAGGCTCTGGAGGCTGTCGATTTTCAAGTCCTGTACCGTTGTGCTGGGCATCTTAGTCTAGGTTCTTCTAATTGAGACAGAGTTGCAACAAGAAAAGCGGTGAAGTTGATGGCACGTTCACGAGGGGATATTTGTCACATTCTCAATTGAAGCGCCGCCGGAAGACGCCGTTTGGGGTTGGGGCGCTGGAACTGACGCCCAAACCGGGCCCGTTTTTGACGAGAGAGAGGTGCCTCTGGTCGCGGCAATAGACCGCCAGGAGCCACAAAATGACACCAATCGTCACGGCTCCGGCGGTGAAACTGATCGCGGATAGGGGAATCGCGAGATCGAAGGTCGAGAGAAGTCCGTTGAGGATTTTAAAGAGGATTGTAACGCCGAGAAAAGTGACGCCGGCGAGAGGGATACCGACGAGCGGTGCAAAGAGGGTTGATAGAGTCGCTTTTCCCCAGCTTCGGTGAGTCCATCGCATCAGGCCGAAGAAAAGGACGATGATTATCGTAAGGAGCCACACGTGGGTATCATTCATTCGCAGAGAATGAATGAGTGCGGCATGATTGTCTGTTACAAGCGCCGGCCTTTTTTGGAGCGCTCTACCAGCTCGTGATGTTATCCGATTTTTCCCCGTCGACTTCCTTGTCGGGGCCTTTGCTCCAAACGAGAATTGACTCGGTGATCTCCGATGAGGAATTGTCCCGATCCCATTCGGGAGTGGCGACACGTCCGTTGTTGTCACCGTCGAGAGCGACTTCGAAATACTCTCCCCAGGTGTCGTAGAGAGAGGCTCCGCCGTTTTCGTCGATGCGGAGCCCGTTGTGATATTTTCCGTTCCCCATGGGGCGGGCATTTCTTGCTGTAAAAAATACGATTCCGCGGGGATTGAGACCGCCTTGTTTAACTGCGGAAGGGGAGGCGCAGAGGACGTCCATTAATTCCGTGTCGGTGACGAGGTGAATCGTTGCCTCGTCGTTCTTTCCCGCTTCGTAGGGGAATTTCCGATATTCGGTGTAATAGGCGTTGATTGCATTTCGCAGGTGGATCGCGGTGTTTTCGGTTCTCGATTTTTTCACATGGTTCATCACCGCGAGTGCTGCGGGATACATCATTCCCGCGAGAATTCCGATGATGGAGATGACGACGAGAAGTTCGAGGAGGGTGAAGCCCGCGACTCGGGAGCGCGGGCGGGACATTGGGTTGGGGCGCGATTCGATCATTCTTCGCTTATATCAAAAATGATTTACAATGTAAACACAAAGTAAATCATTTTTAAATAAGGAAGTATTCGTCTCTTTGAAATGAGGGGGCGCTGCCGATGGAATCAGTCCTTCGAACTCTTCGGGTCGAGTGCGTCGCGGAGTCCGTCCCCGAGAAAGTTGAGGCTGAAGAGGGTGAGGCCGAAGACGATTGCCGGATAGATCAACAGTCCGGGGTCGCTCGCCATGCGGTCGGCGCCTTCTTTAATCAGCGAGCCCCAGCTCGCGTCCGGTGGTTGAACTCCCAGACCGAGGAAACTGAGGATCGCCTCGAGGCGCATCACTGCCGGCACCGTAAGAGTGGTGTAGACGATGACGGGGCCGATTGTGTTCGGAATGAGGTGGCGCGAAATAATTCGCCAGTTGGAAAGGCCGAGACTGCGGGCCGCTTCGACAAACTCCTGATTCTTGAGCGAGTTGACCTGGCCGCGTACAATGCGGGCCATCGTGAGCCATTCAACCGCCCCGATGCAGACGAAGAGCAGCCACAGGTTGTTTCCAAAATAGGTCGTGAGAATGATGACCACGATCATGAAGGGAAGGGCGTAGAGAATATCCACGATTCTCATCATGAAGGAATCGGTTCGACCGCCCAGAAATCCGGCTACCGCTCCGTAAATCACGCCGATGGTCAGAGAGACCGCGGTTGCGAGAAAACCAACGGCAAGGGAGACGCGACCTCCGTAGAGAATTCGGGCAAAAATATCACGACCGAGGTGATCGCTTCCGAGGAGGTAGTAGACTTCCTGTCCCTCCATGGAAGTTCCTTCCGAAAAAGGTGCCATCGACTGGAGGTCGGGATGGGTCACGTTGGGATCGGGGACTCCGGGGAACAGGGGGCCGAGATAGCAGATCAAGGTCACCGCGATGAAAAACCACAGGCTCGCCATCGCGAGAGAATTTTTCCTGAGGCGCAACCATGCGTCCCTGCCCAGCGAAGAGCCTTTCTCGATCTCTTCGGCTCTGATATTCAGTTCAGGCTTCATATCAATCTCTGGATCGGGTGCGGGGATCGAGCCACGCCTGGATGACGTCGACGAGGAAGTTCATGAAGAGAATGAGAATGGCAAACACCGTGACCGTTCCATTGATGAGCCAGTAGTCGCGGTTGGTGGCCGCTTTGATAAAATGCTGTCCCAGTCCGGGGAGTCCAAAGACGGTCTCGACGACAAAGGAGCCGCCGATAAGCCCCGCGAGCGCTGGCCCGAGGTAGGCGACGACAGGAGTGATGCCGCCGCGGAAAGCGTGTTTGAAAAGGACTTTTGCCGGAGCGACACCCTTGGCCCGGGCCGTGCGGATGAAATCCTGACTGAGCACGTCGAGCATGCTGCCGCGGGTCAGGCGGGCGATGTAGGCCGAATAGTAGAGCCCCAAAGTCATCGCGCCGAGGAACCATGCTGTGCTGTCCTCCCACAGGGCGACATCGAACCAGCCCAGTTTGAGAGCGAAAATCTCCCCTAACAATGGAGCAATGACAAAGGTGGGGAGGCAGACTCCGATCATTGCGAGGGTCATGAGCCCGTAGTCAGTGACCGTGTTCCGCTTCGCTGCGGCGAAGACCCCGACGGGGACGCCGATGATCAAGGCGATGATGAGTCCCATGATCCCGAGAAACAGTGAAACGGGAAATCCCTCTGCAATGACCTCATTGACCGAAAAGCCTTTGTTACCGAAAGAGGGGCCGAGATCTCCGCGGACGAGGCGGCTCAGGTAAAGGGCATATTGAACCGGTAACGGTTTATCGAAACCATACTTCGCGTTCATCTGCTCCATGAGGTGCGCTGGAACCGCTTTTTCCTCGAGGAAGGGGCCGCCGGGAGCGAGGCGCGCCAGAAAGAACGTGATCGTGACAATGCAGAGAAGGGCAAAGATCGACTGCGCGAGGCGCGAAAGAATGTAGACGGCAGTTTTCATTTCCCGTCACCTCCCGTCTTCGCTTTCGCCTTGAGATCGATATGTTTGTAAGGGTGGTTGTCGAGAAGGAGAGGGTTCCAGTTCTCGACGTCCGGGTGGAGGAGGTAGACCCGCGTGTACCAGTAGACAGGGAGGATGGGGAGCTCCTCGAGCAGGATGGACTCCGCTTTCTGCAGAGTCGCGTATCGTTCCTTTGGCTCGCTGATGAAGAAACTCTCTTTGTAGAGGCGGTCAAAATCGGGATTGCCCCAGCCGGTCCGGTTGTTGGAGTCACCGGTTCGCCACATTCCGAGGAAGGTCGTGGGATCGACATAATCACCGATCCAGGCGAGACGTGAAACGTCGTAGCGCATTTCATCGACGGTGGCCATGTAGACTTTCCACTCCTGATTTTCGATTTTTACGTTCTCGATCCCCAGGTTTTTTTTCCACATATCCTGGATCGATACGGCGATGGATTTGTGGTCGTCGCTCGTGTTGAAAATGACGGTGAACTCGGGAACGTCGGCTCCGCTTTCGTAGCCGGCCTTTTTCAGGAACGCGCGCGCTTTTTCGGGATCGTAGGAAACGACATCCGGCGGGACATAACCGCCTTTGGTTGGCGGGGTGAAGCCGAAGGCGGGTTGCTGGTTGCCTTTGGTGATGAAATTCACGATCGTCTCGCGGTTGATCGCATAGGCGAGGGCGCGACGGAAATCCGCGTTGTCGGTCGGGGGCTGGTTGGTGTTGCACCGGTAAAAGTAAACCCCGTTGTAGGGTTCCATGCGGAGAGCGGGATCCTCTCTTTCGCGATAAAGCGGGATGAGGTTGGCCGGCAGAATGTAGGAAGCGTGGAGGAGGCCGTTTCGGAACGCTTTCTCCTCGGTGAAGGCGTTGTCGATCGGGTAAAAGTTGATTCCGTTCGGCTTCACGTTTTCGGCGTCCCAGTAATGAGGGTTCCGGCGCACTTTCACATAGGCGTTGATCCTCCAGTCGGTCAGTTCGAAGGCACCGTTGCTGACGCTGTTGCCGGGCTTCTGCCAGTCGGTAAACGTGTCGGTCATCGCTCCGTATTTTTCGATCGTGGGCTGATGAACGGGGAGCCAGGTGGTGTGCTTGACCACGTCGGGGAAGAACGGAGTGGGGCTTTCGAGGGTGCAGACCAGTTCGAAATCGTTGACCGCTTTCACTCCGACTTCGGCGAAATCTGTGATTTTACCCTGATTGAATTTTTCCCCGTTCTTGAGGAAATAAAGCATCGACGAGTAGGGACCCGCCATTTCGGGATGAAGAATCCGGTTGTAGGAGTAGACGAAGTCGTGTGCCGTGACCGGATCCCCGTTTGACCACTTCGCATTTTTTCTCAGGAAAAAGCGCCATTCGGAGAAGTCCTCATTTGATTCCCAGCGTTCCGCGACGCCGGGTTCGTGGATCGTGTCGTCTGATGGGTGATTGGTCACGAGCCCTTCGAACATGGCCCGCAGAATATTCGAATCGCCAGTGGAAGATACAAGATGAGGGTCGAGCGCTTTGGGTTCGGCACCGTTCCCGAGAAGGAGGATCTTCTCCCGCGTCGCCTGATCCACCTTGCTCTCGCGCTTGCAGCCGGAAGAGAGTAACAGCGCAAATATGCCGACACCTAAGAGGGTTAGGTGAGTGACATAACCCTGTTGGGTCTGATGGCGGGGAAGGGGTAGCATCGGGCAGGGGTAGTGTTTGCCGGATAAGTCGCTCTTTCAATGGCGAATTGCGATACTCCGCACCTTCCTGCTTTGAAAAGAATCCGGATTGCTAGGGCATATCGCCTCCGTCCCCGGCGAGAAAGCGCCTCACCAGTTCGGTCTGAGAGTGGACTTCGAAACGCCTGTAGAGCTCCGCGATGTAGTCTCCCACGGTGTGAATCGAGAGGGAAAGGGTTGCCGCAATTGCTTTTCGGGAGGAACCCTGGAGGAGGAGATTGAGGACCTGCCTTAGCCTTGGCGACAAACCGGTCACCTCGCCATTGAGTTCGGCCGGGCTGATTGCCTCGTGGAGAGAGGGAATTTCAGAAAGGACGATGTGGGCGATCCGGGAGTCATGCTCGTTGAAGAGGGGGCGGTCGAAGTTCCGGTAGAGGCCGATCATGCTGACCTGCCCGTCGGAAGTGGGGCGGGCTGACAGGATTACAGGACCGATGTTGGCTTTTTTCCACAGGTCGTAGACAGCGGATTCTTCGAAGAAATTCAGGGGATCGACCTGCTGGCGCAACCGGGTCGTTTGACCTCCGGTTCTTTCGAAATCTTCGAAGAAGGGGGCCGTCAATCTCGTCATGTCAGGACATTCCGAGGCTTCAAGTAAGTATCCCATTTGTTCGTCACTGAATCCGGACTTGAGAACGACGGCGTGGGCGGGGTGATCTCCGGCGATCGTATGCGCTGCGGTGAACCAAAGCCAGGCATCTGCTTCGATTAGTTTTGAAAGGCCGTTGAGCACGGCAATGCGACGGTCGTTTCGGGAGGATTCCATCAAAGCGACCTTGCCCAGCAGGTTGATGATTTTTCGGGCATCGGACTCGGGAATCATATACAAGTATATAGTGGAGAACTGCTTGAAAGTTACCCGGTATTTCCGGTTTTACGGGGAAGCGGTAAAAGTGGGTGTGGCGATCCCTGATCATGTCCGGTTCTCCGTGTATTTCGGTGTGGTTGATGCTTTTCCAATTTCAAAAAATGTGTAGAGTTTCAGCACCCTCTTATGAAAACCTGGCACTACGCAACGGCAACTAACGAACAACTTCAGGTCCCCGAGTCCGGACTTCCTGAACTGGTACAGAACGGGACTATCACATCCGCAACCCGTGTCTGGAGTTCGGGGATGGCAAACTGGACTCCAGCGGGTGAAGCGCTTCCGACTTTGTTCGGTGCCGCTCCGGCTTCTGTGGCAGCGTCAGGGCCGCCTCCGATCCAGCAGTCAATTTCGCCAATGGGGCAGACTTCGCACGAGATCGATTACGAAATTTTCGGCGATGATATGCAGATCGTTGAGGTGGAGCTCGATCCGGGTGAGACCGTTATCGCCGAGGCGGGAGCGATGAATTACGTGGAGCAGGATATCACTTTTCAGGCGAAAATGGGTGACGGGAGCCAGCCGAACGAAGGAGTCATGGGAAAATTGCTCGCAGTGGGAAAACGGGCACTCACGGGCGAGTCGATTTTCATGACGCACTTCACTCATGCAGGAGCCGCGCACAAACGCCGGGTTGCTTTTGCGGCTCCTTTTCCCGGGAAAATCATTCCGGTCGATCTGAAATCGATTGGCGGTGAAGTGACCTGTCAGAAAGATTCCTTCCTCTGTGCGGCCTTCGGAACTCAGGTCACGATCGCTTTCAACCGCAAGCTCGGAACGGGCTTTTTCGGAGGGGAGGGCTTTATTCTTCAGAAGCTGAGAGGGGACGGCAAGGCGTTTCTTCATGCCGGTGGCACGATCATTGAGAAGGAGCTGAATGGAGAAACCCTGCGGGTCGACACGGGGTGTCTCGTCGCTTTTGCGCCGGGCATCGAATACAATATCGAGCGCGCCGGTAATCTGAAGTCGATGTTTTTCGGCGGGGAGGGACTCTTCCTCGCGACCTTGAGCGGTCACGGTAAAGTCTGGCTTCAGAGCCTGCCTTTCTCGCGTCTCGCTGAGCGTGTCATTCGGGCGGCTCCCAGCACCGGCGGTTCCTCGCAGGGCGAAGGAAGTGTCCTCGGCGGAATCGGCCGCCTCATCGACGGCAGCTAGGTTGCCGTCAATCAGGCTTCAGCCGGTGATTAACCACCGGCGTTGATCGAGATTCCCGCACTGCCGGTTGCTCCGAGCACGCTGAGTCCTTCCTGGACAGCGATGGCTTGAGCGGCGGTGTTGAGGACGGCTCCAGTGTATTTGATGACATTGGACCAGTTGCTCCGCGGCATCCAGATGATGTCTCCGGCCTGCAGTTTGAGATCGGAATCGAATCCTTTCATGATATCGCGGAAGTTCACCACTGCGACTTCGGGATTGTGATGTCCGCCGCGGATAATGAGAGCCTTGGTGACGACCGCTTCAGGTTTGGGTCCACCTGCTCCGGCCACGGCGGCAAGCATCGTGAGATCTCTTTCGTAGGAGATCGGGCCCGGGTTGTTGACGTGTCCGAGGACGTAGATGGAACTCGCGGTAAGCGACGGGATGAAGATGTAGTCACCGGCATTTACGTAAATGTTCTGGCTCATGTCCCCTTCGCGGATGAGCGAGTCGAAGTTGACCGGGAGCACTTCGCCGCCACGGATGATCGCGGCGCGTTCGAGGTCGGCTGATTCGGGATTGTTCACGTTGACGCTGTCACGAACGGAGAGCAATCCGCTTCCTGTGGAAATCGCATCAACGAGTGTGGTTGGTTTGGTGATAGGGTAGGTGCCCGGTTTGGCGACCTGGCCCAGCATCCAGAAGCGCTGACTGTCCGCTTTTGACACGTTCACAGTTACGACAGGATTGACGTAGTCCTCTTTCAGTTGATGTGAGAGCAGAGTCGAGATTTCCCTGACCGTTTTCCCTTTCACATTCACTCCGCGAGCGGTGTTGAAGTAGAGCATTCCATCGGGCATGACGGTGGACTTGGTCCGTGTATCTTTGTTTTCCGCGACTTCGATGTCGAGGATATCTCCGGGGCCGATCCGGTAAGGGCCGGTGGGGCGGCTGAGGAGGCTTTTGTCGAGCGGTGCACCGCATTTGATCGACTGAAAAACAGGCTCTTTTGCCACCGGTGTTGCGTCGGCGTCAGGGATCAGTTCTTCGTCGCCGCCCATGTAGGGATGCTCTGCAACGGCGCGAAACTCGCGGTCGGGAGGGCGCAGCGAAACGCATGAGGTCAGTGCCTGGGATCCCATGGCGAGGATCACGAGCATTTTGATTGGAATGACTAGTTTTTTCATCTTAAGAAGGTAATGATGATTGAAAGTGACTGATTAGTTGAGAATCGGGGAGTAATTCTGATTCAGAGTCTGGGCGGCAACGGATTGCACGTAAGTGGTCATTGCACTTTCCAGTGCCTGATCGACGAGGTGGAACGGGTGGTAGTTTGCGTAGACAATATCACCGTCCTGGACTTCAAAATCTTTGGCGCGCCCTTCGAGGATCGCCTTCATATCGACGATGGAGGCAACGGGTTTGTGGATGCTCCCTCTGATGAGAAGGACCCGCATGCGGTAGGCCCCCTCGACGAAGCCGCCTGCCTCGGCGATCGCTTTCGTGATCGTGAGCTTCATCGGCATCTTGCGACGACCCGGATTGTTCACCGCCCCGAGCACGTAGACTTCGTTGTCGACGTTGGAGGCGACGAAGATGTAGTCGTCAGGTTCAAGGTAGGCGTTCTGGCTGAAGTCTCCCTCGAAGTAGAGTTTGGCGAGGTCAACGTTCAGCTTCTTCCCGTTGCGGGCGACGAATGATTTATCAAAATCAGCAAGCTCGTAAGCGGAGTTGCCGACTGAGCCGACCTGAATGCCTTCCGCCATCGCAATGCCTTCGAGGATGGAAGTGGGGCGATCGAGCGTGTAGCGCCCCGGCTTTTTGACCCGTCCGATGATCGCAAAGTCTTTGCTGAGAATCTTCGTCGGATTGATGGAGATCTTTACGTTTTTCTGATACTTCGCAAGGTCGGCTTCGATTTTAGTTCTGAGCTGATCGAGTGTGAGACCATTCGCCTTCACCGCAATCGCCTGGAGATAGCTGATCGTTCCGTCGGGTGCGACGGGCACTTCTGTGCGGGTCAAATCAGGTCTGTCATAGACCGAGAAATCGAGAGTGTCTCCGGGGCCGAGGGTGTAGCGGGTCTGCCAGGACGGAACCGAGCTGGGGGTTGTCCGTGGCTCAACCTTTTCCTGAAGCTTCATTTCCACAGGTTCGAGCTCCACCCAGTGATCAGAAGGTTGATTGGTGATAGCGTTCTGACGAATCCGGGGCTCCTGAGCCATCAGCGGCACGAGAAGTAGGGTTGTAACGTAAATGTATAAGGGAAGCGCTTTCATGAGAAAGGTGATTGGTAAAAATCGTCTAATTAATACAATTTATTAGAATTACCATAATATACAACAGGTTTTATTGATTAGTTTTCTTATCTTTCAAATATCAGGCATTTATTTTGAGCCGGAAGGGCTGCGGGATTCTACGGGAAATTGAATTATTCTGAGAAAAACATCCCGATTGGTGCGAATTTTGCTTTATTTTCGCTGTAGTCGCAGATAAAATCGTAGTATTGGATGGTCTGGATCCCCCCGCTCCTCCACTCTACACGATAATGCCCGAACAGCGTTTTGACCAAACTCAAGGACTGCACCAACAGCAGGCGATTGCGCCGCAGATGCAGCAGAGTCTGCAGTTGTTGCAAACTCCCACTCTGGAACTGCGGCATTTGATTCAGCAGGAGCTGGTCGACAATCCCACTCTGGAGGAGGAAAATACCGATATCTCTCTGGATGAGGTGGGCAGTTCCTCCGAAGACGAGGAGTTCGACAAAGAGTTCGCGGAGCTTTCCCAGCAGGAGGAGGAGTGGCGTGAATACATGAGCCAGGCCAGGGTTGCCTCTCCGCGCCGGGACGATGCCGACGAGAAATATCAGTTTGTGATGGACTCGATCGTTGAGCCGATCACGCTGCAGGATCACCTCTTAAATCAGGTGCATCTTTCCGATGCCAAAAAAGAGACGCTCGAGGTCGCTGAGATGCTCGTGGGCAATATCGACGAAGACGGGTATTTGAAAGTCGATCTGGAGGAGATGTCCTTTGATCTCGGAATCCCGTTTGATGAACTCGATGAGGGAAGGGCCTTGATTCAGAGTTTTGACCCTGCCGGAGTGGGTGCTGAAGATTTACGGGACTGTCTTCTTATTCAGCTGGAGCGGCTCGGAAAGCATCACAGTCTCGAATTCCGTATTGTCGATCATCATCTCGATGACCTTGCCCGTCACCGTTATCCTCAAATCGCTAAAAAGCTGAGCGTTCAGCCGGAGCAGATCTCGGTGGCAGCTGAATTTATCGGACGTCTCGATCCGAAGCCGGGCAGTCGCTTGAGCTCGGACCTGAATACCTACGTGACTCCTGATGTCACCGTTTCCCGGATGGGAATTGAGTGGGTCGTCGAGATTCACAACGAGCAGGTCCCCCGACTTCGAATTTCGAATTCCTATAAAGATCTCATGGCCTCCGGTGGTGGGAAGGAAGCGAGAAACTACATTCGCGACAAGATCCGGTCCGGAAAATTTTTAATCAAGAGCATCCATCAGCGTCAGGAGACGATTCGCTCAATTGCAGGTGAGATCGTGAAGCGCCAGACCGAGTTTTTTGAACATGGTCCTTCCCGCTTGAAACCGATGAACATGGCGCAGATTGCGGATGTCGTGGGTGTTCACGAAACGACGGTGAGTCGTGCCGTTTCCGGGAAGTATGTCGCGACGCCTCATGGGGTCTTTGAGATGAAATATTTCTTCACGACGGGTTACGAAACCGAGAGTGGCGTTTCGATGAGTAACACCAGCGTGAAACAGGCTCTCGCGGAGCTGATTGCCAACGAGGACACCCGGAAGCCGCTCAGTGATCAGCGTCTCGTCGATGAACTCAAGGAAAAGGGGATTGAGATCGCGCGCCGGACCGTGGCGAAATACCGGGAGGAACTCAACATTCTTCCCAGTCACATGCGTCGCAGTTACTGATTCGGGGGTGCCCGATGGGGTACTGGAGAGGGCGCGAATCCAACGAATTTGATGGTTGAAGTCGAGCGGCGTCTTTGGCAAATTCCCGCGATGAAAATTACCCCGCTCGTTCTTTTGGTGGCGCTGTCCACTTCACTCGCCCGCTCCGAAGATTGGCCTAATTTCCAGGGGCCTACGCGGAAGGGGATCTCGTCAGAGACAGGTTTGAATCTCAGTGGCTGGGATAAAAATCCCCCGAAGCAACTTTGGGAGAAAACACTCAACGAGGGCTGGGGCGCTGCTGCGATTGCCGGCGATGAGGTTTTTCTCGTTGATCGCGATCTCGGTGAAAAGGACCGCCTCATTTGTCTTTCATTGGAAGACGGGGCTGAAAAGTGGGAGTTCGGTTTCGAATACCCCGGAAAGTTGCCCTTCGCAGGGAGTCGCGGTGTTCCGCTCGTTGAGGATGATGCGGTGTATTTCGTGAGCGGGTTTGGTCAGGTCTTTCGCGTGAACCGGAAATCTCACGAGCAGGACTGGATGGTTTCAATTCAGGATGAATATGGTGCGGAACCTCCAAAGTGGGGTTGGGCGCAGAGTGTGCTGGTGGTTGGCGATGTTCTCATCGTGCCTGCGATGAGTAAGGAAGCCGGGTTGATCGGGCTGAATAAAAAGACCGGGAAAGAGATCTGGAGAACGAAGGAGCTCGGCGATTCTCACTCCACGCCTGTTGTCATGACTTTGCACGGCGTCGAGCAGCTCGTTTTTGTGGCAAGTTACAACAGCCAGGGGAAAGAGGAGGGCACTACGATCAGTGTCGATCCTGAATCGGGGAAAGAGATTTGGAGAACGGATGTTTATTTCAACAAGATCCCGATTCCGTTCGCTACGAAAGTGACTGAGGAACTCGTTTTCCTCACCGGTGGATACGGCAACGGTTCCTGCATGACCCGGATAACGAAGGATGGGGACGATTGGAAAGTGGAGAAAGTCTTCGATCTGGTTCAGGGCACTCAGGTGCATCCGCCGTTCGTGATTGGTGAGCACATTTATCTTCTCGCCAATGAAAATGACAACCACAAGGGCGACAAGCGCAAGACCGGTGGCCTGATGTGTATCAATTTTGACGGGGAAACGATCTGGCACACCGGTGACGATCCATTCATGGGCCGTGGTAACATGATCCTCGTGGACGGGCACCTGCTCATTCAGGATGGCGAAGTCGGCTATCTCCGGGTCGTGAAGCCGTCTCCGGAAGGCTACAACGAAGTCGCGCTTTATGACACTTTCGGGAAAAAGGCGGAAGTGGATGAGCAGATTGCGAAGCAGGAAGGCCGCAGCACGATCAAGGTGCCTGACTTTAAATACTGGTCTCCGATGGCGCTCAGCAATGGGCGGCTCATCGTGCGGGGGCAGGAGCGCATGATCTGCCTCGATTTACGATAATCCCGGCCGGATTTTCCGCAGTTCCTGAACCTTTAAGATCCCTAAACTAAGTTTGGCATTCGCGTCGCGGTTGCTATACTTGAAGGGATGTTCCTTCTCAGGGCGATACTTTATGCCTTTCCCATCGCTGTTGTCGGCGTTGGGATTTGGTTGTTCAACCGGGTCAGTGACCTGAGCTTGAGCGATGATCGTTCCGCGATGGTTTCCGCGATCCGGGAACCGGTCGGTTATCTCGATCCTGCCATTCCGCAAAAGGGGATCACCCGGGAAATTACCGACCTCATTTTTGAGCCGACTCTGACGCGTGATGATGAGCTGATTCTCCGTCCCAATCTGATTGATTCGTGGTCTTTCCAGACGGTCGTCGTGATACGCTGCGCGAGCGAGGAGGCGGCGGGAGAGGCCGAGGCGATGATCCGGTCCGGTGAGTTTCTCGGTGGCGGTCTCAATGCGCAGGCTGTGGATCGCAATGAAACGGTTCTCACGGTCGGGCTTGAGGGATTTCAGGGAGGGCTCACGAGGAAGCTGATTGGAAATATCGACCCTGTCCTCCTCGGCGATTACCTGCTCGTAAAACTGAGCCTGCGGGATTCGGTCGCAGTGTCTTTTGAGACTTTTCTGAAGGCCTCAGTTGAGAAAACTCAGATCAAAATGCTGGAGTATGAGGGCGATTCCACGGTGAATCTCTTCCTGAAAGGGGACACTGATCTGTTTTTGAGAGAGCTGGAACTCTACTATGAATCGAACCGGAGTCTCGACCCTGAGATCGAGGTGGTGGGCACGCAGTGTTACACTTCGTTTCACGTGATGGAGCTTAAGCTGCGAACCGATGTGAGATGGCACGACGGGGTGCGCTTCGGGGCGGATGATGTTCTGTTTTCATACAATCAGTTCACTTCGCCCGGTTCTTCGCTCCCTCTCGCGAATTCATTCTGGTTCGTTGAGGATCTGACGCGGGTCGACGAATTTACCCTGAAAGTTCATTGCAACGATGAGCCGACCACGATGCTGGAGAGTTGGGAAAAGCTGCCGATTCTTCCTGCTCATCTTTTTTCGAAAATGAAGACGCCCGGGGAGGCGCTTCAGTTTTTTGCGAATCCGGTCGGGAACGGCCCCTACCGTTTGGTGAAGCGGCGTCGCGATGGAGGGGTGGAGTTGGAGGTGAACGAAAATTACTTTCGCGAGCCGCCATTGGAAAAGCGTCTCGTATACGAAGAAGCGGGGTCACTCGAATCGGTCCTTCTTGCAATTCGGTCGAACCGGCTTCATGTCATAGTTCCCGATGAGCGCTTCGTGAAATGGACCGAGCGCAATCCGGGGATGGTGAAGACCGTTCCCTGTCTTCCCCGCTTCCAGCATTTTGTCGCCTGGAATCTGGACTCCAAACCGTTCGATCAAATCTCGGTGCGGACCGCGCTGGCGAAAGGGGTCGATTTGAAAAGAGTGCGACGCGATTCCATTGATCAGTTTCAGCAGCCCAGCGAAAGTCTTTTCTATCCGGCGGTTCCCTATTGCGACGAAAAAATGATGCTCCCCCTTTATGATCCTGTGGCAGCGGGGCGAATGCTTGATGAGGCCGGTTTCACTCTCGAGGAAGAGGCGTCGGTTCGACGTGATGCAGAGGGAAATCCGTTTTCGTTCAAGCTCACCGTCAATGAAGGCAATCCGGATCACCTCTATTTTGCGGAGGAGCTCGCCGCGCAATGGGCTGCTTTGGGGGTGCGGGTTGAACTCGATCCCGTTTCCCGCGAAGTGATGATGACAGAGCGACTTTCAACCCGCGAATTTGAAGCACTTATTCTAAACTGGGAACTGCCACTTGAGCGCGATCGCTACACGACCTGGCATTCCTCCGGAATCGGTAGCGGAAGCAATATATTCGGACTTCGCAATCAACTCGTCGACGAGGCCGTCACTAAGTTGCGTTATGAGGAGGATAACATTCACGTGAAGCGGCTCACTTCGAGGCTGCAAAAAGAGATCGCGGAACTGCAGCCCTGTCTTTTTATCGGCGACAGTGGGCGACTCATTACGGTGAGAGCCGATTCGCTGGAGGTGATTCGTGAGGGTGTCGGAGGTGAGCCTATCGTTCAGCGATTGGGGGTCGGAAAGGCAGGTCTCGAAAGGAGCCGGGCCTGGTGGGTGCGGAAAAATGCTGCGGAAGAGGAGTTGCAGCCGGTTGAACCATGACGCGTCTAATTCTCCAGCGCCTTTTCTTCTCTGCGGCCCGGCTTGGTGTGACCTTTCTCCTGCTCATGCTTCTGATCGAGTTTGCTTTCTGCGGTCTGGGTGGCTCAGATCAGCATATCTGGCTCGCCAGTTCTTATGCGCCGTTCGGAAGTGACGTCGAAGGGGAGGGCGGCTTCCGGGTTCTTTTCAGTGAGCGAAGCGCGGCGAGTCTGCGGGTCCTCGTAATTGCATTATCCTGCGTTCTGTTGATCGGATATGGATGGGGATTTCTCGCGGCCCGGCTACGTCGATACCGTATCGGAATTATTTTGAGGCTTCCTTTCTCGGTGTTTTCAGCGATTCCGGGATTCTGGTTCGTCATTCTTATAGCGATTTACTCCTACTCGATTTGGCAGCGTCCCGGTTTTGCCAATGAAGTCGTCGTGACATCGGGTCCGGATCTTCTCGGTTGGTGGCATGCTTTCATTGTTGCGGTGCCCCTGATCGCCGCGGGAAGTGCCTCGCTCATGATCTCTGTTTTCAACGCCATTTCTTCCGAGATGTCCAGACCCTATACTCACGGTCTTTTTGTCGGCGGGTATAACAGTGAGTCCATCTTCTATGATCATGTCGTCAAAGGTGCGGGAACGCCCTTGATTCGAGCGCTCGACCGTCCGCTTCCGCTTCTTTTCGGATTGCTCGTCGGAATTGAATTCGCCTTTCGCTATCGGGGCATGGGGAGCCTCCTCGTCGAGTCAGTTAATGCTGCCAACTACGGGGGGATTATCCTCAGCTCGATGTGGCTCATCGGATTGATCAGCCTCGTCAACTGGCTGCGTGACTGCGCGATTCATCTGCAACCGGGGGAGGTCACCAATGGCTAACAAACGCAAATCACGGCCCCTTCTCTGGCTGGGCGCTCTCTTCGCGAGAGTGTGGCATATCCGGAGGGTGGTCTTCATCGCCGGTCTCTATCTTCTCATTACGGGGTGGCTCTTTTCAGGGGGCAGCGGGATCGATGTTCGTCCGGCCGAGGTCTACTCTGTTCCGGAAAAGCCGCTCTGGGAGGCCCCGGATTCGGCCCACTGGTTCGGAACAACAGGCCACGGGAAAGATGTCTTCACGATCAGTCGCATTGCCATGGCCACTTCACTTGCTGTCGCGGTGCTTTGTTCAGGTTTCGGTCTCCTTCTCGCCCTGACTTTTGTGATGCTATTTGCGTTCGATCAGGGGGGGAGGCGCTTTCGGCTCATTCGTCTGATCGGGCGAACCGGGTTCATCACGCCTCCGATGGTGTTGCTGATAATTGTGGCAGGAGGCTCAGGCGGGAGTCTCGCCACTGTGATGGTGGCGCTGATCATTCTCATCGGAATTCAGCAGGCTCCGATGATTGCCTCCTGGTTTGAAGAAGGGGAGGAAAAGTTCGACGTCGTCGCCGGTTATGCACTCGGTTTGGCGAGGCGCGATATCATCATGTATCGGGATTTGCCCAAGGTGTTGCGGCGTCTTGCCGGGGCTTTCGCTGTGATGATTCCATGGATCATGCTCGCGGAAATGACACTTTCCTTCCTCGGGGTAACGGGCAATCGAATCAGTTGCGGTGCCATGATTGCCTACGGTCAGCACCTCATTATCGAGGCTCCCTGGATGGCGGTGTATCCCGGAGTTCTCGCCAGTGTTGTCGTAATGATATTCTCCTTTCTGGGTTGGAGAGTTTCCTCATTGCTTCGAACCGGGGAAGTGCAGCGATACTGGTAGAGAGAAATTGAGTCATGGACGAAAGGAAGAAACCAATACTCAGCGTCAACAACGTCACCGTGGAGCGTCCCCGCGGGCTCGGTGAGCGCGATCTCGGTTTGCGAAATGTTTCCCTCGAGTTGCATGAAAGAGAAATCCTTGTCTGTGCCGGCGAATCCGGCAGTGGAAAATCACTTCTCGCGCAGTTGATTTCCGGAGTGATCAGCCCCTCCGATAAAGTTATTTCCGGCAGCATTGAGTTTGAATCAGAGGATATCCTGCGGCTGAACCGGAGGAGGAATCTTCATCTGCGTCGGAGCCGGATCGGAGTCCTCGTGAAAGACGCTCATTCACAGCTGAATCCCAATCAGAAAGTGAGACAATGGCTGCGGGAGAGTTCGCGGCTGACCCGCTCGAAGGGGGAGGGGGACTGGAGCGATTATTTTTATGCTGTCGGGATTGTCGAGCCGGAGCGCATTCTTGAAATGTTCCCCGCCGATCTCTCATCCCTGATGCTGAAGCGACTCATTCTCATGAAAACGCTTATGTCAGGGGCGGGGTTACTTGTATGCGACGAGGCCACAGCCGGGCTCGATCGCATTGCCGAGGCACAGTTTTTTGAATTGATCGCCTCGCTCCGTGATGACTATGGCCTTTCGGTAGTCCTCGCGATGAAAGGGCTAAGGGGGATTAAGGGTGTCGCCGACCGCGTTGCGATTTTTTATGAGGGCGGGATCCTTGAGTGCGGTCCCTCAAGTCAGATTCTGGAAAGGCCGAAATATCAGTATTCGAAAGAGTTCCGGGCCTGTTCACCGCGGATTACGCACCTTCCCGGTGCCCTGCCCATGATCAGTCGTGAAGCGATCGCCGAGGCGGAAAAGGTCGTCCATGAGAACTCGACTGCGGACATCGCCCGGAAAGCTGCAGAGGGTTTGTAGTGGGGGAATGTGCCTCTTTATTGGACTTCCGGGCGTATTGGCCTATCAACAAAGACGACTCGTTCAGACATAATGATTACAGAAGATTTGGTTCGCGAAAAATTGGGAGAAGTTCACTATCCGGGGTTCAGCCGGGATATTATCTCCTTTGGTCTCGTTAAGGGCGTCACCGTTCTCGGGAATGACGTCGCAGTGAAAATTGGTATCGCCACCAAAGATCCCAATATTCCCCGGACGATTCATGAAGGGATCGAGGCGGCTCTCAAGACCCTCGACGGAGTTGGTGAGATCAAGATCGATTTTGATATTCAGGATCCGCCCGAACCTGTTACCGGCGGAAACCCTGCTGCCGGGCAGTCCAGCATTCCCGGTGTGAAAAAAATCATCGCCGTCGCGAGTGGAAAAGGCGGGGTCGGCAAATCGACCGTGGCGACCAACCTCGCCATCGCCCTCAGTAAAACCGGCGCCAAAGTTGGTCTTTGCGACTGTGACCTTTACGGTCCCAGCGTCGCGCTCATGCTCGGTGCCAGCGATGAGCAGCCCATGGCCACGGAACAGAACGAAATTGTCCCAATTGAAGCGCACGGAATCAAAGCAATCTCGATGGGATTTCTTCTCGAAGAGGATTCACCGGTGATTGTTCGCGGGCCTCTCGCGACCCGCTACACCCAGCAGTTTTTGAGACAGTGTGTTTGGGGGGAACTGGATTATCTCGTTCTCGATTTGCCTCCCGGCACAGGAGATATCCAGCTCACGATCGTGCAGACCGTCGCCGTTGATGCCGCCATTCTCGTGACGACTCCGCAGGAAGTCGCTCTCATCGATGCGCGTAAAGCAGCAGCGATGTTCAAGAAGGTGAACGTGCCCATCGCCGGTGTCGTCGAGAATATGGCCTGGTTCGAATGTGATCACGGTGAAAAGTATTTCATCTTCGGTGAAGGTGGTGGCAAGACTGAAGCGGAACGTCTCGGCGTTCCTCTCATGGCGCAGATCCCGCTCGATTCCTCAACCCGCGAGCGGGCCGATAGCGGCGACCCGATTGCAAACATGGATCCTGCCGAAAGTTCAGTTTCCAAAGCATTCGCCGGGCTCGCCGCCAAAGTGGTGTCGGTGTAACGCGAGTTGACGCAGCGTTCTGAAATGGCGAGAATGGAACCATGTTTCAATCTGCCAAACGCTTCGCCGTCGTCTTATCGCTATCGCTCAGCGCCCTGTTTGCTCAGGCCGCTGAGAAACCGAATATCATCTATTTTCTTCTCGATGATGCCGGTTACGGCGATCTGAGCTGTTACGGGCAGGAGCTCTTTTCAACTCCTCATATCGACAAGCTCGCGGAAGAAGGGCTCAAATTCACGCAGCACTACTCAGGCAGCACCGTCTGTGCCCCGACCCGGTGCTCCCTCATGACCGGGAAGCACACCGGACACACCTACGTCCGCGGAAACCGCGAAGTGCAGCCGGAGGGACAGGCCCCGATGCCCGCCGACATCGTCACGATCCCGCGCCTTCTTTCCAAAGCCGGCTACACCACCGGTGCCTTCGGGAAATGGGGGCTCGGAGCGCCTGGTTCCGCGAGCGATCCGATCGAGCATTTTAATCAATTTTACGGCTACAACTGCCAGCGAGAAGCGCATTCCTATTACCCGACCCATCTCTGGAAAAACAAGGAACGTGTCGAGCTCGATGGTGAGACCTACACGCACCCACTCATCATGAAGGAGGCCTTCGACTTCATTCGTGCCAATAAAGACGAACCGTTCTTCGTCTACTTTCCCGTCGCGATTCCCCACGCCGCGATGCATTCCCCCGATTCCTATTCCGCTCCTTTCCGCGAGAAATTTCCCCAGTTTGAAGACAAAGTCGGGAAATACGCCGGCACCGAAGTGAAAAATCCCGTCGCCGCCTTTGCCGGAATGATGACTCTCGTTGACGACGGAGTCGGCGAGATGATGGCGCTCCTAAAAGAGCTCGAAATAGACGAAAATACCCTCGTGCTGTTCAGTTCCGACAACGGTCCGCACCGCGAAGG
Organism: Verrucomicrobiales bacterium BCK34; assembly: GCA_035967665.1. Taxonomy (GTDB): domain Bacteria; phylum Verrucomicrobiota; class Verrucomicrobiia; order Verrucomicrobiales; family DEV007; genus Arctic95D-9. Next base: position 32,845 of record JAYWLB010000083.1, read on the forward strand.
CGGGCACGATCCCAAATTTTTCAACAGCAACGGACCCTTCACCGGATTCAAGCGAGACCTCACCGAAGGCGGTATTCGCGCGCCCATGATCGCCCACTGGCCCGGAAAGATTAAACCCGGAACCGTCACCGGGCTCGTCTCGGCGCACTGGGATATTCTCCCGACCGCATGCGAACTCGCCGGCGCTGAGATTCCCGCTGATGTTGACGGTATTTCCATGGTCCCGACTCTCCTCGGAGAAGGTGAGCAAAAAGCGCACGACTATCTCTACTGGGAATTCTACGAGCAGGGTGGAAAGAAAGCAGCCCGCTGGGGTGACTGGAAAGCCCTGCAACTGGGGATCAGTAAAAATCCCGATGCGCCGATCAAGATCTACAATCTAGCTGAAGACATTGCGGAGGAAAAGGATCTCGCAGCGGTGCGCCCCGATCTTGTGGCACGAGCGAAAGAGATTTTCGCCGAGGCTCACGAGCCGTCTCCAAACTGGGAGTTTAAAGTGCAGAAGAAGCCCGGTGCGGGGAAAAAGTAGCGGGAGGTATCTTTAGCAAAGAATGGAAACTGTCAGGAAATGTCGGGCTTTTGCCGGAACCCGAAACCGTGACCCCAAAAGCGTCAGCAAATTTAAACTACTACCGCAATCGCCTGCGATTTTTGAAAGATGGTTTTACCAAACCTGTTGTTGAGCCGCTGTGATGAATTTTCCAATTTTACCTATAGCTATTTTCGCTGTTTCCATCTCTTTTGAGTGCTTTTGTGCAGAGGCAGATTGGGTTGAGTATTTCCCAGGCGATGAAAGCTGGCCTACTTTCAAGTCTCCGAAAGGGTTGATTCTTAATGATAAGAGTTTTACTGGCGAACAATTTAAATGGATTGCGCTTTATGAGTCTAATGACAAAGAATTACTGATTGAGATTTCTCCTTTCGGATTTGTTTCAGAACGATTCCGGGATGAAGAAGGTTTTGAAACGCCGCGTGATGTAGTGCTTGTTTTTCACCTGCAAAATGCAAAGCGGATCAAGCGGCCGGATTGTGAGGTATTTATCGAGCACCAAGCTGGAGAAGCTTCTGCATTTTTTTTGCGCCCTAATGGCGATTGGGGGCGGTGTTACGATAAGATCACTGTTAAAGATAGTAGGTTGAATCGAAATGAAGCATTGAATTTAATTCTTCGAATAGTTGAAGAATTTAGACCTTCATTTACCAAAAATCGTAAGCTCCCACGCTGAAAACTCGCAGGGACAGTCTCTGAGGGGAAGTTAACAATTTGTATGTTCTAATGTTCTAAGGGACAGACAAATTGTTCTACCGTATCACAGGAATGGATTGCGAAAGCAATGGGCTTGAGTTCTGCTGCGAATGCGAGTCAACAGGTACGGCGATTTGCGAGTGTGATCGAGAACGACTTACCAAAGAATGTGAGAAAATGGAAACTGTCAAGAAATGTCGCCTGACCCCGAAAGACACATCTACGGAAGTTTGTTCTTTTTGTGTTCCTAGTTCTGGAATTGATATAGATTAAAAATGAGAGTTTTTGCGATCAGTCTTTTCTCATTTTTTTTGTTTTCATGCGACGAATCAGACGACGTTTTGTATCGAAGATACTATGACTTGAATTCTTTTCTAAGTGAGAATTCGTGGAGCGAAGCAAGAAAAAGAGAGTCTTTGTCTATGCGTGATTTTCTTGAAGATCACTTGCAGCTCCAGTTGAACAAAAACGAAGAAGTTTTTTACGCACAAGATAACGGGCACATTGTCTTTCTCGGTAGAGAGCAAAATCATAAAAAGCTAGAAGTGGTTTCGAATAAAGATGAAAAGCAGCATTCGACCACACGCTTGCCAAAGCTCAACGATGGGAATGATACGGGATTTGAATTTTAGGGCACCTCTAAAAACGGGTGATTCGGTTGTTCTAAGGGACAGACAAATAGTAAATTAAAAGCTGTTTTTTTGAACAGTGTGTGATAGTCTCAAAGCATGAGAACTGCTCGTTTGCTTGGGGAAGGTCGATCGTTTTACCACTGTGTCTCGCGTGTCGTGGGCCGGAAGATTGTCTTCAAAGACAAGGATAAGGCTGTTTTCAGGAAAATGATGCGGTCGTTGGAAGCATTCCTGGGAGTTAAGGTTGTTACCTATTGTTTCATGGGGAATCATTTCCACCTCTTGATCGAAGTTCCGGATGAAGGCGACCTTGAGCGGCTTTCGGAGGATGAGATTCTGGCCCATTTAGAAGGACTGAGTGAGCCGTTGGTGGTTGATGGGATACGGCAGGAGCTGGAGCGGGCGCATGCGGCGGGAGATGAACGTCATGTCCGCGAAATTCTGGATCGTTTTGAGAAGCGACGGGGGAAGTTGTCGGAATTCATGAAGTCATTCAAGCAACGGATCACGAGCTACATGAACAAGCGTTTGAATCGTCGGGGGACGTTTTGGGAAGGTCGTTACAAGAGTGTTCTCGTCGAGGGGAGCGAGATGGCTTTACTGACGGTGGCTGCGTATATTGATCTCAATCCTGTGAGGGCGAGGCTGGTGAAGCGCCCCGAGGATTACCGATGGTGCGGTTACTCGGAAGCGATTTCGGGAACGCGCGGGGCGCAGGCCGCGCGAAGGGGATTAGGGCTCATCATGGCGGAATGCCTGAGCGATGATGCGCTGCGCACGGATTGGCGTCGGACGATGAATCGGTATCGTCAGTTGTTGTATGAGGAAGGGGAAGCGCGCGAGGCGAATGAGATCACGGGCGAAGGGGCGCGTCGCGGAATGGAGAGTAAGACGGTGGAAGCGGTTGTGGAACGGCGCGGGGCGATGACGATACCGGAAGCGCTTCGCTGCCGGGTGAGGTATTTTTGTGATGGTGCGATTTTAGGATCAGCCGGCTTTGTCGAAGGGGTTTTCCAGCGCGAGCAGGCGAATGGTCGTGCGGACCCGAAGCGTGCGAGCGGAGCGCGGCGAATGCGCGGTGCGAGATGGGGCGAGCTGCATTCCTATCGCGACTTGCGAAAGGATGTCGTCGGGTAGAGCCGTGAAGAAACGGCGGCAGAGGTCAAGTTGTAGCGGGGCGGGCAACCTTCCTTACTTTGATCAATGGGAGTCGATGGTAGTCGATTAGCGGTGTCGCGAATTTCGCGCATCAAGCAGCTGTCCGGTCGCTTGGGGTGAAGCCCGTTCCACGTTTGCTAATACGGAGCGCGAGCTCACGTCCGGGGGATTTCGGGAGCAGTCCTTTTTGACGTTTGGGAATGAAAATCAGAGGAGCAGCAGAATGATTAAAGATCGCCCGAGGATTGCATTGGATTCTGCCTCCAATCGATTTAGAAAGGGTGCTAATTACTTCGAAAGCGCTGAGAGCGATTCGAGTTCCTCATTGCTCAAGGCGCGATCATAAACCGCGACTCCGCCGATCCACCCGGTGAAGCCGACGCTTTTTGCGCTGTGGATGACGCGTCCGATCGTGAAGGGGCCGCCGGTGTTGTCGTCTTTGGGTTCGTAGATGCCGTGGGGATACCACCACGGGTTGAGGCGCAGGGCGACAAGGTCCCGGCTGATTTCAGTGAGCTGTCCTTTGGGCCCCTTCTTGAATACGACTTCAATTTTGGTGAAGGGATATTCGCGTTTCTCAATGCGGTAGCTTTCAGTCTCCTTGAGGACTTCTGTGGCGACGGGTTTATCCTCGGGAGGATTGTAATATTGATGCGCAGGAAAGTTTTCCTCTTCGCCGTCCTGTTGGCCGGGGAGGGAATGGTAGTGTCCCTGCATGTAGGCATTGTAGGCGTATGAGATCAGCCCATTCTTTTTTGGATTGTCGAGCCAGCGATCTCCGGAGACTCCATTGAGCCATCCTGTCAGTTCGTTTTTTGAATGGTCGAAAGTCATCGCAAAGCATTCCCAAGAGGCGTCGAGAACTTCGGCGGGGGAGTCGGATGGAACCGCTTTCGAGATCCCGAGAGAGTTGCTTTTGTGGAGTGCGTATTTGTTCAGAAATGAGCTCGCTCCGTTTTCTGAAACATGGCCGCAGGCGCTGCCGGTTTTGTTCAGTCCTGCAAAGAGGGCATATTGTCGCTGGCCCCGTTCCACTTTCTGGATTTCATCGCCTTCGGCTCTTTTGAGATCGGTTCCCTCGTGCCAGATGCCGGCAAGGGCATGATTGCCGCCCTCGCGAATTGCCCAGACGACGACGGTGACGGATTTTCCTTCGCCCTTGATGTCGAGTGGGGAGTCATGCAGCCGAGAGCGCGGTACAAAGAGGAAGGGGCGGAAATCAGGATTCGTTTCATTTTTGATTTGGATGGCTTCGCCGAAAGGTCCTCTTCCGAGGAGGGGAAAATCGCCATAGGTCGCTGCGGGGCCTTTCTCCCAGTAATCTTTCACGTAGTTCGCTGCGTCGAGGGGGTAGCGGTTGGTGGCTCCTTCGGGGACGTGGGCGATGAAGCGTTTCTCACCTTCGGGTTCACGCTCCACAAAATCCCAGAACGCGACAAAACCGGGCACTTTCGTGACGGATTCGACCTTGTCGGCAGCAGTGGTGGTACTCACGAGCGCAGTGATAGTGGAGAGACAAAGAAATTGAAAGAAGGTCTGATGGGCCGTCATAGTTGGTGGGTTCGGTAGTAGAACGGAAAAGGCGGGATGTGCCAACTCGCTTTTTATACGGAAGGCTTCGATGAAGTGGCATCAACGGTGGTGTCGTTGTGGTGCGGGGTTCGGGCTTCTCCCCGGGGCGTCGCGCTGTGGTCTCGAAAGTGCGCTGATTTCCGGAATTGATTTCAAACGTTCCTGAACGATCTTTGACCAAGATTCATGACCTGATGGGCTCTGCCCTGTGAATTTTCCGTTCTTATGACAAAAATCCGCCTCGTTTCCCTCGTTCTTGCGCTGCTTCCCGCCAGCCCTGCTGTTTTTGCTGAAGAATTTCCCGCTGAAGGCTGGGAACCTGCGATGTCGCCTCTGGCGTCTGAGTTTGCAGAGCCCGGGGGCAAGATCTCGATGTATGCAGCTCAGTTTCCAAAGAGCTTCAACTACCAGATCGAAAACAACGTTTTTGCCCGCGAAATTTTCCGGCTCATGTTCGAGCCTTTGCTCGGTTCGGATCAGGTAACGCTGGAGGACAGCCCCGGACTGGCGAATCGCTGGTCAATCTCGGAGGATGGCCTCTTTTTTACTTTTCACCTCAATCCGAAGGCGAAGTGGAGTGATGGAAAGCCGCTCACGTCGGAGGACGTGGTCTGGAGTTTCAACGCGATCAAGAATCCGGATCACCTCACCGGACCTTTGCAGAATGTGATGAAGCGTCTCGTCAACATTGAGGCAACCGATGATCACACCGTTGTGATTGAGGCTGAAGAGGTGCATTGGAAAAATTTGCAGGCCTGCAGCGCGTTTCGGGTCATGCCGAAGCACTGGTGGAAAGATCAGGAGTTTAATAAGGTGAATTTCGAATTTCCGGTCGTGTCAGGTCCCTACCGCCTCGGGGAGGTGAACGAGCAGCATTACGCGCGCCTCGAGAAGCGTGAGGATTACTGGAACGCTGATTCGGTTGAGAATGAGGGAATTCTGAATTTTGACACGATTGAATACCGCTTCTATTCGCAGCGTGACATTGCTTTTGAGGCGTTTAACAAAGGCGAGTTCGACCTATTTGCTGTCTACACCTCGAGCCGTTGGGTCAAGGAGACGGAAGGGGAGCGATTTGCGAAGAACTGGGTTGTGAAGCAGTCAGTTCACAACTCCGAGCCGGTCGTTTTCCAGGGGTTCGCGATGAACATGCGGAAAAAGCCCTACGATGACAAAAGGGTGCGCAAGGCTTTGAGTCACCTTCTCGATCGCGAGCGGATGAATCAGACGATCATGTTCAATCAGTATGACCTTTCCAAATCCTACTGGACGGACCTCTGGGACGCGGAGCATCCCTGCCCGAACGAGCTCATTGAGTTTGATATCGAGAAGGCGCGGGCGCTGCTGAAAGAAGCTGGCTGGGCGGTGAATCCGAAGACCGGTAAGCTGGAAAAGGACGGGAAGGCTTTCGTGATCAACTTTCTGACCCGTGATCCCAGCACGACGAAGTTTTTGCTCATTTATGAGGAGGCATTGAAGGACGTCGGTATTGAACTCGAAATCGATCAGAAGGACTGGGCGGCCTGGGCTCGCGACATGGATGAATTCAATTACGATATGACCTGGGCAAGTTGGGGTGGAATACCCATTAAAGATCCGGAGCCAATGTGGTATTCAGCGACTGCCGATGTGAAGGCGAGCAGTAACATTACGGGCTTTAAGAACGAGAAGGTGGACGCTCTGATCGACAGCACTCGTGAGATGTACAGCGTTGAGGATCGACACGAAGTGATTCGTGAAATCGACCAGATTTTGTATGAAGAGACCCCTTACATTCTTCTCTGGCATGTCAGCTACGCGAGATTGCTCTACTGGAATAAATTTGGAATGCCGGACCATGTCCTCGGCAAATACGACGGTGAGTGGTCAGCAGTGGATTACTGGTGGAACGATGAATTTCAGGCTGAGGATTTCGAAGCGGCCAAAGAAAGCGGGGGAAAATTGCCTGCGCCGCCCCGGGAAGTCTATTTCGACAAGGTGTTTGATGCCGGTGTTGTTGCCCCGGTTGCGGCGGAGCCGGTCCAGTAAAAGTATCCTGCTGAATTTTTCATTCACATGGAACGCCTGAGCTATTTTATTCGTCGATTGCTTCTCGTGATACCCACTTTTCTGGGGATTACCTTTATCGTTTTTGGTCTCACCACGGTGTTGCCGGGAGGCCCCGTGGAGCAGCGCATTGCTCAGATGCGCGGGATGGGCGGCGGTGAGTCGGGTTCCGGTGCGGGCGCGTCCAGTTCGATCACGCAGGATCAAAGAGAGGCGATTGAGCGGGAGTTCGGTTTCGATAAGCCGTTTCTGGTTCGCTACGGGAAATGGCTCTTTACAGACATGATGGGAATGAAATCCTATTCCTACAAATACAACAACAAGACAGTGTGGCAGCTCATCAAGGAGCGTTTCCCGATTTCCCTTACCTTCGGGGTGACGGGGTTTGTGCTCACTTATTTGATCTGTGTGCCCCTTGGAATTGCCAAGGCGCTTCGCAACGGTTCGACCTTTGACATGCTCTCGTCCGTGGTTGTCCTGATTCTCTACGCGATCCCTGCATTCGCCTTCGGAATGATTTTGAAAACGCTCTTCAGCGGGACTTCTGACAACTTTTTTGACTGGTTTCCCATCGGTGGATTCAGATCCGAGGAGTGGGATTCTCTCACTGGCTGGGAAAAGGTGAAAGATCAGGCGCACCACATGTTTCTTCCGGTGCTTTGCTACGTGATCGGCAACTTTGCCATTCTGACAATCCTCATGAAAAACTCTCTGCTGGATCAGATTTCACAGGATTACGTGAGGACGGTGCTTGCCAAGGGTGGCACAATGAGGCGTGCCATCTGGGGGCACGCGGTTCGCAATGCCCTGATCCCTATCGTTACCGGAATCGGCGGGATCCTCACGCTCATGTTTGCCGGATCTGTTCTCATTGAGCGGGTCTTTTCCATCAACGGAATCGGGATGCTGACGCTCGATGCCATTGTCGGCCGTGATTACATGATCTTCATGGGTACGCTCGGGCTGACCTCGATTCTGAGCTTGTTAGGTCGGGTCCTCTCCGACTTTTGCTACGTGCTCGTCGATCCCCGTATTAACTTTGGAAAAGAAGCGTAATGGGAGGAATTTTTACAGCCGTTCTCGATCCCAATACGCGTCGACGCCTGCGTCGCTTCGGGCAGATTAAGCGTGCCAAATGGGCTTTGATTCTTCTCGTCGCTATTTTTGTGATCAGCTTGTTTTCAAACTTCATCGCCAACGACAAGCCGTTTCTGGTGAAGGCGAACGGGAAGCTCTATTTCCCGGTTTTTAAGTTTTATCCTCAGAGTGAGTTCACCGGCGGGGAAGTCCAGACGCGCCCCCGTTACAAGGATTTGGAGAAGCTGCCTCTCTTTCAGGAAAACAAAGATAACTGGATGCTCTGGCCGCTGGTGAGGAATGGTCCGGAGGAGTCGCTCGAACCGTCTCAGATTGAAATAGATCCGACCCTGACATTGACCTTCTCGGCGGAGGATCAGGTTGCTACTGTCGATATCGACAGTGAATCGGTGATTCAGCGCAGCCGGGGTGCCGCGGGATTTTACGGGCAGTCTTCGGATCTCGGAATACGGCGAAAGCCTCTCGAGAGCGACGGCGTTTCCGTGCCCGAATCGATTCGCGGGGGGATTGCGCTTCGATTTGCGAACAAGGCAGCTGATTCCGTTTCCGCGACGAATGCCGAGGGGATTCTTTTCGAGTTGGATGCCGCGAAACCGAGGAGTCGTGCCCCGAAACTGGTGCGTCTCTCCATGACCCGGAAGGCGGGGAAGGAAAAGGATGAGCGGGCAGTAATGACGCCGGAGATGGAATTCGTCACAGCGAAGCCGGCCTTGTGGGAGCGTTTCTCGGACGAGAACAAGGCGAGAATTCTGGAGACGGCGAAAGAGGCGATGGTGGTTCCCCAGGAAAAGCTTTCGGTCTCGGATGCGGATGGCAAATTTGCGGTGCAGTTTGAAAAAGAGACGGTGGAGTTTCCGTTTCGCCCGGTCAAGGGCCACGCCTTCGGGCTCGATAACAGTGGGCGTGATGTCGGTGTTCGCATTCTTTATGCGACCAGAACCGCGCTACTCTTCGGGATTATCCTCGTCATTTTTACCTATGTGATAGGAATTTTCCTTGGATCGATTCAGGGCTATTTCGGAGGGAAAATTGATATGGTCGGTCAGCGGCTCACCGAGATTTGGGAGGCGATGCCTTTCCTCCTCATTATGATTCTTCTCAGCTCGATCTACGGACGCAGCTTCGTTCTCCTCGGAATCATTTACGGGATCTTCAACTGGATCGGAATCTCCTATTATTTGCGAGCCGAGTTCCTGCGCCTTCGGAAGCTTCCCTTTGTTGAGGCGGCCCGCGTCATGGGAATCGGACGGTGGAAAATCATGTTTCGCCACATTCTCCCGAACGCGCTTGTTCCGGTGATTACGTTCTTTCCCTTCTCGCTTGTGGGTTCGATTTTCATGCTTACCGCGCTCGACTACCTCGGCTTCGGGCTGCCTCCGGGAACGCCGAGTTGGGGGAATCTCCTCGATCAGGGGCAGGTCCAGCAGTACGCGTGGTGGCTCATTCTTTATCCTTCACTGGCGCTCTTTATTGTGAGCTTGCTGGGTATTTTCATTGGGGAAGGCGTTCGTGCGGCTTTTGATCCTCGAACCAATTCGAAACTTGAGTAACGTGATGTCTGATAAACTGCTAAGCGTCGAAAATCTGACGGTTACCTTCGATGTCGAAGGGCGTCGGATCTGTGCGGTCGATGATGTTTCTTTTGATATTCGTCCCGGAGAGATTGTTGGATTGGTAGGAGAATCAGGGAGTGGAAAGTCGGTCAGTGCGATGTCGACGCTTCGACTGGTTCCAAGTCCTCCGGGGCTGGTCGAAACCGGTAAGATCCTCTTTGAAGGGCGCGATATTTTGAAGCTGCCGGTTGAGGAAATGCGGAAGATCCGCGGAAAGGAGATCAGCGTGATTTTCCAGGAGCCGATGACGGCCCTTTCCCCGCTCCATTTTGTGGGGACGCAGCTCGCGGAAGTGGTTCGAATTCACGATCCCGAAGTGACGAAGGAAGCGGCCTGGGACCGGGCCGTGGAGTGGTTGGGGAAAGTGGGTATCCCGGATCCTGAAGAACGTGCCAAGGCCTATCCGTTCCAGTTTTCCGGCGGGATGCGCCAGCGCGTCATGATTGCGATGGCGCTGATTCTGCAGCCGAAACTGATCATCGCGGACGAGCCGACCACTGCTCTCGATGTGACGCTGCAGGCTCAGATTTTTGATCTCATTCTGGAGATGAAGAGAGAGGACACCTCGATTCTGTTCATCACTCACGATATGGGAGTGATCTGGGAGCTCGCGGACCGTGTCCTCGTGATGAAGGACGGAAAAGTCGTGGAGCGGGGGGACGTCGAACCGATTTTCAACAACCCGCAGGAGCCGTATACGCAGCAGCTCCTCGCTGCGGTTCCCCGCCTTACCGATGAGCCGATTGCCCAGCCGGACCGGCATGAGGATGCCAGGCCGCTTGTGGAGGTGAAGAATCTCAAAACCTGGTTTCCGGTGAAGAGCGGTGTTTTCGCGAAAACGGTCGACTGGATCAAAGCGGTCGATGATGTCTCAATCGATTTGTTTGCGGGGGAGTGTCTTGGAATTGTGGGAGAGTCAGGGAGCGGAAAGACGACCCTGGGGCGCTCCATTCTCGGTTTGGAAGAGTCGCAGGAAGGCGAGATTCTTTTTGAAGGAAATCACATTCGCGGGCTGGGGTATCACGCGATGTTGCCCTACCGGAAGGAGATGCAGATGATCTTTCAGGATCCGTTCTCTTCGCTCAACCCCCGTCTTACAGTGTTGGAAATTCTCACGGAAGGGCTCATCGAGCACAATCTTCTCGAAGGGGATCGCAAAGAGGTTGCCGCCCATTGGCTGGAGGAAGTTGGTCTTCCTGCGGACAACATGAACCGCTACCCGCACGAGTTTTCAGGCGGGCAGCGACAGCGGATTTGTGTGGCCCGGGCCGTCGCTCCGAAACCGAAGTTTGTTGTTTGCGATGAGGCGGTCTCCGCGCTCGACGTTACGATTCAGGCTCAGGTGATTGATCTTCTCATGGAACTTCGCGACAAGCTCGGGCTTGCCTATCTTTTCATCTCCCACGATCTCAGCGTTGTGAAGCGCATTTGTGATCGAACCGCGGTGATGAGGCATGGAAAGGTTGTCGAGGCAGGGCAGACCGTCGACCTCATCGACAATCCCCAGTGCGAATACACGCGTAATTTGATCGACGCCGTTCCCGTTCCCGGAGATCTCCACAAACGGGCTCGAAGAGCGTGAAGAGAAGGTTTTGCACCACTCTGATCGTGCAAGGTTTTGAAAAGTGGCCTTGCCGGAGGTCTTTAAGAGATCTAAACTGGTTTGATGATGAATTTTGATGCGTTTCAGGAGTCTGTGCAGGATGATGATGCTCCCGCAGCAGACCTCTCTCCCGAGCTCAAGTCGCTTTGGCACTTGAAAAAGGGGGAGTGGGAGAAATCGCACGATATCGCGCAGGACCTCCCCTCGAAGATGGGGTCGTGGATTCACGGTCTATTGCACGCCATCGAAGGGGATTTTGGAAATTCAGCCTATTGGTATCAACGTGCGGGCGAAACGCCCATTTCGAAATCCCAGATCGATAGTGAGTGGGAAAGAATCACGAGAATTGCCATTGAGGGGTGATTTCAGTTATAAGTTATTCCTCCATTGTTCGTTTAAGTATCGTAAATGCGCCTCCCGACACTACCCGGCTACGAGTATTTGGATCTACTCGATGAAGATCCGTTCGGATGGAGTTTTGTAGCCAATTATCAGGGCCGTGAGAAGCGGCTGATTAAGGTTTTTAAAGCGCAGGCGACCAGTGATCAGTTCATTTACAGCTACTTAAAGCGGTTTGCGAAGCCCGGTTTCGGCATTGAAGGCGTTGCGAAGGTTCACGATTATACTTTCCAGAACCGTGACAGCTTAACCGCTTATGCGACTCCGTTTTTCGGCTGGAAAGGGACCAATTCGGGAAAGTGGCAGCAGAGCTCGCTGAAGCGGCTCATGCGCGCGGTCGAGGATGACCAGGCTCAGGATCTGGTCCGCAATCTCGCTTCGGTTCTCAGCGCAATTCACGCCGAAAACATTTTCCACGGGGGCTTGAGGCCTTCTGAGATCTACCTGACCGGCGACTCACAATCAGGGCATCAAATTCAGGTGAGCGAGTTTGGGCAGATCTTCATGGGTGGGCTCCATTACCTCGAAGCGGGCGATTTGCTCTTCTACACCGCCCCGGAGCAGCTCATGACCGGGGATTTCTCCGACGGGCGCGGCAAGCAGTGGGATGTTTATGCTTTTGGTGTGATTGCCTTTCAACTGCTGACCGGCCATCTTCCCCGGCTCGATCACCTCTGGAATCGAAGCGTCGAAAAGCCGGAGTTATTTGAGCACGCCGCGGCCATTTCCTATGGTCAGTTGACCGAAGTTTCAGAGCATGTTCTCGAGCAGATGGAGCTCGAGAAATCGGTCGAATGGCCCACGGAGGCAGTCGATCAGAAGGAAAAGAGTCTCAGGGGAATCATTGAGAAGTGTCTGAGTTTTGATGCTTCGTCGAGACCTGTTTCGATGATCGATATCACCTCTTCGATCGAAACCATTTGGAAAGGGCTTCCGGAGGATTCGCTTTCCTCCCCGGTTGAGAAAACCTCTGTGGCGGCTGGATTGCCCAAGCCGGTTGCGGATTCTGAACCTGCGGTTCAAGATGGTCCGGAAGCCGGGGAGATTGAAGAGATTGAGGAGGGCTTAGTCCCTGTTTCCGACGCGGGAACTGAGCTTGCCCTCGTTGAGCCTGCTGAGGATTTCATCGGTCCAGTGTTTGCCCCCGAGTGGGAGGTTGCTCCCACTTCGATTCGAACTTTTTTCAGCGATGTGGTTCATCGTCCCTTGATTCGGTGGCAGGCGATCGCGGTTGTCGCGCTCATCGCGATTTTGCCGTTGAGCTATTTTGCGCTCTACAATTATTTTCAGTTCAAGGGCGCTCAGGAGGAGTTGTCGATGGAGGCGGCCGCTTTGCAGGCCGATGTTGAGAAGCAGGCTTCCGTGTATAAGCGGGAGCTCCTCGACAAGCAGCGCAACACCACTCAATTGCAGTCGGAGTTGAACGAGGTCGAGGATTCCCGCAGTCAGCTCGTCGGTGAGGCCAAGCTGGCTCGTCAAATTGTCCGGCAGACTCAGGAAAACGGTGACCAGTTTTTCAAACTTGTGCTCGAGAACAGGGATACCGATGTGCCCGGTTTCAGGGAGGACAGGGCTGCCGCGCTGATCGAGGGACGGAAGCATTATGAACGCCTTGTCGAAGTTTACGGGGATGCTCCTGATTTCATCGTTTCGACGGCGAACGCCCTCTTTTATCTCGGGCAAATTTACCGCGAGATGGGCGAGTTCGGAAAAGCTCTCGCTGTGTATGGTGAGGCCGAGCGTCGCTACACCGCTCTTCTTGATGATTCCTCGACCGCTAATATTGAGTTTGTGCGGAACATCGCAATTGCGAAGGAATCACTGGGCGAACTCTCGATCAAGTCGGGCGAGTACTCGATTGGCCGTCACTACTTCACTGAGTCTTCGCGATTCTGGGGAGAGGTTCGTGCGATGGATCAGAGCTGGGCGAATACGGCGGCGATAAAAATTCACGAGAACTCGCTTTCTATCGTCGAGTGTGAATTTGCGATGGAACGGTTCGAGCCTGCTCTCGATGCGGCCCTTTCCGTGGGGGTGCAGATTGCCGAAATGCTTGAGAACGATGCCGAAAACCATGAGGCAAGCGGAGCTCTCGCGAGGTCTTTCGCTCTTGCCGGGAGAGTTTTTGAGGCAATGGGGAGAATGAACGATGCTGAGAAAGCGTTTCAGCAGTCGAGTGATCTCTATGCCAAGGCGATTGAGTTGAATTCGACGGTCGACGCCTATCATTTGGGACTGGGTAACAGCCTTGCGCGGACCGGTTTGATCAGCAACGATCAGACAAAGCTCAAAGGTGCCGCTGAGGTTCTGGCAGGAGTTGTCGCTTCAAATCCCTACGAGTCCAATTACCTGAAAACCCTGGCTGATATTTACGGTGTTCTCGCTGAAAACCAGAGAGATGGTGGGAAGCTCGAAAATGCAGTGGAGTTGGAGCGTGAAGCTCTCGCGATCCTGAAGCCGATCGTGGACAATGAAGCGGTTGCTCCCGATGTTTTGTTTTCCTACTCAGAGCGACTTTCCCATCTCGCTGAGTTGCTCGGCGACGTTGGCAAATTTGATGCCTCTCGTGTCCCGCTTCGCGAGGCGATTGCGATTCTTGAGCGGGTGACTCAATCGGAAAAGTCACTGGCGTCGCACCACCGTGCGCTCGCGAGGGCCCGGGGGCTTGCCGGTTTTGCCTGCATCAAGAGCGGGGATAAGAGCGGGGCAAAGGAGCATCTCACTCTCGCGAAAGCGGGATGGGATAACTACATTCAGTCAAATCCTGACGATCCCGATGCGGCTCAGGCTGCGAAGTGGACCAGCGAGCAGTTGCGTGGTTTGTAAGTGATTGAGCCGGCGGCGAAGAACGGGGGAACTCCGCATTGACTATTGTCGCGTTGAGGGCTTTTTTGCGCGATGATCGACCAGATCCAAATTGAGGATATCAAAGAAATCGCGGTGGCTGCAGGCGCTGAAGTTATGGCTGTCTACGGCACTGAGTTTTCCGTGGATGTGAAGGAGGACAAGTCACCCCTTACCGAGGCGGATCGTCGCGCCAATGCTGTGATTGTCGAAGCTCTGGAGCGGCTTTATCCTGACATTCCCGTGATCTCCGAAGAGACGAAAGCGGTCGATTATTCGGAGAGGAAGGACTGGGAGTATTTCTGGCTCGTCGACCCGCTCGACGGCACGAAGGAGTTCGTGAAACGAAATGGTGAATTCACCGTGAACATCGCACTGGTCCGATCGGGTGTTCCCGTCGCCGGGGTTGTTTTTCAGCCGGTTGGTGAGCATCTGTTCTGGGCGGTTGAGTCAAAAGGCGCCTGGAAATCGACCGCTGGAGGTGAGGCGGTAAAGCTCGGTGGCGGGGAACATTTTCGGGACAAATCCGAAGTCACCGTCGTCGCGAGTCGTTCCCACATGACCGATGAAGTGAAACAGTTCGTAGCCGGTCTCGAAGCTGAAGGGAAGACGGTTGAATTTCTTTCCGCGGGAAGTTCGCTCAAGATCTGCCTCGTTGCCGAGGGGGCTGCCGACGTCTATCCCCGACTCGGTCCGACGATGGAGTGGGACACGGGGGCGGCTCATGCGATCGCACTTGAGGCCGGAAGAAAGGTGATTCAACACGGCACGGATTCACCCCTGCTCTACAACAAAGAGAACCTTCTCAATCCGTTCTTCATTGTGGAGTAACGGGCTCACTCCCGCGCTTTCCGAGAAGGTAGGAGATCAGGTGAACGATCTCCTCTTTTTCCAATCCGTTGATCAATCCCGGGGGCATCGTTGAAAGGTTCGGCGCGGCCGGGTTTTGATATTTGTCTCCGATCACCCTTGAGGGGTGAATGATGGACTCGAGGATGGTTCGGGCATCGAAGCGCATCGCAATTCCAGTGAGGTCAGGTCCTAGAATGGCCTGGTTGGTAGCCGCATCTGAAGTGAGCCGGTGGCAGGCGGCACACCCCGCCTTGTGATAGGCGGCACGACCTTTCTCTTCATCGGGATAGCCGAATCCATCCCGCAGTTCCGGGGCAAAATCGCTCAGTTTCCAGTTCGCGACAAACACCTCCGGGTCGACGGTGACTGGTGGTGCCGCTATCGCGGGTTGGGCCGGGGAAATGAGTTCCGCCAGTTCGCTCTTCTGTTGCTCTGTCAGGCTTGCGAGCGCTTCGCTCCGCAGGTCCTGCGCGGTTCTTACATACCAGCGACCTCCGGGGAATTCTTCGAAGCGACGCAAGACCGTGAGATAGCGTTTCCGCTGTCCGGTCGTCCACTCGTCCTCGACATAGCGAAGAAAGGTGAGGTAGTGCGACCAGTCGCGCGTGTCCTCGGAGGCTTCGGCGAGGCTTAGAATCGGGTCGATAATTTCCGGGGTTTGGAGGTAGACGAGGACTTCGACGAGCTCGTGATTGAGAGGGCGGCTCGCGGCCGGGAACCGGGTGAGTAGCACTTTGCCAACGCGCTCCCTTGTCGGAGTGTCAGGCTCGCCCTGACGAATAAAGGTCAGTTGGAGGGTTCTGAGGAGAGTTAAGAGGGTTGAGTCGTCGACCTTACCCTGTTGGATCAGTTTTAAAGTCTGATTCACAATCGCTTCCTGATCGCTTTTCTCCCCGACCCGGGCGAGAGCGAGGAGGCCGTTGCCTGAACCTTGAACTCGCTCATGCCAGGTTGAGAGAGGCTGATTCTCAAGGGCGGCTCTCGCGGCAAAGGCGATGAACCGGTCGTCGTGGTCGAGATGATTCAGGGCAAGTTGAAGGCCTTCGCCGCTTTGTTCAGGATGATATTTTTCGAGCTCCCTTCGCAGACTGAGTGCGTTCGTAATTTTAGTGCTCTTGATAGTGGTATCGGTTTTCTCACCGGTCCAGCGAACACGGTAGAGAGCCGACTGGGTTTTGCGTCCGCCGGTGATGAACCACATGTCGCCTTTGTGAAAAACAAAGTCAGTGAGATTGAGGGGGCGCCCCGAGAGGAATGTCTTTTTCTCTCCTTCGTAGGAAGCGCCATTCGGAGAAAGGGTGACCGCAAGAACCCGACCGTAGGACCAGTCTGCGATCATGAAAGTGTCACGCCACTCCGGTGGAAAGTTCGACTCGTAGGCGAAACCGACTCCGGTCGGGGAACCGAGGCCAATGTCGATAGACGAGGGGAGCGAGTCGGGGTAGTAGGCCGGCCACTTTCCGGTTCCCCGGCGCCATCCGTATTCGCCCCCGCTGACGATGTGGAGAACCCGGGTCGGTTTATACCAGGCGAGTCCGGCGTCCCACTCGCTGTCGGCATCGTAGACGAACATTTCACCGTCGCGGTTGAAGTCCATGTCGAGCGGGTTTCGCAGGCCGCCGCAAAGTCTCACGAATGAGCTGCCGTCTTTGTCTGTTTTGAGGATGTATCCGGCGGGGGCGGGGAGTTTGTTCCAGCTGTCATCCCACGGGTTGGGAATGAGCTGATCCTCGCCCCAGTTCTTGAAAGGTGAGTTGGGTGAGTTGTTTTCCGGCGCGAGCTGAGGATCATTGCCATGAGTGAGGTAAATCATCCCGTCCGGTCCAAGCCGGAGATGATTGCGCCCGTGACCGACCCCGCCTTCTGTTGCGAGAAGCAGTTTCTTTTCGTCAAAGCGGTCATCGCCGGTGGTGTCGCGCAGGCGATAGAATCCCTTCGAGTCGTTGGCATTTGCGTAAAGTGAGTCGTAGGCCCAGAGGAGGCCGCGGCACTCTTCGAGGTCGTCGTTTACGACCTCGACGGAGGTAACCTTAGGCAGTTCCTGAGATTCGGATGGAGTGAATGTCAGGCGAAGGATGCCCTTCTTCTCCATTCCAAGAAAGAGTCTTCCTTTGTCATCGAAGGCCATTCCGACCCACGAGTCTTCATTTTTCTTTGCCTCGCGAATCAGTTCAACGGAGAAACCTTTCGGGGCATGTATTTCTGTCAGGGCGCGGCTTCCCCGCGTTGCCATTTTCCAGCTTTCGTAGGCTTCCATTTCGGGAACCGGAGTGGCGGGCTCCTGCGTCGTTGCCGTTTCGCTGAGAAGAATCGCGGCGAGGCAAAACGTGATTACGGGAGAGACCTGAACTTTCATCTCCGGTTAGGCTATCAGGAGATGATAAATTCGATCACGATGAATTTGAGGGGAATCGCGCTATGTCTCATCATCGGAGGAAGCCCTCTGGTCGGTTTCTTTGAAGACGACACGTTCGAGGTGGGTGTCGCGGTTGCCGATATCACGCCGGAGGAGCTGGGCTGGATGGCAGGATACTCTGCGCGTAAAGGACCGGCGGAGAAAGTGCTGGAACCGATTTTTGCCAAGGCGATCACGATGGAGGACGGGGAGTCGAACCGTCTTGTCATCGTGACGATGGATCTCATCGGGGTTCCACGTCCTTTTCGGGATGCGATTGAGACGGCGCTTCAGTCGAAGTTCGGGTTGCCGGGCGATGCCTTGCTTATCAATGCTTCGCACACTCACAGCGGGCCGATGATTCGGGTTTATGAGCCGCCGGGCGGCAAGGGGGAGGTGAAAGCTGCCTATGAGAATGTTCCGGAGGAAGAGCAGGCGCTGCGGGTAAAACAGACACAGGACTATCTGAAATTTCTTGAAGAGAAGGTGATCGGCATTGTCGACGAGGCTTTTAAGTCAGCGGCTCCTTCGACGCTGCACTGGTCGAAGTCACGATGCGGCTTTGCGATCAATCGCAGGCTCCCCGCAGAGGCGGGTAAGTGGAAGAACAGCCCCAACCCCGAGGGGCCGATTGATCATGAGGTTCCGGTGTTGCAGGTGAAATCCCGGGAGGACGGAAAACTGAAAGCGGTTCTCTTTGGATACTCGTGTCATGCCACGGTTCTTTCCCTGATGGAGATCAGCGGTGACTGGCCGGGCTATGCGCAGCGCTATTTTGAAGAGGATCATCCCGGTGTGGTGGCAATGTTCGTGAACGGTTGTTCGGGAGATCAGAATCCCTACCCGAGGCGCATGCTCCGTTTCGCGCAGCGCCATGGGCAGAGTATGGCGACGGCCATCGAGGCGGCGCTGGACACACCGTCGGTCGCGTTGACGGGGCCGCTGCGGAGTGATCTCTCGTGGGTGGATATTGCCTATCAGGAACCTCCCGGAAAAGAGACCCTCGAGAGGAAAGCCGAGTCTGCGGACAAGTACGAAGCGCGTCATGCTGCTTTTCTTCTCGAGATACTGGAGGAGGGAGGGACGCTGCCAACGAGTTATCCGGTGCCGGTTCAAGTGTTCCGTTTTGGAAATGAGATGACAATGGCAACCCTTGGTGGTGAGGTCGTGATCGACTACTCGCTGCGATTGAAAAAGGAACTTTCCGAACTGACCGGAGGAAAGCCAGTCTGGGTCGCAGGCTATTCCAATGACGTTATGACTTACATTCCGAGTGAGCGGGTTCTGAAGGAGGGCGGCTATGAAGGTGGCGAAGCGATGCGTTTCGCGAGGTCGACGATCCACCCCGCGCCCTGGGAACCGGGGATTGAAGATAAGCTCGTTGGCGAGATTGTTAGAATGACCCGCGCTTTGCTCGAGCCATAAAAAAAGCGTGCTCCGAATCTCTCCGGAAGCACGCTCTTTAAAAATCAAGAAGGGGCGGTTATGACTCTGCAGGAGCTTCTTCCTTTGGCGCCTCGTCCGAAGCAGCGGCAGGTTCCGCTTCTTTGCCTTCAGCTTCTTCAGTGCCCTCGGCGCTCTCAGCGCCTTCCGGAGTCGGCTGCTGAATGTCCGCCTTTTCGCGGAGTCCCTGAACGTAGCCTTCGAGCGCTTTCGCTTTCGCTTCGGAGAAAAGGCTTTCACCAAGGTCTTCCTTCACGTCCTCAAAGCTGCTCGCTTCTGCTGACTGCTTGGAATCCACTTTGATGATGTGATAACCGAAGTCCGTTTTGACGAGGTCGCCGATGGCTCCGACTTCCTGGGAAAAGGCCGCCGTTTCAAATTCGGGAACCATTTGGCCTTTCCCGAAAGTTCCAAGGCTTCCGCCTTTGGCTTTGCTTGGGCAATCTGAATGAGCGCTGGCAAGCTCGGTGAAATTGGCGCCTTTGTTTTTTACAAGTTCCGCCTGGAGTTCTTCAGCGATTTTCTTTTTGTTCGCGAGTTGGCCTTCGTCTTCGATTCCCTGAGTTGAGATGAGAATGTGGGAAGCTTCAATGCTTTCCTCCTGTTTGAAGTCGTCCGGGTGTTCGTCGTAGTAGGTCTTAACCTCTTCGTCGGTAGGTTTTTTCGCGTCAGCGGTGACGGTCTCTACCAGTTTTTTGATTTTGGTGTCTTCGCTGATTTGATTCTTGATGCGTTCAATGCTGACTCCGGCTGCTTTGGTGAACTCTTCGAGGGTGGTTCCTTCAGGCACTGATTTTTTGATCTCTTCGAGACTCTTGTTCACTTCTTCGTCAGTCGCTTTGATCTCTTCTTTGTTCGCAGCGTTTAAGAGCAGCGTCTTATTGATGAGTTCGGAAACGACCATGCGTTGAATCTGAGGTTCGAGCATTTTGCGTTGATCAGGAGGGATTTGTTCGAACTGACGGCCATAGCGAGCGGTGAAGAGCTCGCGAACGTCACGTGCAGTGATGGGTGTTTCATCGACGAGCAAAACGACATCGTCGTCTGCAGGGAGAGGTGGCTTTTCAGCCGGTGCTGCGGGAGCTTCGGCGGCTTCAGGTGCAGCCGGCTCCGCCGGAGTTTCATCCTGAGCATTCACAGCGGGGAGGGAAAGCGCGAAGGTGAGCCCGAGAGCCAACCCAAAGAATTTTCGGTTTTTCATCATATTTTGAGGGGGAGTTTCGTTTCGATTCAGTTTGGAAACAACCGGAATATGCACGCAATTACGGGCTGCGATACCGTGAATCTAAGCGTTCACAAGGCTTGTTGAGCCTGATAGTCTCCGTTCCATGAAAGCAAATCGTCGACGATTTCTCAAAGGAGGACTTCTTGTGCCGATGGGTGCGAGTCCGCTTTTAGGCAACGAAGCATCCGACAGAGAGAATCGTGTTGTCCTCGAGAATGCGAAGGAGGGAAGCGATGATTGGCAACTCACCCGGGTACGTCTCGACGAACGCTCCGGGTATCGAGCCTCCGATATCGAGGGGTATGCTTCGAAACAATCGGTCGGGAGCGGGGAGGAAATCGAGTTTTTTATCAGCGTTAGGGCGTCGTGCAATTGCGTGATTGAAATTTTCCGTACCGGCTACTATGGCGGAAAGGGTGCACGGCTCATCGAGCGGATTAGTGAGGTGCCCTGTGAGACGCAAGCCGTTCCGGAGTCCACCCGGGGGGAGCGGCATCTTCACGAGTGCCGGTGGAAACCGACCCATTCAATGACCATCCCCGATGATTGGCAAGGCGGTGTTTATCTCGCCCGGCTCACGACCGCAGCGGATGGGGACGGGGGATACTGGCAAACCTACATCGTGTTCATCGTTAAGGATGATCGAAAGGCGGATATTTGCCTTCAGTGCTCAGACAACACCTGGCAAGCCTACAATCGCTGGCCGAATGACTTCTCGGTTTACACGCATCCGAAAGGGAATCAGG
Source organism: Verrucomicrobiales bacterium BCK34 (assembly GCA_035967665.1). Lineage (GTDB taxonomy): Bacteria > Verrucomicrobiota > Verrucomicrobiia > Verrucomicrobiales > DEV007 > Arctic95D-9. The sequence continues at coordinate 53,717 of JAYWLB010000083.1, forward strand.
GGCCGTGGGCGGATGTGAGTTTTGACAGACCCTACGGCAAATACTCCCAGATCTACGAGAATCCCCAGTCGATCGGGTCGGGGGAATGGCTCTGTTTTGAGTTCCCGATGGCCTATTGGCTCGAGAAAGAGGGCTACGATGTCACATATTGTTCGAACGCCGACATGATCGATCCCGAGTATGCGCAGCCGGATCGGTTCAAGGCTTTTATCAGCAATGGCCACGATGAATACTGGGATCAACGGGCCTACGACAACGTGGTTAAAATGCGGGACGCGGGAACGAATTTGCTCTTTTTCTCGGGGAACTCGGTCTGCTGGGTGACGCCGATGACCCCTTCGTCTGACGGGCGGGAGAATCGGGTTATGTTTCGTGGGGGACCCTATGGCGGGGACTATCGATATGCGGAAGCGCGCGAGCGGGATGAGGGTCCTTTTCCGCATCGCGGACCCGACGAGGGCTACCTCATGGGGGCGAGAAATGTCGACCCGGTCAATGGCGGGGGAGACTGGATTTGCGAAAAACCGGAGCACTGGATCTTTGAAGGAACGGGGATGAAAAAGGGCGACCGGATTCCCGGGTTGATCGGGTGGGAGTATCATGGCGATCCGCCGGAGGATATCGATGGACTCGAAATCGTGGGCGCGGGAACCGCCTTACAGGGAGGAGTTAATCCTCAGCAGTGGACCGCGACGATTTACCCAGGGCCGGAAGGAAACTTTGTCTTCAATGCCTCGACGATCTTCTGGTGTCAGGGGCTCAGTTCACCGCCGGGGCACATGCTCCCGTGGTCGCACTGGTCCCGCCCGCATGGTCCCGACGAACGGGTTCAGAAGATCACGAAAAACCTCTTGGACCGCGCCGTTTCCCCGTGATGACTCCGCAATTGCGCCCGCTATCCTCTTTCCGAATTGTGTCCCGGTTTTTATGATCCGGCCATGAAGCAACCTACTTTCCCCTCACGCCGGAAGATCCTGCAGTCCAGTGCTGTCGCAGCGGCGTCCACCTTCGGTTTTCCGGCGATCACGCGCTCTCAGTCTCCCAATTCAAAACTGAATGTCGCCCTCGTCGGTGTCGGTGGAAGGGGGCGTTCGCATGTTAAGGCTGTCTCCGAACTGGGTGAAGATATCATTGCGATGTGTGATGTGAATGAGATCAATCTAGGGAAGGCAATGGAGACGGCTCCGAAGGCGAGAAGTTACGGTGATTTTCGGGATCTGTTAGGTCATCTCGAGGACATTGATGCCGTGGTTGTCTCGACGACTGAGCACACTCACGCTTTTGTTACCCTTCCCGCTCTGCGTGCCGGGAAACATGTCTACAGTGAAAAGCCACTAACCCGTGATGTCCACGAGTGCCGGCTTATCACCGAAGAGGCAGCGAAGCGTCCCGGGTTGATGACTCAGATGGGAACCCAGATTCATGCGGGGGAGAATTTTCGCCGTGTCGTCGAGCTGATCGAGAGTGGAGCAATCGGTGCGGTTCGTGAAACTCACGTCTGGACGAGTCGGGCCTGGGGGCATCAGACGGAGGAGGAGGCAAAGGCGAACAAGGATCTCATTTACACACCTGATACGCCGAAAGAGGCCATGCCGGTTCCTGACGGCCTCGACTGGGATACCTGGATTGGACCTGCTCCGTATCGTGATTTTCACGAATGGTATTTTCCGGGACCGCGCTGGTATCGCTGGTGGGATTTTGGAAATGGAACGATGTCAGATCTGGGGAGTCACCGGAATGACCTGCCGTTCTGGGCATTGAAACTGGACGCGCCCCTGAGCATCGAAGCAGGCGGACCTCACGCAGCCCATCCTGACATTGCCCCGGCCTCGATGTGGGCGAAGTATGAATACGGGAAACGCGGGAAGTTGCCTCCGGTGACATTGACCTGGTATCAGGGTTCAGAGAAACCTGCGCTCTGGAAAGACGGCAAAATTCCGCAGTGGAATGAAGGTTGCCTCTTTGTCGGCGACGAGGGAATGCTCCTCGCCGATTACAGTAAGCTGCAGTTGCTCCCGGAAGATCAGTTCTCAGGCTTCACTCCGCCCGCGCCGTACATCGATCCGTCGCCCGGTCAGCAGGCCGAGTGGATCCTCGCGTGCAAGGGTGAAGGCCCAAGACCGCTTTGCCAGTTCAGCTACTCCGGTCCTCTCACGGAAGCGAATCACCTCGGGAATGTCGCTTTCCGTGCCGGCAAAAAGCTGGAATGGGATGCGAAAAATATGAAATTCCCGAACGCTACGGAGATGGAAAAATACCTCGGGCGCTCCTATCGTGAAGGCTGGTCGCTCGATGCCTGATTTTATTCAAAGTGATTTTATGAACCGTATTTTCCCGATTTTGCTGGTTCTGCTATTCCCGCTGGTCGTTGAGGCGGCGGAAAAGCCGAACATCATCTACATCCTTGCCGATGATCTCGGTGTTGGTGATGTCGGTTGCTACGGGCAAACTCTGCTCAAGACACCGCGAATTGATCAGCTCGCGAAAGAGGGAATGCGATTCACGCAGCACTATTCGGGGAGTTCATCCTGCGCTCCGACGCGGAGTTGCCTCATGACCGGACAGCACACCGGGCACACGCGCGTTCGTTCGAATGGCGACGGGCCGCTGCTCGATCAGGATGTCACCGTGGGGGAGGTGCTGAAGAATGCGGGTTACAAAACGGCGGCAATCGGGAAATGGGGTGTCGGTGAAGAAGGCACCACCGGAGTGCCCTGGTACCAGGGGTTCGATCATTTCTTCGGCTATCTGAATCAGCGCAATGCGCACAAGCATTACCCGCCTTTCATGTGGCGGAATGAGGAGAAGGTTCTCTATCCGGGGAATGAAGAGTTCCGGACCCATTACAGTCATGATGAGTTCACGCGCGAAGCCCTGACCTTTATCGAAGACAATCAGGATCAGCCATTCTTCCTCTATGTGCCCTTTACCCTCGTCCATGTCGATCTTGATGTGCCTCAGGATTCCGTTGAGCCCTGGATTGGAAAAGTCGAGGAAACGAAACCCTACGGAACGCCGGGCGGTCAGCACTACATTCATCAAAAGACGCCTCATGCAGCCTTCGCCGGAATGGTTTCACGGCTCGATCGTGACGTGGGGCGAATTGTTGATTTGGTAGATGAGTTAGGGTTGGCGGATAACACCCTGATTGTTTTTACAAGCGACAACGGGCCGACTCCTGCCGGAGGTGCCGATCCGGAATTCTTTGACGGGAATGGTGATTTCCGCGGGATCAAATTTGATTTTTATGAGGGGGGAATTCGCTGTCCGATGATTGCGCGCTGGCCCGGCAAAATTGAGCCGGGATCGGAAACGGATCACGTTTCCGCGCAATGGGATGTCATGCCCACACTTGCCGAATTGACGGGCGCTGACGCTCCTGCGGGGATTGATGGTATCAGTTTCCTTCCCACTCTTTACGGGAAAAACATAGAGCAGAAAATACACGACTTTCTCTACTGGGAGAATGTAGGGAAAGGCGGCTGGCAGGCGATTCGTCAGGGCAACTGGAAGATTCACCGTCTCAAAACACAGAAGGGCAAAAAGGCCATGCAGATCGAACTTTACGATCTCTCGACTGACATCGCCGAGGCAAAGAATCTCGCTGAAGAATTTCCCGATGTGGTTGCAAAAATGGTGCCCTTGTTTGAGAGCGGGCGGACTCCTCAGGACGGTGGCGATCCTCTTTTCTCTCCTGCAAAGAAGAAAGGGAATTAGGAGTTATAGAGAGAGGGACAGCCGTTTTCCGCGGCTGTCCGATTTCTTAAAGAGTTCGACTGCAATCGACAAAGCAACTCGTTGAATTGAACATCGTTCGCAGTCACTATGGACGACTCAACCCTGTTGAATCAGTGACCTAACCCTGTTTGATTTGATGAATCGATTTCTCACCTGCCTGTTTGCCTTCAGTCTTCTTTTTGTAGCGCCCGTCGAGGCTGCGGAGCGTCCCAATGTGATTTTGATCATGGTGGATGATCTGGGGTTTTCCGATCTCGGTTATCATGGGAGTGAGATTGAGACACCTAACATTGATGCCCTTGCGGCCGGTGGAGTGAGGTTTTCTCAATTCTACAATTCGGGGAGATGTTGCCCGACCCGGGCCACTTTGATGACGGGGCTTCATCCCCATCAAACGGGGATCGGTTGGATGACTCAGCCTCCCGGAAGCAAGCGTGGCAAAAGCGAGCCGCCCGCCTATCAGGGGCATCTCAACGAGTCGTGCGTGACGATTGCCGAGGCGCTGAAAGGGGCCGGGTATGGAACGCTCATGACGGGGAAATGGCACCTCGGTGCCGGTGACAGGTCGGACTGGCCGATGCAGCGCGGATTCGAAAAGTATTATGGTTGTGTTACCGGTGCGACCCGGTTCTTCTATCCGGACGGAGACCGCGGGATTTCTCTAGGGAATGAGCCGGTCGATCCCCCTCTTAGCACGACCGATGAGGCTTACTACACGACGGACGCTTTCACCGACTACGCGATTCAATTTGTCAGCGAACACCGCGAGGAGCGCGCCGATGATCCATTTTTTCTCTACCTTGCCTACACCGCGCCGCACTGGCCTTTGCAGGCCTTCGAGGATGATATTGCAAGGTATCGGGGGAAATACAAAGAGGGTTGGGATAAGCTGCGGGAGGCCCGGTATGCGAAGCAGATCGAGCTTGGTTTGATCGACGAGGACTGGCCCCTTTCCCCGAAGACGCCGGGGATTCCCGATTGGGATTCTCTCGATGAGGAAAAACAGGATGAGATGGATCTTAAGATGGCGGTCTATGCGGCGATGGTTGACCGGGTCGATCAGAATATCGGAAAGCTGATTGAAAACCTGAAAGCTGAGGGAGCCTTTGAGAATACCTTGATCCTCTTTCTTTCCGATAATGGCGCCTGCCAGGAAGGTGGCATGTTAGGGCGTGGTGACTTTTTCGATGTCGAAAAGCGGAACAAGGATGACAGCAACAGCTATGGCGAGGCCTGGGCCAATGCCGGAAGCACTCCGTTTCGATACTACAAGCACTTCACTCATGAAGGGGGATCGGCGACACCGTTTTTCATGCACTGGCCGGCGAAGATCGAGCCCCGTGCTGACTGGTATGGTGAACCCGGTCAGCTCATTGATATCATGCCGACAATTCTGGATGTGGCAGGGGCTGTATATCCGGAGACGATGCGTGGAAACGGGGTTCCTGCGCTCGATGGAATTTCCCTTCGTCCTTCTTTCAATGAGAAGCCTCTGAATCGAACTGACCCCATTTTTCTCGAACACGAAACGAATGCCTCGGTTCGGGACGGGAAGTGGAAGCTGGTGGGAAAAGAGGTCGCGATGCTGGCGGGGACGAATCAGAAACAGTGGGAGCTCTACGATATGGAGAGCGATCGAACCGAGGTTCATGATCTCGCTTCGGCGAATCCTGAGAAGGTCCGGTCGATGGCCCGCTTGTGGGAAGCGTGGGCGAATCGGGTTGGTGTCTATCCGCGCGGGAAGGGAAGTCCTTCATCGGCAGCTGGTGGGAAGGGTGATGGTCACGGTATTCCGTCGGCATTGAAACCGGAGCCCAACCCACCTCAGATTGTCGGGAGGGAATTCACGGTCACGGCAAATGTCCGTGCTCCGAAACCCAACGGTGTCGTTCTCGCCCAGGGAGGAAACGCCTTTGGTTATTCGCTGTATTTTAAAGAGGGGCGACCTTCCTTTGCGTGGCGGAATAAGAGCAAGCTCACTGTGGTGGCCCCGGAGAATCCGGTGAAAGGGAAAGTTGCGCTTCGTGTTCGTGTTAGTGAGAAAGAGATCACCATGTCGGTGAACGGGAAGCCCGTTGCGAGTGGGAAGATTGACGGCTTTCTTGCCGAGCAACCGGGCCTTGGACTTTTCCTCGCCGGTGACGGGGTGCATGCTGTGGGAGACTACAAAGTACCTAATCGCTTCAATGGAAAGCTCCTCGATTACAAGGTCGAAGTGATCGTTCCCAGAGTGGCGATGCGAACTCCATGGGCGGAGAAGGTAACTCCGGAGAACGTCTGGGATGCCTACCCGCGTCCTCAATTGCGCCGCGATAAGTGGACGAACCTGAATGGAATGTGGAATTACGCGGTGGTGCCGAAGGGCGGTAACGAGGTGCCCGGGAACTGGGACGGGGAGATTCTGGTGCCCTTTGCGATTGAGGCTCCGCTCTCCGGTGTCGAGCGACGTTTCACTCCGGAGGATGCATTGTGGTATCAGCGCACGATGGCGATGGAGAAGAAAGAGGGGATGCGTTACTTTCTGAATTTCGAGGCGGTCGACTATGAGAGCACAGTTTGGGTTAATGGTGTCGAAGTGGGACGGAACACGGGTGGAAGTTTACCGTTACGGTTTGAGATCACAGATGCGGCGGCATCAGGCGAAAACACCGTTGTGGTGAAAGTGACTGATGCGACGGATCAGGAAGGCGCGTATCAGTTGCACGGTAAGCAGCGACTCAATCCCAAAGGAATTTTCTACACCCCGGTTTCGGGTATTTGGCAGACAGTTTGGATGGAGGAAGTGCCTGCCTTGCACGTTGATGATGTCAAAGTGACAACGAAAGCGAGTGGTCGAATCACGGTCGCGGTGACGCTTGACGGTTACGGGCGCGGAGATGATATCGAAGTGATGGTCCTGCATCGAGGGGATGAAATAGCAGGCAAAAGAGGGAAGGAAGGTGTTTTTGAAATCACTGTGCCGAACCCCAGGCTGTGGAGCCCTAACCAACCGAATCTCTACGACCTTCGAATAACAGCGGGGAAAGATGTCGTGAACTCCTACTTCGGGATTCGCGAAACGGGGATCGGGAAGGACGATGCGGGGCACTGGCGTTTCACCTTGAACGGGAATCCCATTTTTCACTGGGGCACTCTTGATCAGGGGTGGTGGCCGGACGGTTTGCTCACTCCGCCGTCGGAGGAGGCGATGGTATCCGATATTCAGTTTTTGAAAGACGCGGGATTTAACACGATACGGAAGCACATCAAAGTCGAGCCGCGTCGCTACTACTATCATTGTGATAAAATGGGGATGCTGGTTTGGCAGGATCAGGTCAGTGCGATGGCGGACAATCCCGAGTGGACGCGCTTGAAGCCGAATCCTCCCACGGTGGAATGGCCGGAGGAGGCGCATGCGCAGTTTATGGCCGAGTTGAAGTTGATGATGGATACGCTGCATAATCATCCTTCGATTGTGCAGTGGGTTCCTTTCAATGAACGCTGGGGGCAGCACCAGACTCTCGAGGTTGGCAAGTGGACGACAGACTACGACAAGACCCGTCAGGTTAACATTGCGAGCGGAGGGAATTTCTTTCCGGGTGGCCACATTGTCGATGCCCATCATTATCCTCATCCTGAGTTTCCCTTTGGCGACGGGGAGGGAGGACGATTTACCGACTTCGTCAAAGTGATGGGCGAGTTTGGCGGGCACGGTTTTCCCGTGGAAGGGCATGTCTGGGATACGAAGACGAGGAACTGGGGCTATGGCGGCTTGCCGAAAGACAAAGCGGAATGGCTGGAGCGTTACCGAACCTCGATCGAGATGCTCGCAGATTTAAAGCGTAAGGGAATCGCTGCGGGGATTTACACGCAGACCACGGATGTCGAGGGGGAGATCAACGGCCTTCTCACCTATGACCGAAAAGTGCAGAAGATCGCACCGGGGGAATTAAAGGCGATCTCGGCGCAGCTGTTTGAATGAGTGGGGCGGATCAGGATTCGAGTGCTTTGAGAAGGCGTTCCCGTATTGCCCTGGTATGCCCCGCGACAACGAGATCGTAGGAGTGCCTGATCAACTCAATCACAAAGTCATCACTGAGTGAGCCGTCCAGCTTGACTGTGTTCCAGTGCTTTTTGTTCATGTGATAGCCGGGGAGGATGGCTTCGTGTTGATCGCGCAGTTCAATGGCGCGCTCAGGCTCACATTTCAGATTCATGGGGGCGGGGACATCGTCGGGGGAGAGTGTTGCGAACATTTTTCCGGCGACTTTGTAAACCGCGACATCGGGTCCGAAGGGTGTTTCCTCCGTCGTCCCGGGTAGGCTCAGGATGAAATTTCGAAGCTGTTCGACATCGTTCATGGGAGTTAGTATTTCCCCTGAATGCGCAGAAAGCAAGCTTGCGGGAAAGGGGGGATTCTCGAAAATTCAGGCTATGAGTTGGAGTTTGAAATCAGTGATTTTCGCAGTGTTCGTTGTTGCCATGGCAGTGTCTGCTTCGGGAGCCGATCAAGAAGACGGCGCGTCAGTAAAAGTGATTAAAGTGGCCTTGATCGGAGATTCCACGGTTACCGATTCTGCGGGATGGGGGAAAGCGTTTGCGGAGGCTTTTGGCGAATCGGTGGTGGTCTCGAACCATGCGGCAGGGGGGAGAAGCGCGAAGAGTTGGCTTGCCGAGGATCGCCTCCCTGCGGTGTTGGCGGAGCGCCCCGATTTTGCTTTGATTCAGTTTGGTCATAATGGCCAGCCGGGGAAAGGGGCGGCGAGAGAGACGGATCCGGAAACCACCTATCCGGAGTATTTGAAGCAGTATGTCGATGCGCTCGCTGCCATCGGAGCGCAGCCTGTCATTGTCAGTTCGGTGACGCGCCGCGATTTTGCGGAGTCGGGTCAGATCCGAACCGGGGTGAACGATCCGGTTCCGGCAGGGGCGAAAGCTACCCGTCCTTTGAAGCCATGGGCGGATGCAGCAGCCGCATTCGCGAAAAAGGAGGGTTTACCGTTTATCGATCTCTACGGAGAGAGCGTCAAATTGCACAATCAACTCGGGCCGGAGAAGAGCAGTGCCTTCAATCCAAAGGAGACTGACATTACGCATTTCAACAAGGAGGGGGCTGAGGCGATCGCGGGACTCATCATAGCGGAGTTGAAGCGCCTCAAGCATGAGCTGGCCGCTCACTTAAAAGATTAATCGTCGTTACGACCCGAGGATGTCTTTAACGATGTGGCCGTGGACATCGGTGAGTCGGTAATGCCTTCCTTGAAAGAAATAGGTCAGTTTTTCGTGATCGATTCCCATCTGGTGCAGCATCGTTGCGTGGAGATCATGAACATGGACCGGGTTCTCGGTGATGTTGTAACTGAAGTCGTCGGTCGCTCCGTAGGTGATCCCGGGTTTCACGCCGCCTCCTGCCATCCAGAGTGAGAAGCAGCGGGGATGGTGATCGCGCCCGTAATTGTCCTTTGTGAGTTTTCCCTGACAGTAGGAGGTCCGTCCGAATTCCCCGCCCCAGACGACGAGGGTGTCATCGAGCATTCCCCGTTGCTTGAGGTCTTTGATAAGGGCTGCGGAGGCCTGATCGGTGTCTTTACACTGACCTGATAGTTGTTTTGGCAGGGTGAAATGCTGATCCCAGCCCATGTGGTAAAGCTGGATGAAGCGGACATCGCGTTCGGCCATGCGGCGTGCGAGGAGACAGTTGTAGGCGTAGGTGCCGCGCGTTTCGACGTCAGGCCCGTACATCTCAAGAATGTGTTTTGGCTCGTCGGAGAAATCGGTGAGTTCCGGGACCGATGTTTGCATGCGATAGGCCATCTCATACTGCTCGATGCGGGTTTTAATTTCGGGGTCGCGAAAGGATTCGTGGTGTTCCTGATTGAGCTTCTCGAGATCATCGAGCATGCGACGACGGGAGCTCGCATCGAAACCGGCGGGATTGTTGAGATAGAGAACCGGGTCGCCGACGCTCATGAACTTCACTCCGGAATACTGGCTGGGAAGAAAACCGCTGCCCCAGAGACGGTCATAGAGAGGCTGGCAGTTGGGGCGTCCTGTTCCGCGCGAGACCATGGCGACGAACTCAGGAAGGTTTTTGTTCGCCGAACCAAGACCATAGGAGAGCCAGGAACCTATCGAGGGGCGACCCGCCAGCTGGTGTCCGGTTTGGAAAAAGGTGATCGCTGGATCGTGATTGATCGCCTCGGTGTACATGGATCGAACGAGGCAGATGTCATCGGAGATCCCCGCAATGTGGGGAAGCAGTTCACTTATCTCGGTGCCGCTTTCGCCGTGTTTTGAGAAAGCGAACTTCGTTCCCGCGAGGGGGAAGGTTTGCTGCCCGGCGGTCATCCCGGTGACGCGCTGCGTCATGTCGAAATGATCTCTCATGTCCTCCCCGAAGTGTTTCTGTAGAAGCGGTTTGTGGTCGAAGAGATCCTGTTGCGAGGGGGCACCGCTCTGGAAAAGGTAAATGATGCGTTTGGCTTTGACGAGATGGTTGAAGCGGGAAATCGTTCCGTTCAGCGCATCATCGGGGGCGGTTGCGTTTTCCTTTGCCTGACTCTCATTTCCGAGGAGCGATGAAAGGGCCGCCGCACCGATACTTTTGGCGGAGTTTCCGAAAAAGTGCCGGCGGTTCTGAACAAGTTGAGATTGGAGAATGGGGTTCATGATGAAGCATACGGCGGGATAATTATTCGACGGTGATTGTCTTGTCCAAATTGAGAAGGAGGTGGGCCACTGCGGTCCAGGCGGCGAGTTCCGTTTTCGGAAGCTCGTCAGGAACAGGGGCTTCACCCGCGGAAAGAAGCGCTTTCGCTTTTTCTTCACTGCCGGAGTAGAGACTGCGGAAGTGCTTCAGGTTCTCTCTTAAAATGTCTCCTGAATGGGGTGTCATTTCAGAAGCCGTGATGGTTCGGTAGAGATGGTTGAGTTTGGCTTCATCGTCGCCGGCGAAGTTGAAAGCGCGAACGCCCGCATGTTTTGCCGCCTCGATAAAAGTCACGTCATTCATGAGTACGAGCGCCTGCAGGGGCGTGTTGGTTCTCCTGACACTGACGCTGCAGGCTTCGCGACCACCGGAGTCGAAAATGAGCTGCCTCGGCGGGTTCACAGCCCTTTTCCAATAGGTGTAGAGGCTTTTGCGATAGAGCTTTTCACCTTTGTCCATTTGATAGCGTGTTCCTGCCCCGGCGGCGACGACGTTCCAGAGCCCCTCGGGTTGGTAGGGCTTTACAGGAGCGCCTCCGACCCGGGAATCGAGCAGGCCCGCAGATTGCAGTGCAGAGTCGCGGATTGCGAAACCATCCATTCGGTAGCGCGGCCCCCTTGCGAGTAGGCGATTGTCCGGGTCCCGGCTCAAGAGGGTGGAGTCCATTGCCGCGCTTTGCTGAAAGGTCGCGCTGGTGACAATGAGGCGATGCAAAGCCCGAGTATCCCAGCCGGATTCAACGAGCTCCACCGCGAGCCAGTCGAGCAGCTCGGGGTGACTCGGGTATTCACTTTGAGCGCCGAAATCTTCAACGGTCTTAACGATACCTGTTCCGAAGTGATCCCGCCAGATGCGATTGACGACGACTCGTGCCGTGATGGGGTTCTCCTTTGAGACCAGCCATTTGGCGAGTTCGAGTCTGTCGCGCGGCTGGCCGGTTGGGGTGCCGCTGAAAAGTGCAGCGGGAACAGCGCGGGGGAGAGATTCCGATTTGTCGGGGGCATCATACTGGCCCCGGTTGAGAAGGTAGGCGGGAACCGGCTCTCCCTCGTTTTCCTCCATGACCATGACGGGAACTTCAAAGTGACCGGCTCTCTCCAATGCCTTTTTCGCTGCGCTCAATTCCTTTTCTGCTTCTGCTAGTGGGGTGTCCAGTTTTTGGTGATGTTTGAGGATTGCCTTCTTCTGAGCAGGGGATCGCTTTCCTTGGTCTGTCTGGATTGCGCTGAGGACATCAGCAGGGAGTCCGCCTCCGGTTCCCGGATCCGGGTTTTCGGATTCGCTAAGATTGATTCGAAAACGTCCGATGTGATGGCTTGCGAAACCTGAGGTGTGCTGCAGCTCGAGATTGATGGTCGCTTTTGGGGAGAGGTCGAAAGGCTCTTCGAAGAGAAGGAACAAGCTGACGGTTGGGGGAAGGGTCTCCGGGTTTGCCCCGTAGACGGCCCAGCCTGTGTTTGATTTTCCGTCGTTAGCATTTCCGGCGGGGTACTTATCCTGTTCGTAAGTTGCGACGGCCGTTTTGATCTTTGCCGCGACCGGAGCATCTCGTGAAGCGTCGTTGATAGTTACCCGCACTTCGGAGAGGACGAAGTTCCCGTTCGTAGAAGGAGCCAATTTTCGAGGGGCGGCGAGTGATTCGTGAGGAAGAGCTTCAATTGATATGCCGGAGACACGCTGACCCGATGCATCCAAAGTGAGTGAGTAGGTCGTGCTCCCCGCTGACTCTTTGCCGGCCAGCCAGCTCTCGTCGGGAAGGCGCTTCAAGGTCACGCCATTGCCGGCTACGGCCCGGGTGACTCTTGCCGGAGTCCAGTCGTTGCCGGTCGTTTCGTTCAAGGCACCGGCTGTTTTCGCGGCCCATTCGAGAGAACCTTCATTGAGATTTTTCCGCGCTGCATTCAGTTTTTCTTCTGCTGCTTCTTCTGCCTCGACCAGTTCCGGTGGGGGCGTCATGAGCGGGGAACTGTAAATTTTCGTAGGGTTGGCCGAAACCCCTTTGCCGATTCCTTTCTCTCCGATGTTGTTGAAGTAGGCGAACATCTGGAAAAATTCGCGCTGGCTCAGTGGATCGTATTTGTGATCATGGCAGCGTGCACAACCCATCGTGAGTCCGAGCCAGACCGTCGAGGTGGTCTCAACCCGGTCGATGACATTCTCGACGAAAAACTCGTCAGCGAGGGCGCCGCCCTCCGAGTTCTGCCGGTGATTCCGGTTGAAAGCACTCGCGAGAATCTGGCCTGGAGTGGCATCTGGAATCATGTCTCCCGCCAGCTGTTCGATCGTGAACTGATCAAAGGGCATGTTGTCGTGAAAGGCTCCGATGACCCAGTCGCGCCACGGCCAGTTTTTCCGTTCCGCGTCATTTTGATATCCGTCGGTATCGGCGTAGCGAGCCGCGTCGAGCCAACGCAGGGTTTGACGCTCGGCGTAGTCGAAGGACTGAAGCCGATCATCGATGAATTCGGTGTAGGACAGTCCCGGTTTGTTCCCCGTGGCCTCATTCAGCATCTCAACGGTCGGAGGCAATCCCGTCAGGGTGAGAGCGGCCCGGCGAATTCTGTTCTCGAGCGAGGCTTCGGGGGATGGCTTCAGTCCTTCTGATTCGAGGCGGGCGAAGATGAAATGATCGATGGGGTTTTTGACCCGTTCCTGAGTCCCGGGACTGAGCTTTGGGAGCGCGGGACGGACCGGTTGCCGGAATGACCAGTGAGTGTCGTACTTTGCCCCCTGTTCCATCCATGCGTCGAGAAGGTCCTTTTCCTCCTCGGAGAGGCTCCGGTTGGAATCCCCGGGTGGCATGATATCGACGTCGCCCCGGGGGGCGCGAATTCTCCAGTGAACTTCACTTTCTTTGAGGTTCCCCGGAACAATTCCGAAATACCCGTCCAGCTCGGCATGCGCGGATTCTTCCGAATCGAGACGATAGTCGGACTTCTGGTTGTCCGCATCGGGACCGTGACAGTGAAAACACTTGTCGGAGAGAATGGGGCGAATGTCCCTGTTAAAATCGATTTCTTTGCTGAAGCCAATTCCAGCCGGGAGAAGCAGGGTCGGGAGAATCAGACGAGTCGCAAGGGCATTGAGGGGGAACGTCATATCGAAGGTATGAGACAGTCTATTCCTTTGAAACCTTTGAGAACAGATACGCGAAGAAATGAAAGTTCAGGGGTAAGATATTCTGAGGATAGACATAAATTGATCGAGACCACGATGAGAATTTCAATTGTCGATTGTGACCGGTCCGGTATGCGGCGTTTTTTTTCTTTTCAGAAGCGCGGGGTTGAAAAGAATGAATTCAGAAAATGCCGGCTGAAGGATGATTCTTCTGGCGGCGTCCTGTTTCCATTTTTGACGACGCGATATGAATATGAAAAAAATCTGTCTGACGGTGCTTCTTCTCTGCTCCATTTTGAGTGGCAGGGGAGAGGAGGTGAAATCCATTCGCGTGCTTTGTTACAACATCCATTACGGGCAGGGGAATGATGGCGTCTACGACGTGGAGCGTCTTGCCAAAGTGATCGAGGCGACAAAGCCCGATCTCGTCGCGCTTCAGGAAATCGACGTCATGGTGGAGCGCTCAGGAAGGGTGCACCAGATTCGGGAGCTGGGAAAGCTGACGGGGATGGCCTCACGTTACGGACCAACGCAACATTACCAGGGAGGCTTGTATGGGAATGGCGTTTTGAGCCGTTTGCCGATTCTTGATGTCGTGATCCAACCTTTGCCCTACACCGAGGCAACCGGGGAGCTTGTCACTTATCCGAGGGCGGCTATCGCGGTGACGGTGGAGGCGCCGGATGGGAAACCGCTCCGGTTTGTAAGTACCCATTTCCAGCACAACCTGGAACCGGATCGCATTGAGCAGGCGAAGCGAATCAACAGTCTTTTCGTTGATGATGAGGATTCTGTCAGGACAATCCTCGCAGGGGATATGAATGCGCTGCCCGACTCCGGGCCGATGGCGATTCTCCTCGAAAAGTGGGAGATTGCGAAAGACGAAGGGCTTGCGCCGACCGCTCCGTCAAAGGCTCCGCGATCACGAATTGACTACATTCTGACACGGAAGGGAGACAAGTTGAGCGTCAAAGAGGCCCGGGTCATCGACGAGAAGATGGCATCCGACCACCTTCCCGTGTTTGCCGTGATTGAATTGAAAGCTGAGGACCAGCCTTAGCCCATTAGAATCCTTCGGCGTTGATCCTCTCCGCATTCCGGTCTGCTCCGGGAGGGGGGCGCTGGAAATCTTCCGGCTTGATATCGAGTTTGTCGCCATTCTCGCGGCTGAAGTAATCGTGGCTGATTTCATCAGGAACGGAGTCGCCGGTTCTTTCCATCCAGTTGTCGAGCACGTCGGAGAGTTTCGTTCTGATATCTGAATAGGTTTTGTCTTCCGCCAGGTTGCTGATCTGGCGGGGATCGCTCTGCGTGTCATATAGCTCGACTTCCGGACGCGGTGCGAGAAAGACATCTGCCTGTGCAGGTGCGAGCGGTTCCGACGATTCCTTCGCGGCGAGGAGTGCCGCAAACGTCACCGAACTGCAGGAGTCGGCCGGTCCCTGCAAAGCGAGAGCGGGGCGGAAGTTGCGAATGTAGAGCCAGCGTCCGTCCCGGACAGAGCGGCCGTGCGCTTCGTAGTCGTGCCAGTTGTGCTCTGAAATCGCGAAAGGGCGAATAGAGGCATTCGCATCTTCATAGATGGGCGCGATCGAGCGTCCCTGAAACGTGGCCGGCTTCTCGATGCCTGCGAGTTCGGCAATGGTCGGTGCAATATCAATGACACTGATGAGTGAGTCGCTCTTTGTGCCCGGCTTTTTGATCGAGGGGCCGGTGGCGATGAAGTAGGTCTTCATGCCGTCGTCGATGAGCCGGGTCTTAGCTCGCGGAAAAGGACGTCCATTGTCAGCGATGACGAAGAGGTAGGTGTTTTCGAAAGTTCCGTCCGCCTTGAGTTGATTGACGACTTCACCGACAAAGTGATCGAAGCGGGTCACTTCGAGGAGGTAGGCGGCGAAATCGTCGCGCGTTTCCGGTGTGTCGACGAATGCTGGTGGCAGTGTTAGTAAAGACGGATCGTATTTCGGGCCATACTTCGCTGTGTCCCATTCGTGCTGGCCGTCCCAGACGCGGTGAGCGTCAAGCGCGGCGAGCCAGAGAAAAAAGGGTTTCTCATCGGGGCACTCGGAGAGGGCTTTGAGCCAGTTGCCGTGTCCACCGGAGTTGCCTTTCACTTTCGGAGAATACTTTTTGTCGAATGCTTCGGTAGGTGCGGTTTCGCCGTCCGGTGCCTTCGTCCATTTCATATGGTCTTTCCCTGCGAGGGCGGTGTGGTAGCCGGCGTCGCGAAGAGCTCCCGGGAATGACGGAATGTGCCACGAGATCGGGCGGTGCAGTTCCGCCGCTTCCCCGAGATTGTGGGGGTAGCGACCTGTGATGATACTGCTTCGGCTCGGGCTGCAGCTGCTCGTGGTGAGAAAGGCATTCGTGAAAAGCATTCCCTCCTGCGCGAGGGCATCAATGTGAGGGGTGCGGGCATCAAGACTACCGTAGCACCCGAGGTCATCGAAGCTGATATCATCCGCAATGAGGACGATGAAATTGGGACGTTCGTCCGCGATTGCCGCAGTAGCACCCAGAGTGACGGCGGTTAATAGAAGTAGAATTGATCTGACTAACGTAAGCATAATAAATTCTCGTGAAGAGGTTCTCTACTGGACGCCTTCGACTTCGAGGTCGATGGCGTAGAACCCGGTTCTGGCAGTGACGTAAAGGGTTTTCCCGGTGAGGAGGCAGTTGGCCGGTTTCTCAGGTGGTGTGAGGCGAAGGACTTCTTTTCCGTTGGGGGCGAATGCGACGATATCATCCTGAGTGATGTAGATGTTCCCGAGTTTATCGACTGACATGCCGTCGCTGCCGGTGTCGGCAAACTCGCGCTTGTTTTCGATTTTTCCGGGTGCGGTGACATCGTAGGCAAAGATTTTTTCAGCACTGGTGTCAGCGACATACAGGGTTCCGCCATCGGGTGAGAGAATCACACCGTTCGGTTTGGGGAGGTCGCTAGCGACTTGCGTGATTTTTCCTTTTCTATCGAGGTAGTAAACGGCCTGCACCTCGAGTTCCATGTCATCTTCGTTTCCGTAACGGGGATCACTGAAGTAGAACCCCCCGATACCGTCAGGAACGACGTCGTTGGGGCTGTTGAGCTTTTTACCGTCGAATTTGTCTGCGAGAACCGTGACCTTTCCGGCATAGTCGGTGCGGGTGACCTTGCGATTGCCTCCCTCGCAGGAAATGAGTGCTCCGGCAGGGGTGAAGAAGAGACCGTTGGCGCGACCGCTCGGCTCGCGAAAAATGGTCGTTTCCCCGGATTCAGGGTCGAAGATGTGTGTGCGTTCGTTAGGGATGTCGTTGAAGAAAATCTTTCCGTCCGGTGAAAGGGCGGGGCCTTCCGTAAATTTGAAACCGCCGGCGAGTTTGCGGAATTCAGCACCCTCTTTCACGAGCGGTCCTTCGTGGGTGTAAACTTCGGCTGCAGGTGTTTTGTAGTCGGTCTCACCGAGATCCTGAATGCGGATATTGCGGTAGCGCACCTGCATGATGTTGGGATTGCTCCCAATGCCGTGAACCTGAAGGGCGATGAACCCTTTTGCGGTGGTGTCGTCGGTAATATCTGCTGCGCGGACGCCGTTGATGAAAGTAACGAGGTGGTTGCCGATTGCCTCGATGCGATAGTGATTCCAATCGTTCTGTTTGAAGGCATAGCGGGCTGCCGGGTTTTTCGAAAGGTCACCAATCCAGCCATTGCGGCTTTCGTCGTAAATGCCGGCGCTCCAGCCTCGATCTGAGGGGTCAATTTCCGCCTGGTAGCCGTGGACGCGTCCGTCTTTGTAGTCCGGTGTGCTCAATGAGCGAAACTGGATTCCGCAGTTGAGATTGGGGTCGACTTTGTATTCCACTTCGAGAATGAAATTTCCGTAGTCTTTCCCGGAACAGAGAAATGAGTTTGGTGTCTTCGGAACCGTCGTTCCGACGATGACTCCGTCTTCGACTTCATACCTGGCAACGCCGCCGCGTTGTGTCCAGCCGTCGAGGTTTTTACCATTGAAGAGTTCGACCCACTCACCGGGTTCTTCGGCGATGGAGAGTAGCGGTAAGGCAAGGAGGGTGAGCAGTAGCTTTTTCATAAAGGTCTTGGGCTGGCTGAAATAAAACAGGATGAGGGGTGATCGGATTGAGTGGTGAATCAAAGTGATAATGGGGCACGTGAAAAGTCCTAAATCCGGCGCAGGTATGGAATTTCGGGAAGTTGCGTGACGGTTGCTGAAATGGTATTTGATGGGTATGAGACCCATACTGATCCTGTTGGCGGTGAGCCTGTGTTCTGTTTCCCAAGCGCGCGAATTCCGTGAGATCACGAGCAGCGATGGGAAAAAGATTGAAGCTGAACTTTTAGAACTCAACGAAGGGATGCTCAAGATTCGGTCCCGGGGACGAGTTTTTGAAGTGCCTGTTGAGCGACTTTCCGAGGCCGATCAGGCTTTCTTCAAGGATTGGTCTGCTGAAGGGAGTGAATCTGAGGGGGATTCCTACTACAGCGAGGAAATCTTCGTCGACGATTTTTCGGGCGAAGGTTTCGGGGAACAGTGGAGTCACTACAAGAGCGCGAGCGTTGTTGAGGATGGAGTCCTCATCGGGAAATCGATTGATGTCAAAGATCATGCCGGAGTCGATGCAATTCGATTTGAAGGTCGGCAGGATGTCGAGTTTTCCGTGAAGTTTCGTTTCGCGGGACCGGAAGCAGAGCGGTTCAATGTCTGGTTTGATGACCGGACGCTCGTGGAAGCTCATGCCGGGCACGTCTGCAATGTTACGGTGAGTCCTGCGAGCGTTACGATTACCGATGCAAAAACCGGTGGGATGAAGA
The DNA here is from genome assembly GCA_035967665.1 of Verrucomicrobiales bacterium BCK34. Lineage (GTDB taxonomy): Bacteria > Verrucomicrobiota > Verrucomicrobiia > Verrucomicrobiales > DEV007 > Arctic95D-9. The sequence goes on from JAYWLB010000083.1 coordinate 72,067, forward strand.
ATTCCATCTACGAGATGAAGAAATCGGCAGAGGGCCTCGACGAAGCGACGAAAGCGCTTCTAGCCACGAAGACGAAACGCTTCGAAGTCGATTTTGAGAAGGACAAGGATGAGTGGCACACTCTTCTCATTCAGACAAAAGGGGAGGTCATCACTGTTTCGATTGATGGAAAAGAAGTTGGCAGTTTTGCGTCCGAAGGGAATGCCCACGAGACGAAGTCGTCGGTCAGTGTGACGACCTACGCCAACGACGTTCATTACGACGACTACACAATCCGCGCAGCTCCGAAGGGGGCCTCCGCAGCCGCCGAAGAGTAATCCCGTTTAGACTGTGGGAACGACCCGGATTTCACTGATCCCGCCCGGTTGTTTCTCGACGATGATCTGTGTTCCGATTCGTTCTTTGAGCAGGTCGACGTGGGAAATGACTCCGACGGTTTTGTGATCCTGCTGGAGACTTTCGAGGGTCGCGATGGCCACTTCGAGTGAATCGGGGTCGAGGCTGCCGAAGCCTTCGTCGATAAAGAGGGAATCAATGCGCACGGTTCGACCCGCGAGATCGGACAGGCCGAGCGCGAGGGCGAGACTCGCGAGAAAGCTTTCTCCCCCGGAGAGGCTCGCCATGGGCCGCTTCGCTCCGGCCTGATGCAGGTCTTCGATTTCCAGATTGAGTTCACCGGTGAGGTCGCGGCAAATCCGGTAGCGGTCGCTCAGCTTGACGAGGTGCCGGTTGGCGTGGCGTGTCAGGATGTCGAGTGAGATCGACTGCGCGTGCTTTCGGAATTTCGCTCCATCGTGAGAGCCGATCAGCTCCTTGAGACGACGCCACACTGCGAAATGCTTTTTGTCCTGAGCCAGTTCCTTTTCGCTTTCCTCTTTCCGCTTCCGGTTTTTGTCATCCGCGGCGAGTTCGTTTCGCCGCGTCGTTTGTTGCTCGAGCAACTCGTCGCGACGGGTTTTCAGTTCCCGTTGCTTTCCGATAAATGTCTCGGCCGCTTCGCCTTCGAGAACGTTTTTCGCGACGAGTTCGGTCACCTCGGTCGCCGCCTGTTTTAAGAGAGCGTCGGCGGCCGCTGAGCGTTCTTTCAAGTGGCTTTCCAGTGATTCAAATTCAGCGGCCTCCTTCGCAGGCAGGTTCGCCGATCTCAGCTCGGACAGCGTCGCGAAGCTCGATTCCGCGACCGCTTGCTCCAGTGACGCGTTGACCTCTTTCAGTTTCGCTGCGGAGGATTCCAAATCCTTCTTCCTTTCTGCGCTTTGCGAAGAGGCGACTTTCTCAGCCTGGGCTGCTTCGAGAAAATGTTCCTCTGCTTCGGTTACAGCGATTGGAGTGATACCCTCTGCGGTTGCATCCGGGAGCTCACCGAGCTTTTCTGCTTTGGAGAGAAGCAGCGCCGCCTCTTCGGCTGCCTGTTTGGCGTGACTCTCCGCATCCTCTTTTGCTTTCGCCCCGGCTTCGCTGAGCTTCTCTTTTGCTCGGAAGTTGGCGGCTCGTTCCTGCAGTGATTTTTGTAGCGCCGCCTCTTCGCCTGATTGGGGGAGGGCGGTTGCGAGCGGGGTGAGAAGTTGTGTGAGATGGGCGTTGCTCGCATGCACCTGCGAAACTCCCTGTAGAAGATCGATTTTTCCCGCCTCCAGTCGTTTTAGATCGGCTGACAGCTGCTTGTATTCGTCTCTGGTCTCTTCGAGTTTGCTTGTCGCGGAAGTCACTTCAGCTTCCAGTTCGAGAATGTTTGAATCGACAGGAGCACCGTCGGCGAAAGGGTGCTCCGTAGAGCCGCAAAGTGGACATTCTTCACCCGCCTTGAGATTCGGACGATGTTTATCGAGACTCGCGACGAGAAGTGTTTTGCTGAGATGATCCTGTCTCAGCTGCAGCTGACGTTTCGCTTCGATCCCGGCCACTTTAACCGCTTCCTGTTTCAAATTCCCTGCATCGACAATCTTTGCGAGGAGTTGCTCGAGCTCGTCACCGGGAACATCCACGATGGCAGGCGGAAGCCGCGAGGCTTCTTCGGGAGCTGCTTCGCGAGCCGTCCTCAGCCAATCCGACCAGGATCGCGCCGCTGTCTCGCGGCAACTCTTCACGTCTCCTATCACTGATACCAATTCTGCGAGGCTGTTTGCGAGGGTTGCATCGCTCTGGTTTTCCGAGAGCCATTTTCGTGCTTCCGCGCTTTCCTCTTCCGCTTTTTTAGCCGCGGAAAGGGCGTTTGCTTCAGTCGATTTTGCATGGGCGAGGGCCGCTTTGAGTGAGGCATTGTAGACGAGGGCCGACTGGTCGAATGCTGCTTTTGCCAGGCGATGATTCTCCGTTGCTGATTTGCTTTTCAGATCCGCTTCGTTGAAGGCCGCTTCTGCATGGTCGAGGCTGGAGAGGTCTTTTGAGAAGGGCAGGGTGGCGCGGTGGCGTTTTAAAAGATCGAGATTTCCCTTCGCCGCTTCGAGTGACTGGTTCAGATTCTCTTTCTCTCTGCGGGCTTCGGATTCTTTGGCGCGTGCGGCGCGAAGCTGGTCGATTCCTGTGAGCATTTCCGCTCCCTGCTCCAGTTCATCAGCAAGCTTTTTGCTCTGCGCTTCTCCTGTTTTCAGCGCGGTTTCCAGTTCCTTTCGATCCTCCGCTTCGAGCAACTCGATTTGACCAAGGCCCGCCTCGCGCGCTTTCAGGTCGCTCTCGCGCCGGTTTGCCTCCTCGTGCGCGAGCTTTCCGAGACGTGAGTAAATGGTGGTTCCGGTGAGACTCTCAAGGAGGCCCGCCCGTTCATTCGCGTCCGCTTTTAAAAATCTCGCGAAGTCTCCCTGCGCGAGGAGGACGCTACGCAAAAAGCGATCGTAATTCAGGCCTAACAGGTCCTCAATTTTCTGCTCGGCCTCGCGGATTTGCTGAGCGAGGGGCTCTCCCGCGGCGTCATAGATATAGCGCTTCGGTGCCTGAAGTTTTCCGCCCGGCTTTTTGCCTGCGCGGTGGCGTTCCCATGCGGCGCGGTATTTTCCTGAAGGGACTTCGAACTCCACTTCAGCCGAGCATTCCCCGCAGTGACGGGTCATGACGTGCTCGGGGTTGGATTCGTTTCCGTAGCGTGCCACTTTGCCGTAGAGGGCGAGAGTGATCGCATCGAGAAGAGTGGTTTTCCCTGCTCCGGTCGGTCCGGTGATTGCGAAAAGCCCTGCGCTTGCGAGAGGCTCGTCGTCAAAGCGGATGAGGTGCTCCCCTTTCAGAGAGTTCAGATTGTGGAGTCGAACACTGAGGATTTTCATTACGCTTCGATCAGTTCGGGTTGTGCCTCGAGTTCCATGAGCCGGGTGAATGCGAGTTTCAGTTCTTCGACTTCCTCCGGTGTGAACTGTTCCTGTTGGTCGAGGAGGTGCTCAAAAACCCGTGTCGGTTTATCGAGGAGGGATTCGATCGCTTCGTCATCCGTGACGTCATCCACTGTCATTGCGACGAGGGAGTCGGCCTTTCCGCGAATCACTTTCAGAACATCAAAGTCGCGATCCGCGATGAGAGAGGCGACACGTTCTGTGAGGTTGTCTTCGATGCTCGCGTCTTCAACGATCAGCTCAACCCAGCTCCGGAGTTCGCCTGCTTTGACTGAAAAGTCATTGAGGGATTTCTCGAGGTCCGCGGTGTTGGTCCTCAGCTGTGAGAGTTTCCTGAACACGGGAATGGGGAGGGAACTCTGCTCGATTTTGCCGCCTGCGATTTCGAGGATGCGCACTTCCTTTTTGTCCTTCGATTCGCTGAAGCTGAGTGCAATCGGCGAGCCTGAATAGCGAACCCGTCCCGCCTCGTCGGTGGCCTGCGGGCGGTGCAAATGTCCGAGAGCGACGTAGTCAAATGCTTCAGAAAAATGCCCGGGGGTGACCGAACCCAGTCCTCCTATGTGAATGTCGCGTTCGCTGTCCGATGTTTCCGAGCCGACTACGGTGAGATGTCCTGTCGCGATAACGGGGCAGCTGATTTCCGTCTTTGCCAGTGCCTCGCCGGTTTCCGCGTAGCGCGCTGAAATTCCCTCAGCGAGCTGCGCCCGGATTTCTTCGGCGTTCTCCCCGGCTTTGCCGACGCGCAGATCCCGGTCTCTCAAAAAGGGAATCAGGGCGATGGCAGCCCGGGGCGAGTCAGTATCGGGTAGACAGAGAATGCGATCTTCGGGGGCCTCCGGCAGAAAGCCAACCACGTGGGTCTTCAGGGAGTGGAGGACGCCTTTGGGTGCTTCGAGTTGTGCGGCCGAATCGTGGTTCCCTGCGATGATGACGAGCTCGCAGTCGCCCTGAGCGAACAGGCTCGAAACGAAATCGTAATAGCGTTGCAGCGCGCTTTGCGGCGGGTTGGCGGTATCGAAAATATCCCCCGCGACGAGAATGACGTCGATTTGTTGTTCTTTCACCGTGGTGAGGAGCCAATCCAAAAATAAACCATGTTCAGTGTCGCGGGATTGATCGTTCAACAGTTTCCCGAGGTGCCAGTCGGCGGTGTGTAAAATTCGGTAGGGTTTATCCATGGGTGGAGTGAGAGATTTTCGGTTTGGGAGGGCCTCAGTTTTTTGCTTCGGAGCAACTTTAGCCTCCGGGGTGGGACAGTGAGAGGCCGCGGGCCCGGTTTTTTGAATTTTAACAAGCCATTTGGCTGCAATTTTGCTGTTTTATTCCCTGCTGGAGTTAGCGCTTTTTCCCCGTTTGCGGCGGGATGGATGCCTTTCTTCTGTTAAACCCTGTTGACTCTACGTCTATACCCTGTTGGGTCATTGATTCAACCCTGTTAGGTGTCCTCCATGGGCCTGATTCAGTTGACCTCCCCGTATGTCTCCTCTTGAAATTCCTGTCTCGGCGATCGATGACCCACTTCGGGTTTCCGGTAAGTATTTTTGTGAAGGGGGTGAGGTGACTTTTCTGAAGATCGTCACTTTCGGTCCTTTTCCTGTGGGGACTTTCCGGGATGGCGGTCGGGCGGAGCTGGAGCGGATTCGCAAGGAACTTGGAGCCAATACGATACGGATTTACGAGATTCCCACCCTCGATTTCATGCATGACTGCGCGGAAATCGGATTGCGCGTCTTTATCACGATTCCCTGGTCACAGCACATCGATTTTTTTAAGAACAGTCATGTCCTCGCTGAGGTGGATCAGTTGCTTCTCGAGACGATTCGTCAGTTTCGCGGGCATCCGGCGCTGGCGGGCTATTTTGTGGGAAATGAGATCGAGACAACTCTGGTTCGATGGATGGGGCGCAAGCGTGTTCTTGAGCAACTGGAACGTCTTATCGATCTGGGGCACGCCAATGATCCCAATGCCCTCTTTGCCTACGCGAATTATCCGAGCACGGAGTATCTCCTGCCCCGGAATCAGGATTTTACGGCATTTAATCTCTATCTGGAGACCCCGGAGTCACTGGCCGGCTATTTGGAGCGATTGCAGAACCTCGCGGGGGACAAGCCGCTCCTGATTTCAGAGTTCGGTGTTGATTCGGGAGCTCATGGTGAAGAGGAGCAGGGAAAGATGCTGGAATGGCACATTGAAGAAGTCTGCCGTGCCGGAGGTGCGGGGACGACGATTTTTGCGTGGAGCGATCTCTGGCAGCGCGGTGGGGCTACGATTGCCGACTGGAGTTTCGGGCTGACCCGTCGTGATGCCACTCCGAAGCCCGCCCTCGATGTCGTGCGGGAGTGCTGGAAGCCGGTAGGCCGTCCGGGCGAGCTGGTCGCTTTGGCGGCGACGCCGAAGGTTTCAGTGATTGTCTGCACGTATAAAGGGAGTGCCACTCTGGTGCCCTGCCTCGATTCTCTGGTCGCGCTCGATTATCCGAACCTGGAGTTGATTCTCGTTAATGACGGGGGCGATGCGAGGGTGAACGAGATCGCGTCGCTTTATCCCGGGGTGAATTTGCATTCTGTGGAGCACGGCGGACTGAGCGTGGCGCGAAATATCGGCGCCGGGGCCGCGACGGGTGATATCTTTGTCTATACGGATGATGACTGCATCGTCGAGCGGGACTGGCTTACCTGGATCGTGAAAGGCTTTGAGAAAGGGCCTGATGTTGGCTGTGTGGGTGGCCCGAATATTCCGCCGCCGCCGCAATCAGCGACTCAGGCACGGATTATTGCCGCTCCGGGCGGGCCGGCTCATGTTTTGCTTACGGATACTGAGGCTGAGCACCTTCCGGGCTGTAATATTGCGGTTCGCAGGGAGGTGTTTGAAGAGATCGGTGGATTCAATCCGGTTTTCCGGACAGCCGGCGATGATGTCGATTTCTGTTGGCGGATTGCGGATGCGGGATATGAGCTGGGTTTTGTCGCAGCGGCCTATGTCTGGCACTATCGCAGGTTCACTCCGCGCGCCTATTTTCGTCAGCAGACGGGTTACGGGCGGGCTGAGGCGTTGCTGATGCCTTTTCACCAGCAGCGTTTTCGGGGGCTCGGCGGGGCGGTTTGGAAGGGACAGGTATATATATCCCGTAATCCATCCAGCTCGATTGTCTATCATGGGCACTATGGATATGAACCGTTTCAACTGGTATATCCATCTCCCGAATCGGGAATGGGGGATGTCGTTCTACATATAGTTTGGTGGGTGCTTTTACTGACAGTTACTATTGCAGGTTGGTGGTCCGGCTGGCTCTGGATTCCGGCTGCGGCGATGCTTTTCGGCACTTTGAAGGTCGCCCTGAGGCGCGCAAGTCGTTCACGGTTAGAGCCCCGGTTCGATTCCAGGATTTCCCGGCTCAAGCTCGCCGGGCTGATTCTTTTACAGGGGCTGCTCCGGAGCAGTTCCCGTATCCGGCATGGTTGGAAATCGGCTAAATGGACTCAGAGTATAGGTTTTCTCGGGATATTGGCGGCACGCAAGGCGGTTTCACCCTGGTGGAAGCTGGGTGATGAGAAAAATTTCTGGAGTGAGAATGGAGTGGGACGGGATGAACTGCTCTCTGCGATTCGCGAGGAATTTCCCGCGTCGGAAGACGATTCAACGGGGAAGACTGACATCATATTGAAGCGTGGCCTCTTCTGGAACTGGGCGGTGCTTACGACGACGGAATACCATGAAAATGAGGGACGTTTGACCCGGTTGAGGCTCCTCGCCCGGCCGCAAATGCTCACGCGACTCCTTGTTCTGCCTGCAATGGTGGGTTCCCTGCTCGCGCTCCTGAAAGAACCAACCGTATTCGGGGGCGGGCTCGCCATCGCCGTGGTTATCGGGTATTTCGCTTCAAAAAGTTTTATGAAGTTGAAGCGGGCTGACTTCATTCGTGCCGCTGACCGGATCGGGCTTTCTCTGGCTTAAGCGTCCGGCGTTCCCACTATAGACATTACGATCTTCCGGGTGTGGGGCGCGCGGCGGTGTTCGAATAAGAAAAGGCCCTGCCAGGTCCCTAATGCGAGATTTCCTTCGTAAATCGGAATAACTTCACTGGTACGCGTTAGAGCCATACGCAGATGGCTCGGGCTGTCGTCCGGGCCTTCGTAGGTGTGAACTAAAAATGGCAAATTTTCCGGGACGAGATGATCAAAGAAGGCGTGAAGATCCGTTCTCGCCTCTGCGTCAGCGTTTTCCATAATGACAAGGCTGGCGCTGGTATGCCTTACAAACACGGTCATCTGGCCGCTTGCGATGCCGGATTCTTTCAAAAACGATCTCGCCCGGGAGCTGATTTCGTAAGTTCCCTTGCCATTGGTTTGCACTTCAAATTCTCGTGTTTGCGTCTCAAATTCCATTTTTTTGTAAACTTATCTTAATTATTTATATTGGTTTGCAATCTTGAAAAAATTCGCTTTGTCAGAGTTTTAGTGGTTGCCCTTGGTCAGAGAGTATGCAACAAACCAGATGTCGTGTTGTAATCTTTTTCCCTGAGATTTCGATACTGACCTTTTTAATAATAAAGATATTAAGCATGAGATTCGGAAAGTTAATAACTATAGCTGGGGTACTGCCTATTTTAATGGGCGGAGCTGCTGTTGCTGACGACGTTGCGCAAGCGGAGAACAATTCGTTTTTGGAGAAGTTGTTTTCCAAAGATAAGCATCAGTTCCGGAATCCGGGGCCGGGCTACAACGGTAAAATTCACGATGCGCATACCGACAGGCATGCAGAGTCAATTTCTGCGATTGTAGATGCGGAGATCGAAGCACTTGAGAATCGCGAGAACGATCCGGTTGAGCGTTTTCCTGAAATTCCGGGTTATCTCACGGTTAAGAACAGTTCTCAGAAAAACATCGAGACGCTCATCGAAACTATTTACACCGCATACGACGCCCGTATCGGTCACATGGACCCGCCCGATCTTCGGAGCTCACGCATTTCCGCAATGGGCAGCATTCCAACCGGATACCCCACGATTTGGAAAGCACGCGCGGCCTCACCTGTCTGGCACGACCAGCGTCAGGTTGTTCATTCCGTTGAGGATATCTACCGCAGAGCGCTTGAGCACTCCAATCAGATCAAAGTTTACAGCGATCTTCCTCTGATCCGTGAGACGGGAATGCAGGAAGCTGATGGTGAGTTCGATATCACCACGTTTATCGACGGTCGCCTCCAGCGCGGTAACGAGCCAATCGGTTCGACACTGACGACAGGAAACCTCGCCAATCGCTTCCGCGAGAATCGTGATTACCTCGAAGGCGGTGTTCGTAAAAAATTCGCTACCGGTGCCGAAGTGACGGTTTCCAATCGGATTTCAACCCTGAGCAACAACTCATCTTTCCTCGTTCCTCAGAATCAGGGATCTTCTGAGTTTGTTCTTTCAGTGGTTCAGCCTCTCCTTCAGGGCAGTGGTTATCATTACAACATGTCGAAGATCAAACTCGCCAAGTTTGATTCCCGGATGGCTTCAGCAGAGTTCGTGAGACAGCTTCAGTCCCACCTCCTTGAAGTGAACCGTGCCTACTGGGCTCTCTATTATGCCCGTTCCTATTACCTTCTGAGTCGTGACCTCGTCGGTGAGACCGGAAACATCCTTTCACAATTGGAGCAGCGTTCCGACCTGGATGCGCTCCAGAGTGAGGTGCTTCGCGCCCGTTCATCGCTCGCAATGCGCAAGTCGATGCTCAACCGCGCAGAGATGGCGGTTCGTAACAGCGAGGAACGCCTCCGCGCTCTCGTTAACGATCCTGACCAGGATATCGGCTCCAATGCTGAAATGATTCCGACAACACCGCCGATCATGACCCGTTATGTTGACAGTGTTAAGAGTGTTGCTAAAGACGCTCTGAGAAACCGACCTGAGGTCCAGCAGGCATTTGATGAGCTTCGCGCTGCCATCGTGCGCCGCGACATGCAGAAGAACAACAAGTGGCCAACCTTGAATCTCGTTGCTGAGATGATGATGGGTGACATTGAGAGCAATGATGCAGCCGGTCGTGCTTTTAAAGATCAGTGGGAGGCCGGAACAGGCTACCTCGTTGGATTCGAGTTCGAGCAGCCATGGGATAACGATGCAGACCGTGCCCGCCTTCTCAGAAGCGAGATTGAGCTGAGACAGCAAGTGAATCAGCTCCGCGCTACGATCGATGTGGTTCTTCTCGAGGCATTGGTTTCCTATCGCGAATTGATGACCGCGTATCGCGACATGCAGGGCCGCTACTCAGCGCTTCGTGCTTCTCGTGAAGAGACTCGTCAGCTCCGTGATCGTCTCGAAGTGGATACAGAAGAGGAAGGTGGTCGCACCACGGCTTCTCAGCTTCAATTGATTCTTGATTCAATGGACCGTAACCAGAATGCCGAGGAGCTCTTCCTTGACTCAGTGGTTGCCTACAATGCTTCATTCGCCGCTCTTCAGCGTGCTCGCGGAACGTTCCTTCGTTCGGAGAATGTTGAGATTAAGCGCATCATGGACTCCGATCCTGCTCATCCCGGTGAAGAGCTTGAAAAGATTCACGTGAGCAAGCCAACCAACATCACCAGCACAAAAGGTGGAAAGAGTTACCCTTCAATTTCCGATTCGGAAATGCCATCCTATGACCAGCCGATTCCGGATGTTCCGGAGCAGGCTTCCACTGGTGATGAAGGTTTCAGCGTTTTGGCCGAAGCGAATGCAATGAACTCAGCGCCAGCGCCTGAAGTGAAAGAGAAGAAAGGTTTGTTCAGCGGACTTCGTAAGTCGAATCAGAACGACGACAACAAAGTTGGCCGCCCGAATCGCTCCAACTCGATGCCATCCGTTTCTGTTAAGCCTGTCTCTGACGAAGTGGTTTCCGCTTCTCCTGCGGTAGCGGCTCCGGTAGCTGCGGCCACGGCTGTTCCATCGAACGGGGGAAGCGAGTTTGCGACGAATAAGATTTCAGCTTCGACTTTCTCCAGCGTTCCAAGAACGAAGCCGATTCCGGTGATTGAAACACCTGCGGTGATGGCCCGTCCTGTGAGCAACGTCTCACTTAAGAAGACGGTAACGGTTACTCCGCAGGCCAGTGCCAAGCCTCTGGACTAATTACGAAGGCGCTTTTTTATAAAAAAACTCCCCTCCGGATAGATTCCGGAGGCGTAGTTTAACGGGAGTATGAGTAACTCTCTCCTGTCACGCCAGTATGACCGCTCCGCATATTTGCAGGGGCGGTTTCTGCATCGTTTCGATTCTCTGTTTCGAAAGAAAAAGGCAGTCCCTGATACGGTTCGGCTCTCGCGCATCAATGCTGCCGGGAAGCTCATCGCGAATTTGTCTGACGACGCGATTCGCGAGCGGGTTGAGCGCCTCAAGGATGTCGTGAGGAAAGACGCGAATGCACTTCCTTCCATCATTGAAGAGGGGTTTGCCCTCCTCAGGGAGGTCTCGCGGCGGACTACGGGGTTGTTCCACTATGATGAGCAGATTCTCGCGGGGCTTGCTCTGGTTCGAGGGGGTGTCGCTGAAATGGCTACGGGGGAGGGCAAAACTCTCGCGGTGAGTCTTCCTGCTTTCGTCTTTTCACTTGTCGGTAGAGGGGTGCATGTCGTGACGGTTAACTCATACCTCGCTGGACGGGACTTTGAATTCTCGAAGCCGATCTTTGATTTTCTGGGTATTTCGATCGGCTTGCTTCCGGAAGGTAAGGAGGCAACTCCGGCTGAGAAAAAGGAGGCCTATCACTGTGATATCACCTACGGCGTGGGATATGAGTATGGCTTTGACTACATGCGGGATCAGCTCATTTGGATGAGGCATCCGGGTGGGACACCGGGTGAGGATCTGCGCTATGCGATTCGCGGCATTGAAAAGCCCGAGCCGGATGTCTGTCAGCGGGGGCTGGCCTACGCTATCATTGATGAGGTCGACAGTGTTTTAATTGATGAGGCGGGAAGCCCCCTTTTGATCAGTGAGGCGGCGAAGCCGGGTGAGGGGGCTGATCTTCCTTTTTTTCGGGCGAGGGATTTGGCGCTGAATCTCGTGGAAAGTGAGCATTACTCTCTTGATCGGAACCGCAGGAAGATTGATCTCACCGTTGAGGGGCGTCGGGAAATTTTCAGAGATGATTCAGTGATTCCCTGGGAGCTTTTGAGACGTCCCTGGGAGGTTTACATCATCAATGCTCTCAAAGCGGAATTTCTTTTTCACCGGGACGAGCAGTATGTCGTCGATGATGAGGGAAAGGTGGTGATCGTCGATGAGTTTACCGGGCGACGGTTTGCGGACCGGAGTTGGAGAGAAGGTCAGCATCAGGCGGTTGAGGCGAAAGAGGAGGTTGAGGTGCGACCGGAGGCTGATTCCGCTGCGAGTATTACGAGGCAGCGATTTTATGCTCTTTATGATGTGATCTGCGGCCTGACGGGGACTGCAGGAGAAAGTGCCGGGGAATTCTGGCGCTTTTTCAAAATGCATGTTGTGCCGGTTCCGCTTCATGTTCCGAGTCGTCGCAAAATTTTCCCGGAGAGAATCTTCCTGAGCCACGAGGCGATGGACAGAGCGATCGTGGCTGACATTGCGGAGCGTTATCAGCGGCACCAGCCCGTGCTGGTCGGGACGAGGACGATTCGCGACAGCGAGCGTCTTGCTGCAAGCTTGAGTGAAACCGGAATTCCCCATCGGGTCTTGACCGCGAAGCAGGATGCTGAGGAGGACGAAATCATCGCTTCAGCAGGTGAACCGGGGAGTATTCTTATCGCGACGAACATGGCAGGGCGGGGAACCCATATTGATTTACCCGCGTCGGTGAAAAACGCGGGAGGGCTTCACGTTATTGCTGTTGAGAGAAATGAATCTGTCCGCATTGACCGTCAGCTCGTGGGGCGTGGAGCCCGTCAGGGGCAGCCGGGATCGGCTCAATCGTTCGTTTCGGCGGAGGATTACCTGCTGGAGATCTACGCGGAAGAGGTTGGCGAGCAGATCAAAGGGATGAAGGCGGATGAAAACGGTGAGTTGCCTGGAAAATTGAAAGCAGTCTTTGATAAAGTGCAGGCAGAGGTCGAACGTACCCGGTACGAGATGCGATTGAGAATGGCGGAGAGAGACGAATGGCTGGAAGAAACCAAAGAATCACTAGCACGATGAATAGAATCCCAAGCCTGCTGATTGTTCTTTTATGGACCTGTTGTTTTTCGTGCACCTTTGCGGCGGAGAAAGAAATTAAGGTGCTCGGGTATCTCGAACCCTATCGGAGTATCGAGATGAATGCGTCTGAAGCCGGAGTGATTGGTAAAATACACGTTTCGGAAGGGGAGGCGGTCGCAGAGGGGCAGGAATTGTTGAGTTTGGACAACAGCGTTCTTGAGGCACAGCTGGCTATTGCAAAAGTTCAGGCGGCGAGTGAGGCCGCAATCATCGTGGCGAATGCCGATCTATCGGTTTCCAAAGAGCGCTACGACAAATTATACAAATTGAAGCGAAGCGGCACCGCGCACTCTTCGGAAGTTTCACGCGCTGAAGCTGATATGAAGAAAGCGGAGGGACAGGTGAGTATTGCCAACGAAGAGAAGAAGATTGCCGAATTTCGAGTTCAGGAGATCGATGCTCAAATCGCCCGTCGGGTTTTGAGAAGTCCGATTGATGGTGTCGTCCTTGAGATTAACCGTGAGATCGCGGAATCGGCAACCTCGCCGCAGGAAGGCGTTCAGAACCGCCCGCTGGTAAAAGTAGCTCAGATCGACCGTCTCAAACTCGTGATCCATGTCCCTTCCGTTTATTCTCTGGGATTGGAGGTCGGAAAACAGCTCCCGGTGCGCATTCTTAAGCAAAGCAGTCTCAGTCTGGACAGGGGGGAGGCGGCGTTGACGACATCGGGAACGATTGAGTTCGTTTCGCCGGCTATTGATCCCTCCAGTGAGACCCTGCGAACACGTTTAGTTATAGATAATCGTGAGGGTAAATTACAGAGTGGATCTCATGCGTTAGTAATATTTGAAGATTCCCCTGAAAGCTAGTATAGAAACACTTTTATTATAGATTAGAATGAGCGACTTTATCTCAACCATAGGTGGAAAAATAGTTAACTTGAATGCTATCGCATTTCTCACCTCACGTACACGACAAGCTCCCGACGGGGCTGCTGAAGGGGGCGAAAAACAGATTGTGATCGGATTTTCCGCTGCTTCAACGATCGCTCAAGGCGCCAGCATGATGCCGCTTTCGTTAGTGCTTCAAGGGGCTGAGGCCGGTGACTTTCTGGACCAGCTTGCTGCAAAAGGAATCGAAGTGGGGCATCTCCGCGCGAAGTTGGCCTAGTAGGGAAACCTAGTTTGCGGAGCCTTTTTCCGGGAGTAGGAAGCATGCCGCTTCGCGGTCATTTCTTACGAGGAGGAGGCGACCCGCTATCGCGGGAACGTTCCAGGTCATGCTGCTGAGAGCATCGATACGCCCGGTTTCGGTATAGCCGTCCGGGGAAATCGTACCTGTTGCGAGGAAGCCTTCCTCGCCCTGAATCAGCAACTGGTTGCCGAAAAGAAGGTGCTGGCCGAAGCCGAATTTCTCACCTTTCCATGCCTTTTTTCCGGTTTCGAGCTCAATGCAGGCGAGTCGGGCTTCATCGAGGCCGTAGATGTGTTCCCCTAGAATCACCGCGGAGCTGAATTTCGTTTTCATCCGTATTGATTTCCAGATTCCGGTGGCAGTCCACTCGGCTCCGTTTTTGGAGATTTCCATGAGGTGGCTGTCAACGCCGTAGCTTGCTGTGACGAGGATCCGGTTTTCGGCCGCTTTGAGCGGTTGTCCCACCTTGGGGTAGCTTCCCGGCCACTCGTATTTCCAGAGTTCCTTTCCATCATCAATGGTCAGGCCTGTGACGTCTTTTGCGTTTACGCTCACTATTTGCTCCACGCCATTAAGGGTGAGGATTCGCGGGGAGCTGTAGCTCGCGCCGCTGCCCCGGTAGATCCAGCGGGTTGTTCCGGTGCCGGTGTCGCAGGCGATCAAAGTGGCGCCGGGTTGATCGCTCCCGGCAAAGACGACGAGGTTCTCTTCGGAGATGACGAGAGGAGCGTTCGCGCTTCCCCAGCGCTGAATTTCCCCCTTGTGCTCTTTGATCACGTTGTGGCTCCAGAGGCGTCTCCCGGTATTGAGATCGAGACAGTTCGCTATCCCGGTAGAGCCGAGACTGAAGACCCGGTCTCCGGAGATTGTCGGAGTGGAGCGGGGGCCGTCACCTCCCATCGCGGCTCCGCCGTTCTCCGCCTTTTCGAGAAGGAGGCGCACACCTTTGTCGGCGTGGCTCCACAGTTCGTCTCCCGTTGAGATATCGAGGCAAATCACTTCCTCGTTGTCACCGTTCTGCTGCTGAGTGATGGCCCGATTCCCTTTTACGACGAAGCTCGACCACGCTTTTCCGATGGGTCTCCGCCAGACCAGTTCGGGAGGATGGCTTTTCCAGTCGGGGTTGAAGTGGAGCTTGTCCCATTTGCCGTTTCGATCCGGTCCCAGAAAGTTGAGGAGATCCGCCGCGGAGGTGGCTGCGGATGGCAAAGCGTTCTTTTCCGCTTCTATCTCAGTTGAAATTTCCGGAGCCCATTTCCAGGAAAACTTCGGGAATGACGAGCCCGAAGAGGAGCCTTCGTATCGCAATAACTGACTCGCCGCGATTCCCGTGAGGATGAACAGCCCGATTCCGGTGAAAAATCGCTGCAGTCGAATTTTGAAGGCGGCTTTTCCGAAAATGAGGAACCAGATTCCGATAAAGAGAAGCGAAAGGAGAAAGGCGGCGGGAATGAACCAGTTCAGAAAGGTCATGCCCTTCATTGAAATGATGAGATAGGCAACCGGCCCGAAGAGGAGGCAGAGAATAAGCGAAATGAGGCGAAGGGATTTTTTCATGAGAAGGGAAGTGTATCGGCGGAAGAGGAGGATAGATGAGGGGAGCGATGCGGCAAATTTGAAAAGTGATTACCTGCCCGTCTGAGTTCCGGGAGGACCGTGGTGGAATCTAAAACGGAATCGAGCGAATTTCTGTTCGAAAAAACTCTTGTTTAGTTTCCCGCATTCGGGATGTTTTCCGACGATGACGAGAGAGGTAGCAACGGGCAGAAAGCAGGCAGGGAGCGGTATTCGTGTCCTCCTCTCGCTGGCGAGTGTCATCGTCGTCGTGGCGGGGCTGAAATCGGCTGCGGAGCTGTTTATTCCTATCATGTTGGGGTTCTTTTTAGCCCTCCTTTCTCTCCCGATTCTGAACTGGCTTGATCGCCGCGGATTTCCGAGACCTCTCGCTGTCCTCACGACCGTCTTCGTCGACCTTTTGATACTCGGGTTTATCGTCTTTCTTGCCTTCAGCGTTCTCGGTGATTTCCAGAAGAAGACGAAAGGTTACGCCGAATTGTTACGGGACCGGGCGGCGGCCTTCTCCGTTGAGATGGATCAGCAGTTCCAGCGGTTTGGAAATTTCTGGGATCAAACACCTGACAGAGACGGCGAAACCACCGTTAAATCGGAGTCGATCGCCGATCCGGAAGTCGTCGTGGAAACGGTCGGGGGGACGCCGAAAGTGGACGCGGGAGGAACTGTCGAGAGTTCGGAGTCAAACCAGTCATTCGACCTCGGGACGCTCAGTTTCAAGGATCTGGTTGATGATTACTTCGATACCAACCGGGTCGTGGCCTTCATTGCCCAGTTCGATGTCGTTTCCCGGTTTACGACCCTGGCAACGCAGAGCTTTTTCGCGCTCATCGTGATGATCTTCATCCTCGCGGAGTCCGGAAGCTACGCCCACAAGGTGCACGATGTGCTCCACGTAAGGGGGCCTGATCTGAGCCGCTTTCAAAACACCTCACAGGATATTCAGAAATACCTCGGCATTAAAACAGCGGTGAGTTTTGCGACCGGCCTTTTGGCAACTCTGGTCTGCGTCATTTTCCGAATCGAGTTCCCGCTTCTCTGGGGGCTCGTCGCCTTTCTTTTCAATTACGTGCCTGCGATCGGGTCGATTGTCGCGGCGATTCCTCCAACCTTGCTCGCACTGATTTCAAATGGATTCTGGTGGGCGGCCGGTTTGCTCTCGCTCTATCTGATTATCAATGTGGCGATTGGAAACTTTCTGGAACCGATGTTACTCGGGGATCGCTTCGGGATTTCCACGGTTATTGTGATCCTCTCAGTTCTCTTTTGGGGCTATGTATGGGGACCGGTCGGAATGCTGCTGGCGGTGCCATTGACCATGATGGTGAAAGTGATGCTGGATAACAGCTCCGATCTCCGCTGGATCTCCGCCTTTATGGGAAAGGGGATAGGGATGCCTCACTCTTCTGAAGCCGAAGCTGAGGTTACGGAATCCGAAGGAGGCGCTGAGATCTGATTCCGCCCCCGTCTCCGCCCCGGCAGTCATTGCCGTGAGCGAAAATGCCCCCGGGAAAGGGCGGGAAGCAACGGGGAGCAGCAGGAAGCAAAGCCCGGATCAACAATCGCCGGAACGCTTCCAAATCTGCATGGAGCGGTCGATCAGTTCGGTCGTTTTTGACGCGTTCGATTTGCGGTCTGACTCGTCGGGATGGGCTGAATCGGCTACGAGAGACCATTCGCAATCCACTTTCGCGGGGAAGTGAAAGGTCTTGTCCTCCTGGCGGGCGTTGAAGAAGAAAATAATGGATTCGGTTGCGTCGGCGTCGTGCAGCATCATCGCGAATGCCCCCGCTTTTTCCATTTCCCAGTCGACCTGCTTCTTGATGTTCCCGTCAGCGCGCAGCCAGCAGACATCGGGGGGGATGTTTTTCCCGGGAGGCTTCCCGGTGAGAAATCTGTTTTGTCGCAGGAGAGGGGATTCTCTTCTGAAGGCGAAGAGTTTGGAAACGAATTGACGCAAATTCTTCGCGTTCTCTGAGTCGTCCCAGTTAATCCAGCTCAGCTCGTTGTCCTGGCAGTAGGAGTTGTTATTACCTCCCTGACTGCGGAGACGTTCGTCGCCGGCGGTGAGAAAGGGAACTCCCTTTGCGCAAATC
This sequence comes from Verrucomicrobiales bacterium BCK34, assembly GCA_035967665.1. Classification (GTDB taxonomy): domain Bacteria; phylum Verrucomicrobiota; class Verrucomicrobiia; order Verrucomicrobiales; family DEV007; genus Arctic95D-9. The sequence continues at coordinate 89,379 of JAYWLB010000083.1, forward strand.
GTAGTGGCGAGAAAGTTGCGGATCTGACGCTGCCGCAGTTCCAGAATTTCGGGGTCGTCGGTCTCACCTTCCACCCCGTGATTGTAGGACAAATTGTGGGAGTCCCCGTCCGCATTGTTCTCCCCGTTTGCGAGGTTGTGCTTGTGGTTGTAGCTCACAAGGTCGTGGAGAGTGAAACCATCATGCGAGGTGATGAGGTTGATGCTCGCTGAGGGTTTTCTCCGGTTGTGGGAAAACAAATCCTCGCTGCCGGTGACGCGTGCCGCGAACTCACCCGAGATACCCGGATCCCCCCGCCAGAATTGACGGATACAGTCGCGGAACTTTCCGTTAAGTTCGGACCATTCTGTGGGGAAGTTGCCAATTTGATAGCCTCCGGGACCGAGGTCCCAGGGTTCAGCGATCATTTTCGCGCGGCAGAGAACAGGGTCCTGCGAGATCGCCTGGAAAAAGGCAGCGCGGCGGCGAAATGGCTCCTGACTGCGCCCGAGCTCGACGGCGAGATCGAAGCGGAATCCGTCCACGTGCATTTCCTCGACCCAGTAGCGCATGCTGTCGAGGATGAGTCGCAGTGAGCGCGGGTGCGAGGCGTCGACCGAGTTCCCGCAGCCGGTGTAGTCGCGGTAGTGCGCGGGCACGCTTGGATCGGTGTGGTAGTAGACCATGTTGTCCAGTCCGCGCAGGAGGCAGGTCGGACCGTCGGTTCCCGCTTCGCAGGTATGATTGTAGACCACATCGAGAATCACTTCCATGCCGGCACGGTGAAATGCCTTCACCATGTCCTTGAACTCGGTGACGGGGTCGTTGCCGGCACTGTAGCGGGCCTCCGGGGCAAAGAACCCAAGGGTGTTGTATCCCCAGTAGTTCACGAGATCTTTTTTGATGAGAAAGCCATCGTCGAGATGCTGATGGACCGGAAGCAGCTGAACCGTGGTGATGCCCAGCTCCTTGAGATACTGAATCGATGCGTCGCTGCCGAGGCCTGCGTAGGTGCCGCGGATTGATTCCTCCACCTCGGGATTCTCCTTTGTGAAGCCCTTCACATGCAGCTCCATGAACGTCGAATCCGCGAGCGGAAGTTCGGGGCGCTCGTCACCTTCCCAGTCGTAGTGGTTGATTTTCGGCACGACGGCTCTCGGGGCGAACGGGCCGCTGTCTTTCCGGCAGAGCTTTCCGTCGCGGGTCGATGACGGCATTGTGGGATGGAAAAGCGAAGGCCCGTCGATGTGCTTCGCGTAGGGATCCAGCAGCAGTTTGCTGTGATTGAAAAAGTGCCCGCCGACCGGTTCCCAGAGACCGTCAACCCGGTAGCCGTAGGTCGCACCCTCCGGTATCCCGTGGATTCGGGCGAACCAGGTGTCCCCCGATCTTCCCGTGAGGAGAATCCGGTGAGTCTCGTCAGACCGGTTTTCGGGGTTGGCGAAAAGACAGAGGGTGATCGTGACTCCGTTCTGGGACGTCACTGCGAAATTGACTGATCCGTCGCTATGGGGAGTCGCACCAAGCGGGTGGGGTGATCCTTCTGAAATGGTTAGTTCGTGCATGAGCATTCGATCTCCTTAAAAGCATTTTTGATGCCTCTGAGAGAGCAGAAAGAGATACTGAAGAATCACACTGCGGAAAAGCAAGTGAGCGAATCTTCACCCGGCGACAGCTTCACCCTTAATCGCGGGAAGGTGCTTGAGCACTTTAGTCACGCCATTTTCCGCAGTGAGGCCATGTTTCTCTCTCAGAATCTCAACACTGCCATGTTCAACAAACTCGTCGGGCCAGCCGATTCTTTCGACAGGAGTTTGAATACCGGCGTCGTTGAGATGGTCGATGATCGCGGCACCGAATCCGTGTTGGATCGTGTGATCTTCAAAAGTGAGCAAAACGGGGCAGGCTTTCGCGAACCGGTCGATGCAGGAAAGGTCGAGAGGCTTGATCCAGCGGGGATTCACGAGGGCGACAGAGTAGCCCATTTCAGTGAGCGTTGCCGCGGTTCGTTCCGCCATTTCGAACATGTTTCCGAGGCCGAAGATGGCAACGTCGGTGCCTTCGGAAACCACTTCAGCGACACCGATTTCAAGCAATTCCGGCTTGTCCTTAAGCGTCGCGCCGGTTCCGGCTCCTCTCGGATAGCGAATCGCAGTGGGGCCGTCCTCATACATGGACATGGTGTAGAGCATGTCGACAAACTCGTCTTCGTCTTTCGCCTGCATCAACACCCAGTTGGGGATGTGGCGCATGTAACCGATATCAAAAAGTCCGTGGTGAGTCGGTCCATCGTCTCCGCTGAGACCCGCCCGGTCCATACAGAGGCGGACAGGAAGCTTCTGGATACCCATGTCGTGCACCGCCATGTCGTAGGCGCGCTGGAAAAAGGTCGAGTAAATCGTGAGGAACGGCTTGAGACCGAGAACGGCCTGTCCGCAGGCGAAAAGAGCGGCGTGCTCTTCGGCGATGCCCACGTCGTAGTAGCGCTCCGGAACCACTTTCTGGAACTCAACGAGTCCGGTTCCACTCGGCATCGCCGCGGTCACTGCCACGATGTCTTTGTCTTCGAGGGCAAGCTTGCCGAGCTGCTGGCCGTAGATTTGCGAGTAGGTGGGGCTGCCTCCTGCCGGTGTTTCGCCCGTTTCAGTCTTGTAGGGGCCGAGACCATGAAATTTCATCGGATTGGCCTTGGCTGGCTCATAGCCGCGCCCTTTCTCCGTGATGATATGGAGAATGACGGGTTCGTCCTGATCTTTGAGAAAGTCGAGCGTCTTCACGAGAAGATCAACGTCGTGTCCGTCGATGGGGCCATAGTAGTGAATCCCGAATTTCTCGAAAAGCACGTTGGGGAAAAGCAGGTTCTTGGCTCCGCTCTCCACTTTCTGGGCAATTGTCCGAATCGATTTGCCGGCGATTCGTTCGACAAAGTCAGCCGCCTTGTCGTGAATGTGCGAGTAGGTCGAACTGGTCTGGAGGGCGTGGAAATACTTCGCAATCGCCCCCACATTCCGGTCGATCGACCATTCGTTGTCGTTGAGCACGAGAATGAATTTCTTCGTCGTCGAGGCGATGTTGTTCAGCGCTTCAAAAGTGGGGCCACAGGTGAATGCGGCATCACCGGCGACGGCGACGACGTGCTCGTCAGTTCCTTTGACATCGCGGGCTGCGGCCATTCCGAGGGCAGCGGAAACGGCGGTTCCAGCGTGACCGGCACCGTAGCAATCGTGCTCGCTCTCGGTTCGGAGAAGGAAGCCGTTGAGGCCCTCATACTGGCGGATCGTGTGGATCTCGTCCCAGCGCCCAGTCAGCATTTTGTGAACGTAGCCCTGATGGCTCACATCGAAGACGAATTTGTCCTTCGGTGTATTGAAAATGCGGTGCATCGCAATACTCAACTCAACCACTCCCAGATTCGGCCCGAGGTGCCCGCCTGTCTTAGCGAGTGACTTGATGAGAGTGCGTCGAATATTCTCCGCCAACTTGGGGAGATCCTCGATAGGCAGCTTTTTTAGATCGTCCGCCGAATCAACTTTGGGAAGCTGATCTGTGGGGACGTCGGGAAATTCAAAATAGTTCTCCATTCTCTTGAGAGTCGTTGGTTTCTTCGACGGGGGCGGATTCGGCTTTTTCGTCGAAGGGTTCCACTACGGTTTCGCCGTTGCGTTTCTTACGGATCATTTCGATACGTCCCTGCGCTTCATCCAGCCGTTTTTCGCATACGCGATGCAACTGGGTTCCCTGCTCATACTTTTGGATCAACTCTTCGAGAGGGAGCTCATCTGACTCCATCTCCCGAACGAGATCCTCAAGCTGCGTCAAAGCCTGCTCAAAGGGGAGAGCAGATTCTGTGTCGGCTGAGCTGTTTTTAGCTTTAGGCATAGTATCAATCCGGGAGAACACGTTTGTCTACGGAACTCCTATTTCTTCGCGTGGAACGGCTTGAGTTCAAGCCTTTTGATTCAGGGTTCTGAATCAATGGCCTGAACTCTTGAATAGAAACTTAATTTATCAACCTTCTTAGAGTCACTGTATTTTTCACTATTTCGCGATTGTGGGGGGAAATATGGCGGGAGGGAGAGTCACTTTTTCTGAAGCGTCTTGATGTAAAGGATCACCGAATCGATTTCGTGTCCTTTGAGCACGCCGAGGTAGGATGGCATCCCGACTCCGGTTTTCACCGAATCGAATCCTTCAGCGACACGGCGCCCGGGATCGAGAATGGATTCCTTGAGGTAGGTTTCGTCGACCGACTTGATGAAAGAGCCATCGATGAAAGTGCGTTTCGATTTCCACAAGCCGGTCCAGGGCGGACCGACCGCGACCTGAGCGCCCCCTTCGGCGGTGGCGGCGACCGGGGCCGGGCCTTCTCCTGTGGCATGGCAGGCGATGCAGCCGTATTGCATCGCAACCTGCTTTCCGAGTTCGGCGGTCGGTTCGACTTTTTCCGCCGCCTTCGTGAGCGAGGGATCGATCTTGAGGTTCACTTCGTTCGTCGCGAAGCCCTCTTCAGTGAGATCCATGGTAGGCAGCGCCCGCATCGTGAGGTAGGCGCTGTCGACATCGAGGCGGTCGGGAACGGGGAGTCGATAGGTGATGCGCAGGGAGTCTGATGGCATCATCCCGGGGATGCCGAGGAAGAGCGATTTGTTGTCCTTCGAAAGCATCGCGCTGGCGACGGGAACGGATTCCTGACCGGGTTCGCCGTTGAGCATGTAGTTTCCGGAACCGTAGTTGTGGGTCTGCTTGTAGTTCCACCGGTCGGCGGAATAGCGGCCGATTTCCCCGGCGAGCTTCGCATCGAGCGGCTGATCAAAACTGAGCAGTAATCCCCGCTTCGCCGCTTCGATACGGCGGGGGATCCAGGAGGGTTGGGTCGTAGGCCTAACCCTGTAGAGTCCACTCACCTCGGTCCCCGAGGTGCCCCAGACTTCGAACCCGGAGACATAGAGACGACCGTCGTTGGGGTTGATACGCCCTTTGAGGAGTCCGGCGGGAAATCCGGCGAGGAGCGGAACGACCGCGCCCTGCTCGCGTGTTTCGCTGAGATAAATTTTGAAAAGCTCGGGGCGGTTGTAGCCGATGTGAATGAGATCCCCGTTCAGCGCGCCCATGTTCACTGATCCGTTCATCCAGACCTGTGAGGCGCCTGACTGATTGATGAAATGGGGGATCCAGAGCTCGGGAGGATCGATCGAGGCGGGATGAACCGCTTTTTCTTTAAACTTCGCCGGTTGAAAGCCGAAATACTTGCCGCGTTCGATCTGGTAAATGGGAGTGGCGGGTTTCCAGTTTCCCTGCTGATCGCTCGAAGTGATCATGCCGGTTTCTGAATTGTAGCCGAGGTAGGGCTGGCGGAGGCCGGTTGATAAAATTTCGAAGGAGCGCCCATCTCCGGAAACTTCGATTACGGTTCCGTTGTGCCGTCCGCGCGTCGAGCCAACCTGACCGCCTTTCGCGAGGAGGAAGGTTCCCTCTCTGGTCGCGATCATGTCCATCGCAAATTCGCGGGTCTCCGCGGTTTGGCCGACGATGTTGGAAAAGTTCTCATACCAGTCCGCCTCACCGTTTTTGTCGGTGTCGTGGAGCCGGACGATCCCGTTGCGATCTGAAATGTAGATTTGGTCGTCGACGATGCAGACATTCATCGGTTCGTGAAGACCGGAGGCAAAGCGCGTCCAGGTGAGTTCTTCGCTGTCCTCGACGAGCCCGTCAATGAGCCAGACATCCCCGTCGAAAGAGCAAATCACAGCCTGCCCATCGGAGAAGAAATCGAAGCCGCTGAGGCGGACGTTGCGTTTCCACGGGTTTTGCGTGGGAAGGGGAAGGGTGTCAAAAGTGAGGTAAGAGCTGCCGCCGGTCGCCGGTGGCGGGGTGGGGAGGGTGACGGTTTCGGCCCAGCGTTTTTTGGATGGGTCGATTTTGGCGGGAGAGTGTGGTTTCCCGTCGACTTTTCCGTAGCTGAGCCGGATTGGATCACCATCAGTGCTCTCCGCTTTCGTGAATCCGGATTCCGAGCGGATGCTGATTTTCCCGGAATGGGGTGCTACGCTGATGACCCGGGAAATCTTATCTGTGACTTCGAGGTATTCGGTCACCTTGACCCCCGCGATTTCATATTCGATTTGCGCTCCGTTCTCCGTGAGCCGGATACCGGAAAATCTTCCCAGCTCGACCGGAATCGGGCCGAGACCGACTTCGCCTTCATCGGCGCCATCGTGATTTCGGGGATCTGTGTCCGCTTTTGAATCACTCGCCGCGACACCGGGCAGGGCCGGAGATTGGTAAATCGGCGTTCCTTTCGGTTTCGGTAAGCTGTCCTGTCCGGCGGAAGACTTGCGATTGGGAAGCCGGTAGCTGCCCGGGGCCATCCCGTCCATGGAGAGGTATTCGCCGTCGTCGGTTGCTTTCCAGATCAGGGACCAGCGGAGCAAGTCGGGGTCGAAGCAGCCAAAGTAACCGTTGCCGGCCTTCACGACGATGCCCCGGGGCGTCAGGTTGGTGGGTTCGGCATTTTCACCGAATTCCCGGGCATCCACGGTTTGGGTGAAATAGGGAAAGCCCTCTTCGACAAAGGAGCCGAACTCCGATTCGAGGGCCAAATGAGCAGAGTCCTGAGCAATGGCGGGGCTGAAAAAGAGGGACGCTCCCAGGGTGAATGTTGAAAAAGTGATAAGACGGCTCATAAATTTCGGAGAAGGTGAACGTTTTTGAGAGCTGAGGCAATGGCGCGTTTCCCTGATCCCTGTCCCGTCAACGTCCCGCCGGGTGACAATTCATTTTACGTTTCTTGATTGATTCGCTCGCGGGGCTTGCTATGAAAGAGGAAGCATGACCGTGTTGCGTTTCACCACCTTCATCTTTTTCGGCCTCTTGTTTTCAACCGGCCACCTCGCGGTATCAGTCCGGGCTGAAACGGTCGAGGACTGGCTTGACTATCCGCCGGCCTTTCAATTGCTGTTTGGCAATCCCGAGGTTCGTGTGAAACGCCACTCGATCGGGGTCGAAACGGTCTCGCTCTCGAAGACAGGCGTTTTCACCGCAGGGAAAGGGTTTGATAAAACGCCCACTCGCAACGTGATCAGAGTCACGGCCGGTTCGACCGCAAGTGACGCCGAAGTTCGCGCGCTCATTGCGAGAGGTCTCGCGAATCGTTTTTTCTCGAAAGTGGTTTCCCAGTCGGCACGGAACTGGAATGAGAAAAAACTCAATATGGATGAGCTCGTCGAAATGAATCGTGGAGTCTTCCTCGATCTCGCCGGGAGGCGTCTCACGGGGGCTCCCGTTGCCGACCCGGTTCTCAACGCCTGGTGGGATGTCAGGATGGGGAACAGGCTGAGGCCCCGTCGTGATCACCACCTCGTGATTATCAATATTCACTACGATTACAAAGGGGAGAAAGAAAGCGCGGGGCATTTCTGTTTTGCGCTGAGAGAGCGGGGAGGGGATCCTGACGGCGATGTCCTCTTTGATTTTCGTGCTCCCTGGCGCGAGGACCGCGTCCCGCGAGTGACCGAGGCGGTGAATATTCACAACCGTCTGAAATTGAAAGCTTTCACCGAGAATCTCTACGATTGGATCTACACGCAAACGGAGTATCGCAATTGTTACGTGAAACTCTGGTTTCTGCCGGTGATGGAGGAACAGAAAATTCTGTTGGAGCACTTTGCCGAGTCAGGCGAGCCTCATCAGGCGGGAAGCTTCCGGGTTTTCCGGAAAAATTGCGCCTCGCTGGGGCTTCGTTTTTATGGTCGAATTCAGGCCTTCAGCAATCCCGCTCCACACGGCGGGTTGCTCTCGGATATGCCGGTATTGGCTGCGACGCGGATTGTGGATCAGTTTGAAAACGCCCCTATGCTCGTCGTTCCGAACGTGACCGATAAGCGGGGGCGAACTCCGACGGCGAGGTCGAAGGTCCGACAAGCACTGCCTTCACGAGCGGGATCTCCCGGTTTCAAAATACTCGCGGCAGAGCCGAAGGTGAACTGATCGAGTTCACCTCGCTCCGCACCTTTCGAAAGCCTACTTCCGAACTTGCCAGTTGGGGTTGTCGACGTGGGCTTTCTCCATCATCGCTTTCGCCTCTGCCACTTTGTCAGGATGTGATGCTGCGAGATTGTTTTCCTCGCCGAGATCTTTGCTGAGGTCGAACAGTTCGATTTCCCCGGTAAACATGGGACGTCGAATTGCCTTCCAGTCGCCGAAGCGCACGGCCTGTTTGCTGCCTCTCTCGTAAAATTCCCAGTAGAGGAATTCGGGTTTTTTCTGAGCTGCGGTGTCGCCTTTGAGCGTTGGGACAAAGCTGATGGATTGAAGGTTTTCAGGTGCCTCAACTCCGGCGAGCTCACAGGCCGTCGCCATCCAGTCCATAAACCCGGATGCGTGGTTTGACTCCGTGCCGGCCTTCACCGTGCCGGGCCAGTAGGCCACTGTAGGCACGCGAATGCCACCTTCGGTGAGGTCGCGTTTCATGCCCTTGAGAGGGCCGTTCGCGTCGAAAAATTCAGGATTGTTGCCGCCCTCTTTGTGGTGGCCGTTGTCGGAGGTGAAAATGACAAGGGTGTTGTCGCTGATCTCCAGTTCGTCGAGTTTGTCGAGAACGCGGCCGACGTCTTTGTCCATCCGTGAGATCATCGCCGCCTGTCCCTTGTCCGGATCGGGCCAGTCTTTGTCCGCGTAGATACCGTAGTCCGGCACTTCCTGGCCGTTGCCGAGGGCGCGACCGGCCTCGTTGTTCGCGTGGGGAACGGTCAGCGCGAGGTAGAGGAAAAAGGGGGCGTCCTCCCTGCCTTTCTTATCGATCCACTGGAGCGCTTCGTCGGCGATGAGATCGTGAGAGTATTCGACCTTTCCGTCGGGAGTCGCAAATCCGGCCCCGTCATCCGATTTGCCCTGACCTTCGCGAATGCTGACCCATTCGGGTGATTCCGTGTTTTTCAAAGGAACGATCGTTTCATCGCGGACGAGGAATTTGGGGTAGAAATTGTGGGCGTGACGCTGGTTGAGGTAGCCGTAAAAGTAATCAAAGCCCTGGCGATTGGGGTGTCCGACCGAGCCGATCTCGCCGAGCCCCCATTTGCCGATCAAGGCGGTGGCGTATCCGGCTTCTTTCAACTTTTCCGCGACGGTGATGTCAGCGGTGCGGAGTGTTTGGGCGGATCGGTCGGAGCCTCCTGCATTGCCTCGCACCCAGGTGTGGCCCGTGTCCTGCCCCGTCATGAGCACAGACCGCGAAGGCGCGCAAACCGGAGCACCCGCGTAGAAGTCTGTGAGCTTCAGCCCCTTTTTCGCCATCGCGTCGATCCGGGGCGTTTTGATCTTTTCCTGACCGAAACAGCCGACATCCCCGTAGCCTAAATCGTCAGCGAGAATGAAAATAAGATTGGGCTTTTCGGCGGCCGCGAGAGGGGCCGTGAGCACCGCGAATGCCACGAATAGAAATGCGAGGGTTTTTGACATTTCCGAAGGTGGCAAAGATTGGCCTCAAAATCCAGCGCGGGAATGACACGTGAAAACGTTTCTTCCCCGTGATAGCCGCTAGGATTCGAAGAGCCTCGTCCAATAGGATTCGAGGGCGTGTTCTTCGAACCAGGTCAGGGACCAGGGGGAGGTAGACAGAATGTCTGACGCGAGCGTTTCCGGAACGACGTAGGCGTGCGCTTCGGTGCTCTTTTCATCGGCGAGCCGCACCTCGACCTCGCGTCGCTCGTAAAAGCTGTCTTCATACGCATCGAGGCGCTCGATTGCCCGTTCGGGGAGATCATGGAAAACTCTGCCTGTGACCCGGTTCTCCTTCCCGCCGGTGTATTTGATCCCGGGGAAATCGCCGCCTCGAACGCGATAGATTCGGTAGCCTGCAATCGATCCGGCTTTTCCCTCCGCGTCAGGGATGCCGGAGACGGCCTCCCATATTTTGGGGACGAGGAGCGTGCCGTAGACGAAGAGATTCATAGGTGAAAAATGGGACGCGTGAGTTTCTTGATTTCTTTGACAAGATCCTTCATTCTCACCGCGTGCGTTTATTCTCAATCAAATTTTGTCTTGGGCTGCTCCTGCTTTCCGTCTTCGGAACGCTCTCGGGTTGCCGGACACCGGGAAGAAAAAAGAAGGACAAAAAAGCCGAACCGACTATGGCTGAGCGGGTCGGATCAATGCAGATTCCGATCGGGACGGTTCATCTCGTGAACGATGGGGGGAAGTTCGTTCTGATTCGATCCTCGCGGGCGTTGAAAATCGAACCGGGAACCATGATCGATATCATCGGCCCCGGAGGCGCGCCGGTTGCGAGCGCTCAGGTCAGTCCCGCCCGGCGCGGGCAGTTTTTGACGGCTGATATTCTCAGCGGGGTTCCCGCGACGGGGAATCAGGTCCTGATGAATTACACCGCGCAGGAACCTGAAGGTCCTTCGGTGCCGGGCGCGGCTCCCGGCGGTGATATTCAAATACTCGAGTGATCGGGCGGGGTGTCTAAATCTTCGAGAGCCTTCTTCAAATGCCGGAAAAGACCGGAATGGCGCATCGAGCTGGTTGTGTTCGATAGAGCCATTTCGAGAGCTCTCCGCTCGCCTACGATGATGACGAGCGATTTGCCGCGGGTCACTGCGGTGTAAAGGAGGTTGCGCTGAAGCATCACGTAATGCTGAGAAGCGAGGGGAACAATGATCGCGGGGAATTCACTTCCCTGCGATTTATGAATCGTGATCGCATACGCGAGTTGGAGTTCGTCGAGTTCGCCCGGTTCGAAATGGACGCGGCGATTCCCTTCAAAGGTCACGTAGATCGAGACGGGCTCGTTTGTGATCTCGGAAATGTGTCCGATGTCCCCGTTGAAGATCTCTTTCTCGTAATTGTTTCGCGTCTGGATGACTTTATCCCCCTGACGGAAGAGGTTGCTGAATCGTTCGATTTCCTGTTTGAAAGCACCCGGCGGATTTTGATTCTCCTGAAGGAGTTTGTTCAGTTCCGCGGTGCCGAGTGACTGTTTGTTCATCGGCGTGAGCACCTGGATGTCGTCGCGGGGATTGAGCTTGAACCCTTCCGGGATACGCTCCTTGATGAGGTGCACGATCGTCTCGCGAATCGCTTCAGGGCCGTTGCGCTCGAGGAAGAAAAAATCGCTCCCCTTTGAGTTGGTAAGGGGCGGGGTCTTTCCTTCGTTGATATCGTGCGCTGCGGTGACGATGTCGCTTTCCGCAGCCTGGCGGTAGATTTCCCTGAGACGGGAAACGGGGACGACGCCGCTGTTAATCAAGTCGCGAAGCACATTTCCCGGCCCGACCGAGGGGAGCTGATCGACGTCACCGACGAGGAGCACATTGCCGTCCGGGGGAATGGCCTGCATCAGGCTGGCCATCAATTCGATGTCGATCATGGAGGCCTCATCAACCACGAAGAGATCTCCCTGGAGCGGCTTGTTCTGATTCCGGGTAAATCCGACCTCCGGTTGATACTCGAGAGCGCGGTGGATCGTGAAAGCTTCCTGTCCGGTGCTTTCCGAGAGACGTTTCGCGGCGCGACCTGTCGGTGCGCAGAGAACGACCTGCACCTTTTTAGCCGTCACAATCTCAAGGATTGCCCGCATGATCGTGGTTTTGCCGACACCGGGACCACCTGTGATGATGTGGAAACGATGGCTGATCGCTTCCAGCACCGCAGCAGCCTGTTCCGCTCCGAGAGTGAGCTTTTGATGGCGCTCGAACCAGGCAAGCGCAGCCTCCGGATCAAATTCGGGTAGATTCGGCTCAGCCCGCAAAAGTGAGGCAACTGCTGCGCTCACGAGTTGCTCGGCTTCATAAAGAGGGGCGGAAAAGACGAGGGGATCGACGGTGCCGTCCTCAATGACGACTTTTGAATTGAGGATGAGCCGGTTCAGGGACGCCTCGATCAGTTCCCCGTCCGTTCCCAGAATCTCAGCGGCCCCCTTCAGTAGCCCGGACCTCGGCAGGGCGCAGTGTCCCTGCTGCTTCGCCTGCTCCAGCACGTATTCAATTCCCGCATCGATTCGTGCCGGCGCCTCAGGGGGCTGACCCATTTTGCTCGCGATGTCGTCAGCTGTCTTGAATCCTATTCCGGAGAGCTCGCGGGCGAGCCGATAGGGATCTGAGCGCAGGATATTGACAGCCTCGGGGCCATAGGTCTTGTAAAGACGAAGCGATCGCGCCGTCGAGAGACCGTGACCATGAAGAAAAATCATGATGTCCCGCACCGCCTTCTGCCGTTTCCACGATGCCTTGATTTTCTGTCGGCGGCCTTTTCCAATCCCTTCAACCTCTTCGAGCCTCTGGGATTCCTCCTCGATGACACGGAACGTTTCCTCACCGAATTTTTTCACGATACGCTTCGCGTAGGCCTTTCCAATGCCGTCGATAAAACCACTCGCGAGAAACTTTTCGATCCCCGTATTCGTCACCGGAGCGACCGCGACAATCGACGAAGCCTCCATTTGACGCCCGAATCGCTTATCATTTTTCCATTTTCCGCAAACGCGAACCTGCTCGCCTTCGACCACCGCAGGAAGCCGTCCCAGCACCGTGATGGGCTCACCGAGCTCCTGAGTGATCGACATAATCGTATAGCCGTTCTCTTCGTTATGAAAAACAATCGACGACACAGTCCCTTCGATTTCCACCGGTCGATTTTGGGCCGAAAGTTCAGGGGAGGAAGCTGGATCTGTGGGATTTTCCGGCATGGTGTTTTCTATCGATGATTGAGAGACGCAATTCTCGCCCTTTACAACCATACACCTGTGTCGCATATTCGCCGCCCCATGGCAATTCTATCCATTTTGTTAACCGTCGTCATCATTGCTGTCAGCATTTTGATGGTATTGATCGTCTTGATCCAGCGTCCCAAGCAGGAAGGTCTCGGCGCGGCATTCGGCGGAGGATCCCTTGATTCTGCTCTCGGAGCTCACACCACCGACATTCTCCAGAAATTTACGACCTGGCTCGGCATCCTCTTTTTCGTTTCCGCAATCGGACTCGCGATGGTGAAAACCCGTCAGTTTCGCGCTTCTGCAGCGAACGATGTTCTCGAGAAAGTGGAAGAGCGCGAGCCAACCCTTCCCGAGGGAATCACACCTGAGATGATCCAGCAGATCCAGCAGGCCGCTCCTGCTCCTGCTTCCGAAACTCCCGAGACAGAAGAAGCTCCCAAGCCGGCTCAGCCCAAAGGAGGAGAGAAAGAAAAAGCGAAGGCACCTGCAAAACCTGCAGCGAAAGAGAAAGCAAAAGCTCCGGCCCCTGCTCCAGCTCCTGCGAAAGGCGACGCTCCCAAGGGTGACAAAGGCGGTGAGTAAACCTTACGAAGCCCCGTTCAAATTTTTTAAAAGCAGGTGGCTTCCGCTACCTGCTTTTTTTGTGTCCATCCACCGGGGCTGGAAGGGACGCGTTAGCCCTGCAGGTAGATGCCCTTTGCCAAAAGGCGGAATCGGCGAGGTCCGCCTGCAATCGAACCATCCCGTTGAACCTTTTCCGTCGAAAGCACCCGCGCCAAGCATCATTCGCCGCGACGGTTCCGCGGCCTGTTCCTCCTCAAGCTGGTAGCCGGCGAATCGACAGGAGGCTTCGTTGATGTCTTCATGCAGGTAGAAAAATGAGAAAGAAATCCGCATACCCGTTCTTCCGGGCGACGCCGTAGATACACCCCGGGCGATCCCCTCAGTGGTCCGCAGCCCTGCGCCAAATAGTGGCCCTGTACGCTGGCGATGGATCAGCGATCTCTTAGACGAAACTCCGCTCAAGAGCGCTATCCAGCGGGCTGTTTACCCCGCAATGGTTCAATCCTTTTGCAATGTGCAAATAGATTTGGGTCGTTGAAATGTCCTCGTGCCCGAGCAACTCCTGAAGCGTTCGGATATCCGTTCCTGATTCCAGTAGATGAGTGGCGAAGCTATGGCGGAGCACATGGGTCGTAACCCGTTTTTCTATCCCGGTTGCTTCGACCGCGTTCCTGAAATGTGTCGAATAGGTTTCCGGGTGAATGTGATGTCGTCGTCGAATTCCCGACTCCGGATCGACCGATTCCTTTGCCGCCGGAAACAGCCAGAACCATTCCCATTTCTTTCCTGCCCCGGGCATTTTGCGTTCCATTCCGCGCGTTGGCATTGCCACTCCGGGGGCATCAGCGGCTCGATCCGCTTCGTAAAGAGCCCTCGCGCGCTTCTTCCACTCCACTAATTGCTCAGCAACCGCACGCGGTAAAATAGTCATTCGGTCACGGCCGCCCTTGCCGCCGCGAATCATCAATTGTCCGCGTTCCAGATCAACGTCCTTGATCCGCAATCGCATCAGTTCAGCCCTGCGCAGGCCGCTTCCATACTGCAGCTGCGCCGCGAGGTTGGAACTTGGAGGAATCTTCTCCAGAATCGCGGCCACCTCTTTCATACTGAGCACAACAGGGATGCGTTTCGGAGTTCTGCGAAAGCGAACCTGTAGATCAACCTCCTCCATCCCACAGACCGCTTTATAGAAAAAAGAAAGGGCATTGAGGGCTTGTTTCTGGGTTGAATACGTGACATCACCGCACTCGACAAGCGAAGTGAGCCAGTCACGGGCGCACTCAGGCTCCAACATCGTCCGGGCATTGCCTCCGCGTTTCAGAGTCCACCTCGCAAAGGCACCGATGCGCTGGGAATAGGTCTGCTTCGTCTTCCTGGCCAAACCTCTCCGGCAACCCGCCTGATGCATCGCTGCCCGCACCCGTTCCTCCACCGTCATTCCTGTTTGTCCCATGCCGTTGCAATAGGTCAGCCATTTCAGATACCAGCTGACCGCTTCGGACCATTGATTGATCTGCCACGACTCCCGCTCCTTTGAGAGGATCTGCGCCCGCCAGAACTGCTTCGCTGAATCCCTCGAAGGAGCAAGATGGTGGGCCATTCTCCAATTCTCAAACCATTCAAGCAACAGTGTGTAGCCATATTTGTCCTGACGTGACACCTCACGGGAGGCATTCAGGTCAGCCCGCCAGTCGTAGTTTCGAGTAGGTTGAGCGTTCATAAGAACAACATAATGAATCGACTGTTCAAAATGACAATATTTAAATGCCTATTTCGCTTCAGCTGATTAACTACTAATCTTAAGTAAGAGCGGTGACTGACTCCCTCGCGAGAGGGATATCAGACGTCTAATCATCATGAATAGTAAATAATAGCTAATTAAATGAGATGGCTTGAAAAACAGTGGGTGAAACGTGAAGAAGCTTGACTGTGTATGGGGTAGTCTGTTTTCTAAGCGGTGACCTGCGACCAGAAATTCCGAGTGGGATATCAGAGGGTGCGTGGGATAATAATACTGTTCGGTGAAAAAATGATCCCCGAGTTGCACAACCTCTTTCGAATGTCCGCGTGCGGCAATTCTCGGGGCTACGCTTACGCTGCGGGATACACCCCTTTACCGGATCGAAAGACTTTCATTCCCGAGAGCAGGCGGGCACACAACGAGGAGTTCATTCGAATCAACGGATATAGCTCGGGTATACAGATTGGCGATTCGGGCAGTAAGTGGCCTGATTTCTTGATGAATGGAGGTGGCTACGTGACGCAGTTCGTAAGCGAGCGCGTCATTGCCGATTTGAATGATGCGGGAGTGGAGATTCTCGACACCACAGAATTTCCCATAGAGCGGGTCGAGCCTGGATGCAAAGCTTCGCTCGCGGAGGCGCCTCGGTATTACGTTCTGGAAGCACAACCAGAGATCGTTCCTGATTGGGACCGCATGAACATTCCAACTCAGGAAGATGGAACTCCAATTCTGAAGCCATATCCGAAGCCTTGGCCACCTCGGCCGTTTATCTATCGTAAAGATACTTGGTCAGGTCGAGACCTGGTTTCGGACACATGGGAAACAATGGTCGCTTGCACCACGAAGATCTTTGTAACCGATCGAATCAGATTGCTCGCTGAGAAACAGAAATGGACCAATGTCCGATTCGAAGGCATTGGGACTCACGAAGGCCCAACCATAGCCAACACCGAATCGGGTAGGAACGGGGATTGAACCCGCTCCCCCCACACCACCCGGCATGCGGGTCCGCACCGGGCGGTTCCCATC
>JAYWLB010000086.1:0-79796 GCA_035967665.1 Verrucomicrobiales bacterium BCK34
GTGAGTAATTCACGCGCCTCATTGTTATCCTCCCCTGCGGTAACCTCTTCGCTTTCAAGTTCCACATGGTCAACGACTCCGAGATGTACCTGACCGACCTCATTGGAGTCGTCGTTGATCAGCGCAATGATCTCCTGACGATGTCCTCCGGCGATATTCAATTCCTCTTCAATCTCCCTTTCAATACCGATTGAGTAGGTATCTTTATCGAGAGAGGCCGCAGCAAAATCAGTATCATTGATATGCCCGCCAATCCCTATAGAACCTTTTGAAGCTAAACGTTTTTCACCTGATCCACCGCCCCGGACATAATGCAAATAGCGGTCACCATGCCGGAAAATTGCATAGGGAATAATCTGTTTGTGCCCCGGATCATCTTCAGCTTTATCCCGCGCGAGAAAGTAATTGTTCTCAGGATCAAGGATAGAGGGAAGGTATTTTTCAGGCTCCAGCGAAATCCCCTCAAAAGCTCCCAGCCGGTCAAACAGCTCTCTCTTGATTACCAGGACATTTTCATCGGCGTAACGGCTCATGGTCTTGAATCGACACTAACGCGGGGATAAGTCAAACCGGTATCTGACAAGACCGGAGCTGATCTTGACCGTCCGTTCGACGTGTGCTCCCAGAAGCCGCTCGAACATCTGGATCTCCATTCTCTCCAGCGTCTCGTATTTTTCAAAAAGCGGCTGGAGCGGGTTGTGGTGCTCCACGATGTAGAGCCCCTCCTCCTCGCTGTAATGGCAGAAAGAATAGTAACCGCGCCGGGTTCTTTCAGCGGCGAACTTTTCGGCACGTTCCTGAACCGATTCCGCGGTCACAACCTCAAGGAGTTCCTCCGCCTGAGAGCGGAAAAAGTAAAAGAGCAATTTCTCCGCCGCATTGGGCTCCAATTGAGCGGCTGCGTCGAGAATTCCCATGCTCACCTCATTGCTGATTTGAGGAAAAAGCGGATCCAGCTTCGACGTGATCCGGTAGATTTTCTCCGGACGCCCCACCTCTTTAGGACGCCGCCAGGTATCGAGAAAACCGAGTTTTTGCATTGCGAGGCAGTGCTTTTTCACTCCCATGTAGCTCATCCCCATTTCTTCGGCGAGTTCCCCCACCGCTTTTCCCTGAGAGCATTTTATCAACTCGATAATCTCGAACCAGTGAGGTTTAGAGAGGTTACGTAAAATTTTAAGGTAATTAGTCACGCCAGCAGCTTGATACAGAGTTAGTTTCGTCTTTGATCCGTCATATTCTGACTGGCTCAATCAATTTTACCAGTGGAAAGATTCCCAATCTCCTGCCCGACCTACAATTTGCGTCACTTTTTGTAGAAGAGAACAACGGGATTTGCCACTATTGTCACGGACAATGGCTTGAAGCCGATGGATTTGACATCGTTTTCACCCTCTTTACTCTGCTCGCGGACGTAAGCTTTTGCTATAAATGACGTCTTCCGCTAAGAGCCAAATTACAACTCCTATGCATCACGATCCCAAACTCGATCTTGAGAAAAAATTCCGTTCACACGCTCCCGGATACTGGGCTGACGCGAATATCTCAGAAGCCGACTGGAACAGCGCCAAATGGCAGCTGAAAAACCGGATCACCTCTCTCAGTCAACTCGAGGAGCACCTCAACCTGAGCGAAGAGGAAAGAAACGGCGTAATCCTTTCCGGCACGAAGCTGGCAATGGCGATCACCCCTCACTTTTTCAACCTGATCGACAAAGACGATCCCAACTGTCCGATTCGGAAACAGATCATTCCCCGGGTCGAGGAAACGTGGGTTTCCCCCTACGAAATGTCAGACCCCTGCGGAGAGGATTCCCACATGCCGGTTCCCGGACTCGTGCATCGCTATCCCGATCGCGTCCTCTTTCTCGTCACAGATCGTTGCGCCTCATACTGCCGCTATTGCACCCGCAGTCGCGTCGTCAGTGGTGCGGGGGAACAGGAGCTTGAGACCGACTACGAAGCCGCTTTCAAGTATTTGGAAGAGCACACCGAGATTCGTGATGTCCTTCTCTCCGGTGGTGATCCGCTTCTCTTTTCCGATGCGAAACTCGAAAAGATCCTGAAACGCCTCAGCGAAATCGAGCACATCGAATTCATTCGTATTGGCTCACGCATCCCCATCTTTCTCCCGCAACGAATCACTCCTGAACTCTGCGAGATGCTGCAGAAGTACCATCCACTCTTCATGAGCGTCCACGTGAACCATCCACGCGAGATCACAAGCGAAGTGAAAGAGGGATTCGAACGACTCGCCAACCACGGCATTCCACTGGGCAACCAGAGCGTGCTCCTGAAAGACGTGAACGACAATGTCGAGACGATGAAGACGCTCGTGCACAAGCTGCTCATGAGCCGGGTGCGCCCCTACTATCTGTATCAGCTGGACTTGATCGAGGGGTCTTCCCACCTTCAGGCCGCCGTTGAGAAAGGCATCGAGATCATCGAAGGTCTTCGCGGTCACACCACCGGTTACGCGATTCCCCAGTTTGTGATCGACGCCCCCGGCGGAGGGGGAAAAGTGCCGGTCAACCCCGACTACGTTCTTCAACGAAACAGCGAACGCGTCGTGATCCGGAATTTCGAAGGAAAAACCTTCGAGTATCCCGAGCCTGCGGTCAATCCGGATCCGGTTTTGGACTACTGAAACGCTGAAACGCCCGCCCGCGCGCGGGGCAGCTGGAAATAAACGTCCGGCAACGGCTCCCGTCCCGAAAGCGGCGGCGAAGTCTCTTTACCTGCCGGGTAAACAGGGTTTGATCGATGACGGAACCCTGTTGAGTCTACCCGACAGAGCATGAAATTTCTGCGCCGCCTCTGTCGCATTGAGCTTGCCTTGATGCATCGATAAGGCATTGTTAGTCGATCATGAAATCTGTCCATGTAATTGCGGCGCTGGGATTACTCCTCTCTTCCTCTTTATTTGCTCAGCAACCTCGAATGATGACCGGTGAGGTCTTCGATGCTGAGTTATACAATTCACTTCCGCTTAAGGCGAAGATCAGCACGAGGGCGATACTGCCACCGAAAGTGGACCTGGAAAAATATTGTCCGACACCGGGTAACCAGGGCGAATACATGACCTGCGCGGCGTGGAGCTCGGCATACCACTTCCGCACTATCATTGAGGCGAAGCAACGCGGACTGACGAATCGTGAAGAGATCGATAAAATCGCCTTCAGCCCGACCTGGGTTTACGAGATTCTCAAAAAGGACGGTGACGATAATTGCTACAATGGTCTTGCCACCGCCCAGTCACTGATCGTTTTCCAGCAACTCGGTGTGCCCAGTATTTCTTCGCTGCCCTTCGGTTGTTTGCCGGGACCGAAAGAAGAGCGATTCAAGCTCCTCGACCCCATGATGCAGGAAGCCTCATCAGCGAAAATTCGCGATCTGCAGATTCTCTTCAAACATGGAGACACGATCGACCCGAATGAGAAAATCCGGTCGATCAAGAAGGTCCTTGCCGAAGGCTTTCCTGTTTTAATCTCGCACACTCTCTACAACAGCTTCGGCCGGAGTAAAACAGTCTGGCACCCTGAGCCCGGTGAGGAGTTGGCTGATGAACATGGCTCTCACGCGATGGTGATTGTCGGCTACGACGACAACCTGCACGGCGGCGCCTTTCGCTATCTGAATTCGTGGGGCCCTGAATGGGGCGATGGCGGCTTCCTCTGGGTGCCTTACTCCGTGACCGGCGACTTGTGTTACGGAGCCTATCAGGCATACCCTTTTTCAAAAAACGCAAAACCAACGCCCCTCCCCGCGCCGCCCGTCAATGTGAACCCTGAACCGGTAGCGCCTCACATTGCACCGAGTCCGGCCCCTCCCGCACCGGTCGCCCCCAACACACCCGCAGGGAGTCTCGACTTCGTGACCCGCACCGGAGCCGAAATGCCGGTGAGCCGCATCTCCACCCGCGGTCTCGTGGTTGAGGACGCCAGCCCTGACGGAGAAAAAGAAATGTCCGCCTACCGGATGGTGGAAACCTATCCTGCCGGAACCCGGTTTCGCTTCTACATGACGACCGAAACCGAAGGCTATGTCTACGCTTTTGCCTCTGACCTGACCAAAAAAGTCACCCGGATCTTCCCATACGCACCGGGTATCTCCCCCCTCGTCGGTTCCAACTCGGTGATTGCCTTTCCGGCTGATGACAAAGTGATCCGTATGGACGAGCAGCCCGGCACTGATTACCTTTTAGTTCTTTTCAGCCAGCAGGCTCTGGATCTGGAGAAGATCACCGCAACGATGAACGGAGCCGAAGGGGGCCTCACCCGCAAGATAGAATCAGCACTCGGCGCGGCCCTCATCAAACAGGAGGAAATTGACTTTCAACCCGGAAAAGTTTCCTTCGTGGTCCGCCCCGAAGCGGAAGGAATGGTCGTGCCCGTGATGATTGAAATCAACCGCCAGTAGGCCCAGTGACCGATGAATCCCCGTACCCTCGCCCTTCTCTGCGGGTTCCTCCTCTCCGGAGACCTCGTCGCTCAGGAAGTTGAACTCGTTGTGCCTACCGGGCACACCAGAGAGATCATGCGGCTCGTGATCAGCCCCGGCGGCGGTCTCCTCGCCAGCTCAAGCATCGACGAAACGGTTAAGATTTTCGAAACAGGGAGCGGCCGTGAGTTACACACTTTTCGTCCCGGGGACATGGCCCGTGACATCGCCTTCAGCCACGACGGGCGTTACCTAGCCGTAGCGGCCTTCAATACCATTCACATCCTCGACCTCAGCAACTTCACAACCGTCAGGGAGATCAAGGGCTGGAATACCAACGGGGTGCGGTTTCATTCTGAAAAGAACGAACTCTATTTCATTACCCAGAAGCACAACAGCACGGGTGACGATCCTCAGCAGCTTCGGAAAACCACGATACCCACTGGTGAGGAGCAAACCATTGCCACCTTTGAACTCGGGAAAGAACGCGGCATTGCCTCACTCGACTACTTTCCGGGACGACAGGAATTGCTCATCGTCCTCCCCGGCGAAATTGCACACCGCGTCTCGATAGACGGCGAGAACATCACCGGCGCAAACGGTGCGCGCGGTTACACCCCTGACGGGCGTCTTTTCTGCCTTCGAAAATCCGGAGGCAATGTGACCATGAGCGTGGAGAACCCGGATGGAACCCGGCAATGGGAACTGCCGACAACCGCCGCCGAAGTCGAAAATTTCAACACTCCGGTTTCGGCAGGATTCCACGAAGGGAACCTGTTCTGGGTGAACCGGAAGGACCGAATCGCGAGCGGAGATTTTCGCACCGGAAAACTGGCGATGACAGAAATGCCCGAAGGCACCGCAAACTACGCGCTCACCGTCGGGCCGGATGGCTCGCTGTATACCGGCACGAAGTCCTCGGAAATTCATCGTTACAAACTCCCCTCACTCACGAAGCCGGAGGTGCTGGGAGAAAAAGTTCTCACCCCGGCCCTTCTCCTCGGCGCAGAGGAAGGCCAGCGGCTCACCTGGGGATTAGGTGAAATGAGCTCACTGAGAATTGATCGCCGCCATGTCCTCCGAGACAACTATCAAGGCAGTTTCAATGCGATAGGTGGCTCCACCTCCACGAACGGCCGCCTCCTCGCCTCACGATCCAATTTGAAGGATCTTTTCACCTATCTTGTACCAACCCGCCACTCCGAAGTGAAACGGTTCAAGACAGGGATGAATCATGTGAAAAGTGTTTCCGCGAGCAGGGATGGCGACCGCCTCCTTGTCGTCGCGCAGGACGGCTTTCTCGTTCTCGACACAGAGACTGACAAAGCAGTCAAAAAAGCAGTGCGTCCCGGAGGAATCGAACGATTTGAAGAGCATTCAGCAATCAGCCCCGACGGGACGAAAGTCCTCATCTCGGTGGTGCGGAAAATCGACGCCACCTCGAACCACACCAAAACCGGCAACCAGCTTATCGAGCTGTCTTCAGGCACCGTTCTCTGGGAAAAAGAGACACAACTCGAATCCCCCGCGTTCACTCCGGAAGGCGATCGCATCATCGGGGAAATCTTCGAAAACTTTGTGACCGTTGATGCAACGACAGGGGAAGTTCTGGAGAAACACCCTCTCCCCGATGGCCGCTTCCCCTCCGGGAGCATCGCGAATTCGGCCACCACCTTCTATGCCTACACCCATGATTTCCGGGCCTATCTCTACAATCTCAAGGAGAAGAAAGAGGATCGCCTCATCGTCCCGGGCCACCCTGATCTGCGATTCGATAGCTCAGCATTTTTCGGGGACGATTTCGTCGCCTTCGCCGGACGTGAAGCCGAGGTTCGCATATTCGACCTGAGAACTCTTACCTACGTCGCCTCTCTCGTCCAATACGCCCGGAGCGAAGACTGGGCCATCATCGCCCCGGATGGACGATTTGACGCCACCCCCGGCGCGATGAAGAAAATGTACTATCGCGTCGGCCAGCAACTCGTCGCCCTCGAACAGCTCTTCGAGGGATTCTACACTCCCGGTCTCGCCGGGGCCATTTTCGGACGCTTACCGCTGGGCGTCGCTCCCCCTCCGTATAATATCAGCGACCTCAGCCCACCTCCGAAGATCGAAGCCGAGTTCAAAGAAGGCGGTCAGCGCGGTCTCGTCGTCGAAGACGATGTTCCCGAGCAAACTTTCACGGTCACGAAAAGTGCCACCGCTACCGTGATCCTCAAAGGCGAAGCGCCGGGTGGAAAAATCACCGAACTAAGACTCTATCAAAACGGCAAATTGCTCGGCGATGCGACCCGCGGCCTCGTCGTGGAGGATGATCCCGAACCGGTTGGAAACACCCGCTCACTGCCGGTGCGGCTCCAACCCGGGCTCAATGAGTTCAAGGCCGTCGCTCTCAACCATCAGCGCACCGAAAGCCCTCCTGTCCGCCTTCTCGTCAAATACGAAGGCGCCGGGAATCAACCCGCCGCTCCGGGAGACGAGCCCGATGCCCCTATCGTCAACACGGGGGCCAGGGAGGTAAGCCTCCATATCGTCACCATCGGGATCAACGAGTATGCCAACCAGACTTACAACCTGAACTACGCCACCGCGGATGCCAACGGGGTCGAGGAAGGACTTCGGATCGCGACGGAGACGCTTGTCGGTAAGAACGATCTTATCCGGATCCGCAATGATGAGGCACGACGCGAAACAATTCTCGCGAAACTCAGTGAGGTCGTCAAAGTCGCAGGACCGGAAGATTTGTTCGTCTTTTACTACGCCGGACACGGAGTCGTCCCCGGCGGAGAGGACCGGAATTTTTATCTCGTCCCTTATGACGTCACCGACATCTACGGCGAGGAAGGCAGTGTCAGTGCGCGCGGTATTTCCGCCGCCGAGATTCAGAGGACCGCCGCAGCGATTCCCGCAGAGAGACAACTCTACATTCTCGATGCCTGCCAGAGCGCGGGAGCCCTCGACTCGCTCCATTTGCGCGGAGCGGCTGAGGACAAAGCAATCGCCCAGATTGCCCGCACCACGGGAACACACTGGCTCACCGCTTCCGCATCGGATCAGTTCGCGAGCGAATTTGACGAACTCGGCCACGGGGCATTCACCTACGTGCTTCTCGAAGCGATGAAGGGAAAAGCCGCCTTCGGCGATGGCTTCGTCACCGTCGAAGAACTCAAGCGCTACCTCGCGACGGAAGTCCCGAGGATGACGGAAGAACACACCGGCCAGGCGCAGTATCCCGCGAATTTCGGCTTCGGAAAGGATTTCAACATCTCACGCTTGAAGGAGTAATGCCTTGCTCCGTTTTCCCCGGAGAAAGGCACCGCAAGGGCACTTTCGCTGGAGCAAAATCTGCAATTTATCCTCTTTCGTATTGTTACCCGCCTTGATCCACAGGGTAACAAGCCTCACAGTAACCCATGTCCACCTACTTCCCAGAATACGCTGTCCCGGAACCCGATCTGGCGGTCACCGAAAATCACTACGCGGAATTCCACCGGCGCCTCGCCGAAGCCGAAAGCGTGGATGACTGCCTTGTGCTTATTTCGGATTGGGATGCGGTGCTTTGCGAGTTCAAAGAGTGGGCGAACCTGACCGGGATCCGTTTTTATCAGGATACGACCAACGAGGCATACAAAGCCGCCAAAGAGCGCATGGATGAGGTCGCTCCGAAATTTACCGATCTCGAAACCAAATTGAAACAGGCCTTCCTCGACTCTCCTTTTCGGGAAAAGATCGAGGCGTCAACAGGATCGCAATTGTTCGACAAGTGGCAATGCAACACGCGGAGTTTCTCATCTGCAATCGAAGAGGACCTGGTTGCTGAGTCATCCCTCCAGTCTCAATTCACCTCGTTGACCGCCGGAGCGAAGATCCCGTTTCAAGGCGGCGAATATTCCATCCCGGAGATGAATCAGTTTTTCGATGATGCCGACCGCGGAATCCGGAAAGCCTCCTACCTCGCCCGTTCGAAGTGGTATGCCGACAACTCGCCGGAGCTGGACCGGATCTATGATGAGCAGGTTAAAGTCCGGCAGTCGATGGCTGAAAAACTCGGCTACGAAACCTTCACCACACTCGGCTACGAAAGAATGACCCGGATTGGGTATGGCCCGGACGAAGTCGCCGCCTTTCGAAACGAAGTCCGTGACAAGGTCGTGCCGCTTGCGGCGGAGATCGCAGCGCAGCAATCGAAGACAATCGGAGTCGACGAACTCATGTATTGGGACACCAGTGTTTACTCACTGGAAGGAAATCCGGCTCCGCAGGGAGATCACGACTGGATGGTCGACCGGGCCACAGAAATGTTTTCCGAAATGGGCAACGGACTCGATACCTTTTTCGATGAGATGAAGGCGCGGGGCGCGATGGACTTGAAATCCCGCAAAGGAAAAGCGGGAGGCGGTTTTTGCGAGTATCTCCCGAAATTCGGATTCCCCTTCATCTTTGCGAACTTCAACGGAACACGGGGCGATGTCGATGTCTTCTCCCACGAAATGGGACATGCCTTCCAGAGCTATAGCAGTCGCAATCAAGTCATGAGTGATTTGATCTGGCCTACGACAGAGGCCTGCGAGATTCACTCGATGGCACTTGAATTTCTGACCTGGCCTCACATGGACAAGTTCTATGGAGCCGATGCCGCGGAAGCGCTTCGCCGTATCCACCTCACCACCTTCATCCACTTCCTACCCTACGGAGTCGCGATTGATCACTTCCAGCACCTCGTTTATGCGACACCGGATGCGACTCCGAAAGAGCGAAACAGGATGTGGCAACAGGTTGAGGAGACCTATCTGCCGTGGCATCACTATGGCGACCTTCCGCACGAATCGAGCGGACGTCGCTGGCAGCAGAAACAGCACGTTTACAACAGTCCGTTCTACTACATTGACTACTGCCTCGCCCTCACCGGAGCCCTTCAATTCTGGTCAAAATCACGGAAGGATTTCGCCGGAACAATGAACGCCTACACGAAACTCTGTCAATTGGGTGGCAGCCTCGACTACACTGGTTTGTTGAAATCAGCGGGGCTCCAGTCGCCTTTCAGCAAAGGCTGTCTCGACGACGTCATCGCAGATGCGAAGGCTTACCTTGCGTGAGACTTTTCTCCGGAGCGGGCCATACCGGGCCGGTGCTAGCGCTCAATTGCCAAAAACAATTCCGCTTACAGGCTATTGCCGGCGGGCTCTGATTCGTAATAGATTCAAAGAATAAATGAGTAAGAAATTTTCAGGATTCGCGGGCTGCCTTATCGCAGCAATGATCGTTTCGGGGTGCGCAAGCCTGCAGGAACAGAGGATTAATAAGAATCCGGATAAATTTGCCAAACTCAGTTCAAGTCATCGCGCGTCGGTCACCCAGGGGAAAGTTGTCGAAGGCATGAGCCGGGACGCGGTCTACCTCGCCTGGGGACGCCCTGACATTGTCCGAACCGGATCCCGAAACGGGAACTCAACGGAAACCTGGGCCTACACCCTCACACAACCGGCTTCATTCTACGGCCCCAGCATGCGATACTCGGGTTACTCCGGATTTTACTCACGCTACGGAGTACACCCGTCACTTGGCTACTGCCGGGGAGCCGGCTGGGGTTTCGGTGCGGGCTACCAATTCACTGAAACGATCTCCAAAACGGTCGAGTTCTCAAACGATCGGGTAGTCGCCTGGGAACGTCAATAGGATGCGACCGGAAGCAAACGGTTGAAGCGAATGAGCGCTGCTTTCAGCGAACTGCGCCAGCAGCGAAGAGCATGGAAGCGGGAGATCGTTCAAAGACAAAAAGCATCGACTGACTACACAGTCGCCCGGCAACGAAGGCAGCCCGGAGCGAGAAGGTCTCGGGAAAATCAAAATCCTGCCTCTAAGGCTGGCAGGAGCGGCAAGAGTGACCTACTCTCTGGAAGGGAATGTGAAGGCCTGACACGATCAGGCTGCTCCCTGTAATTATGAGACTGCGTACTCTGGTTCGAATCGATAAAAGCGCTCGGAGACTTGCTGAGATCATCGGCACGCTGGCGAAATATGGCCTCGACGACTGGCTCTCGGGAGTGGACTACGACTGGCTGCGGGGGCTGCTGAAAAACGCTGAAGGGGAAAGCATTCCCAACCTCACAACCGCTCAACGAATTCGCCATGCCCTCACGGATCTGGGACCGACGTTTGTCAAAGCGGGACAAATTCTCAGCACCCGTCCGGACCTGATCGGAAGCGACCTGACTGCCGAGCTCTCCAAGCTCCAAAGTCAGGCAAAAGCGGATCCCCGGGAATACGTTTCCGTCGAGATGGAGAAAGGGCTTGGCTGCCCGATTGAAGACGCCTTTGAAGAATTCAGTCATGAACCAATCGCCTCTGCCTCGATCGGACAAGTTCATAAGGCTGTTCTCCCCGGCGGCAAAAATGTGGTTGTCAAAGTGATGCACAAAGGGATCGAAGAAGCCGTTCAGCGGGATCTTGATCTCTTTCTGGGGCTCGCTGAGTTGGCTGAAAAACATGCCCCTCAGCTAAGGCGCTTCCAGCCGCTTGCCACGGCTCGCTATTTTCAACGCACCCTGCTTCGGGAGCTGGACTTTTCCTATGAGCGCCGTCATCTCGAGAAGTTTGCAGAAAATTTCAGGGACAATGAAACGGTTCTATTTCCCTCGGTCTACCCTGAACTCAGTTCAGAGCGGGTACTGACAATGGAGCTCCTTGAAGGCATTCCTGTGACGGATCATGAGGCGCTCAAAGCGTCCGGGGCCGACCTGAATGAGTTTGCGCGGAGAGGTGGTGACATCTATCTCGAGATGATCTTCGGCCACGGCTTCTATCATGCCGACCCGCATCCCGGAAATCTCTTCCGGATGCCACACGATGTCGTCGGAGTGATCGACTGTGGAATGGTCGGGCATATCGACGAAAGTCTCCGGGAGGAAATCGAAGACATGCTACTCGCTGCTGTCAGCGCAGATGCGGAGGGTCTTTGCGATGCGATTGTCCGGGTTGGTCAGGTCCCTCCGGAACTGGATGAAGACGAGCTACGGGCCGAAGTGGGAGAGTTTCTCTCAGACTATGTAGGCAGGTCAGTAGCCGACTTTGATGTCAGTGGAGCGCTGCAACGTTTGTTCGATCTCGTCCGTGATTTTCACATCGTTCTTCCCCAGAGCTTCGGCATGCTGGTGAAAACCCTCGTCGTTCTTGAGGGAACATCCCGCCAGTTGTCTCCGGATTTCAGTTTAGCGGCAATGATTGCCCCTTTCTACACTCGTGCGGTACGAAGACGTCTCGCTCCGCGCCGACTCGCATCAGAAATGGGACGGGGAATTCGCGATTGGAAACGCCTCCTCGAAGCACTGCCACGGGATATTTCCGATATCCTGGTCCGCTTCCGCAAAGGGACTCTCGAGGTTCACCTCGAACACCGCGGGCTCGAATCGACAATCGATCGCCTCGTCCAGGGGCTACTCGCGACAGCTATGTTTCTGGGCTCAGCGATCATGTGGAGTATGAAAGCACCGCCCACTATTTTCGGGGTGTCGCTGTTCGGGGCGCTGGGATTTATCTTCAGCACCTGGCTGGGTGGCAGTTTGCTGCTTTCGATTCGACGCGCCAGAAAACAAAAGGAACGAAAATGATTTGAAACGGTCCCCCGGCATTCGACGGCCCGGAGTCTACTGCACCGAAAAATCGAGGATAACCTCTTCGTTCGCAGGCTTCAGCTCTTCAGTGGAGGCCGGAACGACGCCGGATCCTCCGAGCATGACCACACTGAGTCCGGCAAGTGTTTCCACGAACCCGACATCCCTGACACTGCGACATTTTACGAGGTTCAGCTGGGAGAGATTCTTCAGAGAGGCAATCGCGGAAACGTCCTCGAGATTTTCACATCCGGTGAGATCGAGTTGCTCGATCCCGGCACCGGCCTCAATCCCGCTGAGACTTTTCAGTTTGGGGCAATAGGTGAATCCCGCATACTGCGAAATCCCCGGAGGAAATCCTTTCAAGGATTCAAAATTGGGACAGGCTTCGAGGTGAAGCTCTCTCAATGACGTCATCCCCGAAAAGGGTTCGAGCGAGGTCACAACCGATTGCCCGCCCATTCTCAGGACCCGCAGTGTCGGCAGTTGTCCGATTTCCGTCAAATCGTCGAGTTCAACATTCCGGATGTCGAGGACGATCAATGACTGCAGGGCCGAAATCCCCTCGAGCTTCTCCAGGCTGGTCGCATTCCCGACATCGAGATCGGTTAGGCCGGTGAGAGAAGAGAGCCCCTCCAACCTGGAAAGAGCGTTGCACCCATCCGCATAAAGCTGCTTCAATTCGGTGAGAGAAGAGACGTCGATCTTCGTCAACTTCCGGCAACGGCTCAGGAAAAGATCCTTCAATTTGAGCAGAGACGAAACCTCGACCTCTTCCAGCGAGACGCAGCCACTGAAATCGAGAATCTCCAGAGCAGGCATCCCATGAATCGCTGAAGCATCGGAGAACGAGGCGCTGTCGACAAGAACAATCTCATAGAGCGAAGGATGGCGGGCGACGCCCTCCGCCGAAACGAGAGCAGGACAGTCAATCGCGATCAGCGACTTAAGCGAAGTGAGCTGCTCAATCCCTTTGAACGACTTTAAATTGGGAGCGCCGGTGAGATCGAGAATCGTCGCCTCGCCGGCCCGCTGAAGAACCCGGGAGAAAGCGACGAGATCGACAAGTTTTTCACTGTCGCACCCCACATAAAAATCGCCGTCAGAGACACTAACTTCAGCACCAAACCGTGAAGCAAGCGCCTCAAGAGCTTCAGCACGGTCACGCTTCTTCCAAACCACAAGAACGGCAACAATCGCGATCAGCGAAAACAAAAATACAACGAGGCGGGCCTTACTTTTCATCCCTTATGGAACGGGAATGCGATCAAGAATCGTAGCAATAATTTGCTCACTCGTGATTTCTTCCGCCTCAGCTTCATAGCTCAAAAGAATCCGGTGACGCAAAACATCGTAAACGAGATCTTTGACATCCTGTGGAACGACGTAACCACGCCCCTGAAGGAAAGCATTCGCCTTCGCCGCGAGAGTCAGGTTAATCGTTCCCCGTGGCGAGGCTCCGGCGCGAATCAGCGGCGTGAGAGCAGGTTCGATCTCGCCGGGGAAGCGGGTCGCATGAATCAGGCTCACGATATAATCTTTCACCCCGTCATCGACGTAAACGTAATTGACGAGCTTTCGACTCTCAATAACCCGCGCGGTCTCGACCACGGGTGCGGTCTTTGTTTTCGGCGCCGATGTCGCCATGCGATCGAGAATCGAACGCTCCTCTGATATTGTCGGGTAGTCGACAATCACCTTCACGAGAAACCGGTCAAGCTGAGCCTCGGGCAACTGGTAGGTCCCCTCCTGATCGATGGGGTTCTGCGTCGCGAGAACCAGAAACGGATCAGGAAGCTGGTAGGTGGTATCACCAATCGTGACCTGACGTTCCTGCATCGCTTCGAGCAAAGCACTCTGCACCTTGGCCGGAGCGCGGTTGATCTCATCAGCGAGGATCAAATTCGAAAAGACAGGTCCCAGCTTCGGGGAAAATTCGTTCGATTGAGGATTAAAGATCAGCGTTCCAATCAAATCCGCCGGCAGAAGATCGGGAGTGAACTGAATTCGCTGAAAATCAGCCGATAACGCCCCTGCCAAAGAATTGACCGTCAGCGTCTTAGCCAGACCCGGAACCCCCTCAAGGAGAACGTGTCCATTGGTTAACAATCCAATCAAAAGGCGATCGACAAGTGCGTCCTGTCCGACCACGACACTTGCCATTTCCTGTCTAACGGCACTTACCCAAACAGATTGCCGCTGAATTTCCTCTGCCAGTTTAGTTGTGTCAACGTTGCTCATCTCTCGGCGGGTAAATTCGACGGATTTTCACTCCGTGCAAGCTTTGACCGAAAAGGAATCACGCGGGCTCCGGATCAGGGTCGGTTTCCACATCGATATCGATCTCGTCGGAATCATCGCTGCCAGTCGACGAAAACCGCGCTTCAACGGCCGCTCCGAGACTTCGCTCCCAGATATAGCGGCGGAACAGCACTTTGATGGAAGCTGTCAGCGGAACCGCCAGCAGTGCACCGAGCAGTCCACCGAGGAGCAACGACCAGAAAAGCACTGAGAAAATCACTGTGAGCGGGTGCAGCCCTACCGAATCCCCCACAATCTTCGGCGCGGTCACGAGCCCGTTGATTTGCTGCAAGATCACAAAAATGAGCAAAACGATGAGCGGGTAAGCCCACACATTCGGGAGCCAGGTCCACGCATTCACGAGCACCTCGGCTTCTTTTCCATCTTCCAAAACTCGAACAACGATCTTCTCATCGGTCCAGCTCACCTCCTTTTTTCCCACGGTTTCCGTGACCGTGACTTTGGCAACCTCTCCGTCGACAGCGGGATCGCCGCCCTGAACCGTGCCCACCGCCGTCGCGCCGAAATGAACAATCGCGATGATCAGCGCCGGAATCATGACCATCAGATTCCCGATGTAGGGAATCAAGCCGAGAATTGCGAGGAACACCCCTATCAGCAGCGCATAGGGAAGCCCCAGCAGCGAAAGCGCAATCGCAACAAGAGCACCGTCGATCAGACTCACGACCATCTGGCCGCGGAAGAAGGAAATCACATAGCCATTCACCTCGGTGAGGGTGCCCACCACCTCATCTTTGAATTTGGAAGCCCTCAAGGGAAGATAATCGGCCCAGGTTTGGGAAATTTTGTGCCCCTCCCGCAGGAAGTAATACAGATAAATCGGAACCATGAGCAGTCCGAGGACATAACCGAAGAATCCGAAAGCCCCCCTCAAACGGGCCCAGATCCGCTTCCCGATATCAGCGGCAATCGCAGGCCCCTCCTCTGAGATCCATTTTACGCCCCGCTCCGAATACTCTTTGGCGATGCCGGTATCAAACTGGTCCTGTAACGAGTTGAGGCCTTTCGTGACGAGACTGGTAGCCTGCTCCTGATAGGTGTCCCACTTCCCGTATGCTTCCTGAGCCTGACCGAAAGACGGCACAAAGACGGCCACGGCGAGGACAATGATGACGACAAGAAACCCGATAAAAACGCCCAGCATCGCCACCCCGTGCGAGAGCCCCCGCTTTTCGAGCCATCGAATCACCGGTTCGAGGAGGTAGGCAATAATTCCCGCGACCGCGAGGGGAACCAAAACGACCTGAAGATAGCTCAGAATAGTGCCCGTAAGCATCACAGCCCCGACCGCAATTGCACCGATCACAACGATGGCCACAGCAGTGATCGCACTCCAAAGTGTTCTGCGCTGAAAAACGGACGGAATCGATTTGGGAGATTCTTTAGCGTCTGGGTCCATGAGCAAAATCGAAAATTGATTGCCGGAAGGTTAGAGAAAGCACCACGCGATACCAGTGAAAACTTAGTCGCTTTTTATACTGGCCCTCCACTGGAAAACGATAAAGGCGTGCTACTATTCAGGCTCAGGCTTTTGAAACAGCTTACGGAAGGGCTGCAAGGGACGCTGAGGCTGCGCCTCTCCACCGACCTCCCCATCTTCTTTCTGGCTCCCGAAAAGCCCCTGCCCCAGTTTTTTAAGCCCTTCAACCGGTGCATTCGTCATCTCGGTAATGAGCTGGGCCGGCACCCTCCCCAGATTGGAAATATGTTTGGGCTTCCAGACCGGATCTTTCCACGTTCCCGTGCACGAATAGGTCAGCAACTCGCTCACCGGCGTCAAAATCGCACTGCTGAGCTGATCCCGGGTATTCACGACCGCTTCAAAATCCACCCCTTTATCGACTAGCGACAATTCCCCGACTGACTTGACCCGGAACGAATTGGTAAGAGCTTCGAGATCAGACGTCTTAACAATGCCATTCACAATCTCGAAAGTGGCGCTCGCTTCCTTCGCAACGTTATTGCCGTCCCTTTCGCGCCCGCCACCGGAGACCACTTTGGAAAGCGGCCCGAGCAGCGGAATTGCGAAAAGGTTCCCGTTCACAATCTTCGCAGCGCCCCTCCCCTGTAAATTGGCGACCGAACCGCCGCCGCCGGCAAACTCGAGACGGGCGTCGAGGAGCCCCTTTGCCGAATCAACATCGCCATAGAGCTTTGTAATCGCCTCCAGCGGAACCCCTGTCACCCGGGCATCCCCCGCGAACGGCTTTGCCTCCGACCTCACATCGAGGGCATCAAACTTCAGGTCGAGATTGCCTCCAAAAACCCCGGCTCCGAAGCGGGTTAAATTGACCCGGCTCTTCTCGATTTTGATCTCACCGGAGGGATTGCTCAGATCGAGTGTCTTACCGAGAAAGTCGTATTTTAAAGCACCGCCTCCGGAAAAAGACATTTCGAGAAAGTTGTTTCGCGCCTCGGAGCCCACTTCCTCCGGCCGTCGCGCATCGAGAAGTCCGCTCAAACGGATCGTAGGAGATTCTTCGAATCGGTAACGAGTGAGATGGCGGGCAAGCTTCGGGCTGAAAGCCTGCGCCCCCTCGATCGGATTCACCGTCGAAACGACGCCTTTCACCGTCCACTGTTTCGTGGCAACGTCGCACTCTGCAAGCTCAGCGACGATGCGTCCCTCTTCCCGCGTTAGAACAATATCACGGAACCAGTGCGTTGAACCGTCCGATTCGACATCGGCTTCCATCTCCACAAAATCGACTCCATTGAGCCTGAACTGACGAAGATCGATCTCCCCCTTATGCTGCCACGTGGCAGGAGACCAACTGGAACCCTTTCCAGCGGCAGTGATATAAACGTTCGATCGGTCACCGAAATTCCAGGCGTCGATGAACTTCCGCCCTTTCTCGCTGAAGAACGGACGAAAAACGAGCGGATCGAGAGTGATCTCGGTTTCATAAAGCAAGGTCTCGAGGTCTTTCCCCGGCTCATACTTTAAGTTGAGGAAGGCAACTCCGGTCTTGTGATCCAGCCGGAGATTCCGCAGGTAAATGCGCTCGCCGGAAAGACTGAATCCGAAATCCAGACCGGAGAATACAGTTCCCCGGGTAACGAGCCGTCCCGCGCGAAAGTCACCGGTTACCTTTCCGGGAAAAGAGAGTTCGCCCTTCCCTATCGCGTTCAAATCAAGTTCACCTGAGGCTTTGATTCCCGCGGGCTGAAAGAAGACGACTTCCCTCAAAAGGTTATTTGTCGAGAACCAGGAGGCCAGCCCGATCAGATCCGCCGAGGAATCGACATCAAACTGAAACAGATTCGTCTCTTCCGACCACTGCCCCGTTAGTTCAAATTCCCCGAAACGATCCCTGATCCTGAATCGCTCTATCACGGCCGTATTCTCCATCCCGTTGAACCGGGCGGTAAGATCAAGCGACTCAAGCGTATGAACGGCTCCCTGCTTCCTGATTCCTCCGGTATGGAGCGTCGCCTTCGCCGTCGTCGACATAAGGTCTCCAATCGCACTGCTGAATTCAAGATCGAGAAGTGGTTTCTCCTC
Organism: Verrucomicrobiales bacterium BCK34; assembly: GCA_035967665.1. GTDB lineage: Bacteria > Verrucomicrobiota > Verrucomicrobiia > Verrucomicrobiales > DEV007 > Arctic95D-9. The sequence continues at coordinate 17,877 of JAYWLB010000086.1, forward strand.
TTCAAATTCAAAGTCGCGAAGCCACTGCACGATTGCCATCAACTGCTTACGCCGTTGCAGCATGTCATCAGGGTCTCTTTCTTTTGGTTCCGCAGTGCCTCTCAAAAGCGTCCCCTTCACGGAAACTATAATGCCTTCAAATTCCGCCTCGGCTTTGAGGATTTCGATGACACTTTCCGTGATCACAATCCTGCCCGAAAGCCCATCCAGCTTCAATCGACTCCCCGAAGGCTCCCCGGGGTCGATCGGCAGCGACAAACTCGCATCCTGAACATCGAGCGTCTTAACGAGAATTTTCTTGTTCAGAATATTGCTGAGATCCACGTCCAGATAGACATCGTCGAGAAAGGCCACCTCCTGCAGCCGCGCCTCGTCCTCATAAAGTTTCACATCCTCGGCAACGAGTCCGCGGAAGGCTCCGAGGGTCAACTTCCCGATCTCCACGTAATAACCACGCTTTTCAAACTCCACCTCAATCGCATCCCGCCAGCTACGTGTGAATCCCTGCTTTCGCGCATAGACAGCACCCCAGACAATCAGGCAGGCAGCCAGAATACAAAGGGTTACAAAGAGTCTACGGATAATGCGCATGGTTGTCTAAAGAGAGAAGCTAACGCTTCGAAGCCGATGATCAAGCATATCAGAAACGCTGCCCAATTCGGGAAAACTCGTAAGCTTTCTGAGATTAAACGTTTGGAGAGGTCCCAACCTTGGAATAATCTCAGGCCTTGTCGATAAGACCGTTGAATTTTCTATGCGAATCATTGCAGGCAAAGCCGGAAGCATCCCGCTTCAAGTTCCGAAATCCCTGACCCGTCCGACCACGGACCGGGTCAGAGAGTCCATTTTCTCGTCGCTGGGTGAACGTGTCATCGACGCAGCCGTTCTCGATCTCTTCGCCGGCTCCGGTTCACTGGGCATCGAAGCCCTCAGCCGCGGTGCCAAATCCGCCGTCTTCGTCGACACGAGCCGACACGCCTGCGACAGCATCAATCACAATCTCGAAAAAGCCAAACTCAGTGGAGGAACGACACGCAGCAGCGACGTTCGCTCTTTCATCTCCAGCCGGTCGAGTGGCGAATTCGACCTCATTTTTGCCGACCCTCCCTATGCCAGGGATGAAGACTCAGCAGCGATGGTCGAAGCTATTGTCACCTCTGAGTCTCTGCGCGGAAGCCTCTCCGGGGGAGGGCTCATGATTCTGGAAACCCTTGCATCCGCGGATCGCCCCGATCTCGCTCTCTGGGAAGTCGTCAGGGAGAAGCGCTACGGCAAAACAAAGGTCTTCTTTCTCAGCGCAGCCACCTGAACCTTCACAACCATGCCCCGCGCGCTCGTCTACCTGATCTACAATCTACTCCTGCCTCTGGTGTTGCTCCTCGGCCTGCCCTCTTTCCTCATCAAAGGAATCCGGAGAGGCGGTCTCGCGCGGAATTTCAAACAACGCCTCGGCTTCTTCAGCCCCGCAACCCTGGCAAAATGGAAGGATGCCAGACCTGTCTGGATTCACGCTGTCAGCGTCGGGGAAGCCTTCATCGCCTTCAAAGTTATTGAGGAGTTACAGGCTCTCTCCCCCACTCAACCCATCGTTCTCAGCACCACGACAACGACCGGCATCGCCCTTGCTGTCGAAAAAGAGTCACCTACCCTGACCGTGATCCACAATCCGGTCGACATTCCCTTCATCACGGCCCGGGTCATCCGAAAGATCAACCCGCTCAAGCTCGTCCTCGTTGAAGCGGAAATTTGGCCCAACCTCGTAAGGCAGCTCCGGCGGAAATCGGTGCCGGTTCTGCTCATCAATGCCCGTCTTTCCCCCCGCTCGGAAAAGCGCTACCTGAAATTCCAAAAGGTGATCCAACCGGTATTTTCTCTCGTCAGCGGGGCCACGGTTCCCTACCCCGCAGACGTGCCGAGGTGGGCGGCACTCGGGATCCCCGAAAGCAGCACAAGAGTTACCGGAAGCATTAAGTTCGACGGTCTCGATGTCTCGGGAACAAACGAGGCACAGAGATCGGAACTTGAAGAATGGCTCGCGAGCAAAGCCTTTCCGGAGAATGCGCGTGTCCTTCTCGCGGGGAGCACTCATCCCGGCGAAGAAAAGTATATCGCGGAGATCGCGAAGGAACTGCTCAGCCACGTTCCTGAGCTGGCCTTGATTATTGTGCCAAGACATGCCGAACGCGGAGAGGAAATTGCCAACGAACTGGAGGCGTCCGGGTTTTGCCCGGTCCTCAGAAACTCGACTAAACCTCACCTTACAAACGCACCATCCGACGACGGAGGTGGCATGCCTGTCTGGATTGCGAATACCACCGGCGAACTGAGAAGCTGGTATCAAATCGCCGAAGTCGTCGTCATCGGAAAAAGCTTCCTGAGCCGGGGAGGTCAGAACCCTGTTGAACCGGTCCTTGCCGGCAAGGCGACAGTGGTGGGTCCAAACATGGAAAACTTTACCGACGTTATCAATGACCTCCTCGCGATCAGAGGGATTCAGCAAGTACAGGGAGGCGGTGAACTGCGATCCGTTCTCGGAGAATTGTTCTCCAATGCCGAAACCGGAAAGTCCATGGCCGCTCGTGGAATCGAAGCGATGGAGCTTCACCGGGGGGCCACCAAAGAGAACGCAACGTTCATCCTTGAGTTTGAAGAATCTGCCACTGGACAGGACCGTGCAAACCCTTCAAGATAAACCACTCTCGTTTTACCCTATCACTGCACTCCGGTAATGAATCTAATCTCCGACCTATATCAATACTGGTGGCTGCTGCTGGGGGCTTATGTAATCGGGGCGACTCCTTTCGGTTTTATTGCCGGAAAAATGAAAGGAATAGATATCCGGCAACACGGAAGCGGGAATATCGGTGCCACCAATGTTCTCAGAACTCTCGGAAAGCCAATCGGTATCACCGTTCTGGTCATGGACATTCTCAAGGGGCTGCTGCCGGTCGTGTTTGCGCAATCACTCTCTGACAATTCGCTCGTTCACGTCGTCACTGCCATTGCCACTATTCTCGGCCACAACTATACATTCTGGCTCGGATTCAAAGGCGGGAAAGGCATAGCCACGACGGGTGGAGCCGTCCTCCCTATCATGCCTTTCGCACTCGTCGCCGCAGTTATTGTCTGGATCATTACGGTAAAGACGACCCGATACGTCTCAGTCGCCTCAATCGCCGCGGCGATCACGATTCCTCTCATTATCACGATCAGGGGCCTGATACAAAACAATCTGGATGCTGTCGTTTTAGGCCTGGGACTCTTTGTATGCATCCTCGCTATATGGAAGCACCGAAGCAATATCGGACGCCTTCGCCGGGGAGAGGAACTTCAGTTCGGTCGAAAGAAAACTTCGTAAATTTAAGATGGATATGATTAAGGAAGCAGCTGTTCTCGGAGCAGGTAGTTGGGGAACCGGATTGTCGATCGCGCTGGCCGACCGTGGCATCGATGTAGTCCTTTACGGAAACGAGGCAGCGGTAGCCGATGACATCAATCTGCAGCACCGGAACTCAAAGTATCTGCCCGAAATCGAACTGTCCGAGCGAATCTCCTGCTCCACCGACATGAAGGAGGTTTCAGGAAAACCGCTCATTCTCGTCGTGGTTCCCTCACAGGTCGCGGGAATCGTTCTTTCTCAACTCAAAGAAGCAGGCGTCCCCGAGTCGACGGTAATTCTGAACTGCACCAAAGGCATCGACCCCGGGGAAGGCAAGTTAATGCATGAATTGATTGCGGAGATGTTTCCCGACAATCCCATGGCAGTTCTGTCAGGCCCGAGCCACGCGGAAGAAGTCGCGAATAAAATGGCAACCCTCGCTACCATTGGAACAAGCGATCCGAAAGTGGGGGCGATGGTTCAGGATGTATTCACCCTCCCCTGGTTCCGAACCTACACTACAGACGACGTTATCGGGATCGAGATTGGCGGCGTCTTGAAAAACATTTTTGCGATCGCCGCCGGAGCCATCGACGGCCTCGGTCTCGGTGACAACGCCAAAGCGGCGATGGTGACGAGAGGGCTCGCCGAGATGACCCGCCTCGGAACAGCGATGGGCGCACGGGAGAGCACCTTTCGCGGCTTGAGCGGAGTGGGCGACCTCATCGTGACCTGCTACAGTGAACACAGCCGCAACAACCGCGTCGGTCGCATGCTCGGTTCAGGCATGACTCTCGAAGCCGCAATTGCTGCGATGAACCAGGTCGCGGAAGGTGTCCCCAACGCTAAGAATGCCTATCACCTCGCAAAGAAACTGGGAGTACGCACTCCAATAATCGATCAGGCTTATGCGGTTCTCTACGAGGAAAAGCCCACCTCGGAAGCGCTCCGGGAACTGCTGAATCGTGACCCCCGCTCCGAAATCGACTAGTCCCCGGAGATGAAGTTACGGACGATTGCCATCCTCGTATTCACACTCCTGCAGGTGAATGCGTTCGCAGCAAAGTGGGAACTCAGCTCCGGCACAGAACTGACAGGCGAACCCGTGCAATTTAATTTCAAGACCAAGCTCGTAAGCTGGAAAGATCCCATCACCGGTTCATTCAACGACGTTTCCGCTGAAAAGCTCTCCTACAAGACCAAACAAAGATTGATCCTCTCCCCTCTCATTCACCAAAGCTACGCAGGAGAGCAGCTCTGGCCGAAAGAAAGACAGGCAATGCTTTTTAAATTATTCCTCCTTGCCGGCGTCTTCATGTGCGCCGGTTTCTGGGTCGCAGGTTGGCTGATCGCAGGGAAATGGAATCCTCTCAGTGCAAGCTTTGCCTTCATCGGTAGCTGGATCGTCGCAGGGATTTTTATCGTTATGTATCTCTTCCTGAACAGCCGTGTCGGCGAAGGCAACAGCGTCCTGATTCTCGGCATAATCTCCGCAGCAGGATTCGCCTCCCTTTTCACTTCGGCGATTTACGGCTGCACCTTTGTGAAAGGTTTGAAAATTTTCCTGTTCCAGGCTGTGACATCTATTTGCCTGCTCTTTATTTCCGCCTTCATCTTTGAACTGGCTGTCCCCGAAGAAACTAAAGACAAAATCTGGACCAGGCACATCTTCATCCCCTCCGGACTTCAGGTAGCAACTCCGTCGCACCGCTCACTCGACCAGAGTTCGTAGCCCGCTGAGGTATTCGCCGGCCCCTTCTTCGCCCTCCTTTGGTGCCCAATCGGCGAAAACTCGATCTGTCGCATCGAAGGGCCCGCGCTTGACTTCAAGGACCACGGTATCGGGTCCCAATATGACAAGCCCGTGCCAAACACCGGCTTCAATATCGATCAAATCCCCCACCTCCAGGGTATAGCTTGCAGAAACGGTGCCGTCGTCCGCGAAGATGAAAAAGGCGAGGCGACCCGCCAGCATTTGAATCGTTTCCGAAGCGCCCTCACGGGGATGCCGGTGAGGCGGGACATAAGTATCGGGTTGAAAGAAATTCAGCATCCGCTGCACTGGCGCATCCTGCTGGCGATGAATCGGCATCAGGATCCGCCGGCGGGGACTTAACCGTGAAGCACGAACGCCCTCCTCCATTTGTTGCTTTGATAGAATAAATACGTCCCCTGATGGGTTATCCAGCGCCAGTTTCATTGCAGCAAAAAGTGTCTCTATAAAAATTCCCGGTCTACCTCCCTATACGTTGATCCTTTTCAGGATTCATTGACGTATGATTGGAACGAAGTCTATTCTAACGCAATGGAATCTCAATCACCACCACCCATTCAAGGCGGAAACGTTCAGGCCCCCGGCAGCAAGTGGCCCACCGCCCTCGGAATCATCGCGATCATTTTCGGAGTCGGGGGGATGCTCCAGGCGGTCATAGCTCCCTTCTCAGCGGCCATGACAAAAGGCTCCATGCAGGTTTTCGTGGAACAGGGAGCGGATCAGGCTCAAGTCGATGATTTCCTCGTCAAGCTGCAGTCCAACTCCTATCTCAGCGGTGGCATCTCTCTCGTCCTCGGGCTGATTCTTCTGGTGGGCGGAATCATGGTTCTGAAACGAAAGCCGGTATCATCCGTCACCCTTCAGGCATGGGCCGTGTTAAAAATTCTGGGCGGCGGTTTCATGATCTTCAAATCCATGGCGATCCAGAAGACGCAGATGGAAATCATGTTCACGGCAACCGGCGGTAGCGAAGCGGAAATGATCGGAAACATCACTCAGTATGCGTTGTGGTTCGGCCTCGCCTTTGGCTTTCTCTGGCTTATTGCTCTCCCCGTCTTCATCCTCATCTGGTTCAACCGCGAGAAAATTAAAACACAAATGAGCGAGTGGTAACCTCACGGGAAAGAATCGAAGCCGGCTAAGTTCGATCCCTAAACGACATGAGCCACAGGCAGCGACTGCGCCTCCGAAAATCACATTAATCACGATGAATAAAAATAAATATAAAACATCCGGGTTTCTGTTTTTCCTGATTCTCGCGTTTGCCATTTCCCCGTTCTGCCGGGCTGATGATCAGCCCCGAATGGTATCATTTGTAGCTGCCGTCTCAGACTATCAGGGGAACGCTGCGATGTTTGAATCGATCGAGAATGCCGAAAAACTCGCAAGCGAACTCGAGAAGTTCGGCTTTCAGGTCACTTCTCTTTTCGATTTCACAAAACAGGAGTTTAACGAATCATTTTCAAAATGGTGTGAAGACACCTCCGAAGCAGAATTGGCCGTGGTCTATTTTTGCGGCCACGGAGGAAACTATGAACAGGAAAGTTATCTCATTCCCCTGGGTGTGGATATCGAATCCGGCGCCGATTTGCAGACACAGGCGATCGGATTTCAATTCGACGTCCTGAGCTCAATCGTGAAAAACAGAAAGAACCCGCAGCAACTGAGCCTGTTTCTCATTGACGGTTTTCCAAAGTTTCCATTCGGATTCAATACCCTAACCTCGGAAGGCGACACCTATGACCCGAGCGGCTTCAAAGCCCCGACTTATCCTGCGGACGGCACCGTGTTAATCATACCGACCCGGTTTCCCGGAGAAGTTGTTTCAAAGGAGGACAGCGGCCGGCTCGTCAATGCTTTCGCCACCACGATTCTTAAAAACGGTACCAAGCTCAATGAAGGCATCGCAGCCCTCAATCAGCAATTCAAAACAGAAACAGGCGAGCGCCGCCAGGGAATCTGGTGGGGAAAGAACTACGACGCGGAGTATGTTTTTACAGACAACAAGGTTTATAAACCGGCCCCGGAACCGATCCCGGCACCTCCCATTCCCGCAGATGTCCCCACGGGTTATGAAGCCCTCAAGGAAAATGCTCACACGGCGTGGCGGGAAAACAAACTCGAACTGGCGATCTCACTTTTTCTCAAGATTTTCGATGAACACAAGGAACACAAATACTACGCCGAAGATCAGCTGAAAACGCTGCTCGCTTCAGGTGGCATTCTAAACAACGTCTTCATCGGCAAAAAACTCGTGGAATCGGAGGAGTTTGATTTTAAACGCCTCTACGGTCCCAAGCCGAACGGTCTTGAACTTGAAGAGGCCCGGAAAATTGTCTGGGAAACCGGGAAAGTGTTCAACCCGGTCGAAGCGGCTGACCAGGCTCAAATCGCAGCTGAAGCCGGAGACGCGAGGGCGATGCATGTGCTGGGCCTGCTCTATCTCAAATTCAATGTAGATGAGAAAGCGATCCACTGGTTTACGAAGGCCTCCGAGACTGCTGCGGATCCGTCAGAAAGCCTCTTATACCTCGGCCAGATGCACCTCATTGGAAGAGGCTGTAAAAAGTCCTTCGAGAAGGCGGAGGAATATTTAATGAAGGCCATCAAAATGGAGGACGGTCAAATGAGAGGAAACGCTGAAGCCGCTGTTTTTCTCGGGCATCTCGAAGTGGAAAAACAGTATGAGAAAGATCCCGAAGACCGCAGCTTTGCGAAAGCCGTTGAATGGTATGAGCTCGCGCGAAACCACCGTAAGGAGCGCGCCAACGCCAATCTCGGTCAGCTCTACGCAAGCGGCTTCGATGATGTTGCCCCTGATCTCGTCAAAGGAATCGAAACGATTATGGACGGAGCTGACACAGGTCACGACAGTCGCTGCATGTGGATTCTCGCGGACTGGTTCAATCGGGGCGTCTTCAGAAATGCAGAAATAGCCAACTACCTCGACAGCACCGCAGCGAAACGCTACGCCCTCATGGCCGCCGACTTCGGCTACCCTGATGCCATTGAATACTGCAACGCGAACGAGTTGAAATTTGAAAATGCAGGTAAGCCCCTTTTCAAGACCAATGAAGCTTATCTCAATTGGAAATATCTGGAAAAGCAGGCAGCTTCTGCAGAGAAGATCAACCATTAGGCAGCCCCGAAACTCGGCACCTTTCCCATTTCCATGAGACTTATAGCACTATTCGTTGTCGTATTTGCTCACGCTACCTGGCAGGCGCCCCCCTGCTCCGCCGATGACCGCTGCGTTGCTTTTATCGCAGCCGTTTCCGAATACCCCGGAAATGCTGCTCTCTACGAATCGATGGACAATGCCGACAAGCTCGCCATTTCCCTGAACCAATTCGGATTCGAAGTCACAACCTGCCTTGATTTCACGAGGAGCGAATTCGAAAGCGCTTTCGAGAACTTTTGTGCCGACGCCGAGGACGCAGCCGTAGCACTTGTATACATCAACGGTCACGGAGGGAGCATTCAACGGGAGAACTACCTTTTCCCTCTCGGCGCGGACGTATCCCGCGTCAGTGAAATGCCGTCCCGCTGTATCGGCCTGCGCGCCACACTTGCCGAGCTCGCAGACAACCGCGGCCAACAGCAACGCCTAAACGTTCTCATCGTCGACGGATCGAGGAACAATCCGTTCATGAGTCGGGCCCGGGAATTTGAAGAGGGAAGCGCAGACCAGTCAGCCTTCTATTCTCTGCCCTACCTGCCGCGAAACACCATTGTTATCCAACCGACAGGGTCCGGAGAACTGCTCGAAGCGGATCAGGGAACCCTCCTCGTGGATGCGCTCTGCTCGGAGCTCTTTGTGGAAAACTTAAGTTTGAGGAAAGGCCTCAAGTCGGTCGAAAAAGTCATCAAAGAGAAATCCAACGGCAAGCTCGATCCCTCGATCAATATAGAATTCGGCGGAGACCTGACTTTTGCAAAGAAGAAGACCTCCGTGAGTTTTCCTGACACTGAGCAAAGCGAACCCGACGGGTTAGTGAAACTTCGAAACGAAGCAAAGCAATTAGCTGACAAAGGTGAATTCGACTCCGCTGTTGCAGCACTTCTCGAAGTCTACGACCAGAGCCCTGATGATGCCGAAAAGGTAAAAAGTGACATCCGGTCGATTCTTTCATCTTCCAGCATCGAGAACCCGTTCGTCGGCAAATCACTAATTGAAAGTGAGAAGTTCAAGCTGGAGCGACTTGCGTCCGACAGCCCTGTTGACGGCAATGAGGGCCTGGACCTCAAGGAAGCACGGAGAATATACTGGTTTTCAGGGCAGTGGTTCGTTCAGCACCGGGAGCAGGGCAAACGTTGGGCGACTCTGGACGCAGAAAGCGGGGATCCCGAGGCTATGGTCGTTCTCGCAAGGATTTATCTGAAGAGCAATTCCCCTGAAGACGACAAAACCGCCGCCGACTGGATTGAGAAAGCATCGGAGAAAGAGTATCAAAATGGGATCATCTGGATGGGCACCCTTCACTTTCTCGGAAGAGGGTTGGAGAAGTCCCTCGACGAGGCAGCGAAGCATTACCAGAAGGCCTGGGACCTCGGCGACCCACGCGGCGTTGAAGGTCTCGGACACGTCGAACTCAGAAAACAACTCGCTCTCCCTGAAAACGAACGAAATTTCTCGAAGGTCCTCAATTACTACACCGAGGCGATCAATAACGGAACCTATGCTCCGGCGGCGAACCTCGCGCAACTGCACCTCTCCGGCCTGCCCGGCACCGAAATCAATCCGCTCGAGTGTTTTCAGATTTTGATGCAAGGTGCCGAAGAAGGCGCCGACAGCCGGAGTATGTGGGTGCTTTTCGACCAGCTCGACCGGGGCAGGGATACCACCTTTGTCGAAGAGAAAGAGGCCCTCGCACTCGTGAGCGAGGAGAAGCAGTACGAGCTGCTGAAGATTTCCGCTGATCTCGGCTTTCCAGCTGCAGTCAGTTACGCGCAGGCGAATGGCATCGACTTTCTCAGCGCGGCGAAGCCGCTTTGCGAAGAATGGGGAGTGTCCTACGAATTCTGGAAATTTCGGCAGCGGGAAAAATACGCCAGTTTGAGAGAACAGAATTAAGAACCCGGCTTCCCGTTTCAGCGACAACGGCTACGGCCTCCAGATCAGCTCAGAAGTCCGACCTGACTTTAAAATCCGGTCATCATCCACTTCAAACTGCGTAATCGCCCGGAAAAAAGGCAATGGGTTTCCCTCAACCCGGCTCTGACCATCACGATTCAATTGCATGAGAAGCCTGAACCCGAAGTAACTGACCTTCCCGTTCCACGATGCCCCCATGAGGGTTTGTCCAAGCGAGTGCACATCAGGTAAATACTTTTTCACCCAGAGAGGGCGCTTCGTATTCATTTCGATCTGCCAGGTTACCTCCTCACTCGAGCAAGTGTATAGATGAGGGCATTTGAAAAGCTGATTCCAGAGTGGCTGTCGTCCAAAACGCTCCCCGAAACAACAGTCAATGATCACCAAATCAGGAGAGACTACCCCGGCGTCATCACCGAGCGCACGTTGCAGCAACTGATCCGCCTGCATCTCCTCACCGTTCGTAAAAAAGAGACGCCCATCCGAATGCATGTGGGTTGCCAGGTAGAAAACCCGAATCTCCCCTGCTCCTTTAGGGGCCTTTAACAAGGTTCCAAGTGACTCGGGAGACTCGTTAATTAAAACACGGCTCTGCGAAGGACTGATCGCCCTTTCGATCAGCCGGGCACTCCCCTCCCAACCATCGAGGTCGGACTTCCATTTATGCTTTTCCTGCACAAAGGCATGAAAAACCACCTCGGCACGGAGAGAGACCGGGGTTGCGAAAGCGAAAACGCCTGAAAGAGCAAAAATGAAGGTGCGGGGAATTCTTTGTGACATGCGGCGACTGACTACTCACTTAATTCAACCTGAAGCGTTTTTCAATTCTCAAACTGAGAACGAAAAAGAGCACAACCCTCGCGGGTTGTGCTCTCGAAATCCCTGAAGTCACTCATTCTGAGAACTTCAGAAAAAGCATCATGAACAGCTAGAGACTTGCGACGACAACATCGGTGCGAAGCCACTCGTTGGGGTTCCCCTGAATCGTTCCGTCTTCAACTGCCGCTTTAACCTGATTGGAAACGTTGGACCCGGCCCGCGGGGCTCTCGCCATCTCGACCACATTGCTGCTGACCAAACCGCCGGTTCTCAAATCGACAGGGATAACCGCTGCTCTCGCACCTGAACCCGGCGATGCGGGAACCGGAACGGCCTGGACCGGCGGAGCCTTCAAATCTTTAACCACAGTGGCCATGGATGGGGCTGCCTTTGCCGGAGACGCATTCGTAATCGAACGTGGCTCTGCTTTCTTTTTGAAAAGGCCACCTGAACTACTCCCCCCACTCGATCCACCGGAAGCCTTTGCATACGACCTGCCCGCGGGCGAGGAAGCCCACTTCTTTTTCAACTTCTCCTGAGCCTTGCGGGCATTCGCCAGAGCCACCGCCCGCTGAGTGGCATTGGCCCGTTTGTAAGCGACAACGGAATGCCGCTTCGCAATTCTCCGGCGCCCCCGGTCGGCTACCCGGCTTCCGGGACCAAGTGCACTTGCAACACCGGGAACGGTGCCGACAGCTAACAGCATAAAGCCGTTCTTAACAATATTCCGTCTCGTTGAGATCGTTTGCAGTCTGTTGTTATCTTTCATCTTTTCTCAGGTTCCTCAAATAATAGCAGGATTTTTTCGACTCAGTCGAGTTAGAAATTTCGTATCTCTACCTACAAACACTGACTCTGAATTTCACCTGATACTGAATGCTCCCGTCATTACCTGTCCGGTCGATCCAATAATGTTATAGACGGATTGATCACAAAATGATTCACCCCGTTGCCGAAACATCTCAGCATCCACTGTAAATGCTGCGGGCTCACCGGCGCTGTGGAACCAACGCAACGCGAAACCCGATAAAGTGGCTTCCGACAATAGCCCGTTCACCTCTCCTTACAGCGACCCGGCAGCGAAACGGCTGATCAAAATAGTTACCTCCTCTTACCACTCTGCGAACATCCGCAGAAGTAGAGGAAGGCCCTACAGGATCGGTAACATCGCCTTCTTTGTAGGTATCCCGCGAATAGACATCAAAACACCACTCCGAGACATTCCCTATCACGTCATAGAGCCCCCAATCGTTGGCTTTCTTTCCACCCACTTCCTGCGAGCCGGAAAAGTCGAATGTGATTTCTTTCTCAGCCCAGTCGGTGGCGATGACCGCAGTCTGAAATGCTTTCTGACTGTTTCCTGCATACCAGGCCTGCTTGCTGACTTCATCTGAGTGATTGTATCCTTTAAAGCTGATAAAATCGCCGGGCAAAGGCGTGGCACTGCCGGCCCGGGCAGCCCGTTCCCATTGCGCCTCGGTGGGAAGAGAAAACTCGTAACCGTCCGGAATCTTCTCCCGATTCGATTCGGTGAGCCATTTTGAATACTGCATCGCCCCCTCCCAGGTTACCTCTGTCATCGGCTGGTTGAGGCTCCCCCAGGTGGCATTCTCCTTTTCCTTCATGACCCATTTTCCGTTTCGCTGCTCAATCGGGCAGGTGACGGCGCCTTCATCAATCCAGTCCCCCTTTTCGATTCCAACTGAGTTCATGAAATCGAGAAAGTTTTCAATCGTTACCTCAGTTTCAGCCACCCAATAGCCCTCCGACAAAGTAACCTGACGCAGTGCTTCATCTTTAGGAGCTCTCGGAGAGCTGACATTTGAGCTCACCGAAAGCTCGTTGTAAATCGCAGACAACTCATCCTGAGCAGTGCCCATTCCGAATGTTCCCGGTTTTATCCAGACCAGTTCAGGCAGTCCTTTCAACTTGAGATTAGCTGCGAGGGGAACGGTAGTATCCCCTTTCTCCTTCTCAGCCTTCTCCTCTTTGACCGGCGCAACCGGAGCATCAGGTCCCTTCGGCTTTTCAGAATCCGGCGTTGCAGCAACACTGCCTTTTCCTTTTCCCTTGGAGGCCGAATCCGGGGACTCCATCACCTTAACCACCTTCTCGCCAATGAGACTGTCCTTCTGCCTACCCAATGCAGCGATAGCGGAACCTGAGAGCGAAGGCAGCTTTGCTTTGGCCTCTTTCTCGATGCGTTTTACCTCTTCATCAACGGCCTCCACTGTAAACCCCTCTGCTGACGATGACGAAATCTGAAGAAGCCGCTCACCTTCAGCCAGAGATTTCATCGCGGCATCAGCAAGAATCTTACTGTCGCCATACGTGAAGGTTCGGATCTGTTTCTCAAGTTTCCGCACTTCATCCGCGGGCATGCCAGTCAGATTGCGATCGATAAACTTATCGAAGTTATTGAAGGAGCTAACCGCGTATTTACTCAAGTCTTCACGTTTCCCGGGAAACATTTCATGAGCCTTCGCGGCGAAGGCGAGCCGCTCTATTCCCGCGACATTCTCCGACTCGGCTTCCCATTTCGCCCACCTCGCGGCAGGGTCGGGCCTCAGGAAAACGATTGCGAGAACAACCAGGAGAACAGCGCCTCCGACACCCAGCTTCAGGAGCAGCGACTTTCTCGCTTTCTCTCCTGACTCCCAGGCCTGCAGCACTTCATCCTGAGAGAAAGGCAATCCGTCTGGAAGCATCATCGTCCGCTGTGTCTTCGGACACTTCACCGAAGCCCCTTCGACCCAGTCGCTAATCGATTGAATGCGAAATGGTTTAGTTGAAGCATAGGGACTTTTGACAAATCCGGGACGATCGGTATCCAGCACGGCACTGAGAAGCGGTAGCTTGTCAGGAAGTTTGAATTCATTTCCATCCCCGGATTGAACCGTCGATCCGGAGACCCACGATTTCCCTTCGACTTCGATCTCTTTTCCGGAGAAAGGGTCGACGATGATACCATGACTTGTCGGCAATGCCTTGCGCGCATCCACTGTCAACGTCCCTTCCGGAAGCGGCAAATTCCCCGGAAGGGAAAAGTGACCACCGGTAGCAGAACAGGTCAACGATTCACCGGCCTTCCAAACCGCAGGTTTAATTGGTTTACTCCCGGCAAACGGTGGCGTCACCTCGACCTTGCTAAGATCGAAATCAGTGGCTTCCGGAAGAGCGGGCAATGCCCCCGGAAGTTGGATTTTCCTCCCTTTCGGATCTTCGAGAATCTCCCGCGGTTTCCACTTATCCAGTGAAACCCTGAAGGACGATTCCGGATCATACGGACTGAAAACAAGGCCGGCAATCTTCTCATCCGGCATCGCCTCGGGCAGGGGTAAATCTCCGGGCAACTTCAAAGGCCTTCCGGTTGCAGGACAGGATATGATCTTACCGGGCTCCCAGTCCCCGATCTCCACTTCATACTCCTTCTGCCCTTTTTCGTAGGGCGTCCTGATCTTCCGGCCGCCGGCAACAACCGCGACGAGAGGCGGAATATCCCGGGGAAGCTGAACCGTTACCCCGGGCTCTCCTTTCAGAACAACAATCGACCGGCGCTCCCAGAGCGTCCCCTCAATCGCAATGCTGGCGCCCGTTTCGGGGTGAAGTATCGCCCCCGGAGATTTCGGATCCAGTTTCGCTTCATCCGCCCAGACGGGAAATCCATCCGTCTTGGCGGGAAGCTTCATCAAAAGCCCCGAAGCCTCACATCGGATTTGCCTTTCCGCCCGCCAGTCAGCCACGGTAACTTTCTGCCGCCTGCCCGCCTCATACGGGCTTTCGATCATTCCCGTAACGAAAGCGTCTTCAACTTCCTCATCCTGAACGAGGATTCCGGTCCGGGGAACCGGGAATTCAGATTCCGAAGGAGTTATAATCTCATGCCCGGTGAGAGGGCACTTCAAAGAATGATCAGGAAGCCAGTCCTCACCGTCTACCTGAAATTCCTCAGCCTTGGAGTCGTATGGACTGACGAGGTAGCCCGGTCGATCCTTCTTTGCTGTGGCCTCCAGAGCCGGCAAACGGGAAGGCAACTTAAAGACCCTTCC
The DNA here is from genome assembly GCA_035967665.1 of Verrucomicrobiales bacterium BCK34. Lineage (GTDB taxonomy): Bacteria > Verrucomicrobiota > Verrucomicrobiia > Verrucomicrobiales > DEV007 > Arctic95D-9. Next base: position 32,993 of record JAYWLB010000086.1, read on the forward strand.
TTTGAATTTGGAACTCTCAATCTCGCGCCCCTCAACCCACTCCTCAGGGGGAATCGTCTGATCCCGCTTCTTCGCATTAGAATAGGGGCAGGCAACAATACCTTTCCTCCCGTTGATCAGAGCAGCCTCTAACGGTGGCAGCTCAGGAAGAATAAAATGACGCTTTGATTCGCCACAAAGAATTTTACTGCCCTCCACCCAGTCAGCTCCGGCTATTTCAATGGATTCGCCCCCGGTGATATAAGGACTGAACACATACCCCTTTTCACCTGTTCTCTCCAAATCCACTTTCGCCGTCAGGGTCCATTCCGGAAGCGGATCAGGGAGTCTGTAGAGATACCCTCCCCCGGAAAGTCTCAGAATTTTTTCGGGCACCCAGTCTTTCTCTTCCTGAATCTCGATGAGGTCATCTGAATACGGAGATCTTACTTCACCGAATTTTTGATCCGAGATCACCGCTGCCGATTTAATTTCCGGAATCGAATCAGGTAACAGCAACTCGATCTGATCTTCTGAATCCACTTCAATAACAGCACCTGCATTCCAATTGTCAGGTGCAACTTCAAGACGCTCGCCTGTCTGGGGAACGACTATCACCCCTGGACCATCCATGACCTCCGCAGTCATCCTTGGCAGTAAGTCATACGAAGAAGGCAACTTAAAGAGGCGGCCCGTGGTACGGCATTTAATCTCTTTACCGGGAATCCAGTCCTCTGCGGAAACTTCCTGCTCTTCGTGATCAGCGTAGGGGGAAAAAGCTTTCAGCTTGCCGCCTTCTTCGAGTGTTTCCCCTACGAGAGGAGGCAACTCGTCCGGCAGTCTGACAAACTCACTCGAATCCCCGCATTGAATTAACGCACCTGGGACCCACTCCCCACCGGGGACTTCGATCATTTTCCCGGCTGCGTAGGGACTCTCAATCGTCCCCGTAAAACCGTTCTGTTGAGGAATATTACTAACGAGTTCAGGCTGTCCCGGAAGCGCTTCAGGCAGTTTGCAGAGGCACTTGGATTCGGGACATTTAAGAATCTCCCCACGCCTCCACTGCGATGCCGTCACCGGTATTTCAGCCCCTGAATACGGGGAAAGAACCTTGTCGAAAACTCCCTCCCGCACCGTGGCCTCTTTCAGCTCGGGGAGTTTTTCGAGTAAAAGAAAACTCCGTCCATCGCGCTCAACACTCAAGCCCAGTTCCCACTCGTCCGGCAGCAAATCGGTCTTCGCTCCTGAATAGGGATCGACTATCCACCCCGGCTTTTCGAGCAAATACTTACTGACCTTCAATTCGGGAATCACCGAAGGAAGCAAAAACTCTTTTCCGTCGTCCGTCTTGATCTTCCGGTTGCTGCGCCATTCCTCTCCGGGAATTTTCTGCTCCCGTTTCGTAAACGGATTGATAACAATCCCGTCGCTGCCGTCGCCATGGATTCTCGCAACGTGCTTTCGATCCGGCAAATCATCAGGCAATCGACAAAGCAAATCGGTAATCTGACATACGAGAACTTTGCCCTTCTCCCAATCACTGTCCGGGACCTTGAACTCGGCATCGACAAAGGGACTTGTAACGACACCCCGATATTCATCAAGAGACTTGATCAGCTTCGGGGCGGGCAGTTTGTCAGGAAGAACATACTCGCGATTGCGCGTCGACAGGATCGTCCCGCCAACCCACAACTCCGGCTCGATTGCCTGACAATCCTCCTCACTGGGAAAGAACGGGCTTGAGACTTTGCCGGGTTCATTCTCGTAGATAATCGCCTTTAAACGCGGGAGAGAAGCGGGTAATTTGTATTGCAACCCCGAAACAGGGCAGGTTCCACGCTCTCCCTCCTGCCAAAGTTCAACCCCTTCCGTCTCCAGGAAATTGATGCGCGTATCCTGATCAACAGGAATGTAAGGTGAATGAATGATTCCGGGTTCTTTCACGTCGGCGAGGCAGACCAGCGCCTCAATTTGAGCCGACAGTTGAAACATGTCACCCGTCTCCTGACAGATGAACTGCTTGTATGGCCTGATCTCCGGCCCCTGCAGAGAAAACCGCTTTTTCGTTATCGGATTCCGAAACTCCCCCGGTCCGGTCGAAACGGCTTCCGGAAGATTGTAAGACTGATATTGCGGACCGGCAGAAACCGAGATCGAAGCCTCGATATCCGACTTGGGAAGAGAAGGCGGGCCTGAACTCCGGCCCCTTCGACTTGATTGAATCCCCCCGGATCCGGGACGGCGATCAGAACTCCGCCCCGAAGTCGAAGAAGAGTGACCGCCCGTGCCGACGCCAGTGCCGGGAGAGGCGGCAGACTTCCCGGAAACGGAAAAATCGATCTCGGAGAAATTAAAATTCTCACCTTCCGCGTCGCAGATGCTGCGAAGGATATCAGAACACTTTGTCTCATTCCCCGCTGCTCCGCAGATGTGATCGCACAGCAAATTATTGGATTCCTCTGTCAGGCCACTGATACTGGAATATCCATATCGGGATTGGTAAGCCACTGAAGGAACCGGCTTACCTCCGATCAACCGGTAGAGTCTCGCGCAAAAGACGACTGATGCGGGAAAATTCTCACCTACCGAACTGATGATCGAGTCATTGGAATCGAGAGTCTGCTCCACATCAAATTCTTCGGAACTGAACGAGATCGACGCGGGCAAAGAAAGCGGATTCACTTCCACCCGGTGCCTCGGCCAATTCGGAATCGACTCGCTTAAAAACTGATTATTGGAATCGCGATCGGAAGGAACAAGAAGAATCTCCGCTTCACCTACGGTCGGAACAGGAACTCCCATTTCCGCAGTATAATCGAGCAGATCAGCGAGGGTGCTCAGCAAAGGAAGCGCGTGGGAAAACTGAAACCGCCCATGCCTTCTCACCACATCTCTCAAGAGAATCCCCTCCCGCGGTTCGAACTCAATCACGGCCTCCCCACTGGAGAACCAGTAAAAGGCGAGCGGCCGCAAAAACGCATCCGGGTAGCCGCGACCGGAACCTTGCAAGGCAACATGGGAATCAACGAGTTGCTTCACCTCATCAAACGTTTTCTGATCACCGTCGGCAAAGAGCCGGGTATTCAAGATCGCAATGAGCGAAGAAACCTTGTCCTGCTTTCTCCTTGCGAGCATGAACTTACTCCAACTGCAGTCGAGCGGGCTTCCTGAGAGGTGATCAAACACGTCATCGAACTTGTCCGATCGCCTCTCGGCAATGGAACGGTTTTCATCCAGAACAGGCGGCGACCGCCGTGCCTTCGACGAGCCCTCGTCATCATCGACAAGATCGGAACAACTCAAGGCTTTCTCAGGGAATCCCGCCTTTTTCTTCAAATAATGATCGAGGGCGGAAAGGACCTCGGAAGCAGAGGAGTAGCGCTCGCCGCGTTTCTTCGCCATCATCTTTTCGAGAATGACAGCAAGATCCTTATCACATTCAGTCACCTTGAACGGGCGATCATAATTGACATGTTCAGCCTCAACTTCGTGTCTGTTATCAAGGTCAAGCGGCTCAGGCTTCTTCCCTTGAAGAAGATACCACATCGCAACACCCAGTGAATAGATGTCGCTCCTGCTGTCGAGGTCCTCATCCCGGATTTGCTCTGGACTGGCAAACAGCGGAGTACCCTTCACTCCGGGAGCTGATTGCATTGTATCATCCAATGTCTTCGCCAGTCCGAAATCGATTAACTTTACACCGAGTTCTCCGTTCCTGAGGCGACCCAGCATCATGTTGGACGGCTTAATGTCACGATGAATAATGCCCTGACCATGCGCCTCAGCGAGCCCTAGACATGCCTGCCGCCCTATCAATGCAACATGTTCCGCAGGGAGTCCTTTCTTTTCCAAACAGAGCTCATTCAGGTCACCGCCCTCACAATACTCCATTGCACAGTAGAGATCTCCCTCGGGAGTCTCCCCGGCATAACTGAAAACAACGATATGCTCACATTGAAATTGCAGGGCCAAAAGCGCTTCGATTTCACTGATGAAATCAAACTTCTTCCGTCCATCAATATTATCGATCACCTTAATCGCGAAATGCTTCCCTTTGAAAAGAGGGTGCTTTCCCCGATACGTCGAGCCAAACGAACCGGTTCTCGGCTCAAATGACTGATCGATGATGTAATCGCCGATCTTTTCTCTCATGAAATAGTCACTGTGTCGGCTGAACAGGCTGATCCTCCTGCGTGTTTTTCCAAAGGTTACCTACCCGGCGACTCTTGATCGTAATCGTAGGACTGACAACCGGTTTGCTCTTTGCCGTCGGAACACCACCTTCGCCGGAGGCTACCGGAGCATTTGTACTTTTGTTATCACCCGTTTCCGCGGGAACCTGCACATCCACCTTGCGCGCCGGAACAGCGCGGAGAACCGGCCTCGCCGTGGTTTGGGCCGGACTTTCATAATAACGGGTCTCATACTGGGGAGGTGAGACGAGCCGCCGCCCGTCAGGCAACATTGCACCGACCGGCAGGATCTGGGAAACCGGTCGGAATCGCGCAGGCTCGTCAACCGGTTGAGGAGGCGCGGGCGCAGAGCTTGCAGCCACTTTCTTCACCGCTGATTCAGCCGCAGGCAGATCGCTTTTATCTTTCGCTTCCGGAGCTGAATCGCTCTTCGAACCGGCGGGAGGCGTTTCAATTTTTCCGCCTGCCGGAACTGAAGTTTCTCCCGAACGGTCAGTGGGTTTAGAAACGACCGCGACCGGCTCGGCGGTATCATCCTTTTCCATCTCTCCGCTTTTGGCCACTTCTGATTCAACGGGAGGCTCCGATTCGCCCGCTTTTTTCTCCACGACATCTGCCTCCCCCTCACCGGGTTTCACCGGCAAAGCATCCACCATTCCCACCGCTGCCTTAATTTCCCCGGTTCGGGATTTTTCAGCAATGACGATACTCTTCCGATCAGCCAAAGGAAGATAGACCCAGCCTTCCGGAATAGCACCTTTGTCCACACCTGAACTGTTCTGGGTTAAAAGCCAGCTGAACGATTCGTTTTGTTTTGTTGAACCCTTCAGGTAATCAGCGAATTCCGTTGAAATCCAAACGCCTTTCTCCGGCGACCATTCGAATTCAAATCCTGTAGTAGGATCAACCAGCTTGTCCTCAAACCCCTCGGGCCGTTTAGTGTCACTGTCAGGAATCCTCGCGACTCCGCCTTCAGAGTCTGCGCTACCTTTCGACTCGTCCTTTTTCGGCTGATCCTTTTTCGACTCGTCCTTCTTGGGAACATCCCCGGCTTTGTCCCCGGACCCCCCGGCCGGCGTTTTCGCAACCGGCTGAGCTTTCATCTCTCTGTTTACAGAAACGGGCTTAGTCTCCGGCTTATCCATCTCCGGAGCAGATTGGTTCGCCACCCCTTTCTCAGGCAGCGGATCCGGCTTGGCTACAGGCTTGACGACTTCCCCGGCTGGTGGTCGCAAGATCGAAAGCACCCTCTCCGCATCCTCTTTCGTCATCGTAATTGTCTCACGCTCGTCTGTATTCAGAAACGCCTCAAGCTCTTCGACGACACGTTGTGCCCCTTCTGTCGAAACGGCTTTACCACCTTCCGGAGTAGCATCCGCTTTCTCCGAATCGCATCCCACCAGCAAATTGCTTCCCAACAGGACGGCGAGGAAATTCACGATCAACTTCAGGCTGACCCGCCGGAACTGCGCGGGCAGGAACTCTATTCGTCGTTCGTATTGATCCATTTCCCCTCCTCTTATTTCCAATCACCGGACCGGCATTTTTGTTCCATTCAAAGCAGTAGCAGCAAGTCCGTTTGCAAGAATTTTCAACTGGCTCAACCGGTCTTTTGATATCTGACCTTCCGGAATCTTCCAGTCCCTTGCGAGATCAACGATTGATCGCACCTTAGGTAACGATTCAAGCAGATACTGCATTTCGTTCGATGATTTCAAGTCATCCCGGGTGATCGATTCCAGCTCCGCAATCATCAATGAAACGTAATCCTGCGCCCTGAGATAATTCGTAATCTCTCCCGTGTAGTTATCCTCCATCACCTCAACGGCGATTGAAGCCCCGTGGAACCATCCACCACACACAATCATAATGGCTTTACTCCGGTCATTTCCTTCCGCTTCCTTAAGCGCCCTGACAATATCCTGACGATACAGCCCCAGCTGAAAGAATGCATCAAACCAGTCTCCGCGATTCACCGAATCTTTAATCTTATATCCTCTGCTCAGGCTTTCCTCCGGAACGTTGAGGTCTTTCGCCAGTTGCTCAATGTATTCGGCGCAGGCATTGAGCGTTTCAGCATCTTTCGCTTTCAGCGCCAGAACTCCATCCGCGACTTTGACTCCCAGCAGGATACACCTCCGTGAGTCTTCACTGATGCTGTCGATATCAAACTCGAGACCTTTGCCGCCCCGGTAATATTCCTTCCACTGATCCGGAGTAATCCCAAGATCCTCCTCCAGAACAATCAACCGATCCACCGAAGATGAGGCACTCTGAAGGATATCATCCTTCCCTTTGTAATTCATCGGGTTAAAGCCTTCCTTAGCGTCCTGAGCAACGGCAGCGGTATGAAAAACACACCCGGTGAACAACAGGAACAGAGAGTTTCTAAAAACGTTCATTTTCTTAACAATCATTTTTCTCTTCTTAAAATTTACGAATTTCTCCGCTTCAAAGTGATCCCGTAAAAGGCTAACCAGATTACCCCTGAAATGAAAGCACTCATTAGGCATATCCCCCCTTTTTGGAGGACTCGTGAGAGATCCATTCCTTCAGTTGAGAGCATCCTCAATTTTTCGCTCAGATAAAGGTATAGGCGAATCAAACAGGTCGCAAGAATCACAAGCGACACAACAATACTTACAAGCCCCGAAATCCCGGGCAATCCAGCCTTTCGGAAAAGGGCCATCCCACCCAGTGCAAAAGTTCCCATTACTAACCAGGCAGCCATTTTGCTTCCACCGTGAACTTCATGAAAATGAACCAGTCCCATCACCGGAATGCGCATTAACGGGAAAAAAAATCCCATAATCAACACGGTCAGGGTGATAGCCCACCAAACCGAAAGGATGATGGTTCGTTTTGATATTTTACTTTCCATTTATTGGTCTCCCTCTTTCCAGCTGGCCCCGAATTACTGTCCGGTCTGTCTTCGAATCAGCGACGCCAGAATAATGGAATAGCAAACGAAGATCCATAGAACCAGAATAACCATTCCCATCTGTGCATCCCGAATTCTCACATAGCGAATCCCCTGATAGTAGAGAGCATGAATATCCCGGCGACTGTCTACAGTGTCAGGCTCCTGTCTGATTGAGGTCTTGAACGAGCCGTCGGCATCGAAGACCGGCATAAAGTCGCCCTCTTTTTTGTGTTCCCCCATACGGGACGGTATCACGAGAAGATTCTGCCAGGAGGCATTCTCCCTCACTTCCTTCTGAAACTTCTCCGACTTCTTCTCCTTCTCTCCCGAATCAAAATTCATCTGCATCCATTCCACCTTCTCACCATCCCCCTCTGTGAAAACGGGCATCTTGGTTTTGTTCGACATCTTCGGGACAATACGGCCGAAAATATGGGAGACATCCATGACGCGTTGGGCCGCGTAACTGGGAAAGAACAGGCTCGCCACTCTAACCGAAGGAGTCATCTCGGGGATCTTCACGACAAACCCGCCGAATAAAATCTGGGGGATCAGAACAAGAGGAACCCAGAGCACCGCCTGGGTTGAATTCTGAACCAGCGCTGAAATCGTTAAACCGATCGCCACCCCCACCACGGAGATTAACAGCAATGCGATTACTTTAAGCCCCAACACAGACGTGACAACACTTAGCAGCTTAAGCTCTCCCGAGGCGCCCGCGCCACGATTCTCTCCATTGGATCGACTTGCGTTCTCTATCACATTGTTAGAATCGAGAAGCGCATCTTCAAGCATGAAGAAACGGAGAAATCGATAGGTAAAATGATACAACATCGTATCCGTCTGCCAGGCAGGAAGTTTATCAGGCAGCGTAAACGGTTGTTGCGAGATACTGCAAATCACGGTCTCGCCCGGAACCCAGAGCTGTTCCCGCTCCCGGTCCGAAAAGACCCTCCAACCGCCCACTTTAAGAAACGGGGAGCGGGCCATGCCGGGAGCGACATCGACCGCTTCAAAACCATTCACAGGATAGTCAGGCAACGAGTCAGGCAACTTCAGCGTTTCCCCCGTCATGAATTCGACGGTCTTCCCGGGCCGCCACAGGGCTTCGCTTTCAACCCCGAGGATCAAGCCGGGCATGGATACGGACTCGACAAGCCCCGGCCCCGCAACAACGGCCGTTTTCGGAACCGCATTCCCGTCACTGTCGCCCCCGGCCGTGATGAGCAGCCCCATCGATATTTCCTCGGCAAGTTCTGTTCCCGCAGTCGGAACAGGATACAATCTTGATCGCAGCAGTTCCTGAAACTTCTCGTCTTTCCCGTCCGCCATCTCGGGAAACTTCATAAACGCTTCGGGGTCTGAATTGTGAAAAGCAAAGGCTGAGCAATAGATCGTCAAAAACAATAGAACAGCCTGAATAATCGTGAGGAAACTCAGGAACCCGAACTTACTGAATATGTAGGCATTGATGCCCTGCCCTGAGACACGCTCACGCCTGAAGATAGACAACTCATTGACGATCTGCTGCGCACCGTTCGAACATCCAAACCACATCGTCGCTACAACCGCGAGGAACCCACGCAGGACAACCCCCTCCGCAACCCAGCCGATCAAAAATCCAATCAAAAAGGCCTGGGCAAAAAGAAAGAGCAGATTGAGTTTGTCCGCTGAAACAATTTTCCACTGCCTGCGATTCAATAGCGCTATCATTCTGCTGAACCCAACCGTGCGCACCCGGTCACGTCTCGCCGTTTTTCCGGATTTCCGCTTTCTCGCGACAGGTTTGAATTCGCGCCGATATCTCGACTTTCGAAACGCATCCTCCCACTGAAGCCCGGTTTTCCCCGCCCCTTTAATCTCTTTGAAGATCTTCGAGTAACTGGCCAGTTTTCCACTTCCCACACTTCCGCTGGAGGACGCTCTCGCCGTTGTCGAACCGGAGCTCTCGCCCCCACCTAAAAAGTAATCACGGGCCGACCCCGGGGGACCATCAAAAATCACCCGTCCCTCCTGCACAATGACAAAGCGATTACAAATATGCGCATTCTCGAGCATGTGAGTGGTGCAAACCACCGTCGTCCCTGCCTCGGCAAGCTTCTGGAGAGCGGTCATCAGCTCCCACTCTGTCGCAGGATCCAAACCTGAAGTAGGCTCATCCAGAAAGAGCACCGATGGACTCGACAACATCTCCGTCGCGATACTGACCCGCTTCCGCTGTCCGCCCGACAGCTTCCTGATTCGCTTCGTCTGATGCTCGGTAAGATCCAGCATCGCCAGAGTCCTGTCGACAAGAGACTCCACTTCCTGCGGCGGCAAATTGAGCTTGAGATTGGCACTGATCGTGATTGCATCACGCACCCTGAGCTCGCGATGGACAATATCATCCTGCGGCACAAAACCGACACCGGCATTCATCACTGCCGACCGGTCCGATATCTCCAATTCATTGATCCAGACTTTGCCTTTCGTCGGAGGTGCCACCCCGCAAAGCGCGTTCATCAAGGTGGACTTTCCCTGACCGCTTCCGCCAATGATTGCCACAAACTCCCCTGAATCGATGTCCAGATCTACATTGTCCAAAATGGCGATCTTCTTTTTCCTGCCGGTATCCTCTTCGACTTTTTCGACAATGCGCTTCAAACCACGAGCCTGAATACTGCCCAGATTCTGATGATCGAGTCGCTTCAGGTGATCCACAAAATAAGCGAACAGATAGGGTCCGATTCTGAAACGGTCACCGAAGACCAGCTTTGAACTATCAAAGGACTGTCCGTTGAGAATTGTATCATTGGATCCCCGGTTCGTGAGATACCACATGGAGTCCCGCTTTTCGAGAACCGCGTGAACAGAAGAAATTTTTCTAATCTCCTTATCCAGAACCATACGGCGCCAGCCACTCTCAACCTCACGATCCCCCCGACCGATTTCGAGTTTCGTGAGATTCTTCAGCGGAATCTCCCCCGCGGGGCCTGCTTTTATCCCCGCGACGGAAGGGGCATCAGGGGTTGCATCGAATAAATACCCCGCCTGTCCAATCTGGAGGTGGCTGGGGGAAAACACCGGTCGCGATTCACCGGGAGAAACAGGATCCTCCCCGACAGCGACTTCAAGAGTTCCGGCAATATAGTGAAGGAACCAGCTCGAGTGCTTGGGATCCCAGAAAATTTTCAGCTCGAAGTCACCGCTACGGCCCGCATCTATCGGGAAATCGGAATTCCCGCGACTTCCAATGAGACACTCCCTGTCGAAGAGCACTTCACCCCCGACTTCCTCCACTGACCGGACTCGACCTTTCATGCCGGACTATATAGCACTGTGCGAGCCCTTATCAGCCTACCAATTCACTTTAATATCCTTGGAGATAGGCATTCCCGGTCCCCGAGGTGGCGGCCCGCCACCTTGACCGGGCTGCGCCTGAGGCTGTCCTCCCGGTTGGTGCTGGGATGGCTGCTGCGGAGTGAATGTCTGTCCACCACCCTGTCCGGGCAGCGTAACTGTATTATTTGACGGATAAGTGACGATTGCCCCTGAAGGATTAGAGGGGTTGAATTGCGGGTGCCCGCCTTGATTTTGAATGCCCCCGCCTGACTGAACCCCACCATTCTGTTGGACGCCCTGTTGGACACCGCCGGCAGGTAACTGCCCCGCACCGCCCTGCGAATTTGAAGCAACCATGGTGCGCGCGCCCTTCTTAATCTTATTCGCAAACTCCGCAACCGGGGGGATCTCCCACTTGCCTGAGATCGCAGCACGAACGTTCACATCGAGGTGATAGGGCTCGCCGGTGCTCTTTTCGAGGAGATCATACTGAACACCACAGCGATATGGATGCGTCAGTTTCTCCGGCATGGAAAAATCAGTGAGAACGATATTCTGCACATCGAACCGTTCCCGAATCGCCTTACGGTGCTCTTCAGTTGCTCCCCTGAGCCGTATCAGCAACTCTTCTTCACTGAGAATCTCAGGCGCATAATCCTGTGCCTTTTTGACCTCGGCTTTGGCGATTTCGAGCTGCCCCTTCAGATCATCGACCTGTTTTTGAAGCGCTGAAGCATTTCCGGAAGCACTGGACCCGTTTGCCTGCAGTTTAGCGACACTCTCCTCCAGTTTACCAACTTTTGCGAGAGCGGCATCCCTCTCATCCCGAAGTTGCTGAACCTGAGGATCCTCCTGAAAACATCCCGATAAAAGGAGCGGAGTACAAACCAAAATGAAAAATTGAAGCTTCATATTTTCTGGGGTTACTGAGATTCCTGAAAAAGAGGTTACAGTAAACATACTACAACGCCGAAAAAAACTTACCAAGGTCTTTAAGGCATTTTTTCAAACGACCGGTTAAAACAATCATTCAAGTCAACCGGCCGGTCAGAGAGGCTTACGAAAAAGGGGCATGAATTATTGATAACCCATGCCCCTTCTCTAAACCGTGACTTTATTAGCGGCTGTAAGTTGAAGGCGCTCTCACAGGCTCAACTGAATCCGGATTACGCTTTCCGGATCTCACAGGATCGCTGCTATAAGAGGAAGGACGTGACTTGTAGGTTGAAGAACTTTTGGTCTTCGAAGGCACATAAACGGTGCGGGTAGGATAGACGTTGGTAGTCGTACTACCGCACGCGGAGAAGCTGATCGCAACAGCAACCAGAACAAGAGTATTGATAAGTGTTTTCATAGTGACGTTAAGCAGTTAATTAATTGAACGAATTTCGAATGCTAAATCAAGCGTTAGTTTCCACCCGGAGTGACAGAGTCAGCAGCACTTGGGCTGCCGCCGGCATTGGGATTGGATGTCGCTGATTCGATCGGGCCGGTAGGAGAACCCTTTACAGGAGATCTCGCTGTGCCGCGGCGTCCTACGAATGCCGCCCATGAAGGCAACCCGAGTGTTGGATCTGTGCGGGCCATAAAGACGTATGCATAAACAGATCCGGTGTACTGTGAACGGAACTGAACAACTGCATCCGAAAGTGATCTGCGGTCATCGAGAATCAAAGTATCCACTTCGCTGTAAACATAAATATCAACATCTCTCGCGGCCTGATCACCGGAAGCCATAATTACGTAGTCGAGTCCCCTCGTCACCGGAATCTGAACTCTCACCATTTGCCCGCGAAGGAGAATCCCCGCATCGATAGGAGTCACGTAGAAACCGCGATCCTTAAACTTCACAGCGACCTGGTGCGCTCTCTCCTCAGCCATAGGCGGATCCGCCTTAGCTGTGTTTCCGGGCATCATCATGTAGGCCCCTGCAAAAACGAGCGCGACGGCTCTTCCCATTTTGATTGATTTCATAGTTTATGTCTTTAGTTACCAGAAAGCGGTTCATCTCCCTGCATCACACGACTGTTAGTAAAAATGCCCTTCAACTGCAAGAAAAAACATCGTTTCATTACGCATATCCAGAGACGGAATATGACTACATTTGTCTAAATCTCTATCATTCATCTATTTAGAAACCGGACCGCCGGGAGCTTTTGAGCCACCGGAAAGGCCCGGGCAGAGACTTGCACCAATGCAAATTGACGCGGGGAATCGAGAGCATACCCACAGGATCTCCCCCTGAAGCAACGGGGGACAATCGTTCTCTCGAAAGACTTTTTCGCCTGCCTCCCCTTCGCTGCAGAAAGCAGACGAAGGCTGGAATCAGGTAGCCGGAAAGGCAGCAGAAGACCTTTCCGCCGGAAAGATTACTCTTTCTTCGCTTCGCCTTCAGCAGGCGGCGCGTCTCCTTTTTCAGGAGCAGGAGCGGCACCTTCCTCCGCAGCCGGAGCGGCCTCTGCAGCAGGGGCCATTCTCACCATGGGAGGACGGACTGCAAATTCCTGAAATTCCTCAGGCATTGTATCTTTTCCGAATCGCTTGGAATAGAGATACGCCAATCCCTGCAACTGGCTCACCAGTCGCTCATTGTCCGGTGAGAACCGGGGGTCCTTCTTGTGACTCACCATCGCAGCGCCCATCGCAAGCTTGGCCATGAGGTCATCGTTACCTGAAGCCAGAGTGAAAGCACGGTAATAATCCTCCAGGGCCTTAGCCGACTCATTAGCGGCATCATAGACCTTCGCCCGGAGATAAGCCAACTGAGCCAATTCAGCGGGCGGACGCTTCTTGAAGTTCGGAGTCGAAAGCAACTTGGCATCTCCAACAACCGGCTCTTCATACGTGGCGATGGCCGTCTTGAGCCCATCCATGTCATTCGCTCCCAGCTTCGCCCAGAGTTTCTGGAACTCATGAAGCTTCTGATAGCGTTCCCCCAGATTGGTCTCCACAACCTTAGATACCGGAGCCTCAATAATCTGAGCCAATGCTGCGTAATTACCCGAGCGCTTCAATGACTCCATTTGATAGAAAAGCGCCTCTGCTGCAAAACTTTGAGGAACAGAAAGAATGATTGCGTAGTTCCTTGCCACGTCACCGAAAGCAGTCGCGGCAGCAGCGTAGTCACCGGCGGCAAAAAGAGCGCGGGGTTCGCCCAGTGCTTCGACCCGCTCTTCAAAACGAATCAACTTGTCGAGCCCCTCCCCCTTGATCTTTTCATAAGGAAGAAGCTGCCCCGGACGCCCCTGAGCAGAGGAGAAAATAATTCCCTGCGCATTGGCACCCTGAACATAACCCTGCGGATTTCCACCTTCTTTCAATGAGAGAAAGGCGGCCGTTTCTTTGACCTGACCAAAAGCGGTGCTCGTGAGAGCTGCGAGGACCAGAGTAAAACTAGTAGTAAAACGTTTCATGATTGTTTTGTGTCGTTTGGTTGCCAATTCTCTATTCAGCCGGAGCAATCCCCAACTCTGTGTCTACCGCCAGTTCCTCTTCAGGCGTCACGCCCAGTTGAGTCTTCATCTCCGTAATGCCGCGCCGCAGTCGACGAAGCGCTCCCGACGGGGAATCCTCGTCAGTGAGATTCTGCCACTGGAAGAGGAATTTCTTCGTCAACTTATATAAAGCGAGCTCTCGCTTCCGCTTCGCCTCGATATCAATAGGCGTCGCTGTGGGCATCTTCGCAAAGTCAGCCATGCTGTTGGGGATGTATTTCTCCCACGATTGAGTGACATAGTCGTAGTAACGCGCATACGTCGAGACGACAGAGAGATATGCCTGATTCGCCTCAGCCGGCTCACCAAGCTCATCGAAAACTGTCCCCATAAGGAAACCGGCCTCGGCACGACGTTCCTTATCCTGCTTGAACATGTTCTTGTCCTTATTGATCACGTCGAGTGCCGCGAGCGCATCCTTCCACTCCTTGTTCTTAATGTGGAGATAAGCCAAATTCATGTATGCGGGACCGATAAGAGCCTTGTCGCCGAGTTTGATAACCCGCTTGAAACGCTCCCGCGCTGACGAAACCTTGGCAGGATCCGCGGCCCGCATTTCGATCTCACCCAATGCCATTTCCGCCGGCGCCTTGAAAGCATCGGCATCGGGATTGGTCCGTGCCAGCAACTCCTCGAAGTAAGGGACTCCAAGGAAGGGGTTGTCCCCTTTCGCAAAGTGAAGCCCCACCTGCTGGAGCGCAAACTCGGAGAGCTTCCGCTTATCGAAGAGCCGAAGTTCTTCGAAAACCTCCCCAATCTGAGCTTCGACCGCCGCATACTCGGGCGAGTCCTGCTTCATCTTGGAACGTGATTCCTGGAGAACGATCACCTTCTGAATCTTCAGCCAGGTCAGGAGAGCCTGATTGGAAGGGTCCATTCCGGGGAAGCTGTCCAACCTCGCCAAAGTCTCATCGAGCCCACGCACCCTGACAGATGCTTCCGCATAGGAGCCGATCGCCTGACGGAGCAGCGTAATGTCCTGCTGCTCAGGCGGCATATTTCCGAGAAGCAAAATCATCTTCTCCACCTGAAGAAGCCCCTCTTCGCCGCGCTCAGCAGCCTCGAGATGCTCCAGTGAGAAAACCGAAATCTGAGCCTCCCAGTACCAGTTGGCACCGGCGTATTTCGGGAAGAAATGATCAAACTGGGCAATTCCCTTTTCCGCTTCCCCGTTCTGATAATACAAATCGGCAGATTTCCAGAGAGCCTCAGCAACCGAACTCCTGTAGGCATCAGCCCGGTCAGCATCCCGGGCGATCGCCGCCTCGCCGGCATCAACAGCCGCCACGTAGGCGTCCAGAGCCTCTTTTTTGAGAGCCGGCTCCTTATCCTTCTCCTCTTTGACCAGCTTGCCAGCCTGAATCAGATAGGCATCCCCTTTGATATTAAGGGTTCGTCCGAGCTGATTGGAATCGGGCTTTTCAGCGATAATGCGATCCACCGCCGCGATCGAAGCAGGGTAGTCCTCAAGATTGAATCGAGCCACAGCGAGATCAGCAAGCCCCGCATCGAGGAACCGCTCAGACTCGGGAAACTCCTTCAAAAACTCTTCATACTGGTCCGCTGCCTCACGCATTTTACCGCGAACCAGCGAGTTACTGGCACGGTGATACATCACGATTTCGCGATTCCCACCGTCAGGATAATGCTTCACATATTCAGCAAAAGGCTCCGCCGCCTCCTCATGCATCGTTGTTGAATAGAGAGCAAGGGGGTAAAGAGAGTCAGCAAGCTCACGCTCTGCATCGCCGGGCTCGTAACGCTCCCGGACTCTTTCGCTGATGGATTTCACCTGGTCGTATTGACCGGAAGTGAACAACGATTGAAGCATGAAAGTGGAAACATTATTCCGCAGAGCGCTGTCTTCAGCAGCTGAAGCCATGAAAGCCTCTCCGAAATACTGGGCTGCCGGATAATCTCCCAACATGGAAGACAAACGCGATGCCTCGTGGAGAATCTCGCTGTGCAGAGCCGGCTCAACATCGGGATAATCTTCAGCGAGATGCCAGTAAATCGCGCGCGGACCAATCAGACTGCCCATTCTCTCGTAGCAGGTCGCAATGAGACGGAGGGTCTCCGCGTCCGGATGCAGAGGCGCTTTCTCACGTTCGTCGAGTTGAGTCAAAATATGCTGATACTGGGAGGGAATCCCCGCCCCGATCGGAAGGCGACCAAGACCCAGATCAATATCATCGCGAATATCCTGAATCGTCGGAACATAGGCAAAATAGCGCAGCGCCAGAGGGTAGAGCCCCGCCTTGGTCGACTCAAAGCCGAGCTTGCGAAGGCGATCCACGAAACCGAATCGATAACTGTCCAGCGGGGCCAGATCGACGAGATCGCCATTCTTATCGAGAAACTCGTGGGCACGTTCAGCCACCTTCTCAAACTCGACATCATCGGTCCCCGCGGCATTGGCACGCTCAACCCAGACCAATCCCAGCTCGAGAACCCCCTGCATGAGAAACTGAGGAGTCACCTCCCACTCCTCGCGGTTATCAAAAAGCTCCTGGATCGCAGCAATACCCTCATCCATTCGACCCAATTTCATGAGAGAGCCACCGTAGCGAAGCTTGAAGCTGTTACGGACCTGCCCCAGTTCCTCGGGATCCGGCTTTCCGGCTAAATATTCGTCGTAGAGCTTGATCGCCTCTTCATGATTCCCCAGCTGCGCTTCGCAAAAACCCAACTGAAATTTGGCGAGGGACTCACGGGGGTTTTTACTCTTAATCGGAGACTCCACTCTCTCAGCCCACTCTGCGGCATTCACACTGATCGTAAAAACTTCTTTTGCATCCTCCCAGCGCGCCTGAGGAAGCAAAGTCATTCCATAGTCAAAAAGGAGTCCGCCGGCCTGAGCACCGAAATCTTCGAACAGAGTTTCATAGCCCCCCGAGAGCTCGAACAACCGTTCGAACGTCTTCGAGGCGTCAGCACTCTGCCCCGACATGTTGAGCTCTACCGCTTTCTGATAGAGAGCTTCAACGGAGACATCCTCTTCCTGAGCCGTGACGTTAACCGCACTGAACGCGAGAATACCCGCGACAGGAAGAAGAAGGAGAGATTGTTTCAACCAGTATTTCATTTTTAACAAAAGAGAGAAGTGGGGAGTAGATGGGTGGCGTTAGTTACCCGTTTTGGAAAAGCCTTCGAGAGAAATCCGATCAATCCCGAGGCCGGAAAGACAATTAACAACATCAATAAAGCGCTGCCCGGAAACGCTGTCGTCGACCTTCAGTTGAACAGAGGGGCCCTGCACCGGGTCATAGACCCGATAGGCTTCGAGAAAAGTAATGAGACGATCTTCCAGCATCGCGAGATGGCTTGAAGACACATCGGTATCGAGCACTTCCTGATCCATAATCACAACCCCGGAAGCATCCACTTCAATGTAAGGGGAATCGGGCAGGAAGCGCTCCACAGCCTTTCCCTTCCGCTCATCCGGCATTGTCAGGCCGAGATCAGACTCACGTGGCTCCAGAGTTGAAGTGATCAAAAAATAAATAAGAAGAAGAAAACTCACATCAATGAGTGATGAGATATCCAGTCCGCCGAAGTTCTCGTCATTCAAATGTTTACGCTGATTTCCTCTCATAGTCGGCACGCCGGTCTACGGCAACTTATGCCCCCGTCCCCGGGGACCGATCAAGCCACCCCGCCGGAACCCTATTCTTCGGTAAATCCAGTGATGGTGACGTTACTAATTCCGACATCCTTGTCCGCCAATGCGTTCAAAACATCGATAAAGCGCTGCCCCTTGGCGGCATCATCAGCCGCGATGATCACCATAGGCTTCGAGTCTGTAAGGCGGGCACTCTCTGCATAAGTCCGGAGACGATCCAGAAGCATGGGCACCTCACGTGTCGCGGGGTCCGTATCGAGAACCTCGTCATTCAAAACAATATGCCCCGAGCTGTTCACCTCGACCGTCATCTGGTCGATCTCGACCTCTGCCGAGCCGGACGAATTGTTCGTAGGCATCGTCATCCCGAGATCCGCTTCCTTGGGATCAAGCGTCGACGTCACCAGGAAATAAATAAGAAGAAGGAAACTGACGTCAATCAATGACGACATATCCAACTCGGGATCAGCTTCTTCAGTAACCTGTCTGCGGCCTGCCATAACAATAAATCGTATTTCTTAAATTCGAAAAAACCCTATTTCTCCACCACGTAACTTCCGAAAATCACGTCACTCACGCCTGCCTCACCAGCGGCCTGAACCACCTTCTTGATGACACGCGTATCGACCTCCTCATCCGCACGGAGATTCAGTCGCGTCGGGATCCCGGCATTCTCGTTTTTGAGCCTGGCCTGATCGACATAGTCGGTAATGGCCTCCACCGTGGGAAGCTCCTCTTTACCCTGCGCCCAGATAGAACCATCGGCGAGCACGTTCACAACAACCCGTCCGGAAGCATTCTTTGCGACCTGCGCATTGGTTGCAGTCGGAGGATTCACACGCTTGTCGATTTCAACAATAATCAGGTGTGAACTGACCATGAAGAAAATCAGAAGCAGGAAAACGAGGTCAATCATGGACGACATGTCCATGGCGAGCTCTTCGCCTTCAGCCGCTTTAACTGCCGCCTGTAATTTTGCTGATGCCATGTGGGGGAGGAGAAATAACAATGAGAGAACAAGCCACAGAACGACCTGTGGCCCTAACTCCGGAAAGATTACCCTTCGGAAATACCTTCCGGAACTTTAGCAAGCTGCTGGTCAGCATTCACCGTTCCGATCGCAAGCTCGAGACCTTCGATGGCAGTTTCCTGCGCATTGGCGACGAGCTGGTTGAATTTGTTCTTAAAAATGTAGAAGCAGAAGATACTCGGGATCGCCACGACAAGACCACCGGCCGTTGTCATCAGTGCGAGTGAAATATCGCCGGCGAGCTTACTTGGGTCGGATCCACCGGCAAGGCCCATGGTATCGAACGCCATAATCATACCGGCAACTGTTCCGAAAAGTCCGATCATCGGAGCCGCCTGGGCAATCACCGAAAAGTAACCGATCCAGGACATATAACGTGAATTCTCACGAATTGAGAAATCGGCGATGGCGTCTTCCACTTTAGTCCGTCCCAAATTTTCGGGATCTGTGGCATCCACAAGCGGATAAGAGGTAGCGGCCATACGACCGAGGTAAGAGGGATCCTGAGCAGCTACGTCAATCGAACTGCGAACGCGAACGTCAGCCATATTGGCAAGGATGGCATCGCGAAGGCCCGGTGGAACGAACTTCTTTTTAGAGAGCTGAAGCGCGTTGAAAACCGCGAGAGTAATCATCAGGACCGAGAGAATACCGATGGGAGCCATGAAGACTCCGGCATCCATGATCTTGTCCATGAGGGTTTTCTTTTCGCCCTCGCCGGCCGCTGCAGCTGCGTCCTCTCCGAAAAGATCGGGAGCAATCAAAGTAACGAACAAAACTAGCGCAAGGGTTATGAGATGACGCTTTGATCGGAGGGAGGACAAATTAAATGACATCAGTAATCTGGTTTTTTTTAGTTAATTGTGAGAGGCATTTCTTGAGGCATTTTGGAAAAAGAGTAAAGCAAAAAACCGCAATTATTTCTGATTCCCTCCTTCAGAAGCGGAATCTCCTGTAATCTCAAGAAAGAGTGCCTCCAAACTGAGGTCACCAGAACTGTCAAACTGGTTTGCGATCTCATCAACGGTTCCGAGTGCGAGAAGTTTCCCGTCATTAATAATCCCGACACGATCGGCGAGCTCGTGGGCGACATTCAAGAGATGGGTTGAGAGAAAGATGGTCACTCCGGCCTCGCTTCTCGCTTTCAGTTCCTCTTTCACGACCCGCGCATTGCGGGGATCGAGCCCGACCATCGGCTCGTCGATAATGATCACTTCCGGCCCGTGCAACAGGGCGGATGCAATCGCAAGACGCTGCCGCGTTCCGTGACTCAAATTCTCAATCCGCTGCCGTCCGTATGGTATCAGTGAGAACTGATCCATCAGTTTTGAAGTCCGCTGTCTTGCCGTTTCATGTTCAACCTCAAAGAGTTCGGCTATAAAAGCCATGAACTCGATCGAAGTGAGCTTGCCATAAAACTCAGCCACGTCGGGAATGTAGCCGATTCGCTTTTTGGCCTCCATGGGCTCTTTCTGAATATCAAAGCCGCAAATTTTCGCCTCACCTTCCGTCGGAGCCATCAGCCCCGTGAGCAATTTAATCGTTGTCGTTTTACCCGCCGCATTCGGCCCGAGAAAAGCGAAAAACTCCCCCTTCGCGATCTCAAGATTGAGATTGTCGAGCGCGAGCAAATCACCGTAGCGCATGGATAGATTGGAAATTTCGATCATGATTGAACCGGTTTGGCTTTACGGTAGGCATCGAGGGGCACCAGAATCTCGGAGACTGCCTCAAATCCCAGTGCTGATTCGATTCGCAGAGGTTCCCCCGCTTCGCTGATATAAATTTTCAGTTCCTGACCCTGCTCCGGCATCCGAATGACAAGCAGGTAGGCACGCAAATCCCGGCCTCCGAAAGAAAACTTCCCCATCCTCGCCTCCGTCTCCCAGGTCATTTCAGCAGGATTCAACAACTGAGAGAAAGGCCCTGCGCTCATCGCGAGCAACTGAGCGGGAATCACTGCACTCCCTCCCGCTGCTTCGCTGTCGTAATTGAACACCTGCTGCTTTCCCAGAACAGCCTTCGCTTTGACAGCTTTGGTAGCTCCATCCAACTCCAGATGTGCCGTCAGCTGCTTTGATGGAATTCGGACGGAAAGTGTCCCCTTCCCCGGCTCCATCGCTTCCGAAAACTCCATCGTCCCCTTCCAGAACAACTGAAGATTGGGAACCATATCACTGGAAAGACCATTCTCGATCGCCGAAGTAATGGAAATCACATTGGTGAACTCCCCCGACACAGGGTCCTCGCCGCTGCCGCCGGAAACCGTGACAATTCCACGGCGCGCACCACTCTCCAGCAGAGTCATGGTCGTGGAGTCATTCCATCCGAAAAAGACATCGTAGACCTCGCGGGCATCGACCTGAGCCATCCGCGATTCAGGCGGCGCCCACACCACCATCCCGAGCCAGCAAAGACTGCCGCCCCAGAATAAAGTAACGATCACAGCGATGACCCGAAAGCGCATTCACGAGCCTAACATGCCCGCGAAGAAAAGCTCAACCCTCTTTCTCACTCGCGAAGCGAATAAGTGCAGCCCACCCCGGCGAAGGAGTGGAGCCGCGAACAGGCGCAGCCCGGGCCTACTCCCACTCGATACTCGCCGGTGGCTTCGTGGAAATGTCGTAAAGAACGCGGTTCACGCCGGGAACTTCGTTGAGAATCCGGTTCGAAATTTCTCCGAGGATTTCGTAAGGCAAATGCACCCACTCAGCTGTCATGGCATCCTCGCTCGTAACCGCGCGAACGCTAATCGCATCCTCGTAGCTCCGCTCATCGCCTTTGACACCAACCGTTTTCGTCGGAATCAAGGTGACACCGGCCTGCCAGATGCGGTCATACCAACCCCGCTCGCGAAGGATATCGATGTAGATCGCGTCGGCGTTTTGAATGATCTCCACTTTCTCCGCAGTAACCTCGCCGGGACAGCGAACCGCGAGTCCGGGACCGGGGAAAGGATGACGACCCACGACCCGCTCAGGCAGCCCGAGAACGCGACCGAGTTCACGCACCTCGTCTTTAAAGAGTTCATCGAGAGGCTCAATAACCCGACCTTCCGCTTTCAACTCCATGATGCGGTCGACCCGGTTATGGTGTGTTTTGATCGTCGAAGCAATCGAACCGCTCGTAGCGCTCTCAATCACATCGGGATAAAGCGTTCCCTGAGCCAGCAATTCGACATCATCTCCAACGGCATCAAAGAAAACCTCCACAAAGAGGCGGCCGATAATCTTCCGCTTCTGTTCGGGATCTGTCTCTCCCGCCAGAGCGGTAAGGAAGCGCTCCGACGCGTCAATCGTTTCGATCTCAATTCCGACCTCGCCGAAAAGTGAAACAACTTCCTCGCCCTCGCCTTTCCTGAGAAGACCGGTATCGACAAAAATATTCCGTGTATCGACCTTCGCTTCGTGAAGCAATGCCGCGAGAACCGATGAATCCACTCCGCCGGAGACACCGCAAACGACTTTTCGCCCGCCCACTTCGGCGCGCACCTTCTCGACCAACTCATCTTTAAACGAGTCGATTTTGAATTTCGGAAGATCCTTCGCGAGATGGAGGAAATTTTTCAGAATCTCCGCACCCTCTTCAGTGTGAGAAACCTCGGGGTGAAACTGGATCCCGTAAAACGAGTCATTCCACTTCAGAGCAACCGGGATACCGTCGAGATTCCGCCCCGTGACCGAGCATCCCTCCGGCAGTTTACTCACCGTGTCGGAATGGCTCATCCAGATCTGGGAATGCCCTTTCAATCCAGAAAAGATACTCTCCACTTCGGGCTCAACCATCAAAGTCGCCGGACCGTATTCCCGGGTGTTACCCGGAGCAACTTCACCACCGAACTTCCTGTTGAGAAGCTGCATACCATAACAAACGCCCAAAACAGGAACACCCATTTCCAGGAGGTATTCAAAATCAATATCCGGTGCGCCCTCTTCGAGGGTCGAGCGCGGACCGCCCGAAAGAATCACGGCAGCAGGACTGCCGGTCTCTCTCAACTCGGACGGTTGATACAATTTTGAAAAATAACCGAGCTCGCGAATACGGCGAACGATGAGCTGCGTGTACTGAGAGCCGAAATCAATAACGGCAATGGGATGTTCCATAGAAAAAAGAATTTACGTCTCGAAAAATGAGAATAGCTGCCTAGCCGGCCTGATAGTTAACCGGCTCTTCCGTGATCGTGATATCGTGAGCGTGGCTCTCTTTCAGACCACCCGAGGTGATCCGAACGAAAGTAGCGCGTTCACGAAGCTCCGCAAGATTACCGGCACCAACGTAGCCCATCCCGCTGCGAAGACCGCCCAGCAGCTGAAATACCGTATCGGCAAGGTGGCCGCGGTAGGGAACGCGCCCTTCAACGCCTTCTGCGACAAGCTTTCCTGAAGAATTCTGCCCGTAGCGGTCACCGGAACCTTTGCGCATTGCCTTGAGCGATCCCATGCCGCGATACTCTTTCCAGGTCCGTCCCTGGTAGTTCACCATCTCACCGGGACTCTCGCGACAACCCGCAAGCAACGACCCTAACATCACAATATCTGCACCCGCCGCCATCGCCTTGACGACATCACCCGAATAGCGAATTCCGCCGTCAGCAATCACCGGGACGCCGCGTTCGCGACAGACTTTGGCAACATTCTGAATCGCACTGAACTGAGGAGATCCCACGCCGGCAATGACACGGGTCGTGCAAATGGATCCGGGCCCGACGCCCACTTTCACCGCAGCAGCCCCCGCTGAGCAAAGATCAGCTGCACCTTCCTCAGTAACGACGTTTCCGGCCACGACCGGCACACCAAATTCACTCCTCAGCTTTTCGATTACGGAAAGAACCCTCTCGGTATGTCCTGTCGCCGCATCGATGAAGACCGCATCAGCCCCGGCTTCGATCATCGCCTGAGCCCGCTCGTAGTAATCTTCACCCACGCCAATCGCAGCACCAACGCGGAGCCTGCCCTGCTCGTCTTTGGCTGAATTCAGGAACATGTCTTTCTTCTCGATGTCCTGCGCCGTGATCAGTCCGGACAGTTTCCCTTCGTCATCGACGAGAGGAAGCTTTTCAATCCGGTTGTGATGAAGAATCCGGCGGGCTTCATTCAAATCCGTGGAAATTTTGGCTGTAACGAGCCTTTCACGCGGAGTCATCACCGACGAAACCGGAGCCGACTCATCTTCGATATACCAGATGTCACGACTCGTGACCATACCGATGAGAATCCCGTTCCCGTCAACCACGGGGAAACCATTGACTCCCTTTTCCTTCATCACCATCTGAAGCGTCGCGATGGAAATATCAGCCGAAGTCGTGAACGGGTCGGAAATCACTGTGTTCTCGGAACGCTTTACCTTAGCGACCATGTCGGCCTGCTCATTGATCGGCATATTTCGGTGAATCACGCCAAGGCCACCCTCACGAGCAAGAGCAATCGCCAACTCATCTTCCGTGACGGTATCCATCGCCGAAGAGATGATAGGAATGTTCAGCGGAATACCCGCAGTAACGCGTGTCGAGACATCGACCTCGGCAGGCAGCACGGCACTGCGCTGAGGCACCATTAAAACGTCGTCAAAACTAAGACCAAGAGGAAGTTCACCCATAGATAATGTTTAGGAGAGACCTCCCGATGATCAAGTGAAAGTTTCAGGGAATTCAGGGGGAAAAAGCCCAAAACAGCAACTATCCCGTGTTTACGCCAAACATCCCGAACCACTCACGCCTGAAAAGACTTGCCCACACCCTCCGTCTTCGAGATAAACGGCTATGATTATCTGGTCCGGGTGGGGACTTCTCACCATTGTTTCTCTTATCCTCGGCGCTATCACCGGCATCTTACTCTCTATCGGAGGCTCAGGCATTTTCGGCCCTGTCGTGGCGATCTTCGTCCCTGCGCTCATCTTTTCGTGCTCGGCCGTGATCAACGGACTGTTTACTAAATGGCTTAACCGCGGAGAAGAGAGACACCTCATCGATCCGAAAACCAACGAGGTGTTCATCCAGAAGCGGGGCGGCTCCTTTTTCTTCATTCCGCTGAAAGCTTACACTTACATCTACGCCCTGATCGCACTGGTGTTGTGGGTCATGGGAGGTCTCGCTTCCGTCAGCACCGATATGACAGGCATCACGGAAGCCCACAAAGCGCGATTTGAGAGTGCCTCGGACCTTGCCGATAACCGTTCCGCTGAGAATACAGGGAACAGTCTCGATGCAGCCCGCTCCGCGCAGAAGTTCCAGAAGCTGGCCGGGACGCTGGAACGCGAAACATTTGATCGCAGTTCAGTGAAATTCCCCGACAGCAACTTCACCACTTACTGCCGCGCAAGCGGGGCGAATGTTATCTTCATCACACACGTAAACGACCTCAGTGATTACAAAGAATCCGAAACAAGAACGGCTCTACACAATATTTGCTGGGAATCCGCGCACCGGAGTATCTCATCGAATATGAAAACAGCCGGGGCAACTGATCTCGCTGTCTGCCTAAAGGACGGAGTGACCAGCAAAGTTATTTCCGGTCCCATTGGAGGTAGCTACTCCGTTCGATCGGGCTTCAGCGCTGAATTGACTGTCTTCAAATATTTCGAAGAGGATGGCGAAGTGTTTAGCGCAGATGATACCACGGAGAGAGAGAATCCTACGGAATCACCGGAAGCCGAGTCAACCGCTTCAGAGCCAATCCCTGAAACTCAACCTGAGCCGACAGAGGAGACCACACCAGCTCCCAAGTCTCCACCACTTGGGGAAGCACCCCGGACAAGTCCTCCCGTTTCCGACAAGTCTGAAACGAGCGAGCCGGCAATGCCGGGAGTAGTTGAAGCTGAAGTGAAGACTCCTGTTGAAGATCTCACTAAAATCCGGACATGGAAATCCAGTGACGGAAAAACGATGGAAGCCCGATTGGTTGAGGTCAAAGGAGACACCGTCATTTTTCAAAAGGACGACGGCAACACTTACAATGTTCCACTTTCAAGACTTAGTGAAGAGGACATTGAATTGATCCGGAATTCTCAGTAAGAGCCTGGAGAAATCTCTGTAAAAAGAACCAGCCCCCCCGGACTCAACAGGGTTGGATCGATGACCTAACCCTGTTTAATTCCCAATCTGCCGTGTGGTGCCGCCCCCCCCGGTCTGACGACACTCCCGGAGATCACTTCGACGGTCTCCGGAACTGGTCGCCATCTTCCTTCTTCCAATTAGTTAATAACCGGCAATATCGAGGTGTTATCAGCCTCTTCGGCAGCATTCCGGGTCTGGCGGTCGAAGATGCTCTCCCCGTTTGGACCGTATTGACGGTATCCATTGTAGAAGAGTTTGTACGGCTTTACACGACGGCTGTCTTTCTTCCGTTTGCGCTGAACATCGTCGAACAGTTCATCATCGAGTCTGTAGATGACATCACTCATCACTTCTCTCAGTCCGCGCAACGCGGCCTCCCCAAGCGTGTTCCCCTCCCCGTTGTCTCCTTCCGAAGGAATGACAATGATCTCCGGAAGGGCTTCCAGTACGATATAGTCGTAGTAGAAGGCGTATCGAGCCGCATTGACCGGAGCCGGTCCGCTACCGAGCTGATTGGTGTGCTCGTTCGGGAAGAGAATCTCATCGCCTAGGATATTGATCGTGAATTCGTCATCACCCTGAGTCGGAGTTGGATCGACGCTTGCACCGGCGTAGGTGACACCGTTCACGACAGCACCGCTCGCTATCTCGTTGTTTTCGCGACTTGGAAGATAGATTCGGAGCTCGTCCTCACCGGCAAACTCACTCTCTGCATCTGCGGTTAGAGTTCCCCCGGATGGATCGGCCGGTGCATTCCGGCTCACACCAATCGCGGTCACGCCTCCTGTGGAGGTGCCTAGGCTCAAGACATTGGCATGACCGATCATCGCATCGATCATCGTCAGGTTGCTACCTGCGCCGACATTGATGTTACCGCTCCAGTTCCCCGTTGAACCAAGCGAGGAAATCGCAAGGTCGAGGTCGTCACCGTGGCCAATTTTAGCGAATGAAGCACCGCTACCATTTGTCGCCATGAGAACGATCTCGTTTCCTGCGGCTACATCAATATCTCCGGAAAGATTCCCTGCACCTCCGTATCCTCCGAAACCAATCTGGCCGTATGAGAAATTACCGGCGCCACCGGAAACGAGGATATCGTTAGTAACGTCGACAGTCAGCTCAGTGCCGGCAATATTGCCGCTGAAGCGCGATCCACCGTGACCGACCTGAGCGCTCGCCATCACTCCGGAACCACCGCGCACTTCGAGGTCACCACCAACCTGCAGTGAAGTCAGAGAAGAGGTAATTCCCCCTGCGTAGAAAGCACCACCATGGCCGATCTGAGCCGAGGCAAAATCCCCACTGTCTCCGAGGAGGGAGACATCTCCGGGAGCGACGACATTGATAGACCCGCCGATCGTTCCGGAGCCTTCGCCTCCGCCGTGTCCGATTGCAGCTGAGGTGAAGTTATTGGTTCCACCGCTGAGTTCCACCGAATTGGCTGCGATCGAGATGTTTCCGGATTTAGCGCCATGGGCCCTGCGTCCACCGTTTCCGATCCGGGCGTAGGAATCGCTTCCACTGCCACCGCGAACAGTGAGGTCTGCCGTTGCATTGCCTTTTCCAAGATCAATCATGATGTCACCGCTGAAGCCGGCACTGATTCCATTGTTTCCACCATGACCGATCTGCGCAGCGGCATTCGCCACCGAACCGCCCTGAAGCGAAAGCCCCCCCTCCTTGGTGAACACCGTAATCGCTCCGGTCGAAGCAACTCCATTGGCACCTCCGCCAAGGCGGTAAACCTCTTCGTTGAATCCGATCTGAGCAGCCGAACCGGCCGTCGTGGCACTGCCGTTCACCTCGACCGAATTTCCGGCGACGCGGGTTGTTCCGTTGGCAGAACCGACGACAACCGCGCGGGCCTGTGCCGCATTGCCCACGATGACACCGCCGGCATTTCCGAAGCCATTTGCATCGGCAAAAACGCTGTCTGCGTTCAGCGAGAGAACCGGCACAGGAACAACTGCATCGCGATCGATCGTGCGCATCAAACCGGTTGAACCATCCCATCCACCCACGACAGTCACGCCGCCGCTACCCGCATTCTGGACGGAACTCATGAAAGTCACATCGCCCGTCGCGAAGAGATCGATACCGTTTGCGTTGTTGGCAAACACTCCGGTTCCATCAATGAGCAGGTTCCCATTCGTCACACCGATCTCGACATCACCTCCGCCGATCATGTTCTGGATCAGGCCGGTCGTTTTGCGAAGCGACGCACTCGTGTCGAGCTGTCCGGTAATGAGAGCAAGACGAGAGCCGGCGGCAACCCCGGTGGTTCCGAGATGCCCCATGAACCCGATAGTGGTCTGATCGACAAGGCTCGTGGTGCCACGTACATTGCCAAGAATGCTGCCCGTGCGAGTGCCGGTGGTGTAGTTGGCATTGGCAGGAACAAAGGTGTCGCGAACGCCGCCGTGCCCGACAAGCGCATAAGCTTCCACTCTCGTTCCACCTCTAACGGTCAGGTTCCCGGTTGCGTCGATCTGGATGTTACCGGCGTGATTGCCGTTGGATCCAAAACCTCCGTTTCCGATCTGAGCGTAGGCTTCGTCGACCGTCGTTCCACCATTGAGCACGATGTTGTTCGCGAGCACCGCGATGGTGTCGGAAGCAAGCCCGTGGTTGCCAATGTTCTCGTGTCCGCCGTGTCCGATCTGAACATAGTTCGCAGTTTGAGTGGTCGTTCCCACCTGGCCTGCACCGGCGGTCAGAATGACATCACCATTGCCGGCGCGAACTTTCACATTGCCCTGAGTGGTCGAAGTCGTTTGCGCACCACCGTTTCCGATTTGAGCAAAGGAATCATCGACCGTCGTGCTCGAGCCACCTGTGAGAACAATGTTTCCATTGGTGGTTTCAACAAGAATGTCGGCTTCGCGGGTGCCGGTGGAGGTAAGACC
This sequence comes from Verrucomicrobiales bacterium BCK34, assembly GCA_035967665.1. Lineage (GTDB taxonomy): Bacteria > Verrucomicrobiota > Verrucomicrobiia > Verrucomicrobiales > DEV007 > Arctic95D-9. The sequence goes on from JAYWLB010000086.1 coordinate 61,515, forward strand.
ACCCAGTCCGATCATCGCGAAGGAATCGTTGCCGGTGCCACCGAGAACGCTGACACCCGTGCCGGCGCGAACCGAGATGAAATCATTCGCGTCACCGAGAGCGCCGTCGGTGATATTACCACCGTGACCGATCATCGCAAAGCCGGCGTCAGTACCGCCCCCCTGAACGAGCACCTGTCCTTCAGCGGTGATATCGATAGCTCCATTGTGAGCGCCGTCGGCATCGTGCCCACCGTGACCAATCATTCCATAGGTTCGTGCCGCAGTACCATTGGTCGCAGGAAGTCCGCTGCCCTGAATAAGGACGGAACCGCCGTTGGAAGCACTGATACTGATGTCTCCTGTGCTGTTGCCGGTCGCCGAGCGGGTTCCGTGACCAATTTGAACATAAGCATCATCAGCGGTTCCGCGGTTGAGGATGACATTGCCTCCGCTGATCACCTCAATAGCACCGCTCCGGGCACCGGTTGTCTGCATCCCGCCATGGCCGAGCTGAGCGTAGTTATTGCCCCCCTGACCTGCGGTAAAGGCAATGTCTCCACTCGTCGAAGCGACTTTGATTTCGCCACTCTTACTGAGCTTCGTTGTTGCGGCACCAGTCGGGTCAGAGTCATAGCCTCCGTGACCAAGTTGAACGTAGCCGCGTGAGTAGCCGGAGTGATTGTAGGCAACCGTAACCGCATTGGCGTTGGAGCTCGATACCGCAGTCGTGAAGGTGACGACTCCTGCTGCGGAAATGGTTCCGACCTGGTTGTTCATGGCGTCGAACAACTGCCCCGCAGCGTTGGAGGTCAGAGTTGCATACTGCGGCAGAACCGGATTGGAAACCGTAATCACGATGCTGCTTCGGTCGATATTGGAAGTGATTGCAAGTGTTGCCGTAGCACCACCTCCAGCGGCTGCATCGATGAGTGCTGCGCTGCTTTCTTCTGCCACCGTTGCGATGCCGCCACCGGTGAAGATGACACCGGTAGCACCTATCACGTCGATATTTCCAGTGTGATCACCTTTCGCAGAACGTCCGCCGTGACCGATTTGAGCGTAGCGCTCATTCACCTCACCTCCGGTGAACACCACTGAACCGCCGAGGGCGTGTGCGGTGATCGAACCGGAGAAGTCACCATTGGTGGAATGGCCACCGTGACCGAGTTGAACGTATGCGTTCGCACCCACGCTTCCCGCGGCATTGAAGGTGATGTCGCCCGTGTTGCTTTCGACGAGAATGTTACCGCGATTGCTCGCATTGGGTGCCGTAGTCAAAGCATCGGAATCGTAGCCGCCATGACCGAGTTGAGCGTAGGTCTGGCCGGCGCTTCCTGCGGTGAAGGCAATCGATCCGGTGGAGCGTGCCGTGATATCACCGTCGAGGATCATGTCGTTGTCGACATCAACGAGACCGAAGTTGCCTCTTGCTGAGCGGCCGCCGTGGCCGAGTTGGGCATAGGCTTCAACGCGGTTGCCTGCAGCAAAGGTGATCGCACCGTTCGCTCCGAGCGCTTCGACCACGATATTACCACTGTGGTCGCCGTTCGTGACATAACCACCGTGACCGATCTGTGCATAGGATTCAGTGCGACTTCCGGCAGCGAAATTGATCGCGCCGTCGTTGCTCACGACTGAGATGTTGCCGAGGTTTCCACCATCACCCGGAGTGAGCGCGGTGGGGAAATCAGCATCGTTGCCACCGTGGCCGATCTGCACGTAGGAACGAAGGCCAAGATTGAGGTGATCGAAAGTGATCACCGATGCAGGAGCTCCGGCACCGGAATCCGATACAGTCACGGTGAGGTCGATGACACCACCGGTGCTCACGGTTCCCACCTGAACATCGCCATCGAAGAGACGGCCGAAGGAGTCACCTCGAATTTCACCGGTGAACCCGGCAAGCGGATTGGCGTAGGTGATCACGATGGTGCCGCGTTCGAGGTTTCCGGTCTGCGCCATCGTGTAGCTGGTCGCAGCGTCGTTCTGAAGGAGATTATTAAGGGTGCCATTGTTAGTCACCGTTTGGCTGGCGGCACCTCCGTTGAATGAAACAAAGGAGATATCACCGGCAGCTTGCACATCGATCTCACCACGATGGTCACCACGTGCATTGCGTCCGCCGTTGCCGATCTGCGCATAGGCATCATTACCTGCACCGGAAGTGAATGTCACTGCAGCAGCTGGATTGGTCGTGTTACCGGTTCCGGAGAGCACCGTGACGTTCCCGCTCATGCCCAGCGGATCAACCGACGGGGTGTTGAGATGATAGGTGGTCGTCGAAGTATTGGCTGCCGGAGCACTTTCCTCAGGGTCAATATTGAGAGTGGAGGAAAACGAAGAGCTCGCTCCACCGTGACCGATCTGTGCGTTGGTATTGGAACCGGTTCCCGCGGTGAACATCACGCCCATGCCGCCGTCGACGAGGATGTCGCTGCCTCCATGGAGATAGGCGACTTCGACCGCATCACCCGCACCATTCACGTTCGTCGTGAAAGCCACTTCACCGGTGAGGTAATTAACGGTTCCGACCACGGTGAGAGAGGCATCGATCAGATTGCCTTCTCCGTCGTCGGTGAAAGTCGCAGTGCCTGCGCCGACTCCCTCAGGATCCACCGTAATCTTCACTGAACCGGGAGCCAGTGCCCCGTTTGCCAGAGTGGCCGAACCTGCTTGAGTTGCCGCAATCGAACCCGCTTCGGTCTGGACGACTTCATAGCCATGATTGCCGAAAGCTTCGTAGCCACCGTGACCGACCTGAACATAGGCCTGGCTGCCGTTCTGTGCGGTGAAGCTCACCACTCCACCTCCGACGACCGAAATATCACCACTGTGTCCTTCACCCGCTTCCGCGGCGTTGCGGAAACCACCGTGACCGATCTGGCCGTATGAACCCGTTCCCGCTCCGCCGGTAAAGCTGATCTCAGATCCGGCGGATACGCTGATGGCACCGCTGTGGGTTCCGGAAAAGTAGCGGTCATTATTGTTCGCCTGGGTGTAATTGGGACTGCTGCCGCCACGTGTGAGGCGATGATCATTGTAACCACCGTGACCAATCTGAGTGTAGCTTCCAGTGGTGCCGGCTGCGAAGGTGATAGCACCGGTGGCATTTACTGTGATGATGCCTTCGTGGCCGCCGCTCGCAAGGTAGCCGCCATGACCCAACTGAGCATAGTGTGTAGTACCCACTGAATTGGAGGCATCGAAGAGAATATCAACAGCACTAACCGTAATGCTGCCGACGTGGTCACCATCAGTGAGCGAGCCACCATGACCGATCTGGACAAACGACTCGGTTCCGCTGCCGGTCGTGAATGCCACGTTACCCGCCGAAGATGTCACCGCAATATTGCCGTTGTTACCGACCCGCTCATCTGCTGTCGGACCACGATCCAAAGTTGCAGGATCATTGTCAGGGTAGTGGGTTGGGTTCGGATTGTCTGCGTCGCGTCCGCCGTGCCCGATCATGGCATAAGTCTGACCTGCACTGCCTCCGGTGAAGGTGATATCATTGAGAGCAGTGACGTCGATTTTTCCACCGTGATCGCCCCGCGCGGTCCGGCCTCCATGGCCGATTTGCACGTAGGTATCGGTTCCGTTTCCGGCGAGAGCAGTGATCCCGCCTCCAGTTGAGGAAACTGAAATCGTTCCGCTATGATTGCCTGTCGCGCTATTGCCGCCATGTCCCAGTTGAGCATAGTTGGTCGCACGGGAGTTCAACGTTCCTGTCGCAGTATTGGCAAAGGTGCCGGCTGTGAATTTCACATCACCAGCTGCCTCCACCGTAATTTCACCACTGTGGTCACCGCTCGTGGTGAAACCGCCATTACCGAGCTGAGCGTAGTTGGCATCGCCGAGGCCGGCAGTGAACTCAATATTTCCCGCAGTGGAGACAACGTTGATATTGCCCCGCTGGCTGGGAGTGCCCGCAGCAGCTCCGGTAGGATCGGCGTCGTGTCCGCCATTACCCAGCTGCACATATCCCCGTGAATAGTTGATATGATTGTAGGCAACACTGATCCCCTCAGCTCCGGCTTTGGCTACAGCAACGTCGAAGGTCACCGTGCCATTCGTGGCCACCGAACCAACCGGGACACCATTTCCATCGTAAAGGATACCATCCGAATCCGAGGTGAGAGTTGCATACTCAGGAAGGACCGGCTCAAAAACCGTGATAACAAAACTGCTGCGATCGAGGTTACCGGTGTTGGCGAGTGTGCCTGTCGCACCGCCCCCTGTTGCTGCGGCATCATTGAGAACAGTTCTTTTCTCGCCGGTCACCGTGGCAACTCCGCCACCGGTAAAGAAGACACCATTCGCTCCGACTACCTCGATGGCTCCGTTGTGATCACCTTTCGCAGAGCGGCCACCATGACCGAGCTGAGCGTAGCCGTCATTGGCTTCGCCTCCGGTGAAAATGACAGAGCCCCCGAGAGCGCGCGCTGCAATGCTTCCTGAGAAATCGCCACTGGTTGCCATGCCGCCGTGACCGAGTTGGACATAGGCGTTCGACCCGACACTTCCTGCTGCGCTGAAAGCAATATTGCCGGTATTGCTCTCGACGAGAATGTTCCCGCGGTTGCTTGGATTGCCGGGAGTTGTCACGGTATCGGCATCATAGCCGCCATGGCCAAGCTGAGCGTATGTCTGCCCCGCGCTGCCTGCCGTGAAGGTGATTACCCCGGCGGCACGTGCCGTGATATCACCGTCGGCGAGCATGTCGTTATCGACGTCGACGAGACCGAAGTTGCCTTTTGCCGAGCGGCCACCGTGGCCGAGTTGGGCATAGGCTTCGGCGCGGTTGCCCGCGGTAAAGGTGATCGCCCCGTTTGTGCCGAGCGCCTCGACCACGACGTTGCCACTGTGATCGCCGTTGGTCGCGTAACCACCGTGACCGATCTGAGCATAGCTTTCGTTGCGACTTCCGGCAGCGAAACTGATCGCCCCGTCATTGCTTGTCACCGAGATGTTGCCGAGGTTGCCGGGATCGCCTGGAGTGGTTGCGTTAGGATTGTCTGCGTCGTCACCACCGTGGCCAATCTGCACGTAGGAGCGAAGTCCCAGGTTCAAATGGTCGAAAGTAATCACCGATGCAGCTGCTCCGGCACTGGAATCAGAGACGGTAACTGTGAGGTCGATGACGCCACCGGTTGTCACGGTTCCCACCTGAGTTTCGCCGTCGAAAAGCCGGCCTGCGTCATCGCTCTTGATCGTTCCGGTAAATCCGGCAAGCGGGTTGTTGTAAGTGATTACGATGGTGCCGCGTTCGAGGTTTCCGGTCTGCGCCATCGTGTAGCTGGTCGCAGTGTCGTTCTGGAGCAGATTATTGAGGGTGCCATTGTTAGTCACCGTTTGAGTGGCCGCGCCGCCATTGAATGCAGCGAAAGAAATGTCGCCGGCCGCTTTCACATCGATTTCACCACGATGGTCCCCACGTGCGTTGCGCCCACCGTTCCCGATCTGAGCGTAGGCGTCATTGCCTGCACCTGAGGTGAAGGTCACAGCGGCGGTCGGATCAGTCGTATTACCGGTTCCGGAGAGCACCGTGATATTCCCGCTCGTTCCCAGTGGATCCACCGAGGGAGTGTTGAGGTGATAAGTTGTGGTCGACGTATTGGTCGCCGGTGCGTCTTCCTCAGGATCAAGGTTGAGCGTTGAGGAAAATGACGAATTAGGCCCGCCGTGACCGATCTGTGCGTTCGTATTGGAACCGGTTCCCGCGGTGAACATCACACCGGTGCCACCGTCGACGAGGATGTCGCTGCCTCCATGGAGATAGGCGACTTCGACCGCATCACCCGCACCATTCACGTTCGTCGTGAAAGCCACTTCACCAGTGAGGTAATTAACGGCTCCGACCACGGAGAGAGAGGCATCGATCAGATTGCCTTTTCCGTCATCAGTGAAAGTTGCGGTGCCTGCACCGGTTCCCTGAGGATCGACCGTGATTTTTACAGAACCGGGAGCCAAAGCGCCATTGCCCAAACTGGCCGAACCGATCTGAGTGGCAGCAATCGACCCTACCTCGGAGCGGACCGCTTCGTAACCGTGGTTACCGAAAGCTTCGTAGCCGCCGTGACCCACCTGAACGTATCCCTGAGCGCCATTCAAGGCGGTGAAGTTCACGCTTCCTCCGCCGATGACAGAGATGGCGCCATTGTGACCTTCGCCCGCTTCCGCCGCGTTGCGGTAGCCACCGTGGCCAATCTGCGCGTAGGCAGCGGTCCCGCTTCCACCGGTAAAGGTGATATCGGTGCCTGCACCCACCATGACTGATCCAATGTGAGTGCCGGGATAGTAGAGATCGTTGTTGTTGGTTTGTGTGTAGTTAGGGCTGCTTCCACCACGGGTGACGCGATGATCATTCACTCCCCCGTGACCGATCTGCACGTTGTTGTTGGTACTGCCACCGGTAAAGGTGATCGCCTCCCCTGCGGTGACGACTATCGCTCCGGTGTGTCCGCCGCTTGCCTCAAATCCGCCGTGACCAATCTGAGCGGAATGAGTCGTGCCGGAGGTGTTGGCGCGGAAGGTAATATTTCCTCCGCTACCTGCGTTGCTCTTATCCGCATCGGCAATCACGGTGATGTCGCCAACGTGATCACCGTCGGTGTAGGTTCCACCGTGACCGATCTGAACCGGAGTGAAGGTGCTTCCGGTTGCGTTGCCGGTCGTGAAAAGGATATCGCCGTCAAGACTCTCCACATAGATGTTTCCAGAGTTGCCGATCCGCTCCGCATCTGTTGGCCCGCGCAGGAGATTGAGCGGGTCATTGTCCTGATAGTAGGCCGGATTGTGGCTGTCGGCATCGTGCCCGCCGTGGCCGATCATCGCGTAGCCCCGTGTTCCGGTTCCGGCGGTGAAAACGATATTGCCAAGAGCCGTGACAGAAATGTTTCCGTCGTGATCACCACGCGCTGTGGTACCGCCGTGACCGAGTTGAGCGTAACGATCCGCCTGGCTGCCTCCGGAGAGGAAGGTGATCGTTCCGGCACCAGTCGAAGTAAAAGTCACTTCGTCGAGAGAAGCTTCACCGTAGATGCCGTTCATATTCAGATCGAACACGTCAACAAACGCTCCGTCGGTCCCGGCCGAAACCGTAAGATCGCCGCTGTGATTACCCGCTGCCTCAAAACCACCATGCCCGAGTTGAGCATAGTTGCCCACAAAGCCGGTAGCAGGAGCAGTGTTTCCAGTTCCTCCGCGGAATTGAATCAAGCCACCTGCCCGCACCGTGGTGTCGCCGGAGTGGTCTCCCGAATTCTGGTAGCCGCCATGTCCGAGCTGCACATAGCTGTATTCACCGGGGGTGTCAGTGGAAGCGTTCCACTGAAAATTGATATTGCCGGTTTGTGAGGCGACACGGATATCACCGGTGTTGCCGAGAGCAGTATTGGTGTCGTCAGCATCAAGACCACCGTGACCGAGCTGAGCATAACCGCCTTCGACCCGACCTCCGCGGAAGGAAATACTTCCCAGAGAAAGAACCGAAATATCACCCGAGTGATCACCCCTGGCCTGGAAACCTCCGTGACCGAGCTGCACGTAGCGATTCTGAGAAATTCCGGCCGCTGCGGTCGTAAGGTTAGGCGCACTGAAAGTCACCGTGCCTGAAACACCGGCGGCACCTGCCCACGCAGCGATATCACCCGAATGATTACCAACCCAGCGAAGACCACCGTGACCCAGTTGCGCGTAATTGGAATTGCTGTCGACCGTGGCGTCATCGGTGCTGCGGAACAAAACGTTTGTTCCCGCCGCAACTGCAATGTCACCGGTATTGTGACCACCGGCATCAACACCGCTGATGAGCGGATCACTAACAAATCCACCATGACCCAGTTGGATATACGTTTCACTGCTGGTGGCAGTGTTAGTTGCGACCCAGAGGAAATTCACCGCTCCGGTGCGCGCCCGGACATCGATGTCGCCGCTATTTGCGAGAGCAATCGGATTGAGACCGTCGATCACTGATGCAGCGTCATGCCCGCCGTGGCCGAGTTGTGCGTATGTTCTTGCTCCGAGAGCTCCCGCCTGGAAACGAACCGTGCGCTCCACATCGACGAGAATATCGCCGGTGCGGGTTCCTGTCGCGAGACGACCTCCGTGCCCAAGCTGGGCGTATGCATCGCTGGCGGCATCTCCCGTGGCATCAGTTCCCGCGAGGAAACTGAACGGGTTGGTCGTGGTCGCGCCGCCCACCATTGAGATCACCTCATTAAAACCGTCCCCATCGAAATCACCGATGTCGACAAAGTCTCCCGTCAATTGACTGCTCGCGGTGATATTGCCCGAGTGGTTACCCGAAGCCGCGTAGCCACCGTGTCCCAACTGTGCGTATCCGCGGTTGTCGATGCGGGTTGGAGGATTGTTGATCGGGTCAACAGGATCCGGAACGATCGTATCTGTTCCGGTGCTCGCATTGAAGATCAGGGTATTCCCCGCCCGGGCGACAATGTCACCATTGTGATTCCCCGTGGCACCTGAACCGCCGTGACCCAGTTGAGCATAGGATTCCTCAGAGGATCCCGATCCGGCAGTGAAAGTCAGATTGGTTCCAGCGGCGACACCGATGCGCCCGCTGTGGCCTTCGCCGGCCAATGCATCGGCATTGAAACCACCGTGCCCCAGTTGAGCGTAGTTACGAATTCCAGCGGTTCCACCGGTGAAGGTAGTGGTCGTCGCCGACTGCACTGCGATGTCGCCCGAATGGCTGCCGGTGGCATTGGTTCCGCCGTGACCAAGTTGAGTATAGGAATCCGTCGAACTACCCGCCGCGCCGGTGAAAGTGATGCTGGATGTTCTCGATGTCACCGCGATATCGCCGAGGTGTCCCGCCGTCGAGCTTGCATTCAAACCGCCGTGCCCCAGTTGAGTGTAGCTGCCGATCGTGGCCGAAGAACTCTGGTTCGAGAAAGTGATCGCGTCATCAGCGAGGAGGCGGATATCACCACTGAAACTACCGGCAGAATTGGTGCCACCATGCCCGAGGAGGGCATAACGGTTGTTACCGGCCGTAGTCGTCGTGCTCGTGCTCGCTCCGGAACGGAACTGAGCGTATCCGGTGTTAGCGGTCGCCGTGATATCGCCGTTGAAATTTCCGGAGGCATCCATTCCCCCGTGGCCCAATTGAACGTAGCTGTCGCTGCCGGTCCCCGTGGAGGAGGAACCGCGGAAGAGAAGGTTTGTTTCCGCGGTTACGTCAATGCTGCCGGTGTGGTCGCCGCCGGTCAAATTACCACCGTGGCCGAGCTGAGCATAAGCATCCGTGCCGGGGCTGGTGTTGGTCGCAGCAAGGCGGAATTCAACCGCGCCCGCTGTTGACTGCACATTGATGCTGCCGCTGTTGCCGGCATCGCCCGCGCCGACTCCCACTGCAGCCGCTTCGTGACCACCGTGTCCAAGCTGGACGTAGTTACGTGTGCTCGTTCCGGTCTGGAAAAGAATTGTCTCCAGCGAAGTGACTCCTATTTCACCTGAATGGATCCCGCTGGCGAGACGCCCACCGTGGCCGAGTTGAGCGTATCTGTCAGCAGCGCCCCCACCGGAACGCACTGTTATACCGCCCGCAACACCTCCCGCTCCGGCCTCTACTTTGATATCACCGCTATGATTCCCAACAGCACTTCGTCCGCCGTGTCCCAGTTGCGCATAGGCATTGGCAACAGTTCCGGCCGGGGCTGCAGCGACAGTGATATCCCGGTCCGCAGTCACCTCAATGGTGCCCCGATGATCCCCGCTTGTAGCGTAACCTCCGTTACCCAGTTGCACGTAGGCCGCATCTCCGCTTCCGGCTTGTTCCGTTTGAAAAAGAATACTTCCCCCGCTTGAGGTCACTTTAATATTCGCTGCAGAGCCGAGTGGGGCTGTCGTCGAATCAGCGTCGTAACCGCCATTGCCCAATTGTGCGTAGCTGCGGGCTCCCGCCCCGCCGTTGAACGTGATATCTCCCGACGCAGTGACACTGATGATGTCGACCGCCTTGCCCATAAGATCGACAAGACCATGAGTACCTCGTGCGGTCCGTCCGCCATTACCCACCTGAGCGTAATTGTCAGCACCGGTTCCCGCCTCGAAAGTGATCGCTCCTGCCAAAGCTGAAACAGTAATACTCCCGCTTGTCCCGCCATCGACATCGCGTCCACCATGGCCAATCTGCACATACGCCTCTGTGGCATTCGATCCTTTAAAAACAATGTCACCGCCAGTCGCAGTCACACTGATGCTGCCCGTTTTAGACAAAAGATCAGCACCACCGTATCCGTCAGCCGCATAGCCGCCGTGCCCGATCTGTGCATAGGCATCCTGACTGAAGTTAGCCGTTGCGGCAGGATCAACGCCGCCCGCAGTGAAGGCGATACCGTTGCCTGCTGTCACCGTAATCATACCACGGTGATCACCATTCGCGGCAAGACCGCCATGCCCCAACTGAACGTAGTTACGAAAATCCTGCGCCTGCATGTTAGGGCCGGCAACCGGGTCGACAAGGTCACTCGCGGTAAAGGTGATCGCTCCTCCCGCCTGCACGTTAATGTCCGCATTGTGACCGTCGCCATCAACGCCGCCTGAAGAAGCTGCATCAGAATCATATCCGCCATGGCCCAATTGTGCCCAGCTGCGCCGCCCATTGCCCTCGCTGCCGGCAGTATCGTCTCCGAATCCTGAGCCGTCGCCCGATACGAATTTGATATCACCTGCCGCCCGCACATCAATGATATTCAATCCGAGCAGGTTGCCGCCGTGGGCACCTTGCGTTGCATGACCGCCATGCCCCAACTGCACGTAGGATTCTTCTCCCGTGCCCGCTGTGAAGAAAATTCCTCCGGTATTGCTTACCATCCCACTCCGCGTGTTTACCAAGATGTCACCGCTATTGCCCACTTTCGCCGAGGCTCCGGTGAGGTAGTCAGCATCGTGGCCGCCGTGTCCCAGCTGCGCGTAGGTGCGAAGCGTCGATCCACCCGTGAACGAGATAGCACCGGAAGCGTCCGCGTAGATATCCCCGACGTGATCGCCTTTTCCGGAACGCCCGCCGTGCCCCAACTGCGCGTAGCCATCAACACCTGCCTTTGAGGCGTCGAAGCTGATTGCCCCGCTCAAAGCAGCAATGTCGACTTTGCCCATCTGGCTACCGTCAACATTCAAGCCGCCGTGACCCAATTGCACATAGCCATCATTCACTGCAACGGCATCTCCTGAGATCCCGGAGTTGAATGCAGTGAAGGTGATACCACCCCCGGCTTCCACGAGGATATTGCCTGAATGGCCCGTCGTGTCAGCGGTTCCGTAACCGTCCGAATCGCGACCACCGTGACCCAACTGTGCGAAGCTGTCGTGAGAGAAAAACGACACCGGAGCATTAACCGGGTCACTGGCGATGACGCCCCCCGAAGTGAAAGTAACGTTCCCGTCTGCGACCACCGTGATACCACCTGAATGATCACCGCTGGATGCCAAACCTCCGTGACCCAGCATCACGTAGTTCCGGTAATCTTCCGCAGCAGGATCAGTTACCACCGCTGAAGTGAAGCTGACATTTCCTCCGGATGTCACATTAATATTCCCACTGTGCCCGATCCCGTCGACACCACCCGAACTCGCTGCATCGGCATCATATCCGCCATGCCCCAACTGCGCGTAACTGCGACGACCATGACCGACAGTCGCAACGAAAGTCGTGCCCGAGCCATCCAAATCTCCGATGCCCGACCCGTCGCCGGAGGTAAAGGTGATGTCCCCGGCCGAGCGCAAATCAATGATGCCGAAGTTGGCCCCCATGTTGAGGTAGCCACCGTGCCCCAGCTGAACATAGGACTCTTCTCCGCTGCCACCGAGAAACGACACTGATCCCACCGCGTTAACCACGGTACCGATCAGATTGCTGTTAATAAGGATGTCACCCGTGTTTCCTTTCGTAGGAGTGAGAATGTTGGAATCGGAATCGTAGCCACCGTTTCCGATCTGAGCGTATGTCCGCTGATGCGAACCTCCGGCAAAAAGGATATCACCGGTCGCATCAACAATGATGTTCCCGACATGATCACCATCCGTCGACCTGCCGCCGTTGCCGATTTGCACGTATGCATCCGCGCCACTGCCTCCGGAAAAAGCAAGTTGAGCGTTCGTGTTAGTCACGTTTGTGCCATCAAAGCCGGCTCGAACCGTGATGTTACCGCTGGATCCCAGAGGCACTCCCTCCGGTGTGTTAAGATGGTAGGTTGTAGTCGAAGTATTCACTGCAGGCGAGACTTCCTCAGGCCGGATATTCCGGTTTGTTGCGAGATCCGCGTCGTAGCCACCGTGACCGATCTGAGCGTAGGCCTGGCTGCTTTGACCACCCGAAAATACCACTCCATTCGCCCCTTCGACGAGTATGTCGCTGCCGCCATATAGATACGCCACTTCGACAGAGTCACCGGAACTGTTGACATCAGAGTCGAAAGTCACCTCGCCAGTGAGATAGTTAACGGTACCGACGACACTGGATGCGCCGTCGATGAGATTGCCGTTTCCATCATCAATGAACACTGCCGTGCCCGCTCCGGTCCCCTCTGGATCGACCGTAATGCGCACTGATCCCGGTGCCAGTGTTCCGTTGACCAGGCTGGCGGTTCCCCCCTGAGTAGCCGCGACCGAACCGACTTCGGTACGAACCACCTGATACCCGTGATTACCGTATGTCTCATATCCGCCGTGGCCCACCTGCGCGTGAGTCTGACCAAGAGCTCCTGCCGAAAAACTTACGAGACCACCCCCGACGACGGAGATATCTCCATTGTGTCCCTCGCCTGCTTCAGCGTCGTCGCGATAGCCACCGTGTCCTATTTGCGCATAGGCTGAAGCCCCGGTGCCTCCTGCGAAAGTTATATCGTTTCCGGACGATACACTGATCGCCCCCGTGTGGGTGCCGGGAAAGTAGCGATCATTGGCATTATTCTGCACAAAAGCCCCCGTGGTGCCGCCACGGTTCACGCGGTGGTCATTGCGCCCGCCGTGTCCGATCTGGACGTAGCTGTTCGACGCTCCACCGGTAAAGACGATGTTATCCCCCGCAGACGCCGAAATGCTTCCTGTGTGCCCGCCGCTGGCCAGATAACCACCGTGCCCGAGCTGAGCGTAATGAATGCTCCCCGCTGTGTCACTTGCGTCAAAACGAATATCTCCGGCGGCAGCTACTGTGATATTTCCGACATGGTCGCCATCCGTATACGAGCCGCCGTGCCCCAGGATCACGGAAGTTTCCGTTCCCGAGCCGGCAGTGAAAAGCACGCTGCCTCCGGTCGACGTCACATTAATATTCCCCGTATTGCCGATCCGCTCGGCTGCAGTCGGACCGCGATCCACGGTATTTGGATCGTTGTCAGGATAATAGTTAGGATTAGGGTTATCGGCGTCACGTCCCCCGTGGCCGAGCATCGCATATGCCTGCGTAGTTGTGCCACCGGTGAACGTAATGTCCCCGACAGCATCGACGTCGATGCTGCCGGAGTGATCGCCGCGCGCCGTCCGACCACCGTGGCCAAGCTGAGCATACTTATCGGTACCACTGCCTGCGGAAAAACTGATCGTGCCGAGACCACCTTTAACGAAAGTCACATCGTCTTCCACAGCTTCATTAAAAATTCCGTCACGGTCGACATCGAAAACATCTGAGAATGCACCGTCAGTTCCGGCGCTGACAATGATTGCCCCGCCGTGATTACCAATCGCACTGAGACCTCCGTTCCCGAGTTGAACATAGGCATTTGTGCCTACGCCGGTATTCCCATCGAAAATGATATCCTGAGCGGCTCTCGCAGTGATCGATCCGGTGTGATTTCCGTCAGTACTTAATCCACCATTACCCAGGTGAGCATAAGCATTTGTTCCGGTTCCGGAGCTGAAGAGAATACTTCCTGTCGTAGACGCCACCCGGATATTGCCGGATTTGCCGGTGGTGCCTCCGCCTGAATCGGCGTCATTGCCGCCGTTGCCGATCTGAGCATAACCGCCGCTGTTGGCGCTGCCGGTGAACTCAATATCACCTTTCGCCAAAATCGCTACATCGCCACTGTGAGCACCGCGAGCGAGGCGCCCGCCATGCCCGATCTGTGCATAGTTATCCGTGCCAGTACCTGCCGAGGCGGCGATGCCACCTTTCGCGGAAATGATCGTAATAGTACCGCCGTGACTGCTCCCGGCATTACCCGCCTGGTATCCGCCGTGACCAATTTGAACGTAGTTTTGAGTCGATCCAGAGCCTGCATTCATCTCGATGCCACTTACAGCCGAAATCCGGATATCACCGGAAAGATTCCCCGCCGCCGTCGACGTCGTTCCGTCAGCGCCACCGTGTCCGATCTGAGCGTAGTTCCTGATATTACCGTTGCCGGCTGTCATCGTAAGCTGATTGTTGAGCTGAATATTGATGCTGCCGGTACTTGCCGCACCCGTGGAGACATCCCGATATCCCACCTGAGCATACCGGTCAGCTGTCGCGACATTGCTGGCCTGAATCGTCAAGTCGTGTCCGAAGAGATTCGTTTCTCCATGACGGCTACCCACCGCAATGCCGGATGCGGCAGCATCACTGCCTACGTATATACTACCGTTGATACCACTCTGGACTTTGCCATAGCTATCCAAATTATTCTGAAAATCTGAAATGGTAATCGAGCCTGGAGACTGCAAGGGAGAGGAAACAGGAAGTCCAGTGAACCCATCCCAACCGGCAACCGCATTCAGTGCACCGGTTCCACCATTTTGAACACTCGCGTTGAATAGGATGTCGCCGTGAGCAAGAACGGACAAACTGTTCGCCGAGTTCCAGGTTACCGTATCAACAAAAGTGATCGTGCCCCGGTCGGTGATCATTGGATCAGCCGGAGTGGAGATTACCACGTTGTTCGAACCCAAAGCCGTCTGCAGGCTGTTGCGCGCAATCACGAAAGGATTTCCTGCAAGATTGTGACTGGTCACATTCCTGACCTCACCGTTCGTGGGATCGAGTAACAAGGTTCCGGCCGTGCCGTTCGCCGCCATCGTTGAAACGGTCCCCGAGAAGCCAAGTCGCTCACGTCCGGAAACCTCGACAAAACCACCCGCATCGATGCCCTCGGCGGAAATATCGCCGAGAAATGTGGTGTCTCCATCGGCCCAGAGCACGACCGATCCACCACTGCCGCTTTCCACCGCGTCTGCGATGATGACTGATCCGTAGTCAACCGTCGTCGTGATCGCATTCATCACCTCCGCATCGCGACCCTGCAAACCGCCACCGATGCGCACCGATCCGCCTCCGGCTGATCCACTCGCGTCAATCACAGTCGTTCCGCCGACTGCCACATTCAGTCCCTCGACAGTGACATCGCCACCTTTGCCGGTTCCGGATGACACATTGATCAAGCCACCGGCTTCGACCGATTCGCTACCGGTGATTTGAACCGATCCACCTTCAGCACGAATCGCACCGTCGACACGAGCGTAGGCCGCTTGAATGACGGCACTCGCAGACTTGCTCGCAGCATAGGAAGAGGATGACGAAGACACCTCAATCGAACCCGAATTCGATACCGAACCACCCACTCCACGAAGGAAGGCGCGCCCACCCTGATTGACCGCACCAACGGCACGGATCGATCCCTTATTGTTGATCGCCAGCGCATACATATTGCCATGCGCCTTCAATTCGACAGCGGCACCTTCAATCGAACCCGTATTCAAAATGCCTGTGTTTCCGCTACCACCTGCGCGAACAAAAACCCGCTCTCCCATTGTATTCGATTTCGCGGCGAGAAGCACTTCGCGCCCCGCACCAATGCCGACCGTTCCGTCGCGAGCCGTGATCGATCCCTCGTTCGTCACCGTGTTACCGAAAAGAAAAACGTCCCCGCCGATCGCGTTGATCTTACCCAGGTTGACGACCCCGGCGTCACCGCTTCCGAGGAAGGTCATGTCGCCCCCGGCAAGGAATTCTCCATTACTGAGGTCAAGGGTCGAAAGCACGAGTCCATGGACGTCAATCATCCCGGTGGAACCAACGAGAATACCATTGGGGTTGATCACAAAGACACTTCCATTCCCCTGCAGTGCCCCGAATATCGCAGAGGGATCACCTCCCGTAACCCGGTTCAAAACCGCCGCCTGCGCGCCCGGTTGATTGAATCGAGTCGTCTCTCCGGCAGCAATACTGAAGTCCGACCAGTTGATGATCGCCATCGCGGAATTCTGATTCACGTTAAGAAGACCATTGCCGCCGTTAGCGATAGAAATATCACCATGGACGACCACGCCTCCACCGGGATTGGCCGAAACCGGACCAGTGGAGAACAGGAGCGCAGGAAAGAGGACTGCGAGAGTCGTTACCTGGAGTGGGGAGTTACGCCGAAAAGGCGATTGGGGGATTAGGGTACACGCGTTCATATCCAAACCCGAAGAATGTCGGGGCCAGAGTTAGAAGTGAGGGGGAGGTTGTGGTAAACGGTGCCTAAACGAGCTGGATGAAGATTGTAGAACTATTGCTCCGAGTCGTCTTTATGGGGATTGGCAAACCGCTAGTTAATTGAGATTGTCACAATTGAAATCTTTGTGACTTTTTTGCAATAGAAATTGATGCATCCAATCAAAAAGATTTCATGCATCCTAACCCCCTGGAAAGCACGAGGTTTCGAAAAATGTTTTATTTTTTTACACGGCTTTTCCGATGACTTTGAAAGCCCGTCATTTGACGATTTTGCCCCCCGTCTCAGGGAGGGCAAATTTCCCCGCTGGATAAAGGGTTTTAGACCTTTTTGGTTCCGGGGCGAACCGCGGGAATCTCCGCGAGCCACTCGGGAACTTCGTCCGCTTCGTAGACCGGAAACTGAATCTCCATGCAGGAAACCACGGGATACTCCCCCACCTTATCCTTGCCGGAACGATTCACGACGACGAACACGCCGGCCACTTCGCCACCCTGTGACTGAATAAAATCGGTCAACTCAAGCAGCGTTCCACCGGTCGTGATGACATCCTCGACAAGAAGAAGTCGCTCGCCCGGCTTGATTTCAAAACCGCGCTTAAGCTCGAGCTCGTTCGTCTCCGGATTGCGCTCTGCGTAGATCGTCCGCGCATGCACCGCGAGACCGACCTGCTGACCAACGGGAACACCGCCCATGGCAGGACTCAGGACCACATCGATCTGCCCGAGTTCGCGCATCGCTTCAACGCGCTGCTCGATCATTGCCTGCAGCTCAAAGGGATGCTGAACCAGCTTCCCCTTTTTGACATAGAAATTCGAGTGCTTTCCGCTCGCGAGAACGAAGTGGCCCTGTTCCACCGCTCCGTAATCCTTGAGCAGTTCAATCGTTTCTTCAGGTGATGCTGGCAATTCGGTTCGCATAGTCTTTGGCTTTTTCAGAGAATGAAAGATGGTCGTCCGCGTAGAGAATGCCACGGGAAACATTGATCACGGAAGGCGCTTTTCGATTTTGCCCAGCAAGCGCATCAAGATCACCTCCCTGCGCACCGAGACCTGGAATCAAAAGCGGCACGTCAGGCAAACGCGCCAGCACTTCCGCCGAAGCATTTGTGAGCCCGAGGACGAGACCGATACTGCCCGCCTCCGTGGCCCGCCCCGCCATATCGCCGACGAGTTCGAAGACCTTGCGGCCACTCGCGAGGTCGTGGAGTTCGAGATCAGTTGCTCCGGCATTTGAAGTCACCCCGAGTAAATAAACGCCCTTGCCCGGATACTTGAGAAACGGCTCGACCGAGTCAAAGCCCATGTAGGGACTGAGCGTCACCGCGTCGACATCCCAGTTTCCAAAGTAGCCCATCGCGTAGTGCTCCTGAGTCGTCCCGATGTCGCCGCGCTTCGCATCAAGGACGATGGGAACACCGGTCTCTTTCATCCGGCCGATGAGCGTTTCCATCATTTGATAACCAACGACACCAAGCGCTTCGAAGTAGGCGATATTCGGCTTAAAAACCGCCGCGTATTCAGCGGTCTCATCGATAACCTGCTCGCAGAATTTCTGAATCGCCGCCGGAGAATCGTGAAGATCCGGCCGGGGATCGATCCCCACACAAAGGCCACTGCCCGTTGCTGCGATGCGTTTCTGAAGCGTTTCTGCGTAAGTCATGGCGGGAGATGGAGGCCTGAGAGGGTTAAGCCCAGCACTCAACCCTGTTAGGCCGATGAGTCAACCCTGTTTGCTCCCACTCCTTTTCTTTTTCTAGATCCTAATTTTAATCCTCACCGAGTGAGATGCTCAAAGATTTGAGACCACGTTATCTTAATTTAGGTTTGTTTTTTGTTTTTCAAATCGCATTGGGCTCAGA